>NZ_JAANQB010000011.1:0-1524037 GCF_011605445.1 Cronobacter sp. HA18006 | reverse complement strand
CGCGATCAACAACCTGTTTGACCGCTTCAGTTTTAAACTCTTCGGGATAACGCTTACCGCTCATGGGCACCTCTCTTTAAGCCATCTTAAATGACTCTGAGGTGTCTGTTAAACCCGTGGCGATTCAGTTTCCGTCTTGTCGTTTAAGCTAGTTGAGATGCCAGCTAACAGACTTCTCAGGAATGCATGGGCAGCCTTTAAAACTCGGAGAAATGTAAAAGAGCATACAGCCTGACAGGTAATCAATAGGCCGCTCCGTCTTGATCTCTATTCTCGACAAAGTTCGCAACTTTGCCTGACTGGTTTAGCTCTGGCGACAACCTGGTGGGCTGCCTTACTGTAAACGAGGCGTTGGCCGATCTTTCGGGCGTGATCCTTTGCTACAAGGAGGATGGGCAAACAGGTATTGCCATTCAGAGAAACGGGACCACTATCAGGGTCGGTGAAATGTCAGGCGGAAACGTACCTTCCTGGACTGTTACCGCAGTGAGCGGGACGGCCCCGTTTAAAGTGCATTTCTACCAGTCATCAGGAACAACCAAGGGTGTGTCCATTTCGATTGTAGGTAGTGGATTATACGAGGGAGTGTTTGCTAAGAGCGGCGGCCTTGTAGGAGCTATGAATCAGGGAACTGGTTGGGCTACCTATAACCTAAGCTACAGCGCCATTGATTTAGGTTCGTAAGCCGTTACCGCAGTGCTATCATGGGCACCAAAACAAAGGAGAGCTTTGGTGCCTAATTTCCTCGTTCGTCTATGTGCCATGATCGCAGCTATATCGCTTATTACAGGCATTGGCCGCTGGCCTAATCTATGGTTTTTTATTGATGTTTTTATGCTCATTGTGTGGTCCTCTATGGAGTGGAAGTTATACAAGCAGAAGAAATAGGCAACCTTAAGGACAAGAAAGTGGCGCACAAGGTAAGTAATAAAATTGTTAAATAGTTAATTTATTTTTAAGATATTAAGCCAATCTTGGTGGACTTCATCTATTTTTACAGAATTTTCAAGAATTATAATTGCTATTTACTGGTGTTGTGTACAGTATTTTGAGGGGGGTACTTGCCGAAATCAGGGGGTTACTGATAATAAATCTTTAATTGTAGTAAGTCTTGCTTGTGTAAATGTAACATGGGAAGATCAATAATCTAAATTTCATTATAGCTTAAAAGAATAGATGCGTAAATGTTAATATCAAAACGTGATTTCAAACCATTGATTCCACAAGTAGCTTTGGCTGCTATAGGAATAGTGCTTACTTTGCGAGCATTTTATCCGGGTATAGTTACAAGTGATGCTATTGATCAATATCAACAGGCAACAAGCTTTGTTTTTGGTGATTGGCATCCACCAATTATGAGCTTTATCTGGGCAATTACCAATGACTGGGTGCCAGGGCCTTTTGGTATGTTATTGCTTGACTGCTTTCTATATTGGGGTGCTTTATTGCTTATTTCATTTTCTATCCCCGAGCAACATAAAAAAATATCACTGATAATATTAATTCTTGGCTTTATGCCTTTTACGGTTGGTACACTCAGCCATATTTGGAAAGATGTACTTCATGCTGTGTTCTGGTTATTCGCAGTTGGGGTTATTTGCAATATAATTGCAAGGGATAAGGTAAGGTATAAAAAATTAATAATTCTTGCCGCAATTATGCTTTTAATAGGAAGCATGATGAGGTTTAATGCTATTTTTGGTTTGTTACCATTGGTTTGGCTTCTTTTTAATAAATTTAAGATGTCAAGCTGGAAAAGAATTTTGGTTGTGCTAATAATTTTCCCATTATGTACCATTTTGTTAAACGCCTCATTTACTTACGGTATTTTAAATGCCGCAAAATCTCGTGTTTATCAATCATTGATAATTTTTGATCTTGGTGGGATATCTAATTTTTCCCATAAAGACTATTTTGCTGAAAAATGGAATGACGAAGAAAAACTCAAGGTTATTTCATCTTGTTATAATTCAAGTGCGTGGGATGTTTACGCGTGGGGTGAATGTAGTTTCGTTCTAAAAAAAGTACAAGATTCAGGTGCATGGGCAGATGGTTCACTAATGGAAAAATGGATCAACGCCATTTATCAAGAACCTAGCGCTTATTTAAAACACCGATATGAAAACTTTAATTATCTGATGTGGTCACCAAACTTAGTATTAGGTGATCGTACGGCTGAAAATACGCTTGGTTTTAAATATGAAAAAACAGGCATGTTCCGCACCTTAGAAATGACGACCAATCTATTAAAGGATACGTTCATATTTAAGCCTGGTTTCTGGCTTTTCACATCATTTCTTTTTTCATTATATGGCTTATTTGCAAAGCCTTGTTTTGCAAGAGATGTTTTTCTGGCATTGAATGTGTCTAGTTTCTTATACCTTCTTGCGTATTTCTTCGTAGGTGTCGCATCAGATTTTAGATACTCATATTGGTCGATTTTAGCAACAACAGCAAGCTTGCCATTTGTTTTACTGTATATCAAAAATAAGAAAGAATAACGAGGTTGTTATGAACTATCGTGGTCAACATGTGGCCTTAATTGTCCCATGTTACAATGAAGAGTCCGCAATAGAAGCTGTGGTTTATGGTTTTCGCGAGGCAATGCCTGAGATTGATATCTATGTATTTGACAACAACTCAAGTGATCGCACAGCACAAGTAGCTGCAGCAGCAGGTGCAAAAGTTATCTCGGTTAAACTACCAGGTAAGGGTAATGTAGTAAGAAGGATGTTTGCTGATGTGGAAGCAGATATCTACGTTATGGTTGATGGCGATGCTACGTATGAAGCTGGCGCGGTACGCTCTTTAGTAGATAATCTTTTGGATAACCATCTTGATATGGTAGTTGGGTGCAGAAAAACCAAATATGAAATAGCAGGGGAGGCTTATAGAAGAGGGCATCAGTGGGGTAACTACATGCTCACTAACAGTGTTGTTAAAATCTTCGGGGGTAACTTCACTGATATGCTTTCGGGTTACCGTGCGTTCACTCGGAGATATGTTAAGTCATTCCCGGCTATATCTCGTGGATTTGAGATTGAAACAGAACTTACAGTGCATGCTCTTGAGCTTCGAATGCCTTACGGTGAGGTAATGACAGAATATGGTGCTCGACCTGAAGGCTCAGAAAGTAAGCTTTCAACGTATCGTGATGGGTTCAGAATCCTGAAGATGATCGCAAGGCTCTACATTACTGAACGACCATTTGCTTTCTTCGGGATTTGCGCTCTGGTAATGGCGATGACATCAGTCATTCTTGGATTCCCACTGCTAATAGAATTTCTCAGAGTTGGACTTGTTCCTCGCCTTCCAACCGCTGTGCTGGCAGCATCAATCATGATCGCCGCTGCGCTTTCTTTCGTCTGCGGATTAATCCTGGATAACGTTACCAGAGGGCGACATGAAATGAAGAGACTGGTATATCTCGGGATACCTCTTCCATTCATGAGTAAAGATAAATGATGAAAGCCATAAGAGAAGTGCTTTTCTTCGCCATAAGTGGCGGGCTAGGTTTTTTGGTTGATACAGCTGTGCTTTATCTTCTGATAGACAGTCTGGGTCCATACATCGCCAGGTGCTTCTCTTTTCTTTCTGCGGTTTTGTTTACGTGGCTATTCAACAGGAGCATTACCTTTAAAGGAAAGAGCTCTAATATGAAACCACGTATAGAATTCTTGTCGTATCTCGTGCTAATGCTGGGTGGCGGTGCTGTTAACTATGGGCTTTATAGTTGGCTGGTTTCAGCATACAAGTTGGTATCAGAACATCCAGTAGTAGGCGTCGCAGCGGGAAGTATTGCTGGTATGTTCGTCAATCTCGCAACATCGAAACTCATACTTTTCCGTAAGGAAGCGAGAAATTAAAACTCCTTACATAGCAAGACACTAGCCCACTTCGGTGGGCTTTTTGCTATCCGCATATTGATCGAAACCTCCGATTAATAACACTGTATGCGCATACAGTAACTATAGGAGGTGAGTATGGGATACCCGAACCCCGCTGCTGATTACGTTGAGAACCGCCTTTCGCTTGATGACCGGCTTATCCATAAACCGGCCGCAACGTACTACATGAAAGCGTCAGAGACTATCTATCGTTGCGGCATCATGAAGGATGCGCTGCTGGTCCTCTATATGAGCGCTACCCCGTGCGACGGCTCAATCGTTGTATGTGCATATGAAGGTGAGCTGGTGCTTCGGCGCCTGAAGTTAATATCACGACGCTGCCTGCAGGATATCGATCACCCAAATTTCACATGGCCGCTTCCTGTTGAGGATGACGACACAAAGCAGGTTTATGGTGTGGTGACGTATGTCATTAATGATGCCCGGGGAGGAGAGTTCGACGATTCGCCGGTGATGTAGGTGGGACAGATGTGAGACACGCAAGGCTTTGCACCGGTTTGTGTTAAGCTAGCCGCACAAATAATCCTGACATGTTGCAAATATGTAACTAGCCAGCATTATTCCCATGTGATGGATTGAGTTACTTTCCTTAAACCGGACAAGTTACCGGATATAAAAACCAAGTATCCAAAATAGCTTCCAATATAAACATGGGCTTACAACGAAAATGCGTCTCTTACTGGCGGAAGATAACCGTGAGCTGGCTCACTGGCTGGAGAAAGCGTTGGCGAATACCGGCTTTGCGGTGGACTGCGTCGGCGACGGGCTGGCGGCGGATCACCTGCTGCAAAACGAGCGCTACGCCGTGGCGGTGCTGGATATTGAAATGCCGCGCATGAGCGGGCTTGAGGTATTAAGCCGTCTGCGTCGTCGCGGGCAGGCGGTGCCGGTGTTGTTGCTTACTGCACACGGCGCGGTGGCCGACCGCGTAAAAGGGCTTAACGAGGGCGCTGATGATTATCTGCCAAAGCCGTTTGAGCTGAGCGAGCTGGAGGCGCGGCTGCGCGCGCTGGTGCGCCGCAGTGAAGGGCAGGTGCAGGAGGCCCAGCGGCTCGGCGAACTGACCTTTCACGACGAAGGCTATTTCGAGCTACAGGGCAGGCCGCTTGCGCTCACGCCGCGCGAACATGCGCTCTTAACGGTGCTGATGTACCGCCGCCGCCGTCCGGTCACGCGTCAGCAACTCTTCGAACAGGTGTTCAGCTTAAGCGACGACGTCAGCCCGGAAAGCATTGAGATCTATATTCACCGGCTGCGTAAAAAACTGCTGGCGAGCAACGTTCAAATCACCACGCTGCGCGGGCTGGGCTATGTACTGGAGTGCAGCGATGAGCTGGTTGCGCCCTGAATCCCTCCTCGGAAAACTGCTGCTGTTTCTCGGCCTGCCGCTCTCGCTGCTGTGGGCATTTTCCGCGTTAAACAGCTATGTCAGCGCGCTGAACGCCGCAACTCAGGCCTACGATCGTACGCTGCTGGCCTCGGCACGTATTGTGGCTGAGCGCCTCAACGTGCATCACGGCGAATTACAGGCGGACGTGCCCTGGGTGGTGCTCGATAGCGTCGAGCGCAACATGAATGACCGCCTCTACTACAAAGTGAAAGATACGCGCGGGCGGGTTATCTCCGGCTATGACGATCTGCCCGCGATGCCGGGCGGCGTGGCGCGTACCGAGCTTTACCCGGCGCTGGCGTGGTTTTATCACGCGACCTATCAGGGCCAGCGGTTGCGCGTGGCGCGGCTGTTGCAGCCGGTCAATGAAGATGGCATTAACGGCATGGCGGAGATTTATGTCGCCGAGACGTTGCAGTCGCGTCATCTGCTGGCGCGGCAGTTGCTCATCTCGTCTGCGCTCTCGCAGGGCGGGCTGGTGCTGTTAACGCTGGTGCTCGCCGGGCTGCTGCTGCGCCGCGTGCTGAAACCGATGCGCAAGCTGTCGCGCCTGATGGTCAGACGCGCGCCCGGCGAACTGACGCCGCTGCCCGATCTGCTGCCGTGGTCGGAAACGCGCCTGTTGATTATCGCCTTCAACCGTTATATGAGCCGCCTGCGCACGCTCATCGCCCGCCAGGAGCGCTTCAGCGCCGACGCCTCGCATCAGTTAAAAACGCCGCTGGCCGTGCTGAAAACCCAGGCGGCTGTGGCGCTGGCGAGCCCCGATCCGGCGCAGTGGCGCGAAAGCCTTCAGGCGATGAGCACGACGCTCGATCAGACTATCGATCTGACCGAGCGGTTATTACAGCTCGCGACGCTTCGGCGCGCCGAGCCCGGCGAGACGCGCGCGCTCGATGTGGTGGATCTGGTGGCAGCGGCGCGGGAAAGCTGTTTTTCACGGCTGCCGCAGGCGCGCAGCAAGCCCGTCGATCTTGGTTATGAAGGCGAAGAGGGGCCGGTGTGGGTCGCCGCTGAACCGCTGCTGCTGGCGGAGCTGTGCGCCAATTTGCTGGATAACGCGCTGAAATATACGCCCGCGGGCGGCGTCGTGACGGTGCGCGTCTGCGTTGAGGCAGGGGAGGCGCGCCTTGAGGTGGAAGACAGCGGCCCCGGCATTGATGCTACGCAGCGCGACCAGGCGCTGACGCCGTTTCGCCGTCTCGAGAACGCCAGCACGCACCCCGGTGCCGGGCTGGGACTGGCGCTGGTTAACGATATCGCCCGCTGGCACCGCACCCGCGCCGAACTCTTAAAAGGTGAGCAGCTCGGTGGTCTGCTGGTACGCGTGCGTCTGCCGATTCACCCTCCGCCAGGTCAAAGCGGCGTTTAATGCTTTTCTGCATAGGTGTTTTCTCCTTTTTCAGGTGCCGCAGGCCTGCCGCGCCCGCCCCACGTTGATTGCCGCCCCGATACGGGTACAATGCCGCGTTGCGTTTTGCAGGGCACTTTTTCTTTTTTTGAGACACATGGAATGAAAAACACACTTCGTTTAGCAATGGCCGGCCTGCTGCTGGCTGCCACCCAGGCGAGCGCCATCAGCGTCAACGGCTCCGTGGGTGAGCATTACACCAATATGGGCGTGGGCCTCGGCACTGAAAGCAGCGGTCTGCAACTGACCGGCAACTGGGCGCACAATGACGATCACGGCGATATCGTGGGCGCGGGACTGGGCTTCAATATGCCGCTCGGGCCGTTTATGGTGACGCCGGGCGTGAAGGCTGTTTACCTGAGCCCGAAAGAAGGCAGTGAAGGCTACGCGGCGGCGGTCGGCGGCGGCGTGCGCTGGGATCTCGGCCAGCATCTTTCACTGTTTGGTGACTACTACTACTCGCCGGATTCGCTTTCCAGCGGCGTGAACGATTACCAGGAAGCCAGCGCGGGCGCGCGTTTCTCGATCTTCCGCCCGATTAGCGTCGAAGCCGGTTACCGCTACATTAACCTGACCGGTAAAGACGGCGATCGCGACAGCAAAGTGGCCGATGGCCCGTACCTGGGCGTCAGCGCAGGCTTCTGATTTTCCGGGCGCGGTGTTCCGCTGCGCCTGTTTTTCTCCTTCTTCTTTTCTCTGCGCGCTATAGTAAAGCGTTCCCTTCTTGCGGAGAAAATAATGCTACAGACAGAAATGCTCTCGACCGGCGATGAGGTGTTGCACGGTCAGATTGTCGATACCAACGCCGCCTGGCTTGCCGATCTGTTTTTTAATCAGGGACTGCCGCTGACCCGCCGCAACACCGTGGGCGACAGTCTGGAATCGCTGGTATCCGCGCTGACCGAGCGCAGCCAGCACGCCGATATTTTAATCGTCAACGGCGGCCTGGGGCCGACCAGCGACGATCTCAGCGCTGAAGCGGCGGCCCGCGCGGCGGGTGTGGAGCTGGTGCTGCACGAAGGCTGGCTCGCGCAGATGGAGCGCTTTTTCGAAGCGCGCGGGCGCGTAATGGCCGCCAGCAACCGCAAACAGGCGCTGCTGCCGGCGGGCAGCGAAATGATCGACAACCCGGTCGGCACCGCCTGCGGGTTTGCGATGAAGCTCAATCGTTGTCTGATTTTCTTCACGCCGGGCGTGCCGTCTGAATTTAAGCGCATGGTGGAGCATGAGATCCTGCCGCGCCTGCGCGAGCGCTTTACGCTCCCCGAACCCCCGCTCTGTCTGCGTCTCACCACCTTTGGCCGCTCTGAAAGCGACCTTGCCGCCGCGCTCGATACGCTGCCGCTGCCGCCGGATGTCGTGATGGGCTATCGCTCCTCCACGCCAGTCATTGAACTCAAACTCACCGGGCCTGCGTCGCGGCGTGCGGAGATGGAAGCCATCTGGCCAAAAGTGCGTGAAGTGGCGGGCGACAGCCTGATTTTTGAAGGCACCGAAACGCTGCCCGCCCAGATCGCCCGCTGCCTGCGCGAGCAGCAGCTCAGCATTACGTTAAGCGAACAGTTCACCGCGGGCCTGCTGGCGCTGCAACTCTCGGGTGCCGACGCGCCGCTGCTGGCAAGCGAAGTGCTGCCCGCCCAGGTGGAGACGCTGGCGCAGACCGCCCACTGGAACGTGGATCGTCGCAGCCGTCATCTCGCCGACCTGGCGCTGAGCATCGCGAGCTTTGAAGACGACGAGATTAACATCGCGCTCACCACGCCGCAGGGCACGCACGCCGTGCGCCTGCGCTTTAACGCCAGCCGCTACGCGCTGCGTATCCGCCAGGAAATTTGCGCCATGATGGCGCTGACGCTGGTGCGCCGCTGGCTGAACGGCCAGGGCGTGACGGCAAGCCAGGGCTGGGTGCAGGTAGTCGAAACACACACGGTCTGACACTGCAACGGGGCGCCTGTGCAGAGCCGGGCGTCCGTTATCTGCTTAACATCCGGACGCGCTGCTCTGCGCTCTATTCCCCTCTCTGTTTTCCATTTAGCGTACTGGCGCTCACGCCGCGCATTTTCCTTCTCTTTTATGCGCTTAATCGAAAGCAAACGCGCACCATTCGAAAATACATGACAAAAATTTGCGCTTTTGTTTTCGAATGTCATATTTCTGTAACATTTTGTGCGACGTTTCACAGCATAAATAATCCATTTTGCCTACTATCACGCTCGCAAAGGAAACATAAGTAAAACGAATAGATATAAACCTCATCAGCAGGAGACAGAGATGTTAAGTATTTTTAAACCCGCCCCGCATCGCGCAAGGCTGCCTGACGGCGAGATAGATCCGCTCTATCGTCGCCTGCGCTGGCAGATTTTTATGGGGATTTTCTTCGGCTATGCCGCTTACTATCTGGTGCGTAAAAACTTTGCCCTCGCGATGCCGTATCTGGTGGAGCAGGGCTTCTCGCGCGGCGATCTCGGTTTTGCGCTTTCGGGCATTTCCATCGCTTATGGATTCTCGAAGTTCATCATGGGTTCGGTTTCTGACCGCTCGAATCCGCGCGTCTTTCTGCCCGCGGGCCTGATCCTCGCGGCGGCGGTGATGCTGTTTATGGGCTTCGTTCCCTGGGCGACGTCGAGCATTATGGTGATGTTTGTGCTGCTGTTCCTGTGCGGCTGGTTCCAGGGCATGGGGTGGCCGCCGTGCGGACGCACGATGGTGCACTGGTGGTCGCAGAAGGAGCGCGGCCGGATTGTCTCCGTGTGGAACTGCGCCCATAACGTGGGCGGCGGTATTCCGCCGCTGCTGTTCCTGCTCGGCATGGCATGGTTCAACGACTGGCACGCCGCGCTGTATATGCCTGCGTTCGCGGCGATTCTGGTGGCGATTATCGCCTTCGCCCTTATGCGCGATACGCCGCAGTCCTGCGGTCTGCCGCCCATCGAAGCGTACAAAAACGATTACCCGGACGACTATAACGAGAAGCACGAAGAAGAGCTGACCGCGAAGCAGATCTTCATGCAATACGTGCTGCCGAATAAGCTGCTGTGGTACATCGCCATCGCGAACGTCTTCGTTTATCTGCTGCGCTACGGCATCCTCGACTGGTCGCCGACCTATTTAAAAGAGGTGAAGCATTTCGCGCTGGATAAATCTTCGTGGGCATATTTCTTCTATGAATACGCAGGCATCCCCGGCACGCTGATTTGCGGCTGGATGTCGGACAAGGTTTTCCGCGGCAACCGCGGTGCGACGGGTGTGTTCTTTATGACGCTGGTGACTATTGCCACTATCGTTTACTGGCTTAACCCGCCGGGCAACCCAAACATTGATATGACGTGCATGATTGTCATCGGCTTCCTGATTTACGGCCCGGTGATGCTGATTGGTCTGCATGCGCTGGAACTGGCACCGAAAAAAGCGGCGGGCACCGCGGCGGGCTTCACCGGCCTGTTCGGCTACCTCGGCGGCTCGGTGGCGGCGAGCGCTATCGTCGGTTACACCGTCGATTTCTTCGGCTGGGATGGCGGCTTTATGGTGATGATTGGCGGCAGCATTCTGGCGGTATTACTGCTGATTATCGTGATGGTCGGTGAGCATAAACACCACCATGCAACGCTTGCGAAACGCGGATAAGGAGCACCGATGAAACTGAAAATGACGCTGGCGGCGCTGGCGATTGGCGTAATGTCGGCAAGCGCGCTGGCGGCGGATAAACTGGTGATCGCGCATCGCGGTGCCAGTGGCTACCTGCCGGAGCACACGCTGCCTGCCAAAGCGATGGCCTATGCGCAGGACGCGGATTACCTTGAGCAGGATCTGGTGATGACCAAAGATGACCAGCTGGTGGTGCTGCATGACCACTACCTGGATCGCGTCACCGACGTGGCGGAGCGCTTCCCGGACCGCGCGCGTAAAGATGGTCGTTACTACGCGATCGATTTCACGCTCGCGGAGATCAAATCGCTGAAATTCAGCGAAGGCTTCGAGCTGGAAAATGGCAAAAAGGTGCAGACATTCCCCGGCCGCTTCCCGATGGGCAAATCCGATTTCCGGGTGCATACCTTTGAAGAAGAGATCGAGTTTGTGCAGGGGCTGAATCACTCCACCGGTAAAAACATCGGTATTTACCCGGAGATCAAAGCGCCGTGGTTCCATCATCAGGAGGGGAAAGACATCGCCCTTAAGGTGCTGGAAACCCTGAAAAAATATGGCTACACCACGAAGCAGGATAAGGTCTATCTGCAATGTTTCGATGCCAACGAGCTTAAGCGCATTAAAAATGAGCTGGAGCCGAAACTCGGAATGGATCTGAAGCTGGTGCAGCTTATCGCTTACACCGACTGGAACGAAACCCAGGAGAAACAGGCCGATGGCAAATGGGTAAACTATCGCTATGACTGGATGTTTAAACCGGGTGCCATGAAGCAGATTGCGCAGTACGCCGATGGCATCGGGCCGGATTACCATATGCTGGTGGCAGAAGGCTCGACCAAAGACCACGTGACGCTGACCGATATGGCGAAAGAAGCGCACGCCAGCCATTTGCAGGTGCACCCGTATACGGTGCGCGCCGACCAGTTGCCGGTGTATGCCACGGACGTGAATCAGCTTTATGACGTGCTGTATAACAAGGCGGAAGTGGACGGGCTGTTTACCGATTTCCCGGATAAAGCGGTGAGTTTTTTGAAAGATAATCGCTGATATTGCCGGGTGGCGGTTTCGCCTGATCCGGCCTGGTAGTATGGTTTGCCAGGCCGGGTAAGCGTCGCGCCACCCGACAATACGGCGTTGTTACATCTCAATCTCAATATCGCCCTGCGGTTTACAGCAGCAGGGCAAAATCTCGCCTTCCTGAATAAACGCCAGCGGTTTGGTCAGCCACTGCACCTGGCCTGCGACCAGTTTGCAGCGGCACGAGCCGCAGTAGCCTTCGCGGCACTGATACTCTACCGTCACCGCGTGTGACTCCAGCGCCGCCAGCAGGGAAGGGTGCTCGTCCGGGCACGACAGCTCGGTGCCCGTCACGCGAAGCGTAATACGACCCATATCAGAGCTGGAAGCTGCTCAGATCGTCATGGTCGATTTCAGAATCGATCTGGCCGACCAGATAAGAGCTCACTTCCACTTCCTGCGGCGCTACCTGCACGTTATCAGACACCAGCCAGGTGTTAATCCACGGAATCGGGTTGGAGCGGGTTTTGAACGGCAGATCCAGACCAACAGCCTGCATACGGATGTTGGTGATGTACTCAACGTACTGGCACAGAATATCTTTGTTCAGGCCGATCATGGAGCCGCCCTGGAACAGATATTCCGCCCACTCTTTCTCCTGCTGCGCCGCCAGCACGAACAGGTCATAGCACTCCTGTTTGCACTCTTCAGCAATCGCGGCCATTTCCGGATCGTCTTCGCCGCTGCGCATCAGGTTCAGCATGTGCTGGGTGCCGGTCAGGTGCAGCGCTTCGTCGCGGGCAATCAGGCGGATGATTTTCGCGTTGCCTTCCATCAGTTCGCGCTCGGCGAAGGCGAAAGAGCAGGCGAAGCTGACGTAGAAGCGAATCGCTTCCAGCGCGTTGACGCTCATCAGGCACAGGTAGAGCTTTTTCTTAAGCTCGTGCAGGTTCACGGTCACGGTTTTGCCGTTGACGCTGTGAGTGCCTTCGCCCAGCAGGTGCCAGTAGCTGGTCATCTCGATCAGATCGTCGTAGTAGTGCGAGATGCCTTCGGCGCGCTTTAAGATCTGCTCGTTGGTGACGATGTCGTCAAACACCACCGCCGGATCGTTGACGATATTGCGGATGATGTGGGTGTAAGAGCGCGAGTGGATCGTCTCGGAAAACGCCCAGGTTTCGACCCAGGTTTCCAGCTCCGGGATGGAGATCAGCGGCAGCAGCGCCACGTTCGGGCTGCGGCCCTGGATGGAATCAAGCAGCGTCTGGTATTTCAGGTTGCTGATGAAAATGTGTTTTTCATGCTCCGGCAGCGCCTGGAAATCGATGCGGTCGCGGGAAACGTCCACTTCTTCAGGACGCCAGAAGAATGACAGCTGCTTTTCGATAAGCTTTTCGAAAATTTCATATTTTTGCTGATCGTAACGCGCCACGTTGACCGGTTGGCCAAAAAACATGGGTTCAAGAAGCTGGTCGTTTTTCGTCTGTGAAAATGTGGTGTAGGCCATGACGTAGATCCTGTCTGCAAACAATATCGGCTGTTGACGGTGGGTGCGCTTCGCGTACCCGCCCTACGGCCAACGGTTCGGCTGTTAAGGGTTCGGCTGTAAATGGTGGGTGCGCTTTGCTTACCTACCCTACAGCCTTAACAACAAGAGGGCGGGTTTCCCCGCCCTGCGTGTTAGATTTTACATGCGCCGCTTTCGCAGCCGTCATCCTGAATGGATGGCGCCAGGTCGTCCTGGGCATCTTCCGCGCCATCGCGGGTGTTCTGATAATACAGCGTCTTCACACCGAGCTTATAAGCGGTGAGCAGGTCTTTCAGCAACTGCTGCATCGGCACTTTGCCTGACGGGAAGCGTGTCGGATCGTAGTTGGTGTTGGCAGAAATCGACTGGTCGATGAATTTCTGCATGATGCCCACCAGCTGCAGATAGCCGTCGTTGCCCGGCATTTCCCACAGCAGTTCGTACTGATCTTTGAGCTGTTCGTAGTCCGGCACCACCTGACGCAGGATACCGTCTTTCGACGCCTTGATGCTGATGTGGCCGCGCGGCGGCTCAATGCCGTTGGTGGCGTTGGAGATCTGCGAAGAGGTCTCGGACGGCATCAGCGCGGACAGCGTGGAGTTACGCAGGCCGTGCGTCTTGATCGATTCGCGCAGGCTTTCCCAGTCGTAATGCAGCGGCTCGCTGGCGATCGCGTCCAGGTCTTTCTTGTAAGTGTCGATTGGCAGAATGCCTTTGCTGTAGGTGGTTTCATTGAACCACGGGCACGCGCCTTGCTCTTTCGCCAGTTCGTTAGAGGCTTTCAGCAGGTAGTACTGAATCGCTTCGAACGTTTTGTGCGTCAGATTGTTGGCGCTGCCGTCGGAGTAACGCACGCCGTGCTTCGCGAGATAGTAAGCGAAGTTAATCACGCCGATGCCGAGAGTACGACGGCCCATCGCGCCGCGTTTAGCCGCCGGAATCGGGTAATCCTGGTAATCCAGCAGGGCGTCCAGCGCACGAACTGCCAGCGTAGAAAGCTCTTCCAGCTCGTCCAGGCTCTCAATAGCGCCCAGGTTGAAAGCAGACAGGGTGCAGAGCGCGATTTCGCCGTTTTCGTCGTTCACATCATCCAGCGGTTTGGTCGGCAGCGCGATTTCCAGGCACAGGTTAGACTGACGCACCGGCGCGACAACCGGATCGAACGGGCTGTGGGTGTTGCAGTGATCCACGTTCTGGATGTAGATACGGCCGGTAGAGGCGCGCTCCTGCATCATCAGCGAGAACAGCTCAGACGCTTTAATGCGCTGTTTGCGGATGCTCTCGTCCTGTTCATAACGGGTGTACAGGCGTTCGAACTCGTCCTGATCGGCGAAGAACGCGTCATACAGGCCCGGCACGTCGGACGGGCTGAACAGCGTGATGTCTTCACCTTTCAGCAGGCGCTGGTACATCAGCTTGTTGATCTGTACGCCGTAGTCCATGTGACGCACGCGGTTCGCTTCGGTACCGCGGTTGTTTTTCAGCACCAGCAGGCTTTCGACTTCCAGATGCCACATCGGGTAGAAGAGGGTGGCCGCGCCGCCGCGAACGCCGCCCTGCGAGCAGGATTTCACGGCCGTCTGGAAATGTTTGTAGAACGGAATGCAACCGGTGTGGAACGCTTCGCCGCCGCGGATCGGGCTGCCGAGCGCACGGATGCGGCCCGCGTTGATGCCGATACCGGCGCGCTGGGAAACGTATTTCACGATGGCGCTGGAGGTGGCGTTGATGGAATCCAGGCTGTCGCCACACTCGATCAGTACGCAGGAGCTGAACTGACGGGTCGGGGTGCGCACGCCGGACATGATAGGCGTCGGCAGCGAAATTTTAAACGTGGAGACCGCATCGTAGAAACGCTTCACGTAATCCAGACGGGTTTCGCGCGGGTAGTTAGAGAACAGGCACGCCGCCACGAGAATGTAGAGGAACTGCGCGCTTTCGTAGATCTCACCGGTAACGCGGTTCTGGACCAGGTATTTCCCTTCAAGCTGCTTCACGGCGGCGTAGGAGAAGTTCATATCGCGCCAGTGGTCGATAAAACCGTCCATCTGCGCAAACTCTTCTTCGCTGTAATCCTGCAGCAGGTGGTGGTCATATTTACCCAGCTCCACCATCTTCACGACATGGTCGTACAGTTTCGGCGGCTCGAACTGACCGTAGGCTTTTTTGCGCAGGTGGAAAATCGCCAGGCGCGCGGCCAGGTATTGATAGTCCGGCGCGTCGCGGGAGATAAGATCCGCCGCCGCCTTGATGATGGTTTCATGAATATCGGAGGTTTTGATGCCGTCGTAGAACTGAATGTGAGAACGCAGCTCTACCTGGGAGATGGAGACGTTATGCAGACCTTCCGCAGCCCAGTCCAGAACACGATGAATTTTATCCAGGTTAATGCGTTCCTGGCTGCCATCTCGTTTTGTTACCAGCAGACTCTGATTCATGGGTAATACCTGTCCGTGAAATCCGTGAAATAGAAATATCCCCCGCTTATCCACAAGTGACTAACTCTGTGGATAAATACTATATATAGGGGGTTTGAGATAAGTGAAACGCTATATGGTGAGTATTCTAGTCCGGATTCTTTTGAGAACAAGCCTTGATTTCGGTGTTAATTTGCGGTTGCAAAATCTCGAAATTAAGTAAGTCCTCATCACATAAGGCCTTGAGGGCTTGTCAAGGCGGCAGGAAAAAAAATGAAAATTTGATCGAACGCTGATTTCCTGGTCAGGAAAGAAATGGCGCAACAGAACGTTGCGCAATTTTTAATACGAAAAGCTTCTGACAGGACGGTTTTCAGACAGGTTTTTTAGCCTGTGTATGCAACATATAGTTAACATCAACGCCCGGCGCGAGCTTAAAGCGGTTGGTCAGCGGATTGTAGTGCAGACCGATGATATGACGCTCTTCCAGCGGTGTTTCATCCACCCAGCCCAGCAGTTCGGAAGGGCGAATGAACTTTTTGGCATCGTGCGTGCCTTTGGGCACCATGCGCAGCACATATTCTGCGCCTACCACCGCCATCAGCCAGGATTTGGCGTTGCGGTTAAGCGTGGAGAAAAAGACGTGGCCGCCGGGCTTTACGAGTTGAGCGCAGGCCTGCACCACCGAGCGCGGGTCCGGCACATGTTCGAGCATCTCCATGCAGGTCACGACGTCATAGGCGCCGGCATGCTGCGCGGCGTGTTCTTCCACGGTCTGCTGAACATAGTTAAGCTCAACGCCGCTTTCCAGCGCGTGCAGACGCGCCACCGCCAGCGGCTCCGCGCCCATATCGAGCCCCGTGACGTTCGCGCCTTCGCGCGCCATACTCTCTGAGAGAATGCCGCCGCCGCAGCCGACATCCAGCACTTTTTTCCCGAACAGGCCACCGGCGCGTTCGGCGATATAGCCAAGACGCAGCGGGTTAATGCGATGCAGCGGTTTAAATTCCCCTTCAGTGTCCCACCAGCGCGAAGCGACAGCTTCAAATTTGGCGATTTCTTCTAAGTCTACGTTGTGCGCAACGGGCGGTTTTTCAGCATTCATGGACGCCTTTACTCCTTTCTTCGCAAGAGCGTCGAGTATAACAGGCGTTAGTAGGGAATAAAGCGGCCTGACGGGGCTATTCGGTTTACCGAACAGGCCGCGGCTGTGTTATAATTTGCGACCTTTGAATCCGGGACACAGTAGAGGGATAACGGTCAGATGAGCGACCTTGCCAGAGAAATTACACCGGTCAACATTGAGGAAGAGTTAAAGAACTCCTATCTGGATTACGCGATGTCGGTTATTGTCGGCCGCGCGCTTCCGGATGTCCGAGATGGCCTCAAGCCGGTACACCGTCGCGTACTTTACGCCATGAACGTGTTGGGCAATGACTGGAATAAAGCCTACAAAAAATCCGCCCGTGTCGTTGGTGACGTAATCGGTAAATACCATCCCCACGGTGATTCCGCCGTCTACGATACCATTGTACGTATGGCTCAGCCGTTCTCGCTGCGCTATACGCTGGTGGATGGTCAGGGCAACTTCGGTTCTATCGACGGCGACTCCGCCGCGGCGATGCGTTATACGGAAATCCGTCTGGCGAAAATCGCCCATGAACTGATGGCCGACCTCGACAAAGAAACCGTTGATTTTGTCGATAACTATGACGGCACGGAAAAAATCCCGGACGTCATGCCGACCAAAATCCCGAATCTGCTGGTAAACGGGGCTTCCGGTATCGCGGTCGGGATGGCGACCAACATTCCGCCGCATAACCTGACGGAAGTGATCAACGGCTGCCTCGCCTATATCGATGATGAAGATATCAGCATCGAAGGGCTGATGGAGCACATCCCCGGCCCGGATTTCCCGACTGCTGCCATCATCAATGGCCGTCGCGGCATTGAAGAGGCGTACCGCACCGGGCGCGGCAAAATCTACATTCGCGCGCGCGCGGAAGTAGAAGTCGATCCGAAAAACGGCCGCGAAACCATTATCGTGCACGAAATTCCGTATCAGGTGAACAAAGCGCGCCTGATCGAGAAAATCGCCGAACTGGTGAAAGAGAAACGCGTCGAAGGCATCAGCGCGCTGCGCGACGAGTCTGACAAAGACGGTATGCGCATTGTTATTGAGATCAAACGCGACGCCGTGGGCGAAGTGGTGCTCAATAATCTCTATTCCCAGACGCAGCTGCAGGTGTCTTTCGGGATCAACATGGTCGCGCTGCACCACGGTCAGCCGAAGATCATGACGCTGAAAGAGATTCTGGCGGCGTTTGTTCGCCACCGCCGTGAAGTCGTGACCCGCCGCACCATCTTCGAACTGCGTAAAGCCCGCGAGCGCGCGCATATCTTAGAAGGTCTGGCGATTGCGCTGGCCAATATCGATCCGATTATCGAGCTGATTCGCCGCGCGCCGACCCCGTCGGAAGCGAAAGCGGGCCTCATCGCGCAGGCGTGGGAGCTTGGCACCGTTTCTGCGATGCTGGAGCGCGCCGGTGATGACGCCGCGCGTCCGGAGTGGCTGGAGCCGGAGTTTGGTATTCGCGATGGCAAATACTGGCTGACCGAGCAGCAGGCGCAGGCGATCCTCGATCTGCGTCTGCAAAAGCTCACCGGCCTTGAGCATGAAAAACTGCTCGACGAGTACAAAGAGCTGCTGGAGCAAATCGCTGAGCTGCTGCATATCCTCGGCAGCGCTGACCGCCTGATGGAAGTGATCCGCGAAGAGCTGGAGCTTATCCGCGACCAGTTTGGCGACGAGCGCCGCACTGAAATCACCGCCAACAGCGCCGATATCAACATCGAAGATTTGATCAACCAGGAAGATGTGGTGGTCACCCTGTCTCACCAGGGCTATGTGAAATATCAGCCGCTGACGGATTACGAAGCGCAGCGCCGCGGTGGTAAAGGCAAATCCGCCGCACGTATTAAAGAAGAAGACTTTATCGACCGCCTGCTGGTGGCCAACACCCACGATACGATCCTCTGCTTCTCCAGCCGTGGCCGTCTCTACTGGATGAAAGTTTACCAGTTGCCGGAAGCGAGCCGTGGCGCGCGTGGACGTCCTATCGTCAACCTGCTGCCGCTGGAAGCGAACGAGCGTATCACCGCGATTCTGCCGGTACGCGAGTATGAAGAGGGCGTTAACGTCTTTATGGCGACCGCGAGCGGCACCGTGAAGAAAACGGCGCTGACCGAGTTCAGCCGTCCGCGTACCGCCGGTATCATCGCGGTGAACCTGAACGAAGGCGATGAGCTTATCGGCGTCGACCTGACCGCAGGTAAAGACGAAGTCATGCTGTTCTCCGCGCAGGGCAAAGTGGTGCGCTTTAAAGAAGACGCGGTGCGTCCGATGGGCCGTACCGCCACCGGCGTGCGCGGTATTCGCCTCGGCGAAGGCGACAGCGTTGTGTCGCTTATCGTGCCGCGCGGCGAAGGCGCTATCCTGACCGCCACCCAGAACGGTTACGGCAAGCGTACCGCGGTGGAAGAGTACCCGACCAAGTCGCGCGCGACGAAAGGGGTTATCTCCATCAAGGTGACCGATCGCAACGGGCCGGTGGTCGGCGCGGTGCAGGTCGATGACGCTGACCAAATCATGATGATCACCGATGCCGGTACGCTTGTGCGTACGCGCGTGTCGGAAATCAGCGTGGTAGGCCGTAACACTCAGGGCGTTATCCTCATCCGCACCGCGGAAGATGAAAACGTGGTGGGTCTGCAGCGTGTCGCCGAGCCGGTGGATGACGAAGAGCTCGACTCCATCGACGGCAGCGTGGCGGAAGGCGATGACGACATCGCGCCGGAAACCGACGCCGACGACGATGCGGTGGACGACGCAGACGAGTAATCGTCGCGCGGCTTTCGCACACCGTGTTTTGCCTTATGAAAGGGCCGGTCTGACCGGCCCTTTCTTTTTGCGGCGCAGGCTGCTCTGAATATCGCCGGATAAGCGCGTTGCCGTTGCGGCACAAGGGTTTTGCGGCTACCTTAACGGCATTCCTTTTTCTTACCTCACGGCTGGCTGGTGCCCCCTTGAAATACTTCGTCTCTTTCCGCTCGACGCTTAAAGTGTCTCGCTATCTTTTCCGGGCGCTGGCGCTGCTGCTCTGGCTGCTTATCGCCCTGTTTTCGGTGTTTTACATCGTAAGCGCGCTGCATGTGAAAGAGTCGGAAATTCGTCAGGAATTTAACCTGAGTTACGATCAGGCGCAGCGCTATATTCAGCGCACGTCTGATGTGATGAAAGAGCTGAAGTATGTAGCTGAAAACCGGCTGGAAAATATCGATGCGCTGATGAAAAGCGGGCGTGGGCAAAATGATGCGCTGAACGCGCCGTCGTTTGTGCCGCTGTTTTCCGATTCCGACTGTAACTCGCTCGGGACGAGCTGGCGCGGCTCGTTGCAATCACTCTCCTGGTTTTTGCGCTACTGGCACGATAACTTCTCCGCCGCTTATGATTTAAACCGCGTGTTTCTGATAGGCTCCGATAACCTCTGCATGGCGGATTTTGGTCTGCGTGAGATCCCGCTTGAGCGCGACAAAACCCTGCAGGCGCTGCATGAGCGCATCATTAAATATCGCAACGCGCCGCAGGACGAACGTAGCAACAGCTTGTTTTGGGTATCGGCTGGCCAGCGTCCTGGTATCGGTAACTTCTATTCGCTGACGCCAGTCTACCTGGCGAACCGCCTGCAAGGGTTGCTGGGTATTGAGCAGACCATCCGCATTGAAAATTTCTTTACGCCCGGCAGTATGCCAATGGGTGTGACGATTCTCGATGAAAACGATCGGCCGCTCTTTTCGCTTACCGGTTCGGAAACCAACCTTGAGCCGAATGGCGAGTGGGAGCAGGAGCGCGCGTGGTTTGGCTATACGTCTGGCTTTAAGCAGCTGATTCTGAAAAAGAGCCTGCCGCCGTCGTCGCTTAGCATTGTCTATTCCGTGCCGGTCGATCTGGTGCTGGAGCGCATCCGGATGCTTATCCTCAACGCCGTGCTATTGAATGTGCTGGTGGGGATTGTGCTGTTTACGCTGGCGCGCATGTATGAGCGACGCATCTTTATTCCGGCGGAAAACGACGCCCAGCGCCTGGAAGAACATGAGCAGTTCAACCGTAAAATCGTTGCCTCCGCGCCGGTCGGGATCTGTATTCTGCGCACCCAGGACGGAACCAATATTATCTCCAACGAGCTGGCGCATAACTATCTGAACATGCTGACGCATGAAGACCGCCAGCGGCTCACGCAGATTATCTGCGGGCAGCAGGTGAATTTCGTCGACGTGCTCACCAGCAACAACACCAACCTGCAAATCAGCTTCGTGCATTCGCGCTATCGCAATGAAAACGTGGCGATCTGCGTGCTGGTGGATGTCTCGGCGCGCGTCAAAATGGAAGAATCGCTGCAGGAGATGGCCCAGGCGGCCGAGCAGGCGAGCCAGTCGAAATCGATGTTCCTGGCGACCGTCAGCCACGAGCTGCGCACGCCGCTTTACGGGATTATCGGTAACCTCGATCTTCTGCAAACGCAGGAGCTACCGAAAGGCGTCGATCGTCTGGTGACGGCGATGCATAACTCTTCAAGCCTGCTGCTGAAAATCATCAGCGATATTCTCGATTTCTCTAAAATCGAATCGGAACAGCTCAAAATCGAGCCGCGCGAGTTTTCACCGCGCGAAGTGATGAGCCATATCACCGCCAACTATCAGCCGCTGGTGGTGCGTAAACAGCTCGGCCTCTACTGCTTTATCGAGCCAGACGTGCCGATGTCGCTGCTGGGCGACCCGATGCGACTGCAACAGGTGATCTCCAACCTGCTGAGCAACGCCATTAAATTCACCGACATCGGCTGCATTATTCTGCATGTCGGTACTCAGGGCGATTATCTCTGCTTCCGCGTGCGCGACACCGGTGTTGGCATTCCGGCGAAAGAGGTCGTGCGGCTCTTCGATCCGTTCTTCCAGGTGGGAACCGGCGTGCAGCGCAACTTCCAGGGAACGGGGCTTGGGCTCGCTATCTGCGAAAAACTCATCAACATGATGGACGGCGATATTTCGGTCGATACCGAGCCGGGTATGGGCAGTCAGTTTACCATCCGCATTCCACTCTGGCAGGCGCAGCTGCCGCCGAAGCCCAACGTCGACGGGCTTTCCAATAAGCGCTGCTGGCTGGCGGTATGCAACGCGTCGCTGTGCGAATACTTGCAGGGCCTGCTCTCGCGCAACAATATCCGCGTACAAAATCATCACGGCGAAACGCCGGATAAAGACGATATCCTGATTACCGACGATGAAAACTGCGTCGAGTGGCAGGGCAGAGGGGTTATCTTCTTCTGCCGCCGGCATATCGGAATGCCGGTGGAGCGCAGTCCGGGCGTCTGGATGCACAGCGTCGCCGCACCGCATGAACTTCTGACGCTGCTGGGGCGTATCTACAGCATTAATGTCGACGTGCCGGGCAGCGAGCCTGTACTGCCTGCGTCCTCCACCAGCGCCGAACAGAACGAAGATATGATGATTCTGGTGGTGGATGACCACCCGATCAACCGCCGACTGCTGGCCGATCAGCTCGGTACGCTGGGTTATCAGTGCCGTACCGCGAATGACGGCGTGGACGCGCTCAATGTGCTCAGCAAAAACCATATCGATATCGTATTAAGCGACGTCAACATGCCGAACATGGACGGTTACCGCCTGACGCAGCGTATTCGCGAGCTTGGCATGACGCTGCCGGTTGTGGGCGTGACCGCTAACGCGCTGGCGGAAGAGAAACAGCGCTGCCTGGAATCCGGGATGGACAGCTGTCTGTCTAAACCGGTGACGCTGGATGTGCTGAAGCAGACGCTGGCGGTGTATGCCGACCGGGTTCGCAAGACGCGCGGTTAATCGTAACGCGCGCCCTCATGCATGAGCGGCGCGCGATGGTTTACCCGTGTGAGAATTAAAACCCATAGCGCGTCATCATTAGCGGCATTGATTGATTGTGTAAAAATGGCAGGAAAAGCAGGGCGGGAAACGGCGTTGTGTCCCTGCCCGGCGGGCAGGGACAGCAGGAATTACTCTTTATCCGCAGGCGTCAGGCTTACGGAAGAGAGGTAGTTCAGCAGCGCGATATCGTTATCCACGCCGAGCTTCATCATCGCCGATTTCTTCTGGCTACTGATGGTTTTAATACTGCGGTTCAGCTTCTTGGCAATTTCAGTTACCAGGAAACCTTCGGCAAACAGACGCAGTACTTCGCTCTCTTTCGGCGACAGGCGTTTATCGCCATAGCCGCCTGCGCTGATCTTCTCAAGCAGACGAGAGACGCTTTCCGGGGTAAATTTCTTGCCTTTTTGCAGCGCGGCCAGCGCTTTCGGCAGGTCTGTCGGCGCGCCTTGCTTAAGAACAATCCCTTCGATATCGAGATCTAACACGGCGCTCAGAATGGCCGGGTTATTGTTCATCGTCAGCACGATAATAGATAAGGTCGGGAAATGGCGCTTAATGTATTTAATAAGCGTAATGCCGTCGCCGTATTTATCGCCCGGCATGGAGAGGTCGGTGATAAGGACATGCGCGTCCAGCTTCGGCAAATTGTTAATTAATGCTGTGGAATCTTCGAACTCACCGACAACATTCACCCACTCGATTTGTTCAAGAGATTTGCGAATGCCGAACAGAACAATCGGATGGTCATCGGCAATAATTACGTTCATATTGTTCATGTATTAGGCTACCTTGCTACAGCAGGCTCTTGACGTAAACGTCAATGTCGCTGATATATTTTTCTATGGCTGTGGCATCCTTCTCGCGAATAAGATGCTCCAGTGTTTCACATAACTGTTTGCCGGGAACCAGATTCAGCATAGCGAACACCCCCTTCAGGCGGTGCGCCGTCTGCGCCAGCGCAGCAAAATCGCCGGCGGACGATTCAGTATACAATCTCTGAACATCATCCGGTACCGTATCGACGAACAGCGCATAATAGCCGCTGGCATGAAGCTGCGCATTTTCATCGCCGCCCATTGGAGATTCAGGAATATCTTCCTGCGCCAGTTGCTCTTCAATTAGTTGTAGCACTGCTTCCTGCATTGCGTGACTAATATTAAAGTTGACGCGCAGCTGTCCTGGTCCGATGCGTCGTACGCCGGCCTCATCATCGCTTAAAAGCAGGCCGTTGGCAGTAAGATTAGACGGATTATCAGTCAAAAATATATCGTACTCTTGACTTGATAATCTTTCGTCCGGCGTGATGCAGGACGCGCCCCACTGTTCGAGCTGGCGCACCACCACATTACGAACTTCGTTCGACGTAATATCGATCATCGCGATAACGTCATCCAGCAGCCGCTCGTCGCTCTCTTCGGTCTCCAGCGGCTCCACCGGCATCGTCACGTGCAGTGAATAGCGCGTACCCAGCTCTTTGCGGGCTTTGATATTCAGATGACCGCCGAGGCGGCGCGCCAGCTGGTTGCACAGATAGAAGGTGAGGCCGTTAGCTTTGCCGAACTGATCGTTAGAGGTGTCGTTCAGGAACGGGAAGTGCAGGTTATCGATTTCGCTGTTGCTGATGCCTTCGCCGGTATCCAGCACGCGGAACAGCAGACGCTCGCGCGCGCCTTCTTCCGCCATAATCTCAAGCGTAATCTTGCCAATCTGCGTGGTGGTGACGGAGTAGTGCAGCAGCATCAGCAGCACTTTACGCAGCGCCTCGCGATCGCCGTGGCGCTCTTCATTAGCGGCAAGCTGGTTATTAATCAGCAGTTGTAACCCCTTACGCTTGATGACCGGCAGCACTTCCGGGACCACTTCGTCAATCAGCTCCTGAATGGTGAAGTCGGTAGGCGTCGGGCGCCAGAAATCCGCCTCCAGCTGATTCACCAGCTGAATTTCATCCACCAGGCGCGCGATGCGCTCGGCCTGCTCGGCAAGCACCTGGCTTTCCGGTGCTTCAATCAGCGCCGCCTGATGCGCCAGCTGTTGCGTCGGCTCTTTCAGCGCCGCGCCGATATTCTGCATAAACGCCGAGCGGCCCTGCTGGTTTTTCTCATACAGACGCTGCGCCTGCTTAAGCTTTTTGTTCACCAGAATTTCACGATCCTGATCGCGAATAATGAAAATCTGGGTGCGCGGCACCACCTGGCTTCGGAACAATCGGATCTCATAGAGCTCGTTATTGACTGTCGCCTGAATAATGCCCTGATGCTGATCCGCCATTGACGTGATGTTTTGCAGATTCAGGTGCGGCAGCAGGTGGTCGGCGATTTTGTTGCTCATGATAGTGCGGCTGGATTCCTGGTCGTGCACCAGTAACCCCAGCGGCAGCACGCTCAAAATCTCTTCGTTCAGCGCACGCAGCATTTGCAGCTCAGCATTATTCGCGCTGTTGGTAACGGCCTCCACCGGGCGACTCGGCTGGTGGCGGAAGGTGGTATAACCAAACAGCGCCAGCGCAAGCAGGCCGATGTTGAGCAACAGCGGCAACAGGATATTTTGCAGCGTTTCCATCAGCAGAGAGCCGAACGGCACTTCCCAGATGATGCGCAGCTGTGTGCTGGTCAGCGCGGACGAGATCTCAATGCGGTTGCTGTTGAAATTAATAGTGACGCTGTCCGGATCGTCTTTATTCTGCCCTGTAAGCGCGTTCTGGCTGCTGTCTGGCTCAAGGCGGAAGCTCTCAAGCGGCATGCCAGGCGGGATCAGATCGTTAATCGGCACGTCGAACGCAACCACCGTCGCCAGATGGCCCGGCTGGTTAAACGTGGTGCGCAGGGTGAAATAGTAACCGTTCTGCCAGGCGAGTTTGCGCAACGGAGAGAAGCTCTCGCGCTCATCCAGCGCGTTCGCCTGCTGAAGCATCTCGGCGCGGCGCGAATCGGCGATCGCGTTAATGGAATTCTCTTTAAAACCGGCGGAGAGATCTTTTAACGGCAGCGTGGAGACCAGGATCATGCTGTTGTCCTGGCCATTGAGATAATACATCGACCACGGTGCGCGTTCCGCGCCCCACAGCGTGTCGAGATAACTTGAAATCCGCTGCGTCATATCGAGCGTCGAACTGTCGTGCGAGCCGAAAATCAGCGCTTCGGTTTTGCGGTGCGGCTTTTCCAGATAATAGACATCCTGGCGCAGGCGCGTTTCCTGTAAGCCTTCGCCGTTCTGGCCTGCGGCGCTGGCACCGATGTTGTCATAAATCTGCCAGGTGGCGTAGCGGTAGGTATCCACCCGTTTATGCAGCGCGTGGGAGATATCGACTATCTGGTAGCTCTTGTCTTTCAGCCAGGCGTTGACGGCGCTCTGGACCATCACGCCCATCGTCACCAGCAACACCACAATCAGTAAAAGGAAGAAACGGGTAATACTGCCCGGCATAAGGGAAAATTTATTGGGGATCATTGCGTCTGGCTGACTCATTATTGTGCGTAATCCACCGGCCTGCGCCGTGTAAAGAAAAGAGAACCGTGCTGCGCCGGCGGCAGCTATCCATTTTTTTGCCTTTTGTCCTGCAACGTCGCGGTGAAACCAGCGCGCGACGCCCGTAGCACAGGGCTTATCGGGGCGAGAACCGTCTTCTTTAACAGTATCGCAAACAATGAAGTATAAAGCGAAACGTATGATTTACCAGATGGTGAGAACGGTCTGAAACTGCGGCATACGTGGCTTTCGACCGCGTCAGGACGGTGCCCTATTGAGTGAAGATAACGGGGAGGATAATTTGCTGGCGAACAAAATAACGGCAATATGATTAATTAATAGTCGTTAACTTTACGCTAATTTACCCGGAAATAGTTGAAACTGAAATTTCAGGCAAAAAAATGCCGGATGCGAGCATCCGGCGGTAATAGGGGTAAAACGAACATTCAGATCTGAATGACGGTAATAAATAAAGTTAATGATGATAGCGAGAGTTATTTTAGTGGACTCTTCTTATTTGGTTTTGGCATTCAGTGCGGTAAATAATCTGAATGGTAATCTCTTTGATTTTACTGGATTAATTGTGTTTTCTTGATAATTAGTGCGAATTTATTTAGCGATTAGTGCGGAAAAAAGTTCCCTTTCATTAATACTTTTTTACATTTTGTAGGCATTATGAAACACCTAAAAAGTTTTCGTATCATATTCCTGTTGGATTATTCGGCTCCGGTTTCGGACAATGGATTTGCCCGCTAGTTCCCTGAATTAGTGAGCAGTGGCAATAATAATATAAAGGCATATAACAGAGGGTTAATATAATGAAAGTTAAAGTTCTCTCCCTGCTGGTCCCGGCTCTGCTGGTTGCAGGCAGCGTAAATGCGGCAGAAATCTATAATAAAGACGGCAACAAATTAGATCTGTTCGGTAAAGTTGACGCTGAGCATTACTTCTCTGACGACAAAGGCGCTGACGGCGACCAGACCTACATGCGTATCGGCTTCAAAGGCGAAACCCAGGTTAACGATCAGATCACCGGTTACGGCCAGTGGGAATATCAGATTCAGGGCAACACCGCTGAAAACGACAACCAGTCATGGACCCGTGTGGCGTTCGCTGGCCTGAAATTCGGTGACGCAGGTTCTTTCGATTACGGTCGTAACTACGGCGTTATCTATGACGTGACCTCCTGGACCGATGTTCTGCCGGAATTCGGCGGCGACACTTACGGTGCGGACAACTTCCTGCAGTCTCGCGGCAACGGCATCGCGACCTACCGTAACACCGACTTCTTCGGTCTGGTTGACGGCCTGAACTTTGCCCTGCAGTACCAGGGTAAAAACGGCAGCGTTTCCGGTGAAAACGACGCCACTGGCGGTCGCAGCCTGCTGAAACAGAACGGCGACGGCTACGGCATGTCTCTGACCTACGATCTGGGCGAAGGCTTCAGCGTAGGCGGCGCGATGGCCACTTCCAAACGTACTGCTGACCAGAACGCCAGCAATGCTGCCCTGTTCGGTGAAGGCGACCACGCCGAAGTTTACTCCGGCGGCCTGAAATACGACGCGAACAACATTTACCTGGCAGCGCAGTACTCCCAGACTTACAACGCAACCCGTTTCGGTACCTCTAACGGCGATCGCAGCGACATCTACGGTTTTGCTGACAAAGCGCAGAACTTCGAAGTGGTTGCACAGTACCAGTTCGACTTCGGCCTGCGTCCGTCCGTGGCTTACCTGCAGTCCCGCGGTAAAGACATCGCCAACAAAACCACCGGCGAATCTTTCGGCGACCAGGATCTGCTGAAATACGTTGATGTTGGCGCGACTTACTACTTCAACAAAAACATGTCCACCTTCGTGGATTACAAAATCAACCTGCTGGATGACAACAAATTCACCCGTCAGGCTGGTATCGGCACGGATGACGTCGTAGCGGTAGGCCTGGTTTACCAGTTCTAATCCCCGACCTGATGTGCAAAAGGAGCCTGCGGGCTCCTTTTTTTATGTCTGAAGAAAATAGGGTAACCTGTCGCCGCCGTTACAGAGGAGAAACGTGTGAAATTATTGGCTTTACGAACCCTGCTGCTGACTGCCGCTTTGATGGTTGCCGGTTGTGACAACGCCCCGCAGGCGCTGGTGCTGGAAGGCAAAACGATGGGGACGTCGTGGCGCGTCAGCCTGGCGGACGTTGATGCAGCGCGCGCAAGCGAACTGCGTGAGAAAATCCAGGCGCGCCTCGACGCCGACGACCGGCTCCTCTCTACCTGGAAGGACGACTCCGCGCTGATGCGTTTTAATCATGCCCGCACCACGGCGCCCTGGCCGGTCGATGAGGCGATGGCCGATATCGTTACCGAATCGCTGCGCGTTGGCGCAAAAACCGACAACGCGATGGATATTACCGTCGGGCCGCTCGTTAATCTCTGGGGCTTCGGCCCGGATAAACAGCCGGTGAAAACGCCGGATCAGGCGCAGATCGACACTGCCCGCGCGCGCACCGGCCTGTCGCACCTGAAAGTTATCAACGGTGCCGGGCAGCAGTGGCTGCAAAAAGATCTGCCCGACCTGTATGTCGATCTTTCCACCGTTGGCGAAGGTTACGCCGCGGATCATCTGGCGCGCCTGATGGAAGAAGAGGGCATCAGCCGCTATCTGGTGTCGGTGGGCGGCGCGCTCGCAAGCCGCGGCATGAACCCTGGCGGGCAGCCGTGGCGCGTGGCTATCCAGAAGCCAACCGACCAGGAAAACGCCGTCCAGGCGGTGGTGGATATTAACGGCCACGGCATCAGTACCTCCGGCAGCTACCGCAACTATTATGAGCTTGACGGCAAACGCCTGTCGCACGTGATTGACCCCGCGACCGGGCGGCCCATCACGCATAAGCTGGTCTCGGTAACGGTGATTTCGCCAACCGCGCTGGAAGCGGACGCCTGGGACACCGGGCTGATGGTGCTCGGCCCGGAAAAAGCGAAAGCGGTGGCGCTGCGTGAGAAGCTCGCGGTCTATTTGATCACCCGCGAGGGCGACGGCTTCGCGACCTGGATGTCGCCGCAGTTCGCAGGCTTCATTGATAAAACCGAAAATTAAAAAGCAAGAAGATGCGTTTTCACAGGCGGCTGGTCGGGCAAACTCACGCTAACCTGTAAGAAGGAGAGCGCCATGAACGTAGCAGATTTTACCAGCGAGCACGCCCGCTGGCAGGCGGTGGAAAGCCGCGACGCGCGTGCCGATAACGCTTTTGTCTTTGCGGTGGTGACCACCGGGATTTTCTGCCGCCCGTCGTGCCGGGCGCGCAGGCCGCTTCGCGAAAACGTGCGTTTTTACGAAGATGCCAGCGCCGCCAGCGCGGCAGGTTTTCGCCCCTGCAAACGCTGCCAGCCGGCAGGGCTCACGCCGCAGGCGCAAAAAGCGCAGCGTATCGCAGCGGCCTGTCGGCTCATGGAACAGAGCGACACGCCGCTGACGCTTGCAATGCTTGCCGAAAGCGCCGCCATGAGCCCGTATCATTTTCATCGTGAATTCAAAGCGATTACCGGCATGACGCCCAAAGCCTGGCAAAATGCGCTACGCGCGCAAAAACTCCAGGCGGCGCTGCGTGGCGGCATGAGCGTTACGGATTCGCTCTGGGAGGCCGGGTTTTCCTCCGGCAGCGCGCTCTACCGCGACGCCGACCGCGCACTTGGCATGCGACCGGGGCAGTACCGGCGCGGCGGCGAACAGACTGCGATTCGCTACGCCATCGCGCCCTGCGAGGCGGGGTTATGTCTGGTGGCGACCAGCGATCGCGGACTCTGCGCGGTGCTGCTGGCAGATGACGCCGCGGCGCTTGAAGCGGAGCTGGCGACCATTTTCCCGCATGCGGAGCGTCTCGCGCCGGATAACACTTTCCGTGCGCAGGTGGCGCAGGTTATTGCGTGGCTCGATGCGCCACAGGGCGAACTGGCGCTGCCGCTCGATTTACGCGGCACCGCGTTTCAGCTGCGCGTCTGGCAGGCGCTACAGTCGGTGCCGCCCGGCAGCACGATAAGCTATCAGGCGCTCGCGGAGCGTACCGGCAATCCGCAGGCGGTGCGCGCTGTCGCCAGCGCCTGCGCGGCCAACAAGCTCGCTATCGTGGTGCCGTGTCACCGGGTGGTGCGCCGCGACGGGGCGCTCTCCGGCTACCGCTGGGGCGCTGACCGTAAGGCGCGGCTGCTCGCTCGCGAACGTGAACAGGAGAAATAATGCTCGATCTTTTTGCCGATGCCGAACCCTGGCAGGAGCCGCTCGCCGACGGTGCGGTGGTGCTGCGCCGTTTCGCGCTCGCCTCTGCGCCCGCGCTGATGGCGGGCATTGAGGCCGTCGCGGCCCGTTCGCCGTTTCGCCATATGGTGACGCCCGGCGGTTATACCATGTCGGTGGCGATGACCAACTGCGGGGAGGTGGGCTGGAGCACCAACCAGAAAGGCTATCTTTACGCCCAGGTCGACCCGCAAACCGGCGCGCCGTGGCCCGCGATGCCGGATGCCTTTCGCACGCTGTGCGACGCGGCCGCGAGCGCGGCGGGCTACACCAGTTTCACGCCGGACGCCTGTCTTATCAACCGCTACGCGCCGGGCGCGAAGCTGTCGCTGCATCAGGATAAAGACGAGCCGGATCTGCGCGCGCCGATTGTGTCCGTTTCGCTTGGGCTGCCCGCCGTGTTTCAGTTCGGCGGCCTGAAACGTAACGATCCGCTAAAGCGTCTGTTGCTTGAGCATGGCGATGTGGTGGTGTGGGGCGGGCCGTCGCGGCTGTTTTATCACGGTATACAGCCGCTCAAGCCCGGCCAGCACCCGGCGACCGGGGAATATCGCTACAATCTTACCTTCCGCCAGGCGCGTGGATAAAAATAAGAATTATTCTTGATGTGACCGCGCAGCCGTTTAAACTGCTCGCTGTTTTCACAGCCTGAGTCATGTTTATTTATGGAACTTCTGCGTCTCGTCTGGCGCCAGTATCGCTGGCCGTTTTCTCTGGTGCTTGCGCTGAGCCTCGCCAGCGCGGCGCTCGGCATCGGGCTTATCGCCTTTATTAATCAACGCCTGATTGCCACCGTCGAGCTTAGCGCCTCGGTGCTGCCGGAGTTTCTCGGCCTGCTGGTGCTTTTGATGGCGGTGACGCTCGGCTCCCAGCTGGCGCTGACCATGCTCGGCCACCACTTCGTCTACCGGCTGCGTGGTGAATTTATCAAACGCATTATGGATACGCCGGTCGGGCAGATAGAAAAGCTCGGCAGCGCCACGCTGCTGGCAGGGCTGGCGAGCGATGTGCGCAATATCACCGTCGCGTTTGTGCGCCTGCCGGAGCTGGTGCAGGGCGTTATTCTGACGCTCGGCAGCGCCGCCTACCTCGGCTGGCTGTCCGGCAAAATGCTTGTGGTAACCGCGCTGTGGATCGCGGTGACAATGTGGACAGGCTATCTGCTGGTGCAGCGGGTCTATAAACACCTCTCCACGCTTCGTGAAGTGGAGGACAGCCTGTATGACGATTTCCAGATAGTGCTGGAGGGGCGCAAAGAACTGGCGCTTAACCGCGAGCGCGCAGAGTACATCTTCGATAAGATCTACACGCCGGACGCGCAGCGTTACCGCGAACAGATTATCCGCGCCGATACGTTCCATCTGAGCGCCGTTAACTGGTCGAATATTATGATGCTCGGCGTAATTGGCCTGGTGTTCTGGATGGCGAACGGGCTTGGCTGGGCCGATACCACCGTCGCGGCTACCTATTCGCTGGCGCTGCTATTCCTGCGCACGCCGCTGCTCGCGGCGATGGGGGCGCTGCCGCCGCTGCTCTCCGCCCAGGTGGCGTTTAACAAACTCAAACAGTTTCAGCTCGTGCCTTATGAGCCGGCCTTTGAACGCCCGGCGCGCAATGACCACTGGCAGCAGCTGGAATTACGTGACGTCACGTTTACCTATCACGACGGCAGTTTCAGCGTGGGGCCGATTAATCTCACTATCCATCGCGGCGAGTTGCTGTTCCTGATTGGCGGCAACGGCAGCGGCAAATCGACGCTCGCGATGCTCTTAACCGGGCTGTATGAACCCGCATCCGGCGAAATCCTGATCGACGGTAAACCGCTTTCCGCAGGTGACATGGCCGCGTACCGCCAGCATTTTTCGGCGGTATTCACCGATGTCTGGCTGTTTGACAAACTGCTCGGCCCTGGCGGCAAAGAGGCGGACCCGGCGCTGGTGGAAACCTGGCTTCATCGCCTGAAAATGGTCAATAAGCTGACGCTTGAGAACGGCAAAATCCTCAACCTGAAACTCTCGAAAGGGCAGAAAAAGCGCGTGGCGCTGCTGCTGGCGCTGGCGGAAGGGCGCGATATCATCCTGCTTGATGAATGGGCCGCCGATCAGGACCCGCATTTCCGCCGCGAGTTTTATCAAGTGCTGCTGCCGCTGATGAAAGAGATGGGTAAAACCGTGTTCGCCATCAGCCATGACGATCACTATTTCATTCATGCTGACCGGCTGCTGGAGATGCGCCAGGGCGTGCTGTCCGAACTGACCGGCGACGAGCGCCAGCTCGCGAGCCGCGACGTGCTGGCGCGCACCGGCAGTTAAGCCGCGCGCATCAAAAAGGCGGAAACGGTCTTCCGCCTTGCAGAGCCTGAAACCACCGCGCTGGCGGTGTTTTTTTCAGAGTTTACCGCTCAGCCGCTGGTGGAATTCGTGGCTGCGCATATCCAGCCCTTCAATTTCCACCGTCGCGTTATAGCGCTGATAGTGCGTTTCGATGGCGTCCAGCGCCGCGACGGTCGAGGCGTCCCAAATCTGCGCGTGGGTTAAATCGATGATCACCCGCGCCGGATCGTCGGCATAGCGGAAATGCTCGTAGAGATCGTTGCTGCTTGCGAAAAACAGCGGGCCGCGCACCCGGTAGCGCACCGCGGCTCCGTTATCGATAACCTCGCGCTCGGCGCGCACCACGTGGGCGACGCGACGCGCGAAGAGCATCATCGCAAACAGTACGCCGCCCGCGACGCCAATAGCGAGGTTGCCGGTCCAGACGGTGGCGATAACGGTAACGACCATCACCAGCGTTTCAGAGACCGGCATGCGTTTGAGCGTGGCAGGCGCGATGCTGTGCCAGTTCAGCGTTTTCGCGGCGACCACCATCATAATGCCCGCCAGCACGACCATCGGGATCTGCGCCATCACGGCGCTCAGCCCGGTCACCATCAGCAATAGTACCAGCGCGGCGGCGATGGTGGAAAAGCGCGAGCGGGCGCGGCCCAGCTCTACGTTCACCACCGTCTGACCGATCATCGCGCAGCCGCCGATGCCGCCATAAAACCCGCTCAGGATATTGGCAACACCCAGCCCCCAGCATTCCCGGCGCTTGCTGGACGGCGTGTCGGTGATGTCATCCACCAGACGCGCCGTTAAGAGCGACTCCATCAGCCCGACAAACGCGATGCTCAGCGCGCAGGGCCAGACGATACGCAGTGTGTCCAGGTTAAGCGGCACCAGCAATTGCGTGAAGCCCGGCAGGCCCGGCGTCATCGGGCCTTCGTCGCCGACCGTCGGCGGCGTCAGCCCGTACGCCCAGGCGATGACCGTTACCGCGACAATCGCCACCAGCGGCGACGGCACGCTTTTGGTCATGCGCGGCAGGAGAAGCACGATGGCGAGTGTGGCGGCAAACAGCAGCCAGACCATCTGGCTCTGCCCCCAGACGTGCGGCACCTGTGCCATAAAAATCAGAATGCCGAGCGCGTTCACAAAGCCGGTCATTACCGAGCGCGGGATGTAACGCATCATGCGTGCCAGCCCCAGCAGCCCGAAGAGGATCTGGATGATGCCGCCCAGCACCAGGGCAGGCAGAATGTAGCCGACGCCGTACTGATGCACCATCGGGCCAATAACCAGCGCCACCGAACCCGCCGCCGCGGTGACCATCGCCGGACGCCCGCCGAGCAGAGACATACTGAAGCACAGCACAATGGACGCCACCAGGCTCACTTTCGGGTCGACGCCCGCAATGACCGAGAACGAAATCACTTCCGGGATCAGCGCCAGCGCAGTCAGAATGCCCGCCAGCGTTTCGCGCATCAGCAGGCGCGGTGTGCGCAGCACGTGCGCGACAGAAAGCTCAGGCACCGCCCGAGCCGCAGTTTGAGTATCAGACATGAGTATTTGCAGGTGTTTTATAATGAGCGCCGCCCTTTGCGGGCAGCAGGGACGGGCGATGGTACAGAGCAAGGCGACAAAACGCCAGCCTTGCGACCGCGCCGATTACTCAACGCGCTGGTAAGGAAAGCGGTCCTGAATGGCTTTACGGAAGTAACGGCCCTTTGATGGGGCGCGCGCCAGCGCGAGCCACACCTGCTCCGGCACGTTCTGGTAGTGATAGACCGCGCCGCTGTGAAAGGCGATTTCCAGCACCCGGCGGTCCTGGTCATAGCCGACCGACGCCAGGCTTCTGGAGACGACATCTTCTCGTTGCATACGTCCTCGCGGCGGATGAGACAATGGTATGAAGTATAGCGCTGAAACCTGTGAGAGCGGTCGAGGACATCGCAGATAAAAAAACCAGCCTTAACGGCTGGTTTTGATGAATATTTTAACGCCAGAATCAGAGCACAGCTATTGAGATACGAGGCGTGATCCCAGGCTGGGGCTGTTTCCGCCGCGATCGTCAGTCACCTGCCAGACGATATTATCCCCGCCAGGCTCTGGCGGCAGAGAATAGGTTGCTGATCCTTTTGGTGGCAACATTCTTCCTTGCGTATCAATTGTTTTTTCGCCCACTGTCAGGGAATAAAACGTAATCCAGTAAGGTGTCGGATTCTCCGCATGCAGGGTATTTCCCGCCCGGCTAAATATCACTTTTTGATAATCGCTGCGGGTCGGTGCTTTTAAACCGGCAGGACGGTAAAATAATTTCATCCGCTGATTTATGGCCACAGCCAGCGCATGTCTTTTTTGTTCCAGCCCTTGCGGGCTGGCTTTAATCGTGATCCAGTAAACCGATTCCCGGTCAGTGGGAAGAGGTGCATTTTTGTGAATAATATGAAGTTTTCTGACGTTATTCGGGTCGAGTCGGAATAACGCTGGGGATACTTCAAATGGTGGTGTTGACGCACTGTCTGTTGTGCCCGTGACTGCATCGCTATCCACCCATGATTCAATCAGCCAGCGTTCTTTGCTCTGGTTTCGTACGGTCAAAGAATGTTCTTTTTGTCCTGGCTGATAAATAACCCGTGTTCCTTCAATCACGACGCCGGTTTGCGCTCCGGATGCCGACGCTGCAGGCGCCTGGATAATTCCCGTCATGGTCATCTGGACAGTATCTGCGGCCTGTGCCCAGCTAATTCCACCTGAAATGAGCAACGTCATCAAAGTAGTTTTTGAAAATAATTTACTGGCAGACATAATATTTCTCCTGTTATTGGTAATTGATAGTCACGGTGGCCGAAGCATTCGCATCACCGGCGGCGACTATCTCTGCCGTTTGTAAATAACGGGCCTTCCAGCCAAAATTGAGTATGGTTGGAGTAAGTGGTTTAAATTGGCTAATGCTGCCGATCGGAACGCCATTATTATTGGCGTCCACAATTTGAATGGCCACGCCGCTGGCGGTCAGTACGCTGCTGGGCGTTAATTTAATAGCGCCCGGTTGAGGGGTGGCGGTGTCTGCCGTGGCATCCAGTTTTGCATACACCATAATTCCGGCAGGGCAGCTGAGTTTAATCGGAAGCTCCACACTGGCAGTGGTGCTGTTGATACCGGTAAACTCTGTGGTGAGATGATTGTTTAAATTTGCCGCAACCGTAGGCGTCAGAACGGTACATGACAGGGAAGGAACGACAATTGTTGTATTTCCCATGTTGTACGCTCTGTCCTGATGTTCCGCTGAGGAATAATAGAAATTTTTGACGGCCAATTGCTTTATATCTAACACCCCGGCTTCTGGCGTATCAGATGTTTTTATGAGATCAACGGTGGTCGGATTCGCATCATAAGCTGCAGTCGGGCCTGTCCAGACAGGGCTTGAAGTATAGGGGGACGTAAAATAAAACCCATTTTGCAAAACGCGAACCCCAATGCCCTGAAGGTTTGTTTCATAGACATGGCTGATGGAAGTTTCATTCGCAGAATAAGATAAGTGAAAATGAAAATAACCGTAAGATCCAGCGTCACACTCCATTTCTTTATTATTTGTGGCGGGTATTGATTGCGAAGCGATAACCCCGCCGACGGGAATATCTGATGTCACCGTCACTGTTCCGAAATTCACAGTCGCATCAGGTTGCGGATAGACAACACAATTCGCTAATGCTTGTGTTATACCCGCAATGAGCAACACTACCACACATAAAGTGTGATATAATATTTTATGGTTTTTCATGTTTTCTACCTTAAATAAATGACTGACTTGCATTCATCCGGACGTAATAACGCCAGATGTCATCGCCTATTTTTATACTGTTTATTTCCTGGCTCTTGTTCAGGGGGGCAGATAAAAAGAGGGTTGCCGCGGTTTTCAGGGCTGATAAGCCAGAAAAGAAATATTCTCCGCTGATGGCACATAATAAGGGCTATCTGGTGCCAGCGTGGCGGCTGCGATTTCAGCCGTCGCATCAAAAATATCGATTGCTACCGCGCCGCCAGGGGCATTAAGCGGAAATAATCCCTCCTGCGTATTGTCTGAAAAATGCATATTTCCGCTTAACGATACCTGTACTCTGCTAACGCCAGCACCCTGGTAATCCCACCAGTAGAGCGTATTCGGTGTTTTATTATCCGCAGGCGTCTGGCTGTTGACATAAATAGCGCCTTTATCGGAGGCCGCCATAAAGGCCATGGTGCCAGTGAGCGTTTCGCCAGAGGTGGTCGCGCTTACGGTCACGCTTTCCGCCTGCGTGTCAACGACGTCAACCAGGGCGTAGCCTGAGGCATCGAGCGTGACGCTCAGCGATTGCGCATTACCCGATATGAACCTTGCGCTTCCGGTCACGTTAAGCTGTACCGCTTTGCCGGGCGTGCCATAGAGGGCGATTTTATTGGTCGGCTGTACCGCAGCGAGCATACCGGTATTTAACGGCGCGCCGGTGGAGCAATAAAGATTGAGCGGCACGGCTTCCGTCAGGGCGATGGTATAGGCAAACTGATTGCCGTTATCCAGCGAAGCCGTGACTACGGCTTTCCCTGTATCTCCACTGTCGGTCAGTTTGGCATTTGATTGCCCGGCGCTGTCGGTATCCTGTTCGGGATGGTTCAGATTACCCAGCGAGGTCGCCCAGTATACCGCCACACCCGTGGCCACCTTTCCGGATTGATCTTTCACCGTAGCGGTTAGCCTGGCGGCGTCCACCCCGTCACTGGCGATACTGTCTTTGTCGCTGGTCAGACTGGAGATCACATACCCCGCCGTGCTTTCGCTAACGATCACATCCGCAAATTTACTGTCACCGGTGATGGTGGCGGTGACGGTCGCGGTGCCAGGCGCGCCGTTGTCGGTCAGCTGGGTACTCGCAGTGCCATCGCTGCCAGTGACTGATGAGGGAACGCTCAGGGTGCCCAGCGTGGTTGTCCAGCTGACGGTGACGCCGCTGATGGGTTGACCGCTACCGTTAACGACGGTCGCGGTGACAGTCGAACTGCTCACGCCGTCGTCCACAATGCTGGTTGGGTTTGCCGTCACGCTACTGATAGTGTCAGACGCGGGTGTGCCGCCCTCCAGCGTCACGACCCAACTGCCATCTGGTTGCAGTTGAGGAGCGCTGAAGATCCAGCCGTCAGGAAATCCGCCAAGATCTGTCACCGTGACGGCCCCACCGGTTCCCTGCAATAACAGGGAGCCGCTTCCGGTCCAGTTGACCGTGCCATTGCTGGGGTTGTACTCACCATACTGACAGGTCGCCACGACAGAGCTGCCGGCGCTTTTACCCACAAACCCGAGCGCGCCTGGGTTGCCCGGCAGGGTCAGTGTGGTGATGGTCGTGGTGCTCATCCCTACCTGGCTGAAGGCGGCGACGGCGTTTGGGGCGGCCTGCGCGGCGTCCACATCCAGCCAGACCACGGCGACCTGCATGGGATCGATCCCCAGATAGTTCAGCGGGAATTGATCGGAAGAAGGATAAAGCAGAGTCAGATCGTTCTGTGTCACCGGAACAATATCTTCCCGATGACCCAGATAAACGTATGAGGCGTCACCGGGATTAACGGTACTGTTGATAAAGGCCTGCATTGCAGACATGGCGACGGACTGATATGTCCAACTGGCAGAACTGGCGGCCAGCTCACCAGCTTCGCCGTGCAGGACTTTTTGCAGATTGCCTGCTTCATTTTTGCCGGTATAAAAAATCAGGCTGCTGCCGGCGTTAGTGTTGATTGGCATCATATTTTCTCCAGAGTGAAGGTTCAGGCCGGGCAGGCCGCCGCAGGCCAGGACGAAAACGCCAGTTGTCCGGTGACATACGTTCCTGTGTCAGGCAGGGATAAGGTAAAACGCACCGTTTCCGCCACAATATCCGTGACATCAAAACCAGCGGCATGGGAGGTACTGACGTTCGCATAAGCGATAGTCGAACCGGATACCGGAAGGATGGCGCTGGTGGGAGACGTGAGCGCCAGCCTGACCTGAGTTGCGCCAGAGGCCTCGGTGGTTTGCATATAGACGCCACAGGTGCTGCGGCCATCGGCAGCTGCGAAAGTAGAAATACCGTAGCTGAGTAAATCGCCGTTGCCCGGCGTCCAGGCGCTGAAAGCCATGCTGGCTGAAGCACTGAGTTGCGGATTGGTGAGTCCTGTCGCGCTCACCAGCACATTGCCGGTTGAAAAACTGTATACCTGCGCGCTTGCCTGGCCGCTTTCATCAAGCGTAAGCGTCAGTAATTGTTCTCCCGACGGGTTAAACCAGGCGTTGGAACTGCTGGATAATGATAGCTGTATGCCCGCGCCTGCTGGTCCTGAAAGCGTGACGGTATTAAGCGGCCTGACCGGAACGGTTGGATCAAAGAACGGGGCGCCTGTTCCGCACGCCATGATTAAACTGGATGTGTTATCGCCCGTCAGATTGACTTCTGTTGCCGCTGATGAAGCGATACCGCCGCTTTGATACATCACCTGATATCTCCCTTCTCCGTAGCCCTCGCCTACGGGCGTCATCGTGTCGGCAGGAATATGGAAAACGGCCTGCCGGGCCTGTGCTTCTGTGCCTGTCAGCACACGGGTTTGCGTCCAGGTGGCCCCAGGTACGGGCGCGTCCGGCGTCGTCTGGTAACCCGTCCAGAATGCGGTCAACGTATCGCCAGTGACCATGCCGGGATATGTGATAACCATATCGGTGCCGCTGTCAGCCGAGACTTCGCTGGCGGTAATGGTATTGTCGCCAGCCGCAGCAGGGAAAACGGGCGCGGGAAGCAAGAGGCAGTGCTGGCTGTCAACCTGAACGCGGGTTATATCGGAAACCCCGGCAAGGGCAGGTGCCGTTACGGAGTACCATGCCTGCGCGGAACCGACCCCAATGGGCGTGATAAAAGTGACAGGCACTGTCACGCTGAAACCTGCCGAGATATCGCTCAGCGTCAGGATATGAAGCGGGGATTGCCAGGCGGCGGCCGGAAGCGGCACGCTGCTCGTGCTGTAGCCTTGCCAGTAAACGACCACACCGCCTCCGACGACAAACTGAGAGCAGGGCGGAATATCTACCTCTAGCCCGTCAGTCGTAATGTCGTCACAGGACACCCAGCCATCATTACCGGCCGGGATAACCGGAGCCGGATAAATGCCGCTGCCGGTCATATCCAGGTTCACGGTGGCATCTTGTGAACTCTGCGCCGTTCCGGTTAACGGTATTACGGTATACCAGGCTTCCGCGCTGCCGGTGGTTGTGACCGCCGTAACAAAGGGGGAAGAAACCAGCACGCTGAACCCGTTACCGACATCCGGCGTCGCGACAGTGTGCGTGACGCTGTTGTCACTCGCAGGTACCGCGTTTCCGTTCGCATCAAACGCCCGCCAGTACACATAGACCGTGTCGCCGGTGTTATAGGCTGCCGTGCTCCATGGCACTTTCACGTGCGTGCCGCCATTTTGCATTACGGATGCATAGGTGATGGTGTTTGTCGCATCTGCATCAGGAAAGGCTGGCGGCGGCAGGCCATCGACGTGCTGGCGATCAACAATGGCGGTGGCGACCGGCGAAGCCGACGTGTTTTGCGCGGCATCGGTGGCGACGTACCAGACCTGATGTGGCCCATCCGCAGGCCATGCCGTCCCGGATACCGGGATCAGGCTTGACCAGGGCCAGGCATAGGTATCCGGATCGGGGAGAGAAAGCGTGCTAAATAGCTCGCCGTCGAAATAGAGACAAAGGTAATCATTTTTCGCCGCGTTCGTGTAACGTGCAACGTTAACCACGATACCGCCATCACTCTCCAGCTCTGTCTCGGTGATGTAGCCATCATTGACCATTTGTGGTAGTTCAGGCGGCGGCAGCGTTGAAGTAATCGTCATGTCAGGGTGTCCTGTCAGGGGATAAAAGGCCCGGTGGCATAAGAGCGTACCGCCGGGCATGCTTACGGTTAATGAAACCTTTTATGACGCGCCGCTACGCGTTAAAGCCCGGCGGCACGGTATCCACGTTGACACTCTGGTCAAAAGAGAGCTCGACCGTGGAGGCACCCGCAGGCAGTACGGTGTAGTAGGCGTCAACCGATCCCTGATAGCCCTGACCGGCATTGGGGAAAAAGAGCGCTGAAGAAACGATAAAGGTGTAAGAGGTATCACTGGCGCTGACGGTATAAGAGAATGAGCCGCTGGCACCCATGATCGGGTTACTGTTGGAATCTACAGCAGGCCAGTACAACGTAATGACGTCACCCGCCGCCATGGACGGATAAGAGACCTCCACGCTTACGCCATTGGCTGCATCGGCGATGTTAATGTAACCATCCGTTCCTGCCGGAATAACCGGTTTGGTCAGCGTTGGCGCAGTCTGCCCGCCATTGGCAATCACAACTGGAAGGGCTGAGGAATAACTGGTGTTGCCGGCGGCGTCAGCGGCGGTGTAATAAACCGGATAATTGCCGTCCTCAAGGTAGATCGGGGGAATTTCAAGGCTGATATCAATGACCATCGGCAACTGCGTCGATGGATCGGAAAGCGTAGTAAAATGAGAGTAATCGCCCCACCAGAAGGTGATCCGATCGCCAGCCGTCGCGTTGGGATAATGCGGGATAACCATCTGCACGCCAAGCTGCAGATCATAATAATCCAGGGTGTACTGGTCAGCCTCAGTGGCACCAGAAACCGTGGGCGCAGGCAGTGCGGTGCTGGCATAGATGCTGGTCTGCTTGCCTGTGTCATCATCAGCGGTGGTGGCGGTGACCGTCAGAATACCGCTTGCGATAGCGGTAACTTCAACGATAGCCGCGCCAGAAGCATCGGTGGTGGACGTGGCTGCGGAGAGTTTGCCGCCCGCCGTAACCGTCCAGTTTACCGTGGTTCCGTCAGGCGCTGGCGCGCTGGTGTCATCATGGATAATCGCTGTGATGGTGGCGGCAAGCGAGCCGTCAGACGGCAGCGCGGATTTATCGGCGGTAACGGTAAATACAGAATAAGTTGCCATGTGTTATTCCTTAACAGACAAAGTAATTAAAAACAGAAACAAGAGAATGACTATTTTCCTGACGGAAACAGACGTCCGTTGTTTTCTGCGTCCGGGTCAGAATAAAGAACGGCTAAAAAAATACTGAATCAAAACAGGACAGGAAATGTGCTTTTTCCAGGGACTTTCGGGGGTTTATTCGGGGAAAAACGGCATGCTATAAAATTTTAAATATTATCAATTGATTAGGTTTTTTCTCCACGTTTAATCACTGCTGCGAAAAACTAAGGAAATATTTGAAATAATAGTGTGCATCGTTAAACGGAGATACACCGTATATGCAAAGGATTTCGGCTCCATACGGAGCCGAAATCAGGGGAGTTAATAAGATGCCATGATTAAAGCAAATAATCTCTGGTATTGGTGGCCGTTACTGGGGTTGAAGGATCAACGGTATCCTGTGGATCGACCGTTACAGTGGTAGAGAAACCAAACACGTTACCACTCACCGCGTAGCAAGTTTGTGTTGCCTGTCCCTGCGCATCGGTGACGGATTGACCGCTATTACAGTGGATAAAGCCGTTAGCGGGGTTAGACCAAATGACGGTCGCTCCGGCCACCGGATTGCCATTAATGTCTTTTACCTGCGCGGTCGTAATGCCCGGATCTGCCGCATTTCCTCTTCCGACCGAACTCAGCGAAACACTCACCGCTTTGAGCGAAACAGACGTAAAGGTTGCGGATGCGTTGCCGGATTTACCGCCCGCGCTGGCGATGACCGCGACCGTTTCTGCCGTGGTGTCGGTGAGGCTGACGGTGGCGAGACCACTGGCATCGGTGGTGACGGTGAGCGGCGTGGTGGCGGTAGCCGTTCCCACGTTCCAGGTGACGCTGACGCCCGCCATCGGCTGGCCGGACGCGCTGGTAACCAGCGCCTGCGCGACGTTGGCCGTGCTGCCATCCGCTGGCGAATTGTTAGTGGTGATGGTCACTGCGACACTACTTACCGGCACAACGCTAAAGACAGCGATCGCGCTGCCGGTTTTGCCGCCCGCAGTGGCGCTGACGGTGATAGCTTCCGCCGTGGTGTCGGTGAGGCTGACGGTGGCAACCCCGATGGCGTTGGTGGTGACGGTGAGCGGCGTGGTGGCGGTGGCCGTTCCCACGTTCCAGGTGACGCTGACCCCCGGCATCGGCTGGCCGGACGCGCTGGTAACCAGCGCCTGCGCGACGTTAGCTGTGCTGCCATCCGCTGGCGAATTGTTGGTGGTCATGGTCACTGCGACATCATTCACCGGCACCGCGGTAAAGACCGCAGAGGCGCTGCCGGATTTTCCGCCCGCACTGGCGCTGACGGTGACGGTTTCCGCCGTGGTGTCGGTGAGGCTGACGGTGGCGATCCCGATGGCGTTGGTGGTGACGGTGAGCGGCGTGGTGGCAGTGGCCGTTCCCACGTTCCAGGTGACGCTGACCCCCGGCATCGGCTGGCCCGACGCGCTGGTAACCAGCGCCTGCGCGACGTTGACCGTGCTGCCGTCTGCAGGGGAATTGTTGGTGGTCATGGTCACTGCCACGCTGCTTACCGGGACTGCGGTAAAGACCGCAGAGGCGCTGCCGGATTTGCCGCCCGCACTGGCGCTGACGGTGACGGTTTCCGCTGTGGTGTCGGTGAGGCTGACGGTGGCGATCCCGCTGGCGTTGGTGGTGACGGTGAGCGGCGTGGTGGCGGTAGCCGTTCCCACGTTCCAGGTGACGCTGACGCCCGGCATCGGCTGGCCGGATGCGCTGGTAACCAGCGCCTGCGCGACGTTGGCTGTGCTGCCGTCGGCAGGGGAATTGTTGGTGGTCATGGTTACTGCGACAGCGGCGACAGTCTGGCTCACGAAGGTTGAGTTTACGGAATCCGTCTTATTCCCGGCGCTGGCGCTCAGCTTTATAGCGCCCGGGGTCGTGGAAGAAAGATGAATCGTTGCCACACCGCTGCTGTTCGTGGCCTTGTCGCTGCTGACAATTGTGGCACCATTGCCCACTTTCCAGGATATCGCAACGCCGGAGAGTCCTTTACCGCTGGCATCTTTCACCTGTACCTGGGCGGCGTTTTGATCGGTGCCGTCGGCAATACTGTTATCTTTAGTGACGACGAGATCCAGATTTGCGACTAAGAGATTGAATGCCGCAGATGTCGTGCGTACGACAGAACCGGAGGTGGCGGTCACGATCACCTGACCCGCAGTCGTATTCGTCAGGTTAACGGACGTATTGCCATTTGCATCCGTCACGCTGTTCGTACTGCTCAGAGCCGCGTTGCCACTCACCGTCCAGACGATGGCGGCATGGGCGGCAGGCTTGCCATCAGCGGTGACAGCATGAAGCGTAACGGTGTCGGCAGAGGTGCCATCCGCCGGACTGTTATTTTTTATTGTTGCAAGCGTCATATCCGCCACCGCTTTTGACGTCGCTTTTTTCTTGTATTGCAGGATAATTTCATTGTTGCGATCAACGAGATCGTAACGGCTGCCAGCCAGACTCCGTCGTGTGGCCACTTGCTCGGGGGAGATTTGCGACTGCCATGAGCTATCAAGCGCGTAGTGAAAGTTTAGGCTGAACTTCATTTCGTCCATGGAATCCTGGCCACGCTTATAATCGATGCCAGCAGTAATCAGGGGCACGGGCGTATAATTTAAACCGACCGTCACTGCGGAGGGGTTACTCTGCAAATGATCTTTATCGAACAACGCCACGTTATCACCGTAATATTGTTCGTACATTAATTTCGCGCCTAGCTGTGGAAACGAAGGAAGATAACCTTCTGCGCGCACGTCATAACCGTCAGCAGGCTTTTCATTGTAATTATCAAAATCGCCTGAGTTGTGCCATTGACTGGTTCCAATATACGTATTGGCGGAAAGTTTGAGATAATTTGTCCAGGCTTCAGCGCCAAATCCTATCCGGCGATTTTCACCCGTAAAATCATCATCAAAAAAGACGTTACCGCCGAACATCCAGTCGCGGACATAGAATGTGCGTACCCCTAAGCCAATGTTGCCGGTCGTGCGGCCATCAGGCGCGCGAATGCCTAGCTGGGTGAAAAGCACGGATTTCTTATTGTCATAGAGCGGAGCCAGGAAATCAAAAGCGCTATTATCCCAGTTTCCGTTATCATCGACGTCAAGCGTGACCTGCGCAGTACCGAAATGGCTTAACCATTCTTCAACCGTTGAGGCCGCATGAGTTGTTGCGAGATGTGTTACGGTGTTTTTCATTGCATCAGCGCCATTTTGTGCCGCACTGCTGGCAAGCGACGCGCTAAGCGTTGACGCATCAGACATATCTGTTTCAGTCGCGCCAGGCCCGGATGAGGCGTGCGCGGGTAATACTAATAAAGGGAACGCTATTTGTAGGAGGATTTGCGCCCAGATAACAATCTTTTTTAACAGGCTAATTTTTAACGTATTCTTTTCCATTATGGATTGCTCATGCATAAATTCTCAATCAACACCCGTGCTACAGGTATCCTTAATGATGCCAAATGCATCTTAATATCCTGAAAAATGCAGTATTAACCTATGCCTTAATTTCCCATATAAATATCGATGCCAGACCAGACAGCATTAATGCTCCCGGAATAACAGGATGAGTATGTAAAAGAGTAAGTTGCTGAATTTAAATAATTACAGCAAAGCGCCTTCAATAAGGATTAAATGTATCGATGGTTTCTCCTGCTAAAAGTCAACGAGAGCATAAAAAATGATGACCCTTTGCAATACCTTTTGTTGAACATGTAAGTAAATGTTATTAACGCTGACATTATTAACTGGCTAACGCCGAGCCTGAAAGCGGAAATTACTATAATAGGATTAATAAGAATATTCCAGTGATGATAAGGGGGGGTTAAGCGTGCTAATAAACAGGGTGATATAGAAAGTGTATTTTTATGCTCACTTTTTTGCAAAAAAAGGCCAGTTTAAAGCCATATAAAATAGATAATAATAGGGTCTCTGCTACGCGTGGATTAATTTTGTTTATCGCTGTTTGAGAATGGCTTACGGGAGTAAAGATTATTGCTGAAATATCTGTATACGAACAATTTACCGGAAGAAAAAATAGTCTGGCGGCTTTGTCCGTACGCTCATTACACGATGAGTGCGCGGAAACGGGCTGTACCGGTTTGAGAAGAATGAGGGGGGCTTTTATAAATGAAGTGCGTTACAGGTTCGCATAACACGTTAGAGGTGGTGAGTATGTTCTGAGGAGTATATTGATGATGAGCAGTAAGATAGCATTGGGAGAGATAATCATGACACTCATTTCCGACCCGATAGAAATGATCAGAATTTTGATCATACTGACCCTGGGTGAGGTGGGCAGATGGTTATGTGGCGGCGGTCGGCTGCGTGAAAGAACAGGCGATCTGATTATCAGTATCCTGCTCTTTGCTCTTATCAGGCCGCATATCATTAGCATGTGATCCATCTTCGGCATGCGGATATCTTCACGAACTATTGCCATCTGCATCGCGCTGGTGGGTTCAAAGGGTATTAACCGTATTCTGGTTTATATCATTAAGAAAAGGACAGGATTTGATATTGATAAAGTGCTCGAAAAGAAAAAATAACACATCGCAAAGACTGTATTGTAAAGCATGGTATTAAAATCTCTGATGTATATGATTGACACCAATACATCAGAGATGATTTTATGGCATGTCGGTCTTAATAAGCAGGAAAGGAATTACTGTGCTTGTTTTGTAATAGCGGCTAATACTTGCATAATGTCAGAGACAATGGCTGTGCTTTTATGTTTTTTATTGATATAAAGCCCGCTCTGAATTCTGATGTCTGGTATTTTTATCTTCTTTACACCCGGTGGCGAAAAAAACGAAGTGAGACATTCGGGTAATAACATCATTCCTTCTCCCGAACTTACTGAAATGAGAATAGAGGCCGTATCTCTGTCTGTTTCTATAATATCCACATGCGGTATAAAGCTTTTGATGCTATTTGAGATAATTCCTTTTAACTCATTGGAGAAAACATCCTTTCTGATAAGCAGGCTTACATTACGGATGCTGTTAAAGTTTTTTAGCGCTGTGACGTGAAGTGTTTCAGGCATAAGAAGGAAAATGGATTCATCACTGGCTTTATGAAAAATAAGATTATCAGTGTAAGCTATTTCTCTGAAGGACAAGATGCCTGCGTCGGGGTTAGTGTGAAGAGACTGGATATCGGCGCAGGAAACAGAGACGCGCCTGCAACACACAGGCTGGTTCGTTTTTTTTAGCCAGGATAAAATATGCTGATAAATGACCAATGGGACACTAATGTCGCAAAGTAACTCAAATCGGGAGCATTTGGCTGAGATACTGAAGTCGTTTTCTATCGAATAGAGGAGGTCGTAAACAGGTTTGATTTTCTCATAAAGCGTAATCGCTAATTCTGTTGGTTCAAGGTAATTATATTTTCTGATAAATAATTTCCCTCCCATTTTTTCTTCCATTTCGTAGATTACGCGGGCGAGAGGTGAGCGTGTTACACACAGTTGCTCTGCCGCACTGTTGATGCATTTCGCTTCAAAACAAACAATAAAGTATTTTAATTTTTTTGATATTAACAAGTTCATCATTACCCCCGTTCAAAAGTTTCCTTCTTCAACAACATATTTGAAGATGATTGATGGGAAAATAATACCTTCCAGATCCCTCATATGTAGTAGCTGTCTGTCCGTGCTCCTGTGCAGGTCTCTCACAGGTAAGATACGCGATTAGCTATTATCCTTGGCTCAAAAATGGCTGACAGAATGCGCATTAATCGCACATTTCTGGATGGTAATAAGCAATGAGCGGCTCATGCTGATTCCGTCATTATTTTACCAGGCAAATTTTAGGGTGGCATACCAGAACATGATGTTGTTGTGCGTGTAATTTTTTATTTGATATTCGCTATTAGCAGGTACAGATAATAGCCGGTCTGTAGCAGGAGAGCAGTAAAATCAACCGCGGACATCTCTTTCTGACTGCCTGTAATGTTTCAGGGGAGCAGACATGAAATCACAGGTATGCGTCAGTGTGCGACTGGTTATTTTTTGCCTAAAGAGAGGGGGTATTGACAGGAATGGGAAAGATAAATGCATCGGTCAGGATATGACAGATATAAAAAGAGCAAGTCTCTCGACTTGCTCTTTTCCGGGGTAATGTGCCACTCACATTGCTGCGGACTGGCGCATTTAAATTTTGGTCGGCACGAGAGGATTTGAACCTCCGACCCCTGACACCCCATGACAGTGCGCTACCAGGCTGCGCTACGTGCCGACGTGGAGGCTTATACTACCCGTTTTCACGCTGATTGCAAGACACGCCAGGCCGAGTGATTTATAAATAATCAATCAGTTAGCAATGAAGCGTTTTTCATCCGTCAGCACCTGCAGCAGCAGGCTGAGCTGCGGTTTATCGTCCTTCATTCGCTCGCCGCGCAGGTCATACATCCGGTAGTTGCCGTTGTTGTCCAGCACCAGCGTCATCTGCGGTGTCGTCACCGCCAGCGTATTGTTATCCGCGCTCACCACCCAGTTATTGCGGCGGGCAGGGGAGAAGAGATCTTCGCCCTGCGAATATTCATAGGCTGGTGTGCGCACATGTAACAGACGCTGCATCAGGGTCGTCATCACGTCCTGATGATCGGTCAGTTTCGTCACGCGCTGCGCAGGCGTGCCAGGCCAGTGGATAACCAGCGGCACCTGAATGCGCGAGCGATCCCAGCCGAAGCTCTCCTGCTGCTTGCCTAACGGAACGCCGCGGCCCGCCGTGATAATCACAACGGTATTGTCCAGCTTACCGCTCGCTTTAAGCGACGCCAGCACGCGATCAATCTGCGTATCCACATTCCCCGCCGCGCGGGCGTAGCGGCGCGTAAAGGCCGCCTGCTGAGTATCTTCATCAATATTGGTGCCATTGAAGGAGACCCATGAGAACCAGCGGTTATCTTCTGATGCGTATTTATTGAGCCAGCTAATCCACTGCGACGCGGTTTGATCGTCGCCCTGCGGCTGTGTCGTCGGGAGTGAGAAGTCCGACAGCAGCGCCTGGCGGTACAGCGAACTGCTGAAACCATCTGACGCGAACAGGCCGAGCTGATACCCCTGCTGATTCAGCGCGGTGATCAGCGCCGCCGGAATACGCGCGGCCAGCACGCCATCCATGTAACCCGGCGAAATTCCGTAGAACAGGCCAAAAATGCCGCTATCGGTCAGATTCCCGGAGCTGAAATGCTGGGTGAAATTGATGTTGTCGTGCGCAAACTGCGCAAGCGACGGCATCTGTTTTTCAAAGCGCGAGTAGTTCAGGCCATCGACCGTAATCAACAGCACGTTATGCCCGGAGCCCATATCGCCGTAGCGCAGATCGCTCAGCGGATATTGCACGCTGACCGCCTCCGGATCGCCTTGCTCCACCAGACGGCGCTGATACTCCTGCGCGTCCAGCAGGCCATGTTTTTCCAGAAAACGGCGCGCCGTCATCGGGTAGGAGAGCGGGAGGTTCGCGCGCTGCATCGTGACCGGACGGTAGAAATTGGCGTCGGCCCAGATATACATCACGTGCGTAGTCACAAACGAGGCGAAAAAGAGCGCGGCCACAGGGCGCGCGTACCGGCGGCGGCGCGTCAGGCTGCGCAGCTTCTGCCAGCTCCAGGTGGCGAACAGCATCTCGATAAGCAAAATCACCGGCACCGCAATAAACATCAGCTGCCAGTCGCGGGCCATTTCGCTTTGATCGGGGTTAATCACCACCTGCCAGACCACCGGATTGATATGCAGGTGGAAGCGGGTAAAGACTTCGCTGTCGACCAGCAGCAGCGTCATGCCGATGGTCGCGAGAATCGCCGACAGGAACCGCATCAGCCGTTGCGACATCACGATAAACGTGAGCGGGAACAGGATCAGCAGATACGTGGCAAACACCAGAAAGCTAAAGTGGCCCACCAGACTCACGTAGGAGTAAACCCGGCCCGTCAGGGTCGTGGGCCAGTCGGCGATAAACAGATAGCGGCTACCGAGGACAATGGAGAAGAGAATATTGAACAGGGCGAACCAGTGCCCCCAGCTGATCATCTGGGAGACTTTTTCGCGGTAGCGCTGACGGTTAGTCACCATAGCTTTTTAACGTTCTTCCTTAATGCGCGTTATCGTCGCGAATGGAGGACTGCAACGCCTCCGCGAAGGAGCGCGCTAGCGTCTTGCGCTGCGCGGGAGCCACGCTGTTATTGATAACATTGGTGACCATATTCCCAAGCACCATCAGGGAAAGGTCGGTCGGCGCCTTGTGCTTTGACAGCACGCTCGCCAGTTCAGTCAGTAATTCTTCAACGCGTTCGTCACTATAGCGGGATAGTTGTGGCATAAATCAACATCAGTTTGTTCAGGAAAGTCCAATATCTTACCGTAGCAGTGGCTTTATTTCCGCTTTTTTATCAGCGGTTGCGCAGGACGGCAGGCAGTGGTTGAATACGCCCCTGCCCAACAGGAGAGTTTATCATGAGTCTGGATATCAACCAGATTGCCTTACATCAGTTAATTAAGCGCGATGAGCAGAACCTGGAGCTTATCCTGCGCGACTCGCTGCTTGAACCTGGCAATACGGTCACGGAAATGATGGCCGAGCTGCATCGCGTCTACAGCGCGAAAAGCAAAGCCTACGGTCTTTTTAACGAAGAGAGCGAGCTTGCCGAGGCGCTGCGTCAGTGCCGTCGCGGCGATGAAGATTTCCTGGCGTTCAGCCGCGCGGCCACTGGCCGTCTGCGTGACGAGCTGGCGAAATACCCGTTCGCGGATGGCGGCATCGTGCTGTTTTGTCACTATCGTTATCTCGCGGTCGAATACCTGCTGGTGGCGGTGCTGAACAATTTAAGCAGCATGCGCGTTAACGAACAGCTCGACATCAGCACCACGCACTATCTGGATATCAACCACGCCGATATCGTCGCGCGCATCGATCTGACCGAATGGGAAACCAACCCGGAATCGACCCGCTACTTAACCTTCCTGAAAGGCCGGGTAGGGCGCAAGGTCGCCGATTTCTTTATGGATTTCCTGGGCGCGAGCGTGGGGCTTGATACCAAAGCGCAGAACCGCGGGCTGTTGCAGGCGCTGGATGATTTCACCGCCGAGGCGCAGCTCGATAAAGCCGAGCGCCAGAACGTGCGCGCGCAGGTCTACAGCTACTGTAACGAACAGTTGCAGGCGGGCGAAGAAATTGCGCTGTCTGAGCTTTCCAAAGAGCTGCCGAGTTTTGGCGAGAAAAGCTTCCAGGAGTTTACGGCGGAGCAGGGCTATGAGCTGGAAGAGACCTTCCCGGCGGACCGCAGCACGCTGCGTCAGCTGACCAAATACGCCGGCAGCGGCGGAGGGCTTACGATTAACTTCGACGCCATGCTGCTTGGCGAGCGTATTTTCTGGGATCCGGCGACCGACACGCTGACCATTAAAGGCACGCCGCCGAACCTGCGCGATCAGCTACAGCGCCGCACGTCAGGCAAATAAACGTGAAATGAAAAAGGGCGGAATTTCCGCCCTTAATTTTTGCGCCTGATTCACAGGCAAAAAAAACGCCGCATAGCGCGGCGTTTTTTCTTCATTGCACTTACGCGCGAACGAAGTCGATGTGGTGCAGTTTCGGTTTGTACGGGTGACGCTGTACAGCCTGAACTTTTACTTTAACTTCTTTGCCATCGATAGCCAGAGTCAGCACTTCGCTGTAAAACTCCGGTTTAGCCTGCATGTTCATCACTTTGTCGTGGTCCAGTTCGATTGCAACCGGAGCCTCGGTGCCACCGTAAACGATAGCCGGGAACTTGTTGGCGTGACGCAGGCGGCGGCTCGCACCCTTACCCTGCTCTTTACGTACTTCAGCGTTGATAGTAAACATTGACATCTCTCTTAATAAAGAAACCTGTTACAGGCGACCCAGCAACAGGCAAATGACTGGCTTTGCGGATGCAAAAGCGGGCGGCATTATAGCTATTTGAGCGCGCAGGGGCAACGAAAACCGCCGCTACCCACGTAATTCATTGGCCCGGCGGAACCGCCCGTTATAATCGAACACCTTTTCACGCACCTGCCAGTACTGGCCTTTGAGCCTGGCCACCACAAAATCGGGGTGACGCAGCAGCGCCTGCTGGGCGACGATATCGTTGACGGTTATCCAGCGCAGCGGCACGCCCGGCGTGCGGGTGTGCGGGCGAATAAAAAGCTGTTCAAAGGCGGTGCGCTGCGCGGGCGTCTGCAGGCGGAAGCGTTCGCTGACGTCCGCGCCGTCCTCATCGTAATAGGTCACTTTCAGCCATTCGCCTTTCTCATCGGCGCCCGGCTGGAGTTGCATCCCGCCGCAGCGCAGCACCAGCGCGTCTTTAAGCTTCAGCGCCGCTTTCAGCATATCGTCCGGGTCTACCAGCACCTTGTCGCATTCGCGGCAGCGCCGCGCGGCGATGTCGTTTTCCGCGTTGCAGTGCGGACAATTTTTAAAGCGGAAGCGGTAGTCGCACTGTTCACGGTGGCCCTCGTCATCTTCGAACCAGCCCTGGCAGCGGCGGCCGAAATGCTCGATAAGCGTGCCGTCTGCCGTGGTTTTGCCCCAGAACGTATTGGCGAAACCGCAGGCGGGGCAGAAGACCTGCACCGGCACATTGTCGCTTTTACCCTTCGGCGCGCCCACTTCCGGCGCGTAGAGATCGTGCGGGTTGCCCGCGTAATCAAGGATCAGGCAATCTTTTTTGCCCGGCGACAATCGCAGCCCGCGCCCGACAATCTGCTGATAGAGGCTGACCGATTCGGTCGGGCGCAGAATAGCGATGAGATCCACATGCGGCGCGTCAAAGCCGGTGGTGAGTACCGCCACGTTGACGAGAAAACGCAACTGCTGGGCTTTAAACGCCTCAATAATCGCGTCGCGCTCGCGCCCCGGTGTTTCACCGGTGATAAGCGCCGCTTCGCCGGCAGGCAGCAGGCCGGTGATTTCGCGCGCGTGCTCGACGGTTGCGGCGAAAATCATCGCGCCGCGCCGGTCAGCGGCGAATTCCACAATCTGGCTCACGATATGCGGCGTGATGCGCTGCTGCTGTTTCAGCTCGCGGTTAAGGTCAGCCTCGCTGAACAGCCCGTTGCTCTGGGCCTGCAGACGGCTGAAATCATATTGCACCACCGGCATATCGAGGCGCTCCGGCGGCGTCAGGTAGCCGTGTTTAATCATGTAGCGCAGCGGCAGCTCGTAGATGCAGTCGCGAAACAGCGCCTTTTCATCGCCGCGCACCATGCCGTGATAATGGAACTGGTAAATCCAGCCTTTGCCGAGGCGAAACGGTGTCGCGGTCAGCCCCAGTAAGCGCAGGCGCGGGTTCTGCTTACGCAGGTGCGTGAGAATTTGCTGATACTGGCTGTCGTCATCATCGCTGATGCGATGGCACTCATCGACAATCACCAGCGAGAATTCTCCCTGAAAATGGTCGAGGTTGCGCGCCACCGACTGCACGCTGCCGAACACGACCTTGCCGTGGCTCTCTTTGCGCGCGAGACCGGCCGCGTAAATATCGGCCTCAAGCCCGAGCGCCAGATATTTGGCATGGTTTTGCGCCACCAGCTCTTTCACGTGGGCGAGCACCAGCACACGGCCGCGTGCGAGCCGCGCCAGTTCGGCGATAACCAGGCTTTTGCCTGCGCCGGTCGGCAGAACGATCGCCGCTGGCGCGTCGTGGCGGCGAAAATGGTTAAGGGTGGCATCCACCGCTTCGCGCTGGTAGGGACGTAAAGTAAAGGACATGGGGCCTGCAGAAATAGGGATCACGCTAATATTATGCCACGAATCATTTTCATCTTGTGAGCGGGCCATTGCCCGTTATACTGACGGCTCTGATTCCGCTTCAAGCACATTGACGGGCGCTTTGCCCGCCCCCGCGTCGGAACTGCATCAACAACAGGCTTATAAACGTAATGCGACTTGATAAATTTATCGCCCAGCAGCTTGGCGTCAGCCGCGCTATTGCTGGCCGTGAAATTCGCGCCAGCCGGGTCACGGTGGATGGCGAGATTGTAAAAGACAGCGCTTTTAAACTGCTGGCGGATCACGACGTCGAATATGACGGCAATCCGCTCATCCAGCAGAACGGCCCGCGCTATTTTATGCTGAATAAACCGCAGGGCTACGTCTGCTCCACCGACGATCCGGATCATCCGACGGTGCTCTACTTTCTGGACGAGCCGGTCGCGCATAAGCTGCACGCCGCAGGGCGACTGGATATCGACACCACCGGGCTGGTGCTGATGACTGACGACGGCCAGTGGTCGCATCGCATCACCTCGCCGCGCCATCATTGTGAGAAAACCTATCTGGTGACGCTGGAATCGCCGGTGGCGGATGACACCGCGGCGCTGTTTGCCAAAGGCGTACAGCTCAACAACGAAAAAGATCTCACCAAACCGGCGCAGCTTGAAGTGATCACCCCGACCGAAGTGCGTCTCACCATCAGCGAAGGGCGCTATCATCAGGTGAAGCGTATGTTTGCGGCGGTGGGTAATCACGTTGTCGGTCTGCATCGCGAGCGCATCGGGGCGATTGAACTCGATCCTGAGCTTGCGCCTGGCGAATACCGCCCGTTAACCGAAGACGAAATTGCCAGCGTTGGCATGCCGTCACGCTAATTTCAGGAGTCAACTGTGACCACCAGGCAGAATTCGTCGCTGGGTATTGTGTTTATTCTTGGCCTGCTGGCCATGCTGATGCCGCTCTCTATCGATATGTATCTCCCGGCGCTGCCGGTTATCGCCAGCGAGTTTGGCGTCGAGGCGGGCAGCGCCCAGATGACGCTCAGCACCTATATTCTGGGCTTTGCTATCGGCCAGCTTTTTTATGGGCCGATGGCCGACAGTCTGGGACGCAAGCCGGTTATTCTCGGCGGCACGCTGATATTCGCGGCGGCCGCCATCGCCTGCGCGCTGGCCCAGAGCATCGATCAGCTCATTTATATGCGTTTTCTGCACGGGCTTTCCGCGGCGGCGGCAAGCGTGGTGATTAACGCCCTGATGCGCGATATCTACCCGAAGGAAGAGTTCTCGCGCATGATGTCCTTCGTGATGCTGGTGACAACCATCGCGCCGCTGCTGGCGCCGATGGCGGGCGGGGCGGTGCTGGTCTGGTTTAACTGGCACGTGATTTTCTGGATCCTCGCGGTGCTGGCGCTGCTCGCCTGCGCCATGATTTTCTTTCTTATCCGCGAAACGCTGCCGGTGGAGCGTCGCCAGAAGTTTCACTTTCGCACCACGCTTGGCAACTTCGCCACGCTGTTTCGCCATAAGCGGGTCCTGAGCTATATGCTGGCGAGCGGCTTCAGCTTTGCCGGCATGTTCTCGTTTTTAAGCGCCGGGCCGTTTGTCTATATCGAACTGAATCACGTTTCGCCGCAGCACTTCGGTTATTACTTCGCGCTGAATATCGTGTTTCTGTTCGTGATGACCATCATTAACAGCCGCTTTGTGCGCCGCGTGGGCGCGCTGAAAATGTTCCGCGCCGGGCTGTTTATTCAGTTTGCGATGGCCGTGTGGCTGGTGATTAGCGCGCAGTTTGATGTCGGCTTCTGGTCGCTGGTGCTGGGCGTGGCGGCGTTTGTCGGCTGTGTGTCGCTGGTGGCGTCCAACGCGATGGCGGTTATCCTGGATGAGTTTCCGCATATGGCGGGCACGGCCTCGTCGCTCGCGGGCACGTTCCGCTTCGGGATCGGGGCGATTATGGGCGCGCTGCTCTCTATGGCGACGTTCAACTCCGCCTGGCCAATGCTGCTTTCCATCTTCTTCTGCGCTACCTGTTCCATTCTTTTCTATCTCTACGCCAGCCGTCCTCGCCGACGCGCTGTCTGATCTTCTCGCGGGAGTATCACTCCCGCCTTTACTCACGCATTAAGTCCCTCTGGCGCGCTTTCTTGAGTCATTTTCGTTTCCTGAATGTAAAAATATATCGCGTAAAAAGTCACGGCCTTGTATTAAAAAAGGTTGTGTCGGGGCGCGTAACGGGGTACATATAGCGCCAAAATGCGAGCCAACGCACAAAATAACCGCCTCGCTGGTGAGGAAATAACCGGAGGATGCGGTGGCAATGAAACCGTTTTCTTTGTTGACACGATCACTTTTTGTCAACATGTGTTAATCTTTATGTGAATGACTTGTAAAATTTATGTTTCCGGGGACACTATCTTGAATACGCTACAACTCTCTATCGTTCATCGCTTGCCGCAGAGCTATCGGTGGCGGGCGGGTTTCGCCGGTTCAAAAGTTGAACCGATTCCGCAACAGGGCCCGGACTGCGACAACTGTCTGGTTGGCCTGCGTCTGTTAAGCCCGGACGGCGAAAAAGCCTGGCCGGTGATGCAGAAGCTCAGCCAGGCGTTGAATGATATCTCGGTGGATTGCTCCGTGCTGGAGTGCGAAGGCGAGCCGTGCCTGTTCGTGAGCCATCAGGATGAGTTCGCGGCCACCTGTCGTCTGAAGAATTTCGGCGTGGCGATTGCCGAGCCGTTTTCCGGCCAGAATCCTTTCTGAGCCTCAGCGCAGCGTTAACAGCTCGCGCGTATAGGCCTCACGCGGGGCGGCGAAAACCGTCTGACAGTCGCCCTGCTCAATCACCTCTCCCTGACGCAACACCACCACCTGATGACACAGCGAGCGCACCACCTGCAAATCATGGCTGATAAACAGGTAAGCGAGCTGATGCTCTTGCTGTAGCTTTTTCAGCAGCGACAGAATTTGCGCCTGTACGGTGCGATCGAGCGACGATGTTGGTTCATCCAGAATAAGCAACTCGGGTTTTAAGATCAGCGCGCGCGCGATGGCGATGCGCTGGCGCTGGCCGCCGGAAAATTCGCTCGGGTAACGGTGGCGCGTTTCGGGATCGAGCCCCACTTCGCGCATCACATCAATCACCTGCGCCTCGCGCTCAGCCGGGGTCAGCGCTGGCTGATGGACGCGCAGCCCTTCGGCGATAATGCTTTGTACGTCAAGACGCGGGTTGAGCGATGAGTTCGGATCCTGAAACACCACCTGAATGCGGCGGCGCAGCGGCAGCAGCGCGCGGCGGTTAAGCGTGTGCAGCGGATGCCCGTCGAAAACAATCTCGCCCTTTGAGGCGATAAGGCGCAGCAGCGCAAGCCCTGACGTACTCTTGCCCGACCCCGATTCGCCCACCAGCCCCAGGCTTTCGCCCGCATGCAGCGTAAAGCTTAAATTTTTGAGCGCATGATGATAACCCGCGACGCGCCGCAGCAGCCCGCGACGCTTCTCAAACGCCACGCTCAGCCCACGCACAGTGAGTAAAGGCACGGCAGGCTCAGGAAGCGGCACCGGAGAGCCGTCCGGCTCGGCGTTAATCAGGCGCCGGGTGTAGTCATGCGCGGGCGTGGCGAACAGCGCCGCGGCGCGGTTTTGCTCCACGCAACGCCCATGCTGCATCACCGCCACGTTATCCGCCAGCCGTTTGACGATATTCAGGTTATGGGTGATAAACAGCAGCCCCATGTTGAGTTCGCGCTTAAGCTCCGCCAGCAGTTGCAGGATCTGCGCCTGCACCGTGACGTCCAGCGCAGTGGTCGGTTCATCGGCGATGAGCAGCGCCGGGCGGGTCAGCAGCGCCATCGCGATCATCACGCGCTGGCGTTCGCCGCCGGAAAGCTGGTGCGGGAAATCGTTCATCCGCTGCGATGCCTTGCGAATACCGACGCGCTCAAGGCAGGTGAGGATCTCAGCGCGCGCGGGCTCGCGACGCATTCCGCGGTGCAGCGACAGCACTTCATAAAGCTGTTTTTCTACGGTATGCAGCGGGTTTAAGGAAACCATTGGCTCCTGAAAAATCATCGCTATCTGGTTGCCGCGCACCGCGCGCAGTTCGCGTTCGCTGGCGTGCAGCAGCGACTGCCCCTGAAAGCGGATATCGCCCTGCGGATAAACCACCGGCGGCGACGGGAGCAGACGCAGCACGGAAAGGGACGTGACGCTTTTTCCGGAGCCGGATTCGCCCACCAGCGCCAGCGTTTCGCCCGGCTCAATAGCCAGCGACAGCGAATCCACCACCTGGCGCTCAACGCCCTGCTGGCGAAACGCGATGGAAAGATTGTCGATGGAAAGCAGAGGGTGCGCCATATCAGACCGCCTTACCGGGATCGAAGGCGTCGCGAACCGCTTCGCCGATAAAAATGAGTAACGACAGTAAAATCGCCAGCGAGAAAAAGGCGGTGAGGCCAAGCCAGGGCGCTTCGAGGTTATTCTTGCCCTGCAACAGCAGTTCGCCGAGCGAGGGCGAGCCGAGCGGCAGCCCGAAGCCCAGGAAATCGAGCTCCGTCAGCACGGTAATTGAGCCGCAGAGAATAAACGGCAGAAATGTCAGCGTCGCCACCATCGCGTTTGGCAGCATATGACGCCAGATAATCGCGCAGTCGCTGACGCCAAGCGCCTGGGCGGCGCGGATATAGTCAAAATTGCGGGTACGCAGAAACTCGGCGCGCACCACACCTACCAGCGTCATCCAGCCGAACAGCACGGTTATCAAAAGCAGCCACCAGAAGCCCGGTTGCACCACGCTTGAAAGAATAATGATCAGAAACAGCGTCGGCATGCCGGACCAGATCTCGATAAAGCGCTGGCCGAACAGATCGATTCTGCCGCCGTAGTAGCCCTGGATAGCGCCAACCGTAATGCCGATGGCGCTGGCGCAGAGCGTCAGCATTATCCCGAACAGCAAGGAGATGCGCGTGCCATACAGAATGCGCGCCAGCACATCGCCACCGTTGGCGTCGGTGCCAAGCCAGTTTTGCGCCGACGGCGGGGCAGGGAAGGGGTGATCCGACGCGAAATTGATGGCAGTGCCGCTAAAACGCACCGGCGCCCACAGCACCCAGCCTTTATCTTCCAGCCGCTGTTGCAGCCATGGGTCCTGATAATCGGCAGGCGTGGCGAGCGGCCCGCCAAAATCGCTTTCGCTGTAGTTATGGATAAGCGGGAAATACCAGCGGTCCTGATAATGCACCGCCAGCGGTTTATCGTTGGCGATAAGCTCGGCACAGAGGCTTAAGGCAAAAATTATCGCGAAAATCCACAGCGACCAGTAGCCGCGCCGGTTATGACGAAACCGCGCCCAGCGCGCCTGATTGACCGGATTGAGTCTTCTCATCCGCGCCTCTCGAAATCAATGCGTGGGTCGACAAGCGTATAAGTGATATCGCTCAGGATATTCAGCAGCAGGCCGACCAGGGTGAAAATATAGAGCGTGCCAAACATTACCGGATAATCGCGCGACACGGTGGCTTCGTAGCCCAGCAGCCCGAGGCCGTTGAGCGAGAAAATCACCTCAATCAGCACGGAACCGGTGAAAAACATGCTGATAAACGTGGCCGGGAAGCCCGCAATCACCAGCAGCATGGCGTTACGAAACACATGACGCCAGAGGATCTGCTGCTCGCCAAGCCCTTTGGCGCGGGCCGTTACCACATACTGCTTGCGGATCTCATCGAGAAACGCGTTGCGGGTGAGAATGGTGAGCGTCGCGAAACCGCCAATCACCGTCGCCAGCACCGGCAGCGTAATGTGCCAGAGATAGTCGGTAATTTTCTGATACCACGGCAGCGTGTCGAAATTAGCCGAGACCAGCCCGCGCAGCGGAAAGAGATCGAACCAGGTGCCGCCGGCGAAAACGACAATCAGTAAAATGGCAAACAAAAAGGCAGGAACGGCGTAGCCGGTGATAATCGCCACGCTGCTCCAGACGTCGAAGCGGCTGCCGCTGTTCACCGCCTTGCGAATGCCGAGGGGAATCGACACCAGATAGATTATCAGCGTGCTCCACAGGCCGAGCGTGACCGAGACCGGCAGGCTGTTTTTTATCAAATCGATGACCGACGCGCTGCGAAACAGGCTGTCGCCAAAATCGAAACGCGCGTAATCCCACAGCATTTTCAGGTAGCGCTCATGTAGCGGTTTGTCGAACCCGTAACGGTGGGTGATTTCGGCGACCACTTCCGGGTCGAGCCCGCGAGCGCCGCGGTAGTGGCTCTCGTTAACGTTCATCACGCCGTTTTGCGGACGGCTGCTCTGCATCCCGCCGTTCTGAACGCCGGGGATGCCGCTGGCGCTGCCAAACTGGATAGCGGCGAGCGCCTGATCCACCGGGCCGCCGGGCGCTATCTGTACGATGAAAAAGTTAAGCGTGATGATGGCCCAGAGTGTCGGGATCAGCAGCAGTAAGCGGCGAAGCAGATAAGCGCCCATAATTTTCCTCAGCGCCGCGCTTCTGGCAGCGTGGCGGCTTTATTGACGTCATACCACCACGTATCAAAGCCAATCGTGTAGAGCGGGCTGGTGGCGGGGCGCGAAAATTTGTTCCACATCGCCACGCGATCCGCGGCGGAATACCACATCGAGATCATGTAGTAGTTCCAGGTCAGCACGCGGTCGAGCGCGCGACCGAGCGGCAGCAGCTTCTGCTGATTGCCCTGGTTGGCGATGATCTGCGCTATCAGTTTATCCACCGCCGGGTTCTGCACGCCGGGGGTGTTCCACGAGGAGTCGATATAGTCCGAGGCCCAGCTTATCTGCAATCCGGTATCGGGCCAGGGCGACGCGCGATAAAGCGTCGGCATCATGTCGAAATCGCGTTTGCGCAGCCGGTTGGTGAGCTGTGAGTTATCCACCTGACGAATGGTCATCGTGATGCCCAGCCGCGCCAGGCTGTGCTGGAAAGGTAATACCCACTGGTTATTACCTTCTGAACCGAGCAGCAGTTCAAACGTAAACGGTTTGCCGGTTTCGCGGTTCACCAGCTTGTTATTTTTAAGCTCCCAGCCGGCGTCTTTCAGCAGCGCCAGCGCTTTGAGGAGATTCTCTCTGTCAAAGCCGTCGCCGCGCGACACCGGGGGCTCGTAGATGCGGGTAAAGACTTCAGGCGGCACCTCTTTTTTAAGCGGTGCCAGCAGCGTGAGCTCGTCGGCGTCAGGATAGTGGCGCGCGGCGTATTCGGTATTCAGAAAATAGCTGTTCGGCCGTCGCCAGGCTTTATAGAACAACACCTTATTCATCCATTCGAAATCAAAGGCGAGCGAAATCGCCTCGCGTACGCGGCGGTCGGCAAAGAAAGGCCGCTGAATGTTGAATGCCAGCCAGCGCGCGTCCTGCGCGGTGGTTTTTTCAAACTCGTCCTTGACGATATAGCCGCGGTCAAAATTACTGCCGGTATAGCGCGTCGCCCAGTTTTTCGGGCTGCTTTCCGGGCGGAAGTCATACGCGCCCGCTTTAAACGCCTCGAAAGCGACGTTGTCATCGAGATAGTAGTCGTAGCGAATAGTGTCGAAATTCCAGCGGCCGCGGTTCACGGGCAGGTTAGCGGCCCAGTAATCCTTCACGCGAGAGTAGACGATGTATTGCCCCATACGCCACTGGGTAGCGCGATAAGGGCCGTTCGCGAGCGGCGGCGCAGAGAGCGGATCGCTAAGCTTATGGTCGCGCCAGAACTTCTCCGGCATCACCGGCAGCGTCAGCAGACCGAGCATATTTTCTTTACCAGGCTGCCCGAGCTCGATTCGCACGGTCAGTGGTGCGATGGCCTTTATCGTCGTGCCTTTGTAGTAAAGCCGGAACTGCGGCACGCCTTCGGTCATAAATTTCTGAAAGGTGTAGGCGACATCTTTTGCGGTAATCGGCGAGCCGTCGTGGTTGCGCGCCTGCGGGTTTATCGTCACCTCTGCCCAGGAAAAGTCGTCCGGGTAGCGGATCATCTCGGCAATCAGCGGGTAGTAGCTGCCCGGCTCGTCGTCGGAACTGGTAAACAGTGAATCGTAGAGCGCTTCGGTGCGAACGCCGGGGTTGCCGCGCAGCGCGTAGCGGTTGAAGTTATCAAACGTGCCGATGGCGGCAAGCGTGATGCTGCCGCCTTTCGGGGCCGCCGGATTGACGTAATCGAAATGGTTAAAGTTAACGACATATTTCGGCTCCCCAAGTACCGCCAGGGAGTAACTTTCATGAATGGTCTGCGCCTGACAAACAGCGCTGAACATCAGAACGAGCAAAACGAACGCGCGTGCAATCATTGAGGTGGTATGTCCTTCTCCGGGGCCTGAACGGGCGCGGTAACAGCATGGCTGCATAATAAGGGAGCCGCGCGCGATTGTGAAATAGCCCCGCGTTATGCGTCGGCTTCTTTCATGCTGGCAGGCAGATCGGCGGCACGCATCGGGCGACTGAAATAGTAGCCCTGTAAGAAGTTCACGCCACGCACGGTCAGCCATTTCGCCTGCTCCTGCGTCTCCACGCCCTCGGCAACTGTCGCCATATTCAGGCGTTTCGCAAGGCTGATGACGGCATCCAGTACCGGCGAGGTGATCGTTTCGGTGCCGATCGCATTCACAAACCCCCGATCGATCTTCAGGTAATCCAGCGTGAAGCGCTCAAGGTAGATAAGCGCGCTGTGGCCCGTGCCAAAGTCATCGACCGCGATTTCATAGCCTTGCTCATGCAGCCACTGAAAAAGATCCAGAGCTTCTTCCTCGCGGATCATATCGCGCTCGGTTATCTCAAATACCAGCTGGAAATAATCCGGCGGCAGCGAGGCGCGCAACTTCTGAATATCCATTTTGAATTGCTCGGAATGAAGATGACCGGGCGCAATATTAATACCGAGCTTGGCACCAGGCGGTAGCGTCTGTTGCAGGCGCGGTACATCCTGGGCGATGAGCCTGAACAGGTGGCGGGTTAAGGGAACGATAAGTCCCTGGGCCTCGGCGAAATTAATAAACGCGTCCGGCGGTATCATGCCCGCGCTCGGGTGTTCCCAGCGCATCAGCGCCTCGACGCCGCGGATCTGACGCGTGGCGGCGTCCACCACCGGCTGGTAAACCGCAAAAAACTGATTGCGCTTGATGGCGCTGACGATCTCACGGCCCGATCGTGCGCGCAGCGCCAGCAGGATCACCGTCAGTGTGCCACCCAGCAGGCCAATTAATAAACCGAGCAGCAGTGCCAGATGGCGGTCTTCGGCGGGCATTGTGTCGCCATAGAGATAAAGCTTCAGCGGATAACCCTGCACGCTTTCACTACGCAGCGGTGAGGCGGGCAGTTCATCTGGCGTCATGACCTTGCCGGAAAATGTGGTCAGCGCCCTGTCTTTCGCTACCAGAGCCAGGCCGTTGAGATCGTTCTGGCGCGCGGTGTAGACCAGATACGGCGTGAGATTCACGTTAAGCGTAGTAACGATCCCGCGACCTTCCATCAACGGATTGCCGAACCACATCACAATGGACGGTTTATCGGGCATCATTGGCGTGCCCGGAATAATGCTGATATCAACCGTTTTATGGGTGTCGATATCCGGAGCGAGATTGCGAAGCGGCAGGTGAAGCTTGCCGGTGGCGGAAGAGCAGTAGGCCGCGCCGTCTCTGACCAGTAAAAAAGCGCGCACGTTGAGGTTAAACGCCGCACGCGAAGTAAGCTCAGACGACACGGTGCCGCATTCCGCAAGGGTGAGCGGTTGCAGCGCGTCGGCGGAGGATTTCAGCTGGGCAAAATACGTATTGAGATAGTGATGAATATCCCGCGCCAGCATATCGTACTGATTCTCACGCTGCTGATGCAGCCAGCCGCGGGCAGCGATCGTGATAATCAACGCCAGGGCCAGGCCTGTCGCAATACCGACCAGAATAATTTTACGGGGCGTGGACAGTGTTGAAGCAAAAGGCGGACTGGATAACATCCTTTTTAGTTCCTGTGCGAGCAACTGGCGTGAAACCAGCTTAACAGAAAACCCGCCTGAGGTGAGGGGTTACAGAAGCGGCAAGAACAGAGACACAGACGAAAAAAACGCTGCATCAGCAGCGTTTTTTTATTCAGCAAGGACGATCAAGGGAAATCGTCATACCGGATTAACTACGGCTCAGTACGCGGCGCGCTTCGTTATAGCGCTTCTTCCAGTACGGTTCGTCCATATTGGAAATCATGACGCCACTGCGCGTGGACGCATGCACAAACTGATTGTTGCCGATGTAAATGCCGACATGACGGCCGGTAGATCCAGCGCGGAACAGCACCAGATCGCCGGAGCGCAACCGGGTACGATCGACCGGTTTGCCCATTTCCTGCTGCTCATATGTAGAGCGCGGGAGTTCTAAACCAAACTGTTCACGGAAAGTACGCTGCACAAAGCCGGAACAATCGATGCCGGTTTTAGTGCTGCCGCCGAGGCGATAGCGCACGCCTTTCCAGTCAGCGTATTGATCCATAATGCGGGATTTCACATCCAGCGTACGGACCATCTGTTCGAATTCATCCTGAGAGGCTTGCAGTAACAGCCCGTCGTTTTCACCTACTGCATGCGTCTCAGAATGCATGTTTTTTGCGGTATTGGTGGAGCTACATGCTGAAAGCAAAACTGCCACAGCGACTGCGGGAATGGCCCGCATGATATATCTCAGGATTGGTTGAGATTTGACCATTATGTTTGTTTTCCCTTGAAGTCCTTAACGATAAAAATCGTTATAAAAAATGCTAAACGTGCCGAGACTAATGAGCTCTGGGGGGTAAGACAATTCCTGGTGAGCTAAATTGTGTGGTAGGCCACACTTTTTATTTGCATTACCAATAAATGCCCTTAAACCGCAAAACGCTCCTGAGATTACCTGAACAAACCCCATATGGCGAGTGGTTTTATTTATTTTTTTATAAGAAATTGTAATGCCCGGTATAGCAGTGGCAGAGAAAGGATAAGGAGTGATGAGTTGTTGTAAAAATAGACAACTTATTCATTTTTATGACGAATATATGAAAGTCTTGCGAAAGGCGTTCGGGAAGGCGTGTCTATAAAATAAACAGGGACCCTTAACGATCCCTGTTGAACATACTTTTAAAGTATTTATTAATTGTTATGGATTTGTTGTTTTTTTACCAGGCAGATGATTATTAAGCCAGGTAATTATTTTATCGCTAAGCGGCGTCAATAAAATCCACGGAAGACCAATAAAAACGATTGACAAAGAGCCAACGGCGATATCGGTAAACCAGTGCGCGCCAATCATCATGCGCGGGAGCGCGAAAATGCAGAATATCAGCAGGCCAAGCCCGAAAGCTTTAGCGCCGAAATAACGCCACATAAAACCCGCAAGTATTAAAAGCATCATGCCGTGATCGCCCGGAAAACTGTCGGTCGAGGCGTCTTTGGTGGAGATCCCCACCATTTTGCCCACGCGCAGGCTGTCTTCAAAAGTCAGCGTCGGGCTCGGGCGCGACACCGGCAGCAGATGCCCAAGCTGGTTCAGCACTACCGCAGAAAGCAGCATCACAATGCCCATAATAATGATGTGGCGGCGGCCAGGCGGGGTGGCCTTGCGCCAGTACCAGAGCAGCAGCAGGCCCATCGCCAGCAGCGAGCAGCCGTCAAAGGCGCGATTATTCGTTATCGCCAGAAACCATAAAAAGCTGTGGCTGGTGGCGGCCAGGTGATTGAAAAAGTGGAAAATCCCGGCATCAAGGGTAAACCAGAATCCGGCCTGCGCCGGCGGATACCAGGAAAGAAAAAGGACGGCACCTGCCAGATTAAGCAGCAGGATCGCGGGGAAACGGGAAGTCATCATGGGCGTCTGAAGTTTCACAAAAGGGTAACGTTAAAGCGAGGTGTCTAAACGAAGCTTCAACAGAGCGGACTGAAGCGCGTTCCAGTCCGTTTCAGAAGCGGTAATCAGCTCAATGCGGCTGTCCGGCGGTGGCGCGCTCTGGGTTTCGATATGAAAATCCTGCCCCTGGCGGTTAATACGCACCAGCCCTTCAGGAATGCGCAGCACGCCTTTTACGCGCTCAGCCGGTGCCAGCCGCGCCCACTCCAGTATGCCGATAGTATCGAACACCGTATCAGCATCAAAAATCCAGCCGCAGGCGTGATGCCCCTGACCGCTGTTAAGACTACGACGCCAGCGCTGATTGCCCGGCAGGCTCAGCGCGGCAAGGCCGCTGCGTGTGGCATGTGAATGCGCATGATGCGCGCTGGCGGGCAGCTCGCGCAGGTTAAGACGCGGCTTATCAAGCAACGCCGGGTCGATTTCACCCTGAGTCGCGAACACCAGTTCCCGGTCGGCGGCGTATTCGTCGCGCCAGGCGTTCAGCGCCGCAAGGCTTGCCGCATCGCTGCGATCCTGTTTATTGGCAACGATAATATCTGCCGCCGCCAGCTGGTCGCGGAAATTGTCATTGGCGACATATTTTTCATCCAGCAACTGACGCGGGTCGAGCAGGCAAAGCGTGGCGCGCAGATCAATGTAGGGTTCATACACCGCTGAAGTCAGCATATCGAGGATCTGCTTCGGATGGCCAAGTCCGGTCGGTTCAATCAGCAGGCGATCGGGTTTTCCCTGGCGCAGCAGGGTATTCAATCCAACCTGCATCGGCAGGCCGTTAACGCAGCACATGCAGCCGCCGGGGATCTCTTTTAACAGCGCGCCGCTGTCAGCCATCAGCGCGCCGTCGATGCCGACTTCGCCAAATTCATTGACCAGGACGGCCCACTTTTCCGCAGGATCTTTATGGGCCAGCAGATGACGGATCGTGGTGGTTTTTCCGCTGCCAAGAAAACCGGTAATGAGACTGGTACGGGTCACGTGCGCTCCTGATAAATATCTGACGGGAATAAATCATCAGGCGACATTCTGGATAAAAATAATGGGCATGAGAAGAGAAAACGCGGACGGGCAGGCGCGCGTCCGCGTTAAAAGCATTCAGGGTTAAAAATCAGCGGCGTGCGAGCCGGGCAACCGCCTCTTTCGCGCCCAGACGGCACAGCGACTGCCAGGCGGCATTCAGCGTATGAATAAACAGCGGATGCTGCGGCAGATCTTCACCGAAGACTTCTTTGAGCGTCAGCAGCGCGCCGACGCGTTCATCTTCGCTGCTCGATTGTACCAGCGCCGCGATTTTTTCAGCGAGCGGGTCGCGTACGTCGACAGGCTGGCCGCGGTCATCCACGCCGCTGACGTAGCGCATCCAGCCCGCCACGCCAAGCGCCAGCAGCGACCATTCGCCCCCGTGCTGTAAATGCCAGCGCACCGAATCGAGCATACGCTGGGGCAATTTCTGGCTGCCGTCCATGGCAATTTGCCAGGTGCGGTGCTTCAGCGCCGGGTTGGCAAAACGCGTAATCAGGCTGTCGGCATAGCCGGTAAGGTCAACGCCAGTAATGCGCAGCGTCGGTGCCTGTTCGCGCAGCATCAGCTGGCGCGCCGCGTCGCGAAAGTGTGTATCGTTCATGCAGTCGCTGATGTGCGCATAGCCCGCCAGATAACCGAGATACGCGAGAAAAGAGTGGCTGCCGTTCAGCATTCTTAACTTCATCTGCTCCCACGGCAGCACGTCATCCACCATCTGGACACCCGCGTCCTCCCAGGCCGGGCGGCCCGCGACGAAATTATCTTCAATCACCCACTGAATGAATGGCTCACAGCTGATGGCGCACGGATCGGCAACGCCGAGAGCGTCGGCAATTTCCGCCAGCGATTCCGGCGTCGCGGCGGGTACGATGCGATCCACCATCGTGCCGGGAAACGTCACATGGTCGGCTATCCACTGCGCAAGGGCAGGATCGCGCTGATGCGCCATGCCGAGCACCGCTTCGCGCACCACATGGCCGTTATCAGGAATATTATCGCAGGAGAGCACGGTAAACGGCGCATGCCCGCGCTCGCGGCGGCGATGCAGCGCCTCAACCAGCAGACCAGGGGCAGATTGCGGCTGGTGCGGGTTTTCAAGATCGTGCGCGATGCGGCTGTTTTGCGTATCAAGCTGACCGGTCGCCGGATCGATGCAGTAGCCTTTTTCGGTAATGGTTAATGAGACGATAGCGACCTGCGGCTCGCAGAATTTCTCAATAATCGCGTCCATCCCGTCGAGCTTCGCGTTGAGGCATTCATTTACCGCGCCAATAATAATAGCCTGATTACCGTCAGCGCCTTTTTCCAGCACGGTATAAAGATGATCCTGGGCGCGCAGCGCGCTCATCAATTCATCACCACTGAAAAGGCTTATCTCGCAGATACCCCAGTCGCCGCCGTTCAGGTTAAGCACCCGGTCAGTCAGCAGTGCCTGATGCGCGCGGTGGAACGCGCCGAAGCCAAAATGCACGATGCGGGTTTGCAGAGCGCGGCGGTCGTAAGTGGGGCGTTGGACCGAAGCAGGCAGCGTGGCGGAAGCGATATTATTCATTTCTCACATATCCTGATAACCATTATTTAACAAAATCAGTGTAAAGTTATATGACAACAAATTGAATTGGTGTGCCGTAAATATCCGGGGTTTGTGAGCTGGATCAATAGCGGGCAGCATGTGGTTTGACGGCTCAGGGTAAACATGTATGGTAGTCATCATAGAGGTTAGTGATATTGGTATAACAACTTTTTAAGGAGAGGGCGATGGAACAAACCTGGCGTTGGTATGGGCCGAACGATCCGGTTTCGCTGGACGACATCAGACAGGCCGGAGCGACCGGCATCGTCACTGCGCTGCACCATATTCCCAACGGCGAAGTCTGGCCGGTAGAGGAGATCAAAAAACGTCAGGCGGAGTTGGCGCAGAAAGGCCTGACCTGGTCGGTGGTCGAAAGTATTCCGGTGCACGAAGATATCAAAACCCATACCGGCCAGTACGATCGTTACATCGCAAGCTACCAGCAGAGCATCCGCAATCTGGCGGCCTGCGGCATCGATACCGTCTGCTACAACTTCATGCCCATCCTTGACTGGACGCGTACCGATCTGGAATACACGCTGCCGGATGGCTCAAAAGCGCTGCGTTTCGATCACATCGCCTTCGCGGCCTTTGAACTGCATATCTTAAAGCGCGACGGCGCGCGTCATGATTACACCGACGATGAACAGCGCCAGGCGCAGGACTATTTCAGCGCCATGAGCGAGGCGCAGATTGAGACGCTGACGCGCAATATCATCGCCGGTCTGCCGGGCGCAGAAGAGGGCTATACGCTGGATCAGTTCCGCGCCCGCCTGAGCGAATATGACCATATCGATAAGGCCGCGCTGCGCGACAACATGGCGTATTTTCTGAAAGCGATTGTCCCGGTGGCCGAAGAAGCGGGCGTGCGCCTGGCAGTCCACCCGGACGATCCGCCGCGCCCGATCCTCGGTCTGCCGCGCATTGTCTCCACCATTGAAGATATGCAGTGGCTGAAAGAGACCGTCGACAGCATTCATAATGGTTTCACCATGTGCACCGGCTCATACGGCGTGCGGGCGGACAACGACCTGGTGCGGATGGTGGAAACCTTCGCCGATCGCATTCACTTCACGCATCTGCGCTCCACCTGCCGCGAGGCGAACCCGAAAACTTTCCATGAAGCCGCGCATCTGTATGGCGACGTCGATATGGTCGCGGTGGTAAAAGCGATTCTGACCGAAGAGCAACGCCGTAAAAAAGCAGGCGATCTGCGCCCGATCCCGTTCCGTCCGGATCATGGTCACCAGATGCTTGACGATCTGCGCAAGAAAACCAACCCCGGCTATTCGGCGATTGGCCGCCTGAAAGGGCTTGCGGAAGTGCGCGGTGTGGAGCTGGCGCTGAAAAAAGTACTGTTCCCGGATTTGCTGTAACCGTCAGCACCGCCATAAAAAAAGCCCCGCACTGGCGGGGCTTTGTATTTTCTCAGGGCGGCGATTACTCGGCGCGGCCCATATAGCGGCGCTCGGCGATATGCACGCGGATTTTTTCACCGGCGCTCAGGTATTCCGGCACCTGAATCACAACGCCCGTAGAGAGCGTGGCAGGCTTGGAGCGGGCACTCGCGGAGGCGCCTTTGATGCCCGGCGCGGTTTCGACGATTTCCAGATCCACCGTCTGCGGCAGTTCGAGCGCCAGCAGCTGGCCGTCCCAGGTCAGCACCTGCATGTCCGGCATACCGCCTTCCGGCATAAACAGCAGCTCTTCTTCAATCTGGTCTTTGGTAAAGGTATACGGCGTATAATCTTCTTTATCCATAAAGACATATTCGTTGCCGTCGACATAGGAGAAATCGACAAAGCGACGGGTCAGCGTAATGGTGTCCAGAATATCGTCGCCTTTAAAACGCTCTTCCACTTTCTGCCCGGTACGGACATCAGAGAAGCGCATTTTGTACAGCGTAGCCGCGCCGCGCGCGCTCGGCGACTGAATATCGATATCTTTCACAATCAGCAGTTTGCCGTTGTAATTCAGCACCATACCTTTTTTAATTTCATTCGCTCTTGGCATCGACGTGTCCTGTTAAGCTGGAATATGCAAAATATCGCGACAAGTTACTCGCGAGGCACGCGCCAGGCAAGCGGAATTACGTACATTGCGAGACGTACCGAAAAAGTCCCGCGCGGTGAGTTTTTCGACATCAGTGCTGTACCCGGCGAGGCAAAACGCTACAATGCCCGCCTTTCACGCGAGGAGCCGCCATGCCGATTTCCATCCGTCATGTCCTGCCTGAAGAAACGGCTACCGTTTATCGGCTGATCCCGGAGTTCGCCGGCCTGCATGCTGCGCAGGCTATCCGCCAGCGTATCGGCGAGCGCGTCGCCTGCGCGCTGGTGGCGTATGACGGTGCAGAGCCGGTGGGCTTTACGCTCGGCTATGAATCGGGGCCATGCTGAAGCTGCTTGTCCGCAACGGTTACCAGGTCATCGGGCTGGAAAAGAAGGGCGAGGTGGCAGACTACCGGCTGCTGCCTGAAAAAACACTGACCGACGCCTGAGCGTCGTCACGGAGAATGTATGGAATGTCGCCCCGACTGCGGTGCCTGCTGCACCGCACCGTCGATCTCAAGCCCGATCCCGGGCATGCCCGACGGCAAACCGGCCAATACGCCCTGCGTCCAGCTCGACGAACGCCTGCGCTGTAAGCTGTTCGGCTCGCCGCTGCGCCCGAAAGTGTGCGGCGGCCTTCAGCCTTCGAAAGAGATGTGCGGCGAAAGCCGGCACGAGGCGATGACCTTTCTTATTCACCTTGAGGCGCTGACCGCGCCTTAAACGTCCTTAATGCGCCACAAACACCAGACCGCGCCTGCGGTCATCGCCAGCGCCACATAAAACACCGCGTGGTAGTTGAGAATTTCCGCAATCACGCCCGCAAGCGACCCGGCGATGATCCAGCCCACGCGCGTGGTGTTGGTGTACAGCGTGGTCGCCGCACCCGCCTGGCCTGGCATTAGATCCTGAAAATAGAGCATGCCGATACCGGCCAGAATGCCGATATAAATGGCGTTCAGCAGCTGTAAAGCCAGCAGCAGCGCCGGGCTGTGCAGCGTCAGCATGCCGAGATAAAACAGCACGCCTGCCGCCACCGCGACCCGCATCAGAAAGCGTTTGCCGAATTTACGGGCGTAGAAGCCTGCAATCAGCATCACCGGGATCTCAAGCCCGGCGGCAGCGCCCATCATCACGCCCGCCAGTTTTTCCGGCAGGCGCAGCTCGTTAATCAGATACAGCGGCATATTAATAATGTAGAGGCTGTTGGTGCCCCACATCAGCGTACACATCGAAAAGAGCAACAGCGCGTCGCGCCGGTTACGGCGCGGCGCTTCCAGCGGCGCGGCGGTCGCGAGCGGTTCTTTGCGCATCGACGGTAAAAAGCACCAGACCATCAGCGCGCACAGAACAAACGCCGCCGCGGCGCTGACATACATCACCTGAAAGCCGAATCCCATCGCCAGCGCATACGCCAGCGGCGGCCCCACCACCCAGGCGAGCGATACCTGCGCGCGCAGCACCGAGCTGAACATCACCGCCTCGCGCCCGGTGCGATCGGCATGCTCGCGCGCCAGCGCGAACATCTGCGGGTTGGCGGTAGAACCAAAACTGCTCAGGAACACGCCGACAAACAGCAAAATGAAATAGTTGCGGTTCCAGGCAAACAACAGGCACGCCAGCGCGCCCAGCAGGCAGCAGGCGAAAATCAGGGATTTACGGTCGCCCTTGCGATCCGAGCGCCCGGCCAGAAACTGGCTGACGAAAATGCCGATAATCGCGCTACCGGTAAAAAAGAAGCCGACCATCGCCGGACGCGCGTGTACCTCTTCCGTCAGAAACAGGCTCAGCGTCGGGGTTTGCAGCGCGCCCGCGATACCGGTGAGAAAAGCAACGATCAGAAACGAGGCTGACGTGAAATCGAGCGGACGCCGCGGGGCCGCGAGGGAGTCGTTTTGCATAGCGTAAGCAGTATCGGTAAAGAAGGGGCGGAGTTTACGCCTCTTGTCATTATTTGAACAGCAACCCGACGCCACGACGCCACAAAAAATCAAAATAGCATTTCATAATCATTTTGCCGCTTTGCTGAAGCGAGCTGAACCATCCCTGAAAAAAGCTGAACCTGGCACCCGCCGCGTTTCACTAAAGGGTGAAATGTGCGGGATCTCTAATATTCAACACGTGAATAACGGCTTTTCTTGCGCACAGAGCGCGGAGAATGCAGACTTTCTTGAAACGTTTCAGCGTTGTCTCGCTTTGCTCATTTGGCGTGACAACGCTCTTTTTCTCACAACGGCTGAAACGATTCGGGTTCAGCAAGCGAGGAGACCATGTTCCAGTTATCTGTTCAGGATATCCATCCCGGCGCTCATGCCGGAGATAAAGAAGCCGCGATTCGTCAGGTTGCTGACGCGCTGGTGAAAGCGGGCAACGTCAGCGCCGGTTATGTTGACGGCATGCTGGCCCGCGAGAAGCAAACCTCAACCTTCTTAGGCAACGGCATCGCCATTCCCCACGGGACGACGGACACGCGCGATCAGGTGCTGAAAACCGGCGTCCAGGTGTTTCAGTTCCCGCAGGGCGTCGCCTGGGGCGACGATCAGGTAGCGTACGTCGCTATCGGCATCGCGGCCAGCTCCGATGAACACTTAGGCCTGCTGCGTCAGCTCACCCATGTGCTGAGCGACGATGCGATTGCTGAACAGCTGAAAACCGCGACCACCGCCGAAGAGCTGCGTGCGCTGCTGATGGGCGAGAAGCAAAGCGCGGGCATGAAACTGGACAACGACACCCTCACGCTTGACGTTGCGGCCACGAGCCTTGTGACGTTACAGGCGCTGAACGCCGGTCGTCTCAGCGAAGCGGGCGCGGTGGATGCGGAGTTCGTAAGCCATGTGATTAACGCTAAACCGCTGAACCTCGGCCAGGGCGTCTGGCTTGCTGACAGCGCGCAGGGCAACCTCGCCAGCGCGGTCGCGGTGAGCCGTCCGGCGCAGCCGTTCACGCAGGATGGCGAAAACGTCGGCCTGCTGCTGACGGTCGCGGTCGCTGACGATCAGCCGCTGCAGGTACTGGGCCGCGTCAGCGAACTGCTGATCGCGAACAAAGCTGACCGTCTGCTGAACGCCGACGCCGCCACGCTGCTGACGCTGCTGACCAGCGATGACGCGCCAGGCGAAGATGTGCTGAGCGCCGAATTCACCGTGCGTAACGAGCACGGCCTGCATGCTCGTCCGGGCACGGTGCTTGTGAACACCATCAAACAGTTCAATAGCGATGTCACCGTCACCAACCTCGACGGCACCGGTAAACCGGCGAATGGCCGCAGCCTGATGAAAGTCGTGGCGCTCGGCGTTAAGAAAGGCCATCGCCTGCGCTTTACCGCACAGGGCGACGATGCGCAGGCGGCGCTGGACGCCATCGGCGAAGCCATCAACGCGGGTCTCGGGGAGGGCGCAGCATGAGCAGACGTGTCGCCACTATTACTCTCAACCCGGCATATGACCTGGTAGGTTACTGCGCAGAGATTGAGCGCGGCGAAGTTAACCTCGTGCGGACCACCGGCCTGCACGCTGCGGGTAAAGGCATTAACGTCGCCAAAGTGCTCAAAGATTTAGGTATCGACGTCACCGTGGGCGGTTTTCTCGGTAAAGATAACCAGGACGGCTTTCAGCAGCTGTTCAGCGAACTTGGCATCGCCAACCGTTTCCAGGTGGTGCAGGGCCGTACCCGCATTAACGTCAAACTGACGGAAAAAGACGGCGAAGTGACCGACCTTAACTTCTCCGGTTTTGAAGTGACGCCTGCCGACTGGGAGCGTTTCGTTAATGACTCCTTAACCTGGCTTGGCCAGTTCGACATGGTGTGCGTCAGCGGCAGCCTGCCATCGGGCGTTTCTCCGGAAGCGTTTACCGACTGGATGACCCGTCTGCGAAGCCAGTGTCCGTGCATTATCTTCGACAGCAGCCGTGAGGCGCTGGTCGCGGGGCTGAAAGCCGCGCCGTGGCTGGTGAAACCGAATCGCCGCGAGCTGGAGATCTGGGCTGGCCGCAAGCTGCCGGAACTCAAAGATGTTATCGAGGCGGCTCACGCGCTTCGCGAACAGGGTATCGCCCATGTGGTGATCTCTCTGGGCGCGGAAGGGGCGCTGTGGGTAAACGCGTCGGGTGAATGGATCGCCAAACCGCCGTCCTGTGACGTCGTCAGTACGGTTGGGGCAGGGGATTCCATGGTTGGCGGTCTGATCTACGGCTTGCTGATGCGTGAATCCAGTGAACATACCCTACGTCTTGCAACGGCGGTGGCGGCGCTGGCGGTCAGCCAGAGCAACGTCGGCATCACCGACAGGACACAGTTGGCCGCAATGATGGCGCGTGTCGACTTAAAACCCTTCCACTAACAGCAGGAGAGGCATAATGAAAACGCTGCTGATTATCGAGCCCGGGTGTGGACAGGCCCGCGCTTATATGGCGAAAACGCTGCTTGGTGCCGCCGCGCAAAAAGCACAGCTGGAATTAACCGATAACCCGAACGATGCGGAACTGGCGATTGTTATCGGCAGTGCCGTACCGGCAGACGCATCCCTGAATGGCAAAAAGGTTTACCTCGGCGATATTAATCGCGCCGTGGCGCACCCGGAGCTGTTTTTAAGCGAAGCGAAATCGAATGCGAAGGCGTATACCGCGCCTGTCGCTGCCGCGCCTGCGGCAAGCGTAAACGCCAGCGGCCCGAAACGCATTGTGGCGGTCACGGCCTGCCCGACCGGCGTGGCGCACACCTTTATGGCGGCGGAAGCAATTGAAACCGAAGCCAAAAAACGCGGCTGGTGGGTGAAAGTGGAAACGCGCGGCTCTGTCGGCGCGGGGAACGCGATTACGCCGGAAGAAGTGGCGCAGGCGGATCTGGTCATCGTGGCGGCGGACATCGAAGTGGATCTGGCGAAATTCGCCGGGAAGCCGATGTATCGCACCTCAACGGGTCTGGCGCTGAAGAAAACCGCGCAGGAATTCGACAAAGCGGTGGCGGAAGCCAAACCGTATCAGCCAGCAGGCGCAGGCACCGTGGCGACCGATAAAAAAGAGCAGGGCGGCGCAGGTCCGTACCGTCATCTGTTGACCGGCGTCTCCTATATGCTGCCAATGGTGGTGGCGGGCGGTCTGCTGATTGCGCTCTCGTTTGTGTTCGGCATCGAAGCCTTTAAACAGGAAGGAACGCTGGCGGCAGCGCTGATGAAAATCGGTGGCGGCTCCGCGTTTGCCCTGATGGTGCCGGTACTGGCTGGTTATATCGCGTTCTCCATCGCCGACCGTCCGGGCCTCACGCCGGGTCTTATCGGCGGTATGCTGGCGGTCAGCACCGGTTCCGGCTTTATCGGCGGCATCATCGCCGGTTTCCTGGCCGGTTACGTGGCGAAAGCCATCAGCGGCAAAGTGAAGCTGCCGCAGAGCATGGAGGCGCTGAAGCCCATCCTTATCATTCCGCTGTTCTCCAGCCTGATTGTGGGTCTGGCGATGATTTACGTGATCGGTACGCCGGTGGCTAAAATCCTGGCGGGCCTGACCGCATGGCTGCAGGGCATGGGTACGGCGAACGCCGTCCTGCTGGGCGCTATCCTCGGTGCCATGATGTGTACCGATATGGGCGGCCCGGTGAACAAAGCGGCGTATGCGTTTGGCGTGGGGCTGCTGAGTTCCCAGGTCTATGCGCCGATGGCGGCGATCATGGCGGCCGGTATGGTTCCGCCGCTGGCGATGGGTATCGCTACCCTGGTGGCGCGTCGTAAATTCGACAAAGGCCAGCAGGAGGGCGGCAAAGCGGCGCTGGTGCTGGGCCTGTGCTTTATCTCCGAAGGCGCAATCCCGTTCGCGGCGCGTGACCCGATGCGTGTGATCCCCTGCTGTATCGTGGGCGGCGCGCTGACTGGCGCTATCTCTATGGCGATTGGCGCGAAACTTATGGCGCCGCACGGCGGTCTGTTCGTCCTGCTGATCCCGGGCGCTATCAGCCCGGTGCTGGGCTACCTGCTCGCCATTGTGGCAGGTTCGCTGCTGGCGGGGCTGGTGTATGCCTTCCTGAAGCGTCCTGAAAGCGAACTGGCGGCGAAAGCGGCCTGATGCTGATAACTCCCTGCTCCGGCAGGGAGTTTTTTTATCCCCTCTGTCACTCCCCGTTACACGCCTTTTTTGCCCTCTGCGCCATTTGCGTCAACACTTAAGTTTTTGTATCGCTTAAAGGAGGACGCTGTGCTGCGCTCAATCGCCACGCTGTGTGTCGCCGGAACCCTGCCGAAAAAACTGCGCGCCATCGCGCAGGCCGGTTTCGACGGCGTCGAGATATTTGAACCCGATTTCACGGAGTGGGGTGAAAGCCCGGCGCGGCTGGCTACGCTGTGCCGCGAGCTGGGCTTAACCATTTTTCTTTATCAGCCGCTGCGTAACGTTGACGGCGTGCCGCAGGAGGCGTGGCCGCAAACGCGCGAGCGCGCGTACCGCACGTTTGAGACGATGCGCGAAATGGGCTGCCGCAGTCTGCTGGTGTGCAGCAATCTGGAGGCGGACAGCAGCGCCGATCCGGCGCGGCAGACGGAGGATTTAGCGCGCCTCGCGGAGATCGCGGCCGAGTTTGACGCGCGGGTGGGGTATGAGGCGCTCGCCTGGGGCCGCCATGTGAACCGCTATACGCAGGCCTGGGAGCGGGTGAGAGCCGTGGATCATCCGGCGCTCGGCCTGGTGTTAGACAGCTTTCACGTGCTGGCGCGCGGAGATACGCTGGCGCTTAAGGGCATTGCGCCTGAGAAAATCTTTTTTACGCAGTTCGCCGATGCGCCGCATAAGGATTTACCGCTGGAGGCGTGGAGCCGTCACTTTCGCGCGTATCCGGGCGAAGGCAGCCTGCCGGTGGTGGATTTCGCGCGCACATTAATGGCGAGCGGATATCAGGGGCCGTGGTCGCTTGAGGTGTTCAGCGATACGTGGCAGCAGGCACCCGCCGAAGAGAGCGCCCGCGCCGGGTTGGCTTCGCTGAACTGGCTTGCGGCGCAGCTTGAAGCGCCGCGCCGCGAGGGAGAGGCGTAATTACGCCTGCGCGCCGCCCGTTTGCTGGGCCTTCAGCCAGGCGATTTCTTCATTCCAGATATCGGGATTAATGGTTTCCAGAATCAGCGGAATGTTGTCGAAATGCGGTTGCTGCATGATCCAGCGAAACGGCGTAAAGCCGATATTGCCTTCGCCCAGGCTGTGGTGTCGGTCGACGCGGCTTGCGAAAGTACTTTTGGCGTCATTGAGGTGCATCCCGCGCAGATATTGAAAGCCGACGATGCGGTCGAATTCGGCGAAGGTTTTCTCGCAGTCTTCTTCGGTGCGCAGATCGTAACCCGCGGCGAAGGCGTGGCAGGTATCAATGCACACGCCGACGCGGGATTTGTCTTCCACCTGATCGATAATCGCCGCCAGATGCTCAAAGCGGAAACCGAGGTTGCTGCCCTGACCTGCGGTGTTTTCAATCACCGCCGTCACGCCTTCGGTTTTATCGAGCGCGATATTTACCGACTCGGCGATGCGCGACAAACACGCCTCTTCGCTTATCTGCTGAAGGTGGCTGCCGGGGTGGAAGTTCAGCAGCGTCAGGCCGAGTTGCGCGCAGCGCGCCAGCTCGTCGATAAACGCCGCGCGGGATTTCTCCAGCGCTTCCGGCTCCGGGTGGCCTAAGTTAATCAGAAAACTGTCGTGCGGCAGGATCTGACCGGGGCCGTAGCCATGCTTGCGGCAGGCGGCTTTGAACTCGTCGATGACGGCAGGCGTCAGCGCCGCCGCGCGCCACTGGCGCTGGTTTTTGGTAAACAGCGCAAAGGCTGTCGCGCCAATTTCCGCCGCGCGGGCCGGGGCGTTCGCCACCCCGCCCGATGCGCTGACGTGCGCGCCTATAAACTTCATCGTTTTCTCCTGTCATACCCGCAAAAGGGGGAACGTTTTATCATAGCGGACAGAGCAGGGAAAGGCGTGCCGCTTTATGCCAGCAGATGCGTGACCGCGAGATTAATCGCGCCACCGCCCACAATCAGCCAGACGAAGAGCACCAGCGCCATCAGCAGCGGACGCACACCGGCATTTTTCAGCGCGCTGACGTGCGTCGTAAGGCCGAGCGCCGCCATCGCCATCGCGAGCAGAATGGTGTCGAGCGTCACCAGCGTCTGCACGACCGCCTGCGGCAGCAGATGCAGGGAGTTAAACGCCGCGACCACAATAAACAGCAGGGCGAACCACGGAATGGTAATCTTGCCCGCTTTCTCGCCATTGCGTGGAGAGAGCTGTTTTACCCGGCCTGCCAGCAGCAGAAGGAACGGGGCCAGCATCATCACGCGGAGCATTTTGGCAATCACCGCCGCGTTTTCGGTGTCCGGGCTGACCGCATGGCCTGCCGCGACCACCTGTGCCACTTCATGCACCGTTGAGCCGATATACACGCCAAACGTCTGTTCGCTAAACCACGGCGAAAGCCACGGCCACAGCAGCGGGTAGACAAAAATCGCGAGCGTACCGAAAATCACGACCGTCGCCACCGCCACGGTGACTTTGCTCGCCTGCGCTTTCACCACCGGCTCGGTCGCCAGCACCGCCGCGGCACCGCAGATGCTACTGCCCGCGCCAATCAGCCAGCTGGTTTCACGGTCAAGCTTAAACACTTTCTGCCCGAGCCAGCAGGCGAGAGTAAAGGTGCTGGCGAGCGTCAGAATGTCCACCAGAATGCCGCTGGCACCCACGTCGGCTATCTGCCAGAAGGTGAGACGAAACCCGTACAGAATAATGCCCAGGCGCAGCAGATGCTGTTTGGCGAACAGCACGCCGCCGTCGCAGTGGGTATGGATTTTCGGGTACAGCGTATTGCCGATAATCATCCCGCCGAGAATGGCCACGGTCAGCGCGCTAAAACCCGCGTTACCTACGGCCGGAATCGCGCCGATCCAGATAGCGGCGGCGGTGAGTAAACCGGTCAGCGCCAGACCCGGCAAGAAATGCATAAGCCCATGATGGCGTTCGGAATAAGTCAGTGTGGTCATCGCGTCCTCCTGTTATGGAATAAGCTTATGCCGTTCTGGTATAAAATTAAAATTGATTATATATTTATAATTAATCTTAATAAGTGGTAAGCACGGTTGCGTTCGCACGAGGTCATCATGCACATCACCTTACGCCAGCTGGAAGTGTTCGCCGAAGTCCTGAAAAGCGGCTCGACGACCCAGGCCTCTCAGATGTTGTCCCTCTCCCAGTCCGCCGTCAGCGCGGCGCTCACCGATCTGGAAGGCCAGCTCGGCGTGCAGCTTTTTGACCGCGTCGGCAAGCGGCTGGTTGTCAATGAACACGGGCGGCTGTTATATCCGCGCACCGTGGCGCTGCTGGAGCAGGCGGGCGAAATCGAGCGGCTGTTTCGCAACGACAATGGCGCTATCCGCGTTTACGCCAGTAGCACCATCGGCAACTATATTCTGCCGGAAATCATTGCCCGCTATCGCCGCGACTTTCCGGATCTGCCGCTGGAGATGAGCGTCGGCAACAGTCTCGACGTGGTGCAGGCGGTGTGCGATTTTCGCGTGGATATCGGGCTTATCGAAGGGCCGTGCCATATGGCAGAAATCGTGGCGCAGCCGTGGCTTGAGGATGAACTGGTGGTGTTCGCCTCGCCCGCAAGCCCCTTGCTGGAAGGCGAAGTGACGCTGGAACGGCTCGCCGCCATGCCGTGGATTTTGCGCGAGAAAGGCTCCGGCACGCGCGAAATTGTCGATTATCTGCTGCTGTCACATTTGCCGCAGTTTCGCCTCAGCATGGAGCTTGGCAACTCGGAAGCGATTAAACACGCGGTGCGCCACGGGCTTGGCGTGAGCTGCCTGTCGCGACGGGTGATCGCCGAGCAGCTGGAAACCGGCTCGCTGGTTGAAGTGAAAGTGCCGCTGCCGCCGCTGGTGCGCACGCTTTACCGCATCCATCACCGTCAAAAACATCTCTCCAGCGCGCTGGCGCGTTTTTTGCGCTATTGCGAACTCTGATTTCGCGGAGCGCGTCACACGGCGCGCTCATTATCAGTTTTTTTCCTCTCAACGCCCCGATTCGCTGCTTTACTTATAATCCTTGAGCGATCATGAAGCTCTCTTATAACCGCGTATTTCCACCAGGCGCTTAGCGGCAACTCTGCTACAATCGCGCCTCTTTTGATGGATGGGCATTATTTTTATATGGTTTCCGAATCTAAAACCACACAAGCGCCTGCGCTGCGTCGCGAACTGAAGGCGCGCCACCTGACCATGATCGCCATTGGCGGCTCCATCGGCACAGGACTTTTTGTCGCTTCCGGTGCGACCATTTCTCAGGCGGGCCCGGGGGGCGCGCTGTTGTCCTATATTCTCATCGGTCTGATGGTCTATTTCCTGATGACGAGCCTCGGCGAGCTGGCAGCCTATATGCCGGTCTCCGGCTCGTTTTCTACTTACGGCCAGAAATATGTCGAAGAAGGCTTCGGCTTCGCGCTCGGCTGGAACTACTGGTACAACTGGGCGGTGACCATCGCGGTTGACCTCGTGGCGTCACAACTGGTGATGAGCTACTGGTTCCCGGACACGCCCGGCTGGATCTGGAGCGCGCTGTTCCTCGGCATCATGTTCCTGCTGAACGTGATCTCCGTGAAAGGCTTTGGCGAAGCGGAATACTGGTTCTCATTAATCAAAGTCGCCACCGTGATTATCTTTATCCTGGTGGGCGTCGCGATGATCGTCGGTATTTTCAAAGGGGCAGCGCCGGCCGGCTGGAGCAACTGGGCTATCGGCGATGCGCCGTTCGCGGGCGGTTTCTCGGCGATGATAGGCGTGGCGATGATTGTCGGCTTCTCCTTCCAGGGCACCGAGCTTATCGGCATCGCGGCGGGTGAATCCGAGGAGCCGGAGAAAAACATTCCGCGCGCGGTGCGTCAGGTGTTCTGGCGTATCCTGCTGTTCTATGTGTTCGCGATTCTGATTATCAGCCTGATTATTCCGTACACCGATCCGAGCCTTTTGCGTAACGACGTGAAAGATATCAGCGTCAGCCCGTTTACGCTGGTGTTCCAGCATGCCGGTTTGCTGGGCGCAGCGGCGATTATGAACGCGGTGATTTTGACGGCGGTGCTGTCTGCGGGTAACTCCGGGATGTATGCCTCCACGCGTATGCTCTATACGCTCGCCTGTGACGGCAAAGCGCCGCGCATTTTCGCGAAGCTGTCGAAAGGCGGCGTGCCGCGCAACGCGCTGTACGCGACGACGGTTATCGCCGGTCTGTGCTTCCTGACGTCAATGTTTGGTAACCAAACGGTCTATCTGTGGCTGCTGAACACCTCCGGCATGACGGGCTTTATCGCCTGGCTGGGTATCGCCATCAGCCATTACCGTTTCCGTCGCGGCTATGTGTTGCAGGGCAATGACATTAACGATCTGCCGTATCGTTCCGGCTTCTTCCCGCTGGGCCCGATTTTCGCCTTTGTGCTGTGCCTGATTATTACGCTCGGCCAGAACTATCAGGCGTTCCTTGCGGACACCATCGACTGGGCAGCCGTTGCGGCCACCTATATTGGCATTCCGCTGTTCCTGATTATCTGGTTTGGTTACAAGCTGGTGAAGGGCTCCCGTTTCGTGCGTTACCGCGATATGGAATTCCCTGAGCATCTGAAGAAATAAAGAAAAGGGCGCGTAAAGCGCCCTTTTTTATGGGGTTTTTCTGGGGGACGGCGGGTGCGCTGCGCTTACCCGCCCTACATACCTGTCGCACCTTTATCGTAGGGTGGGTAAGCGCAGCGCACCCACCGCGTACCGCATTACGACCTTTGAATCACACCCACCACACTCTGTTAACGCAGATGCTGCGCGTGGAAACGCAAATGCTCTTCAATAAACGTGGCGATAAAATAGTAGCTGTGGTCGTAACCCGGCTGCATACGCAACGTTAACGGCCAGCCCGCCTCGCGCGCCGCTTCGTCAAGCCGCTCCGGCTGAAGCTGCTCGCCGAAAAACGGATCATTGTCGCCCTGATCGATAAGCGTCGGGATCGCGTTTTCCGCAGACGCCTGCTCCATCAGCGCGCAGCTGTCCCACGCGCGCCACTGACTCTCGTCATCACCCAGATACGCGGCAAACGCTTTTTTGCCCCACGGCACCCCGGCCGGGTTCACTATCGGCGCAAACGCCGACACTGAGCTAAAACGCCCCGGATTTTTCAGCGCCATGATAAGCGCGCCGTGGCCGCCCATCGAATGTCCGCTAATCGCCGCCTTCGGTGCCAGCGTAAAGTTTTCCGCCAGCACCTTCGGTAACTCCTCGCTGAGGTAATCAAACATCCGGTAATGCGCGGCCCACGGTGCTTCGGTGGCGTTCAGGTAAAAGCCTGCGCCTTTGCCGAGATCGTAACCGGCATCATCCGCCACCGCGTCGCCGCGCGGGCTGGTATCCGGCATTACCAGCGCCAGCCCCAGCTCAGCGGCGACCCGCTGCGCGCCCGCTTTGGTGGTGAAATTCTCATCGCTACAGGTCAGCCCGGACAGCCACCACACCACCGGCGGCGGCGTCTGCGCGTCGGGCGGGAGATAGATGCTGAAGGTCATCGGGCAGTTAAGCACGCGGGAGTCGTGACGCCAGCGCTGTTGTAAACCGCCAAAACAGCGGTGTTCTTCGAGCAGTTCCATAGTGGCTCCTTTTGTTCAAACCCGGATAGTGCAGTCTAACCGTCAGGTGAGCAAGTTTCACTTCACCAGCCCGGAATCATAGCGCATCATATTGATAACTTTATTTTAACAAATGGAGGCAGCGTGGCGCTGCGTATCGCATTAACCGGCTTTCTGGCTCTGGTGGTGGCAATGGGAATAGGGCGGTTCGCGTTCACGCCCCAGGTGCCGCTTATGGTGGGCGAGGGCGAACTGACGCTGACCACCGCGGGGCTTGTGGCCGCCGCCAACTATCTTGGCTATCTGGTGGGCGCGTGGGATGCCATGCGCGCTCACCGTCATGTCGAATACCGACTGCATATGGGCGTCTGGGGCGCGGTGCTGCTGACGCTCGTTTCCGCGCTGGCGGACGGCCCGTGGTCGCACGGCGTGGTGCGCTTCGTGATTGGCTGCATGAGCGGCTGGGCGCTGGTGATGGCCGCGGGCTGGACTAACGAACAGCTCGCCCACCACGGCAGGCCGGGTCTGAGCGCGGCGGTCTTCGCAGGCCCTGGCGTTGGTATCACTATCAGCGGCCTGCTGGCGGTCTGGATCCACGGCGCGGCGCTCAGCGCCGCACAGGGCTGGGTGATTTACGGCACGCTGGCGTTCGCGCTGATTGCGCTTATCGCCCGTTATTTACCCCGCAAAGGCGAACTTCACCGGGCGGATACGCCGCCCGCGCCGCTGGAACTGACGCCCGCGCTCAAAAGACTGGTCTGGAGCTATAGTCTCGCAGGCTACGGCTATATTCTGCCCGCCACGTTTTTATCGCAGATGGCGGCGGCGCGCTTCCCTGGCAGCCTGTTCGCGCAGTTCGTCTGGCCGGTGTTCGGCGCGGCGTCGGTTGTGGGCATTGCGCTCAGCATTCTCTGGCGAACGCGCGGTACGGCATCGCAGCGCCTCGCGATTGTTCTCTGGCTCCAGGGGCTCGGCGTACTGGCGGCGGCGCTGCTGCCGGGATTATCAGGGCTTGTGATCGGCTCACTTCTCGTGGGCGGCGGTTTCCTGTGCGCGGTGCAGCTTTCTTTGCAGTGCGGGCGCGAGCTGGCACCGTCGCACACCCGCTATCTCGCAGGCCTGTTGACTACCGGTTATGCGATAGGACAACTTGTCGGGCCGGTCACTTCAGCGCTCTCAAGCCACTTCACCGGCCAGCTTGAGCCCGCGTTGTGGCTCGCGGGCGTGGCGCTGTTTATCGGCGGCGCGCTGGTCTTCCGGCGTGCCTGAAAGGCCGCGACGATTTCAACAATTTCGCCCCGGCCACTGGATTATGTGCGTTAGCTCACGCACAATGAGCCCACGCTCAGCCCCGGCCGGGCAGAGTCTGGTTACACCTGCAGGAGAAAATAACGATGCCATCACTCAGTAAAGAAGCGGCCCTGGTTCATGAAGCGCTGGTCGCGCGTGGTCTGGAGACGCCGCTGCGTCCGCCGGTCAACGAGCTGGATAACGAAACCCGCAAGCGCCTTATCGCCGGTCATATGACTGAAATCATGCAGCTGCTTAATCTGGATCTGAGCGATGACAGCCTGATGGAAACGCCGCATCGCATCGCCAAGATGTATGTGGATGAGATTTTCTCCGGCCTCGATTACGCCAATTTCCCGAAGATAACCGTCATTGAGAACAAAATGAAGGTGGATGAAATGGTCACGGTGCGCGATATCACCCTGACCAGCACCTGCGAACATCACTTCGTGACCATCGACGGTAAAGCGACCGTCGCGTATATCCCGAAAGATGCGGTGATTGGCCTTTCAAAAATCAACCGTATCGTGCAGTTCTTCGCCCAGCGCCCGCAGGTGCAGGAGCGACTGACGCAGCAGGTGCTGGTAGCGCTGCAAACGCTGCTTGGCACGAACAACGTGGCGGTCTCCATCGACGCGGTGCACTACTGCGTGAAAGCGCGCGGCATCCGCGACGCCACCAGCGCGACCACGACGACCTCGCTCGGCGGGCTGTTTAAATCCAGCCAGAACACGCGCCAGGAGTTTCTGCGCGCCGTGCGTCACCACAACGGCTAAAACCCAGGATGACGAGAAATATCACCCTCGACGCGGTACGCGGTCTGGCGATCCTCGGCATCCTTCTGCTCAACATTACCGCCTTTGGGCTCCCGAAGGCGGCCTATCTCAACCCCGCCTGGTATGGCGATATCACCTCCCGCGATGCCTGGACATGGGCGCTGCTCGATCTCTTCGCCCAGGTCAAATTCCTCACGCTGTTCGCGCTACTGTTCGGCGCCGGTCTGCAAATGCTGCTGCCGCGCGGTAAACGCTGGATCCAGGCAAGGCTTACGCTGCTGGCGCTGCTCGGTTTTGTACACGCTATTTTCATCTGGGATGGCGATATTCTGCTGGCGTACGGGCTGGTAGGGCTCATCTGTTGGCGCATGGTGCGCGACGCCCCGAGTGTGAAATCGCTGTTTAAAACCGGCGTGGTGCTTTATCTCATCGGGATTGCGGTGCTGTTGCTGCTCGGCATGATATCCGGCGAGCACATGAGCCGCTCCTGGACGCCGCAGGCGGCCGATCTCTTCTATGAAAAATTCTGGCGTCTGGAAGGGGGCATGGAGGCCGTGCGCAGCCGACTCGATCTGCTCTCTTCCATGCTGCTGGCGCTCGGCGCGCAGTATGGCTGGCAGCTCGCGGGCATGATGCTGACCGGCGCGGCACTGATGCGCAGCGGCTGGTTGCGCGGCGAATTCAGCCTGCGCCACTACCGGCGCACCGGTTTCGGGCTGGTGGCGCTGGGCGTGCTGATTAACCTGCCCGCGATAGTCGTGCAGTGGCATCTCGGCTGGGATTACCGCTGGTGCGCGTTTCTGCTTCAGGCACCGCGCGAACTGGGCGCGCCGCTGCAGGCGCTCGGCTATACGGCGCTGGTTTTCGGCTACTGGCCGTGCCTGGCGCGCCTGAAAATGATGACCGCCGTGACCTGCGTCGGGCGTATGGCGCTCACTAACTATCTGCTGCAAAGTCTTATCTGCACGACGCTCTTCAACCGCTTCGGCCTGTTTATGCAGTTTGACCGGCTCTCGCTGCTGGCGTTTGTGCCAGCGGTGTGGGCCGTTAACCTCGCGTTCTCTGTGCTGTGGCTGCGTTATTTCCGCCAGGGGCCGCTGGAGTGGCTATGGCGGCGTCTGACGCGCCTCGCCGCAGGCGCACCGCAATCCGTATCATCCAGATAACGATCTGGATCACAATCGTTAACAAATCGTATGTAACCGTTTCCAGCGCTGTGATGTGCTTCACGCAGCACATTCAGGCGCACTGCCAGAATAGCCACCTGACTTAACACAGGGGGTTTCTGTGAGACGCATTTCAGCTCTTCAGGGTGGTCGCCATGATCACCATTCGTGACGTTGCCCGTCTGGCAGGGGTCTCTGTTGCGACGGTCTCCCGCGTTCTCAATAACAGCGCGCTGGTCAGCCCGGAAACGCGTGAAACCGTCATGCAGGCGGTCACGCAGCTTGGCTACCGCCCGAACGCGAACGCCCAGGCGCTGGCCACTCAGGTCAGCGATACGATAGGCGTTGTGGTGATGGACGTCTCCGATCCGTTCTTCGGCGCGCTGGTGAAAGCCGTCGATGTCGTGGCGCAGCAGCACGGCAAATATGTGCTTATCGGCAACAGCTATCACGAGGCGGAAAAAGAGCGCCACGCCATTGAAGTGTTGATCCGCCAGCGTTGCAGCGCGCTTATCGTGCACGCCAAATCGCTTTGCGACGAGGAGCTTGCCGCTTTTCTTGAACAGGTGCCGGGCATGGTGTTGATTAACCGCATCGTGCCGGGTTACGCGCATCGCTGCGTCGGGCTAGATAATGTCACCGGCGCGATGATGGCGACGCGCATGCTGCAAAGCAGCGGCCATCAGCGCATCGGCTATCTCGCCTCCAGCCACCAGATTGATGATAACGACAAACGCCGCGAAGGGTGGCAGCGGGCGCTGGCCGATGAAGGCGTTCAGCCGCCGGAGGCCTGGGTCGGCACCGGTAGCCCGGATATGCAGGGCGGCGAGGCGGCGATGGTGGAACTCTTAGGCCGCAATCTGCATCTCACCGCCGTGTTTGCTTACAACGACAGCATGGCGGCAGGCGCGCTGACGGCGCTGAAAGATAACGGCATTCTGGTGCCGCAGCATCTGTCAGTCATTGGTTTCGATGATATCCCGATCGCCCGTTATACCGACCCGCAACTGACCACCGTGCGTTATCCGGTGGTCTCCATGGCGCGTCTCGCCACTGAGCTGGCGCTACAGGGGGCCGCAGGAGCGCTGGATCCGACGGCTACCCACTGTTTTATGCCTACGCTGGTGCGTCGTCACTCCGTCGCGGCACGGCAAAATGTGGAGCCGATCACTAGTTTATAAATGCGCGTGATGTAACCGCTTTCAATCTGTGAGTAAATTCACAGTATATTAACATTGCGCTGACTATGATGACGGCGTCTCATGGGCCTGAAACTTTATGTAACGGCGATTTAACACTGACGTTATCTGCCGCCCCTGAACGATAAAAAAGCTTTACTGGAAGCATTACCGAGCAAGGAAGTGTTTTTTATTAGTGAACTTCGGCATTCAGTAAGGTTTTTCTCCTTACCGTCCTGCCGCCCGTTTTTCACGATTGCTACCCTGCATAAAAACCGGAGATACCATGAATAAGAAGGTGTTGACCCTCTCTGCCGTTATGTCCTGCATGCTTTTTGGCACCGCGGCTCAGGCAGCCGACCGTATTGGCGTAACCATTTATAAATACGACGACAACTTTATGTCCGTCGTGCGCAAGGCAATTGAAAAAGACGCTTCCGCTTCGCCTGACGTTCAGCTGCTGATGAACGACTCCCAGAACGACCAGTCCAAGCAGAACGATCAGATTGATGTGCTGCTGGCAAAAGGCGTGAAATCTCTGGCGATCAACCTGGTTGACCCGGCGGCCGCAGGCACTGTTATCGAAAAAGCGCGCGGTCAGAACATCCCAATCGTGTTCTTTAACAAAGAGCCGTCCCGCAAAGCGCTGGACAGCTATGACAAAGCCTATTACGTGGGCACCGACTCCAAAGAATCCGGCATTATCCAGGGCGATCTGATTGCCAAGCACTGGAAAGCCAACGCGGGCTGGGATCTGAACAAAGATGGCCAGATCCAGTACGTCCTGCTGAAGGGCGAGCCGGGCCACCCGGATGCTGAAGCGCGTACCACTTACGTTATCAAAGAGCTGAACGACAAAGGCATTAAAACCGAGCAGCTGCAGCTGGATACCGCCATGTGGGATACCGCTCAGGCGAAAGATAAAATGGATGCCTGGCTCTCTGGCCCGAACGCTAACAAAATCGAAGTGGTTATCGCGAACAACGACGCCATGGCGATGGGTGCGGTAGAAGCGCTGAAAGCGCACAACAAATCATCTATTCCGGTCTTCGGTGTGGATGCGCTGCCGGAAGCGCTGGCGCTGGTGAAATCTGGCGCGCTGGCCGGTACCGTGCTGAACGATGCCAACAACCAGGCGAAAGCGACCTTTGACCTTGCTAAAAATTTGGCTGCAGGCAAAGGCGCGGCAGACGGCACTGACTGGAAAATTGAAAACAAAGTGGTGCGTATTCCTTATGTCGGCGTTGATAAAGACAACCTGGCGGAAATCACCAGCAAAAAATAATTGCAATGTATTTACGGGGCGCATTTTGCGCCCCCTTTAGCGTGCCATGCTCAGCCAACACACTCGCAGCCAGGTATAAATATGGTCAGCAATAATACGCAGTCGTCAGGCGAATACTTGTTGGAAATGACGAATATCAACAAGAGTTTTCCGGGCGTTAAGGCACTCGATAACGTTAATTTAAAAGTTCGTCCTCATTCTATTCATGCTCTGATGGGTGAGAATGGCGCGGGCAAATCAACGTTATTAAAATGTCTTTTCGGGATCTATCAAAAAGATTCCGGCAGTATTCTTTTCCAGGGGAAAGAAATTGATTTCCATTCGGCCAAAGAGGCGCTGGAGAATGGAATATCGATGGTGCATCAGGAATTAAACCTGGTATTACAACGTTCCGTCATGGACAACATGTGGCTTGGCCGTTATCCGACCAAAGGCATGTTTGTTGACCAGGAAAAAATGTATCTTGATACCAAAGCGATTTTCGACGAGCTCGATATTGATATCGATCCTAAAGCTCGCGTGGGTACGCTTTCTGTATCGCAGATGCAGATGATTGAAATCGCCAAAGCGTTCTCCTACGACGCTAAAATCGTCATTATGGATGAACCGACGTCTTCTCTGACGGAGAAAGAAGTTAATCATCTCTTTAAGATTATCCGTAAGCTGAAAGAGCGCGGCTGCGGTATTGTTTATATTTCCCACAAAATGGAAGAGATCTTCCAGCTGTGCGATGAAATCACTATCCTGCGCGATGGCCAGTGGATCGCCACCCAGTCGCTGGAAGGGCTGGATATGGATAAGATCATCGCCATGATGGTTGGGCGTTCTCTCAACCAGCGCTTCCCGGATCGTGAAAACAAACCCGGTGAAGTGATCCTTGAAGTGCGCAATCTGACTTCACTGCGCCAGCCGTCTATTCGTGATGTCTCCTTTGATCTGCATAAAGGCGAGATCCTGGGTATTGCCGGTCTGGTGGGCGCGAAGCGCACGGATATTGTGGAAACGTTATTTGGTATTCGCGAGAAATCTGGCGGTACCATTAGTCTGCACGGTAAAAAGATCAATAACCATAGCGCCAATGAAGCCATTAATAACGGCTTTGCGCTGGTGACCGAGGAGCGCCGCTCAACGGGGATCTACGCTTATCTGGATATCGGTTTTAACTCCCTGATTTCCAATATTCGCAACTATAAAAGCAAAATCGGCTTGCTGGATAATTCCCGCATGAAAAGCGATACCCAGTGGGTGATTGACTCAATGCGTGTTAAAACGCCGGGTCATCGCACACAAATTGGTTCGCTTTCCGGCGGTAACCAGCAAAAAGTGATTATCGGGCGCTGGCTGCTCACCCAGCCGGAAATATTAATGCTCGATGAGCCGACGCGCGGCATCGACGTAGGCGCGAAATTTGAAATCTACCAGCTTATTGCTGAACTGGCGAAAAAGGGTAAGGGGATCATTATTATCTCCTCAGAAATGCCTGAGCTGTTAGGGATAACTGACCGTATTCTGGTAATGAGCAATGGCCTCGTCTCCGGGATTGTTGACACCAAAACGACGACGCAAAATGAAATTCTGCGTCTTGCGTCTTTGCACCTTTAATATCAGGGGCTCCTCATGAGTGCGTTAAATAAGAAGAGTTTTCTCACTTATCTGAAAGAGGGCGGTATTTACGTCGTTCTTTTAGTGTTGCTGGCCATTATTATTTTCCAGGACCCGACGTTTTTAAGCCTGTTGAACTTAAGTAATATTCTCACCCAGTCATCGGTGCGTATTATTATCGCGCTTGGCGTGGCAGGGTTGATTGTCACCCAGGGGACTGACCTTTCCGCAGGGCGTCAGGTTGGCCTCGCCGCGGTGGTCGCGGCAACGCTGCTGCAGTCGATGGAAAACGCCAACAAAGTGTTCCCGGAAATGGCGACCATGCCGATTGCGCTCGTGATCCTGATTGTCTGCGCTATCGGTGCCGTGATTGGTCTGGTAAACGGCATTATCATTGCGTACCTGAACGTGACGCCGTTTATTACCACGCTTGGCACGATGATCATCGTTTACGGTATCAACTCGCTGTATTACGACTTCGTGGGCGCGTCGCCGATTTCCGGCTTCGATTCCGGCTTCTCGACGTTTACGCAGGGGTTTGTCGCGCTCGGCGGTTTCAGACTTTCCTACATTACGTTTTACGCGCTGATTGCCGTGGCGTTCGTCTGGATCCTGTGGAATAAAACCCGCTTTGGTAAAAACATTTTCGCTATCGGCGGTAACCCGGAAGCGGCGAAAGTCTCCGGCGTGAACGTGGCGCTGAACCTGCTGATGATTTATGCGCTCTCCGGTGTGTTCTACGCCTTCGGTGGGATGCTGGAAGCGGGCCGTATCGGTTCTGCCACTAACAACCTGGGCTTTATGTATGAGCTCGACGCCATCGCGGCGTGTGTGGTGGGCGGCGTCTCCTTCAGCGGCGGCGTGGGTACGGTGCTTGGCGTGGTGACCGGTGTGATTATCTTCACCGTTATCAACTACGGCCTGACCTATATCGGCATCAACCCTTACTGGCAGTACATCATCAAGGGCGCGATTATCATTTTCGCGGTCGCCCTGGATTCCCTGAAATACGCGCGTAAGAAATAAGCGCGGTTACGCCAAAAAGCCTCCGCTTGCGGGGGCTTTTTTTATGGGCGGTGAGTGTGAATGATGGCGGGTGCGCTGCGCTTACCCGCCTTACACTCAGAGTGAGCGTTGAGGATGATGGTTTTGCTCCGGCTTAAAAAAATCGGCCTCGCTGTTTCGCCGCAGGCTGGGGCGCACCGGAGGGACCCGGTGCGAGGGCATGACAATACAGGGAGGTATTGTCTTGCCCGACCCATGGCCGGAGGGAATAAGGCGAGGCTTCCCCGCAGGGGCGATTTTCTGCCGGGAGCCGGGATTGCAAAGGGGGCGGCGGTGAGCCCCCTTTGCACGTTCGCGTGAGGGAAGCGCACATATCAGGATGACATTGTGGCGAACGTAACGAATTCACCGACCTGATATATTAAAAACTGGATGGCGGGTGCGCTACGCTTACCCGCCCTACGGTGATGAAAGGAATTTGTAGGGTGGGTAAGCGCAGCGCACCCACCGGGTATAAAGATGAAAGGAATGTGTAGGGTGGGTAAGCATCGCGCACCCACCGCACCTGCCATCGCGACGCTTACTTCTTCTTCTGCAATTCCAGCATCTGCTCGGGCGTCACGGCAGGGTAACCCTGCGCATCGTCAGGCACTTCGCTAAGGGCGGGGATCGGCACCAGCGGGCCGAGGAAACGCGGTTCACGCTTAAAAATATAAAGATCCGCCAGCGCCCCTAAACGCGCGCCAAACTCACGCACGCGCACCGACAACATATTTTTCGGCGACGGCACGGCGTAACACTGCGCCTGAATGCCCATATGCAGCGCGATAAACAGCGCGCGCTCGCAATGGAAACGCTGGGTGATAATGATGAAATCGTTGGTATCGAACACACGGCGGGTGCGCACGATAGAGTCGAGCGTGCGGAAACCGGCGTAATCCAGCACGATATCCGCCGGATCGACGCCTGCGGCAATCAAATCCTTGCGCATCGTCATCGGCTCGTTATAGCTCTGCTGGGCATTATCGCCGCTCAACAGCAGGTAATTCACCTTGCCGCTGTTATACGCGTTCAGCGCGCCCTGAATGCGGTAGCGGTAATACTGGTTAATCACGCCGGTGCGATAATATTTGGCGGTGCCGAGCACCACGCCCACCTGACGCCACGGTAAATCCTGTAGCTCGTCATAGACGTAAGGCGCGGTTTTCCAGCTGATCCAGCGGTCAAGGAGCAGCGCCGTTAACAGCAGTACGCCAATCAGGGCCAGCAGGCTGTATAACAAACGCTTTAACATTCAGGCAGCTCGAAGCAATCAGAAAAGAGATTCAAGGCTACTTTACCCGCCGGGCAAGAGCAAGAATCGAACGACCGGTTGAAGCATTTTTCGCCGCTGCGGGCAGAACGCCCGCAGCGTTATTTCAGGCAAGCGTAACGAGTTCGAGATTCGTGAAGCCAAGCGCCTTCAGCGTCGCGGCGGTGGCGTCGCGCTGAACAATCGTCGCGTCGTCACGTTCGGCAAGCGCGACGCGCTTGATGTCCGCCCATGCGTAACCGTTCAGGCTCATCAGATTCAGCGCGGCCTGCAGCGGCGGGAGGGAAGGGTTGAACGCCGCGTTCTCGGCATAGCTGCCGGTAAAGATTTCACCATCGCGGGTTTCAATGGCCAATCCGGAAGGGGACTGGCTGTACGGCGCATGGCTGCGGTTGGCCGCCGCAATCGCAGCCTGCGTCAGCGCGTCGCCTTTCAGCGCATAGCCATGATTTTCCGTGTCGAATATCAGCGTCCTGATATCGAGATCGCGCGGGCCGAAGGCGTCCGGCAGGTAATCGCCAAGCTGTGAAGGCGCGCGTCCCGGCAGGTTAATGCGAAGCGTCAGCCCGCTGTTAAGCTCGTTCATAAACTGACGGCAGTGGCCGCACGGCGTGTAGTTAACGGTAATCGCCGCAAGGCCGGTTTCGCCGCGCATCCAGGCGTGGGTAATAGCGCTCTGCTCGGCGTGAATCGTCTGCTGCATCGCCGCGCCGCGAAACTCCATATTGCCGCCGAAATAGAGATTGCCGCTAAGGCCACGGGCCACCGCGCCCACATTAAAGTGTGAAATCTCCGTTTGCGCGCAGGCAGCGGCTAACGGCAGCAGCGCAAACGCCAGCGCGTCATCGTCCAGCCCGCTCTGACGGCGAACGTCAGCGACCTGTTCGGCGCTCAGCATCGCCGGAAAATGAACATCAGCAATCCATGGAGCCAGAGCGGCTTGCAGTGCCGCCGGCAGCTGTGCGAAGGCAGTTTCAAAACGTGGGTGCATGGCAAAGCCTCAAAAGAAGTAACAGGAAAAATAGTTTACGGCGCTCCTGAGGCTTTATATGTGATTTAGATCTCGCTGGCTATGCAACAAATGAAATTTAGAATGAAAATGCGCGACGTATCGCAAGTTTTAGCGCCATATCGCGAGAATAAGCGGGAACAGGAACGGGGCGACCAGCGACGTAATAATCCCGCAAATCACCAGCGCCAGCGAACTAAACGCGCCTTCCTGATAGTCCAGCTCCGCACAGCGCGCCGTCCCGAGGGCGTGCGAAGCAGTGCCCATCGCGAGCCCGCGCGCGGATTTGGTTTTTATCCGCATCATATTCAGCAGCGTATGGCCAAACACCGCACCGAGGATCCCGACGAAAATCACGCACACGGCGCTGATAGCGGGAATGCCGCCGAGGCTTCCGCCCACGGCCATCGCGATCGGCGTGGTGACCGATTTCGGCAGGACGGACGCCGCGATTTCCGGGCTTGCGCCCATCAGCAGCGCGACAGAAGTGCCGGTGACCATCGCCACCACACTGCCGGCGAAACAAATCGTGATAATCGACTTCCAGCGCGCGCGGATCTGGTGCAGCTGTTCATACAGCGGGAACGCCAGCGCCACTACGGCCGGTTGCAGCAAATCATTCAGAATGCGGCTGCCCTGAAAATAGCGCTCATAAGGAATATGGGCCAGCATCAGAAAGGGGATCAGCACCACCATGCAAACCAGCAGCGGGTTGAGCAGCGGGCTTTTTAGCCGTGCGGCAAGCTTGCGGGCGGCGAAAAACACCAGTAGCGTCAGCGGCAGCGACCACCAGATATTCTGCATCATTTCTCATGGCTCCTTTCCTGGCCTACCACTTTGCGCTCGCCGTGCGCCAGATGCGCGCTCCAGCTCACCACCATAAATACCACCAGCGTGCTGATAAAACAGGAGACGACCACCGGGCCAAACTGCGCCTGCAACACATCGAAATATTGCATCACGCCAATACCGACCGGCACGAACAGCAGCGCCATATAGCGGATCAGCAGATTACAGGCGGGCTGTACCCATTTCGCGGGCAGGATCTGAAACGCCAGCAGCACAAAAAGAATCAGCATGCCGATGATGCTGCCAGGGATCGTAATCGGCAGCAGCGCGGCAATCGCGATGCCTGCATAAAGGCAGGCGTAAATCAAAACAAACGCGCGTACCAGTTGCCAGAGAGAAGTCAGCATTGTGCTCATAGGGGTCACCTTTAAACCGAACGCATTCATCATACAATTAAAATGAAAACTGTGCTACCGATCACAGGAGCCAACTCAGCATACCTAAACTTTCGAGCCGCCGCCCAGGTTCACAACGCGCCTTTCATGGCCGCAAAAATTTTTTGCGCACCGTTACGCAAACCAGTAATGACCCTGTTGAAGCTATAGATTACAATCTATAAAACGCTCCTTGCCGTTCACGGTAGTCGCTAACGAACAGGGAGGAGCGCCATGTGGACTATTTACCTTACTCACGAGTTTGAGTGCTGGCTCGCGAGACAGCCGCAGCCGTTGCAGGAAGATGTGCTGGCCGCGCTGGGGCTTTTAAAAATCAAAGGTCCGCACCTCGGGCGTCCGTATGCCGATACGCTCAAAGGCTCGCGTCACGCGGGTATGAAGGAATTACGGGTTCAGCACGCCGGGCGGCCCATACGCGCCTTTTACGCTTTTGATCCGCACCGTTACGCCATTGTGCTGTGCGCGGCCGAGAAAAAGGGCGATGAAAAGCGGTTTTACCGGGTCATGCTGCGCGTCGCTGACAAACTGTTTAGCCACTATCTGAACCACCGGGAGGTATAGATGAAGACGTTTGATGAAGTGCTGGCGGCGCAGACCCCGGAGGCCCGCGAACGCATCGAAGAGAAAACGGCGCAGCTGCTGCTGGAAACCCATCTGTATGCGCTGCGCGAGGCGCTCAGCGTGTCGCAAACCGAGATGGCGCGCCAGATGGGTATCGCCCAGCCGTCGGTCGCGGCTATCGAACAGCGCGGCAACGAGATGAAAATCTCAACGCTTAAGCGCTATGTCGAAGCCCTGGGCGGCACGGTGCGGCTGGATGTCGAGCTGCCGGACGGCCAGCGTTTCGGTTTTACGCTCTGAGCCAGCGCTCGCGCATTCCTTTCACGGCGGCGAGGCGCTACCATAGCGCCTCTTTTTTTAGCGGGTAGCGTTATGCGTGTTTTACTGGCGCCGATGGAAGGCGTGCTTGATTCTCTGGTGCGCGAACTGCTCACCGGGGTAAATGATTACGATCTCTGCATCACCGAATTTCTGCGCGTGGTGGACAGCCTCCTGCCGGTGAAATCATTCTATAAACTCTGCCCGGAACTCCACCACGAGAGCCGCACGCCGTCCGGCACGCGGGTGCGTGTGCAACTGCTCGGCCAGCATCCGCAATGGCTTGCCGAAAACGCCGCCCGGGCGGTGGAGCTGGGCTCCTGGGGCGTTGATCTCAACTGCGGCTGCCCGTCGAAGCTTGTGAACGGCAGCGGCGGCGGTGCCACGCTGCTGAAAGACCCTGATCTTATCTATCGCGGCGCGAAAGCGATGCGCGAAGCCGTACCTGCGCATCTGCCTGTCACGGTGAAAATTCGTCTCGGCTGGGACAGCGGCGCGCGGCGTTTTGAAATCGCCGATGCCGTCCAGCAGGCGGGCGCGACGGAGCTGGTGGTACACGGGCGCACCAAAGAAGATGGCTATAAAGCGGAGCGCATTAACTGGGCGGCGATTGGCGAAATTCGCGAGCGGTTGACGATTCCGGTTATCGCCAACGGTGAAATCTGGGATTACGCCAGCGCGCAGGCGTGCATGGCGGAAACGGGCTGCGACGCGGTGATGATTGGCCGCGGCGCGCTCAACGTGCCGAACTTAAGCCGCGTGATTAAATATAACGAGCCGCGTATGCCCTGGCCGGAAGTGGTGCAACTGCTGCAACAGTACACGCGGCTTGAGAAACAGGGCGATACGGGCATGTACCATGTGGCGCGCATCAAGCAGTGGCTCGGTTATCTGCGCAAAGAGTACGCCGAGGCGACGGAACTCTTCAGCGAAATCCGCGCGTTAACCACCTCGGCGGCTATTGCCGACGCCATCAACCGCCACTGACGTTATTCGCCGTTCGCTATCAGCCGCTGAATAAATCCGCGTAACCACATCAACGCCGGATCGCTGTTATGGCGCTGATGCCACAGCAGCGCCACTTCAAACGGCGGCACGTCGAGCGGCACCGGGCTTGCCGAAAGCCCCCAGGCCGTTTGCCACATATCACACAGCCCCGCGGGCACGGTCGCGAGCGCGGGCATCTGCATCAGAAGTCCCGGCAGGCCCGCGAAGTGCGGCGTGGTGTAGCAAATGCTGCGGCGCGCTCCCTGGCGTGCCAGTAGCGTATCAATCAGGCTGCTAGTCGCTTCGCGGTAGGTCACCATCAGGTGCGGTTCTTGCACGTAATCCTCAAGCGTCAGCGGGGCGGTGAGGCTGAGCTGCGACGGGTGCCAGAGCGTCACAAACGGCATGCTCACTAACACCTCGCGCTCCTGCCAGCGCGGCCCGGCCTGCGCCACGCTTATCGCCATATCCAGCTCGCCTTCCTCCAGACGGCGCGGATCGCTAAACGGCGAGCTTGCCACCACGTTAAGCCGCACGCCGGGCGCGGCTTCGCGCAGCGCCGGGATCAGTTGCGGCATCAGCCACATCTCCACCCAGTCGGTCATGCCAAGCGTAATGGTGGCGCTCGCCTGCTGCGGGTGAAATTCAGCCTGCTGGAACAGCGCTGACTGAAGCTGCTCCAGCAGCGGCATCAGCTCGCCATGCAGAGCGACGGCGCGCGCGGTCGGCTGCATCCGGTGGCCGCTGCGAATAAACAGCGGGTCATCGAACATATCGCGCAGGCGCGCGAGCGCGCCGCTGACCGCGGGCTGCCCGAGATGCAGTTTATCGGCCGCGAGCGACACGCTCTGCTCGCGAAACAGCACCGCAAACGCGATGAGCAGGTTGAGATCGATTTTGCGGAAATCGTTTTCTTTGATAGTCATTATGGCTCCAATCAATTGGAGTGATACTAGTGCGGCGTGGATACTTCAGCAAGTCAAATCAACTGGAGGACGATGATGAAAACTGCCGCAACCTTACTGGCGCTATTCACTTTCGCGCTGGCCGCGCCGCTTGGCGCAGCGCCATTGCCTGTTAACAGCGCGCAGGCACCCGGCTATTACCGCATGATGCTCGGCGACTGGCAGATAACCGCTGTCTCTGACGGCACCGTGACCATTCCCGCCGACAAACTCCTGACCCGCATCACGCCTGACGCTCTCAAAACGCGCCTCGCTGATGACGCGCTGACGCCGCAGGTCGAAACCTCTATCAACGCCTATGTTATCAACACCGGCGATAAACTCATCCTGGTGGACAGCGGCGCGGGCGCGCTGCTTGGCAATAACGGCGGTCATCTGCCGGAAAATCTGCGTGCCGCCGGTATCGACCCGTCGCAAATCGACATGGTCTTGCTGACGCACGTTCACGCCGATCACTCCGGCGGTGTGCAGCGCGACGGTAAACCGGTCTTCCCGAACGCCACCGTGCGGGTGGATCAGCGCGACCTCGATTTCTGGCTCAACCCGGCGCATGAAAAGGAAGTCGAAGCCAGCCAGCGCCATACGTTTGCGGAATCGGAACGGTCGCTGCGCCCGGTCATCAGCGCCGGAAAGATGAAGGCGTTCCACGCGCCCGCGCAAATCATGCCCGACATTGAAGCGCTGCCCGCGCCCGGCCACACGCCCGGCAGCGTGATTTACAAAGTGACCCGCGGCGGTGAAACGCTTTTACTGTGGGGCGATATTATCCATGTGAAAGCGGTGCAGATGCCGCAGCCGCAGGTGGCGATTCATTTTGATGTCAATCAGGATGAGGCGGTGGCCATGCGGGAGAAAACGCTGAAAATGGCGGCGCAGAGCAACGCCTGGGTGGCATCGGCGCATATCGCGTTTCCGGGTATCGGCAAGATAAAAGCGCAGGGAGACGGGTATCGCTGGGTGCCGGTCAACTACAGCAGCCACGGCGCGAAGTAAGGTAAAGGGCGCCGCGGACAGGCGGCGCCCGGTAGATCAGAAGATCATTTTAAATACGCCCGTCACCACTAACAGCCCAATCAGAAAAATAATCAGTACCGCCCACAGAATGATTTTCATCACTTACTCCTTATTGTCTTTGCGGGATCTCGTTGATCCATGAAGGTAATTACCAGTATAGAAGCTCCTGCGAAGGCGGCAGAAAAAAGTGAGGGGAGCGTTTTCGCCCGCCGGGGCTGATTTTTCAGGCCTCGCTATACTTAACACTTTAACGCAACTCCCGGAGGCACCATGAGTTCTGCAACCAAAGTGGCGATCGTCACCGCGTCAGATTCAGGCATCGGCAAGAAGTGTGCGGTATTTCTCGCAAGGCAAGGGTTCGATATCGGCATTACCTGGCACAGTGACGATAAAGGCGCGAAGGAGACCGCGCAGGAAGTGGAAAGCCTGGGACGGCGCGCTGAACTTATCCAGCTTAACCTCAGCCATCTGCCGGAGGGCGCGAACGCCATTCAGGCGCTTATCGACCGCTTCGGGCGTATCGACGCGCTGGTGAATAACGCGGGCGCGATGATCAAAAAGCCGTTTCTGGAGATGACGTTCGACGAGTGGCGCAGCATTCAGACGGTGGATGTGGACGGCGCGTTTCTCTGCTCGCAAATCGCCGCCAAAGCGATGGTGAAACAGGGGCAGGGCGGGCGCATTGTGAATATCACCTCGGTGCATGAACACACGCCGCTGCCGGAGGCGAGCGCCTACACCGCGGCCAAACACGCGCTCGGCGGGCTGACCAAATCAATGGCGCTGGAGCTGGTGGAACATAACATTCTGGTGAACGCCGTCGCGCCTGGCGCTATCGCCACGCCGATGAACGACATGGACGAGGGCGACGCGAAACCCGGCTCGATGCCGAATATCCCGATGGCGCGCCCCGGAGAGACCGATGAGATAGCCAGCATCGTCGCGTGGCTCTGCTCGGAGGGGGCCACCTATACCACCGGTCAGTCGTTTATCATCGACGGCGGGTTTACGCTCGCTAACCCGCAGTTTAAGCCGAAGGCTTAATCCGCTCTGCTGCTGCGTTTGCGCCACAGCCAGCGCAGCAGCAGCACAATACCCACCGCCAGTACGACCCACACCAGCTGTTTCAGATGATGATCGAGGCGATGCAGCCACGGCTCTATCACCTGGCCGCCCACGTAACCGAGCGTGGTAAAGAGCGTCGCCCAGACCAGCGCCCCGAGGATATTCAGCGGCACAAAGAGCTTCGGCGGGACGCGGCTCGCGCCAATTAACAGCGGGCCGATAATACGAAAACCGTACATAAAGCGGGTGCCGATGACAAACCACGCCGGATGGCGCTGGATAAGCGCCTGCGCGCGGGCTATCTGCTTTTGCTTGCCGGAAAACCGCGCCAGCGCCCGGGTGCCGAACCGGCGGCCCACCAGATACAGCGCCTGGTCGCCAATCATGCCGCCGAGTGCCACCACCAGCACCACCAGCGGAAAACGCAGCAGCCCTTCATGCGCGGCCACGCCGCCCAGCAGCGTGACGGTTTCCCCTTCGGCAAGGCTGCCCAGTAACAGCGTCACATAACCGTACTGCTCAATCAGGTTATTGATATCCATGAATTCCACTACTCCCGTTTGTCAGGCTTTCTTCGCGCCACGCGCGAAACCGAAAGTATAACGCGCCCGCCGCGCCCTGCGCGTGCAACGGACTACCTGTTTTTGCGCTGTTTACTTTTTAATCTACAGGCCTGAATTATACTTACAGTACCCGTTCCGGGCGGTCTGAGTCAGGGGGCGTTATGAACCATGTCTGGGGGCTTTTGTCCCATCCTTTCCGTGAAATGCAGGTGATTCGCCACGAAAACGAAACCGTGACGCATCACTATACCCACCACGTACTCATCATGGCGGCCATTCCCGTGCTGTGCGCGTTTATCGGCACCACCCAGATTGGCTGGGATTTCGGCGACGGCAACGTCGTGAAGCTGTCGTTCTTTACCGGTTTCTATCTGGCGGTACTGTTTTATGCGCTGATGCTGGCTGGCGTGGCGGTCATGGGGCGGGTCATCTGGTGGATGGCGCGTGATTATCCGCGTCGTCCGTCGCTCGCCGGTTGTATGGTGTTCGCGGGCTATGTGGCGACGCCGCTCTTTTTAAGCGGCGTGGTGGCGCTCTATCCGCTGGTGTGGCTCTGTGCGCTGGTGGGGACGCTCGCGCTGCTCTACACCGGTTATCTGCTGTATGTCGGCATTCCGGCGTTTCTCAATATTAATCAGGAAGAAGGGCTGCGCTTTTCCGGCTCGACGCTCGCCATCGGCGTGCTGCTGCTGGAGGTGCTGCTGGCGCTGACCGTCCTGCTGTGGGGCTACGGTTATCGTCTCTTCTGACGTGTGCCGCCGGCGTAAAAACCGGCGGTGCCGCGCCCGGCGCTGAATCTTCTGTAGCGAGAAACGCGAAGGCCGGAGTATCATGCCCGCGCCAGCCATCAATAGCTTTCACCGTTGGTGGCGGTGCGTTTAATTACGCGCGTGAATTCTTTTCCGAACTTTCGCCATGCCGACAAAAATTCGTCTTTCCCTGTTAAGTCTCGCGCTGCTGCTGGCCGCGCCGCTTTCCACTCCGGCGCTGGCCGCCGCGAAAGCCGCCGCGTCGCCGCTTGCCGCCGCTGAGCCGCAAATTGCCTCCGGCAGCGCCATGATCGTCGATCTGCGCACCAATGAAGTGCTGTTCTCAAGCCACCCGGATCTGGTGCGTCCGATAGCGTCAATTACCAAAGTGATGACCGCGATGGTGGTGCTCGACGCCAGCCTGCCGCTGGATGAGATGCTGACGGTGGATATCAGCCATACGCCGGAGATGAAAGGGATCTATTCGCGGGTGCGTTTAAACAGCCAGATCAGCCGTAAAAATATGCTGCTGCTGGCGCTGATGTCGTCGGAAAACCGCGCGGCGGCAAGCCTCGCGCACCACTATCCGGGCGGCTACGACGCGTTTATCCGCGCCATGAACGCCAAAGCGAAAGCGCTCGGCATGCGCAATACGCATTTTGTGGAGCCGACAGGGCTTTCCATCCACAACGTCTCGACCGCACGCGATCTCACGAAGCTGTTAATCGCGACCAAACAGTATCCGCTGATTGGCCAGCTCAGCACCACGCGTGAAGAGATGGCGACGTTTTCGAACCCGACGTACACGCTGCCGTTCCGTAACACCAATCATCTGGTTTACCGCGATAACTGGAATATCCAGCTGACCAAAACCGGCTTTACCAACGCGGCCGGGCACTGCCTGATGATGCGCACGCTGATTAAAAACCGTCCGGTGACGCTGGTGGTGATGGACGCCTTCGGCAAATACACCCACTTCGCCGACGCCAGCCGCCTGCGCACCTGGCTTGAAACCGGCAAGGTGCAACCGGTGCCTGAAGCGGCGCTGAGCTATAAGCGCCAGAAAGCGGCGCAAATGGCGAACAACAGCGTCGAATAAGCTATTCCGGCAGCGTCCAGTCTCCCTGGTTGAGCGGACGCTGCATAATCAGCGTGTCGCGCCAGCCGCCGAATTTAAACCCGACGCTGCGCAAACTTCCCACCACTTCAAACCCCAGCAGCCGGTGCAGACGCGTCGAGCCGCGATTATTCTCGCCATCGCCAATCACCGCCATCAGCTGACGCCACGGGCCTTGCTCGCAGCGCTCAATAAGCGCCTGTAACAGACGGCTACCGATACCGCGCCCGACCATGCTGGCGTCGATATAAATCGATTCTTCAAGGGTGTAGCGATACGCAGGGCGCGCACGCCAGGGCGAGGCGTAACAGTAGCCGACCACAATGCCGTCCATCTCCGCCACAAGCCAGGGTAAACCCTGCGCTGTGATGGCACTGACGCGCGCGGTCATCTCATCAAGCGTCGGGGGCGTTTCTTCAAAGGAGGCGCGGCCGTGTTCGACATGCCAGCCATAAATGGCGCGAATGGCGTCGATATCCCCCGGCGTAACGTCACGAATCGCGGCTTTTGTCGCCGTGAGATTTTCCACAACAGCCATACCTGTATCCTCAAAAGACATGCCGCCGGAGGGCTCCGGCGGCATGGAGGATATATTATGCCTGTGCTTAAAAAGAAAACAGCCTGCCAGAATCAGCGGGCGGTAGGTTCCCCTGGCGTTTGTGCGATCCCGTCCGGCTCACCCCAGTATTTCTGCTTTGAGGTTTTGCCGATGCCGGGGTTCATGCTGTTAGTCGGGTCATTGGCCTTATAAAACTGTTTTAAGCTCTCCGGCGCTTCGTAAAGGTGGCCGACGTTATGCTCCGCCGGGTATTGCGCGCCGCGCTCGCGCAGCAGCGCCAGCATCTCTTCTTTAAGCGCATGCACATCCACGCCTTTTTTGACGATGTAATCCTGGTGGAACACATGGCAGAAGAAGTGGCCGTAATAGAGCTTGTGCACCAGCTTGCTGTCAATTTCCGGCGGCAGATGCTCGAACCACTCGGTGTCGTTACGCCGCAGCGCGATATCCAGCGCCAGAATATCTTCCACTTCATCGGCATGCACCGCGTGATAACGCACCGCCGCGCCCGCCGCAGCAAAGCGGTGCAGAAACGCTTTGCTGCCTTCTTCCGCCGTACAGGCGAAGAAATCGCCTTCGGCCTCTTTAAAGAAGCTCGTCAGCCAGCTGCGCGCTTCTTCAATGCCGTCGCCCGCCATTTTCAGCAGCAGATGGTGCTCATATTTATCGCGCCAGCTTTTCATGCGCGGCGGCAAATGACCGGGGAATAACCCGCCCAGTTTCTGCATCACGCGGTCGGTAAAGTGCGGTTTAACAAACGGCACTTTCTCAAGCCAGGCGTCGGTGCGGCCTTTCGCCGTGAAGAAGAACGGCATTTTGTCGGTGCCGAGCTTATTGATCATCAGGAACGTATCTTTCCCGTAGCGCTCGGCGATGTCGTAGATATCGCGGTGCATATATTCACCCGCGACCGGGAGGCTTTGAAAATTTGCAAGAATATGGCGGCGAATGTGGGTCAGCACGTCAGGCTGATTGGTGCCGATATAAAACACCTCCTGGCGTTTTTCGGCTTCGAAAGTATCAAGACGCACCGCGAACACGGCGAGCTTACCGGCGCAGCCGGAGGCTTCAAAGAGCCGTTCGGGGTTGGCGTTGTAGCGCGCCGGGCTGTCGGCCTCGATGTCGCGCACGCGCTCGATGTAATGACGATCAGACGCCTGGCGTTCGTCGTGGCGCACGGCGGCTGGGTCGATGCGGTCATCGTCAAGACGGCCCAGGATCTGCTCCGGCGTCTGGCCGAGATCGATGCCCAGATGGTTCACCAGACGCAGCCGCCCGGTGTCGTCTATCTGCGCGAACAGCGCCATTTCGGTATAGGCGGGGCCGCGATGCACCAGCGCGCCGCCGGAGTTATTACAGATGCCGCCCATCACCGACGCGCCGATGCAGGAGGAGCCAATCACCGAGTGCGGCTCGCGGCCAAGCGGCTTGAGTGCGCGCTCCAGCTGCCAGAGCGTGGTGCCGGGGTATGCGAGGATCTGCTCGCCGTTATCCAGCAGGTGCAGCTTATCGAGGCGCAGCGTGCTGATGATGATAATGTCGCGATCGTAGTCGTTGCCATTCGGCGTCGAGCCTTCCGTCAGGCCGGTGTTAGCCGCCTGCATCAGAATGATTTTGTCAGCGGCGACACAAACTTCCAGCACGCGCCATAATTCCAGCAGCGTGCCGGGAAAAACGACGGCCAGCGCTTCGCCCTGGCCTGAGCGAAAGCCTTTGCGGTAACGGGCGGTTTTGGCCGGGTCGGTGAGAAGATGGCTGGCGCCGGTAATGCGGGTCAGCTCCGCGATAACCTCATGGTTATCGGAGGTTGGTGTCAGGATCATGTTCCACTCCTTGTGGCAGAGAAAACGCACGTCTCTAAGCATAGCCGCGAATTTCGCGACGAGTCCGAAAAGGTTGAAAAATCAGCGTATAAACTTGCGTTTGGCTTCTTCCCTGCTAAGGCTTATGGCACACTGCACACCTTATTCTTTGTGGCGGCAACGTTGCGGCTGCGTCTAAAAGAGAGTTAATCCTATGAAATGGCTTTGTTCTGTGGGTATGGCCGTGAGCCTTGCGCTGCAACCGGCCCTGGCGTCTGAACCATTTGGCGAGCATCCTCTGACGCCCGAAGCGCGGGATGCGTTTGTCACCGATTTACTCAAAAAAATGACGATCGATGAGAAAATCGGCCAGCTGCGTCTGATTAGCGTCGGGCCGGATAACCCGAAAGAAGCGATTCGGGACATGATCAAAGAAGGTCAGGTCGGCGCGATTTTCAACACCGTGACCCGCCCCGATATCCGCGCGATGCAGGATCAGGTGATGCAGTTAAGCCGCCTGAAAATTCCGCTGTTTTTCGCCTACGACGTGCTGCACGGCCAGCGCACCATTTTCCCGAACAGCCTCGGGCTCGCCTCCTCGTTTAACCTCGACGCGGTAAAAACCGTAGGCCGCGTGTCGGCATATGAAGCCGCCGACGACGGTCTGAACATGACCTGGGCGCCGATGGTCGACGTCACGCGCGACCCGCGCTGGGGCCGCGGCTCGGAAGGGTTCGGCGAAGATACCTATCTCACCAGCATGATGGGCAAAACGATGGTCGAGTCGATGCAGGGCAAAAGCCCGGCGGACCGCTATTCGGTGATGACCAGCGTGAAACACTTCGCCGCTTACGGCGCGGTGGAGGGCGGTAAAGAGTACAACACCGTCGATATGAGCTCTCAGCGTCTCTTCAACGACTACATGCCGCCTTACAAAGAGGCGCTCGACGCAGGCAGCGGCGGCGTGATGATTGCGCTCAACTCCCTGAACGGCACGCCAGCGGCGTCCGACGGCTGGCTGCTGAAAGACTTGCTGCGCGGCGACTGGGGCTTTAAAGGCATCACCATTTCTGACCACGGCGCGATTAAAGAGCTGATTAAACACGGTACGGCGTCCGACCCGGAAGACGCGGTGCGCGTGGCGATTAAATCCGGCGTCGATATGAGTATGGCGGATGAGTACTACAGCAAATACCTGCCGAATCTTATCAAGAGCGGCAAAGTCACCATGGCAGAGCTTGATGACGCCACGCGTCACGTGCTGAACGTCAAATATGACATGGGGCTGTTTAACGATCCGTACAGCCATCTGGGGCCGAAAGACGCCGATCCGAAAGACACCAACGCTGAAAGCCGCCTGCACCGCGACGACGCGCGTAAAGTGGCGCGCGAAAGCCTGGTGCTGCTGAAAAACCGCCTGGAGACGCTGCCGCTGAAAAAATCCGGCACCATCGCAGTAGTGGGGCCGCTCGCTGACAGCAAGCGCGACATGATGGGCAGCTGGTCTGCCGCAGGCGTGGCCGATCAGTCCGTCACGCTGCTGCAGGGTATGAAAAACGTCGCGGGCGATAAGGCCAAAATCCTCTACGCCAAAGGCGCTAACGTCACCGACGATAAGGGCATCGTTGACTTCCTGAATCTCTACGAGCCGGCAGTGGTGGTGGATAAACGCACGCCGAAAGCGATGATCGACGAGGCGGTAAACGTCGCGAAGCAGTCTGACGTGGTCGTGGCGGTCGTGGGCGAAGCGCAGGGCATGGCGCATGAGGCATCCAGCCGTACCGATCTCACCATTCCGCAGAGCCAGCGCGACCTTATCAGCGCGCTGAAAGCGACCGGCAAACCGCTGGTGCTGGTGCTGATGAACGGTCGTCCGCTGGCGCTGGTGAAAGAAGATCAGCAGGCCGATGCGATTCTGGAAACCTGGTTTGCCGGGACCGAAGGCGGTAACGCCATCGCCGACGTGCTGTTTGGCGACTACAACCCGTCAGGCAAGCTGCCAATCTCCTTCCCGCGCTCGGTCGGGCAGATCCCGGTGTACTACAGCCACCTCAACACGGGCCGTCCGTACAACCCGGAAAAACCGAACAAATACACCTCGCGCTACTTTGACGAAGCCAACGGCCCGCTCTATCCGTTCGGCTACGGCCTGAGCTACACCACGTTCAGCGTTTCCGACGTGAAGCTCTCCGCGCCGACCATGAAGCCTGACGGCAAAGTGACCGCCAGCGTAACGGTGACCAACACCGGCAAACGTGAAGGCGCGACCGCAGTGCAGATGTATCTCCAGGACGTCACGGCCTCCATGAGCCGTCCGGTGAAACAGCTGCGCGGCTTTGAGAAAATCACGCTGAAACCGGGCGAAAGCCAGACCGTCAGCTTCCCGATCGATATCGACGCGCTGAAATTCTGGAACCAGCGTATGAAATATGACGCGGAGCCCGGCAAATTCAACGTCTTCATCGGGCTGGATTCCGTCCGCGTGAAGCAGGGCGAATTTGAACTGCTGTAAGCGGTTGTCGATCGTCAGAGGGCCGGGAGACCGGCCCTTTTTTATGGCCATTGCCCGTTAAAAAATGCCATTTCCCGTCTTTTCCCTTTCCCCCTGAGATTTATCAACTACGCTTTTCTCTTAAGCCCTTAGCGAAGCGGATAAAAGAGGAAAATCATGAGGCTAAAACTCTGGAGCGCGGCAGGCCTGGTACTGCTGGCGGCAGGCGCGCAGGCGGCCGAGCCGGTGAAAGTGGGCTCGAAAATCGACACCGAAGGCGCGCTGCTCGGCAACGTGATTTTGCAGGTGCTGGAAAGCCACGGCGTGAAAACGGTCAACAAAATCCAGCTGGGCACTACGCCGGTCGTGCGCGGGGCGATCACCTCCGGTGAGCTGGATATCTACCCGGAATACACCGGCAACGGGGCGTTTTTCTTTAAGCAGGAGAACGATCCGGCGTGGAAAAACGCCAAGCAGGGCTATGAGAAAGTCAAAAAGCTCGACGCCGAACAGAACAAGCTTATCTGGCTGACGCCTGCGGCGGCGAACAACACCTGGACTATCGCGGTGCGTCAGGACCTGGCGCAGAAAAATAAGCTGACCTCGCTTGCCGACCTCAGCCGCTATCTGAAAGAGGGCGGGACGTTCAAACTCGCCGCGTCGGCGGAGTTTATCGAGCGCCCGGACGCGCTGCCGGCCTTTGAAAAAGCCTACCAGTTTAAGCTTAACCAGGACCAGATGCTGTCGCTCGCGGGCGGCGACACGGCGGTGACTATCAAAGCGGCGGCCCAGCAGACTTCCGGCGTTAACGCCGCGATGGCTTATGGCACCGATGGCCCGGTGGCGGCGCTCGGCCTGCAAACGCTCACCGATCCGAAAGGCGTGCAGCCGGTTTACGCGCCCGCGCCGGTCGTGCGCGAAGCGGTGCTGAAAGCGTACCCGGATATGCCGCAGTGGTTTGAGCCGGTCTTTAAGGCGCTGAATGAGAAAACGCTTCAGGAGCTGAACGCGCAGATCGCGGTAGAAGGGCTGGATGCCGGTAAAGTGGCGTCGCAGTGGCTCAAAGAAAAAGGACTGGTGAAATAACGCCACCGGCGTTTGCCTCGGGATACGTTTTGTCAATCAGATGCCATAACCGGGTGCTGGTGCTGCTGGCGGTCCTGCTGGCCGCCGCCGCCCTGTTGCCGTTTTTAAATTACGCGCCGAACCGGCTGGTCTCCGGCGCGCCGCTTGCTCTCTCCGGGCTTTTCCCTGCCGCCGCGCCCGCATTATGGGCGCTGCCGGCCTTGCTCTGTTTACTCGCCTTTGTACCCGGAAAACCGGGCGCGCTGCTGATTCTGGTTACGGCGCAGGCGCTTTTTATCACGCTGCTGGTGGTGACCGGCGCAGAGGCGGCGCGGCTGGCCGAAACCGGCAGCCGTCTGGCGCGCACCTCGCCCGGCAGCGGCCTGTGGCTGATGCTCGCGGTCTCCTTACTTGCCGCCAGCGACGCCATCGGCAGGCTGACGCGCCAGCCGCTCGGGCGCTGGCTGTTACAGGTGCAGATCTGGATTGCGCCGCTCTGGCTTCTGCTGAGCGGTCATTTTGATGCGCTGTCGCTACTAAAAGAATACGCCAACCGCCAGACGGTGTTTGATGACGCCACCGCGCGCCACCTGACGCTGCTTTTCGGCACGCTGGCCCCTGCGGTCGTCATTGGTTTGCCGCTCGGTATTTTGTGTCACCGACGCCCGCGCTGGCAGCCGGGACTGTTCGCTGCGCTCAATATTATTCAGACGGTGCCGTCTGTGGCGCTCTTTGGCCTGTTGATGGCCCCGCTTGCGGGGCTGGCGCAGGCGTTTCCGGCGCTCGGCGCGCTGGGCGTCTCCGGCACCGGGCTTGCGCCTGCGCTGATTGCGCTCACGCTCTATGCGCTGCTGCCGCTGGTGCGCGGCGTGGTGGCCGGGCTCGGGCAGGTGCCCGACGCGGTGCGGGAGAGCGCCCGCGGGGTGGGAATGTCCGCCTGGCAGCGCTTATGGCATGTCGACGTACCGCTGGCGCTGCCCGTCTGGCTGCGCAGCCTGCGTGTGGTGGCGGTGCAGACGGTCGGTATGGCGGTGGTGGCCGCGCTGATTGGCGCAGGCGGCTTCGGGGCGCTGGTTTTTCAGGGGTTGCTTAGCAGCGCGCTCGATCTGGTGCTGCTTGGCGTTATCCCGGTCGTGGCGCTGGCGGTGGTGCTGGACGCGCTGTTTACACTCGCCATCGGCGCGCTGGAGACAAAAAGAAATGATTGAATTTAAGCAGGTCAGCAAGTTTTACAACGGCGGCGCGGCGGTGAAAGACTTAAGCCTGACGTTCGCCGAAGGCGCGTTTTCAGTGCTTATCGGCACCTCCGGCTCCGGTAAATCCACCACGCTGAAGATGATTAATCGTCTGGTGGAGCACGACGCGGGCGAAATCCGCTTCGCGGGCGAGGAGATCCGCCAGTTTTCGCCCGAAGCGCTTCGCCGGCGCATGGGGTATGCGATCCAGTCGGTCGGGCTGTTTCCGCACTGGACGGTGGCGCAAAACGTCGCGACGGTGCCGCAGCTGCTGAAGTGGCCGAAGGCGCGCATTCAGGCGCGGGTGGATGAACTGCTCGCGCTGCTTGGGCTCGCGCCTGACGCATTTCGCGATCGTTACCCGCATCAGCTCTCAGGTGGCCAGCAGCAGCGCGTCGGTGTGGCGCGAGCGCTGGCGGCTGACCCGGAGGTGTTACTGATGGACGAGCCGTTCGGCGCGCTCGATCCGGTCACGCGCAGCGCGCTGCAACAGGAGATGCGCCGCATACATCAGTTGCTCGGGCGCACGATTGTGCTGGTGACGCATGACATCGACGAGGCGCTGGGGCTGGCTGAGCATCTGGTGCTGATGGATAACGGCGAAGTGGTGCAGCAGGGCACGCCGCTGGCGCTGCTCACCGCGCCGCGCAATGACTTCGTGCGTGACTTTTTCGGGCGCAGCGAGCTTGGCGTGCGGCTGTTGTCGCTCAAACAGGTGAGGGATTTCATTGAGCCTGGCATGGCCGATGGCGCGCCGGTGGCGGAAACCTTAACGCTGCGCGAGGCGATGTCAGTGTTTGTCGAACGCCAGTGCGAGACCTTGCCGGTGGTGGATGCGGGCGGCGCGCACCGCGGCGTACTGCGCTTTCGCCATCTGGTGAATCAGCGGGAGGCGCGGGGTGAATAGACTGCGCGATCCGCTGCTCTGGCTGGCGCTGCTGTTTGTCGCGCTGCTGCTGGCGATGCCGCACAGCGAAGGGCTGTTTCACTGGCTGTTTCCGGGGCTGGCGCGCCCGGTCTATCTTCAGGAAAGCTTTGTCGCGCTCACGCTTTCGCATCTCGGGTTGGTGGCGGCGGCAGGCGCGGTGTCGGTCGCCTGCGGCGTTGCGGTGGGGATTGCGGTGACGCGCCCGTGGGGGCGTGAGTTTCGCGCGCTCGCCGAAACGCTCGCCGCCGCCGGTCAGACGTTCCCGCCGGTGGCCGTGCTGGCGATTGCGGTGCCGGTAATGGGCTTCGGGCGGGAGCCTGCGATTGTCGCGCTCATTCTTTATGGCCTGTTGCCGGTGTTGCAGGGCACGCTCGCGGGCTTAAGCGCGGTGCCGGAGGACGTGAAAGAGGTGGCTCGGGGCGTCGGCATGAGCCGCGCTCAGATCCTACGCAAAGTCGAGTTGCCGCTGGCGTCTGGCGTGATGCTGGCGGGGATACGCACGTCGGTGATTATTAATATCGGCACTGCCACCATCGCCTCCACCGTGGGAGCCAGCACGCTCGGCACCCCGATTATCATCGGCCTGAGTGGGTTTAACACGGCGTATGTGATTCAGGGTGCGGTGCTGGTGGCGCTGGCGGCGGTTCTGGTGGACCGGCTCTTTGAGCGTCTGGCGCGGGTTATGAACCGGAATGCAGGATAACGGTGTAGCCGGCCAGCATAACGCCGCCGATACCGCCGATGGCCATCAGGACCATGCCGGTGATAAGCCCGATTCTGACAAATTTCATGCGTTGCTCCTTATGTTAACCGCGTAAGTATACGGTGAAGCGCGCCTGTTAATGAACCTTTAAATGGTTTCCGGTTCATGGAGCGAGAATATGGCGTGGCCCTGCGCATGCCAGGCGGCAATTTGCTCAAGCTGACGCGCCGCGGGCGGTTCGCCGCACCACACCAGCAGCGTTCTGCCAGGAAACAGTTCAGGGCGCAGTTGAACCAGCGGTTGCGCCAGCACATCCACCCGCCAGCCTTTTTGCACCGCCACCCAGGCCGCGAGCCAGATCTGCGTCGCATCCTGATGATTCCAGCCGACCACCAGCGCGTCGTTGCCTGGCTTTTTCCATGCGGATTGCAGACAAAGCGCGATGTAGTTAATCAGAATGCCGTCGAGCAGGCTTAAGAGCGCATGCAGCGTGGCGTGCTGTAGCTGCATCCGGCGGCGCAGCGGGGTATAGAGATGACGCACCAGCATCTGGGCCGGGTAGTCGCGTCCTAATTCGCTTACCCAGTGCCGCACCTGGCCCGGGTTGCCGCTGCGCAGTTTCGCAAGCAGCATCTCCTGGCGCTCGCGCCAGCCTTCCGGCTCATCGGCGCTGTCCTCGCTTAACAAGGTTTTGACTTTACTGACCTGAACGCCTTGCTCAATCCAGTGTTTGATTTCGCGGATACGGTCGATATCCGCCTCGCTGAACAAACGGTGGCCGCCGTCGGTGCGCACGGGTTTAAGCAGTCCGTAACGGCGCTGCCACGCGCGCAGCGTCACGGGGTTAACTTCACAGAGATCGGCCACTTCGCCAATCGTATATAACGCCATACTGGTTCTCTTCGGGGAATGGTACCCGTTAAATGTAGTAGGTGATGCACGAACCGGGAAAAAGAGTTTGTATCCTGTATCCCGCAGGCAAAAAGGCGATAACCACGACGCTGGACGAAAAAAGGGGAGATAAGCATCTCCCCTTCGTTTTATGGCGCTGCTGGCGCGCTGGGCGTCAGGTTATTTCACCTGCTGGCCCGGCTTCGCGCCGCTGTCCGGGCTTAACAGGAAGATATCTTTCCCGCCAGGGCCTGCGGCCATCACCATGCCTTCTGAGATACCGAAACGCATTTTACGCGGCGCGAGGTTCGCCACCATAACGGTCAGACGGCCAATCAGCGCTTGCGGGTCCGGGTAGGCGGAGCGGATGCCGGAGAAGACGTTACGTTTTTCGCCGTCCAGATCCAGCGTCAGGCGCAGCAGTTTGTCAGAGCCTTCCACAAATTCCGCGTTTTCAATCAGCGCCACGCGCAGGTCGATTTTCGCGAAATCGTCAAACGTGATGGTCTCCTGAATCGGGTTTTCCGCCAGCTCGCCAGTCGCAGGTGCCGCCGCCGCTTTCACTTCTTCTTTGGACGCTTCCACTAACGCCTCCACCTGTTTCATCTCAATACGGTTATAGAGCGCTTTAAAGCTGTTCACTTTATGGCCGAGCAGCGGGGCGTTTACGCCATCCCAGGTCAGCTCGACATTCAGGAACGCTTCGGCACGGGCGCACAGCTCCGGCAGTACCGGCTTCAGGTAGGTCATCAGCACGCGGAACAGGTTGATACCCATAGAGCAAATCGCCTGCAGATCGGCGTCGCGGCCTTCCTGTTTGGCAACCACCCATGGTGCCTGCTCATCCACGTAGCGGTTCGCGAGGTCAGCAAGCGCCATGATTTCGCGGATAGCCTTACCGAATTCACGGCTCTCCCATGCCTCGCCAATCACGGCTGCGGCGTCGGTGAAGGTCTGGTAGAGCGCCGGATCAGCCAGTTCAGCGGCTAATTCGCCGTCAAAACGTTTGGCGATAAAGCCCGCGTTGCGCGACGCCAGGTTGACCACTTTGTTGACGATGTCGGCGTTCACGCGCTGCACGAAATCTTCCAGATTCAGGTCGATATCATCGATGCGGGAGGAGAGCTTCGCCGCGTAGTAGTAGCGCAGGCTGTCGGCGTCGAAATGGTTCAGCCAGGTGCTGGCCTTGATGAACGTGCCGCGCGATTTAGACATTTTCGCGCCGTTGACCGTCACGTAGCCGTGGACAAACAGGTTGGTCGGTTTACGGAAACCGCTGCCTTCGAGCATTGCAGGCCAGAACAGGCTGTGGAAGTAAACGATATCTTTACCGATGAAGTGATACAGCTCGGCGTCAGAATCTTTTTTCCAGTACTCGTCAAAGCTCACGGTATCGCCGCGCTTGTCGCACAGGTTTTTGAACGAGCCCATGTAGCCGATAGGCGCATCCAGCCAGACGTAAAAATATTTGCCCGGCGCGTTCGGGATTTCAAAACCGAAGTAGGGCGCGTCGCGGGAGATATCCCACTGCTGCAGGCCGGATTCAAACCACTCCTGCATTTTGTTCGCCACCTGCTCCTGGAGCGCGCCGGAGCGGGTCCACGCCTGCAGCATTTCGCTGAAAGAAGGCAGATCGAAGAAGAAGTGTTCAGAATCACGCATCACCGGCGTGGCGCCGGAAACGACCGATTTCGGCTCGATAAGCTCCGTCGGGCTGTAAGTCGCGCCGCAGACTTCGCAGTTATCGCCGTACTGATCCGGGGATTTACATTTCGGGCAGGTGCCTTTTACAAAACGGTCCGGCAGGAACATGCCTTTTTCCGGGTCGTAGAGCTGCGAAATGGTACGGTTTTTAATAAAGCCGTTCTCTTTCAGGCGAGTATAAATCAGCTCCGACAGCACGCGGTTTTCGTCGCTGTGCGTAGAGTGATAGTTGTCATAGCTGATGTTAAAGCCCGCAAAATCGGTCTGATGCTCTTTGCTCATCTCGGCAATCATCTGCTCCGGCGTAATGCCAAGCTGCTGGGCCTTGAGCATGATAGGCGTGCCGTGGGCGTCGTCGGCGCAGATGAAATTAACCTCGTGGCCGCGCATTCGCTGGTAACGGACCCAGACATCAGCCTGGATGTGCTCCAGCATATGGCCGAGGTGGATGGAGCCGTTGGCGTACGGCAGCGCGCACGTTACCAGAATTTTTTTCGCGACTTGAGTCATAGTGAGTATTACGTCTTCTGTGGCAAATGGGGCAGTCATAGTACCCGAATCCACCCGCGTTGAGTACCGCGCGGCGGTAAAAGCGCGCAAAAATGACGATAAACGCTCCTGTTCTACGCTCGCTATACATAATGAACAGACAGAATGCGTTAGCTTATTTTAAGGGAACCTCAATATAGCCTGCTTCCAGTCCTTTTACCTCAATACCTTGTACAACCGATTTACCGGTTTTAACTTCAATTTTTTTTATGGGGCCTTCCTCTGCAGCACGATAGTTTACCCATGTAACCCCGTTGATATCCTGATGCAGCGCCTCCGGGGGAACGGCAATTCCCTTCTCATTCATATAAAGTATTATCGCCAGATGTGCACTCATACCTATTTTGGCTCCCTTTGATGGCGTATCTACTGAAATGATTACATCGTAATAGACCGACATTCCTGAAGCATCTGCTGCATCACTCTGAACGGCAATAGCGCTGACATGACCCTCCAACTCTTCTCCGACAAATCCATCTCCGGTTATTTTTACTGGCATGCCTTCATGTATTCTATGTATGTCTGACTCTTCGACTTTTGTCACGACCTGCAAATGATCAAGACTGACAAGAGTTAAAAGGGGTGTTCCCTGGTTTACCGTCATTCCTGGCTGAATAACGATTTTTTTACTATTTTCCATCGGTGACTGTCGAACTATAACCCCTGCAAAAGGCGCTGTGATAATTTGGCGTTGAGATTGGGCGAGCAACATTTGAAATCGCGCTTGTGCATTAACCAGATTTAACCTGGCAAGTTCATACTCTTCACCCTGGCCTTTCAGTTCAATAACATTGAGTTCATCCTGAGAGGCGGATAAATCTTGTTGTTGAGAACGTAATTGCGCTTCAAGCGAATCAACCTCCATACGGGCAACGATGCCGCGTTTGAATAATAATTGCGTTTCCCGCAAATTTGCATATGTTGCATTCAAGCTATCCTGTGAGGCCTTTAAGGCTCGCCTGGCCCGGGCAACGTCTGGGCTGTTGCTCCAGTTTTTTAATTGATGCAGTTCTCGCTGTGCCTTTAACAAATCTCCCTGTGCCTGACGTAACTGGATTTGAATTTGCTCAGGATTAATGTGAGCCAGTATCTGATTAGCCGCAACACGTTGACCTTCCTGTACCATTATTTCTTTAATGACACCTTCAAACGGAGCTGAAAGAGTTTGCTGACGTACTGCCTCAATACGCCCAACCAGTCCAATATTTTGCTCCAGCCTTTCTGGTCTTATCTGAAGCCAATTTTTATCAACGACTTGAACTTTTTGCTCATCTTCCTTTAGTAATATTAGCCCCAAGCCAGTAATAAATGCTATAACTAAAAAAAATAGTAAAAAAGGCTTCAGGCGCGCTGTTGTTAAATATTTAGATGCTAAAGGAAAATTAATCATTAATTGTTATGTCCCAACTTTGCAGGGTAGTACCCAGTTGCTGATCCAGTTCAGCCTGGGCATTAAGATAATTTATTAGCGTATTCAGACGCGCATTTTCAGCATTGCGAAGATCATTTTCATAACTCAATACCTGGAAGTTACTTGAACGTCCTACGGTAAGTTTCTCACGTTCGATCTCCAGCTTACGAAGGGATAGATCTCGAGCACGTTGCGAGATTTCATATTGCCGCCAGCGAGCGTTAATATCTCGCACTGCGTTCGTTACCTCTCGCTCCAGTTGCTGGTGAGCTTCGGCAAGCTGGATTCCACTGTTACGTACATTTGCCCTGGCCTGTACTTCTGCCTGGTGGATACTCATGTCATTGACCGGTATTTCGACCTGTATGCCTACGTAGTTCTCCCATGTCCTGGATACCCCAGACTGATTATCTCGTCTGCGCACTTGATTCGCTCCACCAACAAGGGATACATCCCATTGGCTATTATTGTGAGCTACTGCCAGGTCAATATTTGCCTGCTCATTTTCAATAAGCTTTATGAGCCATTGCGGCTGGGAGTATTCTGCTTGCTTTATAGCCTGTACAACATCAACTTTTGTATCATGTGCCTGAAGTGATTCGGTTGCTTCTATTGGCGTGTTTAAATCGAGAGAGAGTAATTGCAATAACTCCAGACGCTTTGCGTCAAGGTCATTACGGGCTTGTTCAAAATTTAGTTCCTGAGAGGCAACCTCAGCTTCTGCCTGTACAATCTCAAATTCAGCCATTCTTCCTGCAGCAATCATTGCCCGGTTAACATCAACTAATTTATGTGATCGATTAAGAGATTCGCGAGCAATTTTTAGCTGCTCATGTGCCTGCAATAATGCTCTGTAAGAAGTAATGATCCCGGTGACAGTTTGTGAAATTATTGATTTTAAATTAAGCCGGTTAATTTGCTCACTCAGTTGTGCCAAGCGAACAGGTGCTGTTGCAATATTTTTACCGGCACCACGCAGTAAAGGTTGAATGACAGTGATGCCGGCACCATCGTTTGTGGAAAAGCCAGCCATATTCGCTTTTGTATTAATATAGTTCCATCCAAGGCTTACTCTTGAACCATAAGGTGTCAGGATAGTGGTTTTTGGTGACACAGCCCCCTGACGATAACGGTCATCCTGGTTATATGTGGCAAGATAATTGCCGCTAAGCGTCAATTTCGGGTTGAATCTGTCTTGAGACACTGTAAGATCAAATTTCTGAGAAATACGGTTCAAATAAGCGCTACGTATAGCACGATTGTTTCGGAGTCCCAAATAAATAGCATCTCCCAATGTCATTTCAATTTTCTGTGCATGCAATGAGATGTCTGGGGAGTTAAAAGTTAAATTTTTTTCTTGCCCGGCAGAAACAGCCTGTTCATTTGAAAACGAATAAGCATCTACACTGACAGGCACAAATAGTATTGATATTGCTATTAAAATTTTAATCATCACGTAATGCCTGGACAGGAGATAAACGCGCCGCAGAGACTGCTGGCGATAGCCCAAATAAAAGCCCTGTAATTGCTGCGCCGCCAACACCCAGCATAAAACCTGAGGGATATAATGAGAAAGTTCCCCAGCCAGAGTAATAGACAAATAACCAGGCTGTAATAAGGCCCATAAGTGCGCCGGTAAGTGCTCCCAGACCAGTAAGAACGGTGGATTCAATTAAGAAAAGTAATGCGATATCTTTAGGTCTGGCTCCTAACGCTATACGGACGCCAATTTCACGACGCCTTTCAGCAACGTTCATCACCATAACATTCATAACACCGACTCCACCAACCAAAAGCGCTATTCCTCCAAGACCAGAAAGGAACCAGGAAAACAGGCGTGACTGTTTTTCCATACCTTTAAGTAATTGTTGAGGGAATTGTACGCTTATTTCAAAAACGGAAATTTTTTTTGCTAGCCAGTTGCGTAAAATATGGGCATTTTGAACGACGTGCTCATAATCATGATTACGAACAAGAACACTTGTAATGTATGGATTAGGAAATATACGACGCATACTGTCTATGGGCACAAAAATGGAATCATTAACGGAAAAAGGTACCAATGGGTTTTGCTCATCACTTTTGATTATCCCTATTACCTCGAAAAGGTACCCGGCAAGCTGAATATGATCCCCCGGCTTGATGTCTTTCCCTGCATTTTCCAATTGATTAGCGATATTTCCTCCCAGAACTGCATAAGTATTCCCCGTATCATATATGCTAAGAAATCGTCCCACTTTGAGATGCAGGCCCAAAACATCTGATAATTTATCAGTGCTCCCTATCGTTGTTACGTTCAATACTTGTCCTTTGAAAAGAGCATCTATATTTGCTGAGACTAAAGGGGCTACTGCAATTGTTTCAGGAATCAGTGTGTTTAAATCACTGGTATTTAAGGTTGTATTAACCGAAATTGTCTCGTTTCGATTACCAACAGGCAGTTGAATAGTCGCTGCAATCATATCGGTACCCATCCCCTTGAAGACGCTCATTGCCTGTAATTGCGCATTGTGACCAATATTTAGTAACGCAACGACGGCCATACAACCTATAGCGATTCCAATGAGAGCCAGAAATGCACGACGACCGAGGAGCCTTAAGTTTTCCAGAGATTCTCGTAAAATGTGTAAGCAAGATGGACCATAGACGAGTTTTAATTCTGAGTATATGAATGTATTGCGTTTAGCCGTTGGCATGAGATCTTTCACTGATAGTACCATCATGTACTTCTATACAACGAGACATACAGCCAGCAAGGTTTTTATCGTGCGTCACTAACAGAAGTGTTGTTTTTTCTGTTTGATTTAGTGACATTAATAAATTAATAATGCCTTCGGCATTTTTGCTATCGAGATTACCGGTAGGCTCATCGGCCAACAACAATATGGGTTCGCCTATTAATGATCGTGCGATAGCCACACGCTGGCGCTGCCCACCTGAGAGATCGGCGGGTTTATACTGGATTTTGTCGCTTAGCCCAACACGATTCAGCTGTATCTTCGCTGCCTTATAGGCATTTGATTTAGATACGCCGCGATAGAAAAGCGGTAATGCGACGTTATCTAATATTGTAAGGCGTGGTAAAAGATTATAGCTTTGAAAGACAAAGCCAATGATTTGGTTTCTGGCTATTGCTCTTATTTCACTATTAGCTTGTGACATTTCAGTGCCATTGATAAATACACTTCCAACATTAGGTTTATCTAAAAGGCCAATGATGTTGAGCAACGTGCTTTTCCCTGATCCTGAAGCGCCAACAATAGCGCAACTTTGACCATGGGGAATTGACAATGAAATGTTATTTAATATAACCTGCCGGGAAAGGTCTTTAAGATATGAATGAGAAATATTTCTCAGGCAAATTATATCTTTATTGTATTGAACCTCGGTCATTGTTCGTGATTTTATCTTTTCATCTCAACTTCATTTCTGAGAAATAAATGCGTCTAATAGTGTTTTGTTTTCCGGGAAAGAAGTGGTAAGGAAGCTCTGGGGATCATGGAGCAATTTCCCATTAACCAAACTGAAGCCATTTTTCAGTCCTTTCTCCGTGACAGTGAATACGCCATTGACGTTACGCCAGTCTGGTTCTTCCGTTTTTAATGTCACTTCACTGGCAGTTTCAATAATATAATTTTTTTGTCCTTTACCCTCGTAAGTAGCGAATTTAGCACCCAAATTTTGACCATTTACCACTGCTTCAAGGAAATCGAAATTGGCTTTGTGCGAAAATGAATAGCCTGCGTCTAATTCATAGTTCAAAAAGCCTGTGTCAAGAACGGAGCCGGAAAAGCCTTTACTACTTTTAATTCTTGTTGCAGTAGCAGTATCAGCTTCTGTAAATATGAAGGTTTGCTGATGTCCTTCCATATCAAACATGGTTCCATCATTGACGTTTGCCATTACACCGTTAAACATTCGATACGTTCCCAGGTCATGCGCTAAGTCGTCAACATATCTCAAGTCAGCACCCTCATTTTGGGCCTGCTCGTATAAGTCAGATAATATACTCCGATCTTGAGTAGTTAAAAAATTAACAGAAGACATATTCATGTTATTAACATTTAGCTGTGTTTGAACAGGAGGGGTAGAATCACTGTCACCAAAAAGGCGAGACATCATTATCCCTTTACCACTAAAGCTAATGTTCGCAATCGCTGACTCTGTATTTTCTTGTGTTCTGTTTAATTTAACAGGCTGAGAGGAAATGGTTTTCAAACGGGTGCCTGACGTATCCTGCATCTGTTTGTATGTTACGTATGATTGATTGATCATCATGATTGATATCCCTCTCGCCTGTGGTTAGTTAATTACATCTATTGGTACTTAGTAAGAAAACTCGACGGTGACGCTTTCGTTACGTGATGGCTGTAACGTCTCTGATGGTGCGCCTGTAACAGTATGGCGCAGAGAAATCCGACTGCCAGCATCGAAACGTACATCATTCAACGCCGTGGTTGATGATGAAGAACCGCTGCTTACCGGAATACAACGTGTTGGGCCTGACTGATAAGGTTGATATATGCATAATTCCGTCGTGTGCGTATAAGCAGCGGGATATGCGGCCGAATCAAAGCGAATCAGAGTCAATGTTTTGGTTGGGTTTGCAGAGCCTTTTTGGAAGTCAGCAACCTGGAATGTAAACAAGGTTGACGTAACAGGCGCTGTGCCAGCGGAGTAAAGACGGATTGAAGATGGCACTACTGTCTTTGTAATGGATCCCGTCGCTGCCATTGCAGGCAGAGAAGCAGCACATGCAGCCAGTGCTAAAGATAAATAAACAAGATTTTTTCTCATTGTTTTTCCATATAAAATTCCATTTTTACACAGAACTGAGTATACCGTTCTGAGCCCTTAAGGTGCTTTTGCTTCCAATATTTGCAAAATAACCCTAAGTCTGGAGTAACGGCAGAGAATCCATTTACTTTAGCCACCAAAAATAATAGGTGACCAGGGAAAATCCCTTTTGCCTGCTCGCTTCATGGTTTTCTTATCTTCAAAGGCTGATTTAACACCATAGATAACACTTTTGGTAAGGAAGACGATGGGAACACCGACAAAAGACTTATCGCCAGATATGAAAACGTTATCGGCTATTTTCCTAATGTCGCTGGTTAATTTAACCGGCTGCGTGGCTGACCAGGCGACGTTTAATCGCGCCGGAGACATGCGCATTATCAATGGCGAGGTTTGTATTTATACCGCGCAGGCCGGGCCGGGGGATGTCTTTACGCAGTATGCGGTTTATTCCATCGATGACCCAAACCCGAAGCGCCACGCGGTGCTTTTACCTGCGTATCAGACCTGTCTGCCAAACGGCGCTTACCAGAAGGGTGAAGCGTGGGTGGCAGAGTATGTGCTGATGAAGCCCGGCGGTGAACTGCAAAAATACGCCGTATCGTTTACCTCGCCCTGAAGCCAGACGCCCACATGCCTGCTTTAGCGCACATCAGGCTAACCCCTGTGGGCGTTTAATGTCGTCTTACTCCCCGCGACTCTGTTATGATTCTATGACTGCAATTTATTAACATCAGAACAACAAAGGAGTCGGGATGAATTCGCAATCCCAGGCCAAATCCCCCGAGGCGCTGCGTGCGCTGGTCGCCGGGACGTTAGCCAATTTCCAGCACCCCACCCTGAAGCACAACCTCACGGCGCTGAAAGCGCTGCATCACGTCGCCTGGCTTGATGACACCATCCACGTCGAGTTACAGATGCCGTTTGCCTGGCGCAGCGGTTTCGAGGAGCTGAAAGAGCAGGTGAGCGCCGAGCTGCTGCGTTTAACCGGTGCCAGCGCCATCGACTGGAAACTGTCGCACAGTATCGCCACTTTAAAACGTGTGAAAAACCAGCCGGGCGTGAACGGCGTGAAAAACATTATCGCGATCAGCTCCGGTAAGGGCGGGGTAGGGAAGTCCTCCACCGCCGTCAACCTGGCGCTGGCGCTCGCGGCGGAAGGCGCGAAAGTGGGCATTCTCGATGCCGATATCTACGGCCCATCAGTGCCGACGATGCTCGGCGCGGAAGGCGAACGCCCGACCTCGCCGGACGGCACTCATATGGCGCCGATTATCTCTCACGGTCTTGCCACTAACTCCATTGGTTATCTGGTGACCGACGATAACGCCATGGTGTGGCGCGGCCCGATGGCGAGTAAAGCGCTGCTGCAACTGCTGCAGGAAACCATGTGGCCGGATCTCGACTATCTGGTGCTGGATATGCCGCCGGGCACCGGCGACATTCAGCTGACGCTTGCCCAGAACATTCCGGTGACCGGCGCGGTGGTGGTGACCACACCGCAGGACATCGCGCTTATCGATGCCAAAAAAGGCATCGTGATGTTCGAGAAAGTGGAAGTGCCGGTACTCGGCATTGTCGAAAACATGAGTATGCACATTTGCAGCAATTGCGGTCATCACGAGCCGATTTTCGGCACCGGCGGCGCGCAGAAGCTGGCGGAAACTTATCATACTCAGCTGCTGGGCCAGATGCCGCTGCATATCTCGCTGCGTGAAGACCTCGACCGCGGCCAGCCGACCGTGGTCTCCCGCCCGGAGAGCGAATTCACCACGCTTTACCGCCAGCTGGCGGGCCGTGTGGCGGCGCAGCTCTACTGGCAGGGCGAAGTGATCCCGGGCGATATCGCGTTTCGCGCGGTGTAATGCCGGGTGCGTTTCGCGCCATGACAGACGCCTCCTCCGGGAGGCGTTTTTTATGGTCAGGATTTACGAAAATGCAGGAGCAGATAAGCGCCCTCCGGGGCGTCGCCGTGCCCCTCCTGCACCCAGCCGTGACGGGCGTAAAAGCGCAGCGCGCGTTCGTTTTTTTCAAGACACTTAAGCGCGCCGGTGCCGGTAAACCGCGCCTGTACGGCCTCAAGCAGCGCCGCCCCGACGCCGCGCCGCTGAGCGTCCGGGGCGACAAACAGGTGATGCAGAAAATTGTCGTTTTCGGCGATGGACGCAAACCCCAGCCGGTGGCCGTCCGCCTGCGCCACCAGAATCGTTTCGCCGAGCGTGTCGGCGTCAAAATCCTCCAGTTGCCATTCGCTGCCGTCAAGCCACGGCCAGCCTTCGCGCCGGGCGTGTAAATAGATCGTGCGTAAAAACGGACGATCGCTCTCTTCCCAGGGCCTGATCTCCACTGCGTTTTTCTTCATTAACGACACTCACTTACCATTTTTTGGGTTTCTTCATAGAAAGTTATGGCACAGCAGCGTATTTTACGCGCTCTTAATTGTCAGCGCGGAGCGTGGGCGTGTACGAGTTCAATCTGGTGTTATTGCTGCTCCAGCAGATGTGCGTGTTTCTGGTGATCGCCTGGGTGATGAGTAAAACGCGGTTGTTTATCCCGCTGATTCAGGTCTCGATTCGCCTGCCGCATAAGCTGTTGTGCTACGTCACGTTCTCCTGTTTTTGCATTATGGGCACCTATTTCGGGCTGCATATTCAGGATTCCATCGCCAACACCCGCGCCATCGGCGCCGTCATGGGCGGCCTGCTCGGCGGGCCGCTGGTGGGCGGACTGGTGGGGCTTACCGGTGGCCTGCATCGCTATTCGCTTGGCGGCATGACCGCGCTAAGCTGCATGGTGTCAACGATTGTCGAAGGGCTGCTTGGCGGGATTGTCCACAGCTGGCTGATTCGCCGCGGGCGCACCGATAAAATCTTCAACCCTTTTACCGCAGGCGCAATTACGCTGGTGGCGGAGCTGGTACAGATGGGCATTATTCTGCTGATCGCGCGCCCGTTCGGCGACGCGCTGCATCTGGTGCAAAATATCGCCGCGCCCATGGTCGTTACCAATACCATCGGGGCCGCGATGTTCATGCGTATTCTGCTCGACAAGCGCGCCATGTTTGAGAAATACACCACGGCGTTTTCGGCCACCGCGCTCAAGGTTGCCTCCGCAACAGAGGGCATTCTGCGCCAGGGGTTTAACGTCGAAAACAGCATGAAGGTGGCGCAGGTGATTCGCCAGGAGCTGGAGATAGGCGCGGTCGCCATTACCGATCGCGAGCAACTGCTGGCGTTTACCGGCATCGGTATGGATCACCATCTGCCCGGTAGCCCGATTTCATCCCCCTGGACGCTGCGGGCAATTGAGTCTGGCGAAGTGGTCTACGCCGACGGTAACGAAGTGCCGTACCGCTGTTCGCTGCACCCGAACTGTAAGCTCGGCTCGACGCTGGTCATTCCGCTGCGCGGCGAGAACCGCAAGGTGGTCGGCACCATCAAGCTGTATGAGCCAAAGCATCGTCTGTTCAGCTCAATCAACCGCACGCTGGGAGAAGGCATTGCGCAGCTGCTTTCCGCGCAGATCCTGGCGGGGCAGTATGAGCGCCAGAAGCAGCTACTCACCCAGTCGGAGATCAAACTGCTGCACGCCCAGGTGAACCCGCATTTTCTCTTTAACGCGCTGAACACGCTGATGGCGGTGATCCGCCGCGACAGCGATCAGGCCTGCCAGCTGGTGCAATATCTCTCAACGTTTTTTCGCAAAAACCTCAAGCGTCCGACGGATGTGGTGTCGCTCGCCGATGAAATCGACCATGTGAACGCCTATCTGCAAATTGAACAGGCGCGGTTTCAGTCGCATTTGCAGGTGAGCATGAACCTGCCCGATGAGCTGCGCCATATCCGGTTGCCCGCGTTCACGCTGCAGCCGATCGTTGAGAACGCTATCAAGCACGGCACGTCGCAGCTCTTGGGCCCTGGCGAAATCGCCCTGCGCGCCAGCCGCGACGACGATCATCTGGTGCTGGAAATTGAAGACAACGCCGGGCTCTATCAGCCCAACGCCGCCAGCAACGGCCTTGGCATGAGTCTGGTGGATAAACGACTGCGCGCGCGCTTTGGCGACGAGTGCGGCATTTCGGTCGCCTGTGAGCAGGACCGCTTTACCCGAATTACCTTACGTTTACCGCTGGAGGGAACGACATGATTAGCGTGCTGATTGTCGATGACGAGCCGCTGGCGCGGGAAAATCTGCGCCTGCTGCTGAAAGAGGAGGCGGATATCGAGGTGGTGGGCGAATGCGCCAACGCCGTCGAGGCCATCGGCGCGGTACACCGCCTGCGCCCGGATGTGGTCTTTCTCGATATCCAGATGCCGCGCATCTCCGGCCTTGAAATGGTCGGCATGCTCGACCCCGACACCCGCCCGTGGATTGTTTTTCTGACCGCGTTTGACGAATACGCCGTGAAGGCGTTTGAAGAGCACGCGTTTGATTATCTGCTCAAGCCCATTGAGACCGCGCGCCTGCAGAAGACGCTCGCGCGGATGCGTAATGAACGCCGCGAGCAGGATATGTCGCCCATCACCGAAAATCAGGAAGCGCTGAAGTTTATTCCCTGCACCGGCCACAGCCGTATCTGGCTGCTGCAAATGGAGGACGTGGCGTTTGTCGCGAGCCGCCTGAGCGGCGTTTATGTTACCAGCAGCCAGGGGCAGGAGGGCTTCACCGAGCTGACGCTGCGCACGCTGGAGAGCCGTACGCCGCTGATGCGCTGTCACCGGCAGTATCTGGTCAATATGGCGCACCTGAAGGAGATCCGGCTGGAGGAAAATGGCCAGGCGGAGTTGCTGCTGCGCCACGGCCAGACGGTGCCGGTCAGCCGTCGTTACCTCAAAACCCTGAAAGAGGCGCTCGGGCTGCGCGGATAATCCGCAATTATCGCGGAGGTAAAATAAATGTTACCGCCCCGTACATCTTTTTCCTCGCTTGCCGATAACGGGAGGATATATCCGTATCAGGCAAAAATGAGGACTTTTTGATGGGCCTGCTTAAAGACTTTTCTATCCGCGCAGTGATGCTGACGGTGCTCGGCGTACTCTGTGTGTTATGGGCGGCCGTGGGCGTCTACAGCGTCTATTCGCTCTCGGCGATGGCCGATGGCAACCGCGTGGACCGCCAGCTGGTGTCGCAGATGACCGTGCTCAGCAAAGGCAACGATCAGTATTTCCGCTTCGTCACCCGTCTGACCCGGGCCATGGAAAACGGCACGCCGGACGCCAAATCGCTCGAATCCGCGCAGCAGGCGCTCGACAATATGTCGCGCCAGCTCGACGCGTTTAAACAGCTTTCTCCCGGCCCGCTCGATCCGGCCGTATCACAACAGGTGATCGCTGGCTGGCAGAAGCTGCTGGATGACGGCGTGATCCCGCAGATGAAACTGGCGCGTGAAGGCACGCCGGACGCGTACCGCGCCCATGCCGGCAAAGTGACGCCGGTATTCAGCCGCGCGTTTGGCGCGAGCGCCGAGAAATTCAACGCCGCGGCGGGCGCCAAGCTTGATGCCACCCGCGAGCGCGTCGACAGCATGACCGTCACCACCAAAACGGTGATTATTATCGCGGTGATTATTGGCCTGCTGCTTCTGCTGCTGACCGACCGCTATCTGGTGGCGATGCTGGTGAAGCCGCTTGAGAAGATCCGCAACCATTTCACGCTGATTGCCGGTGGCGATCTCAGCCAGCCGGTGGAGCCGTTTGGCCGCAACTGCGTCGGCAAACTGGTGCCGCTCCTGACCGCGATGCAGGATCAACTGCGCGAAGCGGTGAGCGCCATTCGCCACGGCAGCGAAAATATCTGGCGCGGCGCGTCGGAAATTTCGGCGGGCAATAATGACCTTTCATCCCGTACCGAAGAGCAGGCCGCAGCGCTTGAGCAGACCGCCGCCAGCATGGAAGAGCTGACCTCTACCGTGCGCCTTAACGCCGAAAACGCCCGTCAGGCGAGCGAGCTGGCTCATGCTGCCTCGGAAAACGCCGGTAAAGGCGGCCAGCTGGCGCAAAATGTTATCGAGACCATGCAGGGCATTTCCGGCAGTTCGAAGAAAATCGCCGATATTACCAGCGTGATTAACAGTATTGCGTTCCAGACCAATATTCTGGCGCTCAACGCCGCCGTAGAAGCGGCGCGTGCAGGCGAACAGGGCCGCGGATTCGCGGTGGTTGCAGGCGAAGTGCGTAACCTCGCGAGCCGCAGCGCCGAAGCCGCGCGTGAAATCGAGGCGCTCATCACCGAATCGGTCGAGCGTATCGAGAAAGGCTCTGAGCTGGTTAACGCGGCGGGCGATTCGATGGCGGAAATCTACCGCGGCGTTTCCAACGTCAGCACGATCATCAAGCAGATAGCCTCGGCGTCTGAAGAGCAGAGCAAGGGCATCTCGCAGGTGGGCGTCGCCATCACTCAGATGGATACTGTCACCCAGCAGAACGCCTCGCTGGTGGAGCAGGTGTCCGCCGCCGCCGCCGCGCTGGAGCGCCAGACCGAAGAACTGCAAAGCACCGTGCAGAAATTCCGCCTCTCGGCCTGATATTCGTTGTCGTTGTCATAAAAAAGCCGCCTGTGAGGGCGGCTTTTTGGTTTATTCGCTGAAAAACGTTTTTGCTTGTTAGTTTCAGATTAAGCTAATAATGATTATATGAAACCCTTTAAGCTGACATGACAATATTAATTGTGGGTATTATTCAGTCTGTCTCACTGGCCGGGAGCCGTTAGAACAGGGATGATTAATTATTTAAAAAGAAGCCTGCAACTGGGTCGCCTTGTAGAGCATGGTCTTCAAAACAAGCGGCCCGAGGCGCTGGAGCGACTTAAAACGCAGCTCAAAGAACAAGTTCGTCTGCCCACGGGGTGGCGGAGTCTTGGGATGCCACTGGTATTGGCAATGGTTATGGCTGTACTTAGCTTCGCCATTCCCCAGATTTCTTTTTGGGTGGCTATTTCGCAGAGTTTAGGGTTAGCAGAAAATGCATTCTTCATTGGCATGCTCGTCAGCAATTTTCTTTTTTGTGTGCTGATTATCCCTGCAATGACAGGGGTTGCAAGAGGGTATCTGCGCGCTTTGCAGTTATGGCTGGCATTGGTGGCTATAGCGGTATTCGTTAGTGCGCTATTTTTTATCAGCGTGCTTGTGACTTTACTTTCTTCCGAAGAAGTTGTGCGCTGGGATATTATTGGCGCTCTGCTGGGCATAATGTTTTCGGTATTCAGCGTGCGTTGTATCAATAGCAGGTTATTTATGGAAACCGTCGCCCTTGGCTTTTATAACCGTATTCTGCGCGAGCAGGCTAAATATCAGGCTTACCAGCCAGGCGTAATGAAACGATAAACATCCATCTGCGTATCCTTTTACTTTTATATTAATAAGAAAGACCCTCCTTTATGGAGAGTCTTTCTTGCTGTTTTATTCCAGCCCCAGCGCGGCGCTGAGGTGCGCTATCTCCTTACGCCACTCGGCCTGCAGGGCGAGTTTCTGGTGGCGCGGTTTGCGTTCGAGATCGGCATTGAGCCGCGTCTCCAGCTCAATCAGCCGCTCCAGCAGGCGCGCGTCGCTATGCTCATCAGGCGGCGTGGCGAGTGCCGAAGGTGCCTCATTCTCTGCCTCCTGCGTCGGCGCTGCGCGCAGACGCGCCATCAGCGCTTCCATGTTGTGCCACTCGCTTAAACCGCCATCTTCCACGAGCCAGAAGCGGTTACAGCTCGCCTCCATCAGCGTTCTGTCGTGCGTCACCAGCAACAGCCCGCCTTCGAACGTTTGCAGCGTTTGCGCCAGCGCCTCTTTGCCTTCCATATCGAGATGGTTGGTCGGCTCGTCAAGCATCAGCAGCGAATAGCGCGCAAGCGACAGGCCGACAAACAGCAGGCGCGAGCGCTCGCCGCCGCTCAGCGTGTCGACCCGCTGCCCGTGCCGCGCCCACGGGAAACCGGCGCTGATAAGCGCAAGCTTACGCGGTTGTAACTCAGGCGCGAACGGCTCCAGCGCCTCCAGCAACGTGGCGTTATCCGGTAACTGATGCAGCGACTGATCGTAATACCCGAGCGACACGCGCGGATGGAAGGTGACGCCGGGAACCGTTTCCCCTGTTTGCCACTGTCGCCACAGCAGGCGCAGCAGCGACGACTTCCCGCAGCCGTTATGCCCAAGCAGCGCCACGCGATCCCCGCTTTTGAGCCGCGCCAGCGGCAGGGTAAAGAGCGTTGGCGTTTCAGGTGCCGCGCTGACGGCCAGATTTTCCAGCTCAAGCAGGCGATCCGCCGCCAGCGCGTCGCCGGAAAGCGTCAGTCGCCAGCGGCTGCCCTGCGCCAGTTCGGTTTGCTCCTCTTTGAGCCGCGCCACCTGTTTTTCCATCTGTTTGGCTTTGCGCGCCAGATCTTCGTTGTCATAAACCTGTCCCCACGTGGCGAGCCGTTTTGCACTCGCCGTCACGCGGTCTATCTCTTTTTGCTCCGCTTTATGGCGCAGGGCGTCGCTCTCATCCCGCGCCGCCAGCGCCGCGCGTGCCTGCGTACAGGGGAGATCGAACGCCTGGAGCTGACCGTCGCGCAATATCCAGGTGCGGTTGGTTACGCTGTCCAGCAGCGCGCTGTCGTGGGAGACCAGAATAAAGCTGCCGTTCCAGCGGGCCAGAAACTGCTCCAGCCACAACATCGTCGGGAGATCCAGATGGTTGCCCGGCTCGTCAAGCAACAGCAGATCGGGCGAGATAATCAGCGCCCGCGCCAGCAATAAGCGTGTGTGCTGGCCGCCGCTAAGCGAGCCCGCCGTCAGCGACCAGGCCGCCTCGGCAAAGCCCATATTCGCGAGCAACGCCTGCGCCCGCCAGGCGCTGCTTTCACGCTCGGCCTCAGGCAGCCTGGCCAGCAGCGCGTCCAGCAGCGTCTGCTGATGCAGTTCGTCGGGCAGATGCTGCTCCACGCGCGCCAGCAGGCAGCGCGCCGCGCGCGTCACAACGCCTTCGGCAGGCGCAAGGGTGCCGTCCAGCGCTTTCAGAAGCGTGCTTTTGCCGCAGCCGTTATGACCGATCAGGCCAATGCGGTCGCCTTTTTTCAGGGTAAAGGAAAGGGTGTTCAGCACCGGGCCAAACGGGGAATCAATGCGCAGGGAGTGCGCCGTCAGTAATGTGCTCATCGCTTACTCAGAATTTTCAGGCATAACAATGCCTCGTCAAACATCGCTGACGATAATCTGGTAAGCCCTGGAGAAGGGTGATGTGATGGGATCTTCGCTCAGGGTCCAGTTATCGCAGCACGATACCGGTAATGCCTGAGCTCTGGCGATCGCCAAAATGATGTGAATAGTCAAACAATTCACAGCACAGCATAAGAGTCCTCCTTTTATATTCATCAGGTTGATAGGTAGAGCGAGTGTAGCGGGCAGCGCGTTTAAGCACCACTACGCGTATTAAGGGGTGTGAGCGAAAAAACGTTTTGGGAAGGAGAGATGCAAGATGCGCCTGAGCGTCGGGCCTGCTTCAGGCGCTGAAAAGATTAGCGGTGATAGAAAATATCGCCGTTCATGGCGCGCACGACTTTACCTTCGGCGTCGGTGATAAGCACGTAGTAGCCGCCCATGTAAGTCCAGTGTGTGCCGGCTTCCGGGGCGGGCAGGTTGCGGATCTGCCACTGTTTGATGTTGTACTGCTCGGTGCGGTAGAGGTCCGGCACGATGTCGCCAATGGTGTATTTTTTGGAATCGGAGTGAAACTCTTTCACTTCATAGCTATCGATAGATTTGGGTTTTACCACATCTGCGGCGAATGCAGAGGCCACCGACATCAACAGCACTCCCGCTACGATCATTCTGGTTTTCAACATACCTTCTCCACATGTCAGGGCGCTGCGCCCCGTTGATTTTGTTACCGTCAGGGCGCTATCTTCCTGCGCCATTCCCGGCCGGGCAAGGCTAATTATGTATAAAAAAATGAAGCCGATAGCAATCGGCGCGGGGCTGATTTGGTGAGGCGTGCTTATGGGCTGCCAGAAGTGGTGGGTTATACTTATCTCATGATTGCAGGGATAATGAGATTATCATCCATCGGATTATTTATGATGAGTACAGAAGACGGCGTTCGGGCGTTAATAAAAAAGCATTTCTGGGAGATGGCGGATGAAGATTCGTTAAGCACCGGACAATATTGCGTCCTGCCAGAAGATGCGCACGCCTTCTTCGGAGAATACTTTGCTGTGTTCAATATCAATGATTCCTCCTTCGACTTCTGTAAATATTTTCCGCGCGAAGGAATATTTTTCCTGCCCAATGCGATTCTTCCCGACTATTTAAAAAGCGATAAGCATCAGCCTGCGCCGCTTACCGTGAAAATGCTGATTGCCTCGGCAAAGGCGGGGCGCTGGATTGATGATTAACGCATTGAACACCTGAGGTTGTAATTGCATTATCGGAAGTCATTTTAAGTGACGCTGCAAGATCGTATAACGATTAATAACAGTAGTGACAAGATACTGGTCGTGGAAGACTGATATGAAATATAGTTTTGTATTCTTATGGCTAGTGGCGGGTACATGCGCGGCAGCACAAATGACGGGATTTGGCGCAAAGTATTACGATGATATTACTGAAGTTTATTCTGATAATCATGAAACCGATAAAGATCTGGTGCCCGTTATTGCTATAGGAACCACCGAATACAAGTTTGAGGTTAACACGCTTGCATCTATCGCTAAGAATGCCGGTGTAAAGGTAAATAAAGATAATCTGGCTTCCTGGATTTGCCTGAAATCAGGGGGCATCAATTATTGGTTTATTTCTGATAATGAGATGGGGGCGGGGGATTTAACCGCGGTGGCAATAGCGAAAGATGGATCGCCTTGCACCCCTTACAAGGGAGTATTACAAGTATCCGTTAAGGCGCCTGTGTTAACAACTAAAGAAGAAACAGAAAAATATTTTAAACATAAGCCTAAGAAAGATATCGTTATGTACTACAAGGATATCGAAAAATCAGGTGAATACACGCAGAGTAACAGCATTATGTACTATCTGAAAGGTGATAAGGTTCAGGGAGTTATTATTAGCCAAGGGACGACCAACTGACAGGCTCTTTTTCCGTAAGGTCAGGAATAATTTTTAATGAAACTCTGATGCTTATTTCTTTGATAATCCTGAAACCAATGGTAATGCCTCTTACTACGTCACTTACGCTCCAGCACCGCATCAATGCATCAGGGACAATGAAATCACCAGCAAATAAAGCCGGGCAGTCTGTATTTTTCATACTTAAAGCTTTTATATGCCCCTCAAACTGAGACGCAGCCTATTTTTTAGGGTTGAGTCTTTGGCTTCCCGCTGGCATGATCCACAACAGAGAGTAATGTAGCGTTAATCGCAACGCTTTGATTTTGCAGTAAATGACTCGGGGTGCCCTTCTTCGTTGAAGGCTGAGAAATACCCGTATTACCTGATCTGGATAATGCCAGCGTAGGGAAGTCAGATGCCTGTCCGGTATCCCGTCTTCGCGCCTGGCAGGAGAGAACCATGTCTTCTGACCTGCTTTGCGGCTCGCACGCCGCGCCTGTTGTCACCCAACTTCGCCGTTACGCGCCGCTGGTGCACTGCATTACCAACGATGTGGTGCAAAATTTCACTGCCAATGTCCTGCTCGCACTTGGCGCCTCGCCCGCGATGGTCGTGGATACTGATGAAGCCGCACAGTTCGCGGCCATCGCCGATGCCTTACTCATAAACCTCGGTACCCTCACTCGCCCGCAGCAGCAGGCGATGCGGGCGGCTATCGACAGCGCCTGCGCGGCGGGCAAGCCGTGGACGCTCGACCCGGTCGCCGTCGGCGCGCTCGCGCTGCGCACGGAATTTGCGCAGGAGATTCTGGCGCATCGCCCAGCCGCCATTCGCGGCAACGCCTCGGAAATCCGCGTACTGGCAGGCGAAAGCGGCGTCGGGCGCGGCGTTGACGCAACCGAAAGCGCGCACCATGCACGTGAAGCGGCCCGCTTACTGGCGCGTCGCAGCGGCGCCGTTGTCGCCGTGACCGGCGAGGTCGATTACATCACCGATGGCGAACGCATGGTCGCAGTTGATGGCGGCACTGCGATGCTGACCCGCGTGGTGGGCACCGGCTGTGCGCTTTCGGCGGTCGTTGCTGCCTGCTGCGCGCTGCCGGGCGATCGCCTGGAGAATGTCGCAACGGCCTGCTGGCTGATGAAACGGGCGGGCGAAGAGGCGTTGACCGTATCCCGTGGCCCCGGCAGTTTCGCCAGCGCGTTGCTGGATAATCTGCATGCGCAGGCGTTCGGAGGTGCTTATGAAACGCATTAACGCGCTCACCATCGCCGGCACCGACCCGAGCGGCGGCGCGGGCATTCAGGCCGATCTCAAAACCTTCTCGGCGCTCGGTGCTTACGGCACCTCCGTCATCACGGCGCTGGTGGCGCAGAACACCCGCGGCGTGCAGTCGGTCTACCGCATCGAACCGTCGTTTGTCGCCGCCCAGCTTGATTCAGTGTTAAGCGATGTGCGCATCGACACGACGAAAATCGGCATGCTGGCGGAAACGGATATCGTCGAGGCCGTGGCGGAGCGGCTATCACGTTACCGGGTGCGCAATATTGTGCTGGATACGGTCATGCTCGCGAAAAGCGGCGATCCACTGCTGAGCCCGTCTGCCGTGCGCACGCTGCGCGAAAAGTTATTGCCGCAGGTGGCGATCATCACGCCGAATTTGCCGGAGGCGGCGGCGCTGCTGGAAACCACCCACGCCCGCAGCGAAGCGGAGATGCGCCAGCAGGGCGAGGCGTTGCTGGCGCTCGGCTGTGGCGCGGTGCTGATGAAAGGCGGGCATCTGGATGACCCCGAAAGCCCCGACTGGCTCTTTACCCGCGAAGGCGCGACGCGCTTTACCGCGCCGCGCGTCATGACGAAAAACACCCATGGCACCGGCTGCACGCTCTCCAGCGCGCTTGCGGCGCTGCGTCCGCAGTATGCTGACTGGGTTGAAACGGTGACGGCGGCGAAGGCGTGGCTCACGAAAGCGCTGCAACAGGCGGATAGTCTGGAAGTAGGGGAGGGCATCGGGCCCGTCCATCATTTTCATGCATGGTGGTGAACCGTGCCAGCAGAATTAGCTGAAAATGCGCTCAGGTCTGGCAATCTGTGCTAATCAAGTCCAGGCTAAGAGGGCCCAGCTAAGGCGTGGGTAAGGAATCTTATCGTCCGGCAGGTCACCGCCTGCCGACCATAACGGGAGCGTATGATGACTGATATTGCGCAGTTGCTCGGCAACGATGCCGATAGCCTGTTACAGCACCGCTGTACGACCATTTCCTCCGACCAGCTCTACCTGCCAGGGCCGGATTATGTCGATCGCGTGATGATCGATAACAACCGTCCGCCCGCGGTGCTGCGAAATATGCAGACTCTTTATAACACCGGACGCCTTGCCGGCACCGGCTATCTGTCTATTCTGCCGGTGGACCAGGGCGTCGAGCATTCGGCGGGCGCGTCGTTTGCCGCCAATCCGATGTATTTCGACCCGAAAAATATCGTCGAGCTGGCGATTGAGGCGGGCTGTAACTGCGTGGCGTCGACCTATGGCGTGCTGGCGTCAGTCTCGCGCCGCTACGCGCACCGTATTCCGTTCCTGGTGAAACTCAATCACAACGAAACGCTCAGTTACCCCACGCAATATGACCAGACGCTCTACGCGAGCGTCGAGCAGGCGTTCAATATGGGCGCGGTGGCGGTCGGAGCGACTATCTATTTCGGCTCTGAAGAGTCGCGCCGCCAGATTGAAGAGATCTCCGCCGCGTTTGAGCGCGCGCATGAGCTTGGCATGGTGACAGTGCTGTGGGCGTATCTGCGTAACAGTCACTTCAAGAAAGATGGCGTCGATTACCACTCCAGCGCCGATTTGACTGGCCAGGCCAACCATCTGGCCGCCACCATTGGCGCGGATATCGTGAAGCAGAAGATGGCCGAGAATAATGGCGGCTATACCGCGCTGAAGTTCGGCTATACCGACGAGCGCGTGTATAGCAAGCTGACGAGCGATAACCCGATTGACCTGGTGCGCTATCAGCTCGCCAACTGCTATATGGGCCGTGCGGGGCTGATTAACTCTGGCGGCGCGTCCGGAGGCGAGGCGGATCTCACCGATGCGGTGCGCACAGCGGTGATCAACAAGCGCGCAGGCGGTATGGGGCTGATTCTGGGACGCAAGGCGTTTAAGAAATCGATGGCCGATGGCGTGAAGCTGATAAACGCGGTGCAGGATGTGTATCTGGATAAGAAAGTGACGATCGCCTGATGGCGGTTGTGGTTACGCAGCATAAACGCGCCTGCGGGCGCGTTTTTTGTGGATGGGGTAAATGGTGGCGCGAGATAAACGGCGGGTGCGCTGCGCTTACCCGCCCTACGAAACCACAAAAGCCACCGCCGATGCCGTATGTTTTCCCTTGCGGCTGCCCTTTGGCCGCGAGCCGGGATTGTTAAGGGGGCGGCGGCGAGCCCCCTTAACACGTTCGCGTGAGTAAAAGTGACAGAGAGAATCCGCGTTGTGGCGAACGGAACAGGTCACCAGGCGTACATATTCCCGGGTTCCACGGTTCACCCGTATTGAACAGGCAATGCCTTTCATTTGACGGCGGTGCTGATGGCGGGTGCGCTGCGCTTACCCACCCTACAGTTGGCTGGCGTTACGTTATGCTTCGGTGGATGCGCTGCGCTTACCCACCCTGGAACGTTTCATACCGTTGCATCACTGGTAGGGCGGGTAAGCGTAGCGCACCCGCCGTCCCGAAAATCGCGATGCCACACATTCCTTTACTTAAGCAGCGGACAATCCGGCGGCAGGCGGCACTGCAGCGCGCCGGGCTCAACCACAATGCGGAAATGCTGTCCGCTCAGCGGCTCGCCGTCGAGGTTAAAGGTAATCTCATGCGGCGCGGTTATCTCAAACCAGGGCGAGGCACCATCGATAATATTCGGGCTCTCTTCCGGCTGCGTCAGCGTGGTAAACAGCGCAGGCAGCAACTCTTCGCCGGTAAAAATCCGCAAATGCAGCAGCCCGTCGTTAATCAGCGCCTCCGGGCACAGCTCCTGACCGCCGCCCGCCTGCCGCCCGTTACCGATGCCGATAACCAGCGCGTCGCCCTGCCAGTGAAAATGCTCGCCGCGAATTTCACAGCGATCCGCTTTCAGGGCGTCCATACGCATCAGCCCGTGGATCAGATACGACACCCCGCCGAGCGCGGCTTTTAAGCGCTCCGGCGTTTCAGTGGTGATGCGCGTACCGAAACCGCCCGTCGCCATATTGATAAACCAGGTTTTATCATTCACGTGCGCGATATCAATCGGCACCGCGCGGCCTTCAATGGCCAGCTTCAGCGCCAGTTCGATATCGTCCGGCACGGCGGCGCTGGTTGCGAAATCGTTCGCGGTGCCGAGCGGCAACAGGCCGAGCGCCGGGCGTTTTTCCTGCGTGACACAAGCCAGCGCCGCTGCCACTTCATTAATGGTGCCGTCGCCGCCTGCCGCAATCACCGTCTGCGCGCCCTGATCTGCCGCCTCACTGACATAGCGCGCCGCATCGCCTTTCTCCCAGGTCACGCGCACCTCTATCGGGTGGCCCTGGTCGCGTAGCAGCTTCACGCTGCCGCGCAGGATCTCATTATCAGCGCTTTTACCATTTAAAATCAGAAACGAGCCGGGGGAACGGGACATGAATACACTCCTGTGAATACGGATTCACAGAGTTTATCGCAGAGTCTGGCGAGTCGCTTAAGAACTGACTGAAAGGATAAAAAAATAAGCCTGCGTAAGGGAGATTACGCAGGCTGAAGGAGGTGGTTCCTGGTACAACGGGCATTTATGGATTATGTTTTTCAGCGCCGTGGATAATAACCGCTTTAAACATAACGGTTTGTGATCCCATTCGAAGAAACATTCGCGCGGTAAAAATAACCCTTATAAATCATTTACCATGTGGATTTCTGGTGGTCTGGCCAGAGAAATTACGCATTAACAGCGCATAGTCCAGTGCTAAATCCTCTGGAACTGGCATCCAGATGGTGTATCCGTCTCCCGGTGCCACTTCCATCTTCTCGCCTTTCGCATTTTCCATATGCTCAAGCGTAAAGCTGACGTTGCCCTGTGGCGTCATCAGTTCCAGGCTGTCGCCGAGAGAAAATTTGTTTTTCACCGCCACCGCAGCCAGCGCGCCGTTGCGCTCGCCGGTAAATTCGCCGACAAACTGCTGGCGGTCCGATACCGAGTAGCCATAGTCATAGTTCTGATAATCGTCGTGGGTGTGACGACGCAGAAAACCTTCGGTATAGCCGCGATGCGCCAGGCCTTCGAGCGTCTCAAGGAGGCTCGGATCGAACGGTTTACCGGCGGCGGCGTCGTCAATGGCGCGACGATAGACCTGGGCGGTACGCGCGCAGTAGTAGAACGATTTGGTGCGGCCTTCGATTTTCAGCGAGTGGACGCCCATTTTCGTGAGGCGCTCGACGTGCTGAATGGCGCGCAAATCTTTAGAGTTCATGATGTAAGTGCCGTGTTCATCTTCGAACGCGGTCATGTATTCGCCGGGGCGCTGCGCCTCTTCAATCATGAAGACTTTATCGGTCGGCGCGCCGATGCCGAGCGTCGGCTCGACGGTCTGCACCGGGATAGGCTCATGGATATGCACGATATTGCCGATGCTGTCCTCTTTGCCTTCCTGCACTTTATATTCCCAGCGGCAGGCGTTGGTGCAGGTGCCCTGGTTCGGGTCGCGCTTGTTGATGTAGCCGGAAAGCAGGCAGCGACCGGAATAGGCCATGCAGAGAGCGCCGTGAACGAAAATCTCCAGCTCCATCTCCGGCACCTGCTCGCGAATTTCCGCAATCTCTTCAAGCGACAGTTCGCGGGAGAGAATGACGCGCGTCAGGCCCATCTGCTGCCAGAATTTTACCGTCGCCCAGTTCACCGCGTTGGCCTGTACCGAAAGGTGAATATCCATCTGCGGGAAGTGCTCGCGCACCAGCATGATAAGCCCCGGATCGGACATGATCAGCGCATCCGGGCCCATCTCCACCACGGGTTTGAGATCGCGGATAAAGGTTTTCAGCTTGGCGTTGTGCGGCGCGATGTTAACCACGACGTAGAATTTTTTGCCAAGCGCGTGGGCTTCATTAATGCCGAGCTGCAAATTCTCGTGGTTGAATTCGTTATTGCGCACGCGCAGCGAGTAGCGCGGCTGGCCGGCGTATACGGCGTCGGCACCATAGGCGAAGGCGTAACGCATATTTTTCAGCGTTCCCGCAGGCGACAGTAATTCTGGTTTAAACATGTTGAACTCGTTCTGATGACAGGTCAGACCCGCTTCAACGGCGAAGCGGTCGGGGGCACGTTTACCCCCACGTTAAGGGCGGGAATTGTAGCGCCCGCGGCCTGGGCGTGCAAACCGTTATGGGGGCTTATGGATGTGACGGCGGGTGCGCTGCGCTTACCCGCCCTACAAAAACCCGATTCGCATCCTGCGTAGGGTGGGTAAGCGTAGCGCACCCACCACTGGAAAATGAAAAGCCACCGCCGATGCCGTGTGTTTTCCCTTGCGGCTGCCCTTTTGCCGCGAGCCCCCTTAACACGTTCATGCGAATAAACATGAAAGAGAGAATCCGCGTTGTGGCGAACGGAACAGGTCACCGGGCGTACATATTCCTGGGTCTGCGTTTCACCCGTGCAAATAATCTCTACACCACCCGGCCGGCGTCGGCTTCCCAGCGGTAGCCCACGCCGTACACGGCGCGGATAAACGGCTGCTCGTCGTCCAGCGCTTCCAGCTTGCGGCGCAGGTTTTTGATATGGCTGTCTATCGTGCGGTCGGTCACCACACGGTAATCGTCATACAGATGATTCAGCAACTGCTCGCGCGAAAACACCTTGCCCGGCTCGCCGGAAAGCGTCTTCAGGAGACGGAACTCGGCTGGCGTCAGGTCGAGCGGCTTCTGCCGCCAGCTCGCCTGAAAACGCCCTTCATCGATAATCAGCGGGCTTTGGGCATCCTGCGCCTGCAGATCGCGCTGCGGCTTGCAGCGGCGCAAAATGGTTTTCACGCGCGCCACCACCTCACGCGGGCTAAACGGCTTGCAGATGTAATCATCGGCACCGATCTCAAGCCCCAGCAGGCGGTCTATCTCTTCGATTCTGGCGGTCACCATCACAATCGGCACTTCCGAGAAGCGGCGAATTTCGCGGCACAGCGTCAGCCCGTCGGTGCCGGGCAGCATCAGATCCAGCAGGATTAAATCCGGCGGCGTCTGGCGCACATAGGGCAACACCTGATCGCCGTGGTTAATCAGCGTCGGCGCGTAGCTGGCCGCCCGCAGGTAATCCACCAGCAGCGCGCCGAGTTTTGGCTCATCCTCGACAACCAGAATGCGCGGGGTTTTATCGTTAATCGGTAACTCTGTCATACGTCTCCCGGAAGTACGGCATCAAGCGGTAAGGATACGGTGATGCTAACACCGCCTGATGATGAATGATCGGCATTAATCGTCCCGCCATGCGCCGCCACGATATTGGCGCAGATGGCAAGGCCGAGGCCCGAGCCGCCGCTGGCGCGGTTGCGCGAGCCTTCCGCGCGGTAGAAGCGCTCAAACAATTTTGACAGCTGCTCATCGCTCACGCCCGGCGCGCTGTCGATAAACCGCAGCACGAAACGCTGCGCCAGACGCTCACCCTGAATCAGCAGCCCGCCGCCCGCGTCCGTGTAACGCAGGCTGTTTTCCAGCAGATTATTAAAAAGCTGCATCAGCCGGTCGCGATCGCCAAAGAGCGTCACGTTTTCCGGCATCGACAGATTCAGCGTCAGCCCGCGCGCGGCAAAGCGCTCGCGGAACGCGCCCGCAGCCACTTCTATCAACGTCACGATCTCCAGCGGCTTTTTCTGGTAGGCGAGCGCGCCTTCGTCAGAGAGCGACAGCTGGTGCAGGTCATCCACCAGTTTGGTCAGCGTACCCACTTCGGCCTGCAACGAGGCGACCGATTCCGGCGTAAACTGGCGCACGCCGTCCTGAATCGCCTCCAGCTCGCCGCGCAGCACCGCCAGCGGCGTGCGCAGCTCATGAGAGATATCCGCCATAAATGCCTGGCGCATCTGCTGGTTTTTCTCAAGCGTGCTGGCGAGCTGGTTGAAATCCTGCGCCAGTCGGCCCAGTTCATCCTGCCCGGTGGCGACGACGCGGGTAGTAAAATCGCCCGCCGCCAGACGGTGTGTGCCTTCCACCAGTCGTTTTACCGGGGCGAGCAGGCCGCGTGCCAGCAGCAAGGTGGCGGCTGCCGCGAGCAGCGTCGAGAGCGCGACGATAAGCCAGCTGGTGCGCCGCTGCTGTTTATCGAAGTTGATATCGGTACTGCGCGTCAGCCGCTCCACCGGCGAGGCGATTACCCAGCCGACGCGTTTGCCGTCAACGACAATCGCGCGCCGCGCGCCATCCTGCGGCACCGGCGAGCGCGGGCCGACCAGCACATTTTGTTCGGCGTCCACCACCCAGAACTGCGTTCGCCAGCCGTGCGGCGGCATGTGGGGCGGCGGTCCTCTGTCTGGCGGCGGCGGGCCGTCGTGAGCATTCTCCCGTTCAAAAGAGCGTAAAATCTGGAATATCATGCGATCGTTATGGCGCAGAAATCCCCAGTCGCCGTGCTGCTGGTACTGCTCGCTCAGTGCGTCGCTTAACAGGGCCAGACGTTGTTCGTTACCGTGTTTGATGTAGTCGATAAAGCCGCGCTCGAAGCTAAAGCGCACTGCCCAGTGCATCGTAATCAACAACAGAATACAGGTGGCGAAAATAGCCAAAAACAGCTTGCCCGTAATGCCGGGCCGCCAGAACCTCATGAAGCACTCCTTTTGCGCCGCGCGATGACGGCGTTTTTACTGATGTCGTCAGGGACGCGGGCGAAGACCAGCGCCGGCAGGGCGATAATTAGCGCCATGCACAAATAGGTCCAGAAAAAGATGCCGTGGGCGTCGCCGCTGTCCGCGGCGAGCTGGTTATGCCCGAACGCGCCAAGCAGCAGGCCCGCGATGCTCACCCCAAGGCTCATCGAGAGCTGCATCACCATCGACAGCAGGCTGTTGCCGCTGCTCGCCATCTCATCGGGCAGGTCGCGAAGCGTCAGCGTGTTCATCGTCGAGAAACGCACCGAATTCACCATCCCCTGAAAAAGCATGACTACCGGCAGCAGCCAGTACCAGCCCGCCAGCGCCACGCCCATAAACAGCAGGGTCACGAGCGCGAGCGCAAGCGTCGAGGCCACCAGCACCCGGCGGTAGCCAAAGCGGTTTACCACCTGCACCACAATGCGTTTGATCCCCATGCTGCCAAGCACCATCGGCATCATCATCAGGCCGGCGTGGAACGGGGAGAAGCCGAGGCCAATCTGTAAAAAAACTGGCGTCATAAACGGCAGCATCCCGCTGCCGATGCGCCCGCATAAGCTGCCGAACAGCCCCAGTGAAAAGGTGCGGGTATTGAAAAGCCGCAGACTGAACAGCGCCCGCTCGTTGCCGCGCGCATGCCACAGGTAAAGCAGCGTGGCCGCGCTGCCGCCCGCCACCAGCGCGCCAAGCCCGGCTGGGGAAAGACCAGTGCTGCGATAGCCGTCAAGCGCAATCGTCAGCGCCGCCATGCCGAAGGCGAGCAGCAGAAAGCCGGAGAAATCGAAGCGCCGCGTTTGCATGGTGTAGTTCGGCATCAGCCAGAGCGTCGCGGCGGCACCGGCAATGCCCACCGGCAGGTTGATTAAAAAGATCCAGTGCCAGGAGGCGTACTCCACCAGCAGCCCGCCGAGCGCAGGCCCGAGCAGCGGCCCTACCTGGCCCGGCAGCGTTACAAATGTCATCGCGGCCATATACTGATCGCGCGGGACGATTTTCATCACCGTCAGCCTGCCGACCGGCACCATCATGGCGCCGCCGACGCCCTGTAACACGCGCGCTGCCACCAGCTCATTGAGCGTCGAGGACTGCGCGCAAAACAGCGAGCCGAGCGTGAACAGCACAATCGCGGTGAAGAAGATGTTGCGCACCCCGACGCGATCCGCCAGCCAGCCGCTCGCGGGCAGCATCACCGCCACCGTCAGCACATACGAGACGATAACCATGTGCATCCGCAGCGGGCTCTCCCCGAGGCTCGCGGCCATTGAGGGGAGAGCGGTATTGACGATAGTGGTATCCAGCGCCTGCATAAAAAAGCCGAAGGCGACGATCCACAATTGCCAGCGCACGTTCTGGGGCAGGTCGGTCATAAATTATTCGCTCGCGGTCAGGGTGTCCTCAGGTTTCGCCCGGCGCGTAAAACGCAGGCGCAGTCGGTCGAAGAAGAGATAGACCACCGGCGTGGTATAGAGCGTCAGCAACTGGCTCATCACCAGCCCGCCGACAATCGTAATGCCGAGCGGCTGGCGCAGCTCCGCGCCGTCGCCGCTTGCAATCATCAGCGGCAGCGCGCCGAACAGTGCCGCCAGCGTCGTCATCATGATCGGGCGAAAACGCAGCAGGCAGGCCTGGAAAATGGCGTCGCGGGCGCTGAGCTGGCCGTTGCGCTGAGCCTCCAGCGCGAAGTCCACCATCATTATCGCGTTCTTCTTCACGATACCAATCAATAGCATAATACCGATAAGCGCGATGAGGCTAAACGGGGCATCGAACGCCTCCAGCGCCAGCAGCGCGCCGACGCCCGCCGACGGCAGCGTGGAGAGAATAGTCAATGGATGCACGTAACTCTCATACAGCATCCCCAGCACGATATAGACCGTGGCGATGGCCGCGAGAATTAAGATCACCTGCGAATTCATCGTCTCCTGGAACACCTGCGCCGTACCGGCGAAACTGCCGCGCACCGACGACGGCACGCCAAGCGAGGTCATCGTGCGGGTGATGGCGTCGCTCGCTTCCGAGAGCGACACGCCGGTCGGCAGGTTAAAGGCGATGGTCGACGCCGCCGACAACCCCTGATGGTTAACCGACAGCGGTGCGTTGGCGGGCTGCCATTTCGCAAACCACGAGAGCGGAATCGGCTTGCCTTCGCTGTTCATCACGAACATCTGATCGAGCGCGCTGATATCCTGGGTGTAACGCGGGTCAACTTCCATCACCACTTTGTACTGGTTAAGCGGCTGGTAGATGGTCGAAATCTGGCGCTGGCCGAAGGCGTTATTCAGCAGGCTGTTGGCGTCCTGCACGCTGATGCCAAGCCGCGCCATCGATTCGCGGTCATAGACCAGGCTCATCTCCGCGCCGTTGTCCTGTTGATCGGAGTTCACGTCGGCAAGCTGCGGCAGTTTAGCGAGCGCCTGGCGGATTTTCGGCTCCCATTCGCGCAGCGCCGCCAGATCGTCAGACAGCAAGGTGTACTGGTAGCTGGCGTTCGACTGCCGCCCGCCGACGCGTATATCCTGCACCGCCATTAAAAACAGGCTCGCGCCCGGCTCGCGCGCGAGTTTTTTGCGCAGCCGGTCAATCACCTGCTGGGCGCTTTCCGTACGCTCGCCGAGCGGTTTGAGCGAGATAAACATCATGCCGCTGTTCACCCGCGAGCCGCCGGTAAAGCCGGTAACGTTATCCACCGCCGGATCTTCGCGAATGATTTTCATGAAATCCTGCAGCTTGCCGCGCATCGCCTGGAACGAGATGCTCTGGTCGGCCTGAATGCCGCCCATCAGCCGCCCGGTGTCTTGCTCCGGGAAAAAGGTTTTCGGAATGGAAATATAGAGCCAGACGTTCAGCGCGATGGTGGCGAGCAGCACCAGCCCGACCAGCCGGGCGTGGTTCAGCACCCAGCCGAGCGAGCGGGCGTATCCGCCCTGCAGCGCCAGCAACAGGCGATTGATGCCGACGCGACTGCGGGTCTCTTCACTCGGTTTGGCCTTCAGCAGCCAGCCGCACATCATCGGCGTGAGCGTCAGCGACACCACCAGTGAAATGCCGATGGCGACCGAGAGCGTCACGGCAAACTCCCGGAACAGCCGCCCTGGCAGCCCGCCCATCAGCAGCAGCGGCAGAAAGACCGCCACCAGCGACAGGCTCATGGAGAGCACCGTAAAGCCCACTTCGCGCACGCCCTGGAGCGCCGCCTGAAGCGGTTTGACGCCCGCCTCAAGGTGGCGCGAGATATTCTCCAGCACCACGATGGCGTCATCCACCACAAAGCCAGTGGCGATGGTGAGCGCCATTAACGAGAGGTTATTCAGGCTGAAACCGCACAGATACATGGCGGCGAAGGTGCCGATAAGCGATACCGGCACCGCGACGGCAGGAATCAGCGTCGCGCGCCCGGAGCGCAGAAACAGGAACACCACCAGAATCACCAGGCCGACCGATATCGCCAGCGACTGCTCCACTTCCGCCAGCGACGCGCGAATGGTCGGCGAGCGATCCTGCGCGATTTGCATGTCGATGGCGGCGGGGATGGTGTCGCGCAGCTCCGGCAGCGCGGCGCGGATGCGGTCCACCGTCTCAATGATATTGGCTTCCGGGAGTTTGCGGATCATCAGCAAAATGGCCGGTTTGGCGTTGGTCATGCCCGCGTTGCGCACGTCCTGCACCGAATCGGTCACCGTCGCCACGTCGCGCAGATGCACCGCCGCGCCGTTGTTGTAGTGAACGATCAGCGGCTCATATTCCGCGGCGGTTTTAAGCTCATCGTTGGTCTGCAACTGCCAGCGACGCTGGGCGTCTTCTATCGCGCCCTGCGGACGGCGCACGTTGGCGTTGCTGATGGCGCTGCGCACCGTATCCAGCGAGACGCCCTGGTTAAAGAGTGCCTGCGGGTTGAGCGCCACCCTGACGGCGGGTAGCGAGCTGCCGCCCACGTCGACATCCCCCACGCCGTCAATCTGGGCGATGGTCTGGGCAAGCTGCGTCGAGGCGTAATCATAAAGCTCGCCCTGGGAGAAGGTGTCCGAGGTGAGCGTGAGGATCATGATTGGCGCATCGGACGGGTTCGCTTTGCGATACGTCGGACGCGAGGGCATTCCGCTCGGCAACAGGCTTTGCGCGGCGTTGATCGCCGCCTGCACGTCGCGCGCCGCGCCGTTGATATCGCGGTCAAAATTGAACTCCAGAATAATGCGTGTGCTGCCAAGCGAGCTGGTGGAGGTCATTTCGTTGACGCCCGCGATGCGCCCGAGCGAGCGTTCAAGCGGTGTCGCGACCGACGACGCCATCGTCTCCGGCGACGCGCCTGGCAGCGACGCGCTCACCATGATCACCGGGAAATCAACCTGCGGCAGCGGGGCCACCGGCAGCAGCCGGAAGCCCAGCACGCCGCAGAGCGTCACGGCGATGGAGAGCAAAATCGTCGCTACCGGGCGGTAGATAAAGAGCGCGTAAAACTTCACTTACGCCTCCTCTTCACGCGCGGGCAGACGGCGGCGCACGGCGTGGCCGAGGCGGTCGAACAGCAGATAAATTACCGGCGTGGTAAAGAGCGTCAGCACCTGGCTTACCAGCAGGCCGCCGACCATGCCGATGCCGAGCGGACGGCGCAGCTCCGCGCCAACGCCGGTGCTGAGCATCAGCGGTAGCGCGCCGAGCAGGGCGGCGAGCGTGGTCATCAGGATGGGCCGAAAACGCAGCAGACACGCCTGGTAAATGGCCTCGCGCGGCGTCATGCGCTGTTCACGCTCGGCGGCCAGCGCAAAGTCGATCATCATAATGGCGTTTTTCTTGACGATGCCTATCAGCAGAATAATGCCGATGATGGCGATGACATCCAGCTCGGCACCGGCGATAAGCAGCGCCAGCAGCGCGCCAACGCCTGCGGTGGGCAGCGTCGAGAGAATGGTAATCGGGTGGATAAAGCTCTCATACAGCACGCCGAGCACGATGTACATCGCCACCACCGACGCCAGAATCAGCCAGAGCGTGCTGCCAAGCGCCGCCTGGAAGGCGAGGGTGCTGCCCTGGAACTGGGTCGTTATTTCGGCCGGGAACGCCAGATCCGCCTCCGCCTGGGTGATGGCGTCTACCGCGTCGCCCAGCGAATAGCTGTCCGGCACGTTAAACGAGATAGTCGTCGACGGGAACTGATCGAGATGGTTAATCGTAAGCGGCCCGAAGCGCTGCTCGACCTTCGCAATGGCGCTGAGCGGCACCATGCCGCCATCGCTGCTGGCAAGACGAATACCGTCGAGCGCCGCCAGGCCCGGCGTGGCGGTAGTGTTATGCTCCAGCACCACGCGGTACTGGTTGGCCTGGGTATAGATGGTTGAGATAAGGCGCTGGCCAAAGGCGTTATAGAGCGCGTTATCGACATCGCTCATGCTGATGCCAAGACGGCTGGCGCTCGCGCGATCCACATTCACGTAAGCCACAAGACCGTTGTCCTGCCAGTCGCTGCTGACATCCGCCAGCTGCGGCAGCGTTTGCAGCCGGGCGATAAGCTTCGGCACCCAGGTGCTGAGCGCCTCCAGCGAATTGGCCTGGAGCGTGAACTGATACTGCGTGCGGCTCACCTGGGTGTCGATGGTGAGATCCTGAATCGGTTGCAGGTAGAGTGTGGCACCCGGCACGCGGCTCGCGGCCTCCTGAAGGCGCGCAATCACCGTCTGCACACGGTCGTCACGGTCATCGAGCGGTTTTAAGTTGATTTGCAGCCGTGCGCTGTTAAGCGACGGGTTAGTGCCATCGACGCCGACAAACGAGGTGAGGCTCTCCACCGCCGGATCTTTTAAAATGACATCCGCCACCGCGCGCTGGCGCTCGGCCATGCTGGCGAACGAGACCGACTGCGGCGCCTGCAATGTGCCCTGGATGATGCCGTTGTCCTGCACCGGGAAAAAGCCTTTCGGGATGAAAATCCACAAAAGCACCGTCAGCGCGAGCGTGCCAAGCGCGACGCCGAGCGTCAGCCACGGGTGGTTCAGCACGCGCTTAAGCAACTGGCCATAGCGGTCAATCACCCGATTAATCACACGTTCTGAGGCGCGCGAGAAGCGATTCTGTTTGCGCAGCGATTCATGGCTTAACATACGCGCGCACATCATCGGCGTCAGCGTCAGCGAGACGACAGCGGAGATCAAAATCGCCACCGCCAGCGTCACTGCGAATTCACGGAACAGGCGGCCCACGATATCCCCCATAAACAGCAGCGGGATCAGCACGGCTATCAGCGAGAACGTCAGGGAGATAATGGTAAAGCCGATTTCGCCTGCGCCCTTGAGCGCGGCGGCCAGCGGCTTTTCGCCTTTTTCGATATAGCGCGAGATATTTTCTATCACCACGATGGCGTCATCCACCACGAACCCGGTGGCGATGGTCAGCGCCATCAGCGTCAGGTTGTTGATGGAGAAATCGAGAAACACCATCACCGCAAAGGTGCCGACCAGCGACAGTGGTACCGCCACCGCCGGGATAATGGTCGCCGGAATGTTGCGCAGGAACAGGTAGATGATCATCACCACCAGCGCTATCGCCAGCATCAGCTCAAACTGCGTGTCGTTGACCGACGCGCTGATATTGGTGGTCCGGTCGGTCAGCACTTTCACCTGCACCGATTTCGGCAGGCTTTCCGTAAGCTGCGGCAGCAGTTTCTGAATGGTTTCGGCGGTGGTGATGATGTTAGCGCCCGGCTGGCGCTGGACGTTCATCACAATCGCAGGCTGTTTATTGGCCCAGGCACCAAGCCAGGCGTTCTCCGCGCCTTGCTCCACCGTCGCGACGTCGCCAAGCCGCACCGGCGCGCCGTTTTTATAGGCGATGATCAGGTTGCGGTATTCGTCGGCGGATTTCATCTGATCGTTGGCGGAGAGCGTCACCGCGCGCTCCGGGCCGTCGAAACTGCCTTTCGCCGAGTTGACGTTTGCGCTGGTGATGGCGGTGCGCACGGTTTCGCTGTCAATGCCCAGCGACGCCAGCGCCTGCGCATTCAGTTTTACCCGCACCGCCGGACGCTGGCCGCCGGAGAGCGTCACGAGGCCTACGCCCGTCACCTGCGAGATACGCTGCGCGACGCGGGTTTCCACCATATCTTCCACCTGGGTCATCGGCAGCGCCGATGAGGTGACCGCAAGCGTCATGATTGGCGGGTCCGCCGGGTTCACTTTGCTGTAGACCGGCGGGTTAGGGAGATCGTCCGGCAGTAGGTTGGTGGCGGCGTTAATGGCGGCCTGCACCTCCTGCTCGGCAACATCCAGCGGCAGCGTGAGCTGGAACTGTAACGTCACCACCGACGCGCCGCCCGCGCTTTGCGAAGCCATCTGCTTTAAGCCTGACATCTGGCCGAACTGGCGCTCCAGCGGCGCGGTGATAGCCGACGTCACGACATCCGGGCTGGCGCCAGGGTAGAGCGTGACGACCTGAATCGTCGGATAGTCCACTTCCGGCAGAGCGGAAACCGGCAGAAAGCGATAGCCGATGATGCCTGCAAGCAGAATAGCCACCATCAGCAGCGTAGTGGCCACGGGGCGCAGAATAAACAGGCGGGACGGCCCGCCAGTGGCGCTCGGAGGTAACACCTGCATCAGGAACGCGCTCCTTTGGCTGCGCGGGCGCTGTCGGTTGGGCTGCGCTCGCCGCGTTCAGGCTTCGCGTTATCGGTGGCCGTTTGTGCTTCCACCACGTCCACCTTCGCGCCTTCGGTCAGGCGGTCGATGCCGTCCGTCACCACGCGATCGCCTGCAGAAAGGCCTGCAGTGATCACTACGGTTTCGCTGTTCTGAATGCCGGTCGTGACGGTGTGCTTACTCACTTTGTTGTCGTCGTTCAGCACCCAGACAAAGTGGCCTTCGTTGCCCATCTGCAACGCGGCGGTCGGGATCACGACCGCGTTCTGCTGCGTATCAATCAACATGCGGGCGTTAACGAACTGGTTCGGGAACAGCGCGTCATCCTCATTGGCAAAGCGCGCCTTGAGCTTAATCGTGCCGGTGGTGGCGTCTATCTGGTTATCCAGGCTTAACAGCTCACCGGTGCTGAGCTTTGTGCTGTTAGTGCGATCCCAGGCTTCTACCGTCAGGGCTTTCCCCGCCTTTTGCGCCTGCATCACGGCGGCGATATCGCTCTCCGGCAGGGTAAAGACCAGATCAATCGGGTGCGTCTGGGTCAGCACCACAATGCCGGTGGTATCACCACTGGAGATCTGGTTGCCGATATCGACCTGTTTTAAGCCGACACGCCCGTCAATCGGCGCGGTGATGCGGCTCCAGTCGAGCTGCAACTGCGCGCTGGCGACGGCGGCTTCGTCGGCTTTCAGCGTGCCTTCGGTTTCGCTGACCAGCGCCTGCTGGGCGTCCAGCTCCTGGCGTGAAACCAGGTTCGTTTTACCAAGCTGCTGATAGCGCGCCAGATCGCGACGGGCGTTGGCAAGCGTCGCGCGATCTTTGGCGAGCTGCCCCTGGGCCTGCGCGAGTGCCACTTTAAACTGGCTCGGATCGATTTCCGCGAGCAGATCGCCCGCTTTTACCTGCTGGCCCTCTTTAAAGTGAATCGCCATTAGCTGACCATCCACCCGGCTGCGCACCGTGACCGTGTTGGCGGCAGTGATAGTCCCAAGCCCTGTGAGATAGCGCGGCACCGCCTCGCTGCGCGCGGTGGCGGCCTGTACTGGGGCTTGTGCGCCGCCCATGCGCATCGCGGCGCGACCGCCTGCGTGTGTCGTTTTACCTGATGGCGCATCCGTGGCGGCGTTACGCCAGTAGAGGAGCGCGGCAATCGCCACGACCACGATGCCGGCGATGACCCACCCGCGCTTTTTAACCGTGCTTTTCATAAGCAGTACGTCTTCTTTTCCTGAAACGATTAGGCGTAATGATACAAGTTTAGTCAGCCCTGACCGCAGAAAGATGGAGGAAATATGAAACACCGTTTAGAACTGTCTGAATCGCTCAGGTTTTACGAGACGTCTCGCAGAGGCGCAATTCGTTGATGGAGAGAGAATAAAACCTCTCTTAAAGTATGGTTTTATCTGTGGATATAAACTATAGTTTATGAGGGATGGGTATGGCATGGACGGTGATTTTTACCGATCGTTTTAACGACTGGTATCAGCAGCAGCCCGAAGGATTACAGGATCGTATCGCCGCGCTCTTATGGAACTTACGTTATTCCGGCCCGCTTGTCGGACGCCCGCTGGTCGATACGGTGAAAGGTTCGCGTTATCCCAACCTGAAAGAGCTACGTGTGCAGTATGGCGGCGAACCCTGGCGCGTCTTTTTTGCGTTTGACGCTGAACGTCAGGCCGTTGTGCTCTGCGCAGGCAATAAACGAAGCCAGAAACATTTTTATGACGCCTTAATCAGGCAGGCTGAAGAAGAATTCTTCCTGCATGTGCAAGCGATGGAGAGACGAAATGAAAACTCTTGATGACGTAATGGCGGGCTTTTCCCCGGAACGGCAGGCTGAAATCCTGCGCATGGCAGACGAAATCGCGCTGGAGCACGGCCTGCCGCGCATTCGCGAAGCGCGGGCGTTTTCGCAGCAGCAGCTGGCGGAGATAATGGGCGTCACGCAGCCCGCTATCGCCGCCATCGAGCAGCGCGGTAAGGAGATCAAACTGCTGACGCTCAAGCGCTACGTCGAAGCGCTGGGCGGCAAGCTCTCTTTACTGATAGAGCTGCCCGAAGGCAGCAAAGTGATCCCCGTCTGACCGCGCCGGTTACTGAAACACCACCTGCGCCCAGCGCGCAAGGCCCGCGGTGACGGAGCCGAAATCGTCGCCGCCCTGTACCGGGATGCCTGGCAGTTGCGCCTGCAGCGCCTCGCGGATGAGCGGTGAACGCGCGCTGCCGCCGGTGAGATAAATAACATCCGGGCGCTCGTTGCTTGCCTCAAGCGCCAGCGTCACCTGCTCAAGGATACGCTGTAGCGGCGGGTTGAGCGCCAGCGCGAGCGCCTGCTGTGTAATTTCCTGGCTCAGCTGTGGCTCAATAAACGGCAGCGCGGTCTGGCAGAGCGGGGCCTGCGAGAGCGCGATTTTGCTCTCTTCCGCCGCGCGCACCAGACGGTAGCTCAGGCGTTGCCGCCACACTTTTTGCAGTAGCGCCACTTTTTGCGGCTCGCGGGCATCGCGGGCTAAATCCGCCAGCAGGCGTCCGCAGGCGGCGCTGTAGAACTCGCTCTGCGCTGGCACGTCGTTAATCGCGCAGGCGTTCCACCACGGCAGCACCGGCAGCGCGGTGCCTTTTTCGGTTTCGCCGCCCATGCCGAGCAGCGGCATCAGCTGTTTAAACGCCAGCGCGATATCCAGATCGTTACCGCCCACGCGGCAACCGCTGTGACCGAGAAGGCTTTGATCGCGGTCGCGGCGCGCGCGCCACTGCGGGCCCATCAGCAGCAGCGAACAGTCGGTGGTTCCGCCGCCGATATCCACGACCAGCACGCGCTGCTCTTCGCTCAATGTGGCTTCAAAATCGAGACCAGCCGCGACCGGCTCATACTGAAACACCACGTCGCGAAAACCAGCGCGGTGCGCCGCGCGCTCAAGAATCCCCTGCGCCTGACGGTTGGCGTCATCGCCGCCGAGTCCCTGGAAGTTGATCGGACGGCCAATGACCGCCTGGTCAATCTCCGCGTTCGCCTGTTGCTGAGCCGCCTGGCGAATATGCACCATCATCGCGCAGACCAGGTCTTCAAACAGCGCGACCTGTTGCGGCTTCAGCCCGCTGGCACCGAGAAACGACTTCGGCGACTTCACGAACCAGACCTCTTCCGGGTCGTCCATGTACTGGCGCAGCGCGCTGAGCCCGAACTGTACGCTGCCCGGCGTCACGTCGATGCTCTCTTCGCGGTTATAGCTCAGCGCGCGGCGCAGCAGCGCCTGCGTTTCCGCGCCGCTCGCCTCGACATTCTGATGGCGATACAGCCATTCGCTTACCGCCTCGCGCACCGGCGCGCCAATCATGGACGGCAGCAGCGTCGAGCCCTGCTCAAGCGGCAGCATTTGCGGCACGCCGTCACGCATCATCGCGACAGAACAGTTGGCGGTGCCGTAGTCAAAACCGATAAACATTCACATATTCCCCATGCCGTGAAGAAGGGGGGCGACTTTAGCGAAATGTCGCGTCGGCGGCAAATGGAATAACTGCGCAAGGCAAAAAAAGGGCGTAGCGATTAAGCTTTAGAAATCAAAAACAAAGGAGACGCTATGTTTACGCTTCGCTATCAGCCGCCTTACGACTGGCCGTGGATGTTACGCTTTCTGGGCGATCGTGCCGTGGCGGGCATTGAAGAGGTGAGCGAAAACCACTACCGACGCACGCTGGCTATCGGCGGGCATCAGGGCTGGTTTAGCGTCACGCCGCACCCGGCGCACGCAACGGTGACGCTTGAGATGAGCGACGGCCTGCTGCCGGTGGCGGAAGAAGTAGAGTCGCGCGTGATGCGGCTGTTGGATCTGCGTTTCGACCCGACGCCCATGCTAGAAACGCTCGGGCCGCTCGCCGCCGACAGACCAGGCTTGCGGCTGCCGGGGTCGGTGGATGTGTTTGAGCAGGGCGTGCGCGCGATTCTCGGGCAACTGGTGAGCGTGGCGATGGCGGCGAAGCTGACCGGCAAAGTGGTGCAGGCGGTGGGGATGCCGCTTGAAGATGGCACCGGCTGGCGGTTTCCGACGCCTGAGGAGATGGCGCGCGCCGAGCCTGCGACGCTGAAAGCGCTCGGCATGCCGCTGATGCGCGCCGGGGCGCTTATCCAGCTCGCCCATGAACATCTGGCCGGGCGGTTTCCGCTCACCTGTCCGTCCGATGTCGCCGCGGGCGTGAAAGCGCTGACGCAACTGCCGGGCATCGGCCCCTGGACAGCAAATTATTTCGCGATGCGCGGCTGGCAGGCACCGGATATTTTTCTGCCGGACGACTATCTGATTAAGCAGCGTTTCGCGCCGATGACGCCTGCGCAAATTCGCCGCTATGCCGCGCGCTGGCAGCCGTGGCGCACCTACGCGCTCCTGCACGTCTGGTACGCCACGGCGTGGCAGACGCCAGTCAGTGAATAGCGAAATAGCTGGTGGCAAGACGCGCGCTCAGCGCCTGCGTCTGGGCCACCGTTTCGCCAAACACCAGATCGATGCCGACATTCGCGAGCGTTTCCAGCAACGACTGCTGGTCGGCAGGCCCGGCGATAGTTTGCAGGCCGAGGCGGCGCGCGTTACCCATCACAATCGTCAGCAGCATTTCGTCCATCAGGCTTGCATGGGCGTCGGCCACCAGATCGCTTGCCACCATAATGTAGTCGGCACACGAGGCGGAGAGATGTTCAAAAACCTCCAGCTCGCGACCGATATGGCTCAGTACAACCCGACAGCCCGCTTCACGCAGGCGCGCCAGCTGACGGCGCGCCTGCGTGGCATCCTGCATCAGCACGTCGCTATCGATAACCAGATGCAGCAGGCGCGGCGGCAGCGGGCTCGCGGCGAGCTGCGCCAGCAGCGCATCGAGACGCTGCGCGTTTAATAGCGTCGCGCCGGAAAGCGTGAGCGCCACGCCGACGCCTTTTTGCGCCACGCTGGCGGCGTGATCCCGGAAGAAATCGGTCATCATGCGCGTATCCAGCGCCTGCATCAGCTCAGGATCGTTAAGCCCCGCGCGGAAGCTGTGCTCTTCTATCATTTCGCCTTCGCTGGTCCACAGACGCAGCGACAGCAGCCAGAAGCTGGCGCTTTCCGGCACACGCGGTGAGGCGACGGGGCGCACCATCAGGACATGATGATGCTCATTGATCATGCGTTGCTGCTCCTGGGCAGTCAGCGTGCCGCGGCCGCTGTGGAGTTGTTGCTGGTGCGGCTCGTAGACCGTAACCACGCCGCGCCCGGCGTTTTTCGAGGTATAACAGGCGATATCCGCCTGCGACATCACGTCCTGCGCCTGATTATTCGAGGCGTCGATAATCGTGATCCCGGCGCTGGCGCCGATGCGGTGCAGGCGGCTCTCCCAGACAAACGGGTATTCGTTGATGGCCGCCACAATGCGCTCGCAGATGGTGCGGGCGTTCTCCAGGCTGCAATCCGGCAGCAGCAGGCCGAATTCATCGCCGCCGAGACGCGCCAGCACGTCGGTGGTGCGCAGCATTCCGAGCATCAGCGAGGCCAGTTCACGCAGCAGGGCATCGCCCGCCGCATGTCCGGCCGAGTCGTTCACCGCTTTAAAACGGTCGAGATCGATATAGACCAGCGCGTGGCGCTGATGGGTGTCGCTAACGCTTTGCAGTAACCGCTTGAGGTGCGTCTCGAAACTGACGCGGTTGGCGAGATGGGTGAGGGCGTCATGCGAGGCGCTGTAGCTCAGCTGGCGGAGCATTTTGCGCGACTCGGTCACGTCATGGATAACCAGCACCGAGCCGATATTTTCCCCTTCCAGCGTGCTGAGCGGCGTGATGGTATAGTGGATATCGTAATTACCGCCGCTGCGGCAGTGCAGCACTACGTCCTGTTCAATGCCGGTCCCGGCGTGCGTGGCTTCGCCGCTGTGAATATCGTCCAGCAGCGGGCCGTTATCGCCAAAAGTGATGCGCAAAATCGTCAGGATTGACTGACCAATCGCCTCTTCCTGACGCCAGCCGCTCATCTTCTCGGCGACCGGGTTCATAAAGGTGACGTTCATATCGACATCGGTACAAATCACCGCTTCGCCGATGGAATCGAGCGTGATATGCAGGCGCTCTTTCTCCTGGAACAGCGCCTCGTTGAGCTGTTTCACCTCGGTCATGTCCATATTCACGCCGAGCAGACGCTCCACTTCGCCCTGCTTATTGAGCACGCGGTTGGCGAGCGCGCGAATGTGGCGAACACCGTTTTTCACCTGAATGCGAAACTCAAGTTTAAACGGCATGCGCGCGCGTAGCGCCTCCTGAATCGTGGCTTCCGCGTGGGCGACATCTTCTTTCAGCAGCCGCGATTTCCACAGCTGGTACGTGGGGCGCGTATGCGGTGGCACTTCGTAAAGCTCAAACATGCGCTGGTCCCAGGCGAGCACGTCGGTGCCAAGCTCCCACTCCCAGATGCCGATGCCACCCGCTTCGTTGGCAAGCGTGATGCGCTCCATCAGGCGCTTGTTCACCCATTCGGTGCGCTTGAGTTCGGTAATATCTTCAACCTGGGCGATAAAATAGAGCGGTGAGCCGTCGCGCTGGCGCACGATAGAGACCGCCAGCAGTGCCCACACCACATCGCCCGCACGGGTGTAGTAGCGTTTTTCGAGCGAGTAGTTGTTCGTTTCGCCGTTCAGCAGCTTCTCCACCTGTTCCATATCGGCATGCAGATCTTCAGGATAGGTGAGCTGCTGGAAGCTCATGTGCGCGAGTTGCTCAGGCGTATAACCGAGAAAGTTACAGAGCGCCTTGTTGACCTGCAAAAAGCCGCCTTCTGTGGAGACCAGCGCCATGCCGATGGCGGAATACTCCATCGCGTTGCGAAAGCGCGTTTCGCTCTCGGTAATCAGCTTGCGCTCTTCGCGCGAGGCGTACATCACCATGGTCATGACGTTCGCGGGCAGCAGAATCATCAAAAACGGCAGCCACGGCGCGTTGACCACCATGCCCTGATGGGGCAAATCTAGCAGCGCGGGGTTAGTGGCAATAACGAAAGAAACCATCATGACGGTGGCGAGAAAGACGGTAAACGCCTCCAGGCGCGGCAGGCGAATCGCACTCCACATCAGCAGCACAATCACAAAAGTAAATGGCCACGGCATATAGTGGAGCGCGAGCCAGCTGCACAGCAGCGTGACGCACAGCGTCGCCAGGCTTTCGGCCAGCAGGCGGGGGCTGCGGTGGCGCAACAGATAGCGCGCTTTAAACAGCAGGCCGAGCGGCACCAGCGCCAGCGCGCCGATGGTTTCCGATAAGATCCACACCAGCGCCAGGCGCAGCGTCACGTGACCCTCGCTGATGGCCGCCAGCAATAAGCCACCCACCAGCGGCGGTACCACGGCGCTGGCGAATGCCAGCCGCAGCCAGTTATTTAAGTTTTTAAGCGGGTTATACCAGGGCAGCAGTTTGCGCAGCAGTATGGCGCCCACCAGCGCTTCGACGATGTTTATCACGGTATACGAAAGCTCAAGGTGCCCAGGCGGGAACAGCGTCAGCGTCGCGAGCACCGTGCCTGCGCCGCAGACCAGCGCAATCGGCACCCACAGGCGCAGGGCGTGGCGAAAGAACGCCACCATCATAATGGAGGTCGGGAACCACAGCGGGGCCAGCAGCGTGTCGAATAGCGTCAGCTCAAGCGAGAAGAGCGTAAAAATATAAGTCAGCAAGCCAAGACTGACTAAGCGCAGCAAAGGATGCGGCGTGGCCGCCAGTTCCTGCTTGTTCTTTTTTTTAATCATTACCACATAATCCGCATAGGCATTGCCGTCAGGTGCAATACCCGAACGCATCAGGAAAAATGTTTCGGTTATGCTAGTACAAACAATTTACAATTCCTATGGCGTCTGCTCATAAATTAACTGTGGTGAATAATAAAAAGCGCACCGCTCCGTTTGCGCCTCGCTTAATCCCTGTTTGCGCAGCCAAAAACAGGGCTTTTCACCTGCCATGTGCGACAGAATTTGCGCACTTATTCTCACGATTGCAGCATCGACTGGTATCAATTTCGTGAAATCCCTATAATTGCCGCGTCTGACGCGACGGCGTCACCCTTCCTTTTCTCTTTATTATGTAAACCAGGTCGCTAATTTATGACTGACAAGTCCCATCAATGCGTCATCATCGGCATCGCCGGCGCATCGGCTTCAGGTAAAAGCCTTATCGCAAGTACCCTCTATCGGGAGCTGCGTGAGCAGGTCGGTGATGAACACATTGGTGTTATTCCAGAAGACAGCTATTACAAGGATCAAAGCCATCTGTCCATGGAGGAGCGGGTTAAAACCAACTACGACCATCCGAACGCGATGGATCACAACCTGCTGTTTCAACACCTGCAAATGCTGAAAGCAGGTAAACCCATCGAGCTGCCGGTTTACAGCTACGTGGAGCACACCCGTACCGCGCAGACGGTACATATCGAACCGAAAAAGGTGATTATTCTGGAAGGGATCCTGCTGCTCACCGACGCGCGTCTGCGTGAAGAGATGAATTTCTCGATTTTCGTCGATACCCCGCTCGATATCTGCCTGATGCGTCGCATTAAGCGTGACGTCAACGAGCGCGGCCGTTCTATGGACTCTGTGATGACGCAGTATCAGAAAACGGTGCGCCCGATGTTCCTGCAATTTATCGATCCTTCCAAGCAGTACGCCGATATCATCGTGCCGCGCGGAGGTAAAAACCGCATCGCTATCGATATTCTCAAGGCGAAAATCAGCCAGTTCTTTGAATAAGCTGCGTTTTGCGTGTACCGTTCCAGAAGTTACCCTCAGGCTTTCGGCATATGCCGGAAGCCTGAACACATCAGGAGAGTGTAATGCGTCTTTGTGACCGAGATATTGAAGCCTGGCTGGATGAAGGCCGACTGGCGATTACCCCGCGTCCGCCGGTGGAGCGCATTAACGGCGCCACGGTGGATGTGCGTCTTGGCAATAAATTCCGCACCTTCCGCGGCCATACCGCTGCGTATATCGATTTAAGCGGCCCGAAAGATGAAGTGAGCGCGGCGCTCGATCGCGTGATGAGCGATGAAATCGTGCTTAACGACGGCGAGGCGTTTTTCCTGCATCCGGGCGAACTGGCGCTGGCGGTGACCTATGAGTCCGTCACGCTGCCGGCGGATCTGGTCGGCTGGCTCGATGGTCGTTCGTCACTGGCGCGGCTTGGATTGATGGTGCACGTGACCGCGCACCGTATCGATCCAGGCTGGCAGGGCTGTATCGTGCTGGAGTTCTATAATTCAGGTAAGTTGCCCCTGGCGTTGCGCCCAGGCATGTTGATAGGCGCGCTCAGTTTCGAGCCGCTTTCCGGCCCGGCGGCGCGGCCTTACAACCGTCGCCAGGATGCGAAATACCGCGATCAGCAGGGTGCTGTCGCCAGCCGTATAGACAAAGACTAAGCGCCCGCGGGCCGGTCTGCAGAGGATGCCATGAGACGAGTTCTGACCACGCTGATGATCTTACTGGTGGTGTTTTTCGCCGGTCTCTCCGCGCTGGTGATGCTGGTAAATCCCAACGATTTTCGCAGTTACATGATAAGCCAGGTGGAACGGCGCAGCGGCTATCAGCTCAGGCTGGACGGCCCGCTGCGCTGGCACGTCTGGCCGCAGCTCAGCATTCTCTCAGGCCGGATGAGTCTCACCGCGCCGGGTGCCAGCCAGCCGCTGGTCAGCGCCGATAACATGCGCCTCGACGTAGCGCTGTTTCCGCTGCTCTCGCATCAGCTCTCGGTACGTCAGGTCATGCTGAAAGGCGCGGTGGTTCAGCTCACGCCCCAGAGCGAAGCGCGGCATGAACCCGGCGCGCCAGTCGGGCCGAAAAACAGCGCGCCGCCGGTGGAAGATTCCCACGGCTGGTCGTTTGATATCGCCCGTCTTAAAGTCGCGGACAGCGTGCTGGTGTTCCAGCATAAAGATGATGAGCAGATCACCGTTCGTAACATCAATCTGCAAATGGAGCAGAACGAGCATCACGACGCGCAGCTTGAGCTGAGCGGCAAAGTGAGCCGCGACCAGCGCGATTTAACGCTCTCCTTGAGCGCTGCGCTCAATGCAGCCGACTATCCGCAGACGCTGAGCGCCACCGTTTCTCAGCTCTCCTGGGAACTGCGCGGCGCGGATCTGCCGCGCGATGGCATTGTGGGCAACGGCACGCTCCAGGCCCGCTGGCTTGAGGGTGACAAACGGCTGGAATTCAGCGCGCTCAACCTTAAGGCCAACGACAGCCAGCTCGCCGGGCAGGGGAGCGTGACGCTTGGCGACACGCCGGGCTGGGATCTCGATTTGCATTTCAGCGCGCTCGATCTGGAAAAACTGCTTGCGCCGGACGCCGCCACGACCACCGCCGTCGCCCAGCAGGGCCAGCAGAATGCGCGCCCGCGCCCGGTGATTGCGAATGAAGTGGAAGAGGCGCCTTATACGGGGCTGCGCGGTTTCAACGCCAGCGCCACGATTAAAGCCGACAGCGTGCGCTGGCGCGGGCTGACCTTCAGCGACGTGAACGCGCAGATGCGCAACCAGGCGGGGCTGCTGACGCTCTCTGCGCTCAGCGGTAAGCTTGGCACGGGCGAGCTGTCGCTGCCGGGAACGCTGGATGCGCGTGACGATGTGCCGCAAGCGCGTTTTACGGTTAACGCGAAAGAGATTGAGGTGGGCGATATCCTGCACGCCTTTAACTATCCTATCGCGCTGACCGGTAAAATGAGCGTTGACGGTAAGTTTCAGGGTGACCGCATCGACGCCCAGGCGTTTCGTGAAAACTGGGAAGGCGAGGCGACGCTCGCGCTCAAGGGCAGCCGCATGGAAGGGCTAAACTTCCAGCAGCTCATCCAGCAGGCGGTGGAGCGCAGCGGCGGCGGCGTGAGCGCGCGTGAAGATTTCGACAACGCCACCACGCTCGACAGCTTCACCACGCACGCGACGCTGGATCACGGCGAGCTCACGCTTGATGAGATGCAGGGGCAATCGTCGCTGCTGGCCTTAAGCGGCGAGGGCACGCTCGATCTGGTGCGTGAACAGTGCGACACACGCTTTAAGGTTCAGGTGACGGACGGCTGGAAAGGCGACGACAAACTGGTGCAGTGGCTGAAAACCACGCCGGTGCCGCTGCGGGTTTACGGCCCGTGGAACGCGCTTAACTACAATCTTCAGGTTGACCAGTTACTGCGTAAACATCTGCAGGATGAAGCGAAGCGCCGTCTGAGTGACTGGAGCGAGCGTCACAAAGACAGCAGTGACGCGAAGGATGTGAAAAAACTGCTCGATAAGCTCTAAGAGCTATCACACAATAACTCACACAAAAAAGCGGCCTGATGGCCGCTTTTTTTATGGCGTTACGCCGCGCCGGGAGACAGTTCCTGCGGCGCGGTCTGCGAGGTTATCTGCACCTTCTGGATGCGGTGGTGTTCCACTTCCAGCGTTTTTAACTGGTAATGTCCCACCTGAAGCGTCTCGCCCACGCCCGGAATATGTTGCAGATACTCCATCATCAGCCCCGCGAGCGTATGGTATTCGCGCTTCTCATCCAGCGGCAGCGGCACATACTGAACCAGATCCTCCAGCGGCATATGGCCGTTGGCCGTCCAGCTGCCGTCGGCGTTTTTCTGGATGTCGTGGCGCGCGTCAATCTCTTCCACTTCGTTCGGCAGATTACCGGCGATAGTTTCCATCACGTCGCTTAACGTCACCACGCCTTCCACCGAGCCAAATTCATCGACCACAAACGCGAAGTGAGTACGGGCGTTGCGGAACTGCTCCAGTGCTTTTAAAAGCGGCAGCCCTTCCGGGAAGACCAGCGGCTGGCGCACCAGCACGCGCAGATCCAGCGGCTCGCCGCGCAGCGACTGTTGCAGCAGGTCGATGATGTGCACCACGCCAAGCAGATCGTCTTCATCCTCGTCGCTGCGGATCACCACGCGGGTGTGCTGATTACGCTCCAGCAGCGCGCGCACCTGCGCCTCGGGGGCGTTGATGTCGATATGCTCGACGTCATGGCGGGAGGTCATAATACTGCTGACGGTACGCTGGTTAAGGTTCAGTACGCGCTCAATCATCAGCTGTTCCTGACGGTTAAACAGCGGATGGTTGTCGTAATCGGCAATCAGTGACGCCGTCTGCGGGTCGAGATCGGCGTCTTCTTTCTTGCCGCTGATAAGGCGCATCACCGCTTCCGTGGTGCGCTGGCGCAGCGTCTGGTTGGCGGTGGAGAGAAAACGACGGCGGTTGAAAATCGCGAGCTGGTTGAGCGCTTCAATAATGATGGAAAAGCCAATCGCCGCGTAGAGATAGCCTTTCGGAATATGGAAGCCGAAGCCGTCGGCTATCAGGCTAAAGCCAATCATCAGCAGGAAGCTGAGACAGAGAATCACAATCGTCGGGTGATTGTTCACAAAGCGCGTCAGCGCCTTGCTCGCCAGCAGCATCAGGGAGACGGCGATAATCACTGCCGCCATCATCACCGCCAGGTGATCCACCATGCCGACGGCCGTAATCACCGAATCGAGCGAGAATACGGCATCAAGGATGACAATCTGCGCCACCACCGCCCAGAAGCGGGCACCGCGCCGCTGCGTCGGGTTTTCGGTGTCTTTGCCTTCAAGCCGCTCGTTAAGTTCGACGGTCGCCTTAAACAGCAGGAACAGGCCGCCCAGCAGCATAATTAAATCGCGGGCGCTGAAGCTGAAGCTTTTTATTGTCAGCAGCGGCGTAGTGAGCGTTACCAGCCACGACACCGAGGCCAGCAGGCCGAGTCGCATGATCATCGCCAGTATCAGACCGGTGACGCGCGCGCGGTCGCGCTGGGCGGGGGGCAGTTTTTCAGCAAGGATGGCGATAAACACCAGGTTGTCGATTCCGAGCACCAGCTCCAGCACAATCAGCGTGGCCAGACCTGCCCAGATAGAGGGGTCGGCAATCCATTCCATATGAGGTCAGTTACCTTTTAAGATAAATAGCAGTCTGATGATCCTGGATAAGTCGCGCTTAAAATGCAACGCGAGGCAGAATTATCTTAACGATGTAGTGTGGCGGGAAATTAACCAAAAATGGCAAATAAATGCTAATTAATAGCCAGATGCCATATTGTGGTCATAATGAAAAAGAATGAAATAATAATATTACCCGGATATTTCTTAATTATAATGTCTGCGTAGTTTAACTGCCCCTGCCTGTCAACATGAAGAAAATCCTAAAAGTAATAAAATGGGGCGTTCATATTATTCTTAAAAACAGCACTGCAACGGTGCGTTAACTTGCCTGGTAAAACTTTAGCTGCAACAATCCATTCAGCATTTCTTATTCCCACCGGCACACAAGGATTTATCTTTGTGCGTTCTGGATGAGCAGTGCGCCAGCGTAATGAACCGTCTCTTTCAATAAGATAAATCCAATTGGAAGAGGCTTCACAGGGGTGTGTCAATATAACCGTCTGTTTTTGCAGTAGATTGGTAACTGAAAGCCAAGGGCGGTAGCGTGCCTGAAGTCTGTCAATTAGCCTCAATTATTCTGTCAATAGTATATGGGTAAATAAGCGACTTTTAGGAATGATTCCAGTTATATTCTGGCGCCTGACGCCGCATTCTTGATGCAGGAACAAGCGGTACGGTGGCTTATTTAAAGGGTCAGAATAATTACTCTGCCAAAGTGATAAAAATTCAATGATGAAATCCAGACTGAAATTGATGCCTTTATTGGTGTCTGTAACCTTGATGAGCGGTTGCACTGTTTTTCCCGGCAGCAATATGTCAACGATGGGAAAGGACGTGATCAAGCAACAGGATGCAGACTTTGATCTTGACCGGATGGTGAACGTATATCCGCTGACGCCGCGACTGGTAGAACAATTACGTCCTCGTCCGAATGTGGCCCAGCCGAATATGTCTCTCGACCAGGAGATTGCCAACTACCAGTATCGCGTAGGGCCGGGCGACGTACTGAACGTCACCGTCTGGGATCACCCGGAACTCACCACGCCTGCGGGCCAGTACCGTAGCTCCAGCGACACCGGTAACTGGGTCCAGCCGGACGGCACCATGTTCTATCCCTACATTGGTAAAGTCCACGTGGCAGGCAAAACGCTCGCTGAAATCCGCAGCGATATTACCGGCCGTTTAGCGCAGTACATCGCTGACCCGCAGGTGGACGTTAATATCGCCGCATTCCGCTCGCAGAAAGCCTATATCTCAGGCCAGGTGGCGAAATCGGGCCAGCAGGCCATTACCAACGTGCCGCTGACCGTGCTGGACGCCATCAACGCCGCGGGCGGCCTGACGGATGCCGCCGACTGGCGCAACGTCGTGCTGACCCATAATGGCCAGGAGCGCCGCATCTCCCTGCAGGCGCTGATGCAGAACGGCGATTTGAGCCAGAACCATCTGCTCTATCCGGGCGACATCTTATTCGTCCCACGTAACGACGATCTGAAAGTCTTCGTGATGGGCGAAGTGAAGAAACAGAGCACGCTCAAAATGGACTTCAGCGGCATGACGCTGACCGAAGCGCTCGGCCAGGCCGAAGGCATCGATCTGACAACGTCTAACGCGAGCGGCATCTTCGTTATCCGTCCTCTGCGCGGCGACAACCAGCGCGGCGGCAAGATTGCCAACATCTACCAGCTTGATATGTCTGACGCGACGTCGCTCATTATGGCGACGGAATTCCGTCTGCAACCGTATGACGTGGTCTATGTCACCACCGCACCGGTGGCGCGCTGGAACCGTCTTATCAACCAGCTGCTGCCGACCATCAGTGGCGTCCGTTATATGACGGATACAGCTAACGACATTCACAAGTGGTAATGCCTATGTTCAACAAAATACTTGTGGTTTGCGTGGGGAACATCTGCCGTTCCCCCACGGCGGAGCGGCTGCTTAAGCGCTACCTGCCGGACGTGACGGTCGCGTCCGCCGGGCTTGGCGCGCTGGTTGGGAAGGGCGCGGATGCCAGCGCAGTCAGCGTGGCGGCCGCACATGACCTCTCACTGGAGGGCCATGAGGCCCGCCAGATAACCAGCGCCATGTGCCGCGACTATGACTTAATCCTCGCGATGGAAAAGCGCCATGTCGCCTCGATTTGCGAAATGGCGCCGGAGATGCGCGGCAAAGTGATGCTGTTCGGTCACTGGGACGACCAGCGCGATATTCCCGACCCGTATCGTAAGAGCCGGGACGCCTTTGAAGCGGTTTACGGACTTCTGGATCACTCTGCCCGCCAGTGGGCGCAGGCACTGAAAACGCAGCAGGGATAACGATGACTGAAAAAGTGAGACATTCTGCCGCCCCGGTGGAGGGCGGTGACGAGATAGATATCGGACGCCTGGTCGGCACCGTAGTGGAAGCGCGCTGGTGTGTGCTTGGCATTACGGCGCTGTTCGCGCTGGGCGCGCTGATTTATGTCATGTTCGCCACTCCCATCTACAGCGCCGACGCGCTGGTACAGATAGAGCAGAATCAGGGCAACTCGCTGGTGCAGGACATCAGCACGGCGCTTCAGAACAAGCCGCCCGCATCGGATGCGGAAATTCAGCTGATCCAGTCTCGTCTGGTGCTCGGCAAAACCGTTGACGATCTCGATCTCGACATCGCCGTACAGAAAAAGACCTTCCCGCTGTTTGGCGCAGGCTGGGAGCGTCTGATGGGACGCGCCGACGAGACGCTTAAAGTGACCACGTTCGACCTGCCAAAAAGCATGGCGAATGATGAGTTCACGGTCGAGGTAACAGGCCCGAAACAGTATCAGCTCACCAGCAGCGGCGGCTTTAGCGCCCGCGGTGAAGTGGGCAAACCGCTGAGAAAAGACGGCGTGAAAATGGTGGTGAGCGAGATCCACGCGCAGGAAGGCAGCGAGTTTACCGTCACCAAATACTCCACGCTCGGCATGATCAATCAGTTGCAAAACAACCTGACGGTCACCGAAACGGGGAAAGACACCGGCGTGCTGAGCCTCACTTATATGGGCGAAGATCGCGATCAGATCCGCGATATTCTCAACAGCATCACCCGCAACTACCTTGAGCAGAATATCGAGCGTAAATCGGAAGAAGCGGCCAAAAGCCTGGCGTTCCTCGCCAAACAGCTTCCGGAAGTGCGCGCGAATCTGGACGTCGCTGAGAACAAGCTCAACGCGTATCGCCAGCAGCAGGATTCGGTAGACCTGCCGCTGGAGGCCAAAGCGGTGCTGGATTCTATGGTGAACATTGACGCCCAGCTTAATGAGCTGACGTTCAAAGAGGCGGAAATCTCCAAGCTCTACACCAAAGCGCACCCGGCGTACCGCACGCTGCTCGAAAAACGTAAAGCGCTGGAAGATGAAAAAGCGAAGCTGAATAACCGCGTCACCGCGATGCCGAAAACCCAGCAGGAAATCGTTCGTCTGACACGTGATGTGGAATCGGGCCAGCAGGTGTATATGCAACTGCTGAACAAACAGCAGGAGCTGAAAATCACCGAGGCGAGCACCGTGGGCGATGTGCGCATCGTTGACCCGGCGATTACGCAACCGGGCGTGGTGAAGCCGAAGAAAGCGCTGATCGTGCTTGGCAGCATTATTCTCGGCCTGCTGCTCTCCATCGTGATTGTGCTGCTCCGCTCGCTGTTTAATCGCGGTATCGAAAGCCCGCTGGCGCTGGAAGAAGCCGGAATCAACGTGTACGCCAGCATCCCGCTTTCTGAGTGGCAGAAATCGCGCGACAGCGTGAAAACCGTTAAAGGCGTGAAACGCTTTAAACAGAGCCAGCTGCTGGCGGTGGGTAACCCGACCGACCTCGCCATCGAGGCGATTCGCAGCCTGCGCACCAGTCTGCACTTCGCCATGATGCAGGCACCAAACAATGTGCTGATGCTGACCGGTGTGAGCCCGTCAATCGGTAAAACGTTTGTCTGCGCCAACCTGGCGGCGGTCATCAGCCAGACGCACAAGCGCGTGTTGCTTATCGACTGCGATATGCGTAAGGGCTACACCCATGAGCTGCTCGGCACCACCAATGTGAACGGGCTCTCTGATGTACTGGCAGGCCAGGGCGATATCAGCCGCTGCGCGCAGAAAACCTCTGTGCCGGGCTTCGATCTCGTGCCGCGTGGTCAGGTGCCGCCGAACCCGTCGGAACTGCTGATGAGCGAACGTTTTGCGGAACTCGTGAAATGGGCGAGCGCCAACTACGACATGGTGCTTATCGATACGCCGCCGATTCTGGCCGTGACCGATGCCGCCGTGGTAGGCCGCCACGCAGGCACCACGCTGATGGTCGCGCGCTATGCGGTGAACACCCTGAAAGAAGTGCAGACCAGCCTGAGCCGCTTCGAACAGAACGGCATCCAGGTGAAGGGGGTGATTCTCAACTCCATCTTCCGTCGCGCGACTGGCTATCAGGACTACGGCTACTACGAGTACGAGTACAAATCGGACCACAAGTAGCGGCGTCACGCCTCACTCCGCCCTCCCGCTTCCTGCGGGAGGGTAAACAACCCCAAACGGCAGGCTTATTTTCTTCCTCTTTTAAGAGGAGGAGGGCGGGGGTGAGGGCAACGAACACGGCGCAGCCTTACGCGGCTACGCCCTTGCGGCAACGTGCATAACATCCATTAAGCATTCGGAGAAACCACAATGACCAGCACCGCGCGCCCCTTAGTCTCTGTTTACATGCCGACGTGGAATCGCCAGCAACTGGCTATCCGGGCGATCAATTCCGTGCTGCGCCAGGACTACGACAACTGGGAACTTATCATTGTCGATGACTGCTCCAGCAACTGGGAACAGCTGCAAAACTTCGTTCTGGCGCTTAACGATCCGCGCGTCAGCTACACGCGCAACGACTTTAACTCCGGCGCGTGCGCGGTGCGCAACCAGGCCATTTTGCAGGCGAAGGGCGATTTCATTACCGGCATCGACGATGACGACGAATGGATGCCGAACCGTCTGTCCGTTTTCCTGGCGCATAAAGAGAAGCTCAATCAGCACGCGTTTCTCTACGCCAACGACTATCTGTGCGAAGGCCAGGTCTACTCTCAGCCGACCAGCCTGCCGCTCTACCCGAAATCGCCGTGGTCGCTGAAGCTGTTCTTTAAGCGCAACATCGTCGGCAACCAGGTGTTCACCTGGGCGTGGCGTTTCAAAGAGTCGCTGTTTGATAACGAGCTCGCCGCCGCGCAGGACTACGACATGTTTCTGCGTATGGTCGTGACCTACGGCGAACCGTGGAAAGTAGAAGAGGCGACGCATATTCTGCATATCAACCACGGCGAAATGCAGATAACCAAATCGGCGAAAAAGTTTGCCGGGTATTTCCACTTCTACCGCAAACATAAAGATAAATTCGACCGCGCCAGCAAAAAGTATCAGCTCTTTACGCTCTATCAGATCCGTAATAAACGCATGAACTGGCGCACGCTGCTGACGCTTTTGTCGGTGCGTAATACCAAACGTCTGGCTGACAGCCTGCGGGGGAAATAATGCTGCTTGAGGATCTGCGCGCGAATTCATGGAACCTGCGCCCCTGCTGCATGGTGGTCGCCTATCGCATCGCGCACTTCTGCTCGGTGTGGCGCAAAAAAAATGTGCTTAACAACCTGTGGGCAGCGCCCGTGCTGCTGCTCTACCGCTTTTTTACCGAGTGTCTCTTCGGGTATGAAATTCAGGCCGCCGCTACCATTGGCCGCCGCTTCACTATTCACCACGGCTACGCCGTCGTTATCAATAAAAACGTGGTGGCGGGCGATGATTTCACCATTCGTCACGGCGTCACCATCGGCAACCGCGGCGCGGACAATCTCGCCTGCCCGGTTATCGGTAACGGCGTGGAGCTTGGGGCGAACGTAGTGATCATTGGCGATATCACCATCGGCAATAACGTCACGGTAGGCGCAGGCAGCGTGGTGCTGGACAGCGTGCCGGACAATGCGCTGGTGGTCGGCGAAAAAGCGCGGGTGAAGGTAATTAAATGAACATATTACAATTTAATGTCCGCCTCGCAGAAGGCGGCGCGGCAGGCGTGGCGCTGGATCTTCACCAGCGCGCCCTGCAAAAAGGAATGCGCTCCCGTTTTATTTACGGCTACGGCAAGGGCGGCAAAAAGAGCGTCAGTCACGACAACTTCCCGGAAGTGGAAAAACATACGCCGCGCCTGACCTCCATTGCCAATATCGCGCTGTTCCGTTTCGTCAACCAGGATCTCTTTGGCTCGCTCGACAGCCTTTATCGCCGCATTACCCGCACCGACGGGCCGGTGGTGCTGCACTTTCATGTATTACACAGCTACTGGCTGAATCTCGATAAGGTCGTGGCGTTCTGCCAGAAGCTCAAAGCGCATAAGCGTGATGTCACTTTCGTCTGGACGCTGCACGATCACTGGAGCGTGACTGGCCGCTGCGCGTTTCTCGACGGGTGCGAAGGCTGGAAAACCGGCTGCCAGAAGTGCCCGACGCTCGATAACTATCCGCCGGTGAAAATCGACCGCGCGCACAGCCTGGTCGATAACAAACGCCAGCGTTTTCGCGACATGCTGGCGCTCGGCTGCCACTTTATTTCGCCAAGCCAGCATGTGGCCGACGCCTTTAACAGCCTCTACGGGGCAGGGCGCTGCAAAATTATCAATAACGGCATCGATGTGGCGACAGAAGCCATTCTCGCCGAACTGCCGCTGATGCCGCCGGGCACCGGCGCGCCGAAAATCGCGGTGGTGGCGCACGATCTGCGTTACGACGGCAAAACCAATCAGCGCCTGGTGCGCGATCTGGTGGCGCTTGGCGACAAAGTGGAAGTCCACACCTTCGGCAAGTTCTCGCCGTTTGAAGGCGCCAACGTGGTAAACCACGGCTTTCTGACCGACAAACGCAAGTTGATGAATGAGCTGAATCAGATGGACGCGCTGCTCTTTACATCGCGCGTTGATAACTACCCGCTGATTTTGTGCGAAGCGCTCTCCATCGGTGTGCCGGTCATCGCCACGCACAGCGAGGCGGCGCAGGAAGTGCTCAATAAATCGGGCGGTAAAACGGTCGATGAAAGTGAAGCGTTGCAGCTGGCGCAGCGCGGTAAAGCGCAGATCGCCGAAGCGGTTTTCGGCACGACGCTTGAGGCCTTCCGGGCGCGTAGCCGGGAAGCGTACAGCGGCCAACAGATGCTGGAGGAATATGTCTCGTTCTATCAGAATCTGTAGCTATCTGCTGCTGCCGTTCATCTATCTGGTGGTGAACGTCAAACTGGCGCAGCTCGGCGAGAGTTTCCCGATTACGATTGTGACGTTTTTGCCGGTGCTGTTGCTGCTGTTCGTCGACAAAATCAACCTGAAGAAGCTGATGATCGCGCTCGGGATCGGCGCTGGCCTGACGCTCTTTAACTACGTGTTTGGTAAGTCGCTCGACGCCAGTAAATATGTCACCTCGACGATGCTGTTTCTCTACATCGTTATCATCATCGGGATGACATGGAGCATTCGCTTCAAGACCATCTCGCCGCGTAACTACCGCAAAATTCTGCGGATGTTTTACCTGGTGGTGGGCTTTATCGTCACGCTGGCGGCGCTGGAGATGGCGCAGATTATCCTCACTGGCGGCAGTAGTCTGATGGAGAACATCTCGAAGTTCCTCATCTACAGCAACAGCTATGTACTCAATTTCATTAAGTTTGGCGGCAAGCGCACCACGGCGATGTATTTCGAGCCGGCGTTCTTCGCTCTGGCATTAATCTCAATTTGGCTCAGCATCAAACAGTTTGGTATCAAAACCCCAAAAACCGATGGTATGATTCTTTTAGGGATAGTCTTATCGGGTTCGTTTTCGGGCGTGATGACATTTATCCTGTTTTATTTGCTTGAGTGGGCGTTTCAGTATCTTAATAAAAACGCGATTCGTAAAAAGTTGCCGCTGGCAATTATTTCCCTGGCTGTCTTTATCGTGGGCGTGGTGTTCGCCTTCCCGTATATCGCGGAGCGTATCGGTGATTTAGGCACAGAGGGTTCGTCATCCTATTATCGCATCATCGGACCGCTGGTGATGGTGGGATATTCGCTGACGAATATCGATGGTGTAGTGCGTTTTGGTTCGCTTTACGAATATGTCGCATCATTCGGAATTTTTAACGGTGCGGACGTCGGAAAAACAATAGACAATGGGCTCTACCTGCTAATCATTTATTTTTCATGGTTCGCAGTGTTACTCACCGGCTGGTATATGTTCAGGGTCGGGAAAATGATGATTAACGCATTTGGTAATAATCAGAATTTTCGTGTACAGCTGTGGTTATTTACACCTGTATCCCTGTTTTTTACCGGTTCGATTTTTAGCCCGGAATATGCGTTCTTAATTGTTTGTCCGTTTATTCTGCGTAAAGCGTTAAACATTACAGATTCCTGATGAGGTAGGCCCGGATGCTTTTAAGTGTAATTACTGTCGCCTGGCGCAATTACGAAGGGGTGGTGAAGACCTGGCAGTCCCTGGCCCACCTGGCGCAGGCTCGTGAGATCGAGTTTGAATGGATTGTCGTGGACGGCGGCTCTAACGACGGCACCGCGCAGTTCCTGGAAGATCTCAACGGTCAGTACAACCTGCGCTTCGTCAGCGAAAAAGACAACGGCATTTATGATGCGATGAATAAAGGCATCGAAATGGCCCACGGTCGCTTTGCGATTTTTCTGAATTCCGGCGACGTATTTCACCCGTCCGTCGCTGACGTGGCGCGCCAGCTGGCTGCCGCACCGGCAAATGAAAACGCGATGTATATTGGCGACGCGCTGCTTGATTTCGGCGATGGCAATAAAATTCGCCGCAGCGCGAAAAGCGGCTGGTATATTTACCACAGCCTTCCTGCCAGCCATCAGGCCATTTTCTTCCCGGTTTCCGGGCTTAAAAAGTACCCCTACGATCTGCAATATAAAGTCTCATCCGATTACGCGTTAACCGCCAAAATGTATAAATCAGGCTACGGCTTTAAAAAGCTGAAAGGGCTGGTATCAGAATTTTCTATGGGCGGCGTGTCAACCTCGAATAATCTGGAATTATGTCAGGACGCTAAAAAAGTTCAGCGCAACATATTACGGGTTCCTGGAATATTAACAGAACTTTCTTATTTATTACGCATGCGTACGACCGGAAAAGCTAAGGCGCTGTATAACAAAGCATAAAGCCTTGCCATAAGGAAAGCATATGCAGGATTTAAGCGGATTCTCGGTGCCGAAAGGCTTCCGGGGTGGGCACCCTATTAAGGTTCAACTGTGGTGGGCGGTTCAGGCGACGCTGTTTGCCTGGTCTCCGCAAATATTATATCGCTGGCGCGCTTTTTTATTACGGTTATTTGGCGCGCGAATTGGCAAAGGCGTGGTAATTCGTCCTTCGGTGCAAATTACCTACCCGTGGAAATTAACCATTGGCGATTACGCCTGGGTCGGGGATGACGCGGTGCTGTACACGCTCGGGGATATCACCATCGGCGCCAACGCCGTGGTGTCGCAGAAATGCTACCTGTGCACCGGCAGCCACGACTACATGAGTAAGCATTTTGATATTACCGCCGAGCCGATTGTGATTGGCGAAAAGGCCTGGCTTGCGACGGATGTGTTTGTCGCACCGGGCGTCACTATCGGCGCAGGCACGGTGGTCGGCGCGCGCAGCAGCGTATTTAAGACGCTGCCGCCGAACAAGATTTGTCGTGGCAATCCGGCGCAGATCGTTCGCGACCGGGTGGAAGGAGAGTAACCCTTCACGCCACACCGATTTCCCCTCTCAAGCCGAGAGGGTTTGGGAAAGGGGAGCAGGACACTGATCCCTGAATTAATAAACGGCCTGGTGAGCCAGGCAAAGTCCGATTTAAACAGAGGAAAAACAAATTATGAGTAAAGTTGCTCTCATTACCGGCGTAACCGGACAAGATGGCTCCTATCTGGCTGAGTTTCTGCTTGAGAAAGGTTATGAAGTCCACGGTATCAAACGCCGCGCGTCTTCCTTCAATACCGAGCGCGTTGACCATATCTACCAGGATCCGCACAGCAGCAACCCGAAATTCCACCTGCACTATGGCGACCTGACCGATACCTCCAACCTGACCCGTATCCTGCAGGAAGTGCAGCCGGACGAAGTGTACAACCTGGGTGCGATGAGCCACGTAGCGGTCTCCTTCGAATCCCCGGAATACACCGCAGACGTGGACGCCATGGGCACCCTGCGCCTGCTGGAAGCCATCCGCTTCCTGGGTCTGGAGAAGAAAACCCGTTTCTATCAGGCATCCACCTCTGAGCTGTATGGCCTGGTGCAGGAAATCCCGCAGAAAGAAACCACACCGTTCTACCCGCGCTCTCCGTATGCGGTCGCGAAACTGTACGCTTACTGGATCACCGTAAACTACCGTGAATCCTACGGCATGTACGCGTGCAACGGCATTCTGTTCAACCACGAATCCCCGCGCCGCGGCGAAACCTTCGTGACCCGCAAAATCACCCGCGCTATCGCCAACATTGCACAGGGCCTGGAATCCTGCCTGCATCTGGGCAACATGGACTCCCTGCGTGACTGGGGCCATGCCAAAGACTACGTGAAAATGCAGTGGATGATGCTGCAGCAGGAACAGCCGGAAGATTTCGTTATCGCGACCGGTGTGCAGTACTCCGTACGTCAGTTCGTCGAAATGGCGGCCGCACAGCTGGGTATCAAACTGCGCTTTGAAGGCAAAGGCGTGGAAGAGAAAGGCATCGTGGTTTCCGTGACCGGCCATGACGCACCGGGCGTGAAACCGGGCGATGTGATCGTTCAGGTTGATCCGCGTTACTTCCGTCCTGCTGAAGTGGAAACCCTGCTGGGCGACCCGACCAAAGCACACGAAAAACTGGGCTGGAAACCGGAAATCACTCTGCAGGAAATGGTCTCTGAAATGGTCGCGAAAGATCTCGAAGCCGCGAAGAAACACTCGCTGCTGAAATCTCACGGCTACGAGGTTGCCATCGCGCTGGAGTCCTGAGCATGAAAAAGCAACGTATTTTTGTGGCCGGCCACCGCGGGATGGTGGGGTCGGCCATCGTTCGCCAGCTTGAGCAGCGCGACGACGTCGAGCTGGTGCTCAAAGGGCGTGACGAGCTGAACCTGCTGGACAGCGCGGCGGTGAACGCGTTCTTCGCGGACGCCGCGCTGGATCAGGTTTACCTGGCGGCGGCGAAGGTGGGCGGCATAGTCGCCAACAACACCTACCCGGCGGACTTCATCTACGAAAATATGATGATTGAGAGCAACATCATTCACGCGGCTCATTTGAACAACGTGAACAAGCTGTTGTTCCTCGGATCGTCCTGTATCTATCCGAAGCTGGCGAACCAGCCGATTGCGGAAAGCGAACTGCTGCAGGGCACGCTGGAGCCTACCAACGAGCCGTACGCCATCGCCAAAATCGCGGGCATTAAGCTGTGCGAGTCTTACAACCGCCAGCATAACCGCGACTACCGCTCGGTGATGCCAACCAACCTGTACGGGCCGAACGATAACTTCCACCCGAGCAACTCGCACGTGATCCCGGCGCTGCTGCGCCGCTTCCACGAAGCGACCCAGGAAAACGCCGCAGACGTGGTGGTGTGGGGCAGCGGTACGCCGATGCGTGAATTCCTGCATGTGGATGACATGGCCGCTGCCAGCATTCACGTGATGGAGCTGGATCGCGAGGTGTGGCAGGAGAACACCGAGCCAATGCTGTCGCACATCAACGTCGGCACCGGCGTGGATTGCACCATCCGCGAGCTGGCGCAGACCATCGCCAAAGTGGTGGGCTACAAAGGCCGCGTGGTGTTTGACGCGTCTAAACCGGACGGTACGCCGCGCAAGCTGCTCGACGTGACTCGTCTGCACTCACTGGGCTGGTATCACGAGATTTCACTGGAGGCGGGCCTTGCCAGCACTTACCAGTGGTTCCTTGAAAACCAGCATCGTTTCCGGGGGTAAGGATGTTTTTAAGTCAGGAAGATTTTGCCACCGTGGTGCGCTCCACGCCGCTTATCTCCATCGATCTGATTGTCGAGAACGATCAGGGGGAGTTCCTGCTCGGTCATCGCACCAATCGTCCGGCGCAGGGCTTCTGGTTCGTGCCAGGCGGTCGGGTTCAGAAAGATGAGCCGCTGGCGCAGGCGTTTGAACGCCTGACGCAGGCGGAGCTTGGCAAACGCTTTACGATGCCGGAGGGAGAGTTTTACGGCGTCTGGCAGCACTTCTATGACGACAACTTCTCCGGGACCGACTTCACCACCCACTACATCGTGCTGGGGTTCCGCCTGCGCGTAAACGCGGATGAGCTCAACCTGCCCAAAGAGCAGCACGAAGCTTACCGCTGGCAGTCGCCCGCCTCGATTGTGGCCAGTGAAGATGTGCACGACAACAGCCGCGCCTACTTTATGGCTGAACGTTTTGCCGGAGTACCAGGCTTATGAAAATCCTGGTCTACGGCATCAACTACTCGCCGGAGCTGACCGGTATCGGTAAGTACACCGGCGAGATGGTGGAATGGATGGCCCGTCAGGGCCATGAGGTGCGGGTCATTACCGCACCGCCTTACTACCCGGCCTGGAAAGTGGGGGAGAACTACTCCGCCTGGCGCTGGCGCAAAGAGCAGGGCGCCGCCACGGTGTGGCGCTGCCCGCTTTATGTCCCGAAACAGCCTTCTACGTTAAAACGCCTGATCCATCTCGGCAGCTTCGCGGCGAGTTCATTCTTCCCGCTGCTTGCCCAGCGTCGCTGGAAGCCGGATCGCATCATCGGCGTGGTGCCGACACTGTTCTGCACGCCGGGCATGCGCCTGCTGGCGAAGCTCTCCGGCGCGAAAACCGTGTTGCACATTCAGGATTACGAAGTGGACGCCATGCTCGGTCTTGGCATGGCGGGCCGCGGCAAGGGGGGCAAAATCGCCCGTCTCGCCAGCCGTTTTGAGCGCAGTGGTCTGCATAACGTCGATAACGTTTCGACTATTTCGCGCTCGATGATGAACAAAGCCAAAGAAAAAGGGGTTCCCCCGGAGCGCGTGATTTTCTTCCCGAACTGGTCAGAAGTGGCGCGGTTCCGTGATGTGAAAACCGAAGAGGTTGACGCGCTGCGCCGCGAGCTGGGCCTGCCGGCGGATAAAAAAATCATCCTTTATTCCGGCAACATCGGGGAGAAACAGGGCCTGGAAAACGCCATTGAGGTGGCGGCCCGCTTTACCGACCAGCCGTGGATTTTCGCCATTGTCGGCCAGGGCGGCGGCAAGGCGCGTCTTGAGAAAATGGTCGCGGAGCGCGGACTGACCAACGTCCGGTTCTTCCCGTTGCAACCTTATGAAGCCCTTCCGGCGCTGCTCAAGATGGCGGATTGCCATCTGGTTATCCAGAAGCGCGGCGCGGCGGACGCGGTTCTGCCGTCCAAGCTCACTAACATTCTGGCGGTGGGCGGCAATGCGGTGATCACCGCTGAGCACGACACCGAGCTCGGACAGCTCTGTATCGCCGAGCCTGGCATCGCCGTCTGCGTGGAGCCGGAGTCGGTCGACGCGCTGGCGCAGGGGATCGAAAGCGCGCTGGCGCTGCCCAAAGACAACACGGTGGCACGTGAATATGCCGAACGCACGCTCGAAAAAGAGAACGTGTTAAGCCAATTTATCGCTGATATTCGGGGTTAAGCCATGAGTCAGTCAAAACTCTTTCCGGTAATTATGGCAGGGGGCTCCGGCAGCCGTCTGTGGCCGCTTTCCCGCGTGCTTTACCCAAAACAGTTCCTCTGCCTGAAAGGGGATCTGACAATGCTTCAGACCACCGTCTGCCGCTTAAACGGCGTGCAGTGCGAAAGCCCGGTGGTTATCTGTAACGAACAGCATCGCTTTATTGTCGCCGAGCAGCTGCGCCAGCTGAACAAGCTCACCGAAAACATCATTCTTGAGCCTGCCGGGCGCAACACCGCGCCTGCCATCGCGCTGGCGGCGCTGGCGGCGAAACGCAACAGCCCGGACACCGATCCGCTGATGCTGGTGCTGGCCGCCGACCATGTGATTCAGGATGAAGACGCGTTTCGCAGCGCCGTGCGCGCCGCGATGCCGTTCGCCGAGAGCGGCAAACTGGTCACCTTCGGCATCGTGCCGAACCTGCCGGAAACCGGCTACGGCTATATCCGCCGCGGCGACGTGTGCAACCCGGAAGTGGCGGTAGACGCCGTCGCCTTCAGCGTCGCGCAGTTCGTCGAAAAACCGGATCTGGAAACCGCCCGTTCTTACGTCAACAGCGGCGAATATTACTGGAACAGCGGCATGTTCCTGTTCCGCGCCGGCCGTTACCTGGAAGAGCTCGCTAAATACCGCCCGGATATTCTGGACGCCTGTGAAAACGCCATGAACGCGGTTGACCCGGATCTCGACTTTATCCGCGTCGATGAAGAAGCCTTCCTGGCGTGCCCGGAAGAGTCTATCGACTACGCGGTCATGGAAAAAACCGCCGACGCAGTGGTGGTGCCGATGGACGCGGGCTGGAGCGATGTCGGTTCCTGGTCGTCGCTGTGGGAGATTTCCAGCCGCTCGCCGGAAGGCAACGTGCATCACGGCGACGTGATTTCGCACAACACCGAGAACAGCTACGTCTATGCCGAGTCGGGCCTGGTCACCACCGTCGGCGTGAAAGATCTCGTCGTGGTCCAGACCAAAGACGCGGTGCTGATTGCCGACCGTAACCACGTCCAGGACGTGAAAAAAGTGGTCGAGCAGATCAAAGCCGATGGCCGTCACGAGCATCACATCCACCGCGAAGTGTACCGTCCGTGGGGCAAATATGACTCCATCGATCAGGGCGACCGCTACCAGGTGAAACGCATCACCGTGAAGCCGGGCGAAGGGCTCTCATTGCAGATGCACCATCACCGCGCCGAACACTGGATAGTCGTGGCGGGCACCGCGAAAGTGACGATTAACGACGAGGTGAAACTGGTGGGTGAGAACGAGTCGGTCTACATCCCGCTCGGCGCCACCCACTGCCTGGAAAACCCCGGCAAGATCCCGCTGGATCTGATTGAAGTGCGCTCCGGCACGTATCTGGAAGAAGACGACGTGATTCGCTTCGCTGACCGTTACGGGCGGGTGTGATTCTGCGGCACGGTTTGCGCCCCGGTCTCGCCAGTCGCGACCGGGGACGCGACACCGGCGTGCAGAAGCTTGCAGAATTTTTTCCGACAAAAAAGACAACCCAAGAGATAAAAAATGGAAAAGTTAACGTGTTTTAAAGCTTACGACATTCGTGGGCGTCTGGGCGAAGAACTGAATGACGATATCGCGTGGCGTATTGGCCGCGCCTATGGCGAGTTCCTGAAACCGAAAACCATCGTGCTGGGCGGCGACGTGCGCCTGACCAGCGAATCCCTGAAGCTTTCGCTTGCGAAAGGCCTCCAGGACGCGGGCGTGGACGTGCTGGATATCGGCCTGTCCGGCACCGAAGAGATTTACTTCGCGACCTTCCATCTGGGCGTGGACGGCGGCATCGAAGTGACCGCGAGCCACAACCCGATGGACTACAACGGCATGAAGCTGGTGCGCGAAGGCGCGCGCCCCATCAGCGGCGATACTGGTCTTCGCGACGTGCAGCGTCTCGCGGAAGCGAATGACTTTCCGCCGGTGAACGAGGCGAAGCGCGGCAGCTACAAAAAAATCGACCTGCGCGACGCGTATATCGACCATCTGCTGGGCTATATCGACGTTAACAACCTCAAGCCGCTGAAACTGGTGATTAACTCCGGCAACGGCGCGGCGGGCCCGGTCGTGGACGCTATCGAAGCGCGCTTTAACGCGCAGGGCGTGCCGGTTGAGTTCATCAAAGTTCATAACACCCCGGACGGCAACTTCCCGAACGGTATTCCTAACCCGCTGCTGCCGGAGTGCCGCGACGACACCCGTAACGCGGTGATTGAACACGGCGCGGACATGGGCATCGCGTTTGACGGCGATTTCGACCGCTGCTTCCTGTTTGACGAAACCGGGCAGTTTATCGAGGGCTACTACATTGTCGGCCTGCTGGCCGAAGCGTTCCTCGAAAAACACCCTGGCGCGAAAATCATTCACGATCCGCGTCTGTCCTGGAACACCGTCGACGTGGTGAAAGCCGCAGGCGGCGTGCCGGTGATGTCCAAAACCGGCCACGCGTTTATCAAAGAGCGTATGCGCCAGGAAGACGCCATCTACGGCGGCGAGATGAGCGCGCACCATTACTTCCGTGATTTCGCCTACTGCGACAGCGGCATGATCCCGTGGCTGCTGGTCACCGAACTGCTGTGCCTGAAAGGCCAGTCGCTGGGCGAGCTGGTACGCGACCGCATGGCGGCGTTCCCGGCGAGCGGCGAAATCAACAGCAAACTGGCAGAGCCTGCCGTGGCGATTAAGCGTGTGGAAGATCACTACGCGCCGCAGGCGAGCGAGACCGACCACACCGACGGCATCAGCATGGCGTTTGGCGAATGGCGCTTTAACCTGCGCTCGTCCAATACCGAGCCGGTAGTGCGTCTTAACGTGGAGTCGCGCGGCGATACCGCGTTAATGCAGGCGAAAACCGAAGAAATTCTGGCTCTGCTGAATCAGTAAAACGGCGCGGCCGCCCGTTTCCCCCGCAGGCGCAAGCCAGCCGGGAGACGGGCAGCCGCTTAACTGCGCCTTACGGCGCCTGAAGGTACGACGATGACAAATCTAAAAAAGCGCGAACGAGCCAAGACAAATGCATCGTTAATCTCTCTGGTGCAACGATTCTCCGACATAACCATTATGTTCGTCGGACTGTGGGTGGTGTGCAGGATCAATGAGCTGCCGTTTTTCTACATGCATCTTCTGATGGCCCTGACCACCCTCGTTGTCTTCCAGATGATTGGCGGGATCACCGATTTCTATCGCTCCTGGCGCGGCGTCAAAATCTCGACCGAACTGCTGCTGCTGTTGCAGAACTGGACCATGAGCGTGGTGTTCAGCGCCGGTCTGATGGCGTTTAACCCCGACTTCGAAAGCCCGTTCCGCGTCTATTTCGCCTGGTATCTGCTGACCGGCGCCGGCATGGTGATTTGCCGTTCGGCGATTCGCTTTGGCGCGGGCTGGCTGCGTAATCGCGGCTACAACACCCGCCGTGTCGCGATTGCGGGCGCGCAGCCGGTGGGCCAGCAGCTGGCCGAGAGTTTTCGCAACGAGCCCTGGCTGGGCTTTGATGTGGTCGGTATTTACCACGACCCGGAGCCAGGCGGCGTGCCGACTGGCTGGGCCGGCAACCTTGAGCAGCTGGTGGAAGACGCCCGTGCGGGCAAGATCCACAACGTCTATATCGCGATGTCGATGAGCGAAGAGGCGGCGATGAAGAAGCTGGTGCGCCGGCTCTCCGATACCACCTGCTCTGTGATGCTGATCCCGGACGTGTTTACGTTCAACATTCTGCACTCGCGCCTGGACGACGTGAACGGCGTGCCGGTGGTGCCGCTGTATGACACGCCGCTCTCTGGCATCAACCGCATCCTCAAGCGCGTGGAAGATATCATTCTGGCCTCGATGATCCTGCTGCTGATTTCGCCGGTGCTGTGCTGTATCGCGGTCGCCGTGAAGCTCAGCTCGCCGGGCCCGATTATCTTCCGCCAGACCCGCTACGGTATGGACGGCAAGCCAATTATGGTGTGGAAGTTCCGCTCCATGCGCGTGATGGAAAACGACAAGGTGGTGAAGCAGGCGACTCAGAACGACCCGCGCGTCACCAAAGTGGGCAACTTCCTGCGTCGTACCTCGCTTGATGAACTGCCGCAGTTTATCAACGTGCTCACCGGCGAGATGTCGATTGTCGGCCCGCGTCCGCACGCGGTGGCGCATAACGAACAGTATCGCGCGCTGATTCAGGGCTACATGCTGCGCCATAAAGTGAAACCGGGCATTACCGGCTGGGCGCAGATCAACGGCTGGCGCGGCGAGACCGATACCCTGGAGAAGATGGAAAAACGTGTCGAATTTGACCTCGAGTATATTCGCGAGTGGAGCCTGTGGCTTGATATCAAAATCGTCTTTCTCACCATCTTCAAAGGCTTTGTGAACAAAGCGGCGTATTAAGGATTTGTCATGAGCCTCAGAGAAAAAACCATCAGCGGCGCCAAATGGTCCGCTATTTCCACCGTCATCATCATCGCCCTCGGCTTGTTGCAGATGACGTGGCTGGCCCGCCTGATGGATAACCACCAGTTCGGGTTGCTGACCATTTCGCTTGTGATAATCGCCCTTGCCGATACGCTTTCCGACTTCGGTATCGCCAACTCGATTATCCAGCGTAAAGAGATTAGCCATCTTGAGTTAACAACCCTCTACTGGCTAAACGTCGGGCTTGGCGTGCTGGTGTGCGTGGTGGTTTTCTCGCTGAGCGGCGTTATCGCCGCGCTGCTGCATAACCCGGATCTCGCGCCGCTTATCAAAACGCTGGCCTTTGCTTTTGTGGTCATCCCCCACGGTCAGCAATTCCGCGCCCTGATGCAAAAGGAGCTGGAATTTAACAAGATAGGCATGATAGAGACGCTGGCGGTGCTGTCGGGCTTTACCTTCACGGTGATTAGCGCGCATTACTGGCCGGTGGCGATGACAGCGATTATCGGTTATCTGGTCAATACCGTGGTGCGCACCGCGCTGTTTGGTTTTGCTGGACGTAAAATCTACCGCCCGGGGCTGCACTTCTCGCTCCCTTCTGTTGCCTCTAACCTCAAGTTTGGCGCGTGGCTCACTGCCGACAGCGTAGTGAACTACATCAACACCAACCTCTCGACGCTGGTGCTGGCGCGAATTCTTGGCGCGGGTGCGGCGGGGGGCTTTAACCTTGCCTATAACCTGGCGGTAGTCCCGCCTGCCAAGCTCAACCCGATTATTACCCGCGTGCTGTTCCCGGCTTTCGCCAAGATTCAGGACGATACCGAGAAACTGCGCGTGAACTATTACAAACTCATCTCCATGGTGGGGATTATCAACTTCCCGGCACTGCTGGGGCTGCTGGTGGTTGCCGACTCTTTCGTGCGGGTGGTGTTCGGCGAGCGCTGGCTGTTTATTACGCCGGTGCTGCAACTGCTGTGCATCGTCGGGCTGCTGCGCGCCATCGGCAACCCCATCGGCTCGCTGCTGATGGCGAAAGCGCGCATGGATATCAGCTTTAAATTCAACCTGTTTAAAACGGTGCTGTTTGTGCCCGCCATTGTCGTCGGCGGTCATATGGGCGGCGTTTTGGGCGTGACCATCGGCTTTTTGTCGGTGCAGATAATTAATACCGTACTGACCTATTTTGTTCTTATTAAACCGATACTTGGACCGAGTTATCGCGACTACATTTACAGCATCTGGTTACCTTTCCGCTTATCTTTGCCCACCGTTCTGGTGAGCGGCGGGCTGGGGTATTTCCTCCCGGGGCAACTCCCTTTCGCGGCGTTGCTAATTCTTCAGGTGGTTGCTGGCGTCGCGGCATTTGCGCTGACCTTGCTTTTTTCTCGTGAACCGCTGGTGCTTGAGATTAAGCGACAGCTGTGCCGTAGCGACAAGTTGAAAGCCTTATTGCGCGTGAGCTGAATTTTAAACACGCGCTGTTGTTAAGATGACGAGGTCATAATGAAGATTTTAATTTTGGGTAACCATACCTGCGGTAACCGTGGCGACAGTGCCATTCTCCGCGGCCTGATTGACGCCATCCATTCGCTGGATAAAAGCGTAAAAATCGATGTGATGAGCCGCTACCCGGTAAGCTCCGCAAGCCTGTTAGGCCGCCCGGTAATAAAAGATGGCCTCTATGAACACATGAAAAAGGCGAATAACGCGGCGGGCGTGATGGGCCGCGTGAAAAAAGTGCTGCGTCGCAAGTATCAACATAAAGTGTTGCTGGCGAAAGTGACCGAGCGCGGCGAGCTCAGTAAGGTCTCGGTACCGAAAGCGTTTACGGATTTCGTTAATACGCTTGAGCAGTATGACGCCATTATTCAGGTGGGCGGCTCGTTTTTTGTCGACCTGTATGGCGTTTCCCAGTTTGAACATGCGCTGTGCAGCTTTATGGCGAAGAAGCCTATCTACATGATTGGCCACAGCGTTGGGCCGTTCAACGACCCGCAGTTTAACGAAGTGGCTAACAATGTGTTTAGCCATGCCGATGCGCTGGTGCTGCGCGAAACGGTAAGCCGCGATCTGATGGAAAAGTCCGGTATTAATACGGAGAAGGTAGAGCAGGGCGTGGATACCGCCTGGCTGGTGGACCGCGAGGCTAACGATATAACGCTGGAATACGCCGTTGACCACTGGCTGAACGTGATTCGCCAGCGCAAAACCGTGGCGATTACCCTGCGTGACCTCGCGCCGTTCGACAAACGCCTTGGCACCACGCAGCAGGCTTATGAAAAAGCTTTCGCCATTATGGTCAATCAGCTTATCGCCGACGGTTATCAGGTGCTGGCGCTCTCCACCTGTACCGGCATCGACAGCTATAACAAAGATGACCGCATGGTGGCGCTTAAGCTGCAATCCCTGATTGCGCAGCCGGAACATTATCATGTCGTGATGGATGAACTTAACGATCTGGAAATGGGCAAGCTGCTCGGCGCCTGCCAGCTCACTGTTGGCACCCGTCTGCACTCCGCCATTATCTCTATGAACTTCGGCACGCCAGCCATCGCCATCAACTATGAACACAAGTCTGCGGGCATCATGAAGCAGCTCGGCATGCCGGAAATGGCGGTGGAAATTCGCAACCTGCTTGATGGCTCTCTCCAGCAGAAGGTGAGCGAAACGCTAGAGAAGCTGCCGGAGATTAACCAACGCCTGGAGACGGCGGTGCAGGCTGAGCGCGAAAACGGCCTGCGCATGGTGGAGGCTGTGCTGCAACGCGCGCGGGAGGGGAAATGAAGGTTGGTTTCTTCCTGCTAAAATTCCCGGTGGCGTCGGAAACGTTCGTGCTCAACCAGATTGTCGCGTTTATCGACATGGGGTATGAGGTGGAGATTGTGGCTCTGCAAAAAGGGGACATGCAGAATACGCACGCGGCCTACACTCAGTACGGCCTTGCGCAAAAAACCACCTGGCTGCTGGATGAGCCCGAAGGCAAGCTGGCGAAGCTGCGCTCGCGGGCGGGCAACACCTTAAAGGGGGCGCTGCGCCCCCGCACCTGGAAAGCGCTGGATAAAAAACGCTACGGCGATGAAGCGCGTAACCTGATCCTCTCCGCCATTTGTGGACGGGTAAAAGAGCCGCTCGTGGCCGATGTGTTTATCGCCCATTTCGGCCCGGCAGGCGTTACCGCCGCGAAGCTGCGCGAGCTGGGGATTTTGCAGGGCAAAATCGCTACCGTCTTCCATGGCATCGATATTTCGCACCGCGACGCGCTCGCGCACTACACGCCCGAATATCAACAGCTTTTTCGCCGTGGCGACCTGATGTTGCCCATCAGCGAGCTGTGGGCCAGCCGGCTGAAGGCGATGGGCTGTCCGGACGAGAAAATTGCGGTGTCGCGTATGGGTGTCGACATGGAGAAATTCTCCCTGCGTCCGCTTAAAGTGCCCGGTTCGCCGCTGGAGATTATCTCTGTCGCCCGGCTTACCGAGAAAAAAGGGCTGCATGTGGCGATTGACGCTTGCCGCCTGTTAAAAGCGCGCGGCGTGAACTTTCGTTACAACATTCTGGGTATCGGTCCCTGGGAGCAGCGCCTGCGCGCGCTTATCCAACAACATGATTTGCAGGATCGCGTTTTCATGCCGGGCTTTAAGCCAAGCCATGAGGTGAAAGCGATGCTCGATCAGGCCGATCTCTTCCTGCTGCCTTCCGTCACTGGCGCTGATGGCGATATGGAAGGTATCCCGGTGGCGTTGATGGAGGCGATGGCGGTCGGTATTCCTGTCGTTTCAACCCTGCACAGCGGCATCCCGGAACTTATCGACGCGGGCAAATCGGGCTGGCTGGTGCCGGAGAATGACGCTGCGGCGCTGGCTGAGCGCCTGCAGGCTTTCGCAAGCCTGCAGGAAGCGGAGCTTCGTCCGATGCTAAGCCTCGCCCGCCGCAAAGTGGAAACTGACTTCAATCAGCAGGTCATTTATCGTGAGCTTGCCGGTCTGCTGCAAGCGCTATAGAGCCTGAGGTATCATGCGTAAAGAGATAAAAACTTCACTCCTTCTTTCCCGCCGCTCCCTTCTGCAAGCCAGCTCCGCGCTGGCGCTTCTTCCGCTCTTCCCCTTCGCCGCCCGCGCGCAAAGCCGCGCCGACAGCGTCAGTATTGCCCGGTACAACCGCAACGACATGCCTGCCGCGTTTAAACAGGCTTTCGCCGAGGCGCAGACGGTAGAAGTGCCTGCTGATATGGTGTGCGATAACTTCAACAGCGCCGTCTTTATTCCGGCGGGAAAAACGTTGCTGGTGCGCGGCGGCATCAAGGGCAATGGGAAAGGACGTTTCGTATTGCAGGATGGCTGTCAGGTTGTGGGAGAGCAGGGCGGCCGCCTGCACAATATTACGCTGGATGTCCGCGGTTCCGATTGTGTTATCAAGGGGATAGACTTAAGCGGTTTCGGCCCGGTAGCGCAGATTTATATCGGCCAGAAGGAGCCGGCTACGATGCGTAACCTCCTGATTGATAACATCACTGTGCACGATGCCAATTACGGCATCCTCCGTCAGGGGTTCCGCGACAAAATGGAGGGCGTGCGCATTACCAATGGCCGCTTTACGCACTTACAGGGCGACGCCATTGAATGGAACGTGGCTATCAACGACAGCGATATCCTTATCTCAGACCATGTGATTGACCATATCGACTGCACCAACGGCAAAATCAACTGGGGGATCGGTATTGGGCTTGCCGGCAGCACCTATGATAACGACTACCCTGAAAGCCAGGCGGTGAAAAACTTCGTTGTGGCAAATATCACCGGCAGTAATTGTCGCCAGCTGGTGCATGTAGAAAACGGCAAACATTTTGTGATTCGCAATATCAAAGCGAAGAATATTAATCACACCTTCAGTAAAAAAGCGGGTATCGATAACGCCACGGTGGCGATTTATGGCTGCGATAACTTTATTATCGATCAAGTAAATATGACCAACAGCGCAGGCATGTTGATTGGTTATGGCGTCGTTAAGGGTAACTACCTTTCCATCCCGCAAAACTTCAAGCTCAACGATATCCACCTCGATAATACCCACATGCCTTATAAGAGCCGGGGCATTCAAATCTCGTCTGGCAACGCGACATCGTTCGTCGCTATCACCAACCTGACGATGAAGCGCGCTACGCTTGAGCTCCATAACAAGCCGCAACATCTTTTCCTCAGAAATGTCAGCGTCATGCAGGATTCCGCCGTTGGCCCGGCGCTAAAAATGCACTTTGATTTGCGCAAGGATGTGCGGGGGCGCTTTATGGCGAAGGAAGATACGCTGCTTTCGCTGGCGGATATTCACGCAATCGATGAAAGAGGCCGGCAGTCGGTAGATATAGATCGGGTGGATCAGCAGCATGTTAGCGCGCAAAGGTTGAATTTTAAGCTGGCGGTAGCCCAGAAGTGAGCCTTTATCAACTTTGCGAGGATTCTGAGTCCTCAGCTAATCAAAGCGTCATATTTTATGTAAAGGGAAATTAGTTACACCTCGGTTAAGCGTCAACTTTTGACAATTCATGCTGGCTTTGAGATTCCAACAGTCTATAATTCATCAACCCAATTTTGAGGTGACAGAGTAAATGGTTAATTTGAAAGCGGTAATTCCGGTAGCGGGTTTGGGTATGCACATGCTGCCTGCCACGAAGGCCATTCCGAAAGAAATGCTGCCAATCGTCGATAAGCCAATGATTCAGTACATTGTCGATGAGATTGTGGCTGCAGGCATCAAAGAAATCGTACTGGTGACCCATTCTTCAAAAAACGCAGTGGAAAACCACTTCGACACCTCTTATGAGCTTGAGGCGCTGCTTGAACAGCGCGTTAAGCGTCAGTTGCTGGCGGAAGTTCAGTCTATCTGCCCGCCGGGCGTGACCATTATGAACGTACGTCAGGCGCAGCCGCTTGGCCTTGGCCATTCCATTCTTTGCGCTCGCCCGGTCGTTGGCGATAACCCATTTGTGGTTGTGCTGCCTGATATCATTCTTGACGATGCCACCGCCGACCCGCTGCGCTATAACCTTGCCGCTATGGTGGCGCGTTTCAATGAAACCAGCCGCAGCCAGGTACTGGCGAAACGGATGTCGGGCGATCTTTCCGAGTACTCTGTCATCACCACTCAGGAAGCACTGGACAGCGAAGGTAAAGTAAGCCGTATCGTTGACTTCATTGAAAAACCGGATCAACCGCAGACGCTGAACTCCGATCTGATGGCCGTGGGCCGTTATGTCCTCTCGGCGGATATCTGGGAAGAGCTGGCGAAAACCGAACCGGGCGCCTGGGGCCGTATCCAGTTGACCGACGCCATTGCGCGCCTCAATGAGAAGCAGCCCGTAGAAGCGATGCTGATGACGGGTGAAAGCTACGACTGCGGCAAGAAAATGGGCTACATGCAGGCGTTTGTAAACTATGGCCTTCGTAACCTGAAAGAAGGTCAGAAGTTTCGCGACAGCATTAAGAAGCTGCTGGCGTAATGGCAATTGCCAGCATTAAGGCTGGCGAGGAAGTTAAAGTGAGAAACGGCAATCTGAGCGTTCGGGTCTGAGACTCAATACTCGTTGCCGTTTTTTTATTAAAGCTTTTAAAACAAAGGATTAAAAGTGGACAGGGGCTTTGTAGAACCAACATTCTTCTTGTTTCTACTGTCCGAAGCGCGCAAAATTAGCATCCATTTAGCGCTAATTATGCAGTAAAACGGTTTTTTTGATGGGAATTCGTGGCGGCAAAACCCAAGCCAACCCTCAGTGCACTGGTAGCTGTAGAGCCAGGGGCGGTAGCATTGTTGAAATATTCCTCGAAAACAGTCATGTGTAAAAGTAGAGCAAGGAATATTTCTACAGAGCTAAAAATGAAAGTTAAATTTATTTAATCAGCGAGACTATTTCACGTGAAAATACTTGTTACCGGTGGGGCTGGCTTTATTGGCTCAGCTGTGGTTCGCCATATTATTAATAATACTCCGGATGAAGTGATTAATGTTGACAAGTTGACCTATGCAGGAAACCTCGAGTCGCTTGCTGAGATTGCCGGTCATCGTCGTTATAGCTTTGTACAAGCCGATATTTGCGACCGTTTAACGCTTGAAAAAATCTTTGTTGAGCACCAACCTGATGCGGTCATGCACCTTGCAGCGGAAAGCCATGTTGATCGTTCCATTACAGGTCCAGCTGCTTTTATCGAAACGAATATCGTAGGTACGTATACCCTACTTGAAGTTGCACGTACTTATTGGACGCAGTTAGACGCAACGCGTAAAGCAGCTTTTCGTTTCCACCATATTTCCACAGATGAAGTCTATGGTGATTTGCCGCACCCGGATGAGTGGCATCAAAATAAGGTTTTGCCGCTTTTTACAGAAGAGACGGCTTACGCGCCTAGTAGCCCTTATTCCGCTTCTAAGGCTTCAAGCGACCATCTGGTCCGCGCGTGGTTACGCACCTATGGCTTACCGACAATTGTGACTAATTGCTCAAATAACTATGGTCCATACCATTTCCCAGAAAAGTTGATTCCGTTGGTCATTCTTAACGCCCTGGAGGGCAAACCGCTGCCCATTTACGGTAAGGGCGATCAAATTCGCGATTGGTTATATGTTGAAGACCATGCACGCGCACTCTATACCGTAGTAACTAAAGGCAAGGTTGGCGAGACTTATAATATCGGTGGCCATAATGAGAAGAAAAACATCGATGTGGTACAGACTATCTGTGACCTATTGGATGAAATGGTGCCTAAGGCAAAGCCATATCGTGAGCAGATTATCTATGTAGCGGACCGTCCTGGTCACGACCGACGTTATGCAATTGATGCCGATAAAATTAATCGCGAGCTTGGCTGGACACCACAAGAGACGTTTGCGACTGGTATTAAAAAAACGATTGTATGGTATTTAAAAAATCAAGAGTGGTGCCAAAGGGTGCAGGATGGCAGCTATCAGCGCGAACGTTTAGGATTAGAATAATATGAAAGGTATAATACTGGCGGGTGGTTCAGGAACTCGTTTATATCCCGTAACCATGGGCGTCTCAAAACAGCTCCTCCCTATTTATGATAAGCCTATGATCTACTATCCACTGTCAGTATTAATGTTGGCAGGGATACAGGATATACTTATTATTACGACTCCAGAAGATCAAGATAGCTTTAAACGGCTCCTGTCCGATGGAAGTCAGTTCGGTATAAAATTATCCTACGAAATACAAGAAAAACCGGACGGTCTTGCTCAGGCTTTTATCATTGGAGAAGCATTTATTGGCAAAGACCCTGTTTGCTTAGTGTTGGGCGATAATATTTTCTTCGGCCAAGGTTTTAGCCCTAAACTCAAAAGCGTGGTTGAGCGTAATGATGGGGCTACCGTATTCGGCTATCAGGTTATGGATCCTGAACGTTTCGGCGTAGTTGAATTCGATGAAAACAATAAAGCAATTTCTATCGAGGAAAAACCGAAAGCGCCCAAATCAAACTGGGCGGTGACTGGTTTATATTTCTACGATAACAACGTAATTGAAATTGCTAAAAATGTAAAACCTTCTGCACGCGGCGAATTAGAAATTACAACCGTAAATGAAGAGTACTTGAAAAGAAATAAACTTCATGTTGAGCAACTTGGCCGTGGCTTCGCCTGGTTGGACACCGGCACGCATGACAGCTTAATTGAGGCTGGCAGTTTTGTTGAGACAGTTCAGAAGCGACAAGGCATGATGGTGGCCTGTCCCGAAGAAATAGCCTGGCGTAATGGATGGTTAACAGTAGACGAACTTCGCGAGCGCGGGCAAATGCTTAAGAAAAACCATTACGGCAAATATCTACTAAAACTTATTAATTAATATGAAAATAGAAATTATCAATTTCCCTAAGCATGGTGATGAGCGAGGCGCGTTAGTTGTTCTGGAAGAACAAAAAAGTGTTCCTTTTAATGTAAAACGAATTTATTACATGTTCGATACAAAAAAGGATGTCAGACGCGGTTTTCATGCTCACAAAAAATTACGTCAGCTCGCCATACCTGTACAAGGTCATTGCAAATTTTTGCTTGATGATGGTAATGAATCTATTGAAATTTTAGTAGATAATCCCACTCAAGGGCTGATGATAGAACCTATGATCTGGCATGAAATGTTTGATTATTCCGAAAACTGTGTACTCATGGTATTGGCGGATGATTATTACGATGAAAGTGATTATATTCGCAACTATGAGGAATTCAAACAGCGAGTAACAAATGGATAATTTAAAGTCAAAAACTATTCACTTACGTTTTGCTGACGCTTCTGATGCCGAATTCATCTATTCACTCAGAATAAATGATTCGTTGAATCAACATATTTCAAAGGTTTCAGGCTCTGCAGAAACGCAAAAGGAATGGCTGCAGGAATACAAAAAGCGTGAGCTTCTTAATGAAGAGTTTTACTTTATTATCGAAAAAAATGAAGGGAATTGCGAGGTTGGCACAGTTAGAATCTACGGTTTGACTAACGATAAGCGATTTTGTTGGGGTAGTTGGATACTGAATGAACATAAAACAAAAAGTGCTGCTATAGAGAGTGCCTGCCTCGTTTACAAATTTGCTTTTGAAGATAAACAGTTTAAGTCATCTTATTTTCAGGTCGATAAAAAAAATGTGGGTGTGATTTCTTTTCATTTAAAAACAGGCGCTAAGATTGTATCTGAAGATGATATAAATTTTAACTTCATTTTTGAATATGAAGACTACATAGAGCTTAAAAATAAATATTACAAATATTTAGAGGCATAATGACATGGTGACTTTTTTAAATCTAAAAAAAATAAATGAGCAATATCAGAGTGAAATATTGCTGGCATGCGAACGCGTAATTAAATCTGGCTGGTATATTCTGGGCGAAGAAGTCAAAAACTTCGAGAAACAATTCGCTGAATATTGTGGTGTAAAACATTGTATCAGTGTTGCGAACGGCCTTGACGCACTGAATCTTGTATTACGGGCTTGGATCGAAACAGGCCAGCTCAAAAAAGGTGATGAGGTTATTGTTCAAGCCAATACATACATTGCCTCCATACTTGCAATTACTGAAAATGAACTTGTTCCTGTTTTGGTTGAGCCGGACCCCCAAACGTATAACCTTTCAGCCAAAACAGTAAAACAGGCTATCACAGAAAAAACCAAGGCTATTCTGCCGGTTCATCTGTACGGACAGATCTCTCCAATGGATGAGATTATGGAAATAGCAGACAAGCATAATTTGCTTGTGTTGGAGGATTGCGCTCAATCGCACGGAGCTGAGCTTAAGAATAAAAAAGCAGGGAGTTGGGGAGACGCGGCTGCTTTCAGTTTCTATCCGGGCAAAAATCTAGGCGCGTTAGGCGATGCGGGAGCTATTACTACTAATGATGATAATCTGGCTGATGTTCTCAAAGCTCTCCGAAACTATGGTTCCCACGTAAAATATCAAAATAGATATAAAGGTGTGAATAGCCGTCTCGATGAGATGCAGGCAGCTATATTGAATGTTAAATTAAAATATCTTGATAAAGAGAATGAAATCAGAAGAGCGATCGCTCAGAAGTATACAGGTGGAATTGAAAATAGCCATATAAATTTGCCTGTTGTCGCTCAAGGAAAGGATTCTCATGCCTGGCATCTTTATGTTATCCGCACAACAGAAAGAGAGAATTTGCAATCTTATTTAATGGAAAAAGGTATTCAAACTCTTATCCATTATCCGCTCGCTCCACACCATCAGATTGCATATAAAGAATATAATCATATCCATTTGCCGCTCACAGAATGTATCCATAAAGAAGTTTTATCATTACCTATGGATCCAACAATGAGCTCTAAAGATGTCGATGCTGTTATTGAAGCGGTTAATGGATGGAAAAGTTGAATTTTGCAAAAGTTACAATCCTTAGCGGGATTGTAACTTGTTTGCGTTTAGTTTGCGGACTGCTTATTTCAAAAGTTGTTGCAATTTATACAGGCCCAGCTGGAATTGCTAACCTTGGGCAACTACAGAACTTTGTCACCTTTGTTAATGGATTCATTTCTTCCCAAGTCTCTCAAGGAGTAAATCGTTATTCTGCTGAGAATAAAAACGATTACTCTAAAGCTCAGCCTTATTGGCGTGCTTCGGTAAAACTTTCTACGATAGCTTGCTGTTTTATCATTAGCATCGGCGTCTTGTTTTCAGGAAAACTCTCAGCATATCTTTTTCATCGGACCGATCTTTACTGGCTGATAATAGTAGCGTTATGCGTGCTTCCATTAAATATTATTAATAATATATTTTTGGGCGTGCTTAATGGGTTAAATGAGTATAATAAATTTTTCCTGGCTAATATTTTTGCTATCATATCATCTCTCTTGTCAATGACCGGATTAGTATATTTTTTCGGCCTAAAGGGCGCGTTGATATCGGCAGCTCTAAATAATGCAGTAGCGGGGACATGGCTTATATTTATTATAATGAAAAGGCCGTGGTTCAAATGGAAATATTGGGTTGGCCAGGTTCCAACACATCATATCGCAGAAATGCGTAAATACTTCCTTATGGGAATCATAGGTGCTTTGACAGGCCCAATATCCCTGATTACTGTACGTACGATATTAACAAATGATTTTTCATTAGAGGATGCAGGTTACTGGCAGGCTGTGGCAAAAATTTCTGAAGCTTATCTTGCAGTTTTAACAACAGCATTAACGGTATACTATTTCCCCAAAACAGCCGCAGCTAAATCATACAATGAATATATATCAATATTAAAAACCGGCGCTACCGTTGTTGTTCCTCTTGCTTTGATTATGGCTTTTTCAATTTTCATTTTAAAAGACATTATTATTAAAGTGTTGTTTACTGCAGATTTTACAAAGGCACGAGATCTTTTTTTATTTCAAAATATTGGTGATTTTTTAAGAATATGCAGTTGGCTTTTTGCCACCATTCTCCTGGCTAAAGGTTATTTCAAAATAAATGCCATTCTGGAAATTATTTTTTCAATAATGTTCCCGGTTTTAGTTAAAATCTTTGTTAGCCATTTCGCATTGGAAGGTGTAAGCATCGCTTACTGTATAACTTATTCATTGTATTTTATAGTGACAGCGTGCATTTATTATTGGCATCTAAAAACTAAGGTGACTCATATTAATGATTGTATCCAGTAATGGCTTGAGTGTTATTGTACCTGCCTATAATGAAGAAAAAAATATACTTAAAATACTGCAAAATCTGAATGAGCAAACGCTGAGTGGATTTGAAGTGGTGGTTATAGACGATGGCTCACAGGATAATACCGCCTCCATAGTAAAAAATTATACCTCTTCAAAATACAAATTAACTCTAGTGCAGCAGCAAAATATGGGCGCGGCTCAGGCAAGAGAGAAGGCAATCAATGCGGCGACAAGTACTTATATCGCATTCGTTGACTGTGATGATGCGCTCAGCGCCGATGCGCTGGAACAAGCAATAAAGCCGATGCTTGAAAATGATGATATAGGGATATCATTATTTGAGCTTATACATACTAAATCGCACGTTGATCTTAATCGAACTTCATTTAAATATTATACGGATTCGACATTGATCAAAGGCGAGGATGCATTAACTCACTGTATATCTTCATGGGGGTTACACGGCTTTGGGATTTATAAGAAAAAAATCCTGACTGAAGCGTATAATACTTATTACAAATATAATAAAGACAGAATTAATTATATTAATAATGACGAAATAATTTCACGAATTTGTTTTGGTATGGCCAGATTGATTTTTTTATCTTCTGGAAAATATTATTTTATCCATAATCTTGAGTCGACAACCAGGAAAGTAAATATTAATTATTACAAAGTGATTAATAACGCTTGTTATCTTAAAGGTTATTTGGCTGCAGAGAAAAAGTCAGGAAGTTTTGACTATATAAGTGAAGCGTACAAATTACTTGTCAGTACTGTCTGGGGTGTATCGGTTCGCTATATTAGATGGAGACATCTTTTCAACAAGGAGGTTAAAGCAGAATGGCGCAAGGCTATTAAAAAAGCGGTTGACGATTTACGGTTGGACAATATTAATCACAGTGTTCGTTTAAATAAAAAATCTACTGTGCAATTATTTATAATTTATTATTTACTTGTGAGAATATGAATAAACCGCTTGTAACGATTGTTGTTGCGTCTTTTAATGCAGAGAAATATATCTTAGAAACGCTAGAGTCATGCATTAATCAGACCTATCAGAACATTGAAATTATTATTGTTGATGACTGTTCAAACGATAACAGTGTGCAGATAATAGAACAATGGTGCGATGAAAAGAAAATTAGTCATCCTTCGATTCCTTGTTCTTTAGTGAAAAGTGAAAGGAATAGTGGTATCCCTGCAAATTTGAATAATAGCCTGCCCTTAATAAAAGGTAAGTGGATAAAGTGTATCGGGTCAGACGATATTCTTCTACCCGAGGCAATTTCTGAGTTCATTAAACGCCTAAACTTATATGCGCACTGGGATAATATTGGAGCGGTATTTACCTATTTCGAAACTTTTGGTGCAAACGTAAAGAAATCCAGTCGCTATCCTTTATCCTGGACTCGTGACATATGCAAAATGCGAGCATCGTGGTTAAAACGGCAACTTGCCATGCTCCATTTTAATAATGTCGCCCCCTGCGCTTTTATTAATAGAAGTCATTTCGATGGATTTGATACTTCCTATAGATTACTTGAAGATCTTCCTTTATGGCTAAAATTAATTGAGAAGAATGCAGTTACATTATTTTTTGACTATACAACAGTGTTATATCGATTACATGATTCGCAGATTACTTCTTTAGCTAACCCAAAAGTAAATAACGTTCTGATTAATGATTTAAAACATCTGAATGAATTTCGCTTAATGCGGAAGCATTACTTAGCTTATTTACATCACAAGTTTAATCTACATTGCTCACTAAAAAGAACAGCTTTTTATAGGTATCTGAAAACAATAAATCCTTTTAATCTGGTTATTCGTTTGTATGAGAGCTTAAAGCAATAATATGTTTATATTACTTCTTACATCGCCATTGCTATTATTATCTCTGATCTGGAATAAGTTCGCTTTTAGTTCGCAAACAATTCTTCGGTTTCTATTTGTCATTCTATTTAGTCTGTTTTTTACATCGTATTACTTAAATGGAATGGACTGGAGCATTTATTATTTAAAATTCGTTGATGAAGGTGATCCGTATTCATCTTTTGAATTCGGCTTTGTTCTTTTTTTTGAAGGGATTTTATTTTTAACAAATAATAACTATGGTTTGGCTATACTCCTGTTTTATTTGATTACTTTTAGCATTCTTTGCCTCATTATAAAGAGATTCAAAACGAACGAACCGCTTTTTTGGGCATGTTTATTTTTGATATTTGGTTATAACTTGATATTGGAGCAACTTCGTCAATTCATAGCATGTATTATCATTTTTTATGCATTGCTCAAATATAATAATGACGGAAAAATAAATTGGTTGATTTTTTGGATTTTTCTCGCGGCTTGCTTTCATGTATCTTCTCTGATTGTTTTCCCCGCTATAGCTTTGGCATCATTCCGTAATGTCACGACTTTTACCCTGCTGACGCTAGTTTCGATTGTAGGTTTTATAGGGTTCTTCTTTACCGGAGCTGCTATTGTGACAGCATTGGCGAATGCCAATCTTGCCTTTACAAAAATTGCGTATTATCTCCAGCAAAACCCTATTAGCCTAAGTTTTGGCTGGTTAAATATCCTTGACTTAATATTCGTCCTGTTTTATTTCATCTATCGTGCAAGTATTGATCGTGTTGCGTCAGTGAGATTATTAACACGGCTAATTTTCGTAGGGGCAACCATTCACTTATTTAGTGGTTCAATTACTTTCCTTGCAAGGGTTTGTTTCTTTTTCTATTTTATTGCTATTTATGTATTTTGCGTAGTACCAAAAGGAGAATCTACAAGATTATTCTCTATTAGAAGCTACAATACACTCATATTGGCATTATTCTTTTCAGGCATGTTGACCCTAAACTTTATTTCTTACTTTAGAAATGAGCAGGCGCCTGTACAATTTAGTAATATGACTTTCAGATTGCTATCCTTTTTTGAGGATGATTATGTCCGGAAACTTGCAAATGATAAGTATTATGATGCCACGCAGGATATGAATAACATTTTATGAAAAAAAAAGTATTATTCGTTATCACCGGCCTTGGTCTGGGCGGTGCCGAAAAGCAACTATGTCTACTTGCTGATAAGTTAGTTCAACGCAATTACGACGTGGCTATAGTTGCTCTTAACGGTGAAATAGAAGTAACCCCTAAGAGTAACGAGGTTAAGCTTATCAATTTACGAATGCAAAAGAATCCATTGGGTTTGCTAAACGCCGTACTGCGCCTCGCTAAGATTATTAAAGATTTTAAGCCGCAGATCGTGCATGGGCATATGTTCCACGCAAATATTATTGCAAGGCTGGCCAGACTGATCGCACCGGGAAATTATAAACTAGTCTGTACCGCGCATAGCAAAAATGAAGGTGGAAAGGTTCGTATGTTGGCTTACAGGGTTACCGACTGCCTGTGTGACATAACTACGAATGTCAGCGATGAAGCACTTACTGATTTTATTAAAAAAAAGGCTTTTCGAAAATATAAATCACGAGTGGTTTATAACGGCATCGACACGGATTTATTCAAATATGATGAAAATATAAGAAACGAATTGCGTAAGCAGCTCAATATCAATGATAACTGTTTTCTTATATTAGCTGTAGGGAGACTTACAGAGGCGAAAGATTATCCTAATTTGTTAAGCGCAATGCAAAAATTGCCTGATAATTACAAGCTCGTCATTATAGGAGAAGGAGAAGCCAGACATCAAGTTGAACGGAATATTATTGATCTGCAACTTCAGAGCGCTGTCATGCTACTCGGCAGAATAATGGATGTTGCTCGATATTATTCAGCATGTGATATCTATGTTTCTTCATCGCAGTGGGAAGGATTTGGTCTGGTTGTTGCGGAAGCAATGTCTTGTGAACGTCTTATCGTCGCTACTAACGCTGGCGGAGTTGCTGAAGTTGTCGGCGATAAACGTTTTATTGTACCAATTTCGGATGCAAATGCGTTGGCTAGCAAAATAATTGAAGTGACGAATTCTGATGCGAATACTAAAACAAAAATTATGCAGCGAAACCGAAATCACATTGTCGATACCTTTTCTATCGATTCCATTGTTAATAATTGGCTGGATATATATTCACTTAAGCAGGTTTGAAATATGCAAGTGCTATTAATTGGTAACCAGACAAGTACCATTTTGCTTTTCAGAAAGCGTCTTATAGAGAAGTTTATTGAAGAGGGGGCAGTTGTTCATACCTTAACGATGGACAGTGACGTCAATGCATTCAAAAAAATAATTGAATTAGGCGCACATCCGGGCTGTTATCGATTTTCACGTTCTGGTATGAATCCTGTCTCGGATGCGATTAATACTATCAGGCTCGCTAAAACAATAAAAGAAATTAAACCTGATGTCGTTTTTTGCTTTTTTCCCAAGCCTATTATTTTTGGTACATTGGCAGCACGTCTCGCTGGCGTAAAAAATGTTAATGTGTTATTAGAGGGATTAGGGTATTGTTTTACCAAAGGCGCTACTCAGGAAAACTTCAAAAAGAGAGTTGTCAGAAAAATACAAACATTACTCTATAAGTTATCGTTGCCTTTGACACGAAAAGTATTGTTTCTTAACAGCGATGATTATAAAGATTTACTAATTGAACATCGTATTCAGGTCAAGTCGACTGAAGTTGTAGGCGGAATTGGAGTTAATCTTGAACAATACAGTTATGTGCCTGCGCGTACAGATGTCATTCATTTTACTATGGTCGCCAGGCTACTAGTTGAAAAGGGTGTCAGAGAATACGTTCTCGCTGCTGAGAAAGTAAAACGTCTATATCCTGATGTGCAATTTAGTATTGCAGGGACGTTTGATGATAACCCTGGCGGCATTACTCGTGAGGAATTTGAAGCCTGGATTAAAAAAGGTGATGTGAATTTCTTAGGTCAGGTATCGGACATTAAAAGTCACTTAATTAATAGCAGCATTTTTGTTCTGCCCTCTTACCGTGAAGGGGTCCCACGTAGTACACAAGAAGCGATGGCAATAGGAAGACCAATTATTACTACAGACGTGCCGGGTTGTAGAGAAACCGTCATCGCTGGATACAATGGCTTTTTGATTCCGCCCTGGGATGCAGATGAGCTTGCTAACAAGATGATATCTTTTATTAAGCAACCCGAGCTGATTGTTCAGATGGGATTGGCAAGCCGTACTATAGCGTTAGAAAAATTTGATGAAGAACAAGCCTGCGATAAATTGATAAACCTTCTTTCTTCATAACGAACACTTTCTATGGGCAAATATAGCTATACTTATTTTTAAGGAATAGATATGTCAATACTGGTGACGGGCGGTGCCGGTTATATTGGATCACATACAGTATTATGCCTTCTGGAGCGAGGTTACAATGTTGTGGTTTTAGATAACCTCAGTAATTCTTCATATGAATCTTTACGTCGAGTACAAGCGATCACGCAACGTGATATCGTTTATTATCAAGGCGATATCACCGATCGAATCTTCCTAGGGAAAATTTTTTCAGAGAATACAATAGAAGCGGTAATCCACTTTGCTGGTTTGAAGTCTGTGAGCGAGTCGATAAAGTACCCTACTAAGTATTACGAGAATAATGTTATGGGAAGTATTATTCTCCTTGAAGAAATGATGAAGCATGGTATTTATAAGCTGATTTTTAGTTCATCGGCAACCGTTTACGGTGAACCAGAGCGTATCCCTCTTACAGAAGATTGCAAAACAGGCGGTACTACTAATCCCTATGGTACGTCAAAACTTATGGTTGAGCAGATTTTATCGGATACAGCCAAAGCGCAACCGCAATTAAACATTACCATTCTTCGGTATTTTAATCCGGCTGGTGCCCATCCTTCTGGTTTAATTGGTGAAGATCCAAATGGTATCCCTAACAATTTATTGCCGTATATAAGTCAAGTTGCTATTGGAAAGCTTAAAAAGCTTTCTATATACGGTAATGATTATCCCACTCATGATGGAACGGGAGTAAGGGATTATATCCATGTGATGGATCTTGCTGAAGGTCATGTCGCAGCAATTGAAAAAATGAATGCTGATAGCGGATGTAACATATATAACCTGGGTACTGGCAAAGGGTATTCGGTTTTAGAGCTGATTTCTGCTTTCGAAGCGCAAAGTAATATAAGAATTCCATACACGTTTACCGAACGCCGTCCGGGCGATGTCGCGGAGTGCTGGTCCGATTCTTCCCTGGCGCATAAAGCGCTGGCGTGGCGCGCCACAAGAAGTCTGGATGAGATGATGCGTGATAGCTGGAATTGGCAACAGCAAAACCCTAATGGCTATAAGCCGTTAGTTTGATCCGCATTTGTTTGTAAGCAATTATTGTTGAAGACGTAATCCTCAGACGAAAGGCTCCCACATTTGTCCATCCTGAGTTAACATCGTAGCTACATTTACCTGCGTGATGATTCGCAGTGACCACACCTGACAGGAGTATGTAATGTCCAAACAGCAGATCGGCGTTGTTGGTATGGCCGTGATGGGGCGCAACCTGGCGCTTAACATTGAAAGCCGTGGCTATACCGTATCCGTATTCAACCGCTCCCGTGAAAAAACCGAAGAAGTGATTGCAGAAAACCCGGGCAAAAACCTGGTTCCTTACTATACGGTGCAGGAGTTCGTTGAGTCCCTGGAAACGCCCCGTCGTATCCTGTTGATGGTTAAAGCAGGCGAAGGTACTGATAAAGCCATTGAATCCCTCAAGCCTTATCTGGATAAAGGCGACATCATCATTGATGGCGGTAATACTTTCTTCCAGGATACGATTCGTCGCAACCGCGAACTGTCTGAAGAAGGCTTCAATTTCATTGGCACTGGTGTTTCCGGCGGTGAAGAAGGCGCCCTGAAAGGGCCATCTATCATGCCTGGCGGTCAGAAAGAAGCTTATGAGCTGGTCGCGCCTATCCTCAAGCAAATTGCTGCTGTGGCGGAAGGCGAGCCGTGCGTTACTTACATTGGGCCGGATGGTGCTGGTCATTATGTGAAAATGGTGCATAACGGCATCGAATATGGCGATATGCAACTGATTGCAGAAGCCTACTCTCTGCTGAAGCACGGCCTGAATCTTTCCAACGAAGAACTGGCGAAAACCTTCTCTGAATGGAACGAAGGTGAGCTGAGCAGCTATCTCATCGATATCACTAAAGACATCTTCACCAAGAAGGACGAAGAGGGCAACTACCTGGTTGATGTGATTCTGGATGAAGCGGCTAACAAAGGCACCGGTAAATGGACCAGCCAGAGCTCACTCGATCTCGGGGAGCCGCTGTCCCTAATCACCGAGTCTGTTTTTGCGCGTTATATCTCTTCCCTGAAAGAGCAACGTGTTGCCGCTTCCAAAGTACTGAGCGGCCCGCAGGCCAAACCTTTCGCAGGCGATAAAGCTGAATTTATTGAGAAAGTACGCCGCGCGCTGTACCTCGGTAAAATTGTCTCTTACGCTCAGGGCTTCTCCCAGCTGCGTGCGGCTTCTGAAGAGCACAACTGGAACCTCAACTACGGTGAAATTGCGAAGATCTTCCGCGCTGGCTGCATCATCCGCGCGCAGTTCTTGCAGAAAATTACCGATGCGTATGCTGAAAACCCATCTATTGCGAACCTGCTGCTGGCGCCATACTTTAAGAAAGCGGCTGATGATTACCAGCAGGCGCTGCGCGATGTAGTGGCTTATGCGGTACAGAACGGTATCCCGACGCCGACCTTCTCCGCAGCTATCGCTTATTACGACAGCTACCGTTCTGCTGTGCTGCCAGCAAACCTTATTCAGGCGCAGCGCGACTACTTCGGGGCGCATACCTACAAGCGCACCGATAAAGAAGGAGTGTTCCATACCGAATGGCTGGATTAACTCTATCTTTTACTTTTTGAATGTTAAAGCCCGGCCATGGCCGGGCTTTTTTCTGGATAAATAGATATAAAAAGAGCCTTACAATCAACAAACTTTACAGGTAAATTGTGCCGCTACGTGCAGTTTCATCTTTGTCTTATCAACATAAGAAATGAATTTGGCAAACTAAGCGCTGCAGGCTACACGTAAAGTTGTTTATCTGTTTGATAACAAAATAAATTTATAATAAGGTTTGTATGGTGCACACTTCTTCTACTGCTAATAACAGGCAACCGGACGCCAACGAGCAAATTGACCTGTTAGATCTACTGCTTCAGTTATGGCGCGGAAAGCTGACCATCGCTGCGTGTATTGTCGTTGCGATCCTGCTTGCTGTTGCTTATTTATTCGTCGCGAAAGAAAAGTGGACTTCAGAAGCGATAGTTACTCTGCCTGACTCCGGGCAGATAGCCAATTACAACAACTCAATGGGCATACTTTATGGTCAAAACCCCACAAACGCGCCTACCGTTGTGGATGTCCAGGAGCGTTTTTTTGGCCGTTTCAATTCAGCCATTTCTGCTTTGGCCGATGAGTTGCAAAACCAGCCTGAAAAAGAGAGCCTGAAAATTGAACAGACGGTGAAAGGACAGCAGGTACCTTTGACTATCAGCTACACAGCGAATGGTGCTGAACAGGCGCAGAAGACATTAGATAAATATATCCAGCAAATTAATAAACAGGTCGTGCAGGAGCTGGATGCTGACCTGCAAGTCAACATCGACAGTAAGCTGGAAGACCTGAAAGCTTCCCTGGCGACGCAGATTAAAGTGGCGCAAGAGCAAAAAGATAAACGCCTTGCCGTACTTAATCAGGCATTGCTTGTAGCGCAGCAAGCGAATATTAAAGATACGCTAGTTCAACAGGCCGAAACACTTTCTGAAGACACCTTATTTGTATTAGGTAGCGACGCGCTTTCTTCAATAATCAAGAACGAAGGAACGCGTCCACTGCCGCTTTCAGATTATTACTACCAGACACGTCAGTCTTTGCTTGCTGTCAGTGCGCTTAAGTCAAAACCTGATTCGCTCTATTCGTTCCGTTATGTCATGAAGCCGAGCCTGCCGATTTATCGAGATAGTCCGAAGAGAGCATTAACGCTTATTCTGGCAGTGCTGATTGGTGGCATCATTGGCTCAGGCGTTGTACTTCTTCGTCATGCTGTACGCAACCATCGACCGGGGTAATATCTCTGGCGGGTTGTTTGATAAAAGGCCGGTTAACCCGGCCTTTTTTATGCTTACTTATGCCTGCCGCGCAGATTCTCTATCACCGCGCTTAAATCCAGTTCCTGATCCTGCAACAACACCAACAGGTGATAAACCAGGTCAGACGCCTCGTTAACCAACTCTTCTTTGTCGCGTACCGTCGCGGCAAGCGCCGTTTCCACGCCTTCTTCTCCCACTTTCTGCGCAATCCGTTTGGTGCCGCTGGCATACAGCTTTGCAGTATAGGAGCTTTCCGGCGAGGCGGTTTTACGCGCCGCCAGCAGCGCTTCCAGTTGGTAAAGAAAATGCCACTGGTGATGCGCCTCGCCAAAACAGCTCGAGGTGCCAAGGTGGCAGGTTGGCCCAATTGGGTTAACCAGCACCAGCAGCGTATCGTTATCGCAATCCGGTGTTATGCTCACGACATTCAGAAAGTGACCGGAAGTTTCGCCTTTGGTCCACAGCCGCTGTTTAGTGCGGGAGAAGAATGTCACCTTGCCGCTTTCTTCTGTCCGGCGCAGCGCCTCGTCGTTCATATAACCCAGCATCAGCACTTCGCCAGATACTGCGTGCTGCACCACGACCGGCAGCAGCCCGTCGGTCTTCACCCAGTCCAGTTGGGCCCGCTGTTGTTCTGTTAACACGCTCGAATCTCCACGCCTTGCTGAATCAGAAATGCTTTCAGTTCGCCAATATTAATAATCTGTTTGTGAAATACCGATGCCGCCAGCGCGCCATCCACGTCCGCGTCGCGAAATGCTTCCAGGAAGTGCTCCATGGTGCCGGCACCGCCGGAAGCGATCAGCGGAACGCGGCAGACCTCGCGCACTTTTTTAAGCTGCGTCAGGTCATAACCGTTGCGCACGCCATCCTGGTTCATCATGTTAAGGACTATCTCGCCGGCGCCGCGCTTCTGCACTTCCGCTACCCAGTCCAGCGTTTCCCATTGGGTGACGCGAGTACGGCTTTCGTCGCCGGTATACTGGTTCACGTGATACTTGCCCGTCTCGCTGTCAAACCAGGTATCAATGCCTACGACAATGCACTGCACACCAAAACGGTCTGCAAGTCGGGTGATGAGCTCCGGGTCCGCCAGGGCAGGGGAGTTGATGGAGATTTTGTCCGCGCCGAAAGAGAGGATCTGCGCCGCGTCGTCCAGGGATTTGATGCCGCCCGCTACGCAGAAAGGGATGTCTATCACTTCCGCCACGCGGGAAACCCAGCTTTTGTCTACCACGCGGCCATCGCTGGAGGCGGTGATATCGTAAAAGACCAGTTCATCGGCGCCTTCCTGCGCATAGCGTTTTGCCAGCGGCACGATATCGCCAATAATCTCGTGATTACGGAACTGCACGCCTTTGACAACCTGGCCGTCTCGCACGTCCAGGCAGGGGATTATCCGTTTTGCCAGCATTGAATCGCCTCCGTCACAGTAAATTTGCCTTCCAGCAGCGCGCGCCCGACAATTACGCCCTGAACGCCAGTGCCGCGCAGGGCGCGAATATCATTAAGTTCGCCAATGCCGCCGGAGGACTGGAACGCCACCTGCGGAGAGCGGGCGCATACTTCTTCATACAACGCCACGTTGGAGCCGGAAAGCGTGCCGTCGCGAGAAATATCGGTGCAGAGCACATGCTTCAGGCCGAACGGCAGATAACTTTCCACCAACGCCTCCAGCGTAACGCCGGAGTTTTCCTGCCAGCCGCTGACCGCCACTTGCTTGCGGCCTGCTTCATCGATACGCACATCCAGTGCCAGCACCAGCGCATCGGCGCCGAAGCGTTTAAACCATTGCTGCACCGTTTCAGGTGATTTCACGGCGGTGGAACCCACCACCACACGGCTGGCGCCCGCTTCAAGCAGCGCGGCCACGTCCTCTTCCGTACGCACACCGCCGCCGACCTGCACCGGCACGCTCACGCCTGCCAGCAGCTTTTGCAGCAACGGGATCTGGCGCTTCGCCGGGTCTTTCGCGCCGGTTAAATCCACCAGATGCAGCACCTGCGCGCCCTGCGCTTCGTAATCCTGCAGACGCGGCAGCGGATCGCTGCCATAGTCGCGCTGCTGGCCATAATCGCCCTGATGGAGACGCACCACTTTTCCGTCAATCAAATCTAATGCCGGGATAATCATTTACATCTCCAGGAAATTTTTCAGCAGCTGCGCGCCCGCGGCGCCGGAGCGTTCCGGGTGAAACTGCACGCCCCAGAAGTTATCTTTCTGCACCGCGGCGGTAAACGGCTCGCCGTAATTACACTGCGCGATAGTGCAGGGGTTCACTGGCATGGCGTAGCTGTGCACGAAGTAAAAATACGCGCCGTCTTCAATGCCGCGGAACAGACGGTCGCCCGCTTTCGCGTAGACGCGGTTCCAGCCCATGTGCGGCAGCGGCAGGCCGTAGTCGGTCATATGCGGCACGGGTTCATCGATAATGCCCAGCGTCTCTACGCCGTTGTTCTCTTCGCTGCGCGACCCCAGCAGCTGCATGCCGAGACATATCCCCAGCACCGGCTGGGTGCAGGCTTTAATCAGGTCAATAAGTTCGCGCTCGCGCAGCTGATCCATTGCTGCCTGAGCGGTGCCCACCCCCGGCAAAAAGAGCTTATCGGCGCGCAGCACCACATCCGACTCGCGGCTGACCAGCGGTTCGTAACCCAGACGCTGCACCGCCCACTTCACGGAAGAGAGGTTGGCGCAGCCGGTATCCAGAATCACCACGTTCATTACAGCACTCCTTTTGAGGAGGGGAGGGTGTCGCCTTCCACGCGAATCGCCTGGCGCAGCGTGCGGCCAAAGGCTTTAAACAGGCTTTCCACACGGTGGTGGTCGTTTTTACCCTTGGTTTTGAGGTGCAGCGTTACGCCCATGGTGTAAGAGAGTGAACGGAAAAAGTGCTCCACCATTTCCGTGCTGAGATCGCCTACGCGCTGGTAAGTGAACTCGGCGCGGTACTCAAGGTGCGGACGTCCGGAAATATCCAGCGCGCAGCGCGCCAGACACTCATCCATCGGCAGCACGAAGCCGAAGCGGTTAATGCCGCGCTTGTCGCCAAGCGCCAGTTTCAGCGCTTCGCCCAGCGCAAGGCCGGTATCCTCCACGGTGTGGTGATCGTCGATATAAAGGTCTCCCTTCACTGCGATCTCCATCCGGAAGCCGCCGTGGGTGGCAATCTGGTCGAGCATATGGTCAAAGAAGCCGACGCCGGTGTTAATTTTGCTGCCGCCTTCCTGGTCGAGCCAGACTTTCACATCGATCTGCGTCTCTTTAGTGTTGCGGGAGACCTGTGCGAAACGGTCGCGCTTTGTCAGCTTCTCGCCAATCATCGTCCAGTTCAGGTCGGCGCGGTTATAGCGCAGCCCCTGAATACCCATGTTTTCCGCAAGTTCAATGTCAGTGGCGCGGTCGCCAATCACATAGCTGTTCGCCGCATCCATTACGCCCGGCTCCAGATAGCGCTCCACCAGCTTCACTTTCGGCTTGCGGCAGTCGCAGTTGTCCGTCGGGAAATGCGGGCAGATGAGCACGTCTTCAAACAGGACGCCCTGAGAGGTGAAAATCTGCATCATCAGGTTATGCGGGCCGTCAAAGTCCGCCTGCGGCAGGCTGTCGGTGCCAAGCCCGTCCTGATTGGTGATCATGACCAGCTTAAAGCCCGCTTTTTGCAGTTGCAGCAGCACCGGGATCGCATCCGGCTCGAAGGCGAGTTTGTCAAAACGGTCCACCTGGAAATCGTCCGGCGGCTCGGCAATCAGGGTGCCGTCGCGGTCAATAAAGAGATACTTCTGGCTCATACTCGCTCCGTGGCCGCAAGGCCGGGTTGGTCACGCAGGGCGTCAATTACGCGCTGGCACTCTTCGCGGGTGCCGACGGTAATGCGCAGGCAGCCGCTGAGTGTCGGTTGTCTGTTCTGGTCTCGTAAGATAATGCCCTGATCCCACAGCGATTTAAATACCGCGCTGGAGGCGGTGATGCGCGCCAGCACATAGTTGGTTTCGCTGTCGAAAATGGCCTCGACGCACGGCGTCTCGCGCAGACCCGCTATCAGGAACTGGCGGTTGACCAGCACCTGCGCCACGCGCTCGCGCATCGCAGTAATGCCCTTCGGGCTCAGTGCCTGGGCGGCGATATCCGCGACGGGCGTGGAGAGCGGGTAGGGGGCAATCACTTTCAGCAGCAGATTAATGACGTCTTCATTGGCAAGCGTAAAGCCGCAGCGCAGCCCGGCAAGCGCGAAGGCTTTGGAGAGCGTGCGCAGCACGACGAGGTGCGGGTAGTCGCCAAGCCAGCCGGCGAGCGTCGCCTGCGGGCAGAATTCAATATAAGCCTCATCGGCGATCACAACGGCTTTGCCGCGCGCCATCTCCAGCAGCGTGCGCAGATCCTGCGGGTTAATCAGCTGGCCGGTCGGGTTATTGGGGCTGCAGACGAAAATCACTTTCACGCCGTCGAGTTGTTCGGCAATCGCCGCAAGGTCAAGCTGCCAGCCGTCGATGGCCTGCACGGTGCGGCACTCCACGCCGATGGTTTCGGCGCTGACGCTGTACATGCCGTAGGTCGGCGGACAGTAGAGCACCGCGTCGCGCCCCGGCTCGCAGAACGCGCGGATCAGCAGCTCAATGCCTTCATCCGCGCCGCGGCTGACCAGCACCTGCTCTGGCTTCACGCCCGCGTACTGCGCATAACGCTCAATGACGAGTTTCGGCTGGCACTCCGGGTAGCGGTTGAGCGTCTGGGCGGTTAACTGAAATTCCACGGCCTGCGGGTATTCGTTGGCGTTCAGCCAGACATCGCCATTACCGCCGAGGCGGCGCGCAGACTGATAGGGCGTCAGATTGCGCACGTTCTCGCGCGCCAGTTCTTCAATGCTCATGCTTGCTCCTTCAGGGCTGCCACACGCAGCGTCACGGCGTTTTTGTGGGCGGTGAGCTGTTCTGCCGCCGCCAGGGTTTCGATGGTCTCTGCCAGCGCGGAAAACCCGGCGGGCGTCAGTTCCTGGATGGTCATGCGCTTCTGGAAATCCGCAAGACCGAGGCTTGAGCTGGTGGCGGTATAGCCGTAGGTCGGCAGCACGTGGTTAGTGCCGGAGGCGTAATCGCCCGCCGATTCCGGTGACCAGTCGCCCAAAAACACCGAGCCTGCGCTGGTGATGCCATCGACCAGCTCGCGGGCGTTGCGGGTCTGGATAATCAGGTGCTCCGGGCCGTACTGGTTAGAGATGTCCACGCACTGGGCGAGGTCGCGCGCCACAATAAGGCGGCTTGCCGCGAGCGCCTGACGGGCGGTGTCGGCGCGGGGCAGTGCTTCCAGCTGGCGGGCGGTGGCGTCGGCGACCGCCTTCGCCATCGCCGCGTCCGGCGTCAGTAAGATAACCTGCGAGTCCGGGCCGTGTTCGGCCTGCGAGAGCAGATCGGAGGCGACGAAATCCGGCGTCGCGCCGCTGTCGGCAATCACCAGCACTTCGGAAGGCCCGGCAGGCATATCGATCGCCGCGCCGTCGAGACGCTGGCTCACCTGGCGTTTGGCTTCGGTCACAAAGGCGTTGCCGGGGCCGAAAATTTTCGCCACTTTCGGCACGCTTTCGGTGCCGAAGGCGAGGGCGGCGATGGCCTGCGCGCCGCCCGCCTGGAAGACCTCCTGCACGCCGCAGAGCTTCGCGGCATAGAGAATTTCATCGGCGATGGGCGGCGGCGAGCAGAGCACCACGCGTTGACAGCCCGCGATGCGCGCAGGCGTCGCCAGCATCAGCACGGTTGAGAAGAGCGGCGCGGAGCCGCCCGGAATATAGAGACCGACCGACGCCACCGGGCGCGTCACCTGCTGGCAGCGCACGCCGGGCAGGGTTTCGACATCCACGGGCGCGAGCTGCTGGGCGCGGTGAAATTTTTCGATGTTCGCCACCGCCACCGCCATCGCCTGTTTCACCTTGTCGTCAAGGCGCGCGGCAGCGGCGTCAATCTCCTGCGCGCTGACCTGCAGGGCGGCCACGTCAGTTTTATCGAACTTCGCGCTATAGTCGCGCAGCGCCGCGTCGCCGCGGGCTTTTACATTATCGAGGATTTCCGCCACGGCGCGGGTGATGCTCTCAGAGGCAGAAATGGCCGGGCGCATCAGCAGCTCGCGCTGCTGTGCGGGGCTACAGGTGTTCCAGTCGATGACGGTCGTAAAAGTCATGGCGGTTACTCCATCATCTTCTCAATCGGCAGCACAAGGATAGAGCTCGCGCCCAGCGCCTTGAGCTTCTCCATCGTTTCCCAGAACAGCGTTTCGCTGCTGACCATGTGCATCGCCACGCGCTGCTGATCGCCTGCCAGCGGCAGAATGGTCGGGCGTTCCGCGCCTGGCAGCAGGGCTATCACTTCATCAAGACGCTCCGTTGGCGCGTGCAGCATGATGTATTTCGATTCGCGGGCCTGGATAACGCCCTGGATGCGGGTCAGCAGTTTGTCGATAAGCTGCTGCTTCACGGCGGGCATCTCGCCGTCACGCTGGATAAGACAGGCTTTGGAGCGGTAAATCACTTCCACTTCGCGCAGGCCGTTGGCCTCAAGGGTCGCGCCGGTGGAGACTAAATCGCAGATGGCGTCGGCAAGCCCGGCGCGCGGGGCGACTTCCACCGAGCCGTTCAGCAGGCAGGATTTAAACTGCACGCCTTTTTGATCGAGATAACGTTTAAGCAGGTGCGGGTAAGAGGTGGCGATACGCTTGTTATTCAGGCTTTCCGGGCCTTCCCAGACATCATCGACCGGCGTGGCGAGCGAGAGGCGGCAGCCGCCGAAATCGAGGCGACGCAGCGTGTAGTAGCGCGGGTCGTCGCCCTGGGCGCGGCGGGTCAGCAGCTCTTCTTCCAGCACGTTTTCGCCGATGATGCCGAGATCGACCACGCCATCCATCACCAGGCCCGGAATATCGTCATCGCGCACGCGCAGGATGTCGATAGGCATATTCTCCGCCAGCGCAATCAGACGCTGGGTGTGCAGATTAATTTTTATGCCGCAGCGGGCCAGCAGTTCGCGCGAATCATCGCTTAAACGGCCGGATTTCTGAATAGCTATGCGTAAACGGTTGTTGTCTGTCATCTCGCCTTATCCTTGTTGATCTCGTTAAATTCGTCTGCCAACGCCCAATAAAAAAGCCCCCGGAAGATGATCTTCCGGGGGCTCTCTTAGCGTTCATGCACCACTGGAAGATCCGATCGTCTTCCAGCACACATCGCCTGAAAGACTAATCAGGATGATGGTGATGGTGGTGGTTGTTAAACTGAACGCGTGTCATAAAATTCTCTTGTTGAATGCTTATTCAAAACCTGTCTTAACCGTAAACCATACCGGGCAGAGAAGGCAAGGGCTTTTTTTCATCATTAAAACCTTTCATATTCACTACATCAATTGTCAGCCTGCGGCGGCTGGCGTAGCCTGAAAAGAGGCAGACGCAAAGACGGAGCAGGAGAACGCAATGAAAAAGGTCGCGATTGTCGGATTAGGGTGGTTGGGTATGCCGCTGGCGCTCGCGCTTAACGCCCGTGGCTGGCAGGTCGCTGGCAGCAAAACCACGGCTGACGGCGTGGAAGCCGCACGTATGTGCGGTATCGAAAGCTATCAGCTGGAGCTGTTGCCGGAAATGGTGTGCGACAGCGACGATCTGGAGGCGCTGTTTAACGCCGACGCGCTGGTGGTGACGCTGCCCGCGCGGCGTACCGGCGGCAACGGCGAATATTACTTACAGGCGGTGCAGCAGGTCGTGGACAGCGCCCTGGCGCACCAGATCCCACGGATCATTTTTACCAGCTCCACCTCGGTCTACGGCGAGGCGGAAGGCATCTGCAAAGAAACGACGCCCGCAAATCCGGTCACTGAAAGCGGGCGCGTGTTAAGAGAGCTTGAGCAATGGCTGCATAATTTACCGGGTACGTCAGTGGATATTTTGCGCCTGGCGGGGCTTGTCGGCCCGGGGCGTCATCCGGGGCGTTTCTTTGCGGGTAAAACGGGCCCGAACGGCGGACATGGCGTCAATCTCGTGCATCTTGAGGACGTGATCGGTGCCATTACCCTCCTGTTGCAGTCGCCCAAAGGCGGGCATATTTATAACCTGTGCGCCCCGCAACACCCGACGCGCGCGGAGTTTTATCCGGTGATGGCGCGCCAGCTTGGCCTTGAGCCGCCGCGCTTTAGTGAGAGCCCGGCGGGCACCAAAGGCAAGCTGATTGACGGCAACCGGATCTGCCATGAACTGGGGTTCGAGTATCTCTATCCGGACCCGCTCGTTATGCCAATGGAGTAAGCGCCTGATGGTCAGCCTGCCAGACGCGGCAGGCGGCCACAAAGGCGTCAAAAATCTGTTTTGAGAGCGGCTCGTCGTGCAGCGCGCCCCATTCCGGGTGCCACTGTACCCCGAAGGCGAACGGGTGCTCCGGAATACTGATAGCCTCAATCAGCCCGTCGTCGGCGCGTGCCTCGATAAACACGCCGGGCCTCACCTCGCGTATCCCTTGCTGATGCAGCGTATTGACCCGCACCGCTTCGCCGGGCGCGACCCAGCTGTCGAGCCAGCCGCCGGGCGTAATCTCAAGCCCGTGTACTGGCGCGAATTTCGCCTCCGGACTGCCGTTCGGGTTCACTTCATGCTCGCGCAGCCCTTCGACATTATGCAGTTGCCGCCAGAGCTTGCCGCCAGTGGCGACGGCCATTTCATGCACGCCGCGGCACGAGCCGAGCAGCGGCAGGCCGGTATTCAGCGCGTGACGCACCAGCATCAGCGCCAGTTTGTCGCGCCCCGGATCGTTGCTGGTCTCCTGCGCCTCTTCACCGTAGTGGTGCGGCTCAATGTTGCACGGGCTGCCAGGCAGAAAAATCCCGCTCAGCGATTTCAGCGCTGCCGCCAGGTAGAGCGGATCGTCCGCCAGATGGTGGGGCAGGGGAATGGCCACGGCACCAGAGTGATAAAGCGGTGCCAGATAAAGATTTTCCACCGTTAAGATTAACTGCTCGTCCTGATTACTCTGACACATCAATACGCCGATGAGCGGCGGTGTGTTTACGGTCATGCTGGCTCGCCTGTTTCGCTGGGATACAGATCCTGTAGTTGAGCATTCGCAGCGGGTCAACTTTCCACGCGCCCGCTCTGGCAGAACCTCCGCCTTGAGCTATGTTTTGATAACGGGCGTTATTTAAGCGGTTTTCGCCACGCTTTTTCGCGATGTAATAACTGCCGTAACGCTTTTTCCAGACGTTAACGCCCCCCGATATAGCGATGAAAATAATGTTGCCTCCGTCTTTTTGGGCGGAGGCTTTTTGCGCACAGGAGTCAATGATGCAAAGCAATCAGCAGTGGCAGGCGCGACGTGAGGAAGCGGTGCCGCAGGGCGTGGGTAACGCGCTGCCGGTATTTGTGGCGCGGGCTAAGAACGCGGAGATCTGGGACGTGGAGGGGAAGCGCTATATTGATTTCGCCTCCGGCATTGCGGTACTCAATACCGGGCACAACCACCCGGCGGTTATCGCGGCGGTGAAGGCGCAGCTCGATAATTTTACGCACCCTTGTTTTCAGGTAACGCCTTATGGCAATTACATTGAGCTTGCGGAACGCCTGAACAGGCTGGCTCCCATCAGCGAGCCGTGCCAGACGCTGTTTCTCTCAACCGGCGCTGAGGCGGTGGAGAACGCCATCAAGGTGGCGCGTATCGCCACCGGGCGCTCGGCGGTGATTGCGTTTCGCGGCGCGTTTCATGGCCGCACGCTGCTTGGCATGGCGCTCACCGGCAAAGTGCAGCCCTATAAAAAAGGCTATGGCCCGTTCCCGGCAGGGATTTACCACGCGCCTTACCCGGCGGCATATCTCGGCGTGAGCGACACCCAGGCGCTGGCGTCGCTGGCGGGGATTTTCGCCGCGGACGTGGCACCGGAAGAGGTGGCGGCGATTATTATCGAGCCGGTACAGGGCGAGGGCGGGTTTTACGCCGCTTCTGCCGAGTTTATGCAGCAGCTGCGCGCGTTGTGCGATAAACACGGCATTGTGCTGATTGTTGATGAGATCCAGAGCGGCTTTTGCCGGACCGGCAAAACGTTTGCCATTGAGCATTCAGGCGTCGAACCGGATCTCATTACCATGGCCAAAAGCCTGGCGGGCGGGTTCCCGCTCTCGGCGCTGGTGGGGAAAAAGGCGCTGTTTGATAAAGCGCTGCCGGGCGGGCTTGGCGGCACTTACGCAGGCTCGCCGGTAAGTATCGCGGCGGCGCTGGCGGTGACCGATCTCATTGAGCAGGAGCAATTAAACGCGCGCGCCATCGCCCAGGGCGAACTGCTGATGAGCGGTCTGCAAGAGCTGGCGCAGGAGTATGATTGTATCGGCGATGTGCGCGGCGTCGGCGCGATGGTGGCGATGGAGCTGGTGCATGAGCGCGACAGCCATCGTCCGGACAAAGAATTGACCCAGCAACTGGTGCAGGAGGCAGGGCGTCAGGGGCTGATTTTACTGACCTGCGGCGTGCGTGCGAACGTCATCCGTTTCCTTATCCCGCTCACCGCTGAGAAAGAAATTGTGACAGAAGGTCTCAACGTCTTGTCATCTTGCCTCAAAGTGGTGCAAAATACGCGCCCTGCAAAATAAGATATTAACCGACGTCAACGCGTCGGTTATTTTTTTGCAGTCAAGAGCATCGTAATTAAATTCAAGAGGCCGGGCTTCGTACCGGATAGATACATACTTAAAATCCGACAGTTGTTGTCGCTGAGGAATACAGAAAATGGGGCAATTTTTCGCTTATGCGGCGATGTTCACCGTAAAGGAGAATAATTATGTCGCTTAATGCAACTCCAAAAACCTCTCGCGTGGAATTACGTAAAACGCTTACGTTGATTCCGGTTGTTATGATGGGCCTCGCCTATATGCAACCTATGACGCTGTTCGATACGTTCGGTATTGTATCTGGCCTGACGGACGGTCACGTGCCGACCGCCTATGCCTTCGCGCTGGTCGCTATCCTCTTTACCGCGCTGAGCTACGGTAAACTGGTGAAACGCTTCCCGTCTGCGGGCTCGGCGTACACCTACGCGCAGAAAGCGATTAACCCGACCGTGGGCTTCATGGTGGGCTGGTCGTCGCTGCTCGATTATCTCTTCGCGCCGATGATCAACATTCTGCTCGCGAAAATTTACTTTGAAGCGCTGGTGCCGGAAATCCCGTCATGGATTTTCGTGGTGCTGCTGGTCGCGTTCATGACCGTTTTCAACATGCGTACGCTTAAAGGCGTGGCGAACTTCAACACCATTATCGTGGTGCTGCAGGTGGTGCTGATCGCCGTGATTCTGGGCATGGTGATTTACGGTGTAGCGCACGGCGAAGGCGCGGGTACGCTGACGAGCTCACGTCCGTTCTGGTCTGAGAATGCGCACGTCATCCCGATGATCACCGGGGCGACCATTCTGTGCTTCTCGTTTACCGGCTTTGACGGCATCAGCAACCTGTCGGAAGAGACCAAAGACGCTGAACGTGTGATTCCGCGCGCTATCTTCCTGACCGCGCTGATCGGCGGCCTGATCTTTATCTTCGCGACTTACTTTATCCAGCTCTACTTCCCGGATATCTCGCGCTTTAAAGATCCGGATGCGTCCCAGCCGGAAATCATGCTCTACGTGGCAGGTAAAGCCTTCCAGGTCGGCGCGCTGATTTTCTCTACCGTGACCGTACTGGCGTCCGGTATGGCGGCGCACGCAGGCGTTGCGCGTCTGATGTATGTGATGGGCCGTGACGGCGTGTTCCCGAACCGCTTCTTCGGTTACGTGCATCCGAAATGGCGTACCCCGGCGCTGAACGTGGTGCTGGTGGGCGCGATTGCGCTGATGGCGATTAACTTCGACCTGGTAATGGCGACCGCGCTGATTAACTTTGGTGCGCTGGTGGCGTTTACCTTCGTGAACCTGTCTGTGATTTCACAGTTCTGGATCCGCGAAGGCCGCAACAAGACGCTGAAAGACCACTTCACCTACCTGCTGCTGCCGGTGTGCGGCGCGCTGACCGTAGGTGCCCTGTGGCTGAACCTGGAAGAAAGCTCCATGGTGCTGGGCCTGATCTGGGCCGGTATCGGTGTGGTTTACCTGGCGTGCGTGACCCGCAGCTTCCGTAACCCGGTACCGCAGTACCGTGAAGATATCGCGTAATTACCGCGATACACGCATAACGAAAAGGCTCCACGAAGGGAGCCTTTTTTATTGCCGGTAGTTTTTGGGGCGGCGGGTTGGGATGTCGATGGGGCGGGGCGGTGGATTGGGATTTCGATGGGTCGGGGCGGCGGGTAAGCGAAGCGCACCCGCCTTATCCCGTCACGCCGGTATCCCCCGCGCTTACCCGACAATCTCCTGCGCGTACTGATACAACGCTTTCAGCAGCGCCGTCTTCTCTTTGTCGCTCTCGTACTGGTTGTAGAGCATCTCTAACTCCTGGGCGTAGGCCTGGAGGAATTCCGGCGTAAAGACGTCGCGGCGATGCGCCAGCCAGCGCTCCTGTTCCTGCTCGCTGAGCGTGCCGGGGAAATTACGCGCCCGGTAATTAAACAGCAGCTTCTCAATACGCTTATCCACGAACGTAATATCGAGCGCCGGCAGATTCTGCGGCGGCGTCTCCAGCACAATGCGCATCGCGGCGCGATCGGCGTCGCTGAAAAAGCCGTCGTAGAGCTGCGCATCCACGTTATCGGTAGGTGGGAACGGCGGCGCGTCGGCAAACAGCGCCACCAGTTTTTCGCGCACCTGCGGCGAATCGCGAAGCACCTTGAGATTATTCAGGCAGTGCTGACGGTCGATGCCAAGACGCTCGGCATCTTCCGGGCGCAGCGTATTGGCCTGCGCCAGTACCGGGCATTTATTGAGATGCACCAGCTTCACCGGCACCGCGCTCGCGTCGCCGAGCGCCGCTTTCGGCGTGTAGAGCCGCTCGCGCAGATCGTCGGCGTTCAGCTCCAGCAGAGGGCTAATATCGCCAGCCAGATCCACCACAATTACCGCGTTACGGTTGTCCGGGTGCCAGGCGACGGGCGCTATCCAGCTCGTATTGCCGCGCCATGCGCCAAACATGCCGGAAACGTGCACCAGCGGCTTCATCTGAACGGTATCAATCAGCGTCGCCAGCTTCTGCTTACTGCGGTAGGTGTAGAGATAATCGAACATCCGCGGCTGGCGGGTTTTCACCAGCTGCGCCATGGCGATGGTGGCGTACACATCCGCCATCGCGTCGTGCGCGTTGGCGTGTTCAATCCCGTTGGCGACGGTTAAATGCTCAAGGCGAAAGCTCGGCAGCCCGTCGCTGTTCTCCGGCCAGACGATGCCTTCCGGGCGCAGCGCGTAGCAGGCGCGCATCACATCCAGCAGATCCCAGCGCGAGTTATCGTTCTGCCAGCTCCAGGCGTAAGGGTCGTAGAAGTTGCGATAGAAAATATTGCGCGTCACTTCGTCATCGAAGCGCACGTTGTTATAGCCGACCACGCAGGTTTTTGGCACGGTGAACAACGCGTGGATGCGTCTTGCAAATTCCGCTTCGTTTTCGCCGCGCGCACGCGCCACCTGTGGCGTAATACCGGTTATCAGTACCGCTTCTGGTTGGGGGAGATAATCGTCGGCGGGCTTGCAGTAAAAGACGTCCGGCTCGCCGATAACCGTGAAATTCTCATCGGTGCGCAGGGCAGCGAACTGCGCCGGGCGATCCAGCGAGGGGCTTTTGCCGAAGGTTTCGTAATCGTGGAACAGAAAAGTCGGTTGCGCGGCAGAATCAGACACCAGGTCACCATCCAGAGTAAGTAAAAAAAAACAGGGCTATGGTAAACCATAGCCCTCTCAGGAAGAAGTGGCAGCGGCCTTAAGGCATGACCTGCTCCGGCTGCACCGGTTTGCGGGTAATCAGCCGTTTGCCGAGCGCAATGCCCGGTTTCTCCACGCGATGGAAAAGAACCGTCGCCAGCGCGTACGTCACCGGCAGGCTGATGGCGGCGGCGATGAGCAGGCGCACCGGCGAGGCGTACTGCTCAAACGCGCTGTGCTCCACCAGCAGGCCGATGACCGGAATCACAATCATCAGATGCAGCAGATAGACCGAATAGGAGACATCGCCAAGGAACTGGCTGATACGGCGCGTCAACAGCCAGCGCGGCAGCCGCATCGCCTGATGCAGCAGCGAGCCCGCTTGCGCCTGCCACAGCAGCGCGCCGAGCCCGGCAATCATCACGCACTGGGCGATAAGACGAACCGGCGTCACCGCGATATGCATCTGCCAGGCGAGTACCGGCGCCAGGAACGCCAGCAGCAGCAACAGGCGGCGGCTCTCGCGCACGGCGGCGGCTATCAGCATGCCTGCGACAAACAGCGGCAGCTTAATCAGGATCATCGAAGGCATCGGGAACGCCTCAAAATACCCCGGAAATGCCCAGCGCGCCGCAAAGCAGGCCACCATTACCGCGAAGGCGGCGGCAAAGAATCCCCAGCGCATCACCAGCAGCATAATGAACGGGAACAGCACGTAGAACTGCATTTCGAGCCCGATGCTCCAGTCCGGCAAGACCGTGCGGAACGAATAATAAGGGATAGCGCCGAAGACAAACGAAATATGCGCGAGAATATTGCCCGCGGACGTATCGGCATAGCGCTGGCTTTCGGTTTGCGTCGACGGCCAGGCCTGGGCGATGACATCGCGCCATTCGCCGAACGCCGCGCCGAAAATAAGCGCTAACAACAGAAGGAAATAATAGAGCGGCGCGATACGGAAAAAACGGCGCAGCCAGAAATTACGCATAGTATGGCCACTGGTCCACGGCTCAATGTCCCGACGCTCCATATAATTCTTCGCCATCAGAAAGCCCGACAGCAAAATAAACAGATCGACGCCCATGCCCGGATCGTATAACAGGGGAATGCGGCACTGCACCAGCAAACAAATATGCCCCAGCAGCACCCACAGCGACGCGAGACCGCGTAACCCCTCAAGCTCCGGCGACCAGCTTTTACCCTGCGCCATACCCTTCTCCTCAGCCTTTTAAAAGTCACCAGGCTAAAAAGAGTCGGCCTTTATAACAATCGGAACAGTACGTGAAATGTTTATTATCAGATTTTCCGCAGCATGTTATCGGTAGGTAAACGAAACGGTGGCAATTTTAGTTAAGACGCGTCTTATTCATATTTCCTTGCAATTTAGCGGAGCAAGGAAATAAAAACTGCCGTAAAAAAGGCGCCCCATCGCGAAGTTACAGAGGATATGCTGTTGAAATTTAGACCAATGATTGCCGTTTCCTGCATCATGCTGGCCGGTATTACCGCGCAGGCGAACGCCGCCGCGCTTTCCATGCCGCAACCGCCAGCCATTATGGCGGGCAGCTATGTGTTGATGGACTATACGACCGGACAAATACTGGCGGCGAATAACGAGCATCAACAGCGTAACCCGGCGAGCCTGACCAAATTAATGACCGGCTATGTGGTGGACCGCGCCATCGACAGCCATCGCATCACGCCAGATGACGTGGTGACGGTCGGGAAGGACGCCTGGGCGAAAGATAACCCGGTGTTTGAGGGCTCGTCACTGATGTTCCTGAAGGCGGGCGATCGTGTCACGGTGCGCGACCTCAGCCGCGGCCTGATTGTCGATTCCGGCAATGACGCTTGCGTGGCGCTGGCCGATTACGTGGCGGGCGGCCAGCCGCAGTTCGTTGCGATGATGAATGATTACGTTCAGAAGCTCGGCCTGAAAGACACGCATTTTGAAACAGTACACGGGCTGGACGCGCCGGGGCAGCACAGCTCCGCTTACGATCTGGCGGTATTATCGCGCGCCATCATCCACGGCGAGCCGGCGTTTTACCATATGTACAGCGAAAAGAGCCTGACCTGGAACGGCATCACCCAGCAGAACCGCAACGGCCTGCTGTGGGATAAAACGCTCAATGTTGACGGACTGAAAACCGGCCATACCTCCGGCGCGGGCTTTAACCTGATAGCCTCCAGCGTTGACGGCAAGCGCCGCCTGATCGCGGTGATTATGGGCGCTGACAGCCCGAAAGGGCGCGAAGACCAGGCGCGTAAACTGCTGCACTGGGGCCAGCAGACCTTCGATACCGTGGAGATCCTGCAAAAGGGCAAGAAAGTGGGCACCGAGCGCGTCTGGTACGGTAAAGACGAGCAGGTGGCAGTGGGCACCGATCGCGATTTCTGGCTGACGCTGCCGAAGACGCAGCTCGCGAATGTGAAGGCGAAATATCTGCTCGATCGCGAGCGCCTCGACGCGCCGCTGGACGCGAATGAAAGAGTGGGCGAGATAGAACTCTACAATGGCGATACGATTATTGCGCGTATGCCGCTGGTGGCGCTTGAGAAGGTGAAAAAGGGCGGCGTCTTCTCGCGCTTTGGCGACTGGCTGCATCTGACCCTGTAAGCGTTTTTTCCCAACGCGAAGGCGCTCACAGACACCCGCGTGAGCGCCGCACACTATACTCGCTATTTTGAACAGCGAGGAGTGAACATGGATTACACCATCGAGCATGTCTTAACGCGTAAAATCGCCGGTTTTCATCTGGTCGGCCCGTGGGAGAAAACGGTGCCGCAGGGGTTTGAACAGCTCTCTTTGTGGGTGGATAACTTTCATATCCAGCCGCAGGCGTGGCTGGCGGTCTATTACGATAATCCGCAGCAGGTCGCCCCGGAGAAGCTGCGCGCCGATACGGTGGTTGAAGTGCCGGCGGATTTCACTCTGCCGGAAAACAGCGTCGGCGTGATCCTGACGGACCTGCCGGGCGGCCAGTACGCGGTGGCGCGCGCCCGCGTTGAGAACAACGATTTCGGCACGCCGTGGCTTGCGTTTTTTACGCGTCTGCATCAGGACGTGCGCTACCAGATGGCCGCGCGCCCCTGTTTTGAAATTTACCTCAACGACGGCAAGCGCGACGGCTACTGGGATATCGACATGTATATCCCGGTCCAGACCTCCGGCGAATAATACAGTCGCGCCCCCGCGATGGCGGCGGGCGCGCTTTTTGTTAAGTAAATGGCAAAATAACGTTAATTCTTCGATAATTCGTACGACTTCTCTGAAAAGTTACAGCTTTTCCCCGATTTTTGTCAGAAAATAGCGCCCCTCATTTTCAGGCGTTTCGCCTGAAGCGACGTTTCATCAAGGCTGTTAACGGGAAAGTCAGCGTGCGTGCCGATAAATCGCTCTCCTCTTTTGAAATTCGTCTCTACCAGCATTACCGCATCGTGCACGGCGTGCGCATTGCGCTGGCGTTTATCCTGACGTTTTTACTGGTGCGGATGCTGAACGTGCCGGAAGGCACCTGGCCGCTCATCACGCTGGTGGTGGTGATGGGGCCAATCTCATTCTGGGGGAACGTGGTTCCGCGCGCCTTTGAGCGCATTGGCGGCACTATTCTCGGCGCGGCGCTGGGGCTGGTGGCGTTGCAACTCGAAGGCTGGTCGCTGCCATTGATGCTGTTGTGGTGCGCGCTGGCGATGTTTCTGTGCGGCTTTCTGGCGCTCGGCAAACGGCCTTATCAGGCGCTGCTGATTGGCATCACGCTTTCGGTAGTGGTCGGCGCGCCGCAGGGCGACATGCTGGTCGCGCTCTGGCGCGGCGGCGACGTGATTTTCGGCTCGCTGCTGGCGATGCTTTTTACAAGCCTCTGGCCGCAGCGGGCGTTTATTCACTGGCGTATCCAGATGGCGAATTTTGTCGGCGATTTCGCGAAGATTTATCACGCCGGGCTGTCGCCAAATCTGGTGGAGCGCCCGCGACTCGATAAACCGTTGCAAAATATCCTCGGCAGCGTCGTGAAGCTGCGCGCGTTTATCACGCCCGCCAGCAAGGAGACGCACATTCAGCGGGCGATTTTCGAGGCTATCCAGACCACCAGCCGCAATATGGTCTGTACGCTTGAGATGCAGATCAACGCCTGGTGGGCCTCGCGCGAAAGCCACTTCCTGATGATTAACGCCCGTACCCTGCGCGATTCGCAGCAGATGACGGAGAACACGCTGGCGGCGATTGCACAGGCGCTGCGCGAAGGCAACCCGTCGCCGGTCATGGCCAACCGCGAGAAGCTCGCGGAAATCGCCCAGGAGTTGCGCGCACTGATGAGCGAAGGGCAGCAGGGTGCGCTGGTCGAAACGCCGATTCACGGCTATGTATGGTTGAGCATGGAACTGGCGCAGCAGCTGGAGCGCCTTTCACAGCTGATTTGCCGGGCGCTGCGCAAATAATCTGCAGACGACCGGCGCTTGTTTCGATTCAGCACCGTTTCAGGCTATGATAACCACAGGCATCCTGAACGGGATAAAACCATTGTCATCAACCGCCGCTGACAGTAAGGTTTACGCCATGCGGTTGTTTAAACGAATCCGAGTCTTAAATTCAGTAGGGGTGTAAAAATGGAAAACAGCAAACCTTCATTCCAGGACGTTCTTGAGTTCGTGCGTCTGTTCCGCCGTAAGAACAAGCTGCAGCGTGAAATTCAGGACGTCGAGAAGAAAATTCGTGACAACCAGAAGCGCGTACTGCTGCTCGACAACCTGAGCGATTACATCAAACCGGGCATGAGCGTGGAAGCCATTCAGGGCATTATCGCCAGCATGAAGAGCGACTACGAAGACCGCGTTGATGACTACATCATCAAAAACGCCGAGATCTCCAAAGAGCGCCGCGAGATTTCGAAAAAGCTCAAAGCGATGGGCGAGCTGAAAGTGCACGAGCCGAAAGGCGAAGAATAAGTTAAAAAAACCGCTTCGGCGGTTTTTTTATGTCTGCGGTGTGGCGCACGTCTTTCCTGGCGCGCGAGCATCCAAAAGCAAAAAGCCCGCTAAAAAGCGGGCTTTTTTAAATCTGGCTCCTCTGACTGGACTCGAACCAGTGACATACGGATTAACAGTCCGCCGTTCTACCGACTGAACTACAGAGGAATCGTGTGGAGGCTAATCATAGCGGCCCCGCGCCAATTGTCAAATGCCATTTTCCTTCGGCCTGCGTGTTCGGACATTCTCTGAACATTACGCGCTATTTTCCAACAATATCTCTGGAAAGCCTTTGCAGGAATGCGGGTTCTAACTCATTATTTGAAATGAGGTTTCAACTTTCACGCGCAGGTTCATTTTGAGTGTAACCACCACCGTTCGCCAGGCTATCGCTCGTACGCCCTGGTACAAGAAAAGAAAAAGCTATCGGGTTCTGTTCTGGCGCGAAATCACGCCGCTGGCTGTGCCTATTTTGCTGGAAAACACCTGCGTGCTGCTGATGGGCGTGCTGAGCACGTTCCTTGTAAGCTGGCTCGGCAAAGAAGCGATGGCGGGCGTGGGCCTCGCCGACAGCTTCAATATGGTGGTGCTCTCCTTTTTCGCTGCGGTCGATTTAGGGACGACCGTTGTGGTGGCGTTCAGCCTTGGCAAGCGCGATCGCAAGCGGGCGAGGGCGGCGGCCAGGCAGTCGCTGGTGCTGATGACTATCGTCTCGATTCTGCTGGCGGCGCTGGTGCATGTGACCGGTGAATACATCATTGACGTGGTGGCGGGCGAGGCGACGGCGCAGGTCAAAGAACTCGCGCTCATTTACCTGCAACTGACTGCCTGGAGCTACCCGGCGGCGGCCATCGCGCTTATCGGCAGCGGCGCGCTGCGCGGGGCGGGGAATACCAAAATCCCGCTGCTGATTAACGGCGGGATGAACATCCTGAATATCGTGATCAGCGGCTTTTTGATTTACGGGCTGTTTTCCTGGCACGGCCTCGGTTTTATCGGCGCCGGGCTGGGGCTGACTATTTCGCGCTATATCGGCGCTATCGCCATTCTTTATGTGCTGATGATCGGCTTTAACCCGGCGCTGCGCATCTCGCTCAAAAGCTATTTCTCGCCGCTTAAGCTCAATATTCTCTGGGAAGTGCTCGGCATCGGGCTGCCTGCGAGCATTGAATCGGTGCTGTTTAACGGCGGCAAACTGCTGACGCAGATGTTTGTGGCGGGCATGGGCACCAACGTGATTGCCGGTAACTTTATCGCGTTCTCGGTCGCCGCCCTGATTAACCTGCCGGGGAACGCGCTCGGCTCGGCTTCCACTATTATCACCGGTAAACGTCTCGGCAAAGGCCAGATTGGCCAGGCGGAACGCGAACTGCGCCACGTCTTCTGGCTTTCGACAATCATGCTGACGGCCATCGCCTGGGTGAGCGCGCCGTTCGCCGGGCTGTTTGCCTCGTTTTACACCCATGAAGACGATGTGAAAGAGGTTGTAAAAGTCCTGCTGTGGCTCAACGCGGCGTTTATGCCAATCTGGGCGGCCTCGTGGGTGCTCCCGGCGGGGCTTAAAGGCGCGCGCGACGCACGCTTTGCGATGTGGGTGTCGATGCTCGGCATGTGGGGCTGTCGCGTCGTGGCGGGGTATACGCTCGGGATTGTGCTCGGTATGGGCGTTGTGGGCGTGTGGCTCGGCATGTTCCTCGACTGGGCCGTGCGCGGCGTCTTCTTCTACTGGCGCATGGTGAGTGGCAAGTGGCTGCAAAAATATCCACGCCCGCCGAAGCGGCCCGTGGTACTGGACACCCCCGCACCGCCGGGGCAACCGAGAGCGATGTAAACCTGAAGCCAAAAGCCCGCTATAAAGCGGGCTTTTTATACCCATTGATGCGTCTTCTGAAGACGCTTTGCCAGCCAGTCGATATTCCATACTCCCTGAAAATATTTTGTTTATATATCCATTCATTTTCATTATTTATTTAATAAATCAATTCGCATGATAAATATAATTGACTCTATATTCCGGTAGCGAAAAATAAATATTACGCATTGTTTTTTCTGCGTGATGGCTATAGCAGGCATTCGCATCGAAATATACCTGACTAAAAATTATTTATTACTTTTTCCCGGATTGACCCGGATTTTTTGCGGCTTATCCTGTTATTTTTTTCGTTATTAAAACTGATCGGACGATTGCCAGACGCGGCAATCTTTTTCAAAGGAATGAAGGATGACTATTTCCGGTAAAGGGGTTGGTGAGCCTTCACGGTATACGCTTGAAATTGCTCACAGCTGGGTGAGGCCCGACGTACTTAATTTTCACGGTCGCGAAGCCCTTAGCGAGCCATACGAATGGCGCGTTGAATTCACTGCACCGCAGAGCGACCTTGCGCCTGATGAGGTTCTTTTGAAATACGCCAGCCTGAGTATGCTTTCTGGCCGCGTGGTATATGGCGTCATAACCCGTTTTGAATGGCTGGGGACATCAGCAGACCAGACGCACTACGCGGTGACGCTCGCTTCGCGGCTGGCGTTACTGAGCCTGACCCGCCGCTGCGCGGTTTACCAGAATCTCTCTGTGCCTGAACTGCTGGAGCAGATACTGCGCGCGCAAGGCCTGGAAGGGCCGGATTTTGATTTCCGTCTGGAGCGGTCGTATCCGCAGCGGGAACTCATCACCCAGTGGCGGGAAGATGCTGAGCCTGGCTATCACTACCTGTGGGTTCGTCAGGCAAAGCCGTATGCGGGTGATGCCTTTGGCTGGCACACGCCGCTTCTGGACGGCACCGAAGTCAGCATTGCGTTTGACGACGGCAATATCGACCGCCCTTATATCGCCCATGCGTTTCACGACGCTGAACATGCCGACATCGTCACGCGCGATAACCGCAGCCAGAACATTCTGCGCACAGCGGCGCACAATGAACTGCGGATGGAGGATCTGCGCGGGCAGGAGCACGTCGCACTCACCACTCCATACGGTGCATCTTCTCTGAATCAGGGCCACATCACGGATGAACAGAGTCAACAGCGTGGCGCGGGTTTTGAACTCAGAACGGATGAATATGGCGTTATCCGCGTGGCGAAAGGGCTGTTTGTCACTGCAGACGGCCAGACGAAAGCCGCAGGCGAGGTGCTGGAAAGGGAGGTGGCGCAGAGAGAAATAGAAATTTGCCTTAACCAGATCCAACAGTTAGCTGACGCCGCAGCGCAGGCACAGGCGCTGGAAGCAGATATTGCGAGCCAGATGGCGATGTTTAATGCGCGGTTAAAGCCGTTAAACCAGATGGTGCATTTCCACGGCCCGCAGGGAACGGCGTTCACCAGCGGCGAACATCTACAGATGACGGCCAGCAAGAATGTGGTAATGAATGCCGGAGGCTCTTTGAGTACAGGCGCAATGGGAAACATGACCCTGAACGCCGGTGAAAAAATCGGCCTGTTTGCCCACACAGGCAAACTGAATGTTATCTCCGGCGAAGGCCCGGTGCAGTTTCAGGCACAGAACGGCACGATGTCTTTGAGCGCGCAGCAAAAAATAAGTCTGGTTTCGACAAGCGATATGCTGTTTGCCGGCAAAAAGAAGGTGACGCTGATTGGCGGCGGCAGCTACCTGAAAATAGAGCAGGGGAAAATAGAGTACGGAACGACGGCCACGTATTTACGCAAGGTGGAGCGGACAATGGTGGGCGCGCCGAAGAATATGCCATTAAAAGTACAACGCGTGGGAACGGCCTATATATATTCCGCGATTTATCAGCTACAGGACAAGCACGGCAATATTCTCATCAACACGCCTTACCGCCTCACCACACCCTCTGGCCAGACGATTGCTGGATACAGCGATACTGAAGGCCGCTCTGTACCGGTCTATACCCGCCAACCGGAAGATGTGGAACTGCATATTCTGCACAAAACAGCATCGCCGGAAGAGTCAATGTGGTTTGTAGGCGAAACGAATGTATATCAACTGGAAACCGAACTCAGGGAGAACCCGTCATAATGGACATGCCCGCTTTACCGGACATACCGACAACCGCGCCCGACACCCCCACCGGCGAGAAAAATCAGCCGTGGGACTGCACGACGACAGGGGTTGAGATGGTCGAAAAACAGTCGCGTCTGCCCACTAATGAAAACCGCCAATATCTGCATCTTAAGGTGGAATACGCCATGCGTTTTCCTCAACTGGCAGCAAAAATTTGTCGTGAAGGAAAAACGTACCAGATGAGCCTTAAACAGCTCATGATGAGCGGACTTATCCGCGCGGATGAAATCGCCCGTAATTACTACTGGTATTACAAAGCAGAAGTGCCGTTTGATATGCGCACCACGCCGCCACGTCCATTTCTTAGCCATACATTGAAGCAAGACGACGGCGCTCGCAGACGCCACACCACCAATCCCTTCCCGGTACCCGGTAAAGGAATTTATCGACGTCCTGACGTCATTATCGTGAAAGACAAACAGGATCGCTGGCCTGGGCTGGCGGGGCCGGATCACGATGATCCTCCGGGTATGCATGGCGACAATCTGGCCCGTCTGGTAGAGGTCAAGTTTCCGGGGGATAAACTCCTTGAGGATCAGTTTGATGAATACATGCATATCGTTGGTGACGATGCTACGCGCATGACCATTCTGGAGATCCACGACTGCCGCCCGCAAGAGAAGCAGTGGGTGGATCAGGTCGTGAATGTGACGATGAAAGCCTGGCAAACCAGCGGGGCAAAATACTGGCCGCTGTTTCTCTACCCGCCGATATTTATGCCTCGCCCGCCTTCCACACCAGTAGCCGCACGAATGGAGCCGTGGACATACGCCGGTCAAGCCGTGGCCAGTCTTAGCGATGGCGTGATTCGTGGCGTCGCTGAAGGCTGGAGCTCGCTATCAAAAGAGACACAACAGCTCCTGAACTCGACGGCAGGCTGGCTTAACGACAGCGGGGAGTGGATCTACCGGCAGGGAAGTGAGGTCTGGATATGGGCCAGTAAAACCGGTAAGGCGGTGAAATCCTGGAGCAATGTCCGGATAAAAGCTGCATGGGCGGAAATCCAATACGCCACGGATATGACGCTGGACCTGCTCAAGCAGGTGGACTGGGTACAGATTTTAACGAATGTAGCGAAAACGGTGGGCGTTATCCTGGTGGCTATTTGCGTCGGCGCGCTGGTAGTGACGCTGGGTATTCCGGAGGCCATTATTAGCGCATTTCTTCTGATTATTCGTCTGGCGATAACCGCCTGGGAAACCCTTGTAACAATTCTCGGCGGTGGCGCAGGCGCAGCGGCGCTGGGTGCCGGTTAAAAGGAGCAGGTATGGTATTACGGGATTTTGAGCTGAACTATCTTGAGAAGTGGCTGCCGGAAGCGTCAGTGAAATATAGAGACGGCAGTCCGGCAGTTAATCTTGGTCTGATTATCACAGTATTTTTTAAGGACGGGCATACACCGGACGTGCGCCGCAGGATGGTGGAGTGTGTCGATCGTTTTTATACGGAATTTAAGCCGTATCTGAAAAAGCATCTCACCCAAAACTGGGTTGGAATTACGGAGAAAAATTACGCCAGAAAGCGGCAGGAGATTATCGATTCAACTCCTGAAGAGATCTTTTCCTGGTATATGGGCAGCGCAGAGAAAGACTTTTTAGCGCCTGACTACAGTATATTAATTATGGGCAAACGTATCTTCCATAAAGATACTGATCGCTCCGTTATTAAACTGACATTTCCGCTCTCGCTGCTGAAAGAGCCTGACGGTAAAGCACAATATGAAGGCTGGCTGCTGTGGCTGTGTAACACCTTTGCCGTGGAAAGCGGCTATGCCGGGCTGTCATTTATTCTTCCTTATTCGCGTGAACGAATATTCCCGTATGAGTACGCCCTGGCGCAGCGTTTTTCCGGCGTGATGGTGGATTCTATTGGTACGCTCGAAGGCAGAGTTGCAGTGAATAGTTTAAAAGGCGCCTGCTGGTACACCATTCTCGGCACCCCGTGGCTGGAAAAGCTGGGGGGTGCAGAGCAGTTAACGCATCGCCTGATTAAAACGCCGGAAATCACGCTGTTGCCCTACAGCAACGGTGTGATCCTTAAGGCCGGAGAGCTTCCTCCGCCGTTGGGTGACATGAAAACGGAAGGATTATCGCCACTCCTGATTAAGGTCAACCAGATTATTCGCCCGGTGCGGTATGACGGGCATAATGGCCTGCACTTTTTTTCAGGCTATGAAAACTTACAGTTTGAAAAAGCGTCGTCCATGGCCTGGTTTGCCCGCTTTGACGAAGCCAGCGCTCAACTGGATAAAGCCGAAGCAGAGACATCCCGCGAGCCGTGAGGCCAGCGCGTAAATTTACGATACAAAAAACCCGGCGATCTTTAGCAGAAGCGCCGGGTTAGTTTGTTTTTAGCATCCCAGGATTGACTGGCACATCACAGGATTAAAATCTGGCTCCTCTGACTGGACTCGAACCAGTGACATACGGATTAACAGTCCGCCGTTCTACCGACTGAACTACAGAGGAATTGCGAGAACGGGGCGCATAGTAACGGCAGCGTTTCGGGTTGTCAAAGCCTGAATGTGAAATGCTGAACCGTTTGCTGAATAATTCCACAACCCAGGCGCGGCCAGCGCTACGCCGGGGTTGCGTTAATCAGCGGAAGGGCGGCTCGTTAAAGGTGCGCAGTTTGCGCGAATGCAGGCGTTCGCCTTCCGCGCGCAGTAAATCGATGGCGCGAATGCCAATCTGCAGGTGTTCGGAAATCGCGCCCTCGTAAAAGCGATTCGCCTGTCCCGGCAGCTTGATTTCGCCATGCAGCGGTTTATCGGACACACAAAGCAGCGTGCCGTAAGGCACACGGAAGCGATAACCCTGGGCGGCGATAGTCGCGCTTTCCATATCGATAGCCACCGCGCGGCTCAGGTTAAAGCGCAGCGCCGAGGCCGAATAGCGCAGCTCCCAGTTGCGGTCGTCGGTTGTCACCACCGTGCCGGTACGCAGACGCTGTTTCACTTCCTCACCCGGCATATTGCTCACAAGCTTCGTGGCGTCATAGAGCGCGCGCTGCACTTCGGCGATACTCGGCACCGGAATATCCGGCGGCAGCACCGCGTCCAGCACGTGATCGTCACGCAGATACGCGTGCGCCAGCACGTAGTCGCCAATCGACTGGCTTTCACGCAGGCCGCCGCAGTGGCCAATCATCAGCCAGACATCCGGGCGCAGCACCGCGAGATGATCGCAAATCGTTTTGGCATTCGACGGCCCGACGCCGATATTCACCAGCGTAATGCCCTGGCCATCGGCGGTAATTAAATGCCAGGCGGGCATCTGGTGTTTTTTCCATGCGAGATCGGAAATCGCCGCCTCCGGCGCTTCGGTATCGGCGGTGATCCAGGTGCCACCCGCGCACGAGAGCGCCACGTACGGGCTGTCCGGATCGAGGATCTGGCTGCATCCCCAGCGCACAAACTCATCGACATAGCGCGTGTAGTTAGTAAAGAGCACGAAGGGCTGGAAATGCTCGACCGGCGTACCGGTGTAGTGGCGCAGACGCGCCAGCGAGAAATCGACGCGGCGGGCGTCGAAGTGCGACAGCGGGTAGAATTCAGTCGGGTGGAAAATCCCGTCGGCGGTCTCATCGCCAATCTGCGCCAGCTCGGTGGTCGGGAAGTGGCGGGTCAGACCGGCGCTCATCGAACGATCCAGCGTCAGCGCCGAGCCGTCAATCACATACGGGTAGGGGATCTCATGCTGTGACGGGCCGACTTCAATCGTCGCGCCGTAATCTTCATACAAAAGAATCAGCTGTTCGCGCAGATAACTGCGAAATAACCCAGGACGCGTAACGGTGGTGGTGTAACACCCCGGATGGGTGAAACGCCCGTAAGCGCGCGTCTTCTGCGCTTTGCTGCCGTCACCATCCCAGCATACCCGCAACTGCGGATAGACAAATAAACCCTGCGCGCGCGCTGTCTCATCGGGGAGGCGGCCTTCGTTAATATAGGCGGCGATTGCCTCGCGCAGCGCGTTAACCGCGTCATCATATAACGCTTCCAGTTTGTCGAGCGCCTCGTCGGGCGTCAGTGGTGTTGCAGTGGTATTCATCGGTTCTCCTGATCCCACATAGCTCGGCGGGGAGATGGGCTGTCTCTGATAATTATTTCACAGGTTTATGAAACATAAAGGAATGGCGCAATGGCATAAATCTGTAAAGTGTTTACTTGCTGAGATTGTGCGCAATGGGCCTGGTCAGCTCACGTCTTAACGTATTCGCTTTATGAATAAATATTTTCACTGGTTATACATCTGTTTTTATTAATTAAAGTCGCAATAGCCCATAGTGAGCGACTTTTTGCGGGCAAATTCGCCGCTTGCGGTGAAAAGCGACAGGGTATACTGATTTTTTATATGACCTGAACACGTAGGAAAACGATGCTATCTACCCTGATTTACCGCAGTCGGCTGAAAGGCGATATCGACCAGGCGAGCCTGCAGGTGATTGTAAGGCAGGCACAGACGCGGAATGCGCAGATGCGGGTCAGCGGTATTCTTGTCTTTGATGGTCATCAGTTTCTTCAGGTGCTGGAAGGGCCGCTGCATGCGGTAGAAGCCCTTTTTGGTCGTATCAGCCAGGACGAACGGCACGACTTCGTTGTTGAACTGATGCGCGACTACGCCCCGCGCCGGCATTTCGAAAATGTTGGCATGGCGCTCTTTGATCTGCGCAACGTCAAAGCCCACGCGGTGCTGAAGGCGGTGGTTAAATCAAGCGTAGTGCCGTTTAATCTCGCCCGCGAAGCGCGGGTGTATCAGTTTATCCGCTCTTTTTTGCGCCGCCAGGACAGCCAGCAGCTTTCCCGTCAGTTTCAGCCTGATGCCTGGCGGGTCGATGCTGCGCCGCCACCACCGCCGCCTACCTTAGTACCTGCCGTAGCGGATATCGCCTGCCAGTTTGCCCTGCAGCCGATTGTGGAGCCGACGACCTGCAAAATTAAAGCGTATGAGGCACTGATCCGCTCCCCGGAAGGTGGCTCGCCCGCCGCGTTGTTTGCGTCATTGTCCAGCCAAGCACTGTACGATCTCGATCTGCATTCCAAAGAAATCGCGTTCGCACTGGCGAAAGCGGTCAATATCGGCAGCCAGATGATCTCGGTTAACCTGCTGCCAGGATCGCTGGTGCAGTGCCCGCATGCGGTGGAGATCCTGCTGGCGCAAATTGCGCGCCAGGGGCTGTTGCCGCAGCAGGTGATTGTTGAGGTCACCGAGAGCGAGGTTATCTCGCGCTTTGATGAATTTGAGTGCGTCATTCGCCAGCTGCGTGCCGCGGGCATTAACCTGGCGATAGACGATTTTGGCGCGGGGTTTGCCGGTCTGTCGCTGCTGACCCGCTTCCAGCCAGGCCGCATCAAAATCGATCGCTGCATCGTCGCCGATATTCACCTGCATGGCCCGAAGCAGGCCATCGTGCACGGCATCGTGCGCTGCTGCGCCGAGCTTGAGATAACGGTGGTCGCTGAAGGCGTGGAAAAAGTGGAAGAGTGGTGCTGGCTGGAAGCGGCGGGCATTCGCTATTTCCAGGGGTATCTGTTTGCAAGGCCATTACTCAACCGCGCTCCGTCGGTAAGCTGGCCAACGGCCAGATAAGCAAGCTCACGAAGGCTGGCATCGGAAACTGCCGTCAGCCTTATTCTGCCAACCCGTCATGCCATTTCAGCTTTCGCGCCAGCCCTTTCTTCAAGAAATTTGAACCATTATGTTAAACAAAGGGCATTTATTCTTTCCCGTTATCAGCACAGAGTAGGGTATCTGAACCAGACAACGCGGTGGGCATGGCGTGATTGATATCGGTTGCGCCATATATGCTCGCCCTGAAAACGGGATCAACATGAAAAAAATAGGCTTTTTGTCATTTGGCCACTGGACGCCGTCGCCGCAGTCCGCCACGCGCACCGCCGCAGATGCGCTGCTGCAATCCATCGATCTGGCCGTCGCGGCGGAAGAGCTGGGCGCGGATGGCGCGTATTTCCGCGTGCACCACTTTGCGCGCCAGCTCGCCTCGCCATTTCCGCTGCTGGCCGCCATCGGGGCCAGAACACGCAATATTGAGATCGGTACCGGCGTTATCGACATGCGCTATGAGAACCCGCTCTATATGGCGGAAAGCGCAGGGGAGGCGGATCTTATTTCAGGCGGTCGCCTGCAGCTGGGTATCAGCCGCGGATCGCCGGAACAGGTGATCGATGGCTGGCGCTATTTTGGCTATGAGCCTGCCGCCGGTGAAAACGAATCCGACATGGCGCGCCGTCACACTGAGACGCTGCTGGAAGTGCTGCGCGGGGAAGGCTTCGCCAAACCCAATCCGCAACCGATGTTTGCTAACCCGCCAGGCCTTCTGAGGCTTGAGCCGTGGTCTGAGGGACTTCGCGAGCGCATCTGGTGGGGCGCAGGCTCCAACGCCACTGCAGTCTGGGCGGCGAAGCTCGGAATGAATCTGCAAAGCTCCACCCTGAAAGACGATGAAACCGGCGAGCCGTTCCACATTCAGCAGGCGCAGCAGATCCGCGCCTACCGCGCCGCCTGGACAGAGGCCGGGCATACGCGCACGCCCCGCGTATCGGTGAGCCGCAGTATTTTTCCGCTCATGGACAGTCGGGATCGCGCCTGGTTTGGCAACAGCCGTGATGACAGCGATAAGGTCGGTTTTCTGGATGAGAAAACGCGCGCCATCTTCGGGCGCAGCTACGCGGCTGAACCGGAGAAGCTCATCGAACAGCTTAAGCAGGACGACGCGATTGCCGAAGCGGATACCCTGCTGTTGACGGTACCGAATCAGCTGGGTGTGGAGTACAACGTGCATGTGATTGAATCGGTGCTGCGCCATATCGCCCCCGCAATGGGATGGCGCTGCTAGCGTAGCGCAGAAAAGCAAAAAGCCCGCTAAAAAGCGGGCTTTTTTAAATTTGGCTCCTCTGACTGGACTCGAACCAGTGACATACGGATTAACAGTCCGCCGTTCTACCGACTGAACTACAGAGGAATCGTGTGAACGGGGCGCATAGTACCGGGGTCGCCTGGCGTTGTAAAGCCCTGAACGCACCAGAAAATTCGTTTGCTGAGAAAAGCGTCAACCAGCCGATACCTACCGCCTTTGCACTCTTCTGGTGCAACCGTACCTCTTATGGGGCATAAGCAAAACAGTGTTTCAACGTTGTAAACCGATAAGTTATCGCTTTCTCTTATAATTTAAGCATTTATATTAGCCGCTCCCGCTTTTCAAAAACTGGCAAGCATCTTGCAAAACCTGTTACGACATCATCGCCGGCATTGGCTCTGGCATTCCGTACAGGAGGCAAAATGAACTTAAGACGACTGAAATACTTTGTGAAAATCGTCGATATCGGTAGCCTGACGCAGGCGGCGGAAGTGCTGCACATCGCGCAGCCCGCGTTAAGCCAGCAGGTGGCGACTCTGGAAGGGGAGATGGATCAGCAACTGTTGATTCGTACCAAACGGGGCGTCACGCCAACGGAAGCCGGGAAAATTCTTTATGCGCATGCCCGCACCATTTTGCGCCAGTGCGAACAGGCGCAGCTCGCCGTACATAATGTCGGCCAGACGCTACAGGGCCAGGTCTCTATTGGCCTCGCGCCTGGTACCGCCGCCTCTTCAGTAACCATGCCGCTGCTGCAGGCCGTGCGCGCCGAACTCCCGGACGTGCTGGTTTACCTGCATGAAGACAGCGGTGCGACGCTGAACGATAAACTGCTAAGCGGCCAGCTCGATATGGCGGTGCTGTATGACCGCGCGCCGGTGGCCGGGCTCACCAGCCAGCCGCTTATCAAAGAAGATCTGTTCCTGGTCGGCACGCGCGATTGCCCTGGGCAGAGCGTGGATCTGGCGAGCGTCGCCCAGATGAATCTTTTCCTGCCGCGTGATTACAGCGCCGTGCGCAAGCGCGTCGATGAAGCTTTCTCGCTGCGCCGCCTGACGGCAAAAATCATCGGCGAAATCGAGTCGGTGTCCACGCTGAGCGCGGCCATCGCCAGCGGCATGGGCGTGACGGTGCTGCCGGAATCCGCCGCGCGCTCGCTTGCAGGCTCCACCAACGGCTGGCTCGCGCGTATCACCAGCCCGTCGATGACGCTGCCGCTCTCGCTCAATGTCTCCTCCCGCGTGCCGTTAACGCCGCAGGCGCAGGCCGTGAAAGATATTCTGCTGTCACTGGTGGCGCGCCCGGCGCTGGAAAACCGCGAACTGCTGCTGGTGGGCTGACAGATATTCCCCAAAGGAATAACAGACAGCTTTTTATTATTTGTGATGCCCGCCGGGGGACTTTAACAATAGCGTCATGTTGAATCGCTCCCGGGGGCGCTGTGAATTTCCAGCAACTGAAAATTATTCGTGAGGCGGCAAGGCGGGATTTCAATCTCACCGAAGTGGCCAATATGCTTTATACCTCGCAGTCTGGCGTCAGCCGCCATATTCGCGAACTTGAAGAAGAGCTCGGCATTGAAATTTTCATTCGCCGCGGCAAACGGCTGCTGGGCATGACGGAGCCTGGCAAAGCGCTGCTGGTGATTGCCGAGCGCATTCTTAACGAGGCCAGCAACGTGCGCCGCCTGGCCGATCTCTTTACCAACGACGCCAGCGGCGTGCTGACCATCGCCACGACGCACACCCAGGCCCGCTACAGCCTGCCGTCGGTGATTAAAACCTTTCGCTCGCTCTTTCCCGAGGTGCGTCTTGAACTCATCCAGGGCACGCCGCAGGAGATAGAATCGCTGCTGCAAAGCGGCACGGCGGATATCGGTATCGCCAGTGAACGCTTAAGCGCCGATCCGGGCCTGGTGGCTTATCCGTGGTTTCGCTGGCATCACAGCCTGCTGGTGCCGAAGGATCACCCCCTTACGCAGGCCAACCCCCTGACGCTTGAAGAGATTAGCCGCTGGCCGCTTATTACCTACCGGCAGGGCATTACGGGCCGTTCGCGCATCGATGAGGCCTTCAGCCGTAAAGGGCTGACGCCGGATATCGTGCTGAGCGCGCAGGATTCCGACGTTATCAAAACGTATGTGGAACTGGGTCTTGGCATTGGGCTGGTGGCAGAGCAGGCGAGCGAACCCCATGAAGAGAGCCTGCTCACGCGGCTCGACACGCGGCATCTGTTCGACGCTAACACCGTCTGGCTGGGCCTGAAACGCGGGCAGCTTCAGCGCAATTACGTCTGGCGCTTTATTGAGTTGTGCAACGCCGGGCTGTCGGTTGACGAAATTAAACAGCAGGCGCTTGAGCCTGCAAGTGACGTGGTGATCGATTATCAGATTTAGCGGTAAACGCCCCGCCAGCGCAGGGCTGGCGGAGCGTGACGATTACTGCGCCTGTGGCGTTTTAATAAAAAGCGCGGTCAGCGCCGACAGCAGACAGCCCGCCATCAGGTAAATCGCGACCGTATGCCATGCGCCGCCGGAGAAAGTCAGCAGAGCGGCGGCGATAAAGGGCGTAAAGCCGCCACCCACCACGCTAGCCACCTGATATCCGACGCCCGCGCCGCTGTAGCGATACCCCGCGCCGAACATCTCAGTAAACATCGGTTGCTGCACGCAGACCACCATATCGTGCGCGATATTCGCGAGCATCAGCGAGAAAATCATCACGCCGACAATCGAGCGCGCTTCCAGCGCCATAAAGAAAGGGAAAGCGCTCAGCGCACCGAGCAGCGCGCCGGTGATGTAAATGCGGCGGCGTCCGTAGCGATCGGCCATCCACGCGAACAGCGGAATGGTCAGGCAGCTCACGCCGCCCACCAGCAGGCCGATATTAAGAAACAGCTCGCGCGGCAGACCCAGATTCTGCGTGGAATAGTTAAGGGCGAAGGCGGTAACGATATACATCGTCAGCAGTTCGCACAGGCGCAGGGCGATGATTTTCAGGAATGCGCCAGGGTGGCGTACCAGCGCCTCAAAGACCGGCGGTCGCTTTTTCGCCTGCGCGGGCTTTGCTGCCTGCGCGCGCTCAAATTCGGCGGACTCCGCCATACCGTTACGCACCCAGAGCGCCGCCAGCACCAGCACAATGCTGAACAGGAACGGCAAGCGCCAGCCCCAGCTCAGGAACTGCGCATCGGTCGTCAGGTAGCTGATAATCGACACCAGCCCGGTGGCGAGCAGCAGGCCTACGCCATATCCCACCTGAACGCCGCTACTGTAAAACGCTTTTTTCCCGGCGGGGGCGCTTTCCACCGCAAGCAGCGCCGCGCCGCCCCATTCGCCGCCCACGGCAAACCCCTGAATCGCGCGCAGCGTCACCAGCAGCACCGGCGCCCACCAGCCAATGGTAGCGAACGACGGCAGAATGCCGATGCAGGCGGTAGCGATGCCCATCATCCAGACGGTCATCATCAGCATCCGCTTACGGCCCAGGCGATCGCCGAAGTGGCCAAAGACAATTCCTCCGAGCGGACGGAATAAAAAGCCGACGCCGAAGGTAGCGAAGGCGGCAAGCGTGCCCATGGCCGGTGAGATCTGCGGGAAAAACTCGGTGTTAAACACCAGCGCCGCGGTAATGCCATAGAGTAAGAAATCAAACCAGTCTACGACCGCGCCGGCAAAGCTGCCCCAGGCCGCGCGGCGCGCGCGATTGCAGGCAGGGAGCGCCTCATCAGGGCGGGGAGTTGTGATTGTGGAATCCATCGTTGTCCTGTCCATTCGTCAACATTCTGTATTGTTATTGTTATCAAAGCAGATTGAAGGTTACTCACATCGTACGCAGCCAAAAAAAGCCGTTACTGAGACTACAGCGCCAGCCGCCGGGTGAAAACCGTTTTGCGCCGTGACGGACGTTTAAGGACCAATTAACTCAGAGATGCCGGGTGGGCAGAGGAATATGCGGTAAAGAGGGAGAGAATAACGGAAGCAGAAAAGCAAAAAGCCCGCTAAAAAGCGGGCTTTTTTGAATTTGGCTCCTCTGACTGGACTCGAACCAGTGACATACGGATTAACAGTCCGCCGTTCTACCGACTGAACTACAGAGGAATCGTGTGAACGGGGCGCATAATAATCATGCCCCGCATCAGTGTCAACGCAAAAAATTACGCTATGTATTCAAACGCTTAATTCTGCGTCAGATTGCGCTTTTAATGTACCTGGCCGCCGTCGGAAAGGGCGGGCGTTTCACGCAGGCGTAAGCGCAGCAGCGGATCCTGACCGTAAAAGTGACAAAAACGCTGCCACAGCGACGGGAAGCGCGGCGCGAAAAGCTCCGGCGCGCTGAAGAAATATTCGGAGAGCACCGCGAAGCACTCCGCCGGATCGGTGGCGGCATAGGCATCAATGCTGGCGGCGCTTTCACCCACCAGATCTATCTCATCCTGAATATTTTCCATCGCCGCGTGCAGGTCGTGCTCCCAGCCTGCGACTTCACGCAGCGCGATAAGCGGAATGCCGCTTGCGCGATCGCCGTTACGCATATCGAGCTTATGCGCCACTTCATGAATGATAAGGTTAAAGCCGGAGGCGTCGAACGAATCCTGAATATCAAGCCAGTTGAGGATAATCGGCCCCTGCTGCCAGCTCTGACCGGACTGCACCACGCGCTGGTTATGCACCAGACCGATGTCGTCTTCCCATTCGTCATCCACCACGAACGGCGCGGGGTAAATCAGCACTTCGTGAAAGCCGTCGAGCCACTCTAAACCGAGCTCCAGCACCGGCAGGCAGAAGAGCAGGGCAATGCGGGCGCTTTTCAGCTCATCCAGCTCAAAACCCTGTAAGGGCACCAGCCGCTTCTGCTGTAAAAAACGCTCGCTTAAGCGCACCAGCTTCTGCTGCTGTTCGTCGCTCAGGCCCGCCAGTAACGGAATGGCGAGCGCCGCTTCCCAGGGAAGAGGTGCCAGCGCGGCGGTGTGATTTGCTTTCCAGGGCCACTTAATCATCTTATTGCTCGCAAACTCGTCACTTGAACAAAATCGAAGAGGCAGGGACTGTTAAAATGCCAAAGATCCTGGCATCATAGCAACCTCAAGTACGGAGAGATGCCGGAGCGGCTGAACGGACCGGTCTCGAAAACCGGAGTAGGGGCAACTCTACCGGGGGTTCAAATCCCCCTCTCTCCGCCACTATTCAAGCACTTACCACCTCGTTTTTCAGTGATAAAAATCCCGTTGAGAAAAGTTTGAGACTAATCGCGCCGTGAATTGTGCCCGGCTTCGCTTCTCGCCTGGATGCTTTTTACCTTTCTTTGCAGTTTTCACCCGCTTTCATGTTGCTGGTGGCCTCTCTTTTAAACGCGACAACGCGCGTCAGTCACCCAAACTAACCCTTAACGATTACCATTGATTTGCGCCATAAAACTGCCGCCTGTGACGCGATCAGGTCTATTCTTATCTGATGCATATTGATGTTAACTCGCGGAATTCTCTGGCTTGTCGTTCGGGGGCTTTCAAAGTGAGTTAAAAACGAGCCTGACGCGGCTTCCGATAAACTTCAGTAAAATTAATGCAACGCGGGCAGGATACGCAGGAGGTGGCCGCCGTGCCTGAGAAAAAACAGTTTATCCGCATTCTGGCGCTGGATACGCCGCTCGGGCGCAGTCTGGCGTTCTTTCTGTTTATTCTGCTGGCAGGAAGCATCGCGGCCAATGCGGTAACGCTGTATCTCTCCTGGGAGCGCACGGTTGAAGATGCCGAGAGCAAGGCGATTAACCTGTCGCTTTCGCAGGTGCGCCAGGCGGATGACACTTTTCTCCAGACAGAGCTGACCCTCCAGGAGATCCGCCGCAATCTGGCTTATGGCTATCTTCCCGATCACGAACTCAACGCATCGCTTGCCGAGCTGGAACAGCGGCTGCCGCAGCTTGATGGGCTGTTTATTTACGATGCGCACGGCGCATGGCGCAACAGTTCTTTCGGGCAGGAACCTGCTGAGGACAACATTGCGGACCGCGATGATTTTCTCTACCACAAAGATCATGGCTGGATGGGAATACATATAGGCCATGTGGTGCGCAGTAACATCAGCGGCCAGCTGGTGATACCGGTTTCGCTACGCCTCAATGACATCACCGGCGGCTTTGCGGGCGTGGTAATGGCCACCGTGAAAATGGACTATTTCCGCCAGTTTTACAGTTATTTTGAACTGACGAATAACGACATCCTGGCGCTGCTGCTGGTCGATGGCAAACCGCTGTACATTCGCCCGTTTGACGAAAGCGTGCTGAATAAAGATCTCTCTGACAGCCCGCTTTTTACGCAGGTGCTGCTGCGAGCGCGCCAGGGCAGCGCCACCTGGCTGTCGGCGCTTGATCAGGTCGTCAGAATCTACGGCTTTGCGCGCTCGACGCGTTACCCGATTGTCGTGGTGGCCGGGTATGACAAAGACAATCTGCGCGCGACCTGGCTTAAAAACAGTATTCCCGATTTGCTTATCAACGGTGCGCTGTTGACCGCCATTATCCTGATGGGCATGGTGCTGTTCAGACAGGTGAGAGTGAATATCCGCGATCGCAACGAGCTGGCGACGCTGCGTGACGAGCTGGTGAAAATCAACCACACGCTGCATTCCATGGCGATGGTCGATGGTCTGACGGGGCTTGCTAACCGGCGGCGCTTTGACGCCTTTCTTGAGCAGGCGCTGGCCGACTCCGCTGTCACCGGAAACCCCGTCTCACTCATTCTTATCGATGTCGATTTTTTCAAACGTTATAACGACAATCGCGGTCACGTGGCCGGTGATGCCTGCCTGCGCCGCATCGGCGGTGTGCTCCAGCAGGCTTCTTTTAGCCATGGCAATTTGGTGGCGCGTTACGGTGGCGAAGAGTTCGCAATCATACTCTCTGAGGCTTCGTCCGCCGACGCCCTGCGCGTCGCGGAAAAGGTGGTCAGCATGGTGCGGGAGCAGGCGCTGCCACACCCCGACACCGAACTGCCCGATGGCGTGGTGACCATCAGCGCGGGCTGTTACAGCATGACATCTGACGGCAGAATGGCGTGTCTGACCGAGCTTATCAAAGGGGCGGACGAGGCGCTCTATCAGGCGAAAAGCACCGGGCGTAACCGTGCCGTCCTGTTGTCATAAGCCCCACTAGCCTGTTGCCTGCTGTATGAAGCGAATAAACGCTTCACTGGCGGATGACAGCCCTTTGTGCGGCGCGTAGATAAGCGAAAAGGGGCGCGTACGGCCGCGGGTTTGCGGGAGGATCTCCGTCAGCAGGCCGTTTTCCATGAGCGGGCGCGCGATAAAATCGTAAGTCTGACAGATACCCGCGCCGCTGACGGCAAGCGAGATAACGCCCAGAATGTCATCCGAGACCTGAATCTGCCCCTTCGGCGTCCACTCAATGGGGGCTCCCTCCTCGCACAGGCTCCACTGCGCGATACGCCCGCTGCTTGGCATGATAAACGGCAGGCAGCGGTGGTTTTCAAGCGCGGCTAACGTGTGCGGCTCGCCGTGCTGACGCAAATAAGCGGGTGCTGCGACCAGGCACAGCGGTGCTTCTTCAAGCTTACGCGCGACCAGCCGGCTGTCCGGCAGCGTGCCCAGACGGATAGCGAGATCGTAGCCTTCGGCCACCAGATCCACGTTTCGGTTAGTGATATTCAGCTCAACGGTAATCCCCGGATAGTGCGCGGCGAAACGCTGCAACAGCGCCGGAAGCCGGTAGTGCCCATAGGTGGTCGGCGCGCTAAGCCGGATATGGCCGACCGTCTGCGCGCCGCGCCCCTGGATATCCCGCTCGGCGCGCTCAAAAACCCCAAAAGCGCTGCACGCCTGCTCGTAATAGTGCCGCCCGGCCTGCGTCAGGCTGAGCTGACGCGTGGTGCGTCTCACCAGCTGTACGCCAAGCCGCGTCTCAAGCCTTGTTAGCGCCCGACTCAGTACGGATGCCGTGGTGCCGAGCGCCACCGCCGCCGCGGTGATGGAGCCTTTCTCAATGATCGTCACGAAGATTTCCACATCGCTGAGATGGGCGAAACGTCGGCTCATTATGTCTCCTGAAGAACAAATGAATGTCTTTAGCGGTGGTTTATCCACTTATAAGGAAACACTACAGTGTGCGCCAGTTGCAGGCAAGGCTTGCAAATCTAAACACATCAACAGGAGTACATGGTGAAAATGGTACGTCATCTCGCGCTCGCCGCAGCGCTTGGTCTTTCTGCCCTGAGTGCGCATGCCGCCAGCGTGCTGGTAGTGCTGTCGGATTCTGACCATCTGGATCTGAAAGACGGCAAAGTGTTTCAGACTGGCTTTTATCTCAATGAACTGATGCAGCCGGTAAAACGTCTGCTGGACGCCGGGCACCAGGTCACGTTCGCCACGCCGAACGGGCAGGCGCCGACGCTCGATAAATCCTCTGATGACAAAATGTATTTCAACAATGACGTGAACGCGTGGCGCATGCATCGCGCGTTGCTCGACAAACTGAAACTGACGTCGCCTTCGTCTTCGCCGGTGATCAGCCTGGCGCGAGCCGCGCAGCGGGGTTACGGCGAGTTTGACGCGATTTACATTCCGGGTGGCCATGCGCCGATGCAGGATCTGCTGACCAGCCCGGCGCTCGGCAAGGCGCTGGCCGCGTTTCATGCCGCCGGTAAGCCAACGGCGCTGGTCTGCCACGGCCCCATCGCGCTGCTCTCCACGCTGCCGGATGCGCCGGCATTCACCCGCCAGCTGGCGGAAACCGGCCATGCCGCGGCGCAGCCGGGCTGGATTTACGCGGGTTACCGGATGACCGTTATCAGCAATGCGGAAGAGAAGATTGCCAAAGGCCTGCTGCCGAAAGGCGGCGCGATGAAATTCTATCCGCAAACCGCGCTCGAGCAGGCGGGCGGCCAATACAGCAGCAATACCGAGCCGTTCACCTCGCATATCGTGACGGACAGGGAACTCATCACCGGGCAGAACCCGGCTTCGGCAACGGCGGTGGCGCAGGCGCTGCTGGAACGTCTTCATTAATCTCTGACGCACTGCACTGAGGAACCAACATGGATCTGCAACTGAACACTAAAACGGCGATAGTGACGGCGGCGACGGCAGGTATTGGCCTTGCGATCGCCCGGACGCTGGCGCAGGAAGGCGTGGCGGTCACCATCACCGGCCGCGACCATAAAAAACTGGCGGCGGCGGTCGCGACCATTGAGGCGGAGGCGAAAGGTGCCTCCGTGACCGGCGTGCTGGCGGACGTCAGCACCGTGGAAGGCGTCGCGGCGCTGACGGCGCAACAGCCGGAAACCGATATTCTGATTAACAATCTCGGCTTTTATGAGGCGACGCCGTTTGCGGATATCACCGACGAGGCGTGGCTGCGGATGTTTGACGTTAACGTGATGTCCGGCGTGCGGCTCTCCCGTCACTATTTCCCGCAAATGCTGACGAAAAACTGGGGACGCGTCATTTTTATCTCCAGCGAAGTAGGCGCGTTTACGCCGCCGGATATGGTGCACTACGGGATGAGCAAATCGGCGCAGCTTGCGGTGGCGCGCGGCATGGCGGAGTTAACCAAAGGCACCGGCGTGACGGTAAACAGCGTGTTGCCTTCGGCCACGCGTTCAGAAGGCATTATGGAATATTTGCGCCAGACCGCGCCGCAACCGGGCATGACCGACGCCCAGATTGAAGCGAATTTCTTTGCGACGTATCGCCCGAGTTCGCTGCTGCGCGCATGATTGATGCCACGGAGATAGCCTCAATGGTGGCGCTGCTGGCAAGCCCGCTGGGCGCGGCGTCAAACGGCGCGGCGGTACGCGTGGAAGGCGGTACGTACCGCTCTATTCTGTAATCAAAGGCATAGCAGGAGAAAAGGGCTGGCCGGGCGTGACGCCGGGTGAGCCTGAATAATAAAAAACCCGCGCTGGCGGGTTTTTTACTGTCGCTTATTCGTTAACCAGCCACATGTCGGCTTCGTCGAACATCTCTTCCAGCATCCGGTTCAGCTTTTCGCGATCGTTTTTATTGGCGTCGGAATTGAGACCGTTTGTCTGCATCGGCTTAACGCGCACGTCAGCATCCGGAAAAATGCGGTGTACGCGGCGGGTCAGCTCGGCCAGGATAATCTCACGCGCGCCGGGCAAGCCTGCGACATTGCGTTTGTCATAAACCAGTTCAACAAACATGGAAAACTCCACAGTATGGATATATATACAGTCCTGGCACACTATAGCGCCCGCCAGGCATCCGGTAAAGGGGAGAGTGAAGGCGCGCGTGAAGAAGCGTGGAAAATAAAAAAGGCCCACACGCGGCGGGCCTGAAAAGGATGAGTAAAACGCTTAGAACTGATACACCATACCAATGCCTACGATGTCGTCGGTTGCGATGCCATTATCTTTATAGAAGTCGTCGTCGCTATCCAGCAGGTTGATTTTGTAATCAACGTAGGTCAGGAAGTTCTTGTTGAGATACCAGCTGGCACCGACATCCGCGTATTTAACCAGATCGTTGTCCTGGTACTTACCGGCATACCACAGATCTTTACCGCGGGATTGCAGGTAGGCCAGTGACGGGCGCAGGCCGAAATCAAACTGGTACTGCGCCACGATTTCGATGTTCTGCGTTTTGTTGGCAATGCCGTCGCCGTCGCCATACGGCGTCATGTTGCGGGTTTCAGCATAGGTGGCGGCAAGATAGATATTGTTGGCGTCATACTTCAGGCCAGTCGCCCACGCATCCGCGCGTTCGCCGCCTGCGACGATAGAATCGCCACGGCTCTCATTAACCTGTTTTGACGTACGGTCAGAGGATGAATAGGCCGCGGATGCGCTAAAGCCCATACCGAAATCATAGGTCGTGGAGAGACCAAAACCGTCGCCGTTCTGGGTCTGGATGCCGTGACCGTTGTTGGTGCCTTCGTTGCCGTTGCCGTCGTCTTCGTTATTGCCCTGGTATTGCAGCGCGAAGTTTAGCCCGTCAACCATGCCGAAGAAATCGGTGTTGCGGTACGTCGCCATCCCGTTGCCGCGGCCCACCATGTAGTTATCGCTGTAGGTGTAAGAGTCACCACCGAATACCGGCAGCATATCGGTCCAGGCTTCAACGTCATAAATCACGCCGTAGTTACGGCCATAATCAAAAGAGCCGTAATCGCCATATTTCAGGCCCGCGAACGCGAGTTTGTTGTAAGAGGTGTTGCTGTCCTCGGTGCTGTTGGCCATGATTTTGTTGTTCCACATGCCATAGCCGGTCAGCTCTGAACTGATTTGGGTTTCGCCTTTAAAGCCGAATTCCAGATAGGTGCCGTCGCCGTCGTCACCCGGGTTATCGGAAAAGGTATGACGCGCGTCGACTTTACCAAACAAATCGAGTTTATTGCCGTCTTTATTATAAATCTCTGCCGCATTCGCAGCGCCTGCCATTAATAAAGCGGGTACTACAAGAGCCAGTACTTTTCTTTTCATTATTAATTTCCTTATCGTCATAAATAAAATAAATGAATGGTTTAATTGAATGACGTAACGGAGCATCGTCCGCGGCACGCATATTAGCAGAATGTAAAAACGCCACAAAAATTATTTCCCAGGGCGAATTCTGGTGAAAATTAATATATTTGTGTTGGTTATTTTATTTTTTCTTTCATTATTTTCATCAATGTTCTTGGTAGGGCGTTGAAATTATTTATAAAGGGTTGTTCTGGCTGAAGTACAGGTCCAGAGGGCATGGTGGCTGGTTTTTCTGGATGTGCGCGCTATCAAATAAATAAGCGTTAAAGGCATCAGCAATAAAAGACAATTGCCTGTTGAATTATTATTCGGATAATTAATTTTCAGAAAAAAGAACGGTACGAAGCGGGTCTGTCAGCGCTGAAAAAAGTCCGGTTCCGGTGTGTGAAAATAAAAATCAGATAAATGATGAATGCTTCCTTTTTTAAGGAGCGACTTTTAGGACCCGATATCAATCATTATCCCTGCTACCCGGCACGTGCTTTTTACTTAGCGATTTGTTACGCCTGCAGAAAGCCGTCCGCGCAAAAGCGCATAAAGCATGCTAATTTTGTGATCTGCATTACAGAAAAAACCGGACTGACCCGCGTAGAAGGAGACGCTATGTCGCTCACCCACTGGCAGCAGCGTTTTGAAGACTGGCTGCATCAAAGCTGGAATCAGGATGACAAAGCGCATGATATCGCGCATTTTCGCCGCGTCTGGAAAACCGCGCAGCAGATCATGGCAGGCAGTGAGGCCAACCGTCTGGTGGTGCTGACCGCCTGCTATTTCCACGACATCGTCAATTTGCCGAAAAACCATCCGCAGCGCCATCTGGCCTCGACGCTGGCCGCTCAGGAGACGTTGCGGATTCTGGACACTCACTTTCCCGATTTCCCACGAGAAATGTATGACGACGTGGCCCATGCGGTGCGTGCGCACAGCTTCAGCGCCGGTATTGCGCCGACGACGCTTGAGGCCAAAATTGTGCAGGACGCCGACCGGCTGGAGTCGCTCGGGGCTATTGGTCTTGCGCGTGTCTTTTATGTCTCCGGCGCGCTTGGCCGCGCCCTGTTCGACAGTGACGATCCGCTTGCCGCACACCGTGAACTCGACGACACCGCCTGGGCGCTCGATCACTTCCAGAAAAAATTGCTGACGCTGCCTTCCACCATGCAAACCGAGGCGGGCAGGGCGCTGGCGCGCCATAACGCTGATTTTCTCGTGCATTACATGGCCAAGCTCTGCGCCGAGCTGAAGGGCGATTTTTGTGAGCTTGATGAAGAGGTACTGCGTCGCTTTATTCAGGTTACGCCTTAACCGCAGCCCCGCGCGAAAGTGTGTTACTCTGTCCTATATCGGTTTTGTATGGCGAAGGTAATGCTCGACAATCACGCTGTTACTGAAGACGGACTGGCAGGCGCGGAGTTCAACGCCGCTCCTGCGCTGAGCGCACACGCGCTGCTGCAAAAAGTGCTGGAGATTTACGACACCAAAACGGTGGTGGCGCTGTTAAATGAGGCAGGCGAAAAGCGCTGGAGCCGCGCCAGGCTTAAGCGCCAGCAGCTCAACGCGGATGGCGCGCGTCTTGGCCCGCAAGAGTATCGCCGCCTGCTGGCGTTACTGCCCACGCCACCGCGCCATCATCCGAACTACGCGTTTCGCTTTATCGATCTCTTCGCCGGTATCGGCGGTATTCGCAGCGGGTTTGAAGCCGCAGGCGGCCAGTGCGTGTTTACCAGTGAGTGGAATAAACACGCGGTGCGCACCTATAAAGCCAACTGGTATTGCGATCCGCAACTGCATCAGTTCAATGAAGATATCCGGGATGTCACGCTAAGCCATAAGCCTGAAATCAGCGACGAGGCCGCCGCCGAGCATATCCGCGCGTGTATTCCGCAGCATGACGTTCTGCTGGCGGGCTTTCCGTGTCAGCCGTTTTCGCTCGCGGGCGTGTCGAAGAAAAACGCGCTGGGCCGCGCGCACGGTTTTGCCTGCGAAACTCAGGGCACGCTGTTTTTCGACGTGGTGCGCATTATCGCCGCGCGCCAGCCTGCGATTTTCGTGCTGGAAAACGTCAAAAACCTGAAAAGCCACGACAAGGGCAATACTTTTCGCATCATCATGCAGACGCTGGATGAGCTGGGCTATGAAGTGGCAGACGCCGCGGAAATGGGCCCGGACGATCCGAAAATCATCGACGGCAAACATTTCCTGCCGCAGCACCGCGAGCGCATCGTGCTGGTGGGCTTTCGCCGCTCGCTCAATCTGCACGACGGGTTTACGCTGCGCGCGCTGCCTGAGTTTTACCCCGCGCGTCGCCCGGCGTTTGGTGAACTGCTCGACCCGACCGTCGATGCCCGCTACGTGCTGACGCCGACGCTGTGGAAATATCTCTACCGCTACGCCCAGAAGCATCAGGCGAAGGGCAACGGCTTTGGTTATGGTCTGGTGGACCCGCAAAATCCCGCAAGCGTGGCGCGTACGCTCTCGGCGCGTTATTACAAAGACGGCGCGGAAATCTTAATCGACCGCGGCTGGGATAAAGCGCTTGGCGAGCGGGATTTCGACGATGCCGCCAACCAGCAGCGCCGCCCGCGCCGCCTGACGCCGCGCGAATGCGCGCGCCTGATGGGCTTTGAAGCGCCGCAGGGCAGCGCGTTTCGCATTCCGGTTTCCGATACCCAGGCCTATCGCCAGTTCGGCAACTCGGTGGTGGTGCCTGCTTTTGCGGCGGTCGCAAAGTTACTGCGTCCGCGTATCGCGCAGGCGGTGCGGCTGCGGCTGGAGAATCGCGATGGCGGACGTTCATAGCAAGGCCGTTCGCAGTAAAAATATGCGCGCCATCGGCACCCGCGATACCGCCATTGAAAAGCGGCTCGGCGCGCTGCTCACAGAGCAGGAGTTTACCTTTCGCGTGCAGGACGCCGCGCTCGCCGGTCGCCCCGATTTTGTGCTCGACGACTACCGCTGCGTTATCTTCACCCACGGCTGTTTCTGGCATCATCACGACTGCTATCTCTTTAAAGTGCCTGCCACCCGCACCGATTTCTGGCTTGATAAAATCGGCAAAAATGTGGCGCGCGATAAGCGCGATGTGGCCACGCTGCTCAGTGAAGGCTGGCGCGTGCTGTTAGTGTGGGAGTGCGCGTTACGCGGTCGTGAGAAACTCTCTGACGCGGCGCTCGCCGAGCGGCTGGAAGAGTGGATTTGCAGCGGCGGGGCGCATGCCGAAATAGACATCCAGGGCATTCACGCCCTTGAGGGCGAGCGGCCTGCGCCACCCGCCGGTTAAGGTTTACTTCTGAACGTCACAGGGCTCAACGACCGGTTTAGCCGGCCGCAGATATTTACCGAGCGTCACCAGCAACACCGCCACAATGATCACGCCAAGCGCAATCCACTCAATCTGTGACAGGCTCTCGCCGCCAAAGCCGGTGCCAAGCAGCACCGCCACCACCGGGTTGACATAGGCGTAGCTGGTGGCGACCGCAGGCGAGACGTTGCGGATAAGATACATATAAGCGTTGATGGCAATCACCGAGCCGAACAGCGCCAGATAGCCCACCGCCAGAAAGCCGGAGAGATCGGGCATCGCGGTCATCCGCTCGCCGGTCAACAGCGACGCCGCCATCAGCACCAGGCCCGCCGCCAGCATCTCAATCGCGCCCGCCATCATTCCCGTCGGCAATTCAATACGCGAGCCGTAGACCGAACCGAACGCCCAGCTTAGCGAGCCAATCAGAATTAACAGCGCGCCCCACGGATTCCCGTTCAGGTTGCCGCCGCTGTTTAACAGCACAATGCCCGCCAGGCCAATCGCCACGCCGAGCCACTCCAGCTTACGGGTCTGGATGCCAAAGAAACGGCTGAAAATCAGCGAGAAGAGCGGGACGGTTGCGACCATCACGGCGGCGATGCCCGATGGCACATGCTGATGCTCCGCCACCGTCACAAAGCCGTTACCGACGGCCAGCAGCAGCACGCCAATCAGCGCCGCGTTTAACATCGGGCGACGCGCCGGGAGTTTGTGGCCGGTCGCCAGCAGATATGTCAGCAGCAGAACGCCCGCGCAGAGAAAGCGCACGCCCGCCATCATAAACGGCGGCCAGCTTTTCACGCCGACGGCAATCGCAAAATAGGTGGAACCCCAGATGATATACAGCGCGAACAGTGCGCCAAGCAGCGGTAATACTCGACCGAAACGCATACTCCCTCACGACGTGAAATAAAGAACGCTTATAGTGAACGCTAAAATTATTGCCGAGGCGAGATTTTTAATTGTTTCGCTTAGGTTAATTTTGCGTTGACAGAAGGTGGTAGTTTCGGGGTAGCGCCTTTTACTCCATACTTAACACTTCAGAATCACAACACGAAGGAATGAAATTTTGGCCGGAAGTAGTTTATTAACGCTGCTGGATGATATCGCCACGTTGCTGGACGATATCTCAATGATGGGAAAACTCGCGGCAAAAAAGACCGCCGGGGTGCTGGGCGACGATCTTTCGCTTAACGCACAGCAGGTGACTGGCGTGCGCGCGAATCGCGAACTGCCGGTGGTCTGGGCGGTGGCGAAAGGATCGCTGCTCAATAAACTGATTCTGGTGCCGCTCGCGCTTATCATCAGCGCCTTCGCGCCGTGGGCCATTACCCCGCTCCTGATGGTGGGCGGCGCGTTTCTGTGCTTTGAAGGCGTGGAAAAGGTGATGCACAGCATCCACGCGCGTAAACACAAAGAGACACCGGAGCAGAAACAGCAGCGTCTGAATGAGATAGCAAAGCAGGACCCGAAACTCTACGAGCGCGATAAAGTGAAAGGCGCGGTGCGCACTGACTTTATCCTCTCGGCGGAAATCGTCGCCATTACGCTTGGCATCGTGGCCGAAGCCCCGCTCTTAAACCAGGTGCTGATATTAAGCGGTATCGCTGTTCTTGTGACGCTCGGTGTTTATGGCATCGTGGGCGTCATTGTGAAGCTTGACGATATGGGGTACTGGCTTGCGGATAAACGCTCGGCGCTGGCGCGCGGCGTTGGTAAAGGGCTGCTGGTGACGGCGCCGTGGCTGATGAAGGCGCTCTCTGTCCTCGGCACTATCGCGATGTTTCTGGTGGGCGGCGGTATTGTGGTACACGGCATCGCGCCGCTGCATCACGGGATTGAACACTGGGCGCAGAGCCTGGGCGGCGTGGGCGCGGCGGTGATGCCCACGGTACTAAACCTGGTGCTCGGTTTTATCCTCGGCGCTGTCGTGCTCGCCGTTGTTTCGCTTATCGGACGGCTGCGCGGTAAACCGGCGCATTGAGAATATTCCTGAAACTGCATGTCTGACAGGCGAAAATCGCGTGCGTTGACTATCTTCTGGATGTTTTCACACTGATAAAGGAGGCAGGCATGGTCTTTTTAGTCAGCGATGAAGTCCGGCGCAAAAACAGCGGTCAACGCATGGTCGTGACCGGTTATTCAAGCGGCATGGTGGAATGCCGCTGGTATGACGGTTACGGCGTGCAGCGGGAAGCGTTTCGTGAAGACGAACTGCTGCCCGGCGAAAGGAAATCTCGCGAAGAATGTCGTTGAAAGAACGCCCGGTTTACACTGCCGGGCGTTTTCTTTTCCCCCTCCATCCTGCAACAGATCAATGACATCCTTTTACTTTCCAGGCGACAATCCGTAAAAAAACGGCCACACTTTTAATATCCGCGCCGCCTGGTATTATCTGAGCCGCCTGACCTTCACTCTGCTTCATCCAGTCGAGCCTTTATCAGTACAGGGAGTCTGACGTGCCTGACAAGTTACTCATCAGCCGCTGGCGGACCAAAAACCCTATTCGGGTCGTCAACTTCTGCTTCTGCGCCGTCTTTATCTTCTCCACGCTGCTGACCTGGCGTGAAGGAGTTATTCTGCAGGACGCTTTTATCTCCTCGCAGCGCAATCAGCTCGACAGCATCGCCACGGCGATGGACCGTAATCTGCAATACAGCGTCGATAAACTGCTGTTTTATCGCGCGGGTATGCGTTATGCCATGCATAACCTGTTAGAAGGCCCGCAGACCGACGCTCTCATCGCCGGGTTTAAGGCGGAGCGCGATAAACCTGAATGGACGCTGCCGACCGGGCGCGATCTGGCACCGGAAATTCAGGGCGTATCTGACGCGTTTATTGGTCAGAGCACGCTGCTTGAGCGCGACGACGCGTTACTCTATAGCGAGCTGAATGCGACGCTGGCGCTCGGCCACATGCTGAGCATCGCCGATGCCCGCGCTGAGCGTCCGGAAGTACGCACTTTTTATGTGTCGCGCGCCGGTTTTTACCTCACTAATTTGCCGTTTTACGGTCACGGCAGCATACCGGAACTCTACTACCAGCAAGTCAGTAGCCGCTGGTTTCTCGATCAGTCGCGGCGGCGCAATCCTGGGCGTGGCGTGCGCTGGCTGCACGGGCGCGATCTCAGCATGCCCACGGGGCAGCGCGTCACCGTCAGCATCCCGCTGGATGATAAAGGCCGCTGGTTCGGTGTGCTGGCGATGGATTTCCCCATCGGCGCAATGCGCGATTTCCTGAAAAACGCACTGAATGACGACGACAGCGGCGGCGAAATTCTGCTTTTCGACAGCCAGCTAAGCCCGATAGCCACGACCGCTTCCGGCAGCGACACCGCGCTGCATTTCACGGCGCAGGATAAAGCGATGCTGGCCCGCCAGATGGAGCTTGGCAACGCGGGCGACGCGCGGATGGATACCCGCTTCATCACCTGGGCGAAGCTCGATTATTTCGACGGTGTGCTGGTGAAAGTCACCACGGTGTCGCAAAGCGCGGAAGGGAAATTCGGCAAAGTGGCGATGGTGCTTGGCCTGCTGTGGCTGCTCTTTACCGCCATGCTGTTTCTCTCCTGGCGGGTGATCGTGGGCATGGTGCGCAATATGCTGACCATGCAGCGCTCGCTGAAATGGCGCGCCTGGTATGACACGCTGACGCGCCTGTACAACCGTGGCGCGTTCTTTGAGCGCGCGCGTATGGCGGCGAAAACGTGTTTTGCGCAAAGTGAACCGTTTTCGGTTATCCAGCTCGATCTCGATCACTTTAAAAGCATCAATGACCGCTATGGTCATCAGGCGGGCGATAAGGTACTGACGTGGGCGGCGGGCATGTTAAGCCGTTCGCTGCGCGCCCAGGATGTGGCGGGGCGCGTCGGTGGGGAGGAGTTTTGCGTGATTCTGCCGGGTACGACCGCTGACGGGGCGCGCCAGGTGGCAGAGCGGATACGCCAGCGCATCAACAGCCAGGAGATTCTGGTGCGCCCGGATACGACCATTCGTATCAGCGTGTCGGTAGGCGTGAGCGAGGCGCGACGCGACGGCGATTACGATTTCGAGCATCTGCAGTCGATAGCCGATCACCGGCTTTATCTGGCCAAACAGCGCGGGCGCAACCAGGTATGTGACGAGGGGTAAGGCTTATGCCTTACCCAGAAAATGATCGAGCCCTTCGCGAAAGCCCGCCGGGCCGCGCTCGGTCGTGCGGTAGACGCGGGCGGGATCGTCATTTTTAAGCATCACGCCCTGGCGGTTTAAGCCTTTCACCACCACCGCCAGGTCGACGTTATCAAGCAGCGAGGCATCATCCGGCCCGTCGCCAAGCCCGATTGTGGTGCGCAGTGTGCCTTCACGCTTGCGGTACTGCTCTTTCAGCCAGTTCACCGCCTGGCCTTTACCGCCGCGTGCATCCAGCACATGCCAGAAGCGGCCACCCTCAATCATCATCAGGCCGAGCGCTTCAAGGCTTGCGGTAAAGCGCGCCAGGTTTTCGTCGCTGTCGCGCCAGATAACCGTCTCGGAGGCTTCCAGCAGCGTCGCCATCGCGGCAAGTTTCGGGCTAAGCCCGGTCCATTCGGCAATGGTTTTCTCCTCCACATCGCTGAAGCAGAAAAGCTTATAGCCGTGCTCGTCGCGCAGGCGGTTAATCACGGCGAGGATGTCGTCATGGGGAACGCCATTTAGCAGGCGAGGGAAGTCAGGGCTATCCTCCCAGGCGGCGTCAAGCTGAATAATCGCGCCGTTCTCGGCAATAAAAGGCTGCCCGGAGAGACCAAGCGCATCCTGGATGGCGATAATTTCCGCCGCCGTTTTGGTGCTGGAGAGAATCACCGGCACCTGATGGTCGATAAGGCGAGTAAGCCACGCCTGCGCCGGTTCCCATTCATGCGTATTCGGGTCAAGCAGCGTGCCGTCCAGGTCGGTAATCACCAGCAAATCGTCATTCAGATGCGCCATAGTGGCTCCTTTTTACGCGCAGCCATTTGCCTGGCTAACCAGGAATAATCTCAATTAATCGGCCTTTTTTGCAGGGTTATTTTGAGATCGTTGCCACGAAAGGCGCGCGGTTGTTGGCTTGCAGTGAATATATGGTCACATAATATTAGCAGCGTATTATTCACCAAGAAAATATATCCTTGTGTGGCAAAAATTTTGCGGTATGTTGTTCATCGACATCAGTTTCCCTGGTGTAACGAATTTTAAGTGCTTCTTGCTTTCGCAAGCTTATCCCGGCTCCCCAGGCCGGGATATTTTTATGCTCAATGGTTCACTTCGCTCGGCCCCGCATCGCGGATATCCAGTTCAAACTCCTCGCCAAGCTCCCGACACGTATCCTTTCTGCGCGCATCCGCCAGCGTCGGGGAGACGCATTCTGGCGTGTGCCGCTCGTCTTCGCTAATCACCTCAATCGCGCCCAGCAGCGCGTCAATATCAGCCTGTGGCGTTTCTGGCGTTGGGTTTTCCGGTTTCATGGCATTCACCTCAGACGACCCCATCACACTAATTATAGCTGTCCGCTGGCAGGCGCCACTCAGCTCGGTGCCAGCAAAGCGGTTTTGTTCTACACTGGCACAATAGTGATAAGAGGAGCAGTTATGAACGTTAACGATCGGGTTACCGTTAAAACGGATGGCGGGCCGCGTCGTCCAGGCGTGGTGCTGGCCGTTGAGCCTTTTAATGAAGGTACGATGTATCTGGTTTCACTGGAGGAGTATCCGCTGGGAATATGGTTCTTTAATGAGAAAGATCACCCGGACGGGATATTTGTCGAAAAGGTAGAATAATACGTCATATTTTTTACTTATTGTTACGCCGCTCCGTTAATTCGGGGCGGCGTTATTTTTAAGACAGGGTTCATCCTCGCCTGAGCGATATGATGATGAGTCATGTAATCGTTCCGACGAGCGTCAGAGACGAATCGTGTAGGGTACAGGGTAAATTAACGTGCTGCGTTAGCGCATATTCACAAAAATGCCGTTGGTGACGTTATCGGTCAACCGCACAACATGATAGATCACTTGCTTATTATGGGTCTTGATTTTACGTTTTATATTCCCTTTGTGAGATGAAACTGTCTTGGCCTTAATATTCATCTGATCGGAAATCTGAATCGTATCCTGGCCAGACATCCACATTCTCAGCATACTGGATTCAGTACGGCTTAAAGAGAGTGTAGGCAAACTGATTTTCCCAATACACTGCATATCTTTGGTTAAATAATCTCCCAGAATAGCGTCCAGCGACTCTGGTTTAATCGATTTAGAGCTAATTAACAGATTCTTACGCACCCGTAAATATTCATCGAAGTGAATATTGGCAATCGCCATAAAAACGATAAATAACGTACCGGGATGCTGATTAATGATGTGCTTTATATGCTGACTGCTTTCGGGATCGTGAATAAAACAGTCTTCATTAATAAACACCACATGGGGCTTACGCAGCTGACAGGCTTCTTCCAGAGTTTCAACACTATCAGCATGAAATATCTGACGTTTTCTGACTCCTCTTGTCGATAAATAACCGGTTAGCCCGAGCCTGGTATAGCTGCAGAGATCCATAATAATCGTTGACATAGCCTACCCTCACTAAACGCGTTATCCGTTAAAGCACAACGATTGCTCCACCAGCCTGAGAACGACCGCCGTTCTGCCAAGACCAGCATTTACGGGATAATAAAGCGTCAAACGGCGTACCGCAGACCGATAGCGTGAATCGTATCAGCCGGGTATCGAAGTCATTCAGGCGACCCCAACTATCCCGTAAAGTTACGTATAATTTGCCAGGAAAGTTCTTAAAGTAAAGAGGCGATCCGGTTCTGTGAGAGGCGTAAAATCATTAATTCCGCCTGGGATGTATGGTCAGCCAGAGAATATATTTTCAATATTAGGAATATCCTTAGGATGACCATTTAAAGAGAGGGGTTAACCCTTTGCAGGAATTTCGCTAACGATATCAGTCAACAAGTGAAATATTTCTGCGAATAAATGTTCACAGAACGGTGCTATTAAGGGCATTAACGCAGCGAGGACGATTATCCCGATACTCAGCGTCAGCGGAAAGCCAATGGCGAATACGGTCAACTGCGGGGCCATACGGTTTAACAGGCCAAGCGCCAGGTTTAATGACAGCAAAAGGGTAATCATCGGCAGCGCCAGCATGACGCCATTAATAAAAATCAGACCGCCCGCGCGGGTCAGCGCCATGAAAGCGTTGCTGTTAATCGCTTCGCCGCCAATGGGCAGGGTGTGAAACGTGTCGGCAAGAATGGAGATAAGCCACAGATGACCGTTAACCGTGAGAAACAGCAGCATCGCCAGCATATCGATAAAGCGCGCCAGCACCGGCATATTCAGTCGGCTGCCCGGATCGAAAAACGTGGCGAATGAGAGCCCCATTTGCAGGCCGATAAGCTCGCCTGCGGTGCGCACCGCCGCGAAGGCAAATTGCATCGTAAAGCCGATGGCAACGCCGATAAGGATCTGCTGCAACCCCAGCCACAGCCCTTCGAGCGAGAAAATCGGCACGTTACTGCCGGGAATATTGGGCGCGAGCGCGATGGTAATCAGCAGCGCCAGACCAATCTTGACGCGGATGCTAATGGAGCGCTCGCTTAAGATAGGCGCGGTGCTGATAAGGGCCAGCACGCGCAGCAGCGGCCAGAAGTACAGAGTCAGCCAGTGAAGATACTGGTCGCTGGTGAATTGCAGCATGGGCGCGGCCGTCAGCCGATGATATACGGCAGGTTAGAAAACAGCGTGCGCATATAGTCGAGCAGCAGGTTGAGCATCCACGGGCCCGCCGCCACGATAACCACAAACACCGCCAGAATTTTCGGAATGAACGAGAGCGTCATTTCGTTAATCTGGGTGGCCGCCTGCAAAATACTGATAAACAGGCCGGTCACCAGCGCCACCAGCAGCAGGGGCGCGGCGAGCGCGAGCGCGACTTTCATGGCTTCCGTGCCCATCATCATGACCGATTCTGGCGTCATCATGCACCTCGTTAACTGTAAAAGCTTTGGGCAAGCGAACCGACAAGGAGCTGCCAGCCATCAACCAGCACAAACAGCATCAGCTTGAAGGGCAGGGCGATAGACGCAGGCGGCACCATCATCATCCCGAGCGCCATCAGCACGCTCGCCACCACCAGATCGATGATCAGGAAGGGGATAAACACGGTAAAGCCAATCTGGAACGCGGTTTTCAGCTCGCTGGTAACATACGCGGGCAGCAGGATGCGCATCGGCACCGCTTCCGGCCCCTGAATCGGCTGCGTATTGGCAAGCTTTGCGAACAGCGCCAGATCCGCCTCGCGGGTCTGACGCAGCATAAATTCACGCAGCGGTTGCGCGCCGCGGTCGAGCGCCACTTCCATCGAAATTTTGTTTTCGTTAAACGGCTGATAGGCGTCGGAATAGATCTTATCGATAACCGGCGACATGATAAAAAAGGTCAGGAACAGCGCGAGGCCCAGCAGCACCTGGTTTGGCGGCGCGGACGGGGTGCCGAGCGCGTTACGCAGCAGACCGAAAACGATAATGATGCGCGTAAAGCTGGTCATCATTAACAGAATGGCGGGCAGGAACGTCAGCGAGGTGATAAACACCAGCGTCTGTACCGGCAGCGACCAGCTCTGACCACCGCCCGATATCGGCTGGCTGACAAGACCCGGCAGTTGTGCCATCGCAGGCGCCGCCAGCAGGCCGAGCGCGAGGAAAGAAAGATTTAACCAACGACGCATTACTTTCTCCCGCTACGCTTAAGCAGATTTTTCATCAGGTTGTGGAATTCAGCGCCCGGCACGGTTTCCGGCTCCTGCGCGGGGGGCGCAGGCGGCAGAGTGTGCAGGGGCGTGATAGAGGTGGCGGTCACGCCCAGCACCAGGCGGGCGTCTTCCACTTCGACAATCACAATCTTTTCGCGAGCCCCAAGGCTCAGGCTGCTGTTGAGCTTCAGACCACGCATCCCGGTGCTTTTAGCCGCGAAGCCAAAACGCTTTGCCATCCAGGCAAACAGCAGAATAAAGAGGATAATCAGCGTCAGCGCGCCGCTTACCTGGATTAAGGATGAGCCGGCGTCGGGCATTGCCGGCTGTGCAACCGTGGTCTGATTTTTCATTTAACGACTCAGGCGACGCATACGTTCTGACGGGGTGATGATGTCGGTGATGCGCACGCCATATTTATCGGCGACGACCACGACTTCACCCTGAGCAATCAGGTAACCGTTGATGAGGATATCCAGCGGCTCGCCGGCGAGACCGTCCAGCGCGACCACGGAACCCTGCGTCAGACGCAGCAGCTCTTTAATGGTCATGCGGGTGCGGCCCAGTTCCACGGTGAGTTTCACCGGGATATCCATAATCAGGTTGATATCCTGGAGCGCGCCGACCATGTCGCCGCCTTCCAGCGCGCGGAACACGCTATCCGCCGAGCTCTTGCCCGCGGTTTTCTGCTCGCTCAGCGCATCGGCCCACAGATCGTCTGCGGAGTCGCCGGTGCTTTTTTGTTCTTTCAGTGCATCAGCCCACAGATCGTCCATTTCACCAGCATTTTCATCGGACGGTTTGTTAATGTCACTCATTGGGCTGTTCCTCATTCAGCGAATTCAAAATTGGGTTGATCAAATGTTCAACGCGCAGGGCGTATTGCCCGTTTACGGTGCCGTACTGGCTGGTGAGAACCGGTACGCCATCCACATGCACCAGAATGCGATCCGGCTTATCAATGGGCAGCACGTCGCCTGGCTTCAGCTTCAAAATCTTCGAGAGTCGCAGCGGGATCTCGGCGAAGTTAGCAATTAACTCCAGCTCCGAGTGCTGCACCTGCCGTACCAGAGTGTCGCGCCAGTTCTGATCTTCCTGACGGGAGTTTTCCAGCGGCGGGTTAACCAGCAGTTCGCGCAGCGGCTCAATCATGCTGAACGGCAGACAGATATTAAACTCGCCGGTCAGGTTACCAATCTCGACGTGAAACGGGGTGTTAACCACGATATCGTTCGGCGAGGTGGTGATATTGGTAAATTTCACCTGCATCTCTGAACGCACATACTCCACGTCCAGCGGGTTAATCGCTTTCCACGCGTCGCTGTAGGCTTCAAGCGCCAGCTTGAGCATACGGTTGATGACGCGCTGTTCGGTGTGGGTAAATTCGCGGCCTTCCACTTTAGTCGGGAAGCGGCCATCACCGCCGAACAGGTTGTCCACCGCGATAAACACCAGGCTTGGCGAAAACACAAACAGCCCGGTACCGCGCAGCGGTTTTAAATGAATCAGGTTAAGGTTGGTCGGCACCGGCAGGTTGCGGGCAAACTCGTGGTAGGGCTGAATACGAATCGCCCCCACGGTGATGTCCGGGCTGCGGCGCAACAGGTTAAACAACCCCATACGGAACTGGCGCGCGAAGCGTTCGTTGATAATCTCCAGCGCCTGGAGGCGCTCGCGCACCACGCGACGCTGGGTATTGGGATCGTAGGGGCGAATGTCGCCATCGCCACCTGTCGCTTGCTGTTCCGCGCTCTGCTCGCTGTCGCCGTTTAACAGCGCATCGATTTCGGCCTGAGAAAGAATGCTGTCGCCCATGGCTTTACCGCAGAATAAAGGCAGTGTAGAGGACGTCAGTCACTACCTGCTTCGGTTGTCCTGCCACCAGCGGCGCGGAAAGCGTCTGTTTAATCGCTTCCACCAGCTTCTGTTTGCCTTCATCGGTCGCGAGCTGTGAGGCATCCTGACGGGAGAAGAGCAGCAGCAGACGGCTGCGCACTTCCGGCAGATAGTCGCTAAGACGCTGGCGGGTCGCCTCGTCCTTCAGACGCAGCGTAATGCCGACATATAACACACGGTCGGCATCACCCAGGTTCACGGTGAAGGTGTCCAGTGCGAAAAAGACCGGCGCTGGCGGCGGTTCTGGCGCCGCTTTAGCCGCGGTGGTGCCATGCTGCTGCATACGCCAGTAGCTGTAACCTGCCGTCGCACAGGCAGCGAGAGTTATAATGACCAGTAACGGGATCCAGATGGAGCGTTTACGGCCTTTACCTTTGGTGATTGCGCTGTCAGTCATCAGACTCGGGTTTCCTGTATCAGTACTGCGATAGAGTGATTATCCCGTCTCTGCGCGCAGTCAAAGCCTGGAAAAAACGGGAATAATCACGTTACCTCTGGCGTTAGGCAAAGATATCGACCGCGCCATTGCCGCGAGCGGCTGCCTGAAGGCTTGCCGGAGCGGCAATCGCCTCTTCTTCACCATTCAGGCTAAAAGCGCCGCCGGAACGGGATGCGGCAGACTGTTGCGGGTTGTTTTGCTGCTGCTGACCGCTAAAGTTTTCGCTGCTGATGCTGCTCTGACCGAGCTGAATGCCGTTTTCCGCGAGCTGCGCGCGCAGCGTCGGCAGGGCGGCTTCCAGCGCTGCACGCACATGACTGTGCGGCGACACCATCTGAACCTGCGCCATATTGTCGTCAATCTTCAGGCTGATCTGCACTGCGCCCAGCTCTTCCGGGTGCAGGCGCAGTTCGGCGCTCTGCTGACCGTTGCGGGTAAACAGCGTGATGTGCTGGCTCACCGAGTTCTGCCAGTCCGGGGTGCCGAGCGGCGCGGTGACCTGCGGGGTCGGCATCGTCATTGCCGGCGTGGTGTTCTGGGTGCCTTGCGTGGTCGTGGAGGCCAGCGCGTGCAGGTTCAGGTTATGCGGCACCTGCGTGCTGCTCACATCCGCGGCGGTTTTATCGACCGTCGAGACCGGCGCGACAACATCCGAAGCGGCCTGGCCGGTGACCGGCGCAGTCGCAGCGGCGGCCGTCAGCGGGGTGGCGGCGTCATCGCTTTTCGCGCTGGTTTTGGCATCGCTTTTGGCGTTGCCGAGCGTCTGGGTCAGGCTTGCCGTCGGGCTAAAACCATTAGCGCTCAGCGCGGCAACGCCCTGCGCCTGGGTTTGCATTGGTGCGTCAGCCGCCGCGTTCGGCTGCTGGGTCTGCGGCAGCATCGCGAAGAGGGCGCTTAACGCGGCCATATCTTCGTCGCTGAGTTTTTTATCGTCGTCAAGACCGGCGGTTTTCAGCGCGGGCTTCGCGGCGTCCGCCGTCACTGCCTGCGCGTCGCCGGCGGCAAGCGTCAGATCGGCCGGGGTGATCTCGCCGTTGGTCAGTTGATCCAGCAGGCGTGCGAGATCGTTCTGCACCCCTTGCTGGCCCGCCGTGGCATCAGCCAGCGTTTTACCCGCCAGCGTCTCTTTACCGGCACCCTGCAACTGCGCGAGCGACAGCGTTTTACCGTCGTCAAACGGCAGCTTGCCTGAGAAATGCTGGCCTAACAGCGCCAGAAAATCCTGCGCCGCGTCGCCGCCTTTCGCATCGACGCCTTTCAGCCCGGCACCGGTGCCAGTCGCATCGACGTCACTGGTAAGCACAACATTGGGCAACGTAATCATTCGCCTTTCCTCATTGATGCCCGCTGGGCAAATTCATCCATTCTTTTTTGATCGAGCCGGTTTTCCGCCAGCAGCGCCGCGCTGGCGTGCCGGTCCTGGAGCGTTTGCCAGGCCTGAAGACGCTGCTTTTTCTCTTTCCAGAACGAGAGCGCCTGATCGACTTTGGTATTCCACTGCGTAAGCTGGAGGCGATGCTGTTCAATCGCTTTCTCCAGCGTCTGGATAAACTGCTGGTAATTCACCCAGCGGTTACTGGCAATCCCCTGGGTCATGGTCTGATTCAGGTTATTGCGATATTCCTGCTGATAATTCATCAGCATCGACAACTGTTCTTCCGCCTGCTGACAGCCGCGACGCATTTCGCCAAGCCGCAACGCGGCATCGTCGACTTCTTTCTCAGCCATATCTTTAAGCGTGTTCAGCGCGCCATTTTGTTTCATGGCTACCTCCCTCATACCTCATCAAACTGACGGGAAGATAAGTTCCAGTGCCTGCAACGCATCCTCTACACCGGAACGTTCGTAAATACCCTGCTGCAGAAACGCTTCCAGTTGCGGCCACAGCGTAATGGCGCGATCCAGCATCGGATCGCTGCCTTTGGCATAAGCCCCAACGCTCACCAGGTCGCGGTTGCGCTGGAAACTTGAAAGCAGCTGTTTGAAGGTCCGCACGCGCGCGTAATGCTCTTCGCTGATGATGGCTGTCATCACGCGGCTGATGGACGCTTCGATATCAATCGCCGGATAGTGACCGGCTTCCGCGAGGCGACGCGACAGCACGATGTGGCCGTCGAGAATGGCGCGCGCGGAGTCGGCGATCGGGTCCTGCTGGTCGTCGCCTTCGGTCAGTACGGTATAAAACGCGGTAATCGAGCCGCCGCCGCTGATGCCATTACCGGCGCGCTCGACCAGCGCGGGCAGTTTGGCGAACACCGAAGGCGGGTAACCTTTGGTCGCAGGCGGCTCGCCGATAGCCAGCGCGATTTCACGCTGCGCCATCGCGTAACGGGTCAGCGAATCCATGATCAGCAGAACGTGCTGACCGCGGTCGCGGAAATCTTCTGCGATGCGGGTGGCGTAGGCGGCACCCTGCATACGTAATAAAGGAGAGACATCCGCCGGGGCGGCAATCACCACCGAGCGGGCGCGCCCTTCGGCGCCGAGAATGTTCTCGATAAAGTCTTTGACTTCACGGCCACGCTCGCCGATAAGCCCCACCACGATGACATCCGCCTGGGTGTAGCGCGCCATCATGCCGAGCAGTACCGATTTACCGACGCCGGAGCCCGCGAACAGGCCCATACGCTGGCCGCGACCGACGGTCAGCAGGGCGTTAATCGGGCGCACGCCCACGTCCAGCACATCTTCAATGGCGGTACGTTGCAGCGGGTTAAACGGCGGGGTGATAAGCGCGCCGGTGGTTTCGGTGTCAGGGGAGGGCAGACCATCAAGCGGCTTGCCCGCGCCGTCCAGCACGCGGCCAAGCAGTTGCGGGCCGAGCGGCAGCTGTTTGCTGCTCTGTAACCCTTCGCCCCCCCCCGAACGGGCATAGACGCGCGCGCCCGGCAGAATGCCTTCGACTTCTTCAAGCGGCATTAAAAACAGTTTCTGGCCGTTAAAGCCGACCACTTCGCTTTCCACTTCCTGGAGCTGCGTGCCTTCCTGACGTTCGATAATACAGGTCGCGCCGAGCGGCAGTTGCAGCCCGGTCGCTTCCAGCACCAGGCCGGTGGCGCGGGTCAGGCGGCCGTAGCGGCGCACCGACGGCAGTTGCGCCATTTTGGTCTCGAAGTTATCGAGCGTATTGAGCCAGCGGGTCAGACGGGCGGTCATTACACCACTCCTGGTGCGGCCAGGCGGCACAGTTCCTGCCAGCGCGTCGCCACGCTCGCATCGAGATCGCCTTCATCGGCGGAGACTTTGCAGCCGCCCGGATGGAGGGTCGGGTCGCCGCGCAGACGCCAGCCGTGCAGGCTTAAGGTCGCGCCGAGCATCTCTTCGACGCGCTGTAAATCGTCCGGATGCACGCGCAGCTGCGGTTTGCCGCTGAACAGCGGCTCCTGCTGCAACAGCGTCTGGATCTGCTTAATCAGGTGGTTGTTATCCACCTGAACGTGGCCGATCACCTGGCGCGCGGCTTCCAGCGCCATCTGCATCAGGCGCGAGGCGATGACGCTGTCGAGCGCGTCCAGGGTGTACTGGAACTCGCTGACCAGCTGCTGCATACGCGCGTGTATTGGCCCCTGCTGGGCGCGCGCTTCGGCGAGCCCCTGTTCGAATCCTTTGGAATGGCCTTCCTGGCGGCCCTGCTCGAAGCCCTGCTGACGCCCTTCGGCAAGCCCGGCGTTAAAGCCTTGCTCATGCGCCTGGGTTTGCATCATCACCAGCGCCTGCTGCTGTTGCTGCAGGCGTAACTGCTCTTCGTCGACTTCTTCGCTTTCGCCGCTGACCGTCTCGTCGAATGCCGTGAATTCCGGCATTACAGGCGGGGAGAGGTCATCCGGCATCCAGCGCTGCCAGGGAAGCTTATTAGACATAGGTATCCTCGCCGCTGCCAATTACCATCTCGCCGGTTTCCGCCAGACGACGGACGATGAGCAGGATAGCTTTCTGTTCGTTTTCCACCTGAGACAGACGCACCGGCCCGCGGTTGGCCAGGTCGTCGCGCAGGATATCGGCCGCACGCTGCGACATGTTGCGCAGGAATTTCTCGCGCAGCGGCTGCTCGGCACCTTTGAGGGCGATAAGCAGAGATTCGGACTCCACTTCCTGCAGCAGGCGCTGGATGGAGCGGTCGTCGACTTCCACCAGGTTTTCGAACAGGAACATTTCGTCGATGATTTTCTGCGCCAGATCGCCGTCGAATTCGCGCACTGCCGTAATAACGGCTTCTTCTTGCTGCGTTTTCATCAGGTTGATAATTTCCGCCGCTGTTCTCACGCCGCCCATTTTGCTGCGCTTGAGGTTCTGGCCGTCGAGCAGGTTGTTCAGCACTTCGGTCAGCTCCGCCAGCGCCGCCGGCTGGACGCCGCCGAAGGTGGCGATACGCAGCATGACGTCGTGACGCAGACGCTCGTCGAACAGCGCCAGGATATCCGCCGCCTGGGCACGTTTGAGGTGCACAAGAATGGTGGCGATAATCTGCGGGTGTTCGTCGCGAATAAGGTCGGCGGCGCTCTGCGGCTCCATAAAGTTGAGCGTTTCCATACCCGAAGTGGTCTCTTTGGAATCGAGAATATCTTCGAGCAGGCTGGAGGCGCGCTCTTCGCCCAGCGCTTTGACCAGCACCGAACGCAGGTAGTCGTTGGTGTTGATGCTCAGCGCCGCGAACTGTTCCGCTTCCTGTTCAAACTCCGCCAGCACGTCAGTCAGCTGTTTGTTAGAGATCTGACGCACGCTCGCCATCGCGGCGCTGAGGTGCTGCACCTCGCGAGGCGAGAGGTGTTTGAACACCTCCGCCGCGCGGTCTTCACCGATGGTCATCAGCAGAATGGCGCTTTTATCGGTACCCGACAGACCATTGGCATTAGCGTTGGAATTAGCGTTACTCATAGCTCGTTACTCATCCACTGGCGGATGACCAGCGCGACCACGCGCGGATCGTTGTCTGACATTTCGCGGATACGCTGGCTCATTACTTCGGCGCTCAGGCGCTGGTTAGCGCGGCGCTGCTGCGTCTGTTCGTCTTTGCTCAGGCGAACTTCCACGGACTCTTCCACTTCTTTACGCTGCTGCTGCATTTCCTGGACGCGCTTCACTTCTTCAGCACGGCGCTGCAGCTGCGGACGGACCGCTTTACGCCACAGCAGCCAGGCGACAATCAGCACCACCAGCCAACGGCCTGCGGACAGAAGCTGATCGATGAATGCTTGTTGCTTCCAGAACGGCAGTTCGCCACCGGATTCATCGCTCGCGGTAAACTGCGAGTTAACGACGTTCAGGGTATCGCCGCGCTTGTCGGAGTAGCCCATCGCTTCGCGGGTCAGGTCTTCAATCTGTTTCAGCTGCTCGGCAGTCAGCGCGAGCGGCTTGCCATTGCCCAACTGACGGTAGTTCACCACCACCGCGACGGAGAGACGCTGCACGTCGCCCACGTTCATTTTGGTGTGGCGAATGGTGCGATCCACTTCGTAGTTCGTGGTTTCATCACGCTGGCTGCTGTGCGGGCCGCTGCTCGCACCTGCGGTGCTGGTGCTCTGGGTACGCTGCGCGTTCTGACCATTCGCATTCTGACCGTTGGCGTTCTGGCCATTGTTCTGGCCGGCAGGCGCGTCGATAGGCGCGCTGTTGGCCGGAGCAGGCTGGTTAGAGAGCGCGCCCGGTACGCCGCCCGGATAGGCACCGCCCACCTGGTCGTTGGTGTTCAGCTGACGAGAGCGGACAGCCATCTGCGACGGGTCGCTGTTCGGACGGTACTGCTCTTCGGTCTGTTCTTTATTAGAGAAGTCGATCTGCGCGGTGACCTGGGCATGGACGTTGCCGGTGCCGACGATAGGCGCAAGGATAGATTCGATACGGCGCTGAATACGGCCTTCAACATCGGAGGCGTATTTAAGCTGCGCGTCGTTAAGATCACGAGCGCCGGTGCCGGACTGCGTCAGCAGGCGACCGGTTTGATCCACAAGCGTTACGTTGCCCGGCGGCAGGCCCGCAACGGCGCTGGACACCATGTGCACGATGGCGGCGACCTGGCCATCATCGAGCGCGCGGCCCGGCTGCAGGTTCAGGGTGACCGACGCGGAAGGGGATTTCTGCTCGCGAACAAATAAAGAGGGTTTCGGCATGGCGAGGTGAACACGCGCATTCTTCACCGGACCTAACGTCTCAATGGTGCGCGCCAGCTCGCCTTCCAGCGCGCGCTGGTAGTTAACCTGCTCGCTGAACTGGCTGATGCCGAATTTTTCCTGATCCATCAGCTCAAAGCCCACGGCGCCGCCTTTCGGCAGCCCCTGCTGGGCGAGACGCAGACGCAGATCGTACACCTTCTCGGCAGGCACCATGATAGAGGCACCGTTATCCGCAAAGTTGTAAGGAATATTCATCTGAGTCAGTTGGGTGACGATAGCGCCGCCGTCCTGATCGCTCAGATTGCTGTAAAGCACGCGGTACTCCGGCTGTTTTGCCCAGAGCACCAGAGCCACAATAATAGCCACCGCGGCGGCCCCGGCCACCATTAAGGGGATCTTCGGGTTTGCGCGTAAGCGGTTGAGCCACTCTACGGTTTTATTTTGTGGCGTTTGAGTTGAAGCTGCGGCAGTCATTGCGCCCCTCTTGACTCAGCGTTGACAGAATAATGCGTGTTATGAAGCAAAACGGACTCCCGGGTCGGCAAGCACGACTAAAGTTCCACTTGGATGGCGAGGGTCATTATTGGCTGTCGCGCGTTTTTCTATGGGTCAAATAGGTTGGTTTTTTATCGTTATTTAGAGCCTTTATCCCATTGACAAAGTGTTACTCTGCACCCCGTTGAAAAATCATCCAGGGGTAAAAGATGGCTATTCAGGGTATTGAAGGGGTACTCCAGCAGATGCAGGCCACCATGCAGGTGGCGCGCAATAATGCTGTCGAGACCCCGCCCTCCGTGAGTTTCGCCGGAGAGTTACAGGCCGCGCTTGGACGTATCAGCGATACGCAAAACGCCGCCCGCACTCAGGCGGAAAAATTCGCAATCGGCACGCCGGGCGTGGCGCTGAACGATGTGATGGTCGACCTGCAAAAATCGTCTATCTCGCTGCAGATGGGCATCCAGGTGCGCAACAAGCTGGTTGCGGCGTACCAGGATATTATGAATATGCAGGTTTAACAGGCCTGACTCGCTGATAAGATTGAAAAATCTGGCATCCCTGGCGTCTCGCTTTTGCTGGTGGACTTTAGCCTGCACGCGAAGCATAACGACATCATGGTCGCCAGTATTGGCGGCGAGTTCACCATTAAAAGGCTGGTGACGTACCCGGTGGCGCAGCTGCGCGCCGAGAACCCGGCTTACCCGCCTATCGCTGTTTATGACGCCGACGACCTCGACATCGTCGGCGTTGTCATTTGCGTAATACACACTCTGCACCGCAATGTTCGCGCTGGTTGTTATGAACTCGTTCTATACGAGTTGCGAGACGGCATTCCGTCCGGATCTGGCCGGTAAGCCCATCGTGGCGCTCTCGAATAATGATGGCTGCGTGATAGCGCGCAGCCGCGAAGCCAACGCGCCTGGCATAAAAATGGGCATGCCCTGGTTGTAAAAGTAATCTGATAAGGAATTAATGCAAAATAGGGGCGCTTTGAGCGAAGAGTGGATCTTCTGCGCATTATCACTGCCGACGGACGTATTACGAATATAGCGATGTATTAATCAATGGGGCAGTTCATGTACGCTACTTTGCACTAAGATGCTTATCCAACAGATGTTTTAAGATTTTGTTGCAGGTTAAAGATGGATTTATCAACATGACCAGAACAGAAAGGCTTCTCGAACTACTCCAGATACTCAGGGCGCAACGATATCCGATCACTGCATCCACTCTCTCAGAAAGATTAGGAATAAGCGTGCGCTCGCTTTATAGGGATATTAAAACGTTACAGCATCAAGGGGTACGCATTGAAGGTGAGGCTGGAATTGGTTATATCGTTAAGTCTGATTTTCATTTGCCACCCTTAAACCTTTCGCATGAAGAAATTAATGCTATTACACTTGGGCTAAATTGGGTATCTCATAATACGGATTATGATTTCAAAAATACAGCAAGGAGTGCGCTTGCCAAAATACATGCTGTTATTCCTGATGAATTAAAAGTCCTTATTGAAAGTCAATCCTATTTGATCGGTCCTTCAGAAAATAATGAGATATTTTTTGAAGACATTCGCAATGCTATAAAAAAGCGAAAGAGAATCAAAATAAAGTATTGTGACAAGAAGGATAATTACTCTTCTCGAGTTATATGGCCTATCGGGTTGGCTTATATGGAGTCATGTTGGCTTTTGGTTGCATGGTGTAAGATGAGAAATGATTTTCGTCATTTTAGAACTGACAAAATTGCAGAGATGGTACAACTGGACTCCATGTATAAAGAAAGCAGGACAGTTTTATTGAAAAAATGGAGGATAAAAGAAGGGATGTGCGAGGAGAAAGAGTACTGACAAAAACTGTCACAGCTAATTTGTATACTCTCCCAGGTGAAATACTCAATTCTACTTCATAGGGGGAGTTATGAATTTCCAGAATAAAGTTACTGTCATAACAGGAAGTACTGCAGGTATAGGTGAGGCAGTCGCAGATCAATTACACAAACATGGTGCTAAGGTCGTGATTGTATCCCGGTCGTCAGAGCAGGCTAACCAAAAAGCAAAACGATTATCCTCACAGGGACAACAAGCGCTGGGGATCGGATGTGATGTGTCACAACCCGAACAAGTAAAGAAAATGATAGATGAGGTTATCAGACATTTCGGCAGGCTTGATTATGCTGTAAATAATGCAGGCTTAACTGGTGAGCATGGTAAAAACATAACAGAGCAGACAGCTGAAAACTGGAATAAGGTTATTGCCACCTCATTGAGCGGCGTTTTTTACTGCCTAAAATATGAAATACCTGAGATGATAAAATTTGGTGGTTCTATAGTTAATTTATCTGCAGTAAATGGTCTGGTTGGCATTCCAGGACTGGCACCCTACACCGTGGCTAAACATGGCATAATTGGGTTGACCCAAACCGCAGCATTAGAGTTCGCAAGCCAGGGCATTCGAATCAATGCCGTAGCTCCGGGCTATGTCCAAACTCCACGAATGAGTGAATTTCCTGAAAAGATTATACGTAGTTTCGCACATAGCCACCCTATGAAAAGAATGGCAAAAATGCAAGAAATAGCAGACTTCATATTGTTTTTGCTTTCAGACAATGCAGCGTTCTGTACCGGAGGAGTTTATCCAATCGATGGCGGGTATTTAGCTGAGTAACCCTCTAATGTCATTTTAAACTGCAAGGGCGCCTCAACAAACATATTGGCTCAATGGGAGCGTTAGAACATATATAGCTAACGTTTCCGTTGAAGATCTAGTGATAACAATATTTCCAGTATAGATTAACAGAAGTATAGATGATCGGCTCTCCATGGATTCATACATTATGCCATTAACAACGCCCGCTTCTGGCACAAAGCTGACAGGGCTATTGCCTCGCAAGTCGCTTTAACCAGAAGTAGACTAAACCGTTCGGAAAGTTACTTGCTGTTTGAGCAGAAAACAGGGCAATCTTAGTAGATTGACCTGATACCTGGAGCTATGTCAGATGAATATGATGCTAAAATTTATGCTCTCTCAGTATGCTCAACTGCCCATACCACAGGACATCCTTTATAGCTGGCTTGAAAAATGGATTTATGAGCAGGAAAAATACTGTGTGGATACCACCTTTTCAGCACGTTTTCCATGGAAAGAAACTGGCTTACCACAAGAGTATTTTTTACAGCGTAAACTCAATATTGATGGTCATCAGTTTCTTACTGGTCCGCGTTATCGCGGGGGCGATATCAATAACCCTTTCATTGATATTGTCGCTTCAGACTCCAACATAGATTGCTCTGTACTCAAATCTGTCTGCCAGGAGTGGGAGCAGTTAAAGCCACAGTACATTCGAATTCTCACGCCCTGCCACGAAAAAAATCAGGGTATAACAGACCAATTAATCTATGCATCCTGGCTGTCTGGTGCTTCAGAATATCCGGATGACACAGTAACCCTGAGATTGGCTGAGTACGTCGATTTTGAATGGTGCCGACGGGCTCTGATGGATGCCTATCAGTATTCGTTGTTAGCTATCCCAGCCTTAAGAGGCAATCTGTGCCCTGTCGATGAGGAAGAGCTCAGTAATCATATTTCAGAAGGTGATGCGCATATTGTTTACGAAGAGGGAATCCGTGTAGGACTGATAATTTGCGAAAGAGGAGACGTCGCTTTTTTACGTGGCTATCGAATTTCTGACGAGGTTATCGTTCCTGCCTTTCGCGGACGCTCTCTGGCCTCCTTTGCTCAGCGCCTGCTTTGTAACTCTCTTTACCATTCCAGCCGGGAACCAATTCTGTTGACAGGAACTATCATTCCGGAAAATTTGCCATCCATAAAGACAGCTGTAAAAGCGGGGCGGACATGTATTCTCAGATATGAGTTTTTACCTGTGATGTTTAGTTAATCGGCTGAACCTGAACGTTAGTTCTGTTGCCGTGTATTGATATAAAATATCTCTATATGACTTTCTCTTTTGACCTGCTCCCTGTTGATTCACACACCACGATGTTAGTAACGCCTTCATCACCAGTCTGATTGAAATAATAGCGAAGCTATTAACTCCCGATGTGCGGACATTGTTATGGCAGGCGCCAGGCCTGCCGAACCTCATCGAAAAAAATCGTCTACCGCATCGCTCCACTCATGGCCTGACTTCGACCATATTTTGTTTATTGGTGGAGGAAAACCACTTCTGCAGTACCCATTTTTCCCGACGAAATCAAAAGCTCCATGCGGGTATCCGTTAATCAGTAGCACGCACTTTTGACTATCTTCAGACCAGCCAATTTTAACATCAGAAGGAACGTGGCCGTCAGAAATATCTTCGGCGTTGTAGATATGCAACGCGTCCTGAATCGGATTTCCGTCGACAGATTCATCAAGAGCGTAGAAATATCCGGTCTCACCATCGTCCTCAAAAACTGCCGCCAGCATCCCCTCAGGAGCCAGGCTCTTTATCACCTGCGCTTCACCAACTACGAGCTCGGCCTGTATTGTTACTAAGATTGCCATTCAAATTACTCTCCTTTCCTTGTGCATTACGTTAGATAGCTTTCTAACTTACCGCAAATTTAACATAGCGTCTGTTCTGGCATATAGCAGATAGTAATAACACTATAGAATTCTCTTAAATATCCCGCACGGTCAAGAACGGCACGAATTTTAGAAGTCGTATGGCATGGCGACCACCGGTACCAGAAAGCGGGGGATACTGGGTGTCTTTTTCAGCCAGGGCGTGGCGCAGCTGAACCTGTTTGGTGAGAATGCGCTCGCGCGAACAGCGAGGCGCTAATGTCTTTGATGGACAAACTCAACCAGCAGGGCTGGGGGAACGATCTGTTTTGGGGCAGGGCATCCAGCAGTCGTGGCAGATGAAGCGGGAGAGGCTTTCGCCTTGCTGCACGACATGGCTCGCTGATGTACAGACCGCGCGGGCATGGTTAAAGTGATGGTCTCCGGGCATTCAATGCAAGATAACATCCGCTTTGAGCGAGGCACGGACGTTTAATCATGGCAAACTGAAGAAAGTCTGACTCAGCCTTCACGCTGGGCACGGTTTTGGGTGATCCAACGCTCTATTTTCATCCTGCTTTCATCGGTTGCTGGATTGAAGAGCATCATTGACAGATCCGGCCTCCCTTCGACAGAAAAGGTGCAAAACTCCAGCGCAATTGTCCCGATTTGCGGGTGATGTAGCATCTTTAACCCTTCTCCATGCCCGGCAACATCGTTGTTACGCCACAGGCGGGCAAAGTCAGCGCTTTGAGCGGATAGCTCCTCAACCAGCCGAGCGATTTCCTCTGACGCACCAAGGCGCGCAGCATCCGCCCGAAAGGCATTGACGATGAGCCGGGCCACGCCCTCCCGGTCGTGCTGCATCTCCAGCGCCTCCGGGTCGGTAAACAGCAGGCGCAGAATATTTCGCCGCGCGGGCGGCAGCAGCGCGTAGTCCTTCAGCACAACCGTCGCCGGGTAATTCCATGCCACTACATCCCAGATGACGGTTTTGATAATCGCCGGAATCGTCAGGCTTTCCAGCACGCGTTGCAACCGTGGAGTTATGCTGCCGGACGGACTTACCCGGCTTTCCGGCGGATGGCCAAAGGCAAGTATAAACAGATGATCGCGTTCGGGAGATGTAAGCCGCAGCCCGGCAGCAATCCGGTTCAGCACCTCGCGTGAGGGGGCTCCCCCTCGGCCCTGCTCAAGCCAGGTATACCAGGTCGGGCTGATATTCGCGAGCTGAGCCACCTCTTCGCGGCGCAGGCCCGGCGTACGGCGGCGGCCGGGCAAAAAACCAAACGAAGCCGGGTCAAGTCCCAGACGGCGGGCTCTTAAAAAATCACCCAGAGGATTTTCAGAAAGCAGCGTCATAAATTAGCCTGTTAATGTTTATACACTGATAACGTCACTACTTTAATAGTAAAAGATCCGTGCTTACGCTGTTGCAGTAAATTACTCAGGAGAAAGACCATGCGTATTTTTGTAACGGGTGCGACGGGTTTTATTGGCTCACGTGTAGTATCAGCCCTTCTTGCACGCGGCCATCAGGTGACCGGGCTTGTGCGTTCAGAAGAAGCAGCCCGGCAGTTAGTCGATAAGGGCGTTACTGCCCAGCGCGGAACGCTGGAAGATCCCCTGTCGTGGGTTGCAGGCATCGACCAGTGCGATGCAGTGATCCACACCGCCTTCGATCATGATTTCACCCGTTTTGTGGAAAATTGCGAAAAAGATCGCCGGGTTATTGGCGCTATTGGCTCTGTGTTGCAGGGCAGCCAGCGCCCGCTGCTTATCACCTCCGGCACCGGGATGGGTGATGACGGCAGCGGCCAGCCCGCTCTGGAGCAGAATTTCAATCCGGCACATCCTAACCCACGTGTAGCCTCTGAGCTGGAAGGCTCTCAGCTACTGGAATCAGGGATTGATGTGCGCGTGGTGCGTTTGCCTCAGGTTCACAACACCGAACGCCAGGGGTTAATCAGCTATTACATCTCTCTTGCCAGAGAAAAAGGCGCAGCAGCTTACATTGGCGAAGGTAAAAACGCCTGGTGTGCGGCACACGTTGATGACGTGGCCAGGCTGTATGTAAAAGTGCTTGAGCAAGGCGAACGCGGCAAACGTTATCATGCGGTAGCGGAGGAAAGCATTGCCTCATGGCTGATTGCGCAAACCGTGGCGACAGGCCTGGATATCCCTGCTGTTTCGCTGAAATCAGAACAGGCCGCAGAGCATTTTGGCTGGTTCGCCGCTTTCACAATGATGGATATGCGTGCCAGCGGTGCATGGACACGCCAGCAGCTCGACTGGCAGCCCAAAGGACCGGGGCTTATTGATGATTTGCGCAGCATGAGTTTCTCAGGCAAGCCTTAGACCCAGCGCCGGGTAGCGGTTAAAACTTACATCTATAGGCAAAGCCTGTTATTACGGCGCCGCCGATACGTCCGCTCCTGGCACAGAGCAGATGTTATTAACACCATACACGTGTCTCTGATTTTCGTACTGTCAGGGACGACGCGACGTCTGGATGCCGTATGGCGTGACGACCACCGGTACCAGAAGACGGGCGTTATGCCGGATCAGGCACAGTTATATGGGCAAGTAGCGACAGGCTGTCAGAAATTCTCTGCCTGCTTTTTTGTTTTTATCACCGCAGGCCAGCGATCCGCTGACCGCAGTTTTATGACGCGCAAGCGCCGGTGTTTTCTTGCTGATTTGTCTGACTTAAGCAACCCTCCCGGAATGTTAAGCCTATACTGACCAGTGTAGTCGTAACTTTCCTCTGAGGCGGCGTACGGTAAATGAACCGATACCCGCCTTACCTATGGTCATCAGGAGAACAACATGCAAAAGACGAAAACCCTGAAAGGGCTGCTGGTTGCCTCAGCAGTCGCCGCGATGTTCAGCACCGCAGGCGTGCAGGCCGAGACGCCGAAAAGCACCACGCAAAATGAGGCCGCAGGCCAGACCACATCGGGTGCGAAACTCAGCGCGGGCGATGAAAAAGCGCTGAAGGACATGGCGCAGGCCGACATCAATGAAGTCGCTGCCGCGAAGATTGCGCTGGAGAAAGCACAGAACAGCGACGTCAAAGCCTTTGCACAGAAGATGGTCGATGACCATAGCGCTGCCCTCAGCAAAGTGCAGGCGGTTGCCCAGCAGAAAGGCGTGACGCTGCCGACCGAGCCCGACGCGAAGCACAAGGCCATGGCCGCTAAGCTTGAAAAAGAGAGTGGCGACGCCTTTGACAAGCAGTATATGGAGAACGCCGGTACTAAAGACCACAAAATGGTGCTCTCAAAACTGCAGAGCGACGCCAAAAAAATTAAGGATGCAGATGTGAAGGCGCTGGCCGACGCGCATACGCCGGTTGTTGAGGAACACCTGAAGTCTGCCGAGCAGATGTCGAAACATTCAGGTAAATAATCGGGTCAATGTGTGAGCACGGGGTTCGGTAAACCGGAATACTTGTGCTCAGGACAAAAAATCGCGCCACGCCAGAAGTGGCGTTATTGTTGCGATCAATAGATGAATAACAGGGACGTTATTTTCACCATATCGCAGGCAAAAAAAACCAACCGCAACAGGTTGGTTTTTTTAATCGGTACGGACACCCATTCACATTGTGTTCGTGTCGTTCATCTGGCCGTGAAGCGTTGTGATAAGAAAAGCGGGGCGCCGCATTTGCCACAGCATCCAGATAACTCCCAGGCCCACAACGATAGCACCAACCCAGGCGGTGCTGGTCAGTCCCATAACTTCCAGACTCGCCCCTCCGAACAGTGAACCCAGTGCAATGCCACCGTTGAAGCCAGCAATGTTTAATCCAGCGGCAACGGCGGGAGCGTGCGGCGCATGGCTATGGGACAATCTGATAACACGTGCCTGCAAGGCCGGTACAGCCGCGTAAGTCAGTGCTCCCAGCAAGCCTGTGAGCAGCACCATCAGTGGCAATGACGACGCTGATAGCCAGATAGCCAACAACACGACGGCGAGGCCGACAAGCACCGTCATCACGGCCGCATCGGACCCCTTACGATCGGTGAGTCGCCCACCCCATACGTTGCCAATGGCTGCCATGATGCCATAACCCAGCATCAACAGGCTGGCAGTGCCTGAGCTAACCTTCGTCACTTGCTGTAAAACGGGTGAAATATAGGTATATAGCGCGAACGATCCTGCATAGGCCAGTACGGTGATACTGGCGCCTGCCAGTAAACGCGGATTGAATATGGCCCGAAGTCCGTTCATCGCATTAGCCTGCGTTAAGGTATCGTCACGTTCCGCTGGCATCAGCGTCAGTAAGCCCAGAAAGCCAATGGCGCCACTGCCTGCCACTCCCATAAAGATAACCTGCCAGCTTAACAAACTGCCCAAATAGGTGCCGACTGGCACGCCAATCGCCAGTGCCAGCGTCAGCCCGCCGAAAACTACCGCGACGGCCGCACCAGCGCGATGCTGCCCGGCAAGCTGCGTTGCCACGCTGGACGCCACAGCGAGAAAAACACCATGCCCCAGGCCTGAAGCAAAACGAGCGACCAGCATGGACGTCAACGCATCGGACATACTTACCACCGCGTTGCCCAGCGTGAACATTGCCATCGCCACCAGCAGTAGCCGCTTGCGCGGCCAGCGGGTTGCCAGCGCGGTCAAAACAGGCGCGCCGATCACCGCGCCCAGAGCGTAGGCTGTGACCGCCATGCCAACCTGGCTGACAGTGGTATGCAAATCGGCAGAGATGGTTGACACCAGCCCGATAGTAACGAACTCAGTAAAGCCCAGCGCAAAGGCGCAAAGCGCGAAGACATAGATGACGAAAGGCATACGTTCACTCATACCGTAACCTCCTGCTGCCGGTGGTTTAGCTCCAGCGGGAATTTCGTCACGGTCGCGGGACCGCCGGGCGCGCTGTCGGCTTCCTCAGCCGTTTTTTTACGTTTATGGTGGATCAGGACGAACAAAGGGTGTGGCATGGTTTGGGGCTCCTGTATTGCAAAACCGAAGACCGCCTTCGCCGATGTGACGGACACGATGACGCGCCGGGCCACGGGCGATTCTCATCAGCCAGCACCCCCATGAAAAGGGTGAAGCAGGGGCTGGAGATGACGATCTTCGGGGGAAAGCGGCGCGTCGCCAAAGACCAATACTTACTGCGACACGCCAGGTTTTGATCGCCATTCTAGTGATGCCGATCTACCATATAAATGACCATAATCGACAAACACTTTCCCTGAATCGTACCAAATGACTTTACGCAATCTTGATGACCTGGCGGTATTTGTGCACGTCGTTGAGTGCCGGAGCTTTTCTGCGGCGGCGCGCGCCCTGCACCTGGCACCCAAGACCGTGAGCAAGCAGATAGCCCGGCTGGAGCAGGCGCTGGGCGCGACTCTGTTTGAGCGAAACACGCGCAACCTGCGCATCACCCATGAAGGGCGCGCTATTGCCGAGCGGGCGAAGGTCGCGCTGGGCGTACTGGAAGAAATGCAGGAAGTGGCGACGGGTGCCAGCCGCGATCTGCGCGGCATTATCCGCCTGACCGCGCCCATGCCGTTTGGGCGTAAGTACGTGGCACCGGCCATCCAGGATTTCTGCCGCCTGCATCCTGGTGTCACTTTCGACCTGCGGCTCTCCGACCAGATGCAGGATCTGTATAGCGACGATCTGGACCTGGCTATCCGTATGGGTGAGCTGGCCGATTCGCGGCTGGTCGCGCTGCGTGTGGCCGACAACCGCCGTATCCTGGCGGCATCTCCTGATTATCTGAAAGCGCACGGGCAGCCTGCTCATCCGCAAGATCTGGCGCAGCATAACTGCCTGGTGTTCGCCTATCCGGGCCTGCAGCAAAGCATCTGGCCGCTGCGCAAAGGCCGCATGGAAAAAGCTGTCGCGGTGGGCGGCACGCTGTGCAGCGACAGCGGCGACGTGCTTCACGCCTGGTGCCTTGCCGGGATGGGCATCTCGCTGCGAGAGACCTGGGATATACATGAAGAACTGCGTGACGGGCGGTTAGTACGCGTTTTGCCGGAGTGGGAAGCGACCCCTTCCAGGATCAGCATCGTGCGGGCGCGGCGAGAACCCATTGCTCGCCGGTTGACGGTGTTCAGTGATTTTCTGCTGGAACGCTGGCGGGATGCGCCGTGGGATGCGCCCTGACAGGTTTTATGCCTCTTTGCTGCCTCAGACGTTAGCGATCAGTAAAGGGGCGTTCAGGCTGTCAAGATCGGTGAAATTCATGTGGCTCTCCGGTGATGAGGTGTCCGGTGAATCTATTGCACCTGGCAACACGTTCACAACCGAAAAACGGACGAGTATTTTTCGGTAAAGAGTAACTGATGGCCAGCAAGGTTTGCCTGCCCGACGTTCACGGCTCCCGCAGAAAGCGGGGAGCGGGCTGCTTATTTACGCGGTCACGTAAAAAACTTAACGCCACCCACCTGGAATCGGCGGCTCCAGGCGCTCGCCCGTGTGCGTATACTCAGTCTTTCAATTTCATCCAGGATACGCCTTATGACTCATCCTTCCTCAAAGACCGTCGCGCATTTTTACCGCCACCATGCCCTGCAGTGGGACGAGATAAGACAGACGCGATTTGTTGAGCAGCCGTGGCTCGATGCCGTACTGGAGGGGCTGCAGGAGGGCGGTACCGTGCTCGATATCGGCTGCGGGTCAGGAAGCCCGGTAGGTACGTATATCGACAGCAAAGGGTTTGATATCACCGGCATTGACGTAACGCCTGCGCTGGTTGCCCTTTGTCGGGAACGGCTGCCGCGCCACCGCTGGTTAACCGGTGATATGAGAACGCTGTCGCTTAGCGCGCGTTTTGATGCTCTGATTGCCTGGGACAGCTTTTTTCATCTCACGCGTGAAGATCAGCGCGCCATGTTTGCTATTTTTCAGCAGCACGCGAAGCCGAGCGCAAAATTACTTTTCAACAGCGGGCCGGAAAATGGCGAAGCGGTGGGAGAATTTCTGGGTGAGGCGTTATATCACGCGAGCCTGTCGCCGGAGGAATACACGCAATTGCTGAATGCGCATGGCTTTGACGTTCTCACGTTTCGCCCGAATGACGCGGCGAGCGGGGGACGCACCGTCTGGCTGGCGCAAGCGCGCTGAGCTTATTGACGCCGCGGCCCGTCTCGACGGGCCATATTATCCGGCATTACAGCCAGCCCATATAATCGGCGCACCAGACGACAACTGCCACTATCACTAAAATCATCGTTGTTTTGCGCATCGTATACGTTCTCTGATTAAGTTCTTTCTTAACATCATGCCCGTAATACGAAAGATTATCTAATAACAGCGTCACACGACAGGGTTATCAACAGGGGCGAGCAGGTCCGGGCTCTGGTTTCTGATATTCCCTACCGCGCGATCCACCGGGTGCCAGATAAACGCGTCAGGCCCGAGCGCGCCGTCGTGCGCGAGCGTTTCTGCGCGCTTGTCTGAGGTCTCCGGGCTAAGCCAGGCAAGCGCGGCCTCCGCCGTCAGCGCCACCGGACGGCGGTCGTGGATGTCGACAAGCCCTTTGTCCGCCGCCGCGGTGACAATCACAAACCCTTCCCGGTCGTCGCCATGCTCAAACGGCGCTTTGCCGATGGCGGCGAAAAACAGCGGCTCGCCATCAGCGCGGTGAATGAAATAAGGCTGCTTTTTATCGCCTTCGCGTTTCCATTCATACCAGCCGTCGGCAAAGACAATCGCGCGCCCGTGTTGCCACAGCGGCTTAAACATCCGGCTGGTGGCGGCGGTTTCCACGCGCGCGTTAATCAGCGGCGTTTTATGCCACCACGCTGGCGCATAGCCCCAGTGAACAGGGTCGAGATGCAACACATCATCGCGCTGGCTCAGTAACAGCACGCGGGTGCCGGGCGCGACGTTATAGCGCGCCAGCGGCTCCGGGTCGAAAGCGATATCGCGCTCCGTCGTTTCATCAAGCGCCGCGAGGTACGCTTCACGGCTTAAGGTCTGGACAAATCTGCCGCACATAGCAGGCTCCGGTTAACAGGCTTTTACCGAAGTATAGGGCAGGAACCGCGCGCCCTCCCGGCGGGGAGGGCGCTGAGGGTTATTTCTGAATGAGATAACGGATGGTGGGGCCATCCTGCTGGATATCCAGCACTGTATAGCCGTGGTTGCGGGCATCCAGCGGAATGTTATTAATCGACTGCGGGCAGTCGCTGATGACTTCCAGGATCTCGCCCTTTTTCAGCTGCGGCAGCGCTTCGAGCGTGGCGACCGCCGGGTAAGGGCAGGGCTCGCCGGACATATCCAGGCGATAATCAGGGGTAATGGCGTTCATGCGCCCTCCTTAATAGCCGCAGCGGTGGCGGCAGGTTTCTGACGGCGGAAAAAGCGTTTCTCCTGCGCGATGACCAGCATCAGCGCGGCGAAAAGCAGCAGATACGTCACCAGCAGTCCGCCGAGTGGCCCGAATGTATTCAGCAGATTGATTTTGTCCCAGCTGGTCGCAAGCGACGGCGCAAGGTCATCCCAGAAATACGCCAGCACGGTGGAGCCAATCACGTTGCCAAGCCCCACCCACCAGTAGTGCACCTGGCCTTCCACGGCGCGATACATCCAGCCGGTTTCACAGCCGCCGGCCAGCACAATACCGAAGCCGAACAGCAGCCCGCCGAGCACCGCGTTCGGGCCAGCCCACATGATTTTCGGCTCGGCACCCAACTGGACATAGCTGAAGATGCCGATGGCGCTCACCGCCATCCCAAAAATAATCGCTTTAGCCATATGGGTGCGGCCGGTTATCCACATATCGCGAAACGCGGAGGTAAAGCAGATCTGCGCGCGTTCGATAAGCAGGCCGAAACCGACGCCGAACAGCATCGCGAGGCCCAGTTTCGGCGCGTTCATGGCCGTGAGCAGTGCCCAGCCAATCATGCCCGCAAACACCAGCATCCCGATGCGAAAACGGCGCTTCGCCTGGTCAGGCTTTTGCGTCAGCGGCGCGGCGGCGCTCACTTTCTGCATTTTTACCGGAATACGAAACAGCGGCAGCAGGGTAAAACGCGCGCCGAACCACGAGCCGATGGCTGTCGCCAGCGCGAAAAACCAGGCGTGCAACGAGAACTGCGGAATGCCGGTAAAAAACGCCGCCAGGTTGCAGCCCATCGCCAGACGCGCGCCGAAGCCCGCGATGATGCCGCCCGCGACCGCCTGAATAATGCGGATGCGATGCTGTGGCATACGCAACTTCACATTGTTGGCCCACAGCGCCGCCGCGAAGCAGCCGCCGAACATCCCGATAATCATCATCCCGTCGATGCGGGTCAGCGGGGTGCCTTCGAGATGAATCAGCTTGTAGTAGCCCCAGTTTTCAGCGTGAACGCCGAAGAGCTGTAAGAGTTGTCCGCCCCAGCGGGTGAATTCGCCGGTAACGGCCCAGAAGGTGCCGGTGATGCCGAAATAGTAAGTGGAGAGGATGCCTGCGGCGATTACGGCGGGCAGCGGGGCCCAGAAACGAACAAGATATTGCTGTTTAAAGTCGTGCCATGACATGAATTTTAGCCTCTGAACTCAGACGGAACTAAAAGGCGCTGCGAGCGCGCCAAAAGAAGCCCGCATCTTACGCCGCTGGCGGTTTTCGCACAGCAAAAATTCGGCAAAAGTGAATCTGGATCAATTCCCGCGCCGCCGCGTTGGGGTGGAAGCGTTAACGCTTTAATGCCACAATCTTTTTTTCTTCACGGGCAGGACAAACGATGAAAAAAATCGCGCTGGGATTGATGATGCTGGGGCTGAGCGGATGCGTTCAGGTGGAGAACTATAACGAGGTGGTGAAAACGCCGCCGCCTGCGGGAATAGCGGGGTACTGGCAGTCGAAAGGGCCGCAAAGTGAGCTGGTAAGCCCGGAGGCGATCGCGAGCCTGGTGGTGACGCCTGCAGGCGATACGCTTGACTGCCGTCAGTGGCAGCGGGTGATTGCGCTGCCAGGGAAGCTGATGCGTCGCGATGATACCCTTTATAACGTGACCAATAAGCTTGAGGTTTATAAGTTGTCGCGCGAGGGCGATACGCTGGAGTATGCCGGGATGACGCTTGAGCGTGTGAACCGTCCGACGACCGAGTGCGCGGATTTCCTTACCAAAAATCCGCTGGATACGCCGCTGCCGTAACCGTGCGTTGGCAGTGAAAGTGAGCCTGGCGCGTATCTGCGAGCCGGGCTTTTTTATGGGCGGCTGGCGGCGGGTGCGCTGCGCTTACCCGCCCTACGTCAGGGTCGGGTCTGGATTTATAAATGGCGGGTGCGCGACGCTTACCTGCCCTATGGGCCGGAATGTCTTTTGTAGGGTGGGTAAGCGTAGCGCACCCACCACCACGCCAAACCCCGCCAAAGGCCAAACCCCCACCACCAGGCCGCACACCCGCTTCACACATCACACTGAAATATTTACATTCCCGGACAGGAGAAAAGCGCAGGGCCGCGGCGTAATACCGCGGCCCTGAATGACAGGAAATCATTGATTGAAATCGTTTGGCATTAACACATTGCCAGAAAGCTTACCGTAGGCGGATACCAGCGATTTCTGATTGCCGTTCTGCTCAATCAGTACGCGTAATTCTTCCATCCGCGCCTGAAGCTTGATTTTCAGCGCTGCTTCGTTGGCCAGCACCTTCGTCAGCAGCTCACGCGCTTTTTCCTGAAACACGCTGTTATCCGGCTCGATTGGGTTGCGGGCAATCGCTTCTACCAGGGTAACGTACTTTACTTCCTGTTCAATCAGCTCATCCCACTGTCCTGAGTTCGCCAGGCTGAGCATGGTATTACTAAGCGCGTACAGCGCCTGCCAGTTGTTTAGGGATGAGATGAAATCATTCATCAGAACGTTTCCTGCGCGAGAGTGGTGCCGGGACCAATCTGCTTCCAGGCGTCAGCAATATTGGTCATCAGGGTTTCAACTTCATTGATGGCATCAACATCGTTACGCAGGTTCGCATGCAGTAAACGTCGCACCATGTATTCATAAAGCGAGGCCAGGTTACGCGGTAAATCGCCGCCAATATCCATATTCAGGCCAGCTTTGAGTCCGTTATCGATAATGTTAATGGCTTTAGTCAGCGCCTGACCTTTTGCCACCGTGTCGCCCTGTTCAATAAACAGGCGCGCGCGGACAAGGGCACTGAGTGCCCCGTCAAATAACATTACGACCAGCTGGTGTGGGCTTGCGCTCATTACCGCACTTTCCAGGCCTACCTGCTGATAGGCCTGAACACCAGAGCTATTGTACATATCCGTTCCTTAACTGCTTGAAGAGGAGAACTGTTTAGTCAGGTACGTTGAGGTGCTGTTCAGTTTGTTTACCAGGGAATCCAGGTTGCTAAACTGTGACTTATAACGCGCCATGGTGGCTTCAATGGAAGCTTCCATCGCGGTATAGCGCTTATCCAGCGATTTCAGCGTGTCGTTAATACTGTCTTTCGCATTCTGAATAACGCCTTCTTTGCCGGTGGTGGTGCTCAGCATAGAGGTCAGGGTGTTATTCATCTGCGTGGCCATACCGGTCGCTTTACCGTCGCCCACGAAGTAGGCCTGAACGGCGTCCGGGTTTTCGGTCAACGCTTTAGTCAGTTTCGCATCGTCAACTTTCAGTACGCCAGCGGCGCCGTCGGCAGCCAGAACCGGGTCCTGTGTGATGCCGAGCTGTGCCATGATAGCGATACTGCCGCTCTGCACCTGCGTCAGCGTGCTGCGCAGCTGAGACTGGATGGAACGTACGTTACTGTCGCCGATCAGCGCGCCGTTGTTGGAGGATTGCGTATCGCCCGCATCCACTTTGACGTACTTGGTCACAGAAGCAATGGTGGACTGCAGCGCGTTATACGCGGTCACCCAGTCGGTCACGGCCTTTTTGTTAGCGTCGGTCGCGCGGGTCACAGAGAGCGTTTCGTTAGCGGTGCTCTGTGCTTTCAGCGTCAGCGTGGTGCCCGGCAGCGCGTCAGAAATCACGTTAGTGGAGCGTTCGATTTCGATATCGTTCACCACCACTTTGGCGTTCTGAGAGGCCGTCTGGATGGAGAGCGCGCCGGTTTTGGTGCTGGAATCGAAGCCGATAATCCCCTGCAGGGTATCGTCGCCGGTGACCGTGACGGTCATGTCATTGCTGGTGCCGGTGGTTTTGGAGGTCAGCATCAGGCGGTAGTCACCGTCAGACGCTTTAATCACGCTCGCGGAAACATTGCCGCCTGCTTTGTTAATCGCTTTTGCGATGCCGTTCAGCGAGGTATCGCCATCAGCCAGAGAAACGGTCAGCGGTTTGGACGTGCCCGGCTGGCTGATGGTGACGGTACGGGTGGTGCCCGTGGTGGCACCCAGCTGCGTGGTGTTGCTGGCGATAGAGCCAGAGGTCAGCACCTGCGCTTTCGCCATCTGTTTTACGTTGACGGTGTAATCACCGGTCATCGCATCGCTGGTGGTGGTCGCCGCAAACGCGGTATTGGTGCTGCTGACCGAGGTTGAGTTCCATGTTGCGGCTTTACCGAGCGTGGCCGTCGCGGTTTGCAGGCTCTGCAGCGAGCTTTGCAGCTTGCTGTAGGCGCTTAACTGCGTGTTATACGTCGTCTGCTGTTTGGTAATAACCGTCAGTTTGGTTTGTTCTGCCGCTTCCAGCTTGTCATACAGATCGGCAAGCCCAAGATTCGAGCCTACCCCGAGATTACTGATTGTAGCCATGCGTGATTTCCTTGAAGTCGATGGTCGTTTCAGTCTCTTATCGGCGACGCAAAGCAAAAGTTTACTCCTGGCGGCAAAAAAATAATCCCTGGAATAGATGATGCAGACGCAGGCTATTGAGCCGATAGCCTGCCTTAAGTGAAATATTTCCCTTCTTTATATGTCTGCAAAAAAGTCAGAAAAAAATGACCAACCCGCATTAATAATAAGGAAATGGCAGCCAGAATTTATTTATACAATACATAAGAAAAATCTTAGTTCTGAGACTTATAAAAAGACATTAAATAAAACAATTCTTTAAAGAACAATAACATATAAATTTTTTGAGTTTGTTTCTAAAGTCTTTTTAAGAAGCGTCGATAACCTTGTTGACGGTGAGAGACGCCGTGAGTGTTAGGCACCGAACCTAAACCCAATTTTTGAAGGAATTAAATTATGTCAGTTATCAATACTAACCTTTTGTCCCTGACCACTCAGACCAACCTGAACAAATCTCAGTCTGCTCTGGGCACTGCTATCGAGCGTCTGTCCTCTGGTCTGCGTATCAACAGCGCGAAAGACGACGCTGCTGGCCAGGCGATTGCTAACCGTATGACCTCTCAGGTTAAAGGTATGACCCAGGCTGCTCGTAACGCAAACGACGGCATCTCCCTGGTTCAGACCGCTGAAGGTAACCTGAACGAAATCAACACCAACTTACAGCGTATCCGTGAGCTGGCTGTTCAGGCTGCGAACGACACCAACGGTTCTACCGACCTGACTTCCATCAACACGGAAATCACTCAGCGTCTGCTTGAAATCGACCGTATCGCTGGTGGCGCTAACTTCAACGGCAAATCCCTGCTGAACGGTACTGTAAACACCGCTCTGAAAATTCAGGTTGGCGCTGGTACTTCTGATAACGATACCATCTCTATCGGCACTAACGCCCTGATCAACGCGACTTCCGGTTCACTCAGCACTACGCTGAACACTACTATCACAAATAACTCTACTGCACAGACGGTAATCTCTGCAGCAGACGCCGCTATCGCGAGAATCGATACCGCGCGTTCTAACATGGGTGCGATTCAGAACCGTTTTGAATCTACTATCAACAACCTGAACAACTCTATCAACAACCTGACTGCGGCACAGTCCCGTATTCAGGACGCTGACTACGCGACCGAAGTTTCTAACATGTCTCGCGCTCAGATCCTGCAACAGGCTGGTACTTCTGTACTGTCTCAGGCAAACCAGGTTCCGCAGTCCATGCTGTCCCTGCTGCGTTAATAGACGCTCAAGCTTTCAAAAAGGTTGCTGGAAACAGCAACCTTTTTTTTCATCTATTGTTTGTCAGCGTTGTCAGCGAGCCTATTGCTAATATGGAAAATAAGAGGGAAATTTAGGTTTTGTTCTAGCCATTACGGTTGGCCGTAGAGTGATAAGCTCTAATCCTCTGCTCTACAGGCTAAAGAGTAATTAATAGGTCAAAATAAAATGAATACTTTCGCGCGCACGCGAGCTATGCATCAGTATTATCGTGATGTCTTTACTCACACTATTTATTTACCTGAATCGGATGCCCTGCCTGCGCATATCGCAATAGAGATCCTAAACTACGCCAGTGCAGATGTCGGCACGCTCGAAGAAAAGCTGTTTGCTGCTGAAACAGAGCTGGCACCTGAGCAAGACCGTGCGCTAAAGCTGATGATGAGCGCAATAGCACTTTCCAACGAAGCGTTTGATGCGCATTCTGGCGGCAAGCAAGTCGCGATGGCACCCGAGAAAATCGAGCTGATTACAAGCCGGGTGGTCGAAGCGCTTCAGCTTTCAGATAATATCAATTACCTGGTAAGTTCTATTCAAATTCTGTTTCGTATTAACGAAATTGATTCGGCTTTATTCCTTATTTCTAATAATCTTGCAATACTCAGTGAAACACCGTGCGTTCTTAAAATTCTGCTTCTTATTTGCCTAATGGAAGAGGATTATAACCAGGCACAGGTGATTATCGAGCAGCTGACCTCAAATCCTGACCTGGTAGGCGAGGATGCTATGACGCTGGTTATGGTGGTCTGTGGGATTTATAAGCTGGGCGGTTATCCTGATTCATTTATTGATTTTCGTCCGTTGCTTGAATGCGGCTATGAAAAGCAAGATTCTCGCTATAATTGGCTGATTGAGCCTGAAAATAATGGAAAAACAAATGTTCTCGTGGGCTGTGATAAAAAGTATTTTTTTGAGCATGCCATTCCTCTTGTGCTTTCTATATATGAAACGAATCATAATGAATTAAATGTTCATTTGCACATTTATAATTGTGATGAGGAAATTGAGCGCGACGTCCGTGCATTAGCAGCAGGGTTGAGTGACTTATCAATTTCGCTTAGTACTGAGTATTTTAATGCTCAAACGAGTGTTAATGTACACTATGCTTGCCGCCGGTACGTTTTTTTGCGGCATGCCATGAAAAAGATGAATAGCCCTATCATGATGTTAGATGCCGATTGTCTGGTGCGGAAGTCTTGGGCTGAAGTGAAGCGTGGTCTGAATCAGCAAAAATTAATTTTCACTTTGCATGAGGGAGCACCTTTCTGGGAGGATATTGCAGCTTGTTTTGTCTATACCGAAGGCGGAGAATTAGCTAATAAATATTTCGACACTGTGGCAAGGTTTATAGAAACTAATCTCAATAAAGATAACGCTGTATGGTTTCTCGACCAGATTGCACTCTCTTGTGCCATGGATGAGCTTAGTGCCATAGAAAAAATGGCAATTGCGCGAGAAGAAATTTCGAAAATTATTGATATCAAACACTCTGATAATGCTTTTAGCTGGATAGTGACGACCTGTAAAGATGGCAATGGTGATTACCATTATTACAAGAAAGCCCTGCGCGAAAAATATCTAGCGCTGTGAAGGCTTGTATAAAGGTTTTTACACAACTCTGATTTTTCAGTGGGTATATAGCTTTGAAAAGTTTCTACTCTGTCTCATCTCGGATGCCCGTTACGCTTCATATGGCGGCTTCGCTTTATCACGCCGAGGCCGTCATGCCCACGCAGTCGCGTATCCTTGAGCTGGGATGCGGTCAAGGCGAGGCGCTTATCGCAAACGCGCTAGCGTGGCCGGAAAGCGTTTCGCTGGGTGTTGATATCAATGAAGAAGACATTGCGCGCGGTCAGCAGCGTATTGAACAATATGCGCTGTCTAATATTGAGCTTCATCACGCTGGGCTTGCCGATTTGCTCGCTTCTGACTTAGGTAAATTTGACTATATTGTCCTACGAGGGCTTTTTGCGCTGATGGGCGGCGATGAACGCGCCGAGCTACTCCGGTGGTGCCAGACGCAGCTTTCCTCGTCAGGTATTCTCGCCATTCACTGGCAAGTATTACCCGGTGCGCGCGATGCAAAAATCCTTCAGGATTCGTTAAGTTTTCATGCGAGTGGTGCCCGCGATATTGATATGCAACTGGCATCGGCTCGGGGCATGCTCAGTTATCTTGCAATGACTCTGCCGGAAGGTGGTCTGAAAAATCGGGTAAACGAAGCGGAACAAAGCAGCGACCTTTCGCTCGCTTTCCGCTATCTCGGTAATGTTAACCAGGCTGATTACTTCGTTGATTTCTACCAGCAAATTTCAAATGCAGGTTTTAGCTATATTGGAGATGCGGTTCCACAATGCGAGTTGGCAACTTATTTTGGAGCGCATATTGCTCAGATGCACGGTTTGATTGGCAGTGCTAGCGTACGTGCAACCAGCCAACAATACCTCGACTTTGCTATTGATCGAACCGAGCGTTTTAGCCTGCTTACACATACAGGTACGTCAGGTGCCGCTATAGCTCCTAATCTTAAATCGGTTGAGCATTTGCACTGGGCGGGCTGTTTCAAGCGACAGTTTAATAACAATGGCGCGATGATTAACTGCCATGTTGGGCAAGACGGTACGCCTGTTAAAACTGAAAACAAAACAACGTTGCAGGTTCTCGACGTGCTGGCTGATGTCTGGCCGTTAAGTCTGAGCTTTGAGCAGTTACTGTTCCACTGCCGCTTTCCACAGGAACCTAGCCGCGACACACGTGCGGAGCTGATTGGATCTCTGCAGGATCTTCTCGCTAATACCATTAATGGACTGATGGTGAGCGCCATGCCCTGTGCCTATAATCAGGCGCGGGACGAGGCGCTGCGCCTGATTGCGCCGGTGTGCGAAGCGAATTTTGCAATTCAAGATACGCTTGTTCTCCATAATTACTGGGGACAAGCTGTAACATTAAGCCGTGAAGAGTGGCGTTTCGCAGAATGCGGCGTTCAGTTTTATGACGAATCGAGCTGGTCGCTGTTTAAGTCGCTACGAGAAAAAGGATTGCTGACGGGCTCGGTAGATGCCTGGCGTTTTGCGCTGCAAAGCTTTATGAAATCGGATGACGTTGCGGTAATAAAGCATGTATATCTCGCCATTCTTATCTTCGGCTGTGAGCCTAAATACGGTGGGTTTTCAGATACTCTCAAAGGCACGCAACATACAGCAGGCGGCGATGATAAATACGATAGTCTCTATGATGAGGTTAACGCGCTTATCAGGCAGGGCAGGAACAAAAAAGCTTGCGAGATAGTGGCTGACCGGCTTAAAGACGATCCTGATAATGTGCATTTGCTGCGCTGCCAGGCACGAACTAACCTGCTGATGGGAGCCTGGCAAACCTCATTTCTGTTAACAAGTCGCCTGTTGAGCCACTATGCTCTGCACTGGGATAGCTATTTTGATCTGGCCACTGCTCTGTTCAAAACCGACGATTTCCTTGAGGCGCGCAAATTGCTGCTAGCCTTGCTCCGAATCGACGATAAGAACGCTAATTGCTGGAACCTGCTTGCATGCCTCTATCATGAGCGCCGTGAGATGACCATTGCTGAAAAGTGCGCCCGTCAGGCTATACGGCTGCGAGCGGATGTACCTTATTTTTTGAGCATCATGGGGATCATTTTCAGTGATAACCAGAAGATGGCCGATGCGCGGTATTTCCTCGAAAAGTCTCTGGCTCTGAAAAGTCCAGATTTTGACACATTCACTAGCCTTTTGTTTGTGATGAGCCACGATGCAAGCGTATCTCCTGTGGAGCTTATCACAGCACATAAGGAGTATGGGCGTCAGGTTAACGAATGGGTGGCATCGCAACAAGTGACGGTGCGTCATAACGTTAACAATGAGCCGAACCGTAAATTGCGTGTAGGCTTTGTGTCTGCCGATCTTCGCCAGCATCCGGTTAGTAACTTTTTCTTGCCCTTCTGGGATAATTTGAATCGCAATGATTTCGAGTTAATTGCTTACAGCAATAGCGAAAAATATGACGAAGTGAGTGAACATTTTGCGAAAAGCGCTGCGCTGTGGCGCACCATAACAGGATTTAGTAACGCGGAGCTTGCGCAGCAAATCGTAGAAGACAAAATAGATATTCTTTTTGATTTGTCGGGGCATACCACTGGCACGCGCTTACCGATGTTCGGTTTCAAGCCCGCGCCCATTCAGATTACCTGGCTTGGTTACCCGGGAACTTCGGGCTTGGCGCAAATGGATTACCGTATTGTTACGCCAGGTTTCGGCAAGCCTGGCGAAATGGACGCCCAGCACAGCGAAAAGTTGCTTTATATACCACTTCAAAACTTTTTCGCGCCAAGTCCGTTAAGCCCGGAGATCAATCCGCTGCCTGCACTCAGCAACGGGTACTTTACCTACGGCAGTTTTAATCGTCCGAAAAAGCTTAATAAAGAAGTTTTTTCTCTCTGGGCGAAAATCTTGTCGCGTAATGCCACGGCAAGGTTACTTATCGGCTTTATGGACGACGACGAGATGATAGCCCGTTATCGCAAGAAGCTCTATGCGCTTGGAGTTCAGGAAGAGCAACTTATCTTCCGGCGAACCACCAATCTTGAAAACTATCTTCATATGCACCATGAAGTTGATTTGTTGCTGGATTCATTTCCTTATACCGGCGGTACAACTACCAGCCATGCCGTCTGGATGGGCGTACCGACATTGAGTATTGCAGGCGCTACCCCAGCGTCACGGCAAAGTGTGGAAACAATGCACATCTACGGACTGCAATCTTTTATTGTGGGGAGTCAGGATGAATACCTGGAGAAAGCAGTGTGGTGGCAAAGCAATCTGGACGAATTGAATGCCTTACGCCAGAACATGCGTGACAACATACCTATGCAACAGCCTGGCTTTAATGCTGCGGCTCCGCTGGAAAAAGCACTGCGTCAGGCTTGGCATCTCTATTGCGCTGGACTTCCTGCGCAAAGTTTCACGGTTGAAGAATAGGGGATTGAGCAGCGGAAATTTGCTGCTCATGAATGATACCCACAGGTTTATATTGAGGTGTGCTAATGCAAAACAAAGTCTATGTTACGAGCCCGCTGCTTCCGCCGCTTGAAGAATTCATTCCTTATCTTGAGACGCTTTGGGAAAGCAAAATACTGACCAATGGCGGCCAGTTTCATCAGCAACTGGAACAGGCGCTCGCCGATTACCTTGGGGTTAAGCACGTCTGCCTCTTTTCTAATGGAACGCTTGCGCTGCTGACAGCGCTACAAACATTACGTATCTCGGGAGAGGTTATCACGACTCCATATTCGTTTGTGGCTACCTCACACAGCCTGTTATGGAACGACCTGACGCCAGTATTTGCTGATATCGATCCAGTGACTTTCAATATTGACCCAGACAAAATTGAAGAGCTGATCACTCCGAAGACAACGGCTATACTGCCTGTACACTGCTACGGCATTCCTTGCGATATGGAGCGTATTCAGCGCATCGCAGATACTTATGGTCTGAAAGTGATTTATGATGCTGCCCACTGCTTTGGCGTAAAAGAGAATGATAGCAGCATCCTTAACTACGGTGATTTATCTGTTCTTAGTTTCCACGCAACAAAAGTATTCAATACTTTCGAAGGCGGCGCAATTATCTGTCACGACGCTAAAACCAAACAGCGTATCGATTATCTCAAGAATTTTGGCTTTGCTGATGAAACCGTTGTTATGGCCCCGGGTATTAATGCAAAAATGAACGAAGTTCAGGCCGCCATGGGTCTTTTACAGCTAAAATATATCGATGGTGCTCTTGAGGAACGAGCGATAGTTTATCAACGTTACGTTAATCTGTTGCGTGAATCTCTGCCAGAAGTGAAATATATTACTCCGGCTGACAATGTGTCATGGAATTACTCTTATTTTCCTGTGCTTTTTGATGATTTTTGCAGGGTAAGTCGCGATGATGTATACACTGCTTTACGTCAACATAATATTTACGCTCGACGCTATTTTTATCCACTAATCAGCGCTTTTCCAATGTATCGCCATTTCCCGACTGCAAATGTTAGTCATTTGCCCGTGGCCGATGGTATTTCTCAAGCGGTGCTTTGTTTGCCTATTTTCCCAGGGTTGGCCGAAGAAGAGCAGCACCGAATTGTTGAAGTTATTAAGAGCTTATTTACCGAAGCTGAAAAGATATTGGAACCTGCACTTGTGGTTAACGGTTAGGAAGTATTTAGTATGAAACTTGCGATTATGCAACCCTATTTTTTTCCATATATCGGCTATTTTCAGCTGATGGCATCAGTGGATACCTTTGTTGTATATGATAATATCAAATACACAAAAAAAGGGTGGATAAATCGCAATCGCATTCAGAATCGTGGGGTGGAAGGTTTAATTTCGTTGCCCTTGAAAAAAGGATCAGATTATCTAGATGTTCGTCAGCGAGAGCTCTCTGATACCTTCGACCGCGAAAAGTTGTGCAATCAAATTGCTGGTGCTTACCGGCAAGCTCCCTTTTACCGAGATGTGATGCCGCTAATTGAGCGGATTGTTAAACAAGAATCGTGCAATTTATTTGACTATCTTTTCCAGGGGCTGGTTACGCTTCGAGATTATTTCTCTTTAGACTGCGAATTACTAGTGTCCTCAGCTATTGATGCCGAACATACGCTAAAAGCGCAAGATCGAGTATTAGAACTCTGTCGTGTCCTTAAGGCCGAAACGTATATTAATCCACCGGGAGGCGTTGCACTTTATTCCCAGCGCGATTTTAATGTTAATGGAATAGTGCTGAAATTTATTCAGCCGCGTTCGTGGCTTTATAAACAATCAGGTGCGGACTTTATTCCTTGGCTTTCAATTGTTGACGTAATGATGTTTAACGCACGTGATGAGATTATTCATCATCTTAAAACTGGCTACGAGTTAAATTGATATGTTTACATGGAAAAAATTGGGTAAAGTGTTTACCCCCCAAGAAATCACCCATCTTCCGTGGCTCAAGGAATTTGCTCAGGCACCCGCCACGCTGGTTTTTGACGACTTCGTGCGCGTCTATTTTTCGTGTCGTCCTCCTGCCGATGAGAATGGCATGTACGTCAGTTATTCTGCATGGGTAGACTTGGCTCGCGACGATCTTTTTCGAGTGTTGCGTTTTTCTAGCCGACCAATCCTTGAACTGGGTGGGCATGGTGAGTTTGATGAATTTGGTACCTATCCTGTCAGCGTTATCCGCGAGAATGGAATAGTCAAAGCATGGTATGCCGGATGGACACGCTGTGAATCTGTCCCATTTAACGTCGCCATAGGCATGGCAGTAAGCCATGATGATGGAGAAACCTTTATAAAAGCGGGACCAGGTCCGATTATTAGTTATAGCCCTGGCGAACCCTTTGTGATAAGTGGCCCTAAGATTCGTCGATTCAACGACCAGTGGCAACTTTTCTACATTGCCGGGCAAAAGTGGAAGCTGGTGGAAGGCCGTCCGGAACCCGTCTATAAAATTCGCATGGCCACTTCAGAAGATGGCGTCCATTGGAAAAAATGCGATAAAGATTTGATCCCCAGCCGCATTGAAGAAGATGAAGCGCAGGCAAGCCCTGACGTGTTTTTCGCCAACGGCAAATACCATATGTTCTTTTGTTACCGCTATAGTGCTCATTATCGTGGTAAGCAGAACGGGTATCGCATCGGATATGCATGGAGCGAAAACCTTATCGATTGGCATCGTGATGATAGCAAAGTTGGCATTGATGTCTCTGAATCTGGATGGGATGCGGAAATGATCAGCTACCCGCACGTATTTGAGCTTGATGGCACGACCTATATGGCTTATCTCGGTGACCAGGTTGGTCGCTACGGTTTTGGTCTGGCAAAACTAGAAGGAGAGTTACGCTGATGCTGAACTGGAAAAAACGCGGCTTAATTTATTCTCCAACGCTTTATCCACCGCTGGCGAACGGCGTAGGGTTTGCTCAGTCACCACAGACGCTAGTTTTTGAAGACTATGTGCGGATCTTTTTCTCAACCCGAGAGCGAGATGCTCAAGATGGCAAATTTGTTAGCCGGGTTTGTTACGTGGATATGGATAAATCACTGCAGGAAGTTATTCGTGTCAGCCCTTCGCCCGTCATCGGACCGGCTGAACTCGGCGCCTTTGACGAACATGGTATTTTCCCGTTTAACGTGTTGCGTCATGAAGGAAAAATTATGGCTTGGACCACGGGATGGAACCGGCGAGTTTCCGTTTCGGTGGATACCGCTATTGGCCTTGCAATCAGCGAAGACGAAGGCGAAAGCTTTACCCGCATCGCAACTGGTCCCGTTATGGCAGCATCGCTGCATGAACCCCACCTTGTGGGAGACGCATTTGTGCTTCATCTCAATGGATCTTTTCATATGTGGTACATCTTCGGCACCGGCTGGAAGAAGCCGTCCGCCGTTGCAGTGCCGGAACGTATTTATAAAATAGCACATGCGATATCTGATAACGGCATTGACTGGAGGCGCGATAGCAAAACCATTATCGAACCTGTTCTCGGTGACGATGAGTGCCAGGCGCTACCGACAGTGATTCAGACAGGCGATCGATACCATATGGTTTTTTGTTTTCGCGAATGTTTTGATTTTCGCCGCGGCGGAGGACGAGGTTATCGTCTGGGTTATGCCTGGTCTCAGGATTTACAGGTTTGGCATCGCGACGACAGTCAGGTTGCGTCGCTTTGCTCTAAAGATGAGTGGGACAGCGAAATGCAATGCTACCCGCACCTTTTCCGTTGTGACGGCAAGGTTTATTTACTTTATAACGGTAATGCATTCGGCAAAGGGGGATTTGGTCTGGCGGAAATGATTTTATGACGGCTTATCATTTTTTGCAAAATTGTGCAACTTCACAAGAGGTAGCGGAACACCTCAGTCAGTGTGAAGAAACGTTTGTTACCTCGCTTGCCGCAAAAATAGCAATTCCTGATTATGCAAAAAAAATTACCGATCATGCTTGGCGTACTGAAGCTTGGCTTGACAACAAATTGGTTGGTCTTGTGGCTGCTTATTTTAATGACGATACGCAACAGGGATTTATTACTAACGTGTCAGTTTTACCACAAGTTCAGAAGCGCGGCATTGGTAGCCAATTATTAACACAATGCTTGAGTTTACTCCAGACAAAAGGCGCGACTGAAATTGGCCTTGAAGTGGATGAAAGCAATATTCCGGCTCAGCGCTTATATATGCATAAAGGATTCAGGCGTGGAGCGGTTGCCAATTCGACAATATCGATGATCTTTACGGTGAGAAAATAAAATGATGATTCGAGATTACAATCAGGAAATCAAAGATGCTGCGGACCACCAGTATGCCTATAACTTCGATTTCGACGTTATGCATCCTTTTATGATCCGTGCCTTTACGCCTTTTTTTAAGCCTGGTAAACTGCTTGAACTAGGGTGTTTCAGGGGCGATTTTACTCTGCGCCTTGCAGAAAAATTCTCCGATATCACGTGTGTGGAGGCCTCGGAAGAGGCACTGAAAGTGGCGCATGAAAGAGTTGGTGATGCGGTTTCACTGGTGCGATCTCGCTTTGAAGACGTTAAGCTACCTTGTCGCTATGAAAATATCGTTTTAACTCATGTTCTTGAGCATATTGACGAACCGGTCGCACTACTCAAGCGTATTAACGATGAGTGGCTAACTGAAGATGGGCATTTCTTTCTGGTTTGTCCAAACGCTAATGCGGCTTCTCGTCAGATTGCAGTAAAGATGGGACTTATCTCTCACAATGATGCGGTAACTGAAGCGGAATTTCTTCACGGACACAGATGCACCTATTCACTAGATACTCTTGAGAGGGATGCCCGACGGGCTGGACTGGATGTGGTTTACCGTACGGGCATATTTTTCAAAGCCATGGCTAACTTCCAGTGGGATAGGCTTTTGCAGACAGATATCATATCAAAAGAATATCTTGAAGGGTGTTATGAGCTTGGTCATCAATACCCAGATTTATGCTCAAGCATTTTCCTGCTTTGTAAAAAAGGTTGAATTTACAAGTACTAATCAAAGTTACTGATGCATGTTTTCATCTCATGTGTCAGTAACCCTTAAATAACCCCTCATTTTCCTCACTATTCTCCCGATTAAAAACCTCTCCAGAAACGGATAATCATGCCGATAACTCAACTAACGCAGGGCTGTTTATCGTGAATTCTCTCTATACCGCTGATGGTGTAATGGATAAACACTCGCTCTGGCAGCGTTATGTCCCGCTGGTGCGTCACGAAGCGTTGCGCCTGCAGGTGCGTTTGCCGGCGAGCGTCGAACTGGACGATTTGTTACAGGCGGGCGGCATCGGCTTGCTGAATGCTGTAGAACGCTACGACGCCCTGCAAGGAACGGCATTTACCACTTACGCAGTGCAGCGTATACGTGGCGCGATGCTGGACGAGCTGCGCAGCCGTGACTGGGTGCCACGCAGTGTCCGACGCAACGCGCGCGAGGTGGCGCAGGCAATAGGCCAACTGGAGCAGGAACTGGGACGTAACGCGACGGAACTGGAGGTCGCAGAGCGACTGAGTATCCCGCTTGAAGAATATCGTCAGATGTTGCTCGACACGAACAACAGTCAGCTGTTCTCGTATGACGAATGGCGTGAAGAGCATGGCGATAGCATCGAACTGGTGACGGAAGATAACCAGAACGAAAACCCGCTGCATCAACTGCTGGAAAGCAATTTGCGCGAGCGTGTTATGGAAGCGATTGAATCGCTGCCGGAGCGCGAGCAGATGGTGCTGACGCTGTACTACCAGGAAGAGCTGAATCTCAAAGAGATTGGCGCGGTACTGGAAGTGGGCGAGTCAAGGGTGAGCCAGTTGCATAGCCAGGCCATCAAACGTCTGCGTACCAAGCTGGGTAAGCTATAGGTTGTTGATTCGTCATCATCCTGGTAATGCCGCACACAGGAACGACAACCAGGAGTTATCATGACGGCGCAGCAACCTAAAAGGCGGCCCCTGAGCCGCTACCTTAAAGATTTCAAGCACTCACAGACGCATTGTGCGCATTGTCACAAGCTGCTGGACCGCATTACGCTGGTTCATCGCGGCGAAATTGTGAACAAGATAGCGATCGCTGCGCTCGACACGCTGCTTGACGAGGCCACCTGGGAGCAGGAAAAGCAGGACTGGGTGGCGCTTTGCCGCTTCTGTGGCGATCTGCATTGTAAAGAGCAGAGCAACTACTTCGATATCATCGGCTTTAAGCAATATCTCTTCGAGCAAACCGATATGAGCCACGGCACGATCCGCGAATATGTGGTGCGCCTGCGCCGTCTCGGCGCGCATCTCACCCAACGCCAGGTGCCGCTCTCGCTTGCCCGTCAGGATAATCTTGACGAGCATCTTGAGGCGTGGCTGCCGCTCACCAGTACCAACAATTATCGTATTGCGCTTCGTAAGTATGCTCAGTATCAGCAGCTCTCGTCACTGCCGACAGAGAAAACCGACTCAACGGCAACTTCTGATATATATTAAAAAAGCATAAGTTGTAGCACAGTGGTTTTGATTTCTTTGCGTAACTACTTACACTAGCACTTAATTTCGTTAATTCGGGGTACTTATGAAACTTGCACTTTTGGGTCGTCAGGCGCTGATGGGCGTTATGGCGGTCGCGCTGGTCGCGGGCATGAGCGTGAAAACCTATGCTGCGGAAAATTTGCTGAATAAAGTTAAAGAACGCGGCACGCTGCTGGTGGGGCTTGAAGGCACTTATCCGCCGTTTAGCTTCCAGGGCGATGACGGTAAGCTGACCGGCTTTGAAGTGGAGTTCGCCGAGGCGCTCGCGAAGCACCTGGGCGTGAAAGCCTCGCTTAAACCGACCAAATGGGACGGGATGCTGGCGTCGCTGGACTCTAAGCGTATCGACGTGGTGATTAACCAGGTCACCATCTCCGATGAGCGCAAGAAAAAATATGATTTCTCAACGCCGTATACCGTTTCCGGTATTCAGGCGCTGGTGAAGAAAGAGAAGGCGGACAGCATTAAAACCGCGGCCGACCTCAAGGGTAAAAAAGTGGGCGTTGGTCTTGGCACCAACTACGAAGAGTGGCTGCGCCAGAACGTGCAGGGCGTGGATATCCGCACCTATGACGACGACCCGACCAAATATCAGGATCTGCGCGTAGGCCGTATCGACGCCATTCTGGTGGACCGCCTGGCGGCGCTGGATCTGGTGAAGAAGACCAACAACACGCTGGCCGCGGCCGGTGAACCGTTCTCTCGTCAGGAAGCGGGCGTGGCTATCCGCAAAGGCAACGACGATTTCGTCAAGGCCGTTGATAACGCCATCGCCGAGATGCAGAAAGATGGTACGCTCAAGAAAATCTCTGAGAAGTGGTTTGGCGCGGACGTGACTAAATAACGGCTTTGCTGCGCAAAAAAGGTGCTGATATCAGCGCCTTTTTTTATGCCTGCGAAAAATTGCTGCATAATGACGGTTTAACCGCTGAACTGGCATGAGGTTTACCATGCAAAATCTTACCCGCTATGCGCGCCTTGAGCTTATCGGCGCGCCCACGCCGCTGGAGTTTCTGCCGCGCCTGTCTGACTACCTGGGCCGCGAAATTTTCATCAAGCGCGATGACGCGATGCCGGTGGCGATGGGCGGTAATAAGCTGCGCAAGCTGGAGTTTCTCGCAGCCCAGGCGCTGCGCGAAGGGGCCGATACGCTGGTGACGGCGGGTGCTATCCAGTCGAACCATGTGCGCCAGACGGCGGCGGTGGCCGCGCGCCTCGGCCTGCACTGCGTGGCGCTGCTGGAAAACCCGATCGCCACGCGCGAAGAGAATTACCTCACTAACGGCAACCGGCTGCTGCTGGATCTCTTTAATGTGCAGGTCGAGATGTGCGACGCGCTGGACGCGCCAGACCAGCAGCTTGACGAGCTGGCGGTGCGCCTTGAAGCGCAGGGCTTCCGGCCTTATGTCATTCCGGTTGGCGGCTCGAACGTGCTGGGCGCGCTCGGCTATGTCGAAAGCACGCTTGAGATCGTGCAGCAGTGCGAAGGCGTTGTGCGCCCGTCATCCGTAGTGGTCGCCTCCGGCAGCGCCGGAACGCACGCGGGGCTCGCCGTCGGGCTGGAGCAGGGGATGCCGGAGGCTGAACTTATCGGCGTGACGGTCTCGCGAAGCGTCGCCGCGCAGAAGCCGAAAGTCGTCGCGCTGCAGCAGGGCGTTGCAAAAGCGCTGGAGCTGGAAGCGCGCGCCGATATTTTACTGTGGGATGACTATTTCGCGCCGGGTTACGGCGTGCCGAACGACGAGGGCATGGAAGCGGTGAAGCTGCTGGCGCGTCTCGAAGGCATTTTGCTTGACCCGGTTTATACCGGCAAAGCGATGGCGGGGCTCATTGACGGCATCGCACAGAACCGTTTTAAAGATAACGGCCCGATTCTCTTTATTCACACCGGCGGCGCTCCGGCGCTGTTCGCGTACCATCCGCATGTCTGAAAACGCAGGGTGAAACCACTATAATGCAGGAAAGTATCCAACTGGTTATCGATTCGGCACCCTTTCTCCTGAAAGGGGCCGTTTTTACGCTACAGCTCAGCATCGGCGGCATGTTTTTCGGCCTGGTGTTAGGCTTTTTGCTGGCCATGATGCGGCTGTCGCCTTTCTGGCCTGTCTCGTGGCTGGCGCGGTTTTATATCTCGATTTTTCGCGGTACGCCCCTTATCGCCCAGCTCTTTATGATCTACTACGGTCTGCCGCAGTTTGGCATCGAGCTGGACCCGATCCCGGCGGCGATGATTGGCCTTTCGCTCAATACCGCGGCGTATACCTCTGAGACGCTGCGCGCGGCGATTTCGTCGATTGATAAAGGGCAGTGGGAAGCGGCGGCGAGTATCGGCATGACGCCGTGGCAGACGCTGCGCCGCGCCATTCTGCCGCAGGCCGCCCGCGTGGCGCTGCCGCCGCTCGGCAACAGTTTTATCAGCCTCGTGAAAGATACGTCGCTCGCCGCCACTATCCAGGTGCCGGAGCTTTTCCGCCAGGCGCAGCTTATTACCTCGCGCACGCTGGAGGTATTTACGATGTATCTGGCCGCGTCGCTCATCTACTGGATAATGGCGACGGTGCTTTCTGCCCTGCAAAACCATTTTGAAAACCAGCTAAACCGACAGGAGCGCGATCCGAAATGAGTGCCATTGAGGTCAAAAACTTGGTGAAGAAATTTCACGGGCAGACGGTGCTGCATGGCATCGATCTGGAAGTGCAGACCGGAGAAGTGGTGGCGATTATCGGCCCGAGCGGCTCCGGTAAAACCACGCTTTTGCGTAGTATTAACCTGCTGGAACAGCCCGAGAGCGGCACCGTGCGCGTGGGTGATATCACCATTGATACTGCCAGATCGGCCCGCGAACAGCGCGGCCTGGTGCGCGAGTTGCGACAGCAGGTCGGCTTTGTGTTTCAGAGCTTTAACCTGTTCCCGCACCGTACCGTGCTGGAAAACATCATTGAAGGGCCCGTTATCGTGAAGGGCGAGCCGAAAGCGGAGGCGACGGCGCGCGCCCGTGAACTGCTGGCGAAAGTCGGCCTTTCTGGCAAGGAAAACAGCTATCCGAAGCGGCTTTCCGGCGGTCAGCAGCAGCGTGTGGCGATTGCCCGTGCGCTGGCGATGCGCCCGGAGGTGATTCTCTTTGATGAGCCGACCTCCGCGCTGGATCCTGAACTGGTGGGCGAAGTGCTGAACACTATCCGTCAGCTCGCCCAGGAGAAGCGCACGATGGTTATCGTCACCCATGAGATGAGTTTCGCGCGCGATGTGGCCGATCGCGCGATCTTTATGGATCAGGGCAAAATCGTCGAGCAGGGCGAGGCGAAAGCGCTGTTCGCTAACCCGACACAGCCGCGCACCCGCCAGTTTTTAGACAAACTTCTCAATGCCTGACCCCTTACCCGGTGCGTTTTAGCACCGGGTGCCTTCGCAAACTCCCTGCAAAAAATAAGCCTTAAAAAGTGTCTGACTAATTAATCAGCATATACAGTTCGTTAGCGTTTTAATTTGGCTTAAAGCCTGTGTCTGGCGCAATGTCGCGTGCGGAATGCGGATTATTGATATTAATAATTATGAAGAATGTGTTATTTTGTCATATCACAAAAAAATAATGCTTACAGCACGACAGGAGTTTCGCCCCACAGCATGAAGGAAAGTGACTTTTTTAACTGGCGTCGGGAAATGACGACCCGCTTTCAGGAAATTCAGGATTCAAGCGACATTTATTCGCTCCTGAAAACCGAAACGCAGAACATGGAATATGATTATTTCGCGCTGTGCGTTCGCCATCCTGTGCCTTTCACGCGCCCAAAACTGACGCTGCACACCACCTATCCTGAAGCCTGGCTTGAGCATTACCAGGCGGAAAATTATTACGTGAAAGATCCGGTGCTGAAGCCTGCAAATTATCTGGTGGGTCCGCTCTCCTGGAACGACGCGCTGTTCGCCGGCGCCGCAGAAGAGCTCTGGAATGCCGCGCGCGACCACGGTCTGGTCAAGGGCGTAACGCAGTGCGTCATTGCGCCTAACCGCGCCCAGGGATTTTTATCCGTCTCTGGAACCAGCCCGCGTGGACACTCCATGGCGGATGACGAACTGGCGTTGCGACTTCAGCATTTGGTGGAACAAAGCCTGGTTACCATGATGCGCCTGGAAGATCCGGCGGCAACGGTGCTGGAAATGAAACTGAGTAAACGAGAAAAAGAGATATTGCAGTGGACGGCGGAAGGTAAAACGTCGGCGGAAATTGCGATAATATTATCTATCTCGGAAAATACCGTTAATTTTCACCAGAAAAATATGCAGAAGAAGTTTAATGCTCCAAACAAAACGCAAATTGCCTGTTATGCTGCTGCAATTGGACTGATTTGAGCGGGTCATTTGTTCTGCGTGCCAGACACTCGAACCGGCTGGAAGAATAAACGTTCTCCAGCCGGTTTTTTTATTAACGGCGGTAAGCCTGTTTAATTTGCTTAACGGTATTGGTGTAAACCGCCGCTTGCTCCGCATCTTCCATTTCAGCTATCTGTTTTTCCATTTTAATGATAACCCGGCCCGCATCAGCCTGACCCATTGCCTGCAGCATCAGCGTCAACAGGGATTTCAGGCATGACACCTCGGTAGCCAGTTCCTGGTTGTTCTCTGCGGTGGAAATATCGGGAGTGCTCATGGTTTATCCTCTGTCAGTGTAACGACGTGCAGCGGGCACGCCTGTTGATGTTTTAAGGCGGCGGAGTATACCACAAGGTCCTAAAAAGTAATTAGCGCCGTTTTTTTGAGCGTTTTGTGAGGCGTCTGGCTTATTATAATAAGCTTTTCACCGATAAACGGGATTTCTCAGGGTTCGCTGACGTAGCGGTGAAAATATATGTTTCCAATAAGTTTCTCCGTTGTAAATTTAAAAGTTGCCCATCAGCGCTTTTAAATTGTCAAAAAGTAATATGATATATCCAGAAATGCTGAACCTTGATTTCTGGACGTTTTTTAAGTATCGGTGCCGCTATCGCAGGCTCAAAAACGCGTTTTAACTGGATTTAACCCGCCCGTTGCTTACAGAAGTGCATTTTTTGCGTTTCAAAGTTGACTTAAAAAACGCTAATATGGGGCGAATAAGTTACCAGCAGCGTTATCCCTTTTTGAGGAGTGTTTTCCTTTGATCAACGTTCTTCTTGTTGATGACCACGAACTGGTGCGCGCAGGGATACGACGCATACTTGAAGATATGAAGGGCATTAAGGTGGCAGGCGAAGCCTGCTGCGGCGAGGACGCCATCAAATGGTGTCGCATTCACCCGGTGGATGTGGTGCTGATGGATATGAATATGCCGGGCATTGGCGGCCTGGATGCGACTCGCAAAATCGCCCGTTATTCTTCAGACATTAAAGTGATCATGCTTACCGTACATACGGCAAACCCGCTTCCGGCTAAAGTGATGCAGGCCGGAGCCGCAGGGTATCTGAGTAAAGGTGCCGCACCCGCCGAAGTGGTGAGCGCTATCCGCTCGGTTCACGCCGGACGGCGCTATATTGCTTCCGACATCGCACAGCAAATGGCGCTCAGCCAGATAGAGCCCGACCGCAGCGAATCCCCCTTCGCGAGTTTGTCGGAAAGGGAATTGCAGATTATGCTGATGATTACCAAAGGCCAGAAGGTCAATGAAATCTCTGAGCAGCTTAATCTCAGCCCTAAAACCGTCAACAGCTACCGCTATCGTATGTTTAGTAAGCTAAACATTCATGGCGATGTCGAGTTGACGCATCTGGCCATCCGCCATGGCCTGTGTAACGCGGAGACCTTATCAAGTCAGTGAGTGAAGTTTTTGATTCCAAATCGTTCCTGAAAACCGTCACCAGCCAGCCTGGCGTCTACCGTATGTATGACGCCAGCGGCACGGTTATCTACGTCGGCAAGGCCAAAGATCTCAAAAAGCGCCTTTCCAGCTATTTCCGAAGCAACCTCGCCAGCCGTAAAACCGAAGCGCTGGTGGCGCAAATCCAGAATATCGACGTGACGGTGACTCACACCGAGACCGAAGCGCTACTGCTGGAGCACAACTACATCAAGCTCTACCAGCCGCGCTATAACGTGCTGCTGCGCGATGACAAATCTTATCCGTATATCTTCCTGAGCGGCGATACGCATCCCCGGCTGGCTATCCACCGCGGCGCGAAACACGCCAAAGGCGAGTATTTCGGCCCGTTCCCGAACGGCTACGCGGTGCGGGAAACGCTCGCGCTGCTGCAAAAGATTTTCCCGATTCGCCAGTGTGAGAACAGCGTCTATCGCAACCGCTCGCGCCCGTGTCTGCAATATCAGATTGGCCGCTGCCTCGGGCCATGCGTCGAGGGGCTGGTAAGTGAAGAAGATTACGCGCAACAGGTGGAATATGTGCGGCTGTTCCTCGCCGGTAAAGATGACCAGGTGATTAATCAACTGGTCTCACGCATGGAGCAGGCGAGCCAGAATCTGGCGTTTGAAGAGGCCGCGCGCCTGCGTGACCAGATTCAGGCGGTGCGCCGCGTAACGGAAAAACAGTTTGTCTCCAATAACGGCGACGATCTGGATGTGATCGGCGTGGCCTTTGAATCCGGCATGGCGTGTGTGCATGTGCTGTTTATCCGCCAGGGGAAAGTACTCGGCAGCCGCAGCTACTACCCGAAAGTGCCGAGCGGCACCGAGCTTGCGGAAGTGGTGGAAACGTTTGTCGGGCAGTTCTATCTGCAGGGCAGCCAGATGCGCACGTTACCGGGCGAGATTTTGCTCGATTTCCCGCTCACCACGCCGGAACTGCTGGCCGAGACGCTGACAGAAATCGCCGGGCGTCGTGTGAATGTGCAGACGCGCCCGCGTGGCGATCGCGCCCGCTACCTGAAGCTTGCGCGCACCAACGCGGCGACGGCGCTGACCACGCGGCTTTCTCAGCAGTCCACCATCAGCCAGCGTCTTACCGCGCTGGCGCAGGCGCTGCATCTGCCGGAAATAAAGCGCATGGAGTGTTTCGACATCAGCCATACGATGGGCGAGCAGACCGTGGCGTCCTGCGTGGTATTTGACGCGAACGGCCCGCTGCGCGCGGAGTATCGCCGCTATAATATTACCGGCATCACACCGGGCGATGATTATGCGGCGATGAATCAGGTGTTGCGCCGTCGCTACGGCAAGGCCATCGAAGAGAGCAAAGTGCCGGATATTATTCTTATCGACGGCGGCAAAGGGCAGCTTGGTCAGGCGAAATCCGTTTTTGCCGAGCTGGACGTGCCGTGGGATAAACACCATCCGCTGCTGCTTGGCGTGGCCAAAGGCAGCGATCGTAAAGCCGGGCTGGAAACGCTGTTCCTGGAGCCGGAAGGGGAGGGCTTCGCCTTACCGCCAGATTCTCCGGCGCTGCATGTTATTCAACATATTCGCGATGAATCGCATAACCATGCGATTACCGGCCACCGTAAAAAACGCGCCAAAGTGAAGAACACCAGTACGCTTGAGACGATTGAAGGCATCGGGCCAAAACGTCGTCAGATGTTGCTCAAATACATGGGCGGATTGCAGCCGCTGTTGAACGCGTCGGTCGAAGAAATTGCGAAAGTGCCGGGCATCTCTCAGGCCCTTGCAGAAAAGATCTACTACTCGTTGAAACATTAAGGGCTATGTAGCAACATAGCGGTAATCTCAAATTATGACAGATAGTTACCTGCACTATGCGATTTAATATCCCTACATTGCTGACGCTGTTTCGAGTCATTCTGATCCCGTTTTTCGTGCTCGCGTTCTATCTGCCTTTTCACTGGGCGCCTTTCGTTTGCGCGTTGATCTTCTGCTTTGCCGCAGTGACCGACTGGTTTGACGGTTTTCTCGCCCGCCGCTGGAATCAAAGCACGCGCTTTGGTGCGTTCCTCGACCCGGTTGCGGATAAAGTGATGGTCGCTATCGCGATGGTGCTTGTCGCCGAGCACTATCACAGCTGGTGGATTACCCTGCCGGCGGCCACTATGATCGCGCGTGAAATTATTATCTCCGCGCTGCGTGAATGGATGGCGGAGCTGGGCAAACGCAGCAGCGTGGCCGTCTCCTGGATTGGGAAAGTGAAAACCACCGCGCAGATGATGGCGCTGGTCGGTTTGCTGTGGCGTCCGAATCAGTGGGTTGAGTACGCCGCGATTGCACTCTTTTTCGTCGCTGCAGTGCTGACGTTCTGGTCAATGTTCCAGTATCTGAACGCCGCGCGCGGTGATTTGCTCGAACGTTGATCTATACGGCGCAAAATTCAGCAAACGAATCGCGTTGCCTGAAAATTTCGTTGACTCATTGCGTCAGGTAAGTAGAATGCAACGCATCGAACGGCGGCACGGTTCGCTGGACGGTAAATAAATCAAGTAATTAGATTAAGCGATTCGCTTTCAGTTACTTCGATAAGCGGGAATAGCTCAGTTGGTAGAGCACGACCTTGCCAAGGTCGGGGTCGCGAGTTCGAGTCTCGTTTCCCGCTCCAAATTTTGATATCAGCCCCTTTGCTGGTGTCAGCCTGAAAAGGCAAGCAATTCTGGCGCGTTAACAAAGCGGTTATGTAGCGGATTGCAAATCCGCCTAGTCCGGTTCGACTCCGGAACGCGCCTCCACTTTCTTCCCGAGCCCGGGTGGTGAAATCGGTAGACACAAGGGATTTAAAATCCCTCGGCGTTCGCGCTGTGCGGGTTCAAGTCCCGCCCCGGGCACCATGGGAAAGACAAGAATAATCAAAGCAATAAGCAGTGCCGTGCAAACCACCTTCGGGTGGTTTTTTATTTTTCCGCGCCGTTTCCTGACATTTTTCCTGACATCATTTCTCGTTTTTTCCTGAGCGGCCACGGCGTCATCACGCTGATTCTTAATGTATTTAGCTTAAGCGCACATTCTGAACACCATCACACTTCGCTAATAAATTCATCAATCTCGATATATCATGTATCTGTTTTTCCATTCTGCTGCTACGTTTTAATAGCACCCCATCATGGTGCTCTCTACTCGCTGCAATGAGTTTTCCAGGTCAGCGTTCAGCCCCACGGTTGAGCCATTCTGACGCTGACTCACACGGGGGAAAATCGTACCTTGCAGAATAAGGGCCAGGACGGCGCAAACCATAACAGACTGAGCCAGTCCATGAGGACTGGCTTCTTTTTCCTCCCTCCCCGCACACCAAACTCTTTCCAGAAATACCGCCTGCCGGATTTCGGGGGTTATGTCGTCTGCCGAAAACGCTTAAGGTCAGTAAAAGATAATGAGGAAAAGACGATGGAATATCAGTTAAAGGGTACCGCGGATGAAGAACTCAAAGCACGCATAAAAAAACAGGTCGGGCTTTATAACGCAAAGCATATGACGTCTGATCCGCAGGAGCTGATCATCAGCGTCACCGACGCGCAGGGCAATCTGACCGCCGGTCTGACCGGGCGTAGCTACTGGGGCTGCCTGCATATCGAATTTCTGTGGGTCGATGAAAGCCTGCGCGGGCAGGGCACCGGCGCGTCGCTCATGGCGATGGCCGAAGCAGAAGGGCGTAAGCGCGGTTGTAAACGGGTATTTGTGGATACCTTTAGCTTTCAGGCACCGGATTTTTACCGCAAACAGGGGTATGACCTCTACGGCGTGGCACCCGATTATCGCGATGGTCACTCCCGTTTTTACTTCAGCAAAGACCTGAGCGAAAAGTAAAAGCCCCGACAATGGGGCTTTAACCTGTTCAGCCAACCTCGCGCAATACGCCCGCGCTAATCAAAAACTGTATAGCCACAATGGCGATGCCGCAGGCAAAAACCAGTGCCAGCGTGAGACTGCCCCCCGCGACCTGCCAGCCTGCCGGGTGACGTTTACGGCTCTGCCAGGCGAGCAGGGAAGGGAGCAGCAGCGCCAGCACCGCCAGCGCCACGCCCGCATAGCCGAGCGCCATGACAAACCCCTGCGGGTAGAAAAGCGAGAAAGCGAGCGGCGGCACAAAAGTCATCAGTCCGCTCTGGGCGCGGCCCGCTACGGTGCGGGAGCGTTTAAACATATCCGCCAGATAATCAAAGAGCCCGAGCGACACGCCAAGAAACGAGGTGGCGAGCGCCAGATCGGCGAAAAGATGCACCGCCAGCTCCACATGCGGCGAGGCGACGACATCGCGCACCGCCTGCAACAGACCATTTAGGCCAGCATGGGTAGCGAGCAGGCCCATAAAGGTGTCTGACGGGATCGCCCCCAGCGTGGCAAGCTGCCAGAACAGATATGCCACCAGCGGGATAGCGCTGCCGGTGATAAAAATCAGCTTAAGTTTGCGGACATCGCCCTTCATATAGCTGACGATACTCGGCACGCTGCCGTGAAAGCCAAATGATGTAAAAATGACCGGCAGCGCGGAGAGCGCCAGGCCTTTTTCCACCGGCAGCGTTAGCAGATTCACCTGATGAATATGCGGCATCATCATCGCCAGCATCACGACCAGAAAAACCGTTTTGGCTGTAAACAGCAGACGATTGACCAGATCCACGCTGTGCGTGCCGATGCTGACGATAAGCCCGCCCACAAGCGTAAACGCCAGCACGCCGGCAGCAGGCGTAATGGCTACGCCCGTCCACTGGCTCAGGCTTGAGGCCAGCAGTTCGCCCGCGCCGCTGATATAGGCCGCCGTCAGCGCATACATCAAAAACAGCATGCTAAACCCGGCCAACCACTGGCCAGGTTTACCAAGATAATGCAACGCAAGCGTACCGAGCCCGGTCGATGCAGGCTGGTGCTGATAGACCTCTACCAACAACAGCGCGGTGTAGCACATCAGCCCCCAGAGTAAGAAAAGCAGCAGTGCGGTCACGCCAAAGCCAACGCCCGCCGCAGCCAGCGGCATCGCCAGCATCCCTGCGCCGATAGTCGTACCGGCGACGATAAAAATACTGCCCAAAGTGCGGTTCTTCACGCGGTGTACTGTCCTGCAATCATCAACTGGAAATTTATGCTGCGCAGGGTAAAGAATTCTGTTCACGTCGTCAAACTGACGTTACGTAGGGTGTAATTTTTTGTTTACGGCAGGGTGTGCAGGAAGACCTGCTTCAGCCGCTGTTAGCAGCGTCAAAAAATTGAGGAAATGAAAGGCGGAGAGAATTAAAAGGCGGGAATAAAAACCGGTAATGACAGCGCCATTACCGGAAAAATATCAGGGCTGAGCGTCGAGCGTTGCCAGCTCTTTATCGATGAAATAAAGCCCTTCGCCGCTTTTACCTGCGAGGCTCAGTTTATCCAGCACGGATTTAAACAGTTTTTCTTCTTCATGCTGTTCGGCCACATACCATTGCAGGAAATTAAAAGTGGGATAATCCTGCGTGGTCATCGCCACGTGCGCCAGTGCATTAATCTGGCGGGTGATCAGCTGCTCATGTTCGTACGTCGCCTGAAAGAGCGCATCGAGAGACGCATATTCAGCATACGGTGACGGCACGGCGTTAATGCGCGGGAAACTGCCGGTATCTGTCAGATAGTTAAAGAGACGCTGCATATGCGTCATTTCTTCCTGCGCGTGGCGGCTTAAAAACGCCGCCGCCCCTTCAAAGCTGTGATAGCTGCACCAGGCGCTCATCTGCTGGTAAAGCAGAGAAGAATAGAGTTCAAGATTCATCTGCTCATTAAGTTTTTCAATCATATCTGGCTTCAGCATATTATTCTCCGCGATAACAGGGGTAATTATCGCCGCACTATAATTTGTTATTAAACTGTTTGCAAAAGATAAAATTAAAAAACCGTGGCGTTAATAATGCAAATAGGAATTAAAGTCATTCATTAATTAAATGAGAATTATTATTGCGAAAAAAAGAAATAAATAAGACGGTAAGAATAAACGTAAGAAGGAAAATAACAGGGGGAAGAAAAAAGAAGCGTACACACAGCCACCGCCAGGCGGCGGCAGCTGTAACGCCGGTTTACCAGCCGCTGACCGCGCGGTTATTAATGGTAAAACCCCGGCACTGATACTCCAGCACGATAGATTCCGTCATGCATTGCGTGCCGGTGATAACTGAACAGGTTTTGACTGGCGCACCGTAGGCTTCCGCCACGGCATAGCCCCAGTCCTGACACTGGCGGTTCGCCATAGACTGCGCGACGTAGTTATCGACTTTCGCATGTTGCAGCGGTTGTTCGCTGATACCGAGTCTCACGGTGCCGGTAACTTTACTGCCGCCAACCACTTCCGGCGTTTTAGTAATGGTGCAACCGCTCAGCGCGAGCAGCGCGGTAATGAAAATGACCTTGCGCATCGGTGTTCTCACAAAGTTTGCCTTCATAACATCATGCCACGCCATAGCCTGTCGCAATCGCCTGAAAAGCCCCCGGATCACCCCGTATCCCGCGCTTTAGCAAAACGCTCACGCACCGTGACTTTAAATAATCACTTAAGTTTATTGTTGCAATGCTTAAGTTCTGCGCGCGCAGGCCGACAACTACGATACGGTCAGTCTTTATCTGTGACGTAAAGAAATGCAGAAAAGGCAGGGATGGGTACCGTCATGTCTGCGCAGGGATGGCTTCTTTACACCAGGAATCAACATATGAATTTTATTCGCAATGTTAAAATCCGTGCGATGGTGGTATGGGTCTTGCTCTTATCCACCATCGCCTGGGTGGGGGTTTCCGGAGCGACGCTCTGGTTTCTTCATCACCTGGAAAATAGTCTTACGCTGAATGCTGAACAGGCGGGCTGGGTCAACACCGCGCAATGGCTGTTGAGTCTCTCCGTCGTGGGCAGTATTACCCTCACCATTCTGATGGAGCGCTACCTCTACTTCTGTCTGGTGCGCCCCGTTGAGATCATTCGCGGGCACCTGCACGTGCTGGCAGACGGCAATCTCGAGGTCGAACTTCAGGATCTCGGCCGCAACTGTGTCGGGCTGATGGTGCCGTATATCCAGCGCATGCAGGATAACTGGGAGAAAACCGTCAGCGCCATTCGCACCAGTGCGGAAACCATTCGCAGCCATTCGGGTGAAGTCTCGGGCGTGAATACCGAGCTTTCCACGCGTTCGGAAGAGCAGGCGGCGGCGCTGGAGCAAACCAGCTCCAGCATGCAGCAACTCAGCAGCACGGTAAAACTCAACGCTGAAAACGCGAGCCATGCCAGCAAGCTTTCCGGTAACGCCACGCGCACGGCGCAAGCCGGTGGAGACTCCGTGAAACAGGTGATGGAAACCATGTCGCGCATCTCCAGCAGCTCCAGCAAAATTGTCGATATCACCACGGTGATCAACAGCATCGCATTCCAGACTAATATTCTGGCGCTCAACGCCGCCGTGGAAGCGGCGCGCGCGGGCGAGCAGGGGCGTGGTTTTGCCGTGGTAGCCGGTGAAGTGCGCAATCTCGCGAGCCGCAGCGCGCAGGCGGCGAAAGAGATAGAAACGCTGCTTAACGAATCGGTCAGCAATATTCAGACCGGCTCCGGCCAGGTGAAGAAAGCGGGCGAGGCGATGGATGAAATTCTGACTGCCGTGCGCCAGGTGAACGATATTATGGGTGAAATCGCCAGCGCGTCCGGCGAGCAGAGCGATGGTATCAGTCAGGTGGGCATCGCAGTAAAAGAGATGGACGCTGTCACCCAGCAGAACGTACAACTGGTGCAGCAGTCCGTGCTGGCGTCAAACGATCTGGAGCGCCAGGCCACGCACCTGACTGAAGTGGTTGGCCTGTTCCGCCTGCGCGGACAGACGGCACGCGCGACGCCTGCCGCTGCAGCGCCGCTCGTGCGGCCCGCGCTGGCCGGCAGCGCCGCGCCAAAGGCAACAGCCACAGAAACCAACTGGGAAACCTTCTGACAAAACGGGCATGAAAGAAAACTGTGAGCACCACTCTATTTTTTAAAACAATATTTCATTTAATTTGAAAGTTTGTTTGGTGAATAGTATGGTTGACTCACAGTTTGCTATTCATAGCCTTTTCAGGAGAGAACCCAATGAAAATTGCACTGATGATGGAAAACAGTCAGGCGGCCAAAAACGCGATCATCTATAAAGAGCTGAAAGCGGTGGCGGATGAAAAAGCGTTCCCGGTGTATAACGTCGGCATGAGTGATGAGAACGATCATCATCTCACCTACATTCACCTCGGGATTATGGCGAGCATCCTGCTGAATTCCAGAGCGGTGGATTTTGTGGTGACTGGTTGCGGCACCGGGCAGGGCGCGCTGATGTCCCTGAATATTCATCCGGGCGTAGTGTGCGGCTACTGCATCGATCCGGCGGACGCGTTCCTGTTCGCGCAAATCAACAACGGTAACGCGCTGGCGCTGCCGTTCGCGAAAGGTTTTGGCTGGGGCGCGGAACTCAACGTGCGCTTTATCTTTGAAAAAGCGTTTACCGGGCGCAAAGGCGAGGGCTATCCGCCGGAGCGTAAAGAGCCGCAGGTGCGCAACGCGGGCATTCTGAACCAGGTGAAAGCCGCCGTGGTGAAAGAGAACTATCTCGATACCCTGCGCGCCATCGATCCTGAACTGGTGAAAACCGCTGTTTCCGGCGAGCGCTTCCAGCAGTGCTTCTTTGATAACTGCCAGGATAAATCGATCGAAGGTTTCGTGCGTGAAATCCTTGGCTGATAATGCCTGGTGAAAAAGCCAGCCCGCGGGCTGGCTTTTTTACGCCCGTTTGCCGGAGACGCTGTGGCCCGCATGCGCGGTGAGGCGCAGCGTATCAAACATCCCCGCCAGGCTTATCAGCGCAATCACCACAAACGCCAGCCGGAAACTCGCGCCCGGAATATTGGCGCTCAAAAAAGACGTACTTATTACCTCGCCAAGCCGGATGCCGATAGCGCCCAGCGTCACGCCAAGCCCCACGGCGAGCTGCGTGGCGGTGCTGAACAGCGTATTGGCGTAACTCATTTCGCCCGAAGGCACATCTGCAAAAGCCAGCGTGCTGATGCCGGTAAACTGAATCGAGCGAAACACGCCGCCCAGGAAAAGTATCAGCAGAATAAGCCACACCGGGGTCTGCGGCGTCAGCAGCGCGCAGGCAAGCAGCGCCAGCACGTTCAGCAGGCCGTTAATCAGCAGCAGCTTTTTAAATCCGAGCCAGCGGATAAGCGGTGTTGTGGCAGGTTTTATCGTCAGGTTGCCCGCGAAAACCGCCAGCACCAGCAGCCCGGAGTGAAACGCGTCCATGCCGAAGCCCACCTGAAACAGCAGCGGCAACAGAAACGGCACGGCGCTGATCGACGCACGAAACAGCGAACCGCCGTACATCGTGACGCGAAATGTCGGTACGGCCATCGCATCAAGGCGGATCATCGGGAACGGCGCGCGGCGAAAATGGCGCAGCGCGAAGACCAGCGCCCCGCATCCCGCCAGCAGCAGCGCGCCTGCGAGCAGGCCGTTTGATTCGCGCGCGGCCAGCATTTCCATCGCGCAGACCAGCGCCACCATCGCCAGCGCGGTGGCGAGAAAACCGGGCGTATCAAACGGGCGGCGAACGTCATCGTGATTATCAGGAATAAGACGCCAGGCGAGCGCCATCACGACAAGCCCGGCGGGCAGGTTAATAAAGAAAATCCAGCGCCAGTTTGCATAACTGGTGATAAACCCGCCGAGCGGCGGCCCGATAATGGGCGCCACCAGCGCGGGCCAGGTCAGCGTGGCGATAGCCGTAATCAGCTGGTGTTTGGGCGTGACGCGCAGCACCGCGAGACGGCCGACCGGCACCATCAGCGCGCCGCCCGCGCCCTGCAATACGCGCATCAGTACAAACATTTCAAGCGAGTTAGCGAGCCCGCACAGCACCGACGCGCCGGTAAAAATCCCCAGCGCCAGCGTAAACACCTTACGCGCACCGAAACGGTCGGCAATCCAGCCACTTGCCGGGATCAAGACCGCGAGCGTCAGCAGATAAGCGCTGATGCCAATATTCAGCGCGACCGCTTCGACACCGAAGGTGTGCGCCATCGTCGGCAGGGCAGTCGCTATCACCGTACCGTCGAGGAACTCCATAAAAAACGCGCCCGCCACCAGCAGCGCGGCGGGAGAGACGCCGCCTGCGCTGGCTTTCGCCATTTTCTGCCCCATACCCGCCCTCTAAAATTTTTTTATAAAAATTAATCAAATTGCACAAGCGTTAAGTGCCGGAAATGAAAGCAATTTGTTAACATTCAGTTCATTTTCATTAACAGCGTGGTGTGATTTTAATCACAAAATGATTGATTTTTGTGATGCGGGTCATATTATTGGCGGGTAGCAACACGCTAACCAGAATGAATAAAACCGGAGCACGCCATGAAACTGCGTAAAATCCTTAAAAGCATGTTTGAAAATTACTGCAAAACCTTCAAAGACGTTCCGCCAGCCGGGATGTTCTGATAAAAAACCTGCCGCTGGCAGGTTTTTTTATGTCCGCATTTCTTGTTATACCCGCCATTGCCTCGTTCTGAAACCCTTAGTGCTGATTTATGAAATGATGGTTCATTTTGAAACCTTCAGCGTGCCAGGTTCGCAATTGCCGGGCTTTGCCGCTACTATGTGCGCCTTCACGCTAAGGAGAATGCAATGTCCCAATCCCTCACTGCCGAAGATGAACTGGTTTCCGACGTCGTCGCCTGCCAGTTGGTGATTAAACAGATCCTGGACGTTATCGACGTCATCGCGCCGGTAGAAGTGCGCGACAAAATGGCGAGCCAGCTGAAAAGCATCGATTTCTCCGGCCATCCTTCCGCCGATCCGGTGACGCTGCGCGCCATTCAGAAAGCGGTGGCGCTGATTGAGCTGCGCTTCACCCCGCAGAACGAAGCGCACTAAGCAAAACGGCCCCGCGGGGCCGTTTTCAGTTAAAAAATCCCATCCAGGCGCAGGCGAACAGCCACAGCGCCATCAGCCGCTGAAAGCGCACCAGCGCTTTGTCGCTGCGAAATACCCGCTGCACGCCGCTGCCAAGCCAGGCCCAGGCGGCGAGGCACAGCAGCGAAATCACAAGAAAGCCCAGCGCCTGAAACGAAAGTGTGGTGAGCGCGCGGCCGCTGTGCGGCGCGAAGACCGTCACCACCGCCATCGCCATCATCCAGGTTTTCGGGTTAATCAGCTGTAATGCCGCCGCCGCGCCAGCGCCAAACGGTTTGCTCGCCTCGCCCGAGAGCGAGACCGCGGGTGAACGGAACAGCTGCCAGCTCATCCACGTCAGCCACAGCGCGCCAGCGAGCGCCATCAGACGCGCAAGCCAGGGGGCGTGGCGCAGCGCTTCACCCGGCCCGACGCCGCACATCAGCACAATAGCGCTGGAGGCCAGGCACGCGCCGACAACCGCGGGCAGCGTCGCGCGGGTGCCGTAACGCTGGCTGTTGGAGAGAATCAAAATGTTGGTCGGCCCCGGCGTAATCGAGGCCACAAAAGCGAAGAATAAAAAGGGCAGTTGTTGTGTAAGCAGGCTCATAGCATCTCCCGTTGTCTGAGCCTTTATCCTGCGTGACTCAGGCGCTGGCGTCTGGAAGATTCGTGCAGAGTTTGCGGTAGTGGGCGGGCGAGAGCCGATAGGCGCGCTGGAACCAGCGCCCCAGATGGCTTTGATCGGCGAAACCGAGCGCCGCCGCCACGTCCACAGGCGTCATGCCGCGCGCAAGCATCGCTCTGGCGCGGGCGAGGCGCAGTTGCACCAGCCAGGCGTGGGGCGCCATACCAAAGGCGTGTTTAAACGTGCGCGACAGCGTAAAGCGATCGGTGCCGAGCGCCTGTGCCAGTTCCGCCAGCCCGATATTCTCACCGAGATGCGCATACAGATAATCACGGGCGCGCTGCGCCATCTGCGCGTCGCGAATTTCACCTGGCAGCCGTTTGCGCCACTGGCACTGGTGCGTGAGCTGGCTTAACAGGTTATCCATCACGCCCTGCTGCACAATGCGCATTTCATCGTGATGCAGCGCGGTGAATGTCGAGGCAATCGCCTGTACCAGCGCGGGCTCACGGGCGATGGTGCGGGCGAAGTGTAGCTCGTAGCTGTCCGGCACGGTGGCGTAGAGCCCGCCGAGCGTTTCCCGCAGCCAGCGTTCATCGAGATAAAAAGTGAGATAGGTAAAGCCGCCCGCCAGCGGCGCGTCGCCGTCATGGGTTTCGCCGGGCTCCAGCAGAAACGCCGCACCCGGCGTGCTCTGGTGACGCTCACGGCGACAGTGAAACTGCTGGGTACCGGCGAGCGTCATGCCCACCAGATAGCTGTCGTGCCAGTGCGGATCGTAAGCGTGGCCTTCAAAATGGGCGCGGATGGTTTCGATGCCGGTGTCAGCGTGCTGACGTAATTCAATCCAGTCTTTAGCCATAGCGTCTCCTGTGAAAGGAAACTCTAGCATAACGAGTCTTTAACAAAAGTCTGGAAGATTTGTGCAGGCGGCCCGCAGACCGCCCTGTTTGAGATGCATCAGAAGAAGAGTTGCACCAGCAGATAGCTGGCAGCGCAGGCGCAGCTGACGCCAATCAGCCCCGGCAGGATAAAGCTGTGGTTTAAAATAAATTTGCCGATGCGCGTGGTGCCGGAGCGGTCAAAACCGATGCACGCGAGGTCGCTTGGGTAGGTCGGCAGCACGAAATAGCCGTAAGAGGCCGGGAAAAACGCCACCAGCATTTTCGGCTCGACGCCCAGCATCAGCCCCATCGGAGCGACCGCGGTCAGCGCCGCCGCCTGGCTGTTCACCAGTTTCGAGACCAGAAACAGCACGATCGCGTAGGTCCAGGGGTGGCTTTTCACCACGCCTTCCAGCGCCAGTTTCAGCTCGTTTAAATGCGCCTGGAAAAAGGTGTCGCTCATCCACGCCACGCCAAACACCGAGAAAATCGCCACCATCCCGGCTTTAAACACCGCACCGCTGGAAATGGACGCCGCGTTCACTTTGCAGACGACGAGCATCACCGCGCCTGCAATCAGCATCATCATCTGGATAACCAGATTCATGGAGAGCGGGGCGATGTTGCCTTTCACCTCAAATGCCGGACGCAGCGCGGGGATCGCGCCGAGCAGCACCACCAGCGCAATGGCGGCGAAGAAAATCCACGTGGACCACCAGGCGTGTTTGTCAAAGCGCTGATTCATCAGCGTTTCGCTGCCGCCATAGAGGTATTCACGCTGTTTCGGGTCGCGCAGACGCGCCTGGAACGCCTCGTCGTCTTTTAAATCTTTACCGCGCCGCAGGCTCCAGAGCGCGGCGACCAGCACGCCGAAGAGCGACGCCGGTACGGAAACCGCGAGAATTTCCAGAATGCTCCATGCCTCGCCAACGCCATGCTGCGCGCCGAGAATCGACACCAGTGATACCACGGCGACCGACACCGGCGAGGCGGTAATCGCCATTTGTGAGGCGACGGACGCCACGGCCATCGGGCGTTCCGGGCGTATGTCTTTCTTCAGCGCGATGTCGGCAATAATCGGGAACATGGTGTAGACCACATGCCCTGTGCCGCACAGAAACGTCAGCGTCCAGGTGGTGAGCGGTGCCAGCAGCGTGATGTGCTGTGGGTGACGGCGCAGCAGGCGTTCTGCGAACTGCATCATCACGTTCAGGCCGCCCGCGGTTTGCAGCGTGGCGGCGCAGCCTATCACCGCAAGGATGGTCAGCATCACGTCCACCGGCGGCTTGCCCGGCTCCAGCCCAAAGATAAAGGTTAAAAGAAACAGCCCGATGCCGCTGATGAGGCCAAGCCCCATCCCGCCGAAGCGGGTGCCTGCCAGCAAACACAAAATAATGACGATAAATTCGAGAGTAATCATAAGGCTCCTGCCACGTAACATGCGTTGAATCGCAGAAGCATTACAGAATGCAGGGTTAATCAACGGGAGCCAGATCGTATTTATAAAAACCTAACAAAAACAATACATTGTTAACGTATCGATAACGTTGAGCGAAAAGAAAGGGAAGGAAAAGCGAAGGAAAACGTAAGCGCCCTCAGGTGAGGGCGCGGGGATCAAAATCAGGGGGTCTGTTCCATCATGACAAGCAGACGCTGGTCCGCTTCTTCGGCACACAAGCCAGCCTGACGGGCCTGAGTGAGTTCGTTAAGAATGGTCGCGAGCAGCGCTTCGTCCTGGCGCAGCTCCTGTTCAAACTCGCCAAGCATGGCGAGCATCGCGTCATCACGCGCCGCCTGCGCTTCGCTCATCAGACGCGCCAGCGCCGCATGGCGTCCGCCAAGCTCATCTTTCATCTGATGAAAAATCGCTTCCAGGCTTGAGCAGTCGGGTTTCACCGATTTTAGCGCGCCGACCACCGGGTTCGCGCCAGTCTGTTTAAGGTAATCGAACAGCCGCATCATCTGAGTGACGTTGTGCTGCGCCTGCTGGCGCAGTACCGTCGCGCTGCCGTTCAGGCTCTGCTGCGCACACCAGTCGCTGTAATAGAGGCACAGGTTGGATGCGTAAAATTCCTGATTCATTTGTGCATTGAGTTTCTGCACCACGCCGAGGGGAGCCATATAAATATCCTTATTGACAGGGTTAAGGGAAACGGTCGTTGACCGCGACGCGTGTACGCTTGCCCGTCAGGTCCTGGCGGGTGGCCACGTGTCAGCCGTTATAAAACGTAAGCATCATCGCTCCCTGATGTATTAAGCCTGGTATAACTGTGGCTATTTGCCAGTCCAACCGATTCTTTCTTAAAACGTGACGCAGCGCTGGAATGCTTCCGGGGCGACCTTCGTTGCCGGTACGCCCGACGCAGCGGATACGTTTTATTCTCGTTTAAGCAAAAAGAAATGAAAAAGCGCGTTGTTGCTGACGACAGGGGGTGAGGGAAGCGCATTATGCCTGTCGATATATTATGGTGGCTAAACATTACGATGAACCGCGGCGCGCGAACACGCCCCTCACATCGATTCCCCTGGTAAAGCGGCATGGCGCGGCGGGCTACACTTACGCTTTGTTCGCGACAAGGAGGAGAGTATGACTAACGCCTGTGAAACGCTTTATCTGCGCGAGCCTTGCGGCGGCGTGCCGAATAACGTGCTGCCAGTGCTGCTTTATCGCCATGTGTTGCCCGAAGACGCTGACGACGCGGCGGTCTGGTTTGAACAGCGCTTCGGGCAGCATCAGTGGCCGGCACGCTGGCGCTACCCGGTTTTCACTTACACCCATTTTCATACCATCACGCATGAAGTGCTCGGTATCTATGCGGGCGAGGCGCAGATCCAGTTAGGCGGTGAAGCGGGGCCCGTTGTCACGCTTCGCACCGGCGACGCGGTGCTGATCCCGGCAGGTGTCGGGCATAAGCAAATCGACGCCAGCGCCGATTTCATGGCGGTGGGCGCGTACCCGGAAGGGCTGTCGCCCGATAAATTCCTGGATGAACCCGCGCAACTGGCGCAAACGCGTAAAAATGTGGCGCAAGTGGCAACGCCCGGGCGCGATCCGCTCTATGGCACAGAAGGCGGTCTTGTCACCCTCTGGTAACGGTCAGGGATTCTCTGGCTGGGCTTATGGATATATCTGCTAAATCCTCGTTGAATCATCATACATATCGGGCCAGATTTATGCCCGATATTGCTGTATTTATGTACGCAATCACTGTAATTCCATGATGTGATTTCGCTCTCCTATGGAGAATTAATTTCCCGCTAAAACTATCTCCAGCGTTCGCCGCTTCCGGGAGGGAACGGCTAATACGTTGTTTTCTGTCCGATTAAAAGAACCTTTCAGGTTTTTACCCTGCATAAAAGAAAGCTAAAGCTGGAGATACCCATGCACAAATTTACTAAAGCGCTGGCGGCCATCGGGCTCGCCGCCGTTATGTCACAATCCGCTATCGCAGAAACCATGAAGCTCGGTTTTCTGGTGAAACAGCCTGAAGAGCCGTGGTTCCAGACCGAATGGAAATTCGCTGATAAAGCGGGCAAAGACCTGGGTTTTGAAGTCATCAAAATTGCGGTGCCGGATGGCGAGAAAACCCTCAACGCCATCGACAGCCTGGCGGCGAGCGGGGCGAAAGGCTTTGTTATCTGTACGCCAGACCCGAAACTCGGCTCGGCGATTGTCGCGAAAGCGCGCGGCTACGATATGAAAGTCATCGCCGTGGATGACCAGTTCGTGACCGCCAAAGGCAAACCGATGGAAACTGTGCCGCTGGTGATGATGGCCGCGACCAAAATCGGCGAGCGCCAGGGCCAGGAACTCTATAAAGAGATGCAGAAACGCGGCTGGGACGTGAAAGAAACGGCTGTGATGGCGATTACCGCCGACGAGCTCGACACCGCGCGTCGCCGCACCACCGGCTCCATGGACGCGCTGAAAGCCGCAGGCTTCCCGGAAAAACAGATCTATAAAGTCCCGACCAAATCCAACGACATCCCCGGCGCGTTTGACGCCGCCAACTCCATGCTGGTTCAGCATCCTGAAGTGAAACACTGGCTGGTGGTCGGCATGAACGATAACACCGTGCTGGGCGGCGTGCGCGCCACCGAAGGGCAGGGCTTTAAAGCGGCTGACGTTATCGGCATCGGCATCAACGGCGTGGATGCGGTGAGCGAGCTGTCCAAAGCGCAGGCTACCGGTTTCTACGGTTCGCTGCTGCCAAGCCCGGACGTACACGGCTATAAATCCAGCGAAATGCTCTACAACTGGGTGACCAAAGGGGCAGAGCCGCCGAAATTCACCGAAGTGACCGACGTGGTGCTGATTACTCGCGACAACTTCAAAGAAGAGCTGGCGAAGAAAGGACTTGGCGGCAAGTAATGGGCGATTTATCGCGGTTCGGGCGCGCCTGCGCGCCCGCTTTTTGAGTGGCCCGGAGGTAACATGCAGACATCGTCACCTTATCTTTCGTTTCGCGGCATCGGGAAAACCTTTCCCGGTGTGAAGGCGCTTTCGGATATCAGCTTTGACTGCCACGCAGGCCAGGTTCATGCGCTGATGGGCGAAAACGGCGCCGGTAAATCGACACTGTTAAAAATTCTCAGCGGCAACTACGCGCCGACCACCGGCACTATTGCCATCAAAGGCGAAGACGTTACGTTTAGCGACACCACGGCGGCGCTCAACGCGGGCGTCGCTATCATCTACCAGGAGCTGCATCTGGTGCCGGAGATGAGCGTGGCGGAAAACATCTATCTGGGCCAGATCCCTCACAAGGCCGGGATAGTCAACCGCTCGCTGCTCAACTACGAGGCGAAGCTGCAACTGGAGCATCTGGGGCTCGATATCGACCCGCAGACCCCGCTGAAATATCTCTCCATCGGCCAGTGGCAGATGGTGGAAATCGCCAAAGCGCTGGCGCGCAACGCCAAAATCATCGCCTTCGACGAGCCGACCAGCTCGCTCTCGGCGCGTGAGATTGAACACCTGTTCCGCGTGATCCGCGAGCTGCGCAAAGAAGGGCGCGTCATTCTTTATGTGTCGCACCGTATGGAAGAGATCTTCGCGTTAAGTGACGCCATTACGGTGTTTAAAGATGGCCGCTACGTGCGCACCTTTAGCGACATGCAGCAGGTGAACCACGACAGCCTGGTGCAGGCGATGGTCGGGCGCGATCTCGGTGATATTTACGGCTGGCAGCCGCGCAGCTATGGCCCGGAGCGGCTGCGTCTTGAAGCGGTGAAAGCGCCGGGCGTGCGCGCGCCGGTGAGCCTGAGCGTGAAGAGCGGCGAAATCGTCGGCCTGTTTGGGCTGGTGGGCGCCGGGCGCAGCGAATTAATGAAAGGCCTGTTCGGCGGCACGCGCATTACCAGCGGCCAGGTGCTGATTGACGGCGAGCCGGTCGCTATCCGCGCGCCGGGCGACGCCATTCGCGCGGGCATGATGCTCTGCCCGGAAGACCGCAAAGCCGACGGCATCATTCCGGTACATTCCGTGCAGGACAACATCAACATCAGCGCGCGGCGCAAGCACATCAGCGCGGGCTGTCTTATCAATAACGGCTGGGAGCAGGAGAACGCCCGCCATCATATTCGCTCGCTGAATATCAAAACCCCCGGCGCTGAGCAGTTAATTATGAATCTCTCCGGCGGCAACCAGCAGAAGGCGATACTCGGCCGCTGGCTGTCGGAAGAGATGAAAGTGATTTTGCTTGATGAGCCAACCCGCGGGATTGACGTTGGGGCGAAACATGAAATCTACAACGTGATTTACGCGCTGGCGGCGCAGGGGGTGGCGGTGCTTTTCGCCTCCAGCGATCTGCCGGAAGTCCTCGGCGTGGCCGACCGCATTGTTGTCATGCGTGAAGGCGAAATCGCCGGTGAATTACTGCACGAGGAGGCCAGCGAATCAACGGCGCTCAGCCTCGCTATGCCCAAAACCAGCCAGGCTGTCGCTTAAGTAAGGAGAAATTATGTCATCACTAACCACATCCGGTGCGCCGAAGTCCTCATTCTCCGTGGGTCGCATCTGGGATCAGTACGGCATGCTGGTGGTCTTCGCTGTGCTGTTCCTCGCCTGCGCTATCTTCGTGCCGAACTTCGCCACCTTTATCAATATGAAAGGCCTGGGGCTGGCTATCTCGATGTCCGGGATGGTGGCCTGCGGCATGTTGTTCTGCCTCGCCTCCGGGGATTTCGACCTCTCGGTGGCGTCTGTCATCGCCTGCGCGGGCGTTACCACGGCGGTGGTCATTAACATGACCGAAAGCCTGTGGCTCGGCGTCGCGGCGGGCCTGCTGCTCGGCATTGTCAGCGGGCTGGTCAACGGCTTTGTTATCGCGAAGCTTAAAATTAACGCGCTGATCACCACGCTTGCCACCATGCAGATTGTGCGCGGCCTCGCGTACATTATCTCCGACGGTAAAGCGGTGGGCATCGAAGACGAAAGCTTTTTCACCCTCGGTTATGCCAACTGGCTCGGCCTGCCGGCGCCTATCTGGCTGACGGTCGCCTGCCTTATCGTGTTCGGCTTCCTGCTCAATAAAACCACCTTCGGGCGTAACACACTGGCGATTGGCGGTAACGAGGAGGCCGCGCGTCTGGCGGGTGTGCCGGTGGTGCGCACCAAAATTATTATCTTTGTGCTCTCAGGCCTGGTCTCCGCCGCAGCGGGTATCATCCTCGCCTCGCGCATGACCAGCGGCCAGCCGATGACCTCCATCGGTTATGAGCTTATCGTGATTTCCGCGTGCGTGCTGGGTGGCGTTTCTCTGAAAGGCGGCATAGGAAAAATCTCGTATGTGGTGGCGGGTATCCTCATCCTCGGCACCGTTGAAAACGCGATGAATTTATTGAATATCTCCCCGTTCGCACAGTACGTGGTGCGTGGCCTGATCCTGCTTGCGGCGGTGATTTTCGACCGTTACAAACAGAAAGCGAAACGCGTTGCGTAACGCATTTTCTCCCGCGTAATTCCCTCTAAAAACGCCTTCCGACCTGTTTTTTCAGACAGGCGGAAGGCGTTGCCGAATGGCGACACTCGTCACACTGTCTATACTTACACGGTCATTAAAACTATCAGATAACCTCAGGGTTAGCTGTTTAACCCGTAAGGAAGGAGGAAACACTGGTGGCCGAAGTGTTAGCTGTACCGCCCGTAACCCGCGAAAATCTGGCCTTTTTTTTCGACCTTGACGGCACGCTTGCCGACATCAAGCCGCACCCCGATCAAGTGTTCATTCCCTCCGATGTTCGTCGCCTGCTGCAAAAACTCGCCGACATGAATGACGGAGCTCTGGCATTGATTTCAGGACGTTCTATGACGGAGCTGGACCAGCTTGCCGCGCCGCATCGCTTTCCGCTGGCCGGGGTCCACGGGGCCGAGCGTCGTGATATCCGTGGTCAGAACCATGTCGTGTCGCTGCCGGAATCGCTGGTCGCACATCTGCATCAGCAACTGGAATCGGCGCTTGCACAGATGCCTGGCACGGAGCTTGAGGCGAAAGGCATGGCATTCGCGCTGCACTATCGCGGCGCGCCGGAGTATGAAGACCAGATTTTGGCGCTGGCGGAAGGCATCGCCAGCGAGCATAAGCAGCTGGGGCTGCAACCGGGCAAATGCGTAGTGGAGTTAAAACCGCTGGGCATTAATAAAGGCGCGGCTATCGAGGCATTCATGAAAGAAGCGCCGTTCGCAGGCCGCGTACCGGTTTTTGTGGGTGACGATCTCACCGACGAAGCCGGATTTTACGCTGTAAACCAGCTCAATGGCATTAGCGTCAAGGTCGGGCAGGGGGATACCCAGGCGAAGTGGCAACTCGCCGATGTCCCGGCCGTCCACGCGTGGCTGGAGCAATTAGTTCAAGAACAAGAAAAAAAAACGTCAAATAAAAGGAGAGAAGGCTATGAGTCGCTTAGTCGTAGTATCTAATCGTATCGCCCCGCCGGATGATAAAAAAAGCAGCGCCGGGGGCCTCGCGGTAGGGATACTGGGAGCGCTGAAAGCAGCAGGCGGCCTGTGGTTTGGCTGGAGCGGTGAAATTGGCAATGAGGATGCCCCGCTAAAAAAAGTCACCCGTGACAACATTACCTGGGCGTCATTCAACTTAAGCGAGCAGGATCACGACCAGTATTACAACCAGTTCTCCAACGGCGTATTGTGGCCTGCGTTCCACTACCGTCTGGATCTGGTGAACTTCCAGCGCGAAGCGTGGGAAGGCTATCTGCGCGTTAACAGCCTGCTGGCGGATAAACTCAAACCGCTCATTGAGCCAGACGATAATCTGTGGATCCACGATTACCACCTGCTGCCGTTTGCCAGCGAACTGCGTAAGCGCGGCGTGAATAACCGCATCGGTTTCTTCCTGCATATTCCGTTCCCGACCCCGGAAATCTTTAACGCCCTGCCGACCAACACCGAGCTGCTGGAGCAGCTGTGCGATTACGATCTGCTGGGCTTCCAGACGGAAAACGACCGCACCGCGTTCCTGGACTGCCTTGCGATGCAGACGCATCTCTCTACCAGTAGCGACGGCGAGCACACCGCCTACGGTAAAACCTTCCGCACGGAAGTCTACCCGATTGGTATTGAGCCTGAAGAGATTGCGCAGGCCTCCGCAGGCCCGCTGCCGCCGAAACTGGCGCAGCTTAAGGCTGAGCTTGCCAGCGTGAAGAATATCTTCTCTGTGGAGCGCCTCGACTACTCCAAAGGGCTGCCGGAGCGTTTCCAGGCGTTCGAGACGCTGCTGGAGAAATACCCGGAGCACCATGGCAAAATTCGTTATACCCAGATAGCGCCGACGTCGCGTGGCGATGTGCAGGCTTATCAGGATATTCGTCATCAGCTGGAAACGGAGGCAGGGCGTATTAACGGGAAATATGGCCAGCTCGGCTGGACGCCGCTCTATTACCTCAACCAGCACTTCGACCGTAAGCTGCTGATGAAGGTCTTCCGCTACTCTGACGTGGGCCTGGTGACGCCGCTGCGTGACGGGATGAACCTGGTGGCGAAAGAGTATGTCGCCGCGCAGGACCCGAAAAACCCGGGCGTGCTGGTGCTTTCACAGTTTGCGGGCGCTGCCAATGAGCTGACCGCCGCGCTGCTGGTTAACCCCTACGATCGCGACGATGTGGCGGCCGCCCTTGACCGGGCGCTGAAAATGCCGCTCGCGGAGCGTATCGCGCGCCACAGCGAGATGCTGGAGATTGTCCGTAAAAACGACATCAATCACTGGCAGGAGGCCTTTATTAAAGATCTAAAGCAGGTAACGCCACGTAGCCCTGAACGCGAGCTGCAAAGCAAGGTGGCGACCTTCCCGAAACTGGCGTAATACGCCGTCTGCGCTTCCCGGGCGCTCGCCCGGGAACGTCATCCTAATCGAGCGCCACCAGCAGAAGATCGGTTTTGCTGGTGGCGACAATTTTTTTCGACAAACAGACCGCTTTACTGAACAGGTTGTGATTGTGATTGCCGCAGATCACGAGATCGATGTCATCTTTTTCACATATATCGCGAATATATTCTCCAGGCTCTCCGGTAGCGATTATGGTTTTATTAATCGGATATCCGGCCTTGCTTTTCAGGTCTTCCAGAAACGTTTTCGTCTCTTCAAACATGATGTCGCGCAAATTTTCGAGCATTGGCGCTGACATTTGATTAAAGAGTTCCGGATCCGTGGCGATAGTAATAAGAGAGATTTTGCCGTTGACGGGTTTAACGATAGAGACCGCGCGGGTGATAAGCCGGTAGCTTTCTGGTGTCACCGCCACGGCAACGAGTACATGGGAATAGCTCATAGTGATGTCCTTTCGCCAGAGAGAACTGCAGGAAGCAGCCATAATGAAATAGTACGACGTACACGCCCCGAAAGAATGTGAAGCCGCTTTAATAACGGTGAAACACGGCTTTTGAATACATTAGCTATTCTTATCAAAGGAATAATTTAACCATTATTTCCGTTCTGTAACATCTTGTAACATAAGCGCAGGATGCATCCTGACACCGCTTTATCCCCTTTTCGTTCAAAAATGCATCATTAGCATGCTTCTTATTATTTGACGTAACTCACTGTTTTAAATAGGTAAGTTGATTTAAGTACTCCCCGGATAGTACTGTTTCTTTTATAGTGACCACCCGTGATCACGTGATGTTAAATAGTTGCAAATGTAAAGTATGGCCGACTGCTACACCGTAGTTAAGGGTGAATGAATATTCGGAATTTTACGCATTGCCAGGCGTCTGTTTGGTTAATTTTTATACAAAAGAAAAGCAATCCTGATGGTTTTTTAGTGACTTTTTCTGAAAATATGTGATACTCGTCACACTTTTTCCAAAATCTTTTCACAAGCACGTTGTGTGAACGGTGTCCGCCGAGTACGATTTGCTCGATTTAGGAAAAATCTTAAGCAAGTGTAAGGAAATGATGAAAGGCGTGCACGGAGCCTGCCAGGGACAATCGAATTTGACGGGAACACTGTTCACCGACAAGTCTGGTTTCACCGATGCATTTTGGCCGTAACGATTTATTTTTTTACCGGGATTTGCCCGGCGACATCACGGGGTGCGGCTTCGCCGCGTTAAAATAATAGTTTGTTATTGGATGGGAAAAATGCATACATCCGAGTTGCTGAAACATATCTACGACATCAACCTGTCATATCTGTTACTTGCACAGCGTCTGATCAGTCAGGATAAAGCGTCTGCGATGTTTCGCCTGGGAATTAGCGAAGAGATGGCGTCCACACTGGGCGACCTGACTCTGCCGCAAATGGTGAAACTGGCTGAAACGAACCAGCTTGTCTGTCAGTTCCGTTTTCAGGATCATCAGTCGATCACGCGTTTAACACAAGAATCACGCGTTGACGATCTGCAACAGATCCACACCGGTATTCTGCTCTCTACGCGTCTGCTCAACGAAGCCAGCGGCACCGAAGACGTCGCCAGGAAGAAAAGGGCATAACGTATGACCGACAAGAGCATTGTTCAGGAAGCCCGTGATATCCAGCTCGCCATGGAACTCATTACCCTTGGCGCACGTTTACAGATGCTGGAAAGTGAAACGCAACTTAGCCGCGGTAGACTCATCAAACTTTATAAAGAGCTGCGGGGCAGCCCGCCGCCAAAAGGTATGTTGCCCTTTTCCACGGACTGGTTCATGACCTGGGAGCAGAACATCCACGCTTCGATGTTCTGTAACGCCTGGCAGTATCTGCTACGCACCGGGTTGTGTTCAGGCGTTGACGCGGTTATCAAAGCGTACCGTCTGTACCTGGAGCAATGCCCGCAAGAAAACGAAGAAGGCCCGCTGCTGGCGCTGACCCGCGCCTGGACGCTGGTCCGTTTCGTGGACAGCGGAATGCTTGAATTATCGCGCTGCAACAGCTGCGGCGGTAATTTTGTTACTCATGCACACCAGCCGGTTGGCAGCTTCGCATGCAGCCTGTGCCAGCCACCGTCTCGCGCCGTAAAAAGACGTAAACTTTCGCGAGATGCTGCCGATATTATTCCACAACTGCTGGATGAACAGGTCGAACAGGCCGTTTAACCGGATAGGTGTGGAAAACCACTCCAGCAGCGGCCCAAAAGGCCGCTGCTTTTTTTTTCCTAACTGAAACCGGCAACGTTTTCTGCTCACCTGAACATCCTCGCCATAGCCAACAGCGGAAGGATGATGTCGTGCTGATTTTAATAGGTTACCTGGTCATTCTGGGAACGGTCTTCGGTGGTTACATGATTACCGGAGGAGAGCTTGGTGCACTCTATCAACCTGCTGAATTAATCATTATCGGCGGGGCGGGTGTGGGTGCGTTTATCGTCGGTAACAACGGGAAAGCCATCAAAGGCACGCTGAAGGCGCTGCCGCTGCTGTTTCGCCGTTCGAAATACACCAAAAGTATGTACATGGATCTGATGGCGCTGCTGTATCGCCTGATGACCAAATCGCGCCAGCAGGGCATGTTCTCGCTGGAGCGTGATATCGAGAACCCGAAAGAGAGCGAAATCTTCACCAGCTACCCGCGCATCCTGGCGGACAACACCATGCTGGAGTTCATCACCGATTATCTGCGTCTCATCATCAGCGGCAACATGAACACTTTTGAGATTGAAGCGCTGATGGACGAAGAGATCGAAACGCACGAAAGCGAGGCGGAAGTTCCGGCCAACAGCCTGGCGCTGATGGGCGACTCGCTCCCGGCGTTCGGGATCGTGGCGGCGGTAATGGGCGTGGTGCACGCGCTGGCGTCGGCTGACCGCCCGGCGGCAGAGCTCGGCGCGCTTATCGCGCACGCGATGGTGGGGACATTCCTCGGCATCCTGCTGGCTTACGGCTTTGTGTCGCCGCTTGCGACCGTGCTGCGCCAGAAGAGCGCCGAAACCACCAAAATGATGCAGTGCGTGAAAGTGACGCTGCTGTCGAGCCTTAACGGTTACGCGCCGCCTATCGCCGTAGAGTTTGGTCGTAAGACGCTCTACTCCAGCGAGCGTCCGTCCTTCACTGAGCTGGATGAACACGTTCGCGCGGTGAAATCGCCTAACCAGCAGCAGGTGACAGAAGACGCATGAAAAACAGCAACCACCCCGTCGTTATCGTAAAAAAGCGCAAGCATAAAGGCCACGGCGGCGGTTCGCACGGCTCGTGGAAAATCGCTTACGCCGACTTTATGACAGCCATGATGGCCTTCTTCCTGGTGATGTGGCTTATCTCCATCTCCAGCCCGAAGGAGCTGACGCAGATTGCGGAATATTTCCGCACGCCGCTGTCAGCCGCCATCACCGGCGGGCATCGCATCGCCGATAGCGAAAGCCCGATTCCGGGGGGTGGAGATGATGTCACGCAGTCGCAGGGCGAAGTGAAAAAACAAGAGCCGAATATCGACGAGCTGAAAAAACGCATGGAGCGTAACCGCCTGCAAAAACTGCGTGGCGATCTGGATCAGCTTATCGAAGCGGACCCGAAACTGCGTGCGCTGCGCCCGCATCTGCGCATCGATCTCGTGCAGGAAGGGCTGCGTATTCAGATTATCGACAGCCAGAACCGCCCGATGTTTAAAACCGGCAGTGCCGAAGTCGAGCCGTATATGCGCGACATTCTGCGCGCCATCGCGCCGGTGCTGAACGGGATACCGAATAAAGTGAGCCTGTCAGGCCACACCGATGATTTCCCGTACGCCAACGGCGAACGCGGCTACAGCAACTGGGAACTCTCGGCAGACCGCGCCAACGCATCGCGTCGCGAGCTGGTTATCGGCGGGCTTGATGATGGCAAAGTTCTGCGCGTGGTGGGCATGGCCGCCACGATGCGCCTGGCGGAGAAAGGCGCGAATGAAGCCCTGAACCGCCGCATAAGTTTGCTGGTACTCAACAAGCAGTCGGAAGATGCCATCGTGCATGAAAACGCCGAAAGCGAAAATGAGTCACTGAGCGTATTACAACAACCGGGCGCCGTCCCCCCGGCCTCAAACCCAACACCGTCCCAACCGGTTACGAGGTGATAGCGTGAGTATGGATATTAGCGATTTTTATCAGACATTTTTCGATGAGGCCGACGAACTGTTGGCTGACATGGAGCAGCATTTGCTCGATCTGGTGCCCGAAGCGCCCGATGCCGAACAGCTAAATGCCATATTCCGCGCCGCGCATTCCATCAAGGGTGGCGCGGGAACCTTTGGCTTCACCATCCTGCAGGAAACCACCCATCTGATGGAAAACCTGCTGGATGAAGCACGTCGGGGTGAAATGCAACTCAACACCGACATTATCAACCTGTTTTTGGAAACCAAAGATATTATGCAGGAACAGCTTGACGCTTATAAAAGCTCTTCGGAGCCGGACGCAGCCAGCTTTGAATACATCTGTCAGGCACTGCGCCAACTGGCGCTCGAAGCCAAAGGCGAAGCGCCTGCGGCGGCGGCGAAACTCTCTGTTGTTGAAACAGAAACCGCGGCACCTGCGGCCAGTGCACCCACGGATGGCGGCAAGCTGCGCATAAAGCTTGGCAAACTCAAAGGCAATGAAATCGAACTCCTGCAGGAAGAGCTCGGTAATCTCGGCGCCTTAAGCCAGATTGAAAAGGGCGCCGATCACCTGATCGCTACTCTTGAAACCAGCGCCAGCGCAGATGACATCACCGCGGTGCTCTGCTTTGTCATCGAAGGCGATCAGATCGAGTTCCTGCCGCTGCCTGCCGCTGATGAAGCGCCTGCTGTCGCGGCCGCGCCGGTGGTTGAAGCCGCGCCTGCGCCTGTGGTCGCCGCACCGGTCGCGAAAGCGCCTGCCGCCAGCGCCCCACGCGCCGAGCAGAACAAACCGGCCCGCGAAAAAGAAAACACCAGTATTCGTGTAGCGGTGGAGAAAGTTGACCAGCTGATAAACCTGGTGGGCGAGCTGGTTATTACCCAGTCGATGCTCCAGCAGCGCTCCAATGAGCTTGACCCGGTCACCCACGGCGACCTGATCACCAGCATGAGTCAGTTACAACGTAACGCCCGCGATCTGCAGGAATCGGTGATGTCCATCCGTATGATGCCGATGGAATACGTCTTCAGCCGCTTCCCGCGTCTGGTGCGCGATCTGGCGAGCAAACTTGGCAAGCAGGTTGAACTGACCCTGCAGGGCAGCTCCACCGAACTCGACAAGAGCCTGATTGAACGCATTATCGACCCGTTAACGCACCTGGTGCGTAACAGCCTCGACCACGGTATCGAATCGCCGGAAAAACGCGCCGCTGCGGGTAAATCCCCGGTGGGCAACCTGATCCTCTCCGCAGAACATCAGGGCGGCAACATTTGCATTGAAGTGACCGACGACGGCGCTGGCCTCAACCGCGAGCGTATCCTTGCGAAAGCGATGTCTCAGGGCATGGCCGTCAGTGAAAGCATGACCGATGACGAAGTGGGCATGCTCATCTTCGCGCCAGGCTTCTCCACGGCAGAGCAAGTGACCGATGTTTCCGGTCGCGGCGTCGGCATGGACGTGGTGAAACGTAACATTCAGGAGATGGGCGGCCATGTTGAAATCGCCTCCCGTCAGGGCCAGGGCACGACGATTCGTATCCTGCTGCCGCTGACGCTGGCTATCCTCGATGGCATGTCGGTTAAGGTAAACGAAGAAGTCTTTATTCTGCCGTTGAACGCGGTCATGGAGTCGCTGCAGCCGCGTGAAGAAGATCTGCATCCGCTGGCAGGCGGCGAGCGCGTACTGGAAGTGCGTGGCGAATATCTGCCGCTGGTGGAGTTGTGGAAAGTCTTTGATGTGCAAGGGGCGAAAACCGAAGCGACGCAGGGCATTGTCGTTATCCTGCAAAGCGCCGGTCGCCGTTATGCACTGCTGGTCGATCAGCTGATTGGTCAGCACCAGGTCGTCGTGAAAAACCTTGAGAGTAACTATCGCAAGGTGCCGGGTATTTCGGCCGCCACGATCCTGGGCGATGGTAGCGTGGCGCTGATTGTTGATGTATCCGCGCTGCAAAGTTTAAACCGTGAGCAACGTCTGGCGCCGACCGCCGCCTGAAGCCACTATCGTAGAAAAGGTAAGTAATATGACCGGTATGAGCAACGTCACTAAACTGGCCGGCGAGCCGTCTGGCCAGGAGTTCCTGGTATTCACTCTGGGCGACGAAGAATATGGTATCGATATTCTGAAAGTGCAGGAGATCCGCGGTTACGATCAGGTAACCCGTATCGCCAACACGCCGTCTTTCATTAAAGGCGTCACCAACCTGCGCGGTGTTATCGTGCCTATCGTTGACCTGCGCGTGAAGTTTGAGCAGGGCGATGTGGAATATAATGAAAACACCGTGGTTATCGTACTGAACTTCGGCCAGCGCGTGGTCGGTATCGTGGTGGATGGCGTCTCTGACGTGCTGTCTCTCACGGCCGAGCAGATCCGCCCGGCGCCGGAATTCGCTGTGACGCTCTCCACAGAATACCTGACAGGCCTCGGCGCTATTGGCGAACGCATGCTGATTCTGGTACACATTGAGAAGCTGCTCAACAGCGAAGAGATGGAGCTGATTGACAGCGCAACCGCCCGCGTGGCGTGACAACAAGAAAAGCAGTGGCACGGGGCGCGAAAGCGCCCCTTTTTTTCGCCTGTTCACAGGCGAAGGAGGAGCCTGACGACATCGCACCGACAGAGAAAAGAGCCGCACTACAGGGAGAGCAGACATGATGCAGTGCGCAACGTCTCTCAGGCGGCTCGGACTGGCCGCCGCGTTTTGGCTGACCACAGGCAGCGCCTGGTCGGCCGGCAATATGCTTATCTGGCCCATCGATCCTTACCTCGCGCCCGGCGACAACGCGGCGGAGTTGTGGATTCAGAATCAGGGCGCCACGCCGATGACCATGCAGGTGCGCATTGTGCGCTGGCGGCAGGAGGGCGGCAACGAGCGCTACCAGCAGCAGCAGGATGTGGTGGCAAGCCCACCGATTGTACGTATCGACGGCGGTAAAAAGCAGCTCATCCGCCTGATAAGCCAGGCGCAGATCCCGACGGGCGTCGAGCAGGCGTACCGTATCGTGGTGGATGAGATCCCGCAGCCCACCGAGCCTGGCAAACCGCAGCTCGGCCTGAAACTGCAAATGCGCTATTCGATTCCGCTTTTCGCGTACGGCCAGGGCGTCGCCACCGAGCGTGCGGGCACGCATCACGCTTATTTACAGCCGGAAAATCTCTCCTGGCGGGTCGTCAGAGATAACGGCCAGCCCGCGATTGAAATTGCCAACCGGGATCAGATCCACGCGCGCATCAGCAAAGTGACGGTACAGCAGGGCGGCAAATCTCGCGTGCTGGCGGAAGGATTGCTGGGTTATGTGTTGCCAGGCCAGACGCGCATCTTTCCGCTGCCAGCGGGCGTGTCGCAGCCCACGCAGCTTAGCGCCTCCGTCAATGCCCGCGAGGGGACATGGCAGGCCGCCGCCCGGTGAGTCGTCGGGGGGTGATAATCAGCCTGCTGTGTGTCGTCTCTCCCGCCGTTTATGCGCTGGAAGGCGACGACGCGCTGCCGCCGCCGCCGGACGCGCAGGCTATCGACCGCCAGGCGGTGTTTCATCTGTCGCTGGTGGTGAACTATTACGATACCGGGCTGGTGGTGCCGGTAACGCGGCGCGGCGGCGCGATGTGGGTCTCGTCGGCCGATTTGCAGCGCGCCGGGCTGCCGGGCGATAAACTCCCGCAGGGCGAGGTTAACGTTGATGCGCTTCCGCAGGTGAAAAGCCGCTACGACAGCACGGGTCAGCGTTTGTTGCTGACGGTACCGACCGACTGGGTGCCCGCGCGCACCGTGGCGCTCGGCGAGCAGGAGCGACGGGTGCGCCCGCGCGCCAGCAACGGGGCGGTGCTCAATTATGATTTTTACGCCAGCGACACCAATCACGGTCTGCGTCAGGCGTCGCTCTGGCACGAGATGCGTCTGTTTGGCAATGCGGCCTCGTTTTCCACGACCGGGGCGTTACGGGAAGTGTTCCGCGGTTATCCGGGGCAGGATGAAGGCTATATGCGCTACGACACCGTGTTTAACAGCACCAACGATGACAGCGCCTGGAGCTGGTCGCTGGGCGATGTTATCAGCGACAGCCTGAGCTGGAGCAACAGCGTGCGCATGGGCGGCATTTCGGTCGGTCGCGATTTCTCGCTGCGTCCCGATCTCATCACCTATCCGCTGCCCGCGTTCTCCGGCGAGGCGGCGGTGCCCACCACGGTAGACGTGTTTATCAACGGCTACCGCTCCGGCTCGACCGATCTCGCCCCTGGCCCCTTTACGCTCACCAATCTGCCTTATATTAACGGCTCGGGTGATGCGGTGCTGGTCACCACCGACGCCCTGGGCCGCCAGGTCTCCACTACGCTGCCGTTTTACGTGGCAAGCGAGCTGCTGAAACCAGGCTTAAGCGATGGCTCGTTCAGCGCGGGCGCGCTTCGCCGCAACTACGGCGTGAAAAATTTCGATTACGGTCCGGCGGCGGCGAGCGGCTCCTGGCGCTACGGGATGACGGATTTCTGGACGCTGGAAACCCACGGCGAAGCGGCGGAAAAGCTTAAGCTCGGTGGCGTCGGGTCGCTGGTGAAGCTCGGCCGCTTCGGTGTGGTCAACGGCGCGGGAAGCTGGAGCAAGATGCGCGATAACAGCGGCCAGCAGTGGAACTGGGGCTATCAGTACAACACGGCGGGTTTCAGCATCTCTACCCAGCAGACCCGCCGCACGCGCGGGTTCGGCAACCTGGCGCTCTACGATCAGCCCGTGCGCTACGATCAGTATCAGGAGCCTATCATCACCTTAAGCCGCTCCAGCGCCCAGTATGCGCTGACGCTTAATATGGGCGCGGCGGGCAGCGTCGGCGCGGCCTGGATTGACGTGCAATCCTTTAACCGCGACCACACCCGGTTGCTGAACCTCTCGTGGAATAAAACGCTGTGGAACAGCAGCCTTTATCTGGCCGCGAGCCACGATTATGAAGGGCGCGACTGGACGTTCGCGCTCTCGCTGCAAATCCCGCTCGGCGAGCAGAGCTCGGTGGCGCTCAGTGCCGAGACCACGCCGGAGAGCGGCTCAACCCAGCGCGTTAACTTCAACCAGGCGATGCCAAGCGACGGCGGATTCAGCTGGAACCTCGCTTACGCCAGGCAGTCGCGCGATGACAACTATCAGCAGGCGACGCTCGGCTGGCGCAACAACCACATTGAGACGCAGGGCGGGATCTACGGCCAGACGAAAAACCTCACGCGCTGGGCCGAGGCCACCGGGTCTGTGGTGACGATGGACGGTGAACTGTTTGCGGCAAACCAGATCAACGACGCCTTCGCGGTGGTCAGCACTGACGGCCAGCCGGGTGTAACGGTGAACTTTGAAAACCAGCCGGTCGGGGAGACCGACGAGGAAGGCTATCTGCTGGTCAGCGGCGTAACGTCCTATTACCCGGCCACCTACAGCATCGACGCGCTGAATCTGCCTGCCGATACCCGCATCCGTGATACCGAACGGCGCATCGCGCTGCGGCGTAACAGCGGTTATCTGGTGACCTTCCCGATGGAGCAGGAGCGGGTGGCGAGCGTGATTTTGCATGACGAAAACGACCAGCCGCTGCCGGTATCAAGCCAGGTGTTTCGTGATGATCGCCCCACAGCGGTGGTGGGGTACGACGGTATCGCCTGGCTTGAGGATATTGGCGGGGTGAATCCGCTGCGCGTCACGAAACCCGATGGCAGCACTTGCCGCGTCACGCTGACGGTGAGCTCGTCACGCTCGCATCGTCTGGAAACCTATGGTCCGCTCATTTGTCGCGAGGGTACGCCATGATTCGTCTGCTGCTGATGATTCTCCTTGTTGTGGCAAGCCTGCCTGCGCTGGCGGATTGTCGCGTCAGCGGCACCGGCGCGGCCTACGGCAGCCAGACGTCATTTGTGATTAACAGCACCGTCCAGACCACGACGGCGACGCTGACGCTGGATTGCGACTCAGTGTTGAACGTGCTCAATAATGACTTCGTGACCCTGACGCTGACCGGTGCCACCACAACCGCCGGCACCCGCGCCACGCTCGGGCGTAGCGGTGATACCACCGACCGCATTCCCGTTCAGGTTTGCGCCCAGAGCGGCTGCCCGTCCGGCAGTGAGCTTGCCATTAACGGCAGCTACCGCTGGACCGGGCAGTCGCTTCTGAATCTCTTAACCAGTAAACGTTACACCTTCCCGATCTATATCCGCACATTACAAGGGCAGAACGTCGCGGCGGGTGCCTATCAGGTGACGCTCAATTTCAGCGTGAACTACAGCATCTGCGCGGTCGGCATTGCGGTCTGCCTGACGCCGCAGAACGGCACGTCAACCTTCACAAGCCTGGTGACGCTCACCGTCACCAACGATTGCAGTACGATCACCGCGCCGAATCTGAATTTCGCCAGCGCGCCGCTGGTGAAAGACTTCGCGCCGGTGTCGCAAACCATCGCCATCACCTGCACCAAAGGCAGCACCTATACCGTTGGCATCAATAACGGCAACTATGCCGTAGGCAGCGTGCGCAATATGGCGAGCGGCACTAACCGTCTCAGCTATGAGATTTATAAAGGCAGCACCGCGAACCGCTGGGGCGTCAGCGGCACCGAACGCTGGGCCAGCGACACGCCCACGCAGGTCAGCAGCGATGGCCTGCTGAAATCCTATCAATACACGGCGCGTATCCTTGCGACCCAGAACACGCCGCCCGCAGGCAGTTACACCGATACGCTGGTGGTGGACGTGGCGTTCTGAGTCCGCCGCCGACTAACGCAAATTTCCTTTACACAACGATAAAGTTCCCCCAGGCCATGCCGATAACCCCTTCAGGAACCAGAAGGAAGGTGTCGCATGTTGAATCGTATCCGCGTTGTCTCACTGTTGATGATGGTGCTGGTGGTCTTCGCACTGCTGCAATTCATTTCCGGTGGGATGTTTTTTTCGTCGCTGAATGAAAACCAGCAAAGTTTCGCCGCGTCGCACCAGCTGCGACTGCAACAGGCGCAGCTCAACCAGTCGTGGAACCTGCTGCTGCAGACCCGCATCAACTTAAGCCGCTCAGCGGCGCGGATGATGATGAATGCGAATAACCAGCAGAGCAGCGCGAAAACCGATCTGCTCAACACGGCGAAAAAAGTGCTGGCTGAAGCGGATACCCACTTTAACGCCTTTAAAGCCGTGACGGTGGATGTACCGGAGATTAACGCCGCCGCGGGCGACGTCGAGCAGAGCTATCGCGATTACTACCAGGCGCTGAGCGAACTGGTGCAGTACCTGGAAACCGGCAACATGGACGCCTACTTCGCGCAGGCGACGCAGGGCAAACAGAACGCGCTGGAAAAAGCCGTTATGCGCTATGACGACGTCAACGTGCGTCTGGCACAGCAGGCCTGGGACGAGAGCCGCAGCGATTTCCGTGTGGCCCAGTGGCAGACCGGCATTCTGGCGGTTCTGGTGGTGCTGGTTATCGCGCTGGTGTGGTACGGCATCCGTCACGTTCTGCTCAAACCGCTGGCAGGGGTTATCCACCATATTCGCGAGATTGCGGGCGGCAACCTGACCGAAACCATTACGGTTACCGGGCGTAACGAGATGACGGAGCTTTCCGCGAGCGTTCAGCATATGCAACAGGCGCTGATCCAGACGGTAAGCACCGTGCGTGAAGGCACCGATGCGATTTACAGCGGCACCAGTGAAATCGCCGCGGGCAATACCGATCTCTCTTCACGTACCGAAGAGCAGGCGTCCGCGCTGGAGCAGACCGCCGCCAGTATGGAAGAGCTGACCGCGACGGTGAAACAGAACGCCGAAAACGCCCGTCAGGCATCGCAGCTGGCGCTGAGCGCGTCGGAAACCGCGCAGCGCGGCGGCAAAGTGGTGGATGGCGTGGTTAACACCATGCATGACATCGCCGCCAGCTCGAAAAAGATTTCAGACATTACCAGCGTCATTGATGGCATCGCCTTCCAGACCAACATTCTGGCGCTGAACGCCGCCGTGGAAGCGGCGCGGGCAGGGGAGCAGGGCCGCGGGTTCGCGGTGGTGGCAGGCGAAGTGCGCAACCTCGCGAGCCGCAGCGCTCAGGCGGCCAAAGAGATTAAGGCGCTGATTGAAGATTCCGTTTCGCGCGTCGATTCCGGCTCCGTGCTGGTAGAAAGCGCGGGCGAAACGATGCAGGAGATTGTCGGGGCAGTCACGCGCGTCACCGACATTATGGGCGAGATAGCCTCTGCGTCCGATGAACAGAGCCGCGGCATCGATCAGGTGGCGCTGGCGGTTTCCGAAATGGATCGCGTGACGCAGCAAAACGCCTCGCTGGTGCAGCAGTCCGCCGCTGCCGCGAGCGCGCTGGAAGACCAGGCAAGCCGCCTGTCGCAGGCGGTCGCCGCCTTCCGTCTCGCGGCATCGCGTGCCAGCGTCCCGCGCAGCGTCCAGACGGCCGCGCCGGTGAGCGCCAGCCTGACGCCCGTAACGGCAAGTCAACCGGCCGTTGCAAGCCAGGACAACTGGGAAACGTTCTGAACAGGCTCCGGTCTTTGACCGGCTAAGGAAACAAGGATGGGGTACCGAAGGGCAACGCTGTCGGCCGTTTTTGGGGCAAGGGCGCATGGCGCTACAGCGTGGGATGCACCGCACAGTGCATCGGCACAACCGAACCGTATCGGCCGCGTGCAGCATGGCGCGTCCGAGAAGAAAAAAGTTTCAGTCTTAAACCTTGAACACGGCTTTTGTAAGCGTAACAAGATGGCCGCACCCCCGTAAGGGGTGCCAGTAACACTCTGACTGTGAAGAAGAAGGCAACATGACATCATCCATGCCTGCTGGGCAAACGTCATTATTAGTACAGATGACACAGCGCCTTGCGCTGTCCGACACCCACTTCCGTCGGATATGTCAATTGATATACCAGCGCGCCGGGATCGTGCTGGCCGAACATAAGCGGGACATGGTTTACAACCGTCTGGTTCGTCGTCTGCGCACGCTCGGGCTGGATGATTTCGGACGCTATCTCAGCATGCTGGAGGCCAATGCCAACAGCGCCGAGTGGCAGGCGTTTATCAACTCGCTGACCACCAACCTGACGGCGTTTTTCCGGGAGGCGCATCACTTCCCGGTGCTGGCGGAACACGCGCGTAAGCGTTCGGGCGAGTACCGTGTCTGGAGCGCCGCGGCGTCGACGGGCGAGGAGCCCTACTCCATCGCCATTACGCTTGCCGATACGCTCGGCACCGCGCCTGGCCGCTGGAAAGTCTACGGCACGGATATCGATACCGAAGTGCTGCAAAAAGCACAAAGCGGAATTTACCGGCAGGAGGAGCTGAAAACCCTCTCGCCGCAGCAGATGCAACGCTATTTTATGCGCGGCACCGGGCCTCACCAGGGGCTGGTGCGCGTGCGTAACGAACTGGCGAACCAGATTGAGTTCGCCTCGCTGAACCTGCTTGATAAGCAGTACAACGTACCAGGGCCATTTGACGCGATTTTCTGCCGCAACGTGATGATTTATTTCGATAAAGAAACACAGCAGGAGATCCTCAAACGCTTTGTTCCGCTGCTGAAGCCAGGCGGTCTGCTGTTTGCAGGCCACTCGGAAAACTTCAGTAACCTCAGTCGGGAGTTCTCGCTGCGCGGTCAGACGGTGTATGCCCTGAGTAAGGAAAAAGAATGAGTAAAATCAGAGTGTTGTCAGTAGATGATTCGGCGCTGATGCGTCAAATCATGACCGAAATTATCAACAGCCACAGCGATATGGAGATGGTGGCGACGGCGCCGGACCCGCTGGTGGCGCGCGATCTGATTAAGCAGTTCAACCCGGATGTCTTAACGCTGGATGTTGAAATGCCGCGCATGGATGGCCTCGATTTCCTGGAAAAACTGATGCGTCTGCGTCCGATGCCGGTGGTCATGGTCTCTTCGCTGACGGGAAAAGGCTCTGAAGTGACGCTGCGCGCGCTGGAGCTGGGCGCGGTGGATTTCGTGACCAAGCCGCAGCTTGGCATTCGCGAAGGGATGCTGGCCTACAGCGAACTGATTGCCGATAAAGTGCGTACCGCCTCGCGCGCGCGAATTTCCGCCCGCCTGCCGGACGCGGTGCCGAAAACGCTGAAAGCAGGCCCGCTGTTGAGTTCGGAAAAACTGATTGCCATTGGTGCCTCCACGGGCGGCACCGAAGCGATTCGCCATGTGCTCCAGCCGCTGCCGCTCTCAAGCCCGGCAGTACTGATTACCCAGCACATGCCGCCTGGATTTACCCGTTCTTTCGCCGAGCGACTGAACAAGCTGTGCCAGATTAGCGTGAAAGAAGCCGAAGACGGCGAGCGCGTGCTGCCGGGCCATGCCTATATCGCGCCAGGCGATAAGCATATGGAGCTCGCGCGCAGCGGCGCTAACTACCAGATAAAAATCCACGACGGGCCGCCGGTTAACCGGCACCGTCCGGCCGTGGATGTGTTGTTTCACTCCGTAGCCAAACATGCGGGGCGCAACGCGGTGGGCGTGATCCTCACCGGGATGGGCAACGATGGCGCGGCGGGAATGCTGGCGATGCACCAGGCGGGCGCCTGGACCATCGCCCAAAACGAAGCGAGTTGTGTGGTGTTCGGCATGCCGCGTGAGGCCATCAATATGGGTGGCGTCAGCGAAGTCGTCGATCTAAGCCAGGTCAGCCAGCAGATGCTGGCGAAAATCAGTGCCGGACAGGCAATACGTATTTAACGAGGAGTACAGTTTTTATGGCGGATAAAGATCTCAAGTTTCTGGTTGTGGATGATTTCTCCACCATGCGCCGCATTGTACGTAACCTGCTCAAAGAGCTGGGTTTTAACAACGTAGAAGAAGCGGAAGATGGTGTGGATGCCCTCAACAAACTGCAGACCGGCGGTTTCGGTTTCGTGATTTCCGACTGGAACATGCCCAACATGGATGGTCTTGAGCTGCTCAAAACCATTCGCGCCGACGGTGCTATGGCGTCCATGCCGGTACTGATGGTGACGGCGGAAGCCAAGAAAGAGAACATCATCGCGGCAGCGCAGGCAGGCGCCAGCGGCTACGTGGTGAAACCGTTCACGGCGGCGACGCTTGAAGAAAAACTGAGCAAGATTTTCGAAAAACTCGGCATGTGAGGACAGGCAGATGACGGCATCGATAAAACCGACTGACGAGCATTCGACTGGCGACATTATTGTCCGTATCGGCAGTCTTACCCGCATGCTGCGTGACAGTCTGCGCGAGCTGGGGCTTGATCAGGCGATTGCGGAAGCGGCGGAAGCTATCCCGGACGCGCGCGACCGTCTGGATTACGTGGTGCAGATGACAGCGCAGGCCGCCGAACGCGCCCTGAACTGCGTCGAGGCTTCGCAGCCTCACCAGAACAAACTGGAAAGCGACGCGAAAGCGTTGAGCGGCCGCTGGGACGAGTGGTTTGAGAACCCGATCGAACTGAGCGACGCGCGCGAACTCGTGACCGACACCCGCCAGTATCTGGCCGAGGTTCCGGACCATACGAGCTTCACCAACGCCCAGCTTCTGGAAATCATGATGGCACAGGATTTCCAGGATCTGACCGGTCAGGTGATCAAGCGCATGATGGATGTTATCCAGGAGATTGAGCGCCAGCTTCTGATGGTGCTGCTGGAGAACATGCCGGAGCCGAACGCGCGCGCCAAGCGCCCGAACGACAGCCTGCTCAACGGCCCGCAGCTGGACGCCACCGCCGCAGGCGTCGTGGCAAGCCAGGATCAGGTCGACGACCTGCTCGACAGCCTGGGGTTCTGATCCCCGCTAACCCTCCCTTCGGGGAGGGCAGTAAAGCGCGAAACAACCACCGGTTTTGCGCTTTTCTCTTCCCATTAGCTTTTCCCGCCTCTGGCATGCTAGCTGCGTAATAGTAGCTGCGAGAATCGAATCGTGTCAGACGATAGCGACGACAAAACAGAAGCCCCCACACCCCACCGACGAGAAAAGGCGCGAGAAGAAGGGCAGATCCCCCGTTCCCGTGAACTGACCTCCATGCTGATGCTGCTGGTCGGCGTCGCGGTGATTTGGGTAGGTGGTTCGCTGCTGGCGCGTCAGCTGGCGGCCATGCTCTCTCACGGCCTCCATTTCGATCACAGCATTATTAACGACCCTAAACTTGTGGTCGGGCAGATCAGTTTTTTGATAAAGCAGGCGCTGATGGCGCTGGTTCCGCTGATTATGGGCGTGGTGATTGTGGCGCTGTTTGCCCCCATGCTGTTAGGTGGCCTGCTGTTTAACCCGAAAGCGGTGGCGTTTAAGCCAGAAAAACTGAACCCGCTGCCGGGCATCAAACGCATTTTTTCATCGCAGTCGCTGGCGGAGTTGCTGAAAGCCATTCTGAAGTCGGTCCTGGTGGGCATCGTGACGGGCTGTTTCCTCTGGTACAACTGGCCAGACATTATGCGTCTTATCAGCGAATCGCCGATAGCCGCCATGCGCAACGCCCTGAATCTGGTCGCGCTGTGCTGCATTCTTATCGTGATGGGCCTGGTGCCGATGGTGGGCTTTGACGTGTTCTGGCAGATAGTCAGCCACACCAAAAAATTACGCATGTCGCGCCAGGATATCCGCGATGAATTCAAGAACCAGGAAGGCGATCCGCACGTGAAAGGGCGCATTCGCCAGCAGCAGCGCGAAGCCGCCCGTCGCCGCATGATGGCGGACATACCGAAAGCCGACGTTATCGTCAACAACCCGACGCACTACTCGGTAGCGTTGCAGTATGACGAGAACAAGATGAGCGCCCCGAAAGTGGTGGCCAAAGGCGCAGGGCTGGTGGCGCTGCGTATTCGCGAAATTGGTAATGAACACCGCATTCCGATGCTGGAAGCGCCGCCGCTGGCGCGCGCGTTATACCGGCACGCGGAAATCGGTCAGCAGATCCCAGGACAGCTTTACGCTGCTGTCGCGGAAGTGCTGGCATGGGTATGGCAACTCAAGCGCTGGCGTCTGGCTGGCGGTTTGATTCCGAAGAAACCTGAAAACCTTCCGGTGCCTGAGGCGCTGGATTTTTTGAACGAGAAGGACACTGATGGCTAATCTGGTGGCAATGCTGCGCCTGCCTGGCAATTTGAAATCGACCCAATGGCAGATACTCGCCGGGCCGGTTATCATCCTGATGATCCTGTCGATGATGGTGCTGCCATTACCGGCCTTCATCCTGGATTTGCTGTTCACCTTTAACATCGCGCTTTCCATCATGGTGCTGCTGGTGGCGATGTTCACCCAGCGCACGCTGGAGTTCGCGGCGTTCCCGACCATTCTGCTGTTTACCACGTTGCTGCGTCTGGCGCTGAACATTGCGTCCACGCGTATCATTCTGATGGACGGCCACACGGGGGCGGCGGCGGCGGGGAAAGTGGTGGAGGCGTTCGGCCACTTCCTGGTCGGCGGCAACTTCGCCATCGGTATCGTGGTGTTCATCATTCTCGTCATCATTAACTTCATGGTTATCACCAAGGGTGCGGGGCGTATCGCGGAAGTGGGCGCGCGCTTTGTCCTTGACGGGATGCCAGGCAAACAGATGGCTATCGACGCCGACCTTAACGCCGGGCTTATCGGTGAAGAGGAAGCGAAAAAACGCCGTACTGAAGTGACCCAGGAAGCCGACTTTTACGGCTCGATGGACGGTGCGAGTAAGTTCGTGCGCGGTGACGCCGTCGCGGGCCTGCTGATTATGGCTATCAACATTATCGGCGGCCTGCTGGTGGGTGTGGTGCAGCACGGTATGCCGGTCGGCCAGGCGGCGGAGAGCTATACGCTTTTGACCATCGGTGACGGCCTGGTGGCCCAGATCCCGGCGCTGGTGATTTCGACCGCGGCGGGCGTTATCGTGACCCGCGTCGCCACCGATCAGGACGTTGGCGAGCAGATGGTCGGCCAGCTGTTCAATAACCCGCGCGTGATGGTGCTGAGCGCCGCCGTCCTCGGCCTGCTCGGTATGGTGCCGGGGATGCCTAACTTTGTGTTCCTGCTGTTTACCGCCGCGCTGCTGGGGCTCGCCTGGTGGATGCGCGGCCGCGAACAGCAGGCGCCTGCCGCGCCCGCGCCGGTTATCCAGCAGGATAATCCGCAGGCCGTGGAAGCGACCTGGAACGACGTGCAGCTGGAAGATTCGCTCGGGATGGAAGTGGGCTACCGCCTGATCCCGATGGTGGATATGCAGCAGGACGGCGAACTGCTGGGCCGCATCCGCAGTATCCGTAAGAAATTCGCGCAGGATCTCGGCTTCCTGCCGCCGGTGGTGCATATCCGCGACAACATGGATCTGCCGCCGGCCCGCTATCGCATTCTGATGAAAGGCGTGGAAATCGGCAGCGGCGAAGCCTATCCGGGCCGCTGGCTGGCGATTAACCCCGGCACCGCCGCAGGCTCTCTGCCGGGCGAGCCGACGGTCGATCCGGCGTTTGGTCTGGCCGCTATCTGGATTGAAAGCGCGCTGAAAGAGCAGGCGCAAATCCAGGGCTTTACGGTGGTTGAGGCCAGCACCGTGGTGGCAACGCACCTGAACCATCTGATCGCGCAATACTCCGCTGAGCTGTTTGGCCGTCAGGAAGCGCAGCAGCTTCTCGATCGCGTGAGCAAAGAGCTGCCGAAACTGACCGAAGATCTGGTGCCGGGCGTCGTGACGCTCACCACGCTGCATAAAGTGCTGCAAAACCTGCTTGCCGAGAAAGTGCCAATCCGCGATATGCGCACCATTCTGGAAACGCTTGCCGAGCACGCGCCGGTTCAGAACGATCCAAACGAACTGACCGCCGTGGTGCGTGTGGCGCTGGGCCGCGCGATTACCCAGCAGTGGTTCCCTGGCAACGACGAAGTGCAGGTGATTGGGCTTGATACGTCGCTTGAGCGTCTGCTGCTGCAGGCGTTGCAGGGCGGCGGTGGCCTGGAGCCTGGCCTTGCGGACCGTCTGCTTGAGCAGGCGCAAGAGGCGCTGTCGCGCCAGGAGATGCTCGGCGCGCCGCCGGTACTGCTGGTGAACCACGCGTTGCGTCCGTTGCTCGCGCGTTTCCTGCGCCGTAATCTGCCGCAGCTGGTGGTGCTCTCGAACCTTGAGTTGTCCGATAACCGCAATATCCGCATGACGTCCAGCATCGGAGGTAAATAATGCGCACGCGCTTGTTAATGGCGTTACTGACGCTGCCTGTGCTGGCGAACGCCGCAGGAGAGGGCGCCTGGCAGGCGAGCGCGATGGGGCCGGTAGTGAGCCAGCGCGGCATGGCGGCCTCGTCACCGCTGCTGGCACCGGATTCCCCACCGCCGCAGGGCGTGATGACGGTCGTCGTCTGGCGCTATGAGCTGGCAGGGCCGACGCCCGCAGGCATGGTGGCGCGGCTCTGCTCGCAGACCCGCTGTGTGGACGTGGACGACCAGACCGGCACCACGCGCGCCTTTACCAACGTTTCCGCCGCCGAGCCGCTGCGCTTTATCTTTGAAGTGCCGGGCGGCGGCAGGCTGTGGCCGGCGCTGGAAGTGCGCAGCAGCCAGGTCATCGTCAATTATCGTTAACCATCTTCTGTAACACGCGCCGCCGCGCGTTTTCTTTCTCCGGCCGCCCGATTTTTGGCAGCTGGCTCGCAGTTCTGAACTCCCGCTTTGAACACTTCGAAACGCTGTTTTATAAATCAGTGAAGCCGGTGGCGGCGCTCTTTGTATTTTTGCCAGTATTGCGTTTCAGGTGGCAGAAAAGGAAAGGTTTCCCACCCGCCATACTTTTACTTTAGCCCTGATAGCTCTGCGCCTGGCCGCAGGACTCCACATAAAAACACACAGGGTGACGGCGATGAAAACGCGTAAACTAGGACTGGCAAATTACCTTGCCTACGGGTCAGGAGACTTCCTCGGCGCAGGAACGACCGCCCTCACGGCAGCGTGGCTTCTCTATTTCTACACGACCTTCTGTGGCTTAAGCCCGATTGAGGCGACCTTCATTTTCGCGGCGGCGAGGGTCGCCGATGCCGTGGTCAGCCCGCTGATGGGCTTTCTTACTGACAACTTCGGCACCACCTGGCTCGGCCGCCGGTTTGGCCGCCGGAAATTCTTTATTCTGCTCGGCATTCCCTGCGTCTTTAGCTATTCGCTGATGTGGGTGGGCGATATGGGATTCTGGTACTACCTGCTCACCTACCTGCTGTTTGATATCGTCTACACCATGATTCTGGTGCCTTACGAGACGCTGGTGCCGGAAATGACCGACGATTTCAAACAGAAAACCAAATTCTCCGGCGCGCGTATTTCGATGGCCCAGATGTCCGCCATTCTGGCGTCGTTCCTGCCGGGCGTGCTGCTGACGCACTTCGGTAAAGACAATGCAGTCTCCTTCTTCTATGCAAGCCTGGTCTTCTCGGTGCTCTGCGCGATCATGCTGACGCTGGTGTGGATCTTCACCTGGGAGCGCCCGCGCGAAGAGTGGTCACAGGCCGCGCTGCGCGCCGAAGAAGAGAAGAAACACCTGACGCTCGGCCAGAGCCTGCGCCGTCTGGTGGTTGAACTCTCCTCCACGCTGCGTATCCGTATTTTCCGCCAGCATCTTGGCATGTATCTCGGCGGCTATATCGCCCAGGACGTCTTCAACGCGGTGTTTACTTACTACGTGGTGTTTGTGCTGATGCAGGAAGCGTCTGTCGCCTCTAATCTGCTCGGCACGATGGCGGTTTTCCAGTTTATCGCCGTTATCGCGATGATCCCGCTTTGCATCCGCTTCGGGCCTGCGCCGTCTTACCGCATGGTGGTGGTGCTGTTTGGCCTGAGCTCGCTCTCTTACGCGCTGCTCTATTACACCGGCATGAGCGATATCTATTCGTTGTTATTGCTGGTTTCCGCGCTGGCGGGCCTCGGGCGCGGCGGCATTAACTATGTGCCGTGGAATACTTATACCTATATCGCCGATGTCGATGAAGTGGTCACCGGGCAGCGCCGCGAGGGCATTTTCGCGGGCATTATGACGCTCACCCGTAAAGCCTCGCAGGCGGGCGCGGTGATGCTGGTGGGAATTGTGATGCAGATGTCCGGGTTTGTCTCCGGCCAGAGCACCCAGGCACCCGCGGTGAGCCATACCATTCTGACCATTTTAAGCGTCGGCACGATAGCCGTGCTGGCCTGCGGTTTCCTGATTTCCCTGCGCTTTAAGCTCAACCTGAAAACCCACAGCATCCTGCGTGAAGAGACCGCGAAGATGCGCGCCAGCGGCCGTGTGATGCCGGAGAGCATCAGCCCCGCGAACCGCGCGACGGTCGAGATGCTGGCGGGCATGCCTTATGAAAGCCTGTGGGGGAATAACAACATTGGCTATCTGAACCGCAATAAGCCAGCGGCACCCCCGCTGAAAACGGTGACTCCCGAATTTGATACGACACAGAGGTTAAGTTAATGATTGTCTGGCCCGTAAAACACAGCCCGCTGCTGCGTCAGCCGGAGCGCTTCATTGCCCGTGATGAACTCAAGGCGATGATCCACAAAATTACCGACAACCTGATCAACATTAAAGATGAAACCGGGCAGTTCCTCCTGCGCCTCGATGACGGGCGCGTGATTGACACCAAAGGCTGGGCAGGCTGGGAGTGGACGCACGGAGTAGGGCTGTACGGCATCTATCAATATTACCGCCAGACCGGTGATGAGCGGATGCGCGCGGTGATTGACGACTGGTTCGTGGCGCGCTTTGCCGAAGGCGCCACTACCAAAAACGTCAACACGATGGCCCCGTTCCTGACGCTGGCGTACCGCTATGAAGAGACGCGCGACCCCGCGCTGTTACCCTGGCTTGAAACCTGGGCCGAGTGGGCGATGTATGAGATGCCGCGCACCGACCAGGGCGGGATGCAGCACATCACGCTCGCCGAAGAGAATCATCAGCAGATGTGGGACGACACGCTGATGATGACGGTTCTGCCGCTCGCTAAAATCGGCAAGCTGCTCGGGCGTCAAGAGTATGTCGATGAGGCGATCTATCAGTTCCTGCTGCATGTGCAGAACCTGATGGACCGGAAAACCGGACTGTGGTTCCACGGCTGGAACTACGAAGGTTGCCATAATTTTGCGAACGCCCGCTGGGCGCGCGGCAATAGTTGGGTGACGATTGTTATCCCCGATTTTCTTGAGCTGATGGACTGGCCGGAGCAGCATCCGGTGCGCCGCTATCTGACGCAGGTGCTGGCGCGCCAGGCGGCGGCGCTGGCAGAGTGTCAGGATGAGAGCGGCTTGTGGCACACCCTTCTTGACGATCCCCGTTCCTACCTGGAGGCGTCCGCCACGGCCGGGTTCGCCTGCGGCCTGCTGAAGGCGGTGCGCAAGCGCTATATCGGCAAGGAGTACGGCCTGGTGGCGGAGAAGGCTATTAAAGGCGTGGTGGCGAACGTTTCGCCGCAGGGCGAGCTGTTGCAGGTATCGTTCGGCACCGGCATGGGAAGCGATCTCGACTTTTACCGGCAGATTCCGCTTACGTCGATGCCTTATGGCCAGGCAATGGCTATTCTGTGTCTGACGGAATACCTGCGCACTTATCTGTAACGATATGCGCCGCGTGCCAAATCCCGTCACGCGGCGTACATTTGATTGTTCTTACACTGCTTAAAATGTTTAATTCCGCACCGTCCCGCTCATCACGCTTATCGTATTAGCCGGAAAGCATTTAAGCTATTAGTATTAGCTTATTTATACAGTATGCCTCTTGTTATGGCTCTGATAATATTAATACCGCGCTTATCCAGCTAATATTATATTTTCAATATTAAATTCCTCCAAAAAAGTAATTCATTGTATCTTGTTTCTTTGTTGTCAGTCTTTAAAATGCCAGCCGCACTGCCATTATTGTTGGTTTATTTTTTACAGTAACAATAACCAGGTAAATCCAGCAATGTCGCTGCTATGACGCCGTGATTCTTTGCTATGCGCAAAGAGTATTATTTCGGATGTATTTTATAAATGCATTACGCGACATGTCGTTCTGTCGCCTTAATGTCTCTAAGGTATTAATCAGACATGAAGGTACGGTTTCGTCTGGCTACGCGGTTGCACAATTGATAATGCATTCGCATATCTGCCTGAATTCCGGAGTGCTGCCGGCAGGGATCACCGATCTGCGAAGCCGTTAATTCTGATGGATCATATAAATGAACCACTATCCTTTACCCCCACGGCCGGACGCTCAGATTAATGCGCTGATTAACGCCTTTCATTGTCACGGTACGATTAAAGAATATCCGCGCGGCTCGTGCCTGGCGCAAAATGAAGAGTCTGTAAATATTCTGTTGTCAGGCAGCCTTGCTCTGACGCGGGATTGGGATAATCTCATTTTCTTTGAAACGAATCGACCGAATATTTTTGGTATTTCATTGCAACCTAATAATGCCCGGTTTGAACATTTTCGGTTAATAATAAAAGAAGACAGTCTTGTAAAAAGGATCAGTCGTGCTGATTTTCTTGCTGTTATTGAAGAGCAAAAACTCTGGAAGGAACTGAGCCACGTTATCTCTTTTTATTATCATGTTCTGCTCTGGAAAAATTACCATTTCTACGCCGCCGATTCGTATATGCTGGTGCGGAAATCACTCATTACGCTTGGCGAAATGCCGCTGGAGTCGCGCATCAATATAAACGCAAGCCAGTACATTACCAGTACCACCAATTTATCAAAAAGCTATGTGATGAAAGTCATTCAGGAGTTACGCAAAGGCGGGTATATCGAAATCCAGCGTGGCCGTTTGATCACCATCGGCAAGCTCCCGCAAAAATATTAAGCCGCCAGAGAATGCCAATAAAAAGGCCCGTCAGTGACGGGCCTTTTTTATGCCTGAGCGCAGCGTTTACATACGTTCGACGGTTTCGATGCCAAGCGTATCCAGACCGAGCTTCAGCGTTTTCGCGGTCAGCAGCGCCAGCTTCAGGCGGCTCTGGCGCAGCGCGTCGGTTTCAGCGGTGAGAATAGGGCAGTGCTCGTAGAAGCCGGAGAACAGACCCGCCAGATCGTAGAGATACGCGCACATAACGTGCGGCGTACCGTCACGAGCCACCACGCCCAGCGTCTCTTCGAACTGCAACAGGCGCGCGGCGAGCTGCGCTTCGCGGGCGTCCTGAATCACCACCGGTGCCGTCAGTTCGCTCTCTTTAACGCCCGCTTTGCGGAACACCGACAGCACGCGGGTATAGGCGTACTGCATATACGGCGCAGTGTTGCCCTCAAAGGCCAGCATGTTATCCCAGTCGAAAATGTAATCGGTGGTGCGGCTCTTTGAGAGATCCGCATATTTCACCGCGCCGATGCCGACGGCGTTCGCCAGTTTTTCCAGCTCGTCGGCCGGCATATCCGGGTTTTTGCCGGCAACCAGGCGACGCGCGCGATCCAGCGCTTCGTCCAGCAGTTCGGAAAGCTTAATGGTGCCGCCCGCGCGGGTTTTAAACGGTTTGCCATCTTTACCAAGCATCATGCCGAACATGTGGTGTTCCAGCGGGACGGATTCCGGCACGTAGCCCGCTTTACGCACGATGGTCCACGCCTGCATCAGATGCTGGTGCTGACGGGAGTCGATGTAGTAGAGCACGCGGTCGGCATGCAGCGTTTCGTAGCGGTACTTCGCGCAGGCGATATCGGTTGTGGTGTAGAGGTAGCCGCCATCCTTTTTCTGGATGATGACGCCCATCGGCTCGCCTTCTTTATTTTTGAACTCGTCCAGGAAGACCACGGTAGCGCCTTCGCTCTCCACCGCCAGACCTTTGGCTTTCAGATCGGCGACAATGCCAGGCAGCATCGGGTTGTAAAGGCTCTCACCCATCACGTCGTCGCGCGTCAGGGTGACATTAAGACGCTGATAGGTTATCTGATTCTGCGTCATGGTGATGTCAACGAGCTTGCGCCACATCTCGCGGCAATATTCATCGCCGCCCTGCAGTTTCACCACGTAGCTGCGCGCGCGCTCGGCGAACGCTTCATCTTCGTCGTAATGCTTTTTGGCTTCGCGATAGAACCCTTCGAGATCCGAGAGCGCCATCTCGCCGGCATTTTCCTGCTGCTGTTTCTCAAGATAAGCAATCAGCATACCGAACTGGGTGCCCCAGTCGCCGACGTGGTTGGCGCGAATAACTTTGTGGCCGAGAAACTCAAGGGTACGAACGGACGCATCGCCGATAATGGTGGAGCGAACGTGGCCCACGTGCATCTCTTTAGCAACGTTTGGTGCAGAGTAATCCACCACGATGGTCTGCGGCGCGCTGACTTTTTCCACGCCCGCGCGATCGGAGGCGACAGCCGCCTCGATGTTTTTCGCAAGGAATGCCGGGTCGAGGAAAATATTGATAAAGCCAGGGCCTGCGATTTCGGTCTTCGCGGCGATCCCGGTGAGATCCAGATGGGCCAGTGCCTGCTCGGCGAATTGTCGCGGCGGCATGCCCAGTTTTTTCGCGATAGCCATCACGCCGTTAGCCTGATAGTCGCCGAACTGCGCTTTGGCTGACTGACGAACCTGCGGTTCGCAATCCGCAGGCGCACCTGCGGCAATCAGCGCCTGACTGACTTTTTCTGAGAGAAGAGCCTGAATATTCACCGGGATACCTTACGTTAATAACGCTGCCAGTCGAAGGCGGCAGCGTGCGGTCTTAAGAAAAAAGAGGGCAAAAGTATACTGCATTTAGGCGGCGGCGTCAGCACCGGCGGGCAGGGTGGTACGTGCTGGAGCGCGGGCTTCAAACAGGGTAGATTAGCGCCTTTGTCACCGTACGGGAAAAGCCAATGACCCACTGGCACACACCAGAAGAACTCCAGGATATCCGCGCCGATCTGCCGCGTTTTGAAGCGGCGTTACAGACGCTCGCCGGGCGTCTCGCGCTCGATATAAACGGCCTGCACGCCGATCATATTTCGCTGCGCTGCCACCAGAACGCCACCGCCGAGCGCTGGCGTAAAGGGTTTGAGCAGTGCGGCACGCTGCTTAGCGAAAATATCATTAATGGTCGCCCCATCTGCCTTTTTCGCCTTGATGAGCCGGTCTGCGTTGGGCCGTGGCGCTTTACGATTGTCGAACTGCCGTGGCCTGGCGAAAAACGCTACCCGCATGAAGGCTGGGAACATATTGAAATCGTGCTGCCCGGCGCGCCGGAATCGCTCAACCAGCGCGCGCTGGCGATGCTGGGCGACGAAGGGCTGATGGCACCGGATATTTCGGTGAAGACCAGTTCACCTGCAGGTGAGCATGAGCGGTTGCCGAACCCGACGCTCGCCGTCACCGACCGCATCGTCACCATCAAATTCCATCCGTATTCCATCGAAGAGATCGTCGCAAGCGAGCAGCAGTAACGGTTCGCTGTCACACACGGGGCCAGACTGGCGCAAAGTCTGGCCCCTTTTTTTGTCTATAGTATTCAGGGGACCATTTCCCGCACGCCCCCGCATGAAGAGTAAGGAGAGACCCGACGCCTGTTTTCGACCCGATGGGAGAGACTCATGCAACAAACCGTAAAACGTACCGATCTCTGGATTAACCGTGATGAGCCGGGGCTGCGCCGCTCCCTGCTTATCCATCGCTCCGCCGAGGAGCTGTTTGATTTATGGCGCGCGCCGTCCACCCTGCCACGCATCATGGGACATTTCGCCCACATCACCATTCTCAGCAACACCGCGTCCCACTGGGCCGTGCGAATGCCGCTTGGCAAAACCGTTGAGTGGGATGCCTATATCACCGATGAAGAGCGCGGCCACTACATCAGCTGGGCATCTGAGAAAAAGGCCACCGTGCCTAACGCCGGCAGGCTGACGTTTCGTCATATCTCCGAGGAGCGCGGCACGGAAGTGACGCTTTCGCTGCACTTCGATCCGCCCGGCGGCTTTTTTGGCGAGTGGTTGTCGAAAAAAATCGATCTGGTGCCGGAGGCGATGCTGAGCCAGGCGCTGCGGCGTTTTAAAAGCCTCGCCGAGACGGGCGAAATTGCGACCAATAAACCGCAACCGGCGGGCCGTCACGACGGTATGGACAAGGTGGAGGAATAACCGATGCGAGCACTCTGCTGGAACGGCGTCAACGATCTACGCGTGGAGACCGTGGGCGATCCGACTATCGTTAATCCGCATGATGTCATCCTTAAAGTGGGCCTGACCACGACCTGCGGCTCCGATTTACACGTCATCGACGGACTTATTCCGAGCATGGAAGAGGGCGATATCCTCGGCCATGAATTTATGGGCGAAGTGGTGGAAGTGGGCCCGGAGGTCAAAAACATCCGCCGCGGCGACCGCGTCGTGGTGCCGTCGTTTATCTCGTGCGGCTCCTGCTGGTACTGCAATCACGGCCTGACTTCGTGTTGCGATAACACCAACCCGAACGCGCATCTGCAGGAAAAAATCCTCGGCTACCCGACGGCAGGAATTTACGCCTACAGCCATGCGTTCGGCGGCTATGCCGGGTCGCACGCCGAATATGTGCGTGTGCCGTTCGCCGATAACGACTGCTTTATCGTGCCGGAAAATGTCTCTGACGAGCAGGCGCTGTTTCTCTCGGACGCCGCGCCGACAGGCTATATGGGCGCGGATTTTTGCAATATTCACCCCGGCGACACGGTGGCGGTATGGGGCTGCGGCGGTGTCGGGCTGATGGCGGCCCAAAGCGCGTACCTGCTGGGCGCTGAAAGAGTCATTGCCATTGACCGTTTCCCGGAGCGGCTGGCGATGGCGCGCGACGTTGTGGGCGCTATTCCGCTGGATTACACGAACGTGGATATTTACGAAGCGTTGCTTGAGATAACCGGCGGGCGTGGCCCGGACAGCTGCATTGACGCGGTCGGGATGGAGGCGCACGGCGAAGGGCTGGAATATGCCTATGACCGCACCAAACAGGCGCTCAAGATGCACACTGATATTGGTGCCGCGCTGCGTCAGGCGATCCGCGCCTGCCGTAAAGGCGGCACGCTCGCCATTCTCGGCGTTTACGGCATGATGGATAAATTCCCGCTCGGCGTGGCGATGAATAAAGGCTTAACCATTCGCACCGCCCAGCAGCACGGCCAGGCCTATATGAAACGCCTGCTGGATCACGCCTCCCGCGGCGAACTGCGCACCGATTTCCTCGCCACGCACCGCTTCTCGCTGGAAGACGCGCCGCGTGGCTATGAAATGTTTAAAAACAAAGAGGACGGCTGCGTGCGGGCGGTGTTTAAGCCCTGACGTTCGCCGCACTGATCGCCTGTGTCAGACGCGCAATGGCCGTCTCCAGCGTGGCGGCGGTACAGCCGAAGTTAATCCGCACGTGTTGCGGCGCGCCGAAATCCGCGCCGGGGGAGAAACCGAGCCCCTGGCGCTTAAAGAAGCGCGTCGGGTTCTCAACGCCAAGCCCGGACGCATCCACCCACGCCAGATACGTCGCCTCCGGCACTACCATCTCAAGCCCCGGCAGCCCGCTAATGGCGGCGTATAGCCGGTCGCGGTTGCGGCGCAGATACGCAATTTGGTCAGTAAGCCACGGCTCACCGCCGCGCCATGCCGCTTCGGCGGCCGTCAGCGCCAGTACGTCCACATGCGGCACAATGCCTTCACGCGCGGCGCAAAAACGCTGGCGCAGCGCGGCATCCGGGATCACCGCCACCGACGCGCCAAGCCCGGCGATATTAAACGTTTTCGACGGCGACATCAGCGTGATGGAGCGCCGCGCGGCGTCCTCGCTGAGCGAGGCGAACGGGATATGCTGCACGCCGGGCGTGAGGATCAGATCGCAGTGGATTTCATCAGAACAGACGATAAGGTCATGCTCCTGCGCAAACGCGAGCTGCGCTTCGAGTTCGTCACGGCGGTATGCGGTGCCGCCAGGATTTTGCGGGTTACAGAGCATCAGGAGCTTTTCGCGCCCGGTAAGCTGCGGGCGCAGGCTTTCCAGATCCAGCACCAGTCGTTCGCCGCGCGGCTGCAACGGCGCGTTAAGTTGCGCGCGTCCGGCAAGGGCGGCGGATTTGCGAAACGGAGGGTAAATCGGCGTGGGCGCAAGCGTGGTTTCTTCCGGCGAGGTAAACGCGCGCACCGAGAGATTCAGCCCCGCCACAATCCCTGGCAAAAAGACCAGCCACTCCGGTTCAACGCGCCACTGGTAGCGACGCTGGCACCATTCAATAAAGGCTTCAGCCAGCCCCTGCGGATGCGCGCCGTAGCCAAACACGCCGTGCTGCACGCGCGCTATCAGCGCATCCGTAATACAGGCGGGCGAGCGAAAATCGGTGTCGGCCACCCACATCGGCAATACCGATTCGTCATGGGCGTTCCACTTAATGCTGTCGCTGTGACGGCGGTTGATCTCTTCGTCGAAATTGAATGCCATGATACGTTGTCCTGCGGCTAAGGGGTTTTCAGACTAAGACGTTTGCCCACAGCTGACCACTACTTTCATTTACAGGGAGTTACCCATGGCGTTACTGGAAATCTGCTGTTACAGCCAGGCCTGCGCAATGACCGCACAGGCGGCGGGCGCTGACCGCATTGAGCTGTGTTCGGCGGTTAACGAGGGCGGCCTGACGCCGTCAGCGGGCGTGCTCAAAGGCGTGCGTGCGCAGATAACGATCCCCGTTCATCCTATCGTGCGTCCGCGCGGCGGCGATTTTTGCTACAACGAGAGCGAGTTTGCGGCAATGCTGGACGATATCGCGTTTATCCGTGAACTGGGCTTTCCGGGGCTTGTGACCGGCGTGCTGAATGAGGACGGCGGGGTGGATCTGGCCCGAATGCATAAAATAATGCGCGCTGCCGACGGCATGGCGGTGACATTTCATCGCGCCTTCGACATGTGCGCCAGCCCATTGAAAGCGCTGGAAGAATTAACCGATCTCGGCGTGGCGCGCATTCTCACTTCCGGCCAGCAGGCGAGCGCGGCAAAAGGAATTTCATTAATTACGGAACTAAAACAGAAATCCCGTGCTCCAATCATTATGGCCGGTGCAGGGGTACGGCTTAGCAACCTCAACCTGTTCCTGGCGCAGGGGATAGACGAGCTACACAGCTCGGCGGGCATCCATGTAGCCTCTCCCATGCGTTATCGCAATACCGGCGTCTCGATGTCCTCGGACGCAAGCGTTGACGAATATTCCCGTTACCAGGTGGATGGCGACGCGGTAGCCGCCATGAAGGCGGCTCTTACGTCAGTGCAATGATTTTTGCCCTCAGTTTTTACCGCGCATCATGTCGCCCAATATGATGCTTGCTCGTACCAGGCCCCGGTCTTTTGCCGGGGCTTTTTTTATGCCCACGCGCTCCTACCAAATCTGGTCACTGTCTTGTCTTTACCGGGCCGCTCAGAGAAGATGCCACGCATCGTCAGCGTCTTTCGCAGACCTGTAAAGGGAGAGCAGGATGATCGTCGGCATCGATCTCGGTACCACCAATAGCCTCGCCGCCGTCTGGCAGGAGGGCAATCCGCGGCTTATCGCTAACGCGCTGGGCGAATGTCTCACGCCGAGCGTCGTCGGCCTGGATGACGAAGGGCGCGTGCTGGTCGGCAAAGCCGCCCGCGAGCGTCTGCACACGCATCCGCATCTCACCACCGCACTTTTCAAACGGCATATGGGCACCGCCTGGACCGTCCGGCTCGGGGGCAAACTGTTCCGCGCTGAAGAACTCTCGGCGCTGGTTTTAAAAAGCCTGAAAGAAGATATCGAGCGCGCCTGCGGCGAGACGGTCACCGAAGCGGTGATAAGCGTGCCGGCGTATTTCAGCGATGCCCAGCGTAAAGCCACGCGTGTCGCGGGCGAACTGGCCGGGCTTCACGTTGAAAAACTGATTAACGAACCGACCGCGGCGGCGCTGGCTTACGGCCTGCATCGCGGCGCAGAAGAGGGCACCTTTCTGGTGTTCGATCTCGGCGGCGGCACGTTTGATGTCTCGGTGCTGGAGCTGTTCGAAGGCGTGATGGAAGTACGCGCCAGCGCTGGCGATAACTTTCTCGGCGGCGAAGATTTCGATCAGGCGCTGATTGACGCCTTCGTGGCGCGCCAGATGGCGGCAGGCGGCCTGCCCGACCCGGCGGCGCACACGCATGCCCTGCGCCGCGAGGCCGAGCGGGTGCGCCATGCGCTTGGCGATCGCCCTGTCGCTACCTTTACGCTGCGTGCCGAAAACCAGACCTGGAGCCAGGATTTTCATCAGGGCGAGCTGAACGATATTTTCGCGCCGCTCCTTACCCGCCTGCGCCTGCCCATTGAGCGCGCGCTGCGCGATGCCCGCATTCGCGTTGCGGATCTCGACGAGATCCTGCTGGTCGGCGGTGCGAGCCGTATGCCTCTGGTTCGCCGCCTGGCCGCCGGGCTGTTTGGCCGCTTCCCGTCGGTGTCGATAAATCCTGACGAGGCGGTCGCGCTTGGTGCGGCCGTGCAGGCGGCGCTGAAAAAACGCGACGCGGCGCTGGAAGAAGTGGTGCTGACGGATGTCTGCCCTTATACGCTTGGCATTGAAACCGTCAAAGCCTTTGGCCGCCATCTTGACGACGGTCACTATCTGCCGGTGATTGAGCGTAACGTGGTGGTGCCGGTGAGCCGGGTAAAAACAGTCTGTACGCTTGCCGATAATCAGACGATGGTAGAGTTTACGCTTTACCAGGGCGAAAGCCGTCTGGTGAAAGACAACATTGCGCTTGGCAAAATGCGCGTGCCGGTGCCGCCGAGACCGGCGGGCGAGGTGTCGCTGGATGTGCGGTTCACCTATGACATCAACGGTATTCTGGAAGCCGAAGTCACGGTGCCGCTCACCGGCGAGCGCCATCAGCTCATTATTGAAAACAACCCTGGCATGCTAACGCCACAAGAGATTGCCGAACGGCTGGCGCAACTGAGCGCGCTGAAAATTCACCCGCGCGAACGCCAGCCCAACACGCATCTGATGGCGCGTCTCGACCGACTGTATCAGGAGACTACTGGCGAGATGCGCGAGGAGATTAGCTATCTCGGGGCACGCTTCCAGCAGGCGCTGGAGAGCCAGGACGACGCGCGCATCGATAAAGCCCGTCAGGAAATAACGCAGCAGGCGGACGCAATCGAAGCCGGGATGTGGCTTTTCTGATGCGCGCACTGGAGATCCTCGGGCTTGAGCCCGGCGCGGACGAGCGCGCCATCAAACGTGCCTACGCCAGGCTTCTGAAGGTGTGTCGCCCGGATGACGATCCGCAAGGCTTTCAGCAACTGCGAGATGCCTACGAAACGGCGCTGGAGCAGGCGCGTCGCGGCGTGGCGGACGGCGATGACGACGCATTCGGCGATGACGATGAGCACGATGACGACACCGACATGGCGGCAGTCGCGCCAGACGCGTGCAGGCAAATTGATGACCCGCTACTGGCGCAGCCTGTAAACGAGCCCGAACCTGCCCCGGCGGAAAGCGCGCCAGCGCCTCCCGCACCGTTGTACACGCCGCCACGCACGACGGCGTTGCTCGACGGGTTAAACGAGGAAAATCTCAACGCCCGCTGGCTGGAGGCGCGCGCGATGGGGGAGTCGCGCGAGTTTGAAGAGGCGGTACTGACGCGCTGCCTGTGGCATCTCGCGCCTGACGAATACGCCTTCGTCGCACAGGCGCAGGCGCGCTTTGAGTGGCTGACGCCGGGCCAGCGCGTGGCGACTGACGAATCGCAGCAGAACCGGTTACGCCATGTGCTGCTCACCCCTTACGCCGAAGAGATGCGGGCGGCGCTGGAAGAGGGGAAGGATGCCCGCTATCTGGCCTGCCTGCGCGCGCTGGCGAATTCCCCGTGGCTGCAAAGCTATGACGGACAGCGCCAGTTGCAGCGCCTTGCACTGTCGCTGCTGGACGCGCAGCCTGAGTGGTCGCCAGAGCGCTTTGCCGCACTTTGCAGGCTGTTTCACTGGGATGAAACGCGCGGCGAGCGGCCAGATCTGCCGGACTTGTGGGCGCAGGTTATCGCCCGCGACGAAGAAGAAGCGCTTTTTGTTGAGCTTACGGCAAAGCACGACGCGGCAGAGGACAGCCCGGCGCACCGGGCGGCGCAAATGGTATTGCGCGTGCAGGATGAAGACGCTCGTATGCTGGCCGGGCTCGACTACACCGATGAAGACTGGCAGGCCTGCGGCAGGCTGACCGACCAGCTGGAAATTGGCCATCCGGCGCTCATCCCGCGCTTTGCGGGCGCGGATATCCACGCGTGGCAACAGACGTACCACAAACTTAATGAAGCGCACGGACCGATGATGCGTAGTCTCTGGCTGGTCGGCATGATGATGGCGACGTTTGGCTGGATGCTGCCCGCAGTGTATGACGGCACTATCACTCCGTTGGGCGTGGTGCTCCGTGTGCTGGTGGCGCCCGTGGTGGCGATGGTGGTGGGTATTTTCCCGCTGGTTTTATGGCGGGGACTGGCCCGGCCCTTCTCGGACAGAGATGCAGCGCTGAGCGAGCGGCTGCTGCCGCGGTTTATCTACTCCCGGCGGCGCAAGCGCTGGCGGCTGTTCGCGCATGTGATCCCGTTCTGCGTCGTCAGCGTCGTTATCGCGCTGGTCTGCGGCAGGCTGGCGATGTGGATTTTCGTGGTCGTGACGCTGCTGCTGGCCTGGACAGATCTCTGGCGTTATCCCGGCGCGCTGCGGCGGTTTCGCCAGAAACGTGCGCCTCTGCGCGGCGGACGTCTGAAGCTTGTCCTGCTGGCGCTGCTGTTTTTCGCCATCGTCACCGGCGTGCGCGCGTTGTTGCAAGCGTGATACTCAAAACGACCTGCGCTGCGATAGCCCGGCCTCGCCGGGCTGTTCGCTTTTCAGGCAACCGGCGCGCTGCCGCCTGGCTTATTTTGCGATTTATTTGCCAGACTTCTCAGGTAATTGTTTATGTTGAGGAGGAACTATGGGCTTACTGAATTTTGTAAAAGAAGCGGGCGAAAAAATCTGGGACAGCGTTTCCGGGCATAACGACGCGGCGGCACAGAACGCCAAAGTGCAGGAACACCTCAAGAAAACCGGTATCCCGGATGCCGATAAAGTTCAGGTGCAGGTGGATGACGGCAAAGCGACCGTGACCGGGCAAGGCTTAAGCCAGGAAGCGAAAGAGAAAATCCTGGTGGCTGTCGGCAATATCGCGGGCATCGGGCATGTCGATGACAATGTCGCGGTGGCGACCCCGGCACCGGAAAGCCAGTTCTACACGGTGAAAAAAGGCGACACCCTCAGCGCTATCTCGAAAGAAGTTTATGGCGATGCGAATCAATACCCAAAAATCTTTGAAGCCAATAAACCGATGCTGACCAGCCCGGAAAAAATCTATCCGGGCCAGGTGTTGCGTATTCCGAAGTAAAAAACGTCTCCCGCACGTCAGGTGCGGGAGAACACATCAGGGTTTGCGTGCGATAAGCACGGCGCGCAGCGGGGCAGGGTAGCCTTCGCGGGTTTTGGTGGCGTCATGGGGATCGAGGAAATCCGCCAGCGACTCCGTTTCCATCCAGGCGGTGCGGCGCTGCTCTTCCACGGTCGTGACCGAGAAATCGGCGATTTTCACATCCACAAAACCGCACTTCTCCAGCCAGTTTTTCAGCGCGGGCGCGGAGGGAATAAAGTAGACGTTGCGCATCTGCGCGTAGCGCTCGCCCGGCACCAGCACGGTGTTTTCATCGCCTTCCACCACCAGCGTTTCCAGCACCAGTTCGCCGTCTTTCACCAGCTGATCTTTAAGCTGCCAGAGGTGATCCAGCGGTGAGCGGCGGTGGTAAAGCACGCCCATCGAAAAGACGGTGTCGAACGCGTTCAGCGCGGGCATCTGCTCAATGCCAAGCGGCAGCACGTGGGCGCGATTGTCACCGCCTAAAAGCTTACGCACCGCCTCAAACTGGCACAGGAAAAGCTGCGTCGGGTCGATGCCGACCGCGAGCTGCGCGCCCGCGCCGACCATACGCCACAGGTGATAACCGCTACCGCAGCCGACATCCAGAATGGTGCGCCCGGCAAGCGGCGTGATATGCGGCAGCACGCGGTCCCATTTGAGATCGGAGCGCCACTCGGTGTCGATGTCGATACCGTAGAGCGAGAACGGCCCTTTACGCCACGGCATCAGCGTGCGCAGCAGCTGTTCGATGCGCTTGCGCTGGCCGTCGCTGAGCGGCTCGGCGCTCTGCGCGCTGACGCTGTGCAGCAGATCAAGCTGGTCCGGCACCAGCGCAGGCAGATTATCGAGGGAATTTTTCCACTGCTTAAACTGGCCGTGCAGGGCGTCGCGCTGCCAGGCCGCGACCTGGGCGGGCAGGGTTTCCAGCCAGTGGGCAAGCGGCCCGCAGGCGATCTGCTGATAAAATTTGCCGAAATCGATCATGTCGCGCTCCCGCCTTTCACCGCCACCAGCGAGCCGAAGTTAAAGCACTGGAACCAGAGTTCGCTGTGTTCAAACCCGGCCTTACGCAGGCGCGCTTTGTGGGTTTCCACGGAATCGGTAAGCATCACGTTTTCCAGCATGCTGCGCTTCTGGCTGATCTCCAGCTCGCTATAGCCGTTCGCGCGTTTGAAATCGTGATGCATGTTGAACAGCAGTTCGCCCACCACGCTGTCTTCAAAGCTGAACTTCTCCGACAGCACCAGCGCGCCGCCAGGGTTCAGGCCCTGACAGATGTTATTGAGCAGCAGCTGGCGGTCGTCCGGGTTCAGGAACTGGAGCGTAAAGTTCAGCACCACCATAGAGGCGTTCTCAATGGTGATATTGCGGATATCGTCCTCAATCACCTCGACCGGCGTCTGCGCTTTGAACGCGTCAATATGGCGGCGGCAGCGCTCCACCATGGCGGGCGAATTATCCACCGCGATGATTTTGCAGCCGTCGTGATGCACGTTGCGGCGCACCGAGAGCGTGGCGGCACCGAGCGAACAGCCGAGGTCGTAAACCTGGCTTGCGGGCTGGACAAAGCGCTCCGCCAGCATGCCAATCATAGAGATGATATTGGAGTAGCCCGGCACGGAACGCTGGATCATATCGGGGAAGACTTCAGCCACCCGCTCATCGAAAGTCCAGTCGCCCAGACGGGCGATGGGCGCGGAGAACAGCGTGTCGCGATTTGACATAGCGTAAATCCTGGGGAAAACGAAAGGGGCGTATTTTGCGCTAATGAAACGAGAAAACCAACTCCCAGGGCATATACCAGATGTTGGCCAGCACCATCATCAGCAGGGCGATATAGGTCGCGCTCATGCCGCTACGCCGCCAGCGCAACAGGCGATGATGATAGCCGTAGTAATGCATCAGACGACCAACCAGCAGCAACAGGCCGCAGACGTGCAGCATCCAGTTCTGCGCGCCGTTCATCTCCATAAACAGCAGCAGTAACAGGCCGATGGGCAGATACTCCACCGCGTTGCCGTGAATGCGGATAGCGCTTTGCAGCTCGCTGAAACCGCCATCGCCATAGGCGACGCGGTACTGCATGCGCAGACGAACTACATCGAAAGAGAACTTCATCAACAACAACGCACCCAGAACCGCATAAAGCGCGCTTACCATAGAAACTCCGTTTAACGCTGTTAATGGCGCCTTTATGATAGCGTGGCGCGGCCCGGTTGTCGCTGCCCTAAAAGAGGGTGTCCTGATGCGGGATGGCGGGTTCGTCGCCAAGCGTCGGCAGCGCCTCGCGAAGCGCGGGCCAGAGCGTGTGTACCAGCTCCGGCGCATGCTCGATATCCGGCGTATGAAGAAAGAGGTAAGGCGTCGTGGTCTGCTGCCACTGCGCGAGTTTGGCAAGCCAGACCGTAAAAAATTCCGCGTTTTGCGCCATATCGTCGCTGCCGATAAACCGCACCATTGGATGCTGCGCCGTGACGAGCGCATGCACCGGCACTTTGGGCTTTTTCCGCTGCGCGTCGATGACCGCCGGGCTGTGCGGAAGGGCGGCGTGTACCGGGCGGCTGTCGAGCATCACGCGGTTAACGCCGCGCGCGATAAGCCCGCGGTTGAGCGAAAGCTCCGCCTCGCCTTTGGCGAAGAAATCGGGGTGGCGTACTTCTACGCCATACGTAAAGTTACCCGGCAGGGTATCGAGAAACGCCCATAACGCAGGCAGATCGCGCGGGCCGAACGCCGCAGGCAGTTGCAGCCAGTACTGACCGATACGGCCTTCCAGCGGCGCCATGCGCGCGAAAAACTCGGCGGTTAAATCGTCGCAGTGGCGCAGCGCGGCGTTATGCGAAATGGTGGCCGGGAATTTAAAACAGAAGCGGAAATCATCGTGGGTCTGCGCGTGCCAGCGCTCGACGATCTCCGCTTTCGGCAGCGCGTACAGCGTGGTGTTGCCTTCGACACAGTTAAAGTGGCGGGCGTAATCCTCAAGCGATGTAATGCCAAGCCGCACCCATTTCGGGTGCGACCATTGCGGCAGACCAAGATAAATCATAGGGCTGCGAGGATCTCCTCAGTGGAACGCACCCGTCCGAGGCGCGGGAAAATATGCGTCATGCTGCCGTTGTGCTGGTCGGCGTCGGCGGCGGAGCAGGCGTCTTCGGCGACGACCAACTCAAAGCCCATCTCCCAGGCGTTGCGCGCGGTGGATTCCACGCCAATGTTGGTGGAGATGCCGCACAGAATAATCGTCGTGATGCCGCGACGACGTAATTGTAGCTCCAGATCGGTGCCGTAGAAGGCGCCCCACTGGCGTTTGGTCACTTCGATGTCGGTGTCGCGTTTGCCAAGCGCCACCGGATAGTGCCACCACTCGTCCGGCAACGTATGCCCGGCAATCGGCGCGTCGACGGGCTGCTTCAACGCTTCGCTGAAATCTTTCGACCAGCCGACACGCACCATCACGACCGGCGCGCCGACCGCGCGGCATTTCTCCGCAAGCCTTGCGGCGCGGGCCACAACGTCGTCGGCGCTGTGCGGGCCGCCGGCAAAGGGCAGGATCCCTTCCTGTAAATCAATGACCACCAGCGCGGTCGTCGCGGGATTAAGCGTTAACATAGAGACTCCCCTTGATTGTTGGTTTTGGATGAGTACCTTACTGGCGTCGTGAGCCGGACGGTTGTCTATTTTTGTTAAATTTTGTGAGAAGCGCCAGTTTACGCACAGCAATCGCGCGGGCGCGCGGCTTCGGGCTTATCGCGGCGCGGAATTTCCAGTATAATAGCCCCCTTTTTTCATCCAGTAGTGACATTCAGCCAAAGCTGCGACAGTGGTGCCTGCAGGGCAGGCGACAAACGGCCTGCGGCTAAATTAAGGGATATCTCATGCGTACAGAATATTGCGGGCAGCTCAATCTGTCCCACGTCGGACAGCAAGTGACTCTGTGTGGTTGGGTCAACCGTCGTCGCGATCTCGGCAGTCTGATTTTTATCGACATGCGCGATCGTGAAGGCATCGTTCAGGTGTTTTTCGACCCGGATCGCGCCGACGCCTTCAGCCTCGCCTCTGAACTGCGTAATGAGTTCTGCATTCAAATCACCGGGACCGTGCGCGCGCGCGACGAGAAAAACGTCAACCGCGATATGGCGACCGGCGAAGTGGAAGTGTTCGCCACCGAACTGACCATCATCAACCGCGCCGAGCCGCTGCCGCTTGACTCCAATCAGGTCAACAGCGAAGAAGCGCGTCTGAAATACCGCTATCTCGACCTGCGTCGCCCGGAAATGGCCCAGCGCCTGAAAACCCGCGCGAAAATCACCAGTTTCGTGCGCCGCTTTATGGATGACCACGGCTTCCTCGACATCGAAACCCCGATGCTGACCAAAGCCACGCCGGAAGGCGCGCGCGACTATCTCGTGCCGTCTCGCGTGCATAAAGGCAAGTTCTACGCGCTGCCGCAGTCTCCGCAGCTTTTCAAACAGCTGCTGATGATGTCCGGCTTCGATCGCTACTATCAGATCGTTAAATGCTTCCGCGACGAAGACCTGCGCGCTGACCGTCAGCCTGAATTCACCCAGATCGACGTCGAAACCTCCTTCATGACCGCGCCGCAGGTGCGTGAAGTGATGGAAAAACTGATCCGTCAACTGTGGCTGGAAGTCAAAGGCGTGGATCTGGGCGAGTTCCCGGTCATGACCTTCGCCGAAGCCGAGCGCCGCTACGGCTCCGATAAACCGGATCTGCGTAACCCGATGGAGCTGGTGGACGTGGCCGATCTGCTGAAAACCGTAGAGTTCGCGGTTTTCGCAGGCCCGGCTAACGATCCGAAAGGCCGCGTCGCCGCGCTGCGCGTACCGGGCGGTGCCCAGCTCAGCCGCAAGCAGATTGACGACTACGGCAACTTCGTCAAAATTTACGGGGCTAAAGGGCTTGCGTATATCAAAATCAACGAGCGCGCGAAGGGCCTCGACGGCATTAACAGCCCGGTCGCTAAATTCCTGAACGCGGAGATCGTTGAAGCCATTCTTGAGCGCACCGGCGCGCAGGACGGCGACATGATTTTCTTCGGCGCCGACAACAAAAAAGTGGTCGCCGACGCGCTGGGCGCGCTGCGCCTGAAGCTTGGTAAAGACCTGAGCCTGACCGACGAAGCCAAATGGGCGCCGCTGTGGGTTATCGACTTCCCGATGTTTGAAGACGACGGCGAAGGCGGCCTGAGCGCGATGCACCATCCGTTTACCGCGCCGAAAGACATGACCGCGGAAGAGCTTAAAGCGGCACCGGAAGACGCGGTGGCGAACGCCTACGATATGGTTATCAACGGTTATGAAGTGGGCGGCGGCTCGGTGCGTATCCACCGTGGCGAAATGCAGCAGACTGTGTTTGGCATTCTGGGCATTAACGAGCATGAGCAGCGCGAGAAATTCGGCTTCCTCCTGGACGCGCTGAAATTCGGTACGCCGCCGCACGCGGGCCTGGCGTTTGGTCTTGACCGTCTGACCATGCTGCTGACCGGCACGGATAACATCCGCGATGTCATCGCCTTCCCGAAAACCACGGCGGCTGCCTGTCTGATGACCGAAGCGCCGAGCTTCGCAAACCCGACAGCGCTGGCTGAGCTGGGCATCGAAGTTGTGAAAAAAGCGTCGCCGGAGAATAAGTAATATGCATTATAAGCGCCCTGTTTCTGTGCTAGTGGTGATTTACGCCGAGGACACGAAACGGGTGCTCATGTTGCAGCGGCGCGACGATCCTGATTTCTGGCAGTCGGTCACCGGCAGCCTGGAAGAGGGGGAAACCGCGCCGCAGGCCGCCGCGCGCGAAGTAAAGGAAGAGGTCTCTATTGACGTTGCTTCAGAGCAACTGACCTTGATGGACTGTCAGCGCACGGTGGAGTTTGAAATTTTCAGTCATTTACGTCATCGCTATGCGCCGGGGATTATGCGTAATACGGAGTCATGGTTCTGTCTGGCGCTGCCGACGGAGCGGGAGATCGTGTTCACCGAACACCTGACCTACCGCTGGGTGGACGCCCCCGAGGCGGCCGCGCTCACCAAGTCCTGGAGCAACCGGCAGGCGATTGAAGAATTTGTTATTAACGCCGCCTGAAAAGGCGCGCTTTCTGGAGATATTTTTATGGCAGGTCATAGTAAATGGGCCAACACCAAACACCGCAAAGCGGCACAGGATGCCAAGCGCGGTAAAATCTTCACTAAAATTATCCGCGAGCTGGTGACCGCGGCGCGTCTGGGCGGCGGCGATCCGGGCTCTAACCCGCGTCTGCGCGCGGCTATCGATAAAGCGCTGTCCAATAACATGACGCGCGACACCCTGAACCGCGCTATCGCGCGCGGCGTTGGCGGTGACGAAGACGCGAACATGGAAACCATCATTTATGAAGGTTACGGCCCTGGCGGCACCGCGGTGATGGTGGAATGTCTCTCTGATAACCGTAACCGTACCGTTGCAGAAGTGCGTCACGCCTTCAGCAAATGCGGCGGCAACCTCGGCACCGATGGTTCCGTGGCGTACCTGTTCAGCAAAAAAGGCGTTATCTCCTTCGAAGCGGGCGACGAAGACACCATTATGGAAGCCGCGCTGGAAGCGGGCGCTGAAGATGTCGTGACCTATGACGACGGCGCTATCGACGTCTACACCGCCTGGGAAGAGATGGGCGCGGTACGTGACGCGCTGGAAGCGGCAGGGCTTAAAGCCGACAACGCGGAAGTCTCTATGATCCCGTCCACCAAAGCGGATATGGACGCGGAAACCGCGCCGAAACTGCTGCGTCTTATCGACATGCTGGAAGACTGCGACGACGTGCAGGAGGTTTACCACAACGGTGAGATCTCCGACGAGGTTGCGGCGACCCTGTGATACCCGCCATGTTTCAGACTGCGGGCGGCCACGTCCGCAGTCTGATATCTTCTTGTATTCCCGCAGGCTTTTTCTCAGGAGACGCGCCATGAGTATTATTCTGGGCATCGACCCGGGGTCGCGCGTCACCGGTTACGGCGTGATTCGCCAGACCGGACGTCAGCTGACCTATCTTGGCAGCGGCTGTATCCGCACCAGCGTCACGGATTTGCCTTCACGCCTGAAGCTTATCTACGCGGGCGTCAGCGAAATCATCACGCAGTTTCGTCCTGACTATTTCGCCATCGAGCAGGTCTTTATGGCGAAAAACGCCGATTCGGCGTTAAAACTCGGGCAGGCCCGCGGCGCGGCGATTGTCGCGGCGGTGAATCACGATCTGCCGGTGTTTGAATACGCGGCGCGACAGGTGAAGCAAACGGTGGTGGGCATCGGCAGCGCTGAAAAAAGCCAGGTGCAGCATATGGTGCGCACGCTGCTGAAACTCTCCGCCAACCCGCAGGCGGATGCGGCGGATGCGCTCGCTATCGCTATTACCCATTGTCACGTCAGCCAGAACGCGACGCAGGTCAGCGAATCGCGCCTGAACCTGGCGCGCGGGCGGCTTCGTTAACGGAAACTGACGTTACCGTTCCTTTGCGAGACGCCTCGCAACGGTCAGTTCTCTCATCGCCACGGCGATTTCTCGACTGGATATCTGTCCAGCTTTTTTTATATTATAGCCAGCAACTTTCTTAAGCCCCACGCAGGAGCGCAACGTGATAGGCAGACTCAGAGGCATCGTACTGGAAAAACAGCCCCCGCTGGTGTTACTGGAGGCGGGCGGCGTCGGTTATGAAGTCCATATGCCGATGACCTGCTTTTATGAATTGCCGGAAACCGGCAAAGAGGCGGTGGTCTTCACCCATTTTGTCGTGCGTGAAGACGCGCAGTTACTGTTCGGCTTTAATAACAAACAAGAGCGCACGCTTTTTCGCGAGCTGATCAAGGTCAACGGCGTCGGCCCGAAACTGGCGCTGGCGATCCTCTCCGGTATGTCGGCCCAGCAGTTCGTGAACGCGGTTGAGCGCGAAGAGCCTGCCGCGCTGGTCAAACTGCCGGGCATCGGCAAGAAAACCGCCGAACGTCTGGTGGTGGAGATGAAAGACCGCTTCAAAGGCCTGCATGGCGATCTCTTCACGCCAGCGGCCGATCTGGTGCTGACGTCGCCTGCAAGCCCAGCGGTGGATGACGCCGAGGCGGAAGCCGTTGCCGCGCTGGTGTCGCTGGGTTATAAACCTCAGGAAGCCAGCCGTATGGTCAGTAAAGTCGCACAGGCGGATGCGAGCAGCGAAACGCTGATTCGCGAAGCGCTGCGCGCGGCATTGTGAGGTAGAGGATGATTGAAGCAGACCGCCTGGTGGCGCCGGGCAGCGTTGTGGCAGAAGAGGTGGCCGATCGCGCCATTCGCCCCAAATTACTCGAAGAGTACATCGGCCAGCCGCAGGTGCGTTCCCAGATGGAGATTTTTATCCAGGCGGCGAAGCTGCGCGGCGATGCGCTCGATCATCTGCTGATTTTCGGCCCGCCGGGGCTTGGGAAAACCACGCTCGCCAATATCGTCGCCAACGAAATGGGCGTCAACCTGCGCACCACCTCCGGGCCGGTGCTGGAAAAGGCGGGCGATCTGGCGGCGATGCTCACCAATCTTGAGCCGCACGACGTTCTGTTTATCGATGAAATCCATCGTCTCTCGCCCGTGGTCGAAGAGGTGCTCTATCCGGCGATGGAAGATTACCAGCTCGATATCATGATTGGCGAAGGCCCGGCGGCGCGCTCGATCAAAATCGATTTACCGCCGTTTACGCTGATTGGCGCGACGACACGCGCCGGCTCGCTTACTTCGCCGCTGCGCGACCGCTTCGGTATCGTGCAGCGCCTGGAGTTCTACCAGGTCGCCGATTTACAGCATATTGTCAGCCGCAGCGCGCGCCATATGGGGCTTGAGATGAATGACGAAGCCTCGCTGGAAGTGGCGAAACGTTCGCGCGGCACGCCGCGTATCGCTAACCGCCTGCTGCGTCGCGTGCGCGATTTCGCCGAGGTGCGCCACGACGGCGTTATCAATCAGCACGTAGCGTCTCAGGCGCTGGATATGCTTAATGTCGATGCCGAAGGCTTTGACTATATGGACCGCAAGCTGCTGCTGGCGGTAATCGACAAATTCTTTGGCGGCCCGGTGGGGCTCGACAACCTGGCGGCCGCTATCGGCGAAGAGCGCGAAACCATCGAAGATGTGCTGGAGCCCTTCCTCATTCAGCAGGGCTTTTTGCAGCGCACGCCGCGCGGAAGAATGGCAACCACCCGCGCGTGGAACCATTTCGGCATCACGCCGCCGCAGATGCCGTGACATCTCGGATTTGAGTGAAGGCTACGTACAAAAAAAGCGCCCTCAGGGCGCTTTTTTGTTAACCATTTCACCGCGCAGCCCGCGTCAGGCTGGCGGACGCTTCGCCATGCTGAAAATAAACAGCAGCGCGGCGCACAGCACCACCGAAGGGCCGGCAGGCGTGTCGTAAAAGGCGGAGAACGTCAGGCCACCCGTGACCGCCACCATGCCAAGTCCGACCGCAATGCCCGCCATCTGCTCAGGCGTACGGGCAAAACGGCGCGCGGTTGCCGCCGGGATAATCAACAGTGACGTGATAATCAGCGCCCCGACAAACTTCATCGCCACGCCAATCGTCAGCGCCGTCACCATCATCAGCAGGATTTTGACGCGCTGTAACGGCACGCCGTCCACAAAGGCGAGATCGGGGCTGATGGTCATGGAGAGTAAATTCCGCCACTGCCAGCACAGCACGCCGAGCACGACGGCGACACCCAGCCCGACGGAGAGCAGATCGGCAGGCGTCACCGCCAGCAGATCGCCGAACAGGTAGGCCATTAAATCGACGCGGATATTGCCCATCAGGCTCACCACAACAAGACCGAGCGACAGCGCGCTGTGCGCCATAATGCCAAGCAGCGTGTCTATCGCCAGATGCGGGCGCTTCTCAAGCCAGACCAGCCCGCCCGCCAGCAGCAGCGTGACCACAATCACCGCGTAGAACGGGTTGACATCCAGCAGAAGCCCGAAAGCGACGCCGAGGAGCGAGGCATGCGCCAGCGTATCGCCAAAATAAGACATCCGACGCCAGACCACGAACGAGCCCAGCGGGCCTGCGGCGCAGGCCAGCAGCATTCCGGCCATCCAGCCGGGAAGCAGAAGTTCAATCATAACGAGCCATTTCCCTTGCGCAGAATAATCCGTCCCTGCAAATCGTGACGGTGGTTATGGTGATGACGGTAAATTCCCAGCTGTTCTGCGCCGCGCGGGCCAAACATCGAGATAAATTCGGGGTGCATGGAAACCACTTCCGGCGTGCCGGAGCAGCAGATGTGATGATTCAGACACAACACTTCATCTGTTTTGGCCATCACCAGATGCAAATCGTGCGACACCATCAGCACGCCGCAATTGAGTTCATTACGCAACTGGTTGATTAAATCATACAGCGCCACCTGGCCGTTGACGTCCACGCCCTGGGTGGGTTCATCAAGCACCAGCAATTGCGGCGCATTCAGCAGCGCGCGCGCCAGCAGCACGCGCTGGGTTTCACCGCCGGAGAGTTTTTGCATCGGCGCGTCGATAAGATGCCCGGCCTGGACGCGCCTGAGCGCAGGCAGGATATCCGCTTTACGTGTGCCGGGGCGCAGACGCATGAAACGACTGACCGTGAGCGGCAGCGTGGCGTCGAGATGCAGCTTTTGCGGCACATAACCGATGCGCAGCTGGCGCTCGCGCTTGATAACCCCTTCATCGGGTGCTACCAGCCCGAGAACCACTCTGACCAGCGTCGATTTTCCGGCACCATTCGGGCCAAGCAGCGTCAGGATGCGTCCGCCAGTGAGGGTTAAAGAAATGTCAGATAAAACGCGGCGTTGCCCGAAGGAGACGCTAACATTCTGAAGCGATACAAGATTAGTCATGGCAATTTAGTGATTGCAGAAGTTTTCGAATGTTATAATATCACACTTCCAACATTCATAACGATGATAAGTCGCATTATGTTACATAAAAATACGCTTCTTTGCGCTGCACTCAGTGCAGCAATCCTGGGTGGTGCAGCCAGCAGCGCTCAGGCCGCCGTAGTCGCTTCGCTTAAGCCGGTAGGCTTTATCGCTTCCGCCATCGCAGATGGCGTTACGCCCACCGAAGTTCTGCTGCCAGACGGCGCTTCAGAGCATGATTACGCGCTGCGCCCTTCCGATGTTAAACGCTTACAGAAAGCGGATTTAGTGGTCTGGATCGGGCCCGATATGGAAGCCTTTATGGATAAATCCGTGAAGGCGTTACCGGCGCAAAAAAATCTGGCGCTAAGCGAGCTTGCGTCTGTGAAACCGCTTCTGATGAAAGGCGCTGATGATGACGATGATGATCATGACGAACATGCGCATCAGGGTGCAGAAAGTGACGAACATCACCATCATGGCGATTATAACATGCACATCTGGCTGTCGCCGGAAATCGCCCGGGCGTCGGCGGTTGCAATCCACGAAAAATTAGTGGAACTTATGCCGCAAAGCAAAGCCAAACTGGACGCCAACCTCCAGCGCTTCGAGGCCGAACTGGCCCGGACAGACAAACAGGTGGCGAACGAGCTGGCACCGCTGAAAGGGAAAGGATACTTCGTTTTTCATGACGCTTACGGCTATTACGAAAAACATTACGGCCTGACATCGCTCGGCCATTTTACCGTGAATCCCGAAATCCAGCCCGGTGCGCAGCGTTTACATGAAATAAGAACAGAGTTGGTTGAGCAAAAAGCCGAGTGCGTTTTTGCTGAGCCACAGTTCAGGCCGGCGGTGATTGAAGCCGTTGCCAAGGGTACGAAAGTTCGAATGGGAACGCTCGACCCGCTGGGAACGTCTGTCAGCCTGGGTAAGGACAGCTACATGCAGTTTCTGACTCAGTTATCTAACCAATATGCCAGCTGCCTGAAAGGAGATTAACGAGGAAGTGGATACGTGCAACAGATAGCCCGCTCTGTCGCCCTGGCATTTAACAACCTGCCACGACCCCATCGCGTTATGCTGGGGTCTCTTACAGTTCTCACACTCGCGGTCGCCGTCTGGCGGCCGTACATTTACCACCCCGAATCGGAATCAGCGCCCGTCGTAAAAACCATTGAGCTGCGCAAGAGCGAGATCCGCTCTCTGCTGCCGGAGGCGAGCGAACCTATCGATCAGGCCGCACCAGAAGATGACGAAGCTATCCCGCAGGATGAGCTTGACGATAAAACCGCCGGTGAAGCCGGGGTGCATGAATATGTGGTTTCCACTGGCGATACCTTAAGCAGCGTACTGAACCAGTACGGTATCGATATGGGGGATATCAGCCAGCTCGCGTCGGTCGATAAAGACCTGCGTAACCTTAAAATCGGCCAGCAGATCTCCTGGACGCTCACCGACAGCGGCGAATTACAGCGCCTGACCTGGGAGATGTCGCGCCGCGAAACCCGCACCTATGACCGCACGCCTGCAGGCGGCTTCAAAATGAGTAGCGAAGTGCAGCAGGGCGACTGGGTGAACAACGTGCTGAAAGGCACCGTGGGCGGCAGCTTTGTTGCCAGCGCCAAAGAGGCGGGCCTCACCAGCGCGGAAATCAGCGCCGTCATCAAAGCGATGCAGTGGCAGATGGACTTCCGTAAGCTGAAAAAAGGCGATGAGTTCTCGGTGCTGATGTCGCGCGAAATGCTCGACGGCAAGCGTGAACAGAGCCAGTTGCTCGGCGTTCGTCTGCGTTCCTCCGGCAAAGATTATTATGCGATCCGCGCCGAAGACGGCAAATTCTACGACCGCAACGGCTCGGGGCTTGCCAAAGGCTTTATGCGCTTCCCGACGTCGCGTCAGTTCCGCGTTTCATCGAACTTCAACCCGCGTCGTCTGAACCCGGTAACGGGGCGCGTGGCACCGCATAAAGGTGTCGATTTCGCGATGCCGCAGGGTACGCCGGTACTGGCGGTGGGCGATGGCGAGGTGGTGATGGCCAAGCGTAGCGGGGCGGCGGGCTATTATGTCGCTATCCGTCACGGCCGCACCTATACCACCCGCTATATGCACCTGAAAAAGCTGCTGGTGAAACCGGGCCAGAAAGTGAAACGCGGCGATCGCATCGCGCTTTCCGGTAACACCGGGCGTTCCACCGGCCCGCATCTCCATTATGAAATCTGGATCAACCAGCAGGCCGTTAACCCGCTGACCGCCAAGCTGCCGCGCTCTGAAGGCCTGACCGGCTCCGATCGCAGCGACTTCCTGGCGAAGGTCAAAGAAGTGGTGCCGCAACTGACGCTTGATTAAAAGCGCGGCAATTCACAGCCGGTGCCTTCGCGCGCCGGCTTTTTATTTTGTCTGGCGGTCCTGCCGCCGCTAAACTCCTTCATTATTTTCTCTTTTGATTACCTGGCTCTGGCCTGAGAACCGTCATGGACACAAAAAAAACAAAAAGTGAATACATTCCCGAATTCGAGCGCGCGTTCCTGCACCCGCGCTACTGGGGCGCCTGGCTCGGAATTGGCGCCTGTGCGGCACTCGCCCTGACGCCGCCGTCTTTTCGCGATCCGCTGCTCGGTAAACTCGGCCGGCTGGCGGGAAAATTCGGTCAAAGTGCCCGTCGTCGTGCCCGCATCAACCTGTTTTACTGCTTCCCTGAGCTCTCCGAGGCGCAGCGCGAAGCGATTATCGATAATATGTTCGCCACCGCGCCGCAGGCGATGGTGTTTATGGCCGAACTGGCGCTGCGTGGCCCGGAAAAAGTCTTAAACCGCGTTGACTGGCACGGTGAAGCATTTCTTAACGAGCTGCTGGCGAACAAAGAAAATGTCATTTTGCTCGTCCCTCACGGCTGGGGCGTCGATATTCCGGCGATGCTGCTGGCCTCGCGCGGCGTGCGCATGGCGGCGATGTTCCATCATCAGGGTAACCGGCTGTTAGATTATGTCTGGAACACCGTGCGCAGGCGTTTTGGCGGGCGTTTACATCCCCGCCAGGACGGCATCAAACCGTTTATTAAATCGGTGCGCGAAGGCTACTGGGGTTACTATCTGCCGGATGAGGATCACGGACCAGAGCAGAGCGAATTTGTTGATTTTTTCGCAACCTATAAAGCAACGCTCCCGGCAGTGGGCCGCCTGATGAAAGTCTGTAACGCGCGAGTGATCCCGCTCTTCCCGGTTTATAACGCTAAAACGCACCGTCTTGATGTGCTGATACGTCCGCCAATGGATGATCTCGCAAACGCCGATGACGTGACGCTGGCGCGCCGTATGAACGAAGAGGTGGAACATTTCGTCGGCCCGCACCCTGAGCAATACACCTGGATCCTTAAACTTCTGAAAACGCGTAAAGCAGGCGAGACTGAGCCGTATCGCCGCAAGGATCTCTATCCGAAATAAAAAAGCCGCTCAGAGCGAGCGGCTTAAATAGTGAGAAAAGGGGCACAGGCCCTTTTTTTATGGCGTTTAGTCGACGGTCAGCACGCGTGTGGTGTTGGTGCTGCCGGTGGTGCCCATCATGTCACCCTGGGTAACGATAACCAGATCGCCAGTCACCAGATAACCTTTGTCACGCAGCAGGTTAACGGCATCCTGCGCCGCCGCCACGCCGTCGTTGGCGCTGTCGAAATAAACCGGCGTCACGCCGCGATAAAGCGCGGTCAGGTTCAGGGTGCGTTCATGGCGGGACATGGCGAAAATCGGCAGGCCGGAGCTGATACGCGAGGTCATCAGCGCGGTGCGACCTGATTCAGTCATGGTGATAATCGCGCTTACGCCTTTCAGGTGGTTGGCCGCGTACATGGCCGACATCGCAATCGCTTCTTCAACGTTATCAAACTCCACATCCAGGCGGTGTTTAGAAACGTTGATGCTCGGGATTTTCTCCGCCCCGAGGCAGACGCGCGCCATCGCTGAAACGGTTTCTGCCGGGTACTGGCCTGCGGCGGTTTCCGCCGACAGCATCACGGCGTCGGTGCCGTCCAGCACAGCGTTCGCCACGTCCATGACTTCAGCACGGGTTGGCATCGGGTTGGTAATCATCGACTCCATCATCTGGGTCGCGGTGATGACGGCACGATTCAGCTTACGGGCACGACGAATAAGGGTTTTCTGGATGCCGACCAGCTCCGGATCGCCGATTTCAACGCCCAGGTCGCCACGCGCAACCATCACGACATCAGACGCCAGAATAATGTCATCCATCGCTTCGTTGCTGCATACCGCTTCGGCGCGCTCGACTTTGGCGCAAATTTTCGCGTCACAGCCCGCGTCGCGTGCGAGACGGCGAGCGTAGTTCAGATCTTCGCCGCAGCGCGGGAAGGAGACGGCCAGATAATCCACGCCGATTTTCGCCGCGGTGATGATGTCGGCTTTATCTTTTTCGGTCAGCGCTTCAGCGGAAAGCCCGCCACCCAGCTTGTTGATACCTTTGTTATTCGACAACGGGCCGCCGACGGTGACTTCGGTGAAGACTTTCATGCCCTGGACTTCAAGGACTTTCAGCTGTACGCGGCCGTCGTCCAGCAGGAGGATATCGCCTGGCACCACGTCCGCCGGCAGGCCTTTATAGTCGATACCGACTTTTTCTTTATCGCCTTCGCCTTTGCCGAGGTTGGCGTCGAGCAGGAATTTATCGCCAATGTTGAGGAAAACTTTGCCTTCTTTAAAGGTAGAGACGCGAATTTTCGGTCCCTGTAAGTCGCCGAGAATAGCGACGTGACGTCCCAGTTTGGCCGCGATCTCGCGGACTTTATCAGCGCGAAGCTGATGATCTTCCGGCGTCCCGTGCGAGAAGTTCATACGCACTACGTTCGCGCCAGCGGCGATAATTTTTTCGAGGTTATTATCGCGGTCAGTAGCCGGGCCTAACGTGGTCACGATTTTGGTTCTGCGAAGCCGTCTGGACATGTATTACTCCGTTGACTGAAACAACTTTGGTGTTGCGTGAACATAAATTCGGCGCGGTGGCCTGTTTCGAATAGAGACACAAACCATAACCGAATGGCTTTGTAAGTTACAACTTTGTTATAAAAATGATTACTGGTCGTCAGAAACCAGTAAGCCCTTATCAAAACGCGATTCCTTGAGCGCTTCTTTGACTCGCTTCAAGTTATCCCGGAATTTTGCCCCGCGACGCAGCGTAAACCCCGTCGCCAGCACATCGATGACGGTCAGCTGCGCAAGCCGTGAAACCATCGGCATATAGATGTCGGTATCTTCCGGCACGTCCAGCAGCAGAGCGAGACTCGCTTCCCGGGCAAGCGGCGACCCACGAGAAGTGATGGCCAGCACCAGCGCGTCGTTGTCGCGGGCAAGACGCGCCAGCTCCACCAGACTTTTCGTGCGCCCCGTGTGAGAAATCAGCACCACCACGTCATCGGCGCCGCCATTCATGCAGCTCATACGCTGCACGACAATATCGTCGGAATAGACGACAGGCACATTAAAACGGAAGAACTTATTCATCGCGTCATGCGCCACGGCCGCCGACGATCCCAGACCAAAAAACGCGATTTTCTTCGCCTGGGTGAGCATATCCACGGCCCGGTTCACCGTCGCCATATCGAGCGACTGGCGCACGTGATCGAGGCTTGCCATCGCGGATTCAAAAATTTTCGTGGTATAGGCTTCGACACTGTCATCTTCATCGACGTTGCGATTCACATACGGCGTGCCGTTGGCGAGACTCTGGGCCAGATGCAGTTTAAAATCAGGAAAGCCTTTGGTCTCAAGGCTCCGGCAGAAGCGGTTGACGGTCGGCTCGCTGACGCCCGCTTCGCTTGCAAGCGTCGCGATACTCGAATGCATCGCCTGTGCAGGCGATTCCAGAATCACTTCAGCGACTTTGCGTTCAGATTTACTCAGATGTTCCAGTTGCGACTGGATCTTTTCCAGCATGTTCATTGCTAACATGAGACCCGCAGAGAGCGTCATTTCACACGATTGGGAAACGACGATGAGTTTTATCGAGAATATACTCCTGATAGTACAGGTGCAGGCTGGCTGAAAAAGACAATGTTGTTGTTTTTTTTCATAACATGATCGCGGTCTGATTTTGTTATGGCATCGGTGGCGGAAAAAGCGCCAGCCGGGCGCAGTGGGCCACTTTCAGAGCGATCGCCGGGTTGCATGATGCTTTAGTCATCAACGCCAGACGCTTAGGAGTATCCTGAAAGACCTAAAAGCAGTAGAGTGCAGTGTAAGAAAATTACAATGATGACCTGTCCCGACAGGGATTCCGAAACGAGGAGAAAGACATGGCGGTAACGCAAACAGCGCAGGCGTGCGACTTAGTGATTTTCGGCGCCAAAGGCGATCTGGCGCGCCGAAAACTGTTGCCTTCCCTGTATCAGCTGGAAAAAGCGGGCCAAATCCATCCGGATACCCGCATTCTGGGGGTAGGCCGCGCGGACTGGGATAAAGCAGCCTATACCAAAGTCGTCCGTGAAGCGCTTGAAACCTTCATGAAAGAAAAAATCGACGAAGCCCTGTGGGACACCTTAAGCGGCCGTCTCGATTTTTGTAATCTGGATGTCAACGACACCGCCGCGTTTACTCGTCTCGGCAAAATGCTGGATCAGAAAAACCGCGTCACCATTAACTACTTCGCCATGCCGCCAAGCACTTTTGGCGCGATTTGCGAAGGCCTGGGGGCGGCGAAACTTAACGCCAAACCGGCGCGCGTGGTAATGGAAAAACCGCTTGGCACCTCGCTTGAAACCTCCCGCGAGATTAACGACCAGGTCGGTAAATTCTTCGAAGAGTGCCAGGTCTACCGTATCGACCACTACCTCGGTAAAGAGACGGTGCTGAACCTGCTGGCGCTGCGCTTCGCCAACTCGCTGTTCGTCAACAACTGGGACAACCGCACTATCGATCACGTGGAAATCACCGTGGCCGAAGAAGTGGGCATCGAAGGCCGCTGGGGCTATTTCGATCAGGCGGGCCAGATGCGCGACATGATCCAGAACCACCTGCTGCAAATCCTCTGCATGATTGCGATGTCGCCGCCGTCTGACCTGACTGCCGACAGCATTCGCGACGAAAAAGTGAAAGTGCTGCGCTCGCTGCGCCGTATCGACCGCTCCAACGTGCGTGAGAAAACCGTGCGTGGCCAGTACACCGCGGGTTTCGCGCAGGGCAAAAAAGTGCCGGGTTATCTGGAAGAAGAGGGCGCTAACAAAACCAGCCATACGGAAACGTTTGTGGCTATCCGCGTGGATATCGACAACTGGCGCTGGGCGGGCGTGCCGTTCTACCTGCGTACCGGTAAACGTCTTCCGACCAAATGCTCTGAAGTCGTGGTCTATTTCAAAACGCCGGAGCTGAACCTGTTTAAAGACTCCTGGCAGGATCTGCCGCAGAACAAGCTCACTATCCGTCTGCAGCCAGACGAAGGCGTGGATATCCAGGTGCTGAACAAAGTGCCGGGGCTTGATCACAAGCACAACCTGCAAACCACCAAGCTGGATCTGAGCTACTCAGAGACCTTTAACGAAAGCCACCTGGCCGATGCCTACGAGCGTCTGCTGCTCGAAACCATGCGCGGTATTCAGGCGCTGTTCGTGCGTCGCGATGAAGTGGAAGAGGCCTGGAAATGGGTCGACTCCATCACCGAAGCCTGGGCGGCGGACAACGACGCGCCGAAACCGTATCAGGCCGGCACCTGGGGCCCTGTCGCCTCGGTCGCGATGATTACCCGCGACGGTCGTTCCTGGAACGAGTTCGAGTAATCGACCGGTACGGAGGAGTGTTACTTTACCGGTAACATGATCCGAAACAGGTGTTGTGTAAAAAATTCTTTTTTAAAGCCCCGTCTGGATTCACCAGCGGGGCTTTTTTCATTACACTGGCTGAAGCGATTTTGCTCTTATGAGGCGCGGCTGGCACGTATACGTGATAACCCCGCGGCGTTGCGCAACGCCTGAAAAGGCGGCCTCAGGCAGACATAACAGAGAGGACTTTTTATGCATCCTGAATTGTTACGGGTAACAAAACGTATTGCCGAACGCTCTCGTGCCACGCGAGAAGCTTATCTTGCCCGCATTGAGCAGGCGAAGAGCCAGACGGTCCATCGCGCCAGCCTCGCCTGCGGTAATCTGGCGCACGGCTTTGCCGCCTGCCAGCCGGATGACAAAGCGGCGCTGAAAAGCATGCTGCGTAACAATATCGGCATCATTACCTCCTATAACGACATGCTCTCCGCGCATCAGCCTTACGAAACCTACCCACAGCAGATCCGCGAGGCGCTACACAGCGTCGGCGCGGTGGCACAGGTAGCGGGCGGCGTGCCTGCCATGTGCGATGGCGTGACGCAGGGGCAGGACGGTATGGAGCTGTCGCTGCTGAGCCGCGAAGTGATCGCCATGTCGGCGGCGGTGGGGCTGTCGCACAATATGTTCGATGGCGCGCTCTATCTCGGCGTGTGCGACAAAATCGTGCCGGGGCTGGTAATGGCGGCACTTTCTTTCGGGCATCTGCCTGCCGTGTTTATCCCGTCGGGGCCGATGTCGAGCGGCCTGCCGAACAAAGAGAAAGTGCGCATTCGCCAGCTTTATGCCGAAGGCAAAGTGGATCGCGCGGCGCTGCTGGAATCCGAAGCCGCGTCCTATCATGAGCCGGGCACCTGCACATTTTACGGCACCGCCAACACCAACCAGATGGTCATTGAATTTATGGGGATGCAGCTGCCGGGCTCCTCGTTTGTTCACCCGGACGCGCCGCTGCGCCACGCGCTGACCGCCGCGGCCGCGCGCCAGGTGACGCGCCTTACCGGCAACGGTAACGAGTGGATGCCGCTTGGCAAACTGGTGGATGAAAAAGTGGTGGTCAACGGTATCGTGGCGCTACTCGCCACCGGCGGGTCCACCAACCATACGATGCATCTGGTGGCGATGGCGCGCGCGGCGGGCATCATCATCAACTGGGACGACTTCTCCGAGATCTCAGACGTCGTGCCGCTGCTGGCGCGTCTCTATCCGAACGGCCCGGCGGATATCAACCATTTCCAGGCCGCGGGCGGCGTACCGGTACTGATGCGCGAGCTGCTGAAAGGCGGTCTGTTGCATGAAGATGTCAACACCGTAGCGGGCTTTGGCCTTACGCGCTACACCCAGGAGCCGTGGCTTGATAACGGCGAACTCGCGTGGCGCGACGGGGCACAGGCTTCGCTGGATGACGCTATCATCGCCACTATCGATAAACCGTTCTCGAAGCATGGCGGCACCAAAGTGCTGAGCGGCAATCTGGGCCGCGCGGTGATGAAAACCTCTGCGGTGCCGGTGGAAAACCAGGTGGTGGAAGCGCCTGCCGTGGTGTTCGAAAGCCAGCACGACGTACTGCCTGCCTTTGAAGCCGGTCTGCTGGATCGTGACTGCGTGATAGTCGTGCGCCACCAGGGGCCAAAAGCGAACGGTATGCCAGAATTACATAAACTTATGCCGCCGCTTGGTGTATTATTGGACCGCTGTTTCAAAATTGCATTGGTCACGGACGGTCGCCTTTCCGGTGCCTCGGGGAAAGTGCCTTCGGCCATCCACGTGACGCCCGAAGCATACGACGGCGGGCTGCTCGCGAAAGTGCGCGACGGCGACCTCATTCGCGTCAACGGCCAGACCGGCGAACTGACGCTGCTGGTAGATGACGCCGAACTGGCGCAGCGTGAGCCGCACCATCCGGATCTCAGCGCCCAGCGCGTGGGAACGGGGCGCGAGCTGTTCGGCGCGCTGCGTGAAAACTTGTCCGGGGCCGAGCAGGGCGCGACCTGCATCGAATTTTAACTGTCAGGTGCGCACAGTCGCACCACACCTTTTTAAAAATGGCGGGAGAGATCCACAGATGAAAAACTGGAAAACGAGTGCCGAACAGATCCTGAAAAGCGGTCCGGTTGTGCCGGTGATTGTGATTAACAAGCTGGAGCACGCGGTCCCGATGGCGAAGGCGCTGCTGGCGGGCGGTGTGCGCGTGCTGGAAGTGACCCTGCGCACGCCGTGCGCGCTGGATGCTATCCGCGCTATCGCTAAAGAAGTGCCGGACGCCATCATCGGCGCGGGCACCGTACTGAACGCGCAGCAGCTCAAAGACGTTACCGAGGCTGGCGCGCAGTTTGCCATCAGTCCGGGCCTCACCGAGCCGCTGCTGAAGGCCGCGACCGAAGGCACTATCCCGCTCATCCCGGGCATCAGCACCGTTTCTGAGCTGATGCTGGGCATGGATTATGGCCTGAAAGAGTTCAAATTCTTCCCGGCGGAAGCCAATGGCGGCACCAAAGCGTTGCAGGCCATCGCAGGGCCGTTCTCCCAGGTGCGTTTCTGCCCGACCGGCGGCATTTCGCCTGCCAACTATCGTGACTACCTGGCGCTGAAAAGCGTGCTGTGCATCGGCGGCTCCTGGCTGGTACCGGCGGACGCGATGGAAGCGGGCGACTGGGATCGCATTACCGAACTTGCCCGCGAAGCGGTGGAAGGCGCGCAGTAACTTTCGCGCGAGATAAAACGCAGCGCGCCGCCTTCACGGGCGGCGCGTTTTTTTTAGCCCTTAACGCTCACGGCCGCGGCGGATGCTTTCGCGCGCGCGATGGCGTCATCGACCGTCTCGCCTGTCGCGAGCGCCACGCCGAGGCGGCGCGAACCGTCGATTTCCGGCTTGCCGAACAGCCGCAGTTGCAAACCCGCGCCCAGCGCCCCGGCAAGCTCGCCAAACTTCACATCATCACTTTTCAGCGTTGGCAGGATCACCGCCGAAGCGGCCGGGCCGTACTGGCGAATGCCCCCGACCGGCAAGCCGAGAAACGCGCGCACGTGCAACGCGAACTCTGAGAGATCCTGAGAGATAAGCGTCACCATTCCGGTGTCGTGCGGGCGCGGCGACACTTCACTGAATATCACTTCATCGCCGCAGACAAACAGCTCCACGCCGAACAGGCCGTAACCGCCGAGCGACTCTACCACCTTCTGCGCAATCTCCTGCGCGCGGGCAAGCGCCACATCGCTCATCTGCTGCGGCTGCCAGGATTCGCGGTAATCACCATCTTCCTGGCGGTGGCCGATGGGCGCGCAAAAATGCACGCCGTCCACGGCGCTGATGGTCAGTAGGGTGATTTCAAAATCAAATTTCACCACGCCTTCAACAATGACTTTTCCCGCGCCGGCGCGTCCGCCCTGTTGCGCGTACTGCCAGGCATCGTCGAGCGCATCGCTGCTGCGAATAAAGCTCTGGCCCTTGCCGGAGGAACTCATAACCGGTTTGACGATACACGGCAGGCCGATTTCCGCCACCGCCTCACGAAATTCCGCCTCGTTTTCGGCGAAGCGATAGGCGGAGGTCGGCAGTCCAAGCTCTTCAGCGGCGAGGCGGCGAATGCCTTCACGGTTCATGGTAAGACGCGCGGCGCGGGCGGTGGGCACCACGCGCTGGCCTTGTTGTTCAAGCTCCACAAGCGCGTCGGTCGCGATGGCTTCAATCTCCGGCACGATGAAATCCGGCATCTCCTGCGCCACCAGTTTTTTCAGCGCCGCGCCGTCGAGCATATTGATAACGTGGCTGCGGTGCGCCACCTGCATGGCGGGCGCATCGGCGTAGCGGTCGACGGCAATCACCTCAATGCCCAGGCGCTGGCATTCGATCGCCACTTCTTTTCCAAGTTCTCCTGAGCCAAGCAGCATCACGCGGGTTGCTGACGGGCGTAGTGCGGTTCCTAACATAGCCATAGCGGTATTCCTGCTGTGTGAAATTCTGGCGGCAGTATATACGAAAACGTTTGCCTTGCGCAGCGCGCGCCGTTTGCATTTCCCGTTTCACAGCGTTATACTGTATATAAATACAGTAACGGGAGTTGCAACATGGCGGTAGAAATTAAATACGTCGTAATCCGTGAGGGTGTGGAAAAAATGTCATTTGCCAGTAAGAAGGAAGCCGACGCCTGGGACAAAATGCTGGATTTAGCCGAAGCGCTGGAAGGCTGGCTGGGTCAGGCGCCTGTCGGTTTTGCGGAAGGTCAGGTTGAGCAACTGGCGTTGTGGATGGCGGAGCAGAAAGACAACCTTAGCACCATCGTGCGCACCGGTCGTCTGCCGCAGGAAACCAGCGAGCAGACTGACGGCACAGCCGAGGCTTCGACTGAAGAATCAGCTGAAAGCGAAGAGGGCACCGTCGCGCTGCACAGCGCGCGTAAACGCACCAAAGCGGCCTGATAGCTTTCTCTCTGTGTCGCTGGCGGGTTTACCTCGCCAGCGGTGCGGTTTCCTGCGGTGCTGCTTTGGCGCACCAGCGGCGCGTGCTGCGTTCGCAAAATGCGGGCGCGGTGGCTACAGGCGAATTCCTCTCTGTTATATTTTCCTGCGGTCTGCGGTCTGCGGTCTGCGGTCTGCGGTCCAGGATATATAACGCAACGCTTTTCACTCTTCTGCTGATGTTCTCCTTCTTTTAATCCCTTCCTTTTGTGTGGTTCGCTTGCGCTTCGCTGGTTTTGTACCAGGCTTTTTTCATCACCCGTCTTCGGAGAAGTACGATGAAAAAAACAGCAGGAGTCCTGATTTCTTTTCTGTTACTCAGCGCGGCAAGCGCCGTACACGCTGACGATCCGCGTAAGGTGCATTTCCCTAAATGCGAAGGCATGATGGCGGAAGGCATTGCCGCGAGCGTGAAGCGCGATTATCTGCAAAACCGTATCGTGAAATGGGCGGACGACCAGAAAACGTTAGGGCAGGCCGATCCGGTCGCCTGGATCAACAGCAAAGAGATTGTCGGCAAAGACGATAAATGGACTGTTCCGCTGACCGTGCGCGGTAAAAATACCGACATTCACTACAAAGTCATGGTCGACTGCGCGGCAGGCGAGGCGCATTACCAGCACTGATCCTCTGCGGCCCTTTCCGGGGCCGCGTCTTTTCCCTTCCTTGCGGTTCCCCGACACATCTTGACGTCCGCTCGCTTACGCTTGGGTTATTACTCATCAGCGCAGAGGAACATAATGAGCAACTGGTTAACACAGCTTCAGTCGATGCTGGGGCAGAGCGGCGGCATGTCATCCGGTAAACCGGGTATTCAGGACGCGTTGCGCTCTAAAGGGTTGAGCAGCCTGATAACCCCTGGCGCGCTCGGCGGTCTCGCGGGCTTACTGGTGGCCAGCAAATCGTCGCGCAAGCTGCTCGCGAAATATGGCGGCGGCGCGCTGCTGGTGGGCGGCGGAGCCGTGGCGGGCACGGTGCTGTGGAACAAGTACAAAGATAAAATCCGCGCGGCGCACCAGGATGAGCCGCAATACGGGCAACAGCAGACGCCGCTGGATCGCCGCGCCGAGCGTCTTGTGCTGGCGCTGGTCTTCGCCGCCAAAAGCGACGGGCATATCGATGACAGTGAGCGTGCGGCCATTGAGCGTCAGCTACGCGAAGCGGGCATTGAAGAGCAGGGGCGCGTGCTGGTGGAGCAGGCGATTAATCAGCCGCTCGACCCGATGCGCCTTGCCGCCGACGTGAAAAACGAAGAAGAGGCGCTGGAGCTCTATTTCCTGAGCTGTGCCGCGATCGATATCGATCACTTTATGGAACGCAGCTATCTGCAGGCGCTTGGCGACGCTCTTAAAATCCCGCAGGAGGTACGTGAAGAGATTGAGCGCGACATCCAGCAGGAGAAAAAAGCGCTGCCGGGATAAGCAGATAATGTCATAAACAGGCATGTTTCGCTTGCAACGCGCGCGGGTTTTGCCACCCTTACAGGGTGTTAAACAAAAAGAACAGCGACATGCCACCGAAAGCGAAACAGATCCCCTACGCCATCACACAGCATGGCGACACCCGCATCGACAACTATTACTGGCTGCGGGACGACACGCGCTCGCAGCCGGACGTGCTGGATTATTTACGCCAGGAGAATGACTACGGGCGACGCGTGATGTCCACGCAAAGCGCGCTGGAAGAGCGGCTGCTCTCTGAAATGGTCAGCCGTATTCCGCCACGTGACGTCTCGGCACCGTACGTCAAAAATGGCTATCGCTACCGGCAGATTTACGACACCGGCTGCGAATACGCCATCTACCAGCGCCAGTCGGTTGTCCTTAGCGAGTGGGAAGCCTGGGAAGAACTGCTGGATGGCAATAAACGCGCCGCCCGCAGCGAATTCTATACGCTTGGTGGGATGGATATTGCGCCAGATAACACCGTGATGGCGGTGGCGGAGGATTTTCTCTCACGCCGCCAGTACGGGCTGCGCTTTCGCAATCTCGAAACCGGGCAGTGGTACCCGGAAGTACTGGAGAATGTCTCGGCGAGTTTCGTCTGGGCCAACGACTCCCGCACGCTCTATTACGTGCGTAAACATCCGGTGACGCTGCTGCCGTACCAGATCTGGCGGCACACCCTCGACACCGCTCCCGATCAGGATGAACTGGTTTATGAAGAAAAAGACGAGACGTTTTACGTCAGCCTCTACAAAACCACCTCGCAGAATTTCATTCTGATTTTCCTCGGCAGCGCCACCACGACAGAAGTGCTGTTAGTGAACGCCGATCTCCCGGACGCGCCGCCGCTAAGCTTTCTGCCGCGCCGTAAAGATCACGAATACAGCGTCGATCACTTCCAGCATATGTTTTATATCCGCTCCAACCGCGACGGGAAAAACTTCGGCCTGTACCGCAGCCGCGTGCGCGATGAAGCGCGCTGGGAAGAGATAATCCCGGCACGCGAGAACGTAATGCTGGAGGGCTTTACGCTGTTTGCCGACTGGCTGGTGGTGGAAGAACGCCAGCGCGGCCTCACCAGTCTGCGGCAAATCAACCGCAAAACGCATGAATCTACGGGCATCGCTTTTGACGATCCGGCGTATGTCACCTGGGTTGCCTACAACCCGGAGCCGGAAACCTGCAAGCTGCGTTACGGCTACTCGTCAATGACGATGCCGGACACGCTCTTTGAACTGAACATGGAAACCGGCGAGCGCCGTGTGCTGAAGCAAACGGAAGTGGCGGGGTTTGACGCAGCCAACTACCGGAGCGAACACCTGTGGATCACCGCGCGCGACGGCGTCGAAGTGCCGGTGTCGCTTGTTTATCACAAAGACCATTTCCGCGAAGGGAAAAACCCGCTACTGGTGTACGGTTACGGCTCTTATGGCACCTGTATCGATGCCGATTTCAGCGCCAGCCGTTTGAGCCTGCTGGATCGCGGCTTCGTCTATGCCATTGCCCATGTGCGCGGCGGCGGTGAACTTGGCCAGCAGTGGTATGAAGAAGGCAAATTTCTGAAGAAGAAAAATACCTTCAACGATTATCTCGACGTGTGCGACGCGCTGCTGGCGCAGGGCTATGGCGATCCGGCGTACCTGTTCGGCATGGGCGGCAGTGCGGGCGGGATGCTGATGGGCACGGCGATTAACGAGCGTCCGGAGCTCTTTCGCGGCGTGATTGCGCAGGTGCCGTTTGTCGATGTCGTCACCACCATGCTCGATGAATCCATTCCGCTGACCACCGGTGAATTTGAGGAGTGGGGCAATCCGGCGGATCGGGAATACTATTTCTACATGAAAAGCTACAGCCCTTATGACTGCGTGAGCGCGCAGCGCTATCCGCACCTGCTGGTGACCACCGGCCTGCACGACTCGCAGGTGCAATACTGGGAACCGGCGAAATGGGTGGCGAAACTGCGTGAGCTTAAAACCGATGACAATTTGCTGCTGCTTTGTACCGATATGGATTCCGGTCACGGCGGGAAATCGGGGCGTTTTAAATCGTACGAGGGCGTGGCGATGGAATACGCGTTTCTGATTGGACTGGCCCAGGGCACGCTGCCGCCGGACCAGCTCGCGGATTAATCGTTATCGAGGTAGTGCTTTAACGTCAGACGTAAATCAGGGTTGAGCTGTTTGACGTTATTGAGCATCCAGCGCAGATACCCCGGATCGCGCCCGGCGATATCGGCCACCGGCTCGCCGCGATATTTGCCAAACGGCAGCGTGGCGATAAGCTGCGGGCGGCCGGTGATATTCACCATCTCTTCTGGCGTCCAGCCGGAGACTTTCATTATCTCCAGCAGCAGCGCCGCGGTGATGTAGCAGTCGAACAGCGCGCGGTGATGGTGCAACCCCTCCGGCGTTTCGACCTGTAGCTTAAGCGATTTATACAGCCCCATATTGCTGTAGCGAATGCCTGGCCACAGGCGGCGCGCCAGCTTGACGGTGCAGATCCACTCGCCCGGCATTTCAGGCAGCACTTTGCGGTCAAAGCTGGCGTTATGCGCCACATACCATTGGCTGCCGTGATAGCGCGGGATCACCTCTTCGATATAGGGTTTATCCGCGACCATCGCCTCGGTAATTTTATGTATCGCCATCGCCTGGTGGCTGATAGGGCGGTCCGGGCGCACCAGATCGCTCATCGGGTTGACTATCGCGCCGTCGATGATGTCCACCGACGCCACTTCGACAACGCCGCCCTGCAGTCCGCAGGTTTCGGTATCAATAATCCGTAGCATATGCGCTCCGCCGGAAGGAAAAACAGACGCCCGCCGTTGTCAGATGGACCGGCGGGCAAGGCAGAAAGCCATTATTTCATTTTAGGCTCGTAAGGCAGGCGGGAGAGATTCACCGACGCCAGGCGATGCGCGATAAGACGCTCGCGAAACCAGTCGCGCAGATGCTCAGGCTGTTCGCGCTCAACGGCTTCGGCGATAACCGGCATGTTGTAGCGCTCTTTAAACGCTACGCCGGACGCCGCCAGATCGACATTCACTTTATCCATCTCTTCCTGCGGAAGAAGGGCAAGGTTCTGGTTCATGGTGTGCTCCTGTTAATCGCCGTGAAGGTACTGCGCCGCGCGCCGGATGACAAGCCTTATGTGGCGGGATGTGCCTTCCCGGCTCGACTTGCCATCAGCGCGAAGGTATTCTTGCGCCTGATTTATAATAAAAAGGAATGACTGATATGGCACTGTTTACCGCACGTTTTTGCCGTGCGCTGGCGCTGGTCGCCGCCGTCATGACCACGCCTGCCGTGTGGGCGCATGCGCATCTGAAAGCCCAGCAGCCTGCCGCGAACGCGACGGTTGACGCCTCGCCCGAAGCGCTGACTTTAACCTTTTCCGAAGGCATCGAGCCTGCGTTCAGCGGCGTGACGCTGACTGGCCCGAATGGCAAAAAAATGGCTACCGGCGCGGTCAAACGCGCGCCGAATGATGACAAACAGCTGGTGGCACCGCTTGCTGCACCCCTTGCGAGCGGTGAGTACCAGGTACAGTGGCACGTGGTGTCGGTGGATGGCCATAAAACCAAAGGCAGCTACCGGTTTAGCGTGAAGTAACGTCGTGCTGGAAAGCGTTTATGTCGCGCTGCGTTTTGTCCATGTCGCCGCGCTGATGTCCGGCGCGGGCGGCGCGCTGTTCTGCACGTGGCTGGCACCTCCCGCGCTCGCAGAACCGCTGGCGCAGCGCCTGCGTACGCTCTGGCGCGGTGCTGCGCTGACGACGGCTATTAGCGCCGTGGCGATTTACGCGGTGCAGGCGGGACTGATGGGCGACGGCGCGGCGGACAGCCTGCGCCCGGCTATCTGGCAGGCGATGTTATCGACGCGCTTCGGCGCGGTATGGCTGTGGCAAATCCTGCTGGCGCTGGTGACGCTGCCGTGTCTCTGCCTGGCATCACGGCGCGGCGGCCTGTTACTGTTACTCTTTTGCGCGCAGCTCGTGTTGCTCGCGGGCGTCGGGCATGGCGCGATGCACGAAGGGCTGACCGGCGCGCTCCAGCGGATTGGCTATGCGCTACATGTGCTGTGTGCGGCCTGGTGGTTTGGTGGTCTCGTGCCGCTCTTGATGCTGATGCGCCTGGCGAAAGAGGTCACATGGCGCGCCGACGCCATTACCGCCATGATGCGCTTTTCGCGCTACGGACACATCGCGGTAGCCGGTGTCATCGCGACAGGCATCGTTAACAGCGTACTGATCCTCGGCATAGCATGGCCGTTACATAGCGGGTATGTGCGTCTGCTGGCGCTGAAAATCGCGCTGGTGGCGGTGATGGTGGTCATCGCGCTGATTAACCGTTATGTTCTGGTGCCGAAATTTTCACGTCAGGCGACGGCGCAGCGCCGGTTTATCCTGATGACAAAACTGGAAGTGGCGCTCGGTGCGCTGGTGCTGTTAAGCGTCAGCCTGTTCGCCACCTGGGAACCTTTCTAACTGGTGAGAAAATAATGAAGAAATCGCTGCTTGCGCTGCTGATGCTCTCCTGTTCCGGCATGGCTCTCGCCGCGCCGCAGATTATTACGGTCAGCCGCTATGAAATCGGCAAAGACAAATGGGCGTTCAACCGTGAAGAAGTGATGCTCGCGTGCCGTCCTGGCGATGCGCTGTTTGCGATTAACCCCAGCACGCTGATGCAGTATCCGCTCAATGATGTGGCTGAAAAACAGCTGGCGCAGGGCAAAGTCACCGGCCAGCCGATCTCGGTCATCCAGATTGATGACCCGGCGCATCCGGGGCAGAAGATGAGCCTGGCACCGTTTATCGAGCGCGCACAAAAACTCTGCTAATTTCCCGTCACGCATAAAAAAACCGCAACAGCCCGCCAGGGCGCGTTGCGGTTTTTCTTTTTTATGACGTTCTGACCGCTTTTTGCTGCGACTTTAGCCGCAAACTGGAAAAGCTGGTGTCGTCATCTATTCTTAAAAGGCAAGGCGACTGAGCCTGCATTAATGCCAACTTTTAGCGCACGGCTCTCTCCCAAGAGCCATTTCCCTGGACCGAATACAGGAATCGTATTCGGTCTTTTTTTATCCTTCGTTTATAAGTAATAAACTAAATCATCCTTAATAAATACCCTTTTATTTAAATATTATTGATTCAGACAGGTCTGAAGGGAGCGAAAGTGGTTTTCAAGTCTTTTTGAACCAATAGGTTGTACTATTTTTAGGGGGGGGTGAGACGCTATTCATTTCTGGGGGATTTAATTAGCATATACTGCCTTCTTTTATCAGAGGGATGCCAAAAAAGGAGAATAAAATGAAGGAGTTAAGCGGAACAGCTTGGGTTAATAAATTTCAGGGTAGTGCTTCCACTGAAACGTTAAGCTATCCATTCAGAACCAATGTTGAACAATTTTTGGCCGCCTTACGGCAAGCTGGAGCAGTAGTAACTATAGCCGCTACGCTTCGCCCACCAGAAAGAGCTTATCTGATGCACTGGTGCTGGAAAATTAGCCGGGAACTGGTCAAAGCTTCCGATGTACCCCCAATGGCTGGCGTTGATATTGAATGGGATCATGGCAATGACGCTAAGAGTTTGCGTGAAGCGAATGCGATGGTCGCGGCCTATGGTATGAGTGGGTTGCATGTGGCTCCAGCGTTACAAAGCCGTCATACTGAGGGGAATGCGATTGATATGAACATTTCGTGGTCAGGCGATCTGCATATCATCGATAAATATAATAACGCTGTCATTATCAGAACACCGCCGCGAGATGGAATGAATACAGAACTCCATCAGGTAGGCAGAAATTATAACGTGATAAAATATCATGGTGGTGCTCGGGACAAGCCTCACTGGTCATCTGATGGGAGATAACATGAAAAAAATAATGATGATGGTCGTCGCTTTTTTGCTGATAGAAGGATGTACCGCAGTACAGGCTGAACCCGTACAGCCTGATGTGAAAGCTTTTCAGGATAACGCTGATGAATGCCAGCACTTTGCTGGTGAGTGGGACAGCACGTTACCTAAAAGCCGCCAAAAGGAAATTGAGGCAGGCGTAGATAAATATTGTACAGCGGCGCGTCAGCAACAAGAGCAACTAAAGAAAAAATATAAGGGAAATCATGAGGTAGAACAAATAATTGCTGAGTACGATCTCTGAATGAGCGTACTCGCATCGTATTATTCGACGGGGTTTCTGAGGCGACATCCTATAACCGGGTGCCGCCAGTTAATGACTTCGCGTCAAGCCTTCAGCATAACGTTTATTCACGCTCTGGTTATGCTTGTTACTTTCTGCTCCCTTCTCAATATCAGTCAGGATTATCTCTGGATCATGAATTCATGATGATTAAGGTCATACCGTTCTTTCGCAAAGGAACCAACCATCCCATCCTTATGTGAACAGAAATTCCGCCCACTAAATCTGGTGGATTTGTGAAGGCGAACCGGTAGCAGGCTAAGGGATGAAGTATAGTAAAAGCAGGAAAACAAGGAGTTAATCCCGATGAATCCGTTTATCTATGTTTTTGGTCTCCTGCTGACGCTCGACGCGCTGCGTGAACTGGCCGGCGCCTCTTCCGTTATAGGGCTGTGGTAAACCGGCCTGCGCCTGTGCGGGCTATTTATCGTGTTTGCGGCCAAACAGCCAGAGCATAAAAATAGCCGCCACCACACAGCCAATAAAACTGACGATAGCTTCGTGAGTAAAAATGGTCACAGGACACCTCCCGACGTTGCTTGCTTTAAGCATAGAACATCCTTAGCCGGGTAAGCGTCTCTTTACGCATTAACGAGATAAACGCTGCCATTCATCTCTTTTTTAGTTACAACATACTCATGGGTGACACAACGGTTGCTGACAAACACCCACGCGAACGCATCGACTGGCAAGGCGCACTGCGCATCACGCTATGTCATGCAGCGCTATACTTGCCAGATAACCAGAGGGGCAGGCGATGTATCAGCGAATCGACGGCGCAGTGTGGCGGCATATCTTTATTGTGGGCGATCTGCACGGTTGTCTGGAGGCGCTGGTCAGCGCGCTGAAGCGCGAGCGTTTCGACCCGCGCGTTGACGCGCTTATTTCTGTCGGTGATTTAATCGATCGCGGTCCGGATAGCCTGGGCTGCCTGCGGCTTATCGGCAAACGCTGGTTTTTCGCGGTGCGCGGCAATCATGAGGCGATGGCAGTCGAGGCGCTGGATTCCGGCGACAACGCGCTGTGGGCAATAAACGGCGGCAGCTGGTATTTCGGGCTTTCTGAAAAGGAGAAGCACGAGGCGCAGGCGCAATTTGTCAGAGTGCGCGAACTGCCGCTGGTGATCGAGCTACAAAGTCACTACAGGCTCATCGTGGTGGCGCACGCCGATTATCCGGCGTCGCGCTATATTTGGGGTCAGCCGCTCGATGAACAGGCGGTGGTGTGGAGCCGGGCGAGAGTAAACCGGGTATCGGCAGGTAAAGAAGAGCGCATTGAGGGCGCGGACGCGTGCTATTTTGGCCACACGCCGCTGCGCGAGCCGCTCACGTTCGGGAACCTGCATTACATCGATACCGGCGCGGTCTTTGGTAATACGCTTACGCTGGTACGCGTGCAGTGATCAGAAATCGCTGTACTCCCGCGCCGGGCGCCAGAAGCCATCGATAAAGTCTTCAACGGGGTAGCAGCCCCCGTGGCGCATCCGCTGTTCATCCATCACTTTCAGACATTGCTGTTCCGTATTAAACACATCCACGACGATGTCATCGCAACCGCCATCCAGATAACAAACAAATAAAACCAGAGCGAACATGGCGTCCTCTGTGTGACAACGTTTGTCATAAGTGTAGGAGAAGCGAGGGGGAAGGGAAAACCGAAGGTTCTGAATCGGGACGTGTAAATAAATAACCCGCCTTCAGCGACGGGTTCTTTTTGAATCAGGCAAGGCGCATGATCCAGGCATCAGCTTGTTGGTCGTAATGTTCGCGGTATAGCACGGAGTGTTCGCCGTTGAGCACGGCAGGAATGCTGGTTTCGGCGTCCCAGGCATCAAGCTGCATGCAGAGATCCGGATCTGATTTGCAGGGAATGCTCAGCTTGCGCTCGCCTGGCGAGTCGCCGTGCAGCTCTGCATCGTCTATCTCGAAAGTGCCGATTTTTACGCTGGTTTTTGACATAACGTTCTCCCTCAGACAGTACACAGGTGGTATGACCAGTCAGGCCCCACCGTTAAGCGTAGTCAAAAGCGCAAGAAATGCCAAAAAATGCGTTGGTGTTTTTTTGCGCGCCTTAAACCGGCGCGCTGAACAGAACCCCGTCGCGCACCAGCTCGCGCGGATAACTGTTCTTCAGTCGGCTGCCTACTTTTTTCGCCAGACCCAGCGGCTGATGCTGGAAAGTGACAATCACGTCATCGACATCCGGCACCGTCTGCGGCCAGACATCGCGTCCGCGATACCACTCCTGAGCCTCTTCGGCAGACAACTCAAAGCCGAGCGGATTATCGCTTCCGGCCAGCGCGACGACGGCTTCGTGCTGCCAGCGGTACCCTTTATTATGGATCTCAGCCAGACGAATGCCAGTGCGGGAGAACCGCACTTTGCCGATGAACGGCGTAAAAGCTTGTGGGAAAAGCCAGATCTCTTTATCGCGTTGCCACAGCTCAAGCGTCTCGTCCCATTCGAGGCCGACTTTTCTGGCGGCGGCGATGACGGCCTGCGCTTCGCGAGTTTTCAGCGGCGTAAACGGGAATGCGCCCACTTTGTAGGTCGGCGCGGGCAGCGGCTCGACGCTCGCGGTTTTACGCAGACGCGCGACAAAAAAGCCTTCGCAGTCGTAAATCTGCGGAAAGACATGCAGAAAGCCTTCTTCGGTCAGCGCCGCATCGGCACCGGGGAAGAGGGCTTTAAGCGAGAGCACTTCTACCGCCTGCGGGTAGCGCGCCAGCAGCCAGCGTACCGTCTCCTGGTTTTCTTCGCGGTTCAGCGTGCACGTGGAGTACACCAGCGTGCCGCCAGGGGCGAGCGCATGAAAAGCGCTGTCGATAAGCTCGCGCTGGGTGGCGGCGATCTCCTGGTTGCTCTGCGGCGACCAGTTGCGCAGCGCGTCCGGATCTTTTCTCACCACGCCTTCGCCGGAGCAGGGCGCATCCAGCAAAATGGCGTCGAACTGCTCCGGCAGCGCGGCACCAAAAACGCGACCGTCAAAATGGGTCAGGCCGACGTTGTGAATGCCGCAGCGGCTGATATTCGCGTGCAATACCTTGACGCGGCTGGCGGAATATTCGTTGGCGAGAATAAAGCCCTGGTTTTGCATCAGCGCGGCTATCTGGGTCGTTTTCGAGCCGGGCGCCGCCGCAACATCCATCACGCGCGCAGGCGTGTTGCCATCGGCGAACAGCGCCGCTACCGGCAGCATGGAGCTCGCTTCCTGAATATAAAACTGGCCGCTTAAGTGCTCGGCGGTGCTGCCAAGCGGCAACGCGTCTTCGTCATCGCGCTCGATCCAGAAGCCTTCCGGGCACCACGGCACGGGCGTTAACTGCCAGCCGTAGGGCGCGACCTGCGCCAGAAACGCGTCAACGCTGATTTTCAGCGTGTTGACGCGAATGCTGCGACGCAGAGGGCGCTGGCAGGCGGCGATGAAATCGTCCATCGCAAGCCCGGCGGGCATCGCTTCACGCATAACATCAAGAAAAGCTTCAGGAAGGCAGACAGAACCGAATTGCGCCACGGCGACACCTCAGCGGGCAGAAAAAAGAGGGCGCGAAGTGTAACACAAACGCCCCGGCGTGACACCGGGGCGCAGGCGTTAACGGGGAAGGGCAGTGCCCCACTGACGCCACTCTTTCGGCTCACTGTCCTGCAACAGGAAGTGCTTGCCGGGCTGCGCTTTCGGCGCGAGCGGCGTTTCCGGTGGCGTGGCGAACGCAATACCGCCGCGGATGAACTGGTTAAACGTACCGGTTTTCACCACGCCGCCCACCAGGCCGAAGTTCAGGCTGTAGCCCGAGGCGAGCCAGAAGACCGAGTTCTCGCGCACCAGATGCTGATAGCGCTTGCTGATGCGCATCGCGACCATCACGCGATCGGACATGCTGCCAAGCGACATCCCCGTCACTGTGCCCACTTCGATGCCGCGGAAAAGTACCGGCGTGCCAATATTCAGCGACCCGGCCTCCGGCGCTTCAACAATAATGCTCAGGCCATCGAGATAGCGGGAATCGGTAATGGTCGCTTCCTGTAGCTCAAAGCTGCGACGCCCCGGTCCGCGCCCCGGCTCCACGTTGATATAGGGTTGCAGGATGGTGTCGAGATTCTCAACGCCTGCCGCCGAAATTTGCGGCGTTACCACGGAGAACCGCGAACCCGCGCGCGCAAAGGTATTCACATATTCCGGATAGAGCACCGCCGTCGCCTGCACTTCGTTGCGATCGGTGATGAGCTTGAGCGATTCGATCTGGCCGATATTGATGCCGAGGTAGCGGATCGGCATGTCCGGCGCCAGCTTGCCGGCATCAAACGCGTGCAGCGTGATCTGGCTGCCCACCGCGCGGGCGGCGGTTTCTGACGGATAGAGCGTGCGCTTATCTTTTTCGCCAAGACCGGCACCCGCACCGTTGAGATTATCGAAACTGATGGCACCTTTCAGCGCGCGGGAGAGCGGGGAGGCCTGCACCGTCAGCCCGCTACCGTTGAGCTGCACTTTCGCGCCGCCTTCGGCCCAAAAGACGCTGTTTGGCGTAAGCAGCTTGCGATACTCCGGTTTGATATGCACTTCGATATCAAACGCGTTGGCACGTGGCCGCACGGTAATGACTTCACCCACTTCGAATTTGCGGTACAGCACCACGGAACCTGCCTGAACGTCGGGCAGGCTTTCGGCGGTGAGCGTCAGCGTCGTGGTCGGCATGTCGCTTAAGCTGTTTTCCACCGCTTTTTCCAGGTTGGCGTAGAGCGGGTATTCGTTTTTCATCTCGCCTTTATCGCCCGGCAGCACGCGGATGCCGCCGCTCAGCCATTCGCTGGCGCTGGCACCGAGAAACTCAACGCCGTCGAGGCCCACTTTCACATCCACGCGGCTGTTGACGACGAATTTGCTGTCGCCTTTGAGCAGCTCGCGGTACTGCGGGTCAATCGCCACGGCGAAACTGACGCCCTTGGCGTTAAGCGAGCGCTCCAGCACCTGGCCTATCTGAATGCCGTGCAAAATGACCGGCTGGCCGGCGTCGATGCCGTAGCTCTCCGGCGCGTTCAGCGTCAGCGTCAGCACGCCCGGTTTTTGCAGCGGCGTTTTGTCATCCGGCAGGACAACGAAATGGTTGCGCGGCTGGCCTTCGCCCGGCACCAGCTCAAGCGTACTGCCGGTCAGCAGCGTGCTGATTTCGGGGTTATTGAGCGAGAGTTTCGGGCTGTGCATCTCAATGCGTGTGCCGTCACGCAGCAGATTCACGACGCTCGGGTCGACCGTCAGCTCGCCGGTGACGGCGCCGCCAGGATTGAGATTAAGTTTGGTGAGCGTACCCACCTCAAGCCCCTGATACATGAGCGGCGTGGAGTTCTCTTTGAGCCCCTGACCGCCGGGGAGATCGAGCTTCACCAGCACGCCGCGCTGGCTGTGGGCGAGATCTTCATACAGGCCGAAGGTGTCGTTCTGGTCGGCATGTGCGGAATCCGCGGGCGAGTCAAAGGCGATAGCCCCGTTGACCAGCGCCGCCAGGCTCTCCAGCTCCACTTTGGCACCGCTCAGCCCAATGTTGGTTTTCACGCCGGAGACGTTCCAGAAGCGGCTGCCTTTTTTCACCAGATTGGTGAAACGCCGCTCGATGATAACGTCGATGGTGACGCCCTGTTTATCGGTGTTAATCGAGTAGTCATACACCCGGCCAACCGGGATTTTGCGGTAATAGACCAGCGACCCGCTGTTCAGCGAACCGAGATCCGGGGCGTGCAGATGGATCATCAGCTCGCCGGTATTGAGGCGGTATTTCGGCTGGGTATCAAGCGCCCGGAAGTGGTCGCGCGGTTCGCCTTCGCCCGGCATCATGCCGATATAGTTACCGCCCACCAGCGCGTCCAGCCCGGAAACGCCCGCCAGCGAGGCTTTCGGCGTGACGAGCCAGAATTGCGTCTGGTCGCGCAGGGCGTCTTTCATGTCATTCTTGATACTGACCGTTACCTCGATTTTATTCAGATCTTCGCTCAGGCGAATATCCTGTACGGTGCCGACTTCGACGCCCTGATAGCGCACCGGCGTGCGCCCGGCGACGATCCCGTCGGCGGACATAAAGTCGATAGTGACGGTGGTGCCTCGCTCTTCATACGTGGTCCAGATAAGCCAGCCCGCTATCAGCAATGCGATAACGGGCAGGATCCAGAACGGAGAGATGCGACGTTTTGTTTTAATTCGCGCTTCAGTCTGTGAAGCGGGCGTTTCCTGACTCATGTGCGTCCCAAAGTAAGCGGCTGTCCAGCCATTCAACAGCAAGAATAGTCAAAATCACCGACGCGCCGAAATAAAACGCCGCCGGCCCCATGACAAACGACAACAGCTGGTCACGGTTGACCAGCGACATCGTAAGAGAAATCACAAACAGATCGAGCATTGACCAGCGGCCAATCCAGGCCACCAGACGTAACATCAGAATGCGCGCACGCAGCCCCTGCTGACATTTAAAATGAATACTGACCAGCAGCGTCAGCAGCACCAGCACTTTGGTGAACGGCACCAGAATACTTGCAACGAACACGACGCCCGCCACCAGGATATTGCTCTGCGCCAGCGAGATTATCCCTGACATGATCGTATCTTCCTGGCGCGAACCGTTGATATAGATAATCGAGATAGGCAGCAGGTTGGCGGGCAGCAGAAACACCATTGAGGCGATGAGCGCCGCCCAGCATTTTTGCAAGCTCTGCCGACGGCGGCGGCGTAGCGGAATATGGCAGCGCGAACAGCGCCCGCGGTTATCCGGCACGCCGGTGTAGTGGCAGCCGAGACAGACGCGGAGATCCTCGTGATAGCGCGTGGCAGGGCGTTGGGGATAAAAGCGCTCCCACAGCTCTTCAACATTAAGATGTATCAGCGTCAGTACGCTTAACACCACCAGCGCCACAAATGCCAGAAGCCCAATGCCCGGCTCAAGCCAGGCGTATTCGCGTACTTTGATGGACGCGACGCCGATGCCCACCAAATAGATATCCAACATCACCCATTCGCGCAGCCGCTCCAGCATCAGCAGCACCGGACGCAGGTTCATACCCAGAATATTGCCAAACCAGAGATAGGCGATGGCGGCGACCAGCGTTGCGGGCGCACCTACCGAGCAAAAGAGCACCATAGCGGCGGTGATCGTGTCGCCCTGGCGCGTCATCTGCCAGATGCCCTGAAAAAGATTGGCGTCGATGCGTGTGCCAAGCAGGTACAGGCGCAGCAGCGGTTCGCTATAGGCGAATGGCATCAGCAGCAGCATGGTGATAGCCATCGCCGCCAGCCGGGTGAGCGACCAGTCGCGACCGTCGCGAATTTTCGCGTCGCAGCGCGGGCAGTGCGCGGTCTGGTTAGACTTCACCACAGGCAGCATAAAAAGGATATCGCATTGCGGGCAACGCTGATAATGTGCCATCGGCAACGGCTCGCCGATGGCGTGAATGTTCAGTTTTTTGCCAGGAGAAATCTGTTGAGTTTTGAGTGCCATGTGCGAAGCATGTTTTTATATGATTCTGTTATCGTAACTCATGAAATGATTAATCTTGAGCATGAGCGCATTTAATGCTTATTTTAGTAGGCTGGCAGAGTAAGTAAGACAACAAAGCGATCGGATTAATGAACAAAACACAATTTTACGCGGAACTCAATCGCGATTTTCACTCCCTTATGGCAGGGGAAACCAGTTTTCTCGCGACGCTCGCGAATACCAGCGCGCTGCTGTTCGAGCGCCTTGAAGGCGTGAACTGGGCAGGTTTCTACCTGCTGGAAGACAAGACGCTGGTGCTGGGGCCGTTCCAGGGCAAAATCGCCTGCGTGCGTATTCCTTACGGCCGTGGCGTCTGCGGTACGGCGGTCGCGACTGGCGAAGTGCAGCGCGTGGATGATGTGCATGCGTTCGACGGCCACATCGCCTGCGATGCGTCCAGCAACGCCGAAATCGTACTGCCGCTGCGCGCGGACGGCGAAATTATCGGCGTGCTGGATATCGACAGTACCGTCTTTAACCGCTTCGACGCTGACGACGAGCAGGGGCTGCGTACCCTCGTGGAACAGCTTGAAGCCGTTATCGCCGCCACCGACTTTAAAAAATTCTTTGCGCCAGTCGCATGATAAGCAACGGATAACGTGGCATTTACCGATGGCGTCATTATAATGACGCCTGTTCATGCCTGCGGCTTGTTGGCAACATCCGTTGTAATCAGGAAATTTCATGGAAAATCAACCTAAGTTGAATAGCAGTAAAGAAGTTATCGCCTTTCTGGCCGAACGTTTTCCGCAGTGTTTCAGTGCTGAAGGCGAAGCGCGTCCTCTGAAGATCGGCATTTTTCAGGATCTGGTAGAGCGTGTTGAGGGCGAAATGAACCTCAGCAAAACGCAACTTCGTTCCGCATTACGTCTTTATACGTCGAGCTGGCGCTATCTTTACGGCATCAAACCCGGTGCCACGCGTGTCGATCTCGACGGCAACCCGTGCGGTGTTCTGGAAGAACAGCACGTAGAACACGCCCGCAAGCAGCTTGAAGAAGCGAAAGCCCGCGTTCAGGCGCAGCGCGCCGAACAGCAGGCGAAAAAACGCGAAGCAGCAGGCGCTGAAGGCGAAGAGAGCGGTGCAGAGCGTCGCGAACGTAAGCCGCGTCCGGCTCCGCGCCGCAAGGACAACGCCGAGCGTAAACCGCGCGCTGCGAAACCTGCCGCTGCCGCCAAACCATCGCGCCCTGCGCGCGAAGAGCGCCATACTCCGGTGTCTGACATTACGGCGCTCAGCGTCGGCCAGGCCATCAAGGTCAAAGCAGGCAATAACGCGATGGACGCCACCGTGCAGGAAATTACCAAAGATGGCGTCCGTGTACAGCTGACTTCTGGTATGTCGATGATTGTACGCGCAGAACATTTAGTGTTCTGAAACGGAGGTCAACCAGGGCATGAACACTTTTTTTAAGCTTACCGCCGTCGCCGGCCTGCTGCTGATGGCGGGTCAGGCGTTGGCCGTGGATGACATTACCCGTCCTGACCAGATCCCGGTTCTCAAAGAAGAACCGCAGCATGCCACCGTTAGCGAGCGGGTGACCTCACGGTTCACCCGTTCTCACTATCGTCAGTTCGATCTTAACGAAGCCTTCTCCGCCAAAATCTTCGATCGCTACCTCAATCTGCTCGATTACAGCCATAACGTGCTGCTGGCGAGCGACATCGAGAAATTCGCGAAAAAAAAAGGGGAGATCGGCGATGAGCTGCGTAGCGGCAAGCTCGATGTGTTTTACGATCTCTATAATCTGGCACAGCAGCGCCGTTTCGAGCGTTATCAGTACGCGCTGAAAGTGCTGGAAAGACCGATGGATTTCACCGGTAACGATACGTTTGATATCGATCGCAGCAAGGCACCCTGGCCTTCCAGCGAGGCGGAGCTGAATAAGCTCTGGGACGGCAAAGTCAAATATGACGAGCTGAGCCTGAAGCTGACCGGTAAAACCGATGCGGAAATCCGCGAAACGCTGACCAAGCGTTATAAGTTCGCGATTCGCCGCCTGGCGCAAACCAACAGCGAAGATGTGTTCTCGCTGGCGATGACCGCCTTCGCGCACGAAATCGACCCGCATACCAACTATCTCTCACCGCGCAGCACCGAGCAGTTCAACACCGAAATGAGCCTCTCGCTTGAGGGCATCGGTGCCGTTCTGCAAATGGATGATGACTATACCGTCATTAATTCTATGGTGGCGGGCGGCCCGGCGGCCAAAAGCAAGGCGATTAGCGTTGGCGATCGCATCGTCGGCGTAGGCCAGGTGGGCCAGCAGATGCAGGATGTCATCGGCTGGCGTCTTGATGACGTCGTCGCGCTCATCAAAGGGCCGAAGGGCAGCAAAGTGCGTCTTGAAATTTTGCCTGCCGGTAAAGGCACCAAAACCCGCATTGTGACGCTGACGCGCGAGCGCATTCGTCTTGAAGATCGCGCCGTGAAGATGTCGGTGAAAAATGTCGGTAAAGAAAAAATCGGCGTGCTGGATATTCCTGGCTTCTATGTTGGCCTGACCGATGACGTGAAAGTGCAGCTCCAGAAGCTTGAGAAGCAGAACGTCGCGGGTGTCATCATCGATCTGCGTTCCAACGGCGGCGGTGCGTTGACGGAAGCGGTATCGCTCTCCGGTCTGTTTATTCCGTCCGGCCCGGTCGTGCAGGTGCGTGATAACAACGGCAAGGTCCGTGAAGATCGCGATACCGACGGTGTGGTCTATTACAAAGGCCCGCTGGTGGTGATGGTCGACCGTTTCAGCGCCTCGGCGTCTGAGATTTTCGCCGCCGCCATGCAGGATTACGGCCGTGCGCTGATTGTCGGCGAGCCAACCTTCGGGAAAGGCACCGTGCAGCAGTACCGTTCACTGAACCGTATTTACGATCAGATGCTGCGCCCGGAATGGCCAGCGCTGGGTTCCGTGCAGTACACCATCCAGAAATTCTACCGCGTCAATGGCGGCAGTACCCAGCGTAAAGGGGTCACGCCAGATATCATCATGCCAACCGGCAATGAAGAGACGGAAACCGGCGAGAAATTCGAGGATAACGCGCTGCCGTGGGATAGCATCAACGCCGCCACGTATGAAAAATCTGGCGACCTGAAGCCGTTCGGCCCTGAGCTTTTGAAAGATCACAACGACCGTATCGCGAAAGATCCGGAGTTCCAGTACATCATCAAGGATATTGCTCGTTACAACGCGATGAAAGATAAGCGCAACATTGTGTCGCTTAACCTTGCTCAGCGTGAAAAAGAGAACCATGAGGATGACGCAACCCGACTGGCGCGTATTAACGACCGTCTGAAGCGTGCCGGCAAACCGCCGCTGGCGAAGCTCGAGGATCTGCCGAAGGATTATCAGGAGCCCGATCCGTATCTCGATGAAACGGTGCATATCGCTCTTGACCTGGCGAAGATGACCAAAGAGAAAACGGCTCAGCCCGCTGACTCTCAGAAGTAAAATCCCCAACCGGCGTCCTCTGAGGCGCCGGTTTTTTATGTCGTGTTAATCCCCCGTCAGTGAAATGCTACAAAATGTAAAGTTTCGTATTTTTAGGGACTTGCCAGCCGTTGATGCTTGAAAACGGCGCGCGCGCCCCTACGATGTGTGTAATCGCATAATGCGTATTGTGAAACCGAGGTAAAAAGAAAATTATGATGCGAATTGCGCTTTTCCTGTTGACTAACCTGGCCGTTATGGTGGTGTTCGGTCTGGTGCTCAGCCTGACAGGGATCCAGTCAAGCAGCGTGACGGGCCTTCTGATCATGGCGCTGCTGTTTGGTTTTGGCGGCTCGATCGTTTCGCTGCTGATGTCCAAATGGATGGCGCTGAAATCGGTGGGTGGTGAAGTTATCGAAGCGCCGCGTAATGAAACAGAACGCTGGCTGATGGATACCGTGGCGCAGCAGTCGCGCCAGGCGGGTATCGCGATGCCGCAGGTGGCTATCTATCACGCGCCGGATATCAACGCCTTCGCAACAGGCGCTCGCCGCGATGCCTCGCTGGTAGCGGTAAGTACCGGCCTGTTGCAGAACATGAGCCGTGATGAAGCGGAAGCGGTTATCGCGCATGAAATCAGCCACATCGCCAACGGCGACATGGTCACTATGACCTTGATTCAGGGTGTGGTGAACACCTTTGTGATTTTCATTTCGCGCATCATTGCGCAGGTGGCGGCTGGTTTCCTCGGCGGCAACCGCGATGAAGGCGAAGAGAGCAACGGCAACCCGCTGATTTACTTCGCGGTCGCGACCGTGCTGGAACTGGTATTCGGTATCCTCGCGAGCATTATCACCATGTGGTTCTCGCGCTACCGCGAATTCCACGCTGACGCAGGCTCCGCTAAACTGGTGGGACGCGAGAAAATGATCGCCGCACTCCAGCGTCTGAAAACCAGCTATGAGCCGCAGGAAGCGAGCAGCATGATGGCGTTCTGCATCAATGGTAAATCAAAATCGCTGAGTGAACTGTTCATGACGCACCCGCCACTCGATAAACGTATCGAAGCGCTGCGTAGCGGCGAATACCTGAAATAATCGCGTAAGCGATAGAAGACGAAAGCGCGCCTCGTGGCGCGCTTTTTTTTGGCGGTGCGGGCAGGGCGCTTTCGAGTGGTACGTTCATCTTAAGCGTTTGATCTGGTGCGAAAGATATATCCTGCGACCCAATGCGGTTGGATGTCGCAGATTTATCATGTGCGCGCACAGATTCATTGCGGCACCGGCGCGCGGAATTTATAATAAAAACCGGTTCTGATTTTTATAAAACAAATGCGATCGAGGTGATCAATGGCAATCGCAGAATTAGATAAACAGCCTGACTCCGTCTCTTCGGTGCTCAAGGTCTTTGGTATCTTGCAGGCGTTGGGTGAAGAGCGCGAAATTGGTATCACCGAATTGTCGCAGCGCGTCATGATGTCAAAAAGCACCGTTTACCGCTTTTTGCAGACGATGAAATCACTGGGTTATGTGGCTCAGGAAGGCGAGTCGGAAAAATATTCTCTGACACTCAAGCTCTTTGAGCTTGGCGCGCGCGCATTGCAGAATGTCGATCTCATCCGTAGCGCAGATATCCAGATGCGTGAACTGTCGCGCCTGACAAAAGAGACCATTCACCTGGGCGCGCTGGATGAAGACAGCATTGTCTACATCCATAAAATCGACTCGATGTATAACCTGCGCATGTATTCGCGCATCGGTCGTCGTAACCCGCTCTACAGTACCGCTATCGGTAAAGTGCTGCTGGCCTGGCGCGACCGCGATGAAGTTCGACAGATCCTCGAAGGCGTCGAGTATAAGCGCAGTACCGATCGCACTATTGTCTCTACCGACGCGCTGCTGCCGGTACTGGATCAGGTTCGCGAGCAGGGATACGGCGAAGATAACGAAGAGCAGGAAGAAGGGCTGCGCTGCATCGCGGTGCCGGTATTCGACCGCTTTGGCGTGGTGATCGCGGGGCTGAGTATCTCTTTCCCGACCCTGCGTTTCTCCGAAGAACGCCTGCACGAGTATGTTGAGATCCTGCATACCGCCGCGCGGAAAATTTCCGCACAGATGGGGTATAACAATTATCCGTTCTGACAGACCCGTTCTGATGAAAAGCCGCAGCGAGCCTGCGGCTTTTTACTGCGTCTGATTAACCGTTGTCCACGACGGTTTCGCTTTTGCGCAGTACCGGACAGGCGGTAATGCCGATAAGTCCGCTGTCAGAATGAATGAACTGTGTGCTCACTACCTGTCTTGCCGTCAGGTAGCGACACTGTAATCCCAGTCCTGCAGCGTTCTCATGGCTACCAATTAATATCCCATAACCGCTGAAAAGCAGCGCAACCCAGGCCACCACTAAAAGTGCGGCAATACGAATCAAATAGCGCATTACGGCTCCGTTTGTTAACGTTCAGGCGTACAGCCTGCCGTGGCTGCCGCTGCGTTACAAGGAGAGGATTCCGTATTCCGTGAGTTAACGTTACAGTGATATTTGGTTTAAGGTTTCCGTGATAATTTGGCCCCGTAGATGCCGTAACGGAGAAGGTAGTGAAAAAATTCAGATGGGCTATTTTGCTGGCCGTGCTGGTGGCCTGTTTATTGTTGTGGATGCAGACGCTCAATGTGATGTGCGATCAGGACGTTCAGTTTTTCAGCGGCATTTGTACTATCAATAAGTTCATTCCCTGGTAACGCGTCACTCAGGCGATGCCCTTGCGCCGCCGCGGTGGTAAGATAGCGCGTTTCCCTGAGGTGGTTAGCATGAACGACATTATCAATTCTGGTGCTTTAAATTTCGCCGCCCTGGCGATTTCTCTCTTTGGTGCCATCGTGGCGCTGGTGGCCTGGTTCTTTATCAATCGTGCAAGCGTGCGCGCAAACCAGCAGGTCGAACTGTTGGAAGCGCTGCTTGAACAGGAAAAGCGTCAGACCGCACTGTTGCGTCGTCTGTGTGAGGCGAACGAGCCGGAGGCGCAGACGCCTGCGGCATCTGCTGACGCAACACAGGATGACGATGACGGTTTCGTCCGCCTTGTGGCTGAACGTTAACCATCAACGCCCGGAGGTGATGGGCATGGTCTGGAAGAACCCCTGGTACGACCCTACAAAAGCGCATCACCGCCCGGACGGGTTTTGCAACACGCGTGAAGTCGGGCATCAGCCCGGCGATTTGCGCCGCTGGCAGAACGAACGTAAAGCCGAGGGGCTGCCGCATCCGCCTGCTGGCGGGTACGACGCGTTTATCCGCCAGTGGTGGCAGCCTGCAGTTATTGACGGCGACGAAGACGGCGTCTGGTGGCTCGGCCATGCCACGCTGCTGCTGCGTCTTAACGGTCGCTATTTGCTCACCGATCCGCTTTTCTCCCGCCGGGCTTCGCCCGTGAATTTCTATGGCCCCGTTCGTAAAACGCCGCTACCGCTGGAGCTTGCCCGCCTGCCGCGCATCGACGCGGTGCTGATTTCCCATAATCATTACGATCATCTGGACAACAGCACGGTCCGCCGCCTTGCGAAACGTTTTCCTGATGCGGCGTTTTTTGTGCCGCTGGGGCTGAAGGCATGGTTTGTGAAACGCGGCATCCGCAACGTCACAGAACTTGACTGGTGGGGCACTCAGTCTCTGGAAGGGCTGAACATCACTGCCGTTCCGGCACAGCACTGGAGCATGCGCACACCGTGGGACCGAAACCGCTCGCTATGGTGCGGCTGGGTGATTGAAAGCGCTACGCAGCGTTTCTGGTTTAGCGGTGACAGCGGTTATACGCCTGAACTGCTTGAAATCCCGCGCCGCCTCGGGCCGCTCACGGGCGCGGCCATTCCCATTGGTGCCTACGCGCCGCGCTGGTTTATGGCGCCGCATCATATGGATCCGCAACAGGCGGTCGGACTCTGGCAGGATACAGGTCGCCCGCTTGCCATTCCTATACATTGGGGCGTGTTTGAACTGGCTGATGAATCGCTGGATACGCCGCCTGCCGAGCTGATAAACGCGCTTGCTGAACGTGGCGAAAAAGCGGAAATGTTTGCGCCGCGCCGTATCGGGCAATATTTATTGCTGGCTGCAAATAAACGCTGATTAAGAATATATCTGATTGGTTATATTTGCTTCTGTCAGGATGATTTATTAAACGCTTTGCTTATTCCCGCTGCCTCTTTTTGAGGCAACTTTCATTAAAATGTCATTATTTTGGTGCAGGAGAAAATTGGCTTGTACAATTTCTTTTGATTTGTACATTATTTACTGCCTTCAGGCTGTAATAAAGCCTCGTTAAAATGAAGTTTAACCACATTTATGAATAAGCTTTTGCAGAAATAATAACAGCGCGAAAAATAATGCCTGTGCTTTCCCGCGTCGCCTGGACGAACCGAAGTTATTGAGCTACTGTTAAAAAGTGCATTCTGGCTTTATACCAGATACCGGGCGGTGAAGTGACCCTTACAGGGCTTCGCGGGCCCATTCTGTGCTTTATTGTCAGGGACATAGCGTTCTGTTGAGGAATCTGTGCGACAGATCGTGCAGCGTATAAAAATGGCTTGCCATTGTTTACGTTGTGTGTGATAACAAGTTTTGGGTTAAACGAGGTACAGTTCTGTTTATGTGTGGCATTTTCAGTAAAGAAGTCCTGAGTAAACACGTTGTCGTTGAATACCGCTTCTCTGCCGAACCTTATTTTAGTGCCTCAAGCAGTAATGTCTCAGTTTTATCTAAGTCAGCGCCCGCGGGCGAACAAAACAATTGAAGGAATTTGCGAAATGGCAAAGATTAAAGGTCAAGTTAAGTGGTTCAACGAATCTAAAGGTTTTGGTTTCATTACTCCTGCTGACGGCAGCAAAGATGTGTTCGTACACTTCTCTGCAATCCAGGGTAATGGTTTCAAAACTCTGGCCGAAGGCCAGAACGTTGAGTTCGAGATTCAGGACGGCCAGAAAGGTCCGGCAGCTGTTAACGTAGTTGCTATCTAATCGCACTTAAACTGACCCGGTGCCTTGTTTCACCGGCCAGCTATTTTAAAGTCCCGCCCACTGGCGGGGCTTTTTCATGTCTGAGGCGCATCAGCGTTTCCCCGACTGCCGAATCACGTTAAACTTCGCGTTTTGCGCTGTTTCGGAGTCCGCATGTCTTTTATTTGCCCCCTTTGCCATTTGCCGCTGGAGCCGCAGGCCAAAAGCTTTCGCTGTGCCAGTCATCATCAGTTTGATATTGCAAAGGAAGGGTACGTGAATCTTCTTCCGGTGCAGCATAAGCGCTCGCGGGATCCGGGCGACAGTACCGAAATGATGCAGGCGCGCCGCGCGTTTCTCGATGCCGGTCACTACGCGCCGCTTCGCGAGCGCACCGCACAATTGTTGAATGAGCGCCTGCCGCAAAGCGGTGCCACGCTGCTGGATATTGGCTGCGGAGAAGGGTATTACACCAGCGCGTTTGCCGCGCTCACGACCACCCACGGCGGGCAGAGTTTTGGGCTTGATGTATCAAAAAGCGCCATCCGTTTTGCCGCGAAGCGTTATACGGATATCTCGTTTTGCGTCGCCTCCAGCCACCGGTTGCCGTTCCCGAATGCCTTTTTCGATGCGGTGGTGCGCATTTACGCGCCCTGCAAGGCCGAAGAGCTGGCGCGTGTGGTCAAACCCGGTGGCGTGGTGGTGACCGTCACGCCTGGCCCGCGTCATCTTATCCAGCTCAAAGGGCTTATTTATGATGAAGTGCGGCTGCATGCGCCGAATGAAGAATCGCTGCCCGGCTTTGCGCTCGCCGAAGAACAGGCGTTACGCTATGAGATGTGCCTGAATGGCGAAGAGGCGACGACGCTTTTACAGATGACGCCTTTCGCCTGGCGCGCCCGCCCGGAAGTATGGGCGGCGCTAAAAGAACAAACGGCGTTTGACTGTGAAACCGATTTTTGCCTGCGCGTCTGGCAGCGCGAGGCTTAACCCGCGAAATGGCTCCAGAGGATCTGGCAGCCGATACCGATAAGCACGACACCGCCCAGAATTTCCGCCCGCTTGCCAAGCAGCGGGCCGATAAAGCGGCCTACCATCATACCGAGCGTTGACATGATCAGCGTGGCGCAGCCGATGGCGAGCGCGGTTTTAATAATATCTACCTGCAGGAAGGCGAGTCCGACGCCAACTGCCATCGCGTCAAGGCTGGTGGCAAATGCGGTAGTCACCAGCAACCAGAAGCTGTGACGGCGAATTTTCTCGGGTGCTTCCTCACAGCCGCGCACGCCTTCAATAATCATTCTGCCCCCAAGAAACACCAGCAGCACAAACGCTATCCAGTGGTTCCAGGTCAGCACAAACTGTGTAGCGAGAAGGCCGAGCAACCAGCCAACCAGTGGCGTAATCGCTTCGATAACGCCAAAGATCAGCCCCGTGCGCAGCGCTTCAGAAAATTTGGGTTTATGGAGTGTGGCGCCTTTGCCGATGGAGGCCGCGAATGCGTCCATGGACATGCCGAAGGCGAGAAGCAGAGTTGCGGAAAGATTCATTGCACAGTCCTGACCGGGATCACCATATACACGCCGTCCGCCCCCAGTAAAAAGCGGCCGCGTGCCTATGGTCTCGCCTGACTGAAAGGGCTTCAGTCCGTACGCACCACGTTTTGCAACGAGTATGTTGATGCGTACATTTCCTTAAGGAAATTGGCTACTCCCCAATGACGGGCGCAACCTTACCATATTCCAGACGGCAAAGACAATAACTGGAGAATAACCTTTTGGTTATAAATGAGAATGGTTTTCGCTTAATGACAGGACGTGAACATCTTGTTAAGAATTAAGGCAAGGAACCGGGCAAAAATATAGCACGGGCTATAAGCATGGTTATTTTTTATTCGCAAAAATAGCCTGTGCTATATTTTTAATTTATTGATTATTAACCATAAAATGATAAATTCTCTCAAGATCGTCGATATTCTTTACCCGGATAAGCAAGCGACGTTTATCTAATTGCATCACCAGCACGCCGTCTTCCGATAAATTCATCGCTTTAATGTGGTTATATTTCACCCAGCCGCCAGCAAAGAAAAAGCCTTCACGCTTGAAGCGTATTTGCGGCTCTCTGATCCAGAAAAGATAAATGGCGAGTAATCCCAGCGCGCCCAACAGCCAGGTCGTGAGCAGGGCACCGTGCGATGCCACATTCTGCCAGATAAGGATGGCGACCAGACCGGTGAAAATCAGGCTGTCAGCACGTCCGCGTTTGAGCAAGGGCACACGCAGCAGCGTTTTCCCGTGTCGACGTTCAGTGCCCCACTGGTCATAAATGGCCCATCCCAGCAGCGCGATAATAAAAATGACCAGAACTCCATCAGTCAACGTCATGCCGTCTCCCTTAAATAAAAAAGCCGGGAGCCGCTGGCCCCCGGCGTATGATATTAACCGTTACTGGCCGAGCAGGCCGACCGCGTAACCGGCGATACCAATCACAAAGAACCCCACGATAATCCACAACGGGTTCACTTTTTTACGCAGCAACCACATGCAGGCGAAGGTCAGCAGCAGCGGCACCAGGCCCGGCATTAACTGATCAAGGATCGTCTGCACCGTCGTGACTTTTTCCGCGCCGTTCTGGTCGGTAACACGCGATACCACCAACGGAATGTTTACGTGCGTCCATTTGTTAACCAGCGCCCCCATCACAAACAGGCCGAGAATAGACGCCCCCTCGGTCAGTTTTTGCAGGAAGCCGCCGCCCATATCTTTCACGATATCGACGCCTTTGCGGTAGCCATACGCCACGCCGTAGTAACGTGTGGCAAGACGCACCAGGTTAAACAGCACAAAGAACAGCAGCGGGCCGAGCAGGCTGCCGCTCATGGCGATGCCCGCGCCAAGTGCCGCGAATACCGGCCGCACGGTGCCCCAGAAAATCGGGTCGCCGACGCCCGCGAGCGGACCCATCAGGCCCACTTTGATACCGTTAATCGCGCCGTCGTCGATCTCCGCGCCGTTCGCGCGTTGCTCTTCCATCGCCAGCGTCACGCCGAGCACTGGCGCTGCCACATACGGATGCGTGTTAAAAAACTCCAGATGGCGTTTAATCGCCTGGCGACGCGCTTCGTTATTCTCCGGATAAAGGCGACGGATCGCCGGCACCATTGAGAAGCAGAAGCCAAGCGCCTGCATACGTTCAAAGTTCCACGATCCCTGGAAGAGGTTAGAGCGGATAAACACGCCGCGAACATCGCCCGGGGTCAGTTTTTTCTCACCAGTTGTTTTCGTCATATCAACCATGTCGCTCACCTGTTAATCCAGTTCGTTATCAAGATCGTTCGCGCCAGCAGTTTGCGCGGGTGCCGCTGCGGAGCGGTTATATTTCGGGCTCAGTTGGATATAGAGCACCGCCATAACAGCCCCGATAACGCCCAGCGCCACGAGGTTGAAGTTGGTGAACGCGGCGGTAACGAAACCGAGGTAGAAGAACGGCATCAGGTAGCCCGCGCGCATCATGTTGATGACCATCGCATAACCGACCACCACAATCATGCCGCCCGCGATGTTAAGGCCGCCGGTCACGACTTCCGGGATAGCGCTAAGCATACTCTGCACTTCGCTGGTGCCGACGGAAATCGCCACGATGACGGCCGGAATAGCGATACGCATTGCCTGTAAGAAGAGGGATGAGACGTGGATCCAGGATAGCGCGGTGAGGTTGCCGTTTTGCGCCGCCTTATCCGCCGCATGCTGGAAACCGACGGTAATAGTACGCACGATGATGGTCAGTACCTGGCCTGCCGCGGCCAGCGGGATAGCCAGCGCGATACCGGCGCCAATGCTCTGGTGCCCGGCGATAACCAGAATGGTTGAGATAATCGACGCCAGCGCGGCGTCAGGCGCCACGGCGGCACCGATGTTCATCCAGCCGAGCGCTATCATTTCCAGCGTACCGCCGATGATAATACCGGTTTTCATATCCCCCAGTACGGCCCCGACCAGGGTACAGGCCACCAGCGGGCGGTGGAACTGAAATTCATCGAGCACCGATTCCATACCCGCGATACAGGCGACGATGAACACCAGCACAATCTGAAGAGTGGTAATCTCCATTGTACTTCTCCTGTGATATCAAACTTACGTGTAAACACTGAGTAATCGTGGATCCGCAATACCGCTATTTCGCAGCTTTGCTGAGTAAATCCATCATTTTTAAACGGGGATCGTTTGAGACTTTACGCACTTCCAGTTCAATGCCGCGCGCGTTGAGTTTCTTAAAGGCCTCGATATCTTTCTCATCGACAGACACCGCGTTGTTCACCTGGGTTTTGCCCTGGCGATAGGCCATTCCACCGATATTGACAGAGGTGATTTTGACGCCGCCTTCCACGATGCGCTCAACATCGGTTGGGTTGGTAAACAGCAGCATCACGCGTTCGCCCGCATATTTCGGGTTGTTGTAAACGCGGATCATTTTGGCGACATCCACCACATGCGCGGTGACGCCAGGCGGAGCCACCTGAGTGAGCAGCGTTTTGCGCACGTTGTCGGCGGCGACTTCATCGCTCACCACGATAATGCGCGAAACGTTGGTCTCTTTGGTCCAGCGGGTGGCGACCTGGCCGTGGATCAGACGGTCGTCGATACGGGCAAGGCCGATGACCATATAGTCGTTCGGGCCCATGGGTTTAACAGGCGCCGCCGCTTTCGCGGCAGGTGCAGCGGGTGCCGCTTTTTCGGCGGGTTTGGCTTTCAGGGCTTTTACGCCTTCGCGGCCCGTTTCAACGGCAATCGCGACCAGCTCATCGAAAGCCGGATCGTCATCGCGCGCCATTAAGGTTTCTACAAGCATCGGGATGTTCACCCCGGCGACGACTTCATAGTGGGGCTTATCCACGACAATGCGGCTCGCCGCGTTGAACGGACTGCCGCCCCAGGTATCGACCAGAAAGACAACGCCTTTGCTGGTGTCCAGTTTTTCGAGCTGTGCGTTATATTTTTCGATCAAGGTTTCCGCATTTTCGCCGGGAACGAAATCGATCCAACCGACATTCTCCTGCTCACCCAACAGCATTTCCGCTGTTTTGAGCAGTTGTTCGGCCGCCCAGCCATGCGTGCCTATGACAATAGCAATGGTCACTTGCTACCTCCGTGGTTATTGTCAATGCCCTTACAGGCACCGCTAACAGTGATTCGCTTATCGAATCGATTCAGATAAGGATTTGTAAGCTTTCAGAACCTAAGCACGATTTATTTTAGAAGGCGAAAAAATAATGTATGTGATGAGCGTCAGTAATTTTGCCATCAAAACAAGGCATTCGGCGTATGCGCAAAATATGCGCGTTTTTTATGTCAGACCGATTGCAAATTCTGGTAAATCTTTGCCAAAGGCTATTACGCTTTGTTAATGTAGATTTCCGATTAACTAACAGGAGTAGCGGGCAGCAGCCCACCGTATGGACCGTCACCGACGTCTTTTCTTTACCAGGCTTTCATCAGCCGTCATCTCACAAGGCTTTCGCCTTAACTCTCTGATAAACCATGTCAAAGCGCCCGACATCGTTGGGGTGCCGTTTAGTCATTCCTTGCGCAGGAGCCTGTTATGGAATTCTTAATGGACCCCTCGATTTGGGTGGGCTTAGCAACGCTTGTGGTGCTGGAGATTGTTCTTGGCATCGACAACCTGGTGTTTATCGCCATTCTCGCGGACAAACTGCCGCCAAAGCAGCGCGATAAAGCACGTCTGATAGGTTTATCCCTGGCGCTGGTAATGCGTCTGGGGCTGTTGTCGTTGATCTCGTGGATGGTGACGCTCACCCGTCCGCTTTTCAGCGTGTGGGAGTTAAGTTTCTCCGGCCGCGATCTGATCATGCTTTTTGGGGGTCTGTTCCTCTTGTTTAAGGCGACGACAGAACTCCATGAGCGGCTGGAAAACCGCCAGCATAATGACAGTCACGGTAAAGGCTACGCCAGCTTCTGGGTCGTGGTGGCGCAGATTGTGGTGCTGGACGCCGTCTTCTCGCTGGATGCCGTGATCACGGCGGTGGGTATGGTGAACCATCTGCCGGTGATGATGGCCGCGGTGGTGATTGCAATGGGCGTGATGCTCCTCGCCTCGAAGCCGTTGACCAACTTCGTTAACGCGCATCCGACGGTCGTGGTGCTCTGTCTGAGCTTCCTGCTCATGATCGGCCTGAGTCTGGTGGCGGAAGGTTTCGGTTTCCATATTCCGAAAGGCTACCTCTACGCGGCGATTGGCTTCTCTATCATCATTGAGTTCTTCAACCAGATTGCGCGCCGCAACTTCCTGAAGCACCAGTCGAACCTGCCGCTGCGCGCACGCACGGCGGAGGCGATTCTGCGTCTGATGGGCAACCGTCGTCGCCCGGCCCCGGTCAGCGAAACCGAGCATCACACCGTGGTGCCGGTGCATGACGAGGCGTTTGCCGAAGAAGAGCGGTACATGATTAACGGCGTGCTGACGCTGGCGTCCCGCTCGCTTCGCAGCATCATGACGCCGCGTGGCGAGATAAGCTGGGTGGACGCCAACCGCAGCGTGGATGAAATTCGCGAGCAGTTATTATCGTCGCCGCACAGCCTGTTTCCGGTGTGTCGCGGTGAGCTTGATGAAATCATCGGCGTGGTGCGCGCGAAAGAACTGCTGATGGCGCTGGAAGAGGGCGTTGACGTCGCGGCTATTGCCTCGGCGACCCCGGTGATTGTGGTGCCGGAAACGCTGGACCCGATCAACCTGCTCGGCGTGCTGCGCCGTGCTCGCGGCAGCTTTGTTATCGTCAATAACGAGTTTGGCGTGGTGCAGGGGCTCGTCACGCCGCTGGACGTGCTGGAGGCGATTGCCGGAGAATTCCCGGATGCCGACGAAACGCCGGAAATCGTTCACGACGGCGACGGCTGGCTGGTGAAAGGCTCGACCGATCTCCACGCGCTGCAACAGACGCTGGACCTTCCGTCACTGGTCAATGACGAAGAGGATATCGCGACGGTCGCCGGGCTGGTCATCGCCATTAACGGGCAGATCCCGCGCGTGGGCGACGAGCTGGCGATGCCGCCGCTGCGTATCACGATTGTTGAGGCGAACGCCTACCGTGTCGATCTTGTGCGCGTGGTGAAAGACACGCCAGCGCACGACGAAGAAGAGTAACGGTCAGACCATCGGCGCCGGATGTTGTCGGCGCCAGAACGGCGTACCCGGATGGGTGCGCCGTTGTTCCAGCCACTGCGGCAACGCGCTGAGCGGCATCGGATGTGCGAACAGATATCCCTGCAACACCGGCACGCCGAGGCGGCATAAATACGCGGCCTGTTCTTCGGTTTCCACGCCTTCCGCCACCAGTTCAATTTTCAGCCTTCTCGCCATCGCGATAATAATGTCCGTTACGGTCGAATTAACCGCGTCGGTGCCGATAGCGGCGGTGAAGCGTTTGTCCATTTTCAGCACGTCCGGGCTGAGTGTTTCGAGATAAGAGAGCGAGCTCTGGCCCGTGCCAAAATCATCAATCGCCAGCCTGACGCCGAGTTTGCGCAAATCATGCGCCACGCGGTAATCCACCTCCGGCAGCGCATCGCGCTCCGTGAGCTCCAGAAAGAGCGTCTGTACGGGGCAGTGCGGATACCAGTAGCGCTTCAGATCGTCAATAATCACGCCGTCGTGAAAGTGGCTCGCCGCGATATTCACCCCGATATGAAAATCCGCAGATGCCGGAAAATAGTGGCGCTGCGCCGCGGTTTTCGTCAGCACATAGCGCGTCAGCGCGTTAATCATCCTGAGCTGTTCGGCAAGCGGTATAAACACGTCCGGTGCAATCGGCCCGAGGCGTGGATTATTCCAGCGCAGCAGCAACTCCACGCCCGTGCATTCGCCGGTTTTACCGCTCACCAGCGGCTGGCAATATACTTCAAACTCATTGTTGGCGATGCCGAGATTAATTTCCCACGAGAAGCTCATACGTCTGGCGGTCGCAAGCCAGGCGATATAGCCAATCAGCAGGCTCAGTAGCACCGCGAGCGGTAACTGCACGGGGATATTTTTCAGCGCCAGTGCGTTTGCCGAAGGGCCAAGCAGTGTCACTGAGAACGGGTACTGACTGGACGTTTGCTGATATTGCGTCAGCCCGTCGAGGGCAGGCGGCATTGCCGTCAGACCGCGCCCGTACTCCAGATGCATGCCTGCGACATCAAACAGCACATGTTCAATGACGGGTGGGTCCGGGGCCAGCAGAAGGCTGGCGATAAATTCAATGTTAACCGACTGCAAGACGCCAGACTGGCCGTTGTCGATGGACGGTGTCCAAAGCAAAAGTATTGGGCTTCCCTTAATCAACGAGCTGTCACGAGAGAGCCGCATCAGGGGTTTTGCCGCAGGTAAATGGGGTTGCAACTGATGCACCGGCACGTTGCGTTCGCCAAAAATACTTGAGCAATAAAGCGTACCGTCGCTCACCAGCGCAATGGTCCGCACCGTCTGGAGGCTGGCGGCCATTTCGCGCAACTGGCGATGCACCTGCTGACACGGCATACCGATAAGCGGCAGCAGCGCAGTGCGTGCGGCATCCAGCGGCACCAGCAACTCTTCCAGGGTTTCCACCGCATGGGCGGCGTAGCGCGTGGTTTCGTGCTGGTACTGTTTGCGGTCGGACAGATAGCGTATTCCCAGCGTGACGATTAACGCCAGCAGGGCGAGGGCAATACAGAGAATCAGCCGCCGACGGCGGTAAGCCCGAATAATACGCTGCGCTTTTTGCATAGGCTCTATCTCTCAGACTCATCTGAGTTATTAAGACGGAATGTTAAGAGTGTAGTGGGCGTTGACGCGACGGGAGGAATAAAAGGCGAGCGGGGATAAAAAAAGCGCCGCGGATGCGGCGCTTTAGGGCATTAATCGCACTGAACCTTGATGGCCAGGCCGCCACGTGACGTTTCACGGTATTTGGCGTTCATATCTTTGCCGGTTTCATACATCGTCTCGATGACTTTATCGAGCGAGACGCGCGGCTCGCTGGTGCGGCGCATCGCCATACGCGCGGCGTTAATCGCCTTCACGGAGGCAATCGCGTTACGCTCGATGCACGGTACCTGCACCTGGCCCGCGACCGGGTCACAGGTCAGGCCGAGGTTATGTTCCATACCGATTTCGGCTGCCACGCAAACCTGTTCCGGGCTCGCGCCCAGCAGCTCTGCAAGCCCTGCCGCCGCCATGGAGCAGGCAACGCCCACTTCACCCTGGCAACCCACTTCGGCACCGGAGATAGACGCGTTCATTTTATACAGCGCGCCGATAGCGCCCGCGGCAAGGAAGTAGCGGATGTAGATATCCGGACTGACCGATTCAATAAAGTGATCATAGTAGGCCAGAACTGCCGGTACGATGCCGCATGCGCCGTTAGTCGGCGCGGTGACAACACGGCCGCCCGCCGCGTTCTCTTCGTTGACGGCGAGCGCAAACATATTCACCCAGTCGACCACGATCATCGGATCGTTGGAGAGTTTATCGCTGGAAACCAGCATACGGCGCAGCGCAGAGGCGCGACGCGGTACGCGCAGCGGGCCAGGGAGCACGCCTTCGGTATTCATACCGCGATCGATACAGGCGCGCATGGTCTGCCAGACGTCTGCAAAATAGTCTTCAATCTCTTTTTTGCTGTGCAGCGCCAGTTCGTTTTTCATTACCAGGCCGGAGAGCGACAGGCCGGTTTCTTTGCAATGCGCCAGCAGATCTTTAGCAGAGTGGAACGGATACGGCACGCTCACTTCGTTGCTGGCGGTTTTGCCGAAATGCTCTTCATCGACGATAAAGCCGCCGCCGATGGAGTAATAGGTTTTGCTGTAGATCTCTTTTTCGCCGCTGTAAGCGTGGATGGTCATGCCGTTTTCATGCAGCGGCAGGTTGTCGCTCTGAAAACGCATCCCGTTATCTTTCGGGAAATCCACTTCGTGAGCGCCCTGCGCGAGCAGCAGGCGACCGCGGGTTTCAACATCACGGATAAATGCAGGTATGGCGTCGATATCCACCGTGGCGGGCTCATTACCTGCCAGACCCATAATAATGGCGATATCGGTATGGTGGCCTTTGCCGGTCAATGAGAGCGATCCGTAGACGTCCACCGCGACGCGGGTCACGTCCTGCAATAATCCTTTTTCGACCAGGTCATCGACGAACTGCTTCCCGGCCTTCATCGGACCTACGGTATGGGAAGAGGAGGGGCCAATGCCCACCTTAAACATGTCGAATATACTAATCACGTGGTAACTCCTGACAGAGTCATCTGCTCTGCAAATGACGGTGTGAAAACAGCGCATAGTGTAAAAGGTAATTGTGCTGCGCAGTTAACTATTCACATGAATTAAACTAATGAATAAGGCGAGGCCGCCTAATAAAGTGCTGCGGATCGCACTTTTCACCCACAATAATAGTCAGGGTTTCTCGCCGATTTGTAGCGCCAGCTCACGAATAATGCCTGCGGTCATGCCCCAGACAAAATAGTGCTGATACCAGGAGAGCCAGACGCGGTGATGATTGCCGCGCCGGTGGATGTCGAGTGGGTGATAGCGTCCGAGCCGTAGCGCTTCGGCAAGCGGCATCTCAAAGACTGCCGCCACTTCATCTTCACTGGCGTGATACGGCAGATCTGGCGGGATAATGCCCACCACGGGCGTCACCTGAAAACCGGTCACGCTGTCGACCGGCGGGAGCACGCCGATAACATCCACCGCCTCGGGCGGGATAGCCACTTCTTCCTGCGCTTCACGCAGCGCCGCCGCGATTAGCGAGGCGTCCGTATCATCCACCGCACCGCCGGGGAAGGCCACCTGGCCCGCGTGTTTGCGAAGGGTGGCGGCGCGCTTCGTCAACAGCAGGCCCGGCTCCGGGCGGCGCACCACCGGCACCAGCACGGCGGCCTGGCGCTGATTCAGACTGGAACGGCTCATCTGCGGGCGCAGAAGCTGGAAACGCGATAAAAACCGGTCGAGCGTCAGCGGGCTATTCTCCATCGTCACCTCTCTAATGCGTGCAGGATACGGTTAACTTTATCAAAAGTTTCCTGATATTCCGCCGCTTCTTCGCTGTCAGCCACGATGCCGCCGCCCGCTGAGCAGTAAAGCGCGCCGTTTTCGGCCGTCAGCGTGCGGATGGTAATGCTGGTGTCCATCGCGCCGCAGAAGCTGAGATAACCGATGCTCCCGCACCAGGCGTTGCGCCGCTGCGGCTCCAGCTCTTCGATAATTTCCATCGCGCGCACTTTGGGCGCACCGGTGATAGAGCCGCCAGGGAAACTCGCGCGCAGCAGATCGGTGGCGTGAAGCGATGGCGGCAGCGTCGCGGTAATGGTGCTGACGAGATGATGCACCGCCGGAAACGGCTCAACGACAAACAGCTCCGGCACTTTCACGCTGCCGGGTGTCGCCACGCGGCCAATGTCGTTACGCAGCAGATCGACAATCATCAGGTTTTCGGCGCGATCTTTGGGTGATTGCGCGAGCCGTAAAGCCTGGCGTGCATCTTCCTCAGGATCGGACAAACGCGGCAGCGTGCCTTTAATGGGGCGCGTTTCAATAGCACCGTTATGCAGACGGATAAACCGCTCCGGCGACAGGCTTAAAATCGCCTGTTCCGGCAGGCGCAGAAAAGCGCTGAACGGCGCGCGGTTAGCGGCATTCAGCGTTAAAAATGCCTGCCATTCGCTGCCTTCATAGCGCGCGCAAAACCGCTGCGCGAGATTGACCTGATAGCAGTCGCCGCTTCGCAGATACGCCTGCACCTGGCGGAATTTCTCGCCATATTCTTCGCGCGTCATGTTTGAGCGCCACGGCGTGGTTAAGCGAAACGGTGCGGTCTCAACCGGCAGTTGTGCGTTAAGCCAGGCGAGACGCGCGCTGGCATCACCGTAGCAGAGCAGCGTCAGGCGCTCGCGATGGTGATCGGCTATCAGCGCCCAGTCATAGATGCCGACCGCCATATCCGGCGTGTTGAGATCGGCGCTGGCCTGTGAGGGCAGCCGCTCGAAGCGCCGCCCGAGATCGTAGCCAAACAGCCCGAGCGCGCCGCCCTGAAAGGGAAAATCCTCATCTGGTGCGGGTGAAAACGCAAAACGCGCCAGCGCCGCATGCAGCAGACGCAGCGGATCGTCGTCGCTCTGCTGGCAACCCTCTGCGTCTTGCGTCATAGTGAGCGCCCCCCGCGTGGTCAGCGTGACGCGCGGGTCGGCCACCAGAATGTCGAAACGGTTGTGGGCGTGCTCGGCAAAACCCGAGTGCAGCAGCATCGCCCACGGCTGATGTTGTAGCGCAGAAAAGGTCTGTTGCAGCGCATCGGCGCGCCAGGGCAGGGAGATCAGTTCAGGAGTCAGGTTCGTATTCATCAGGACGACAATTAACAACGGCGCAGGGCGTCTGGCGCCCGCACGCACGGCGTGGAATAATTGAACGCATCAATGTAACAGGAGTCAGCGATGTTTGCAGGTTTACCTTCTCTCACCCATGAACAGCAGCAGCAAGCGGTTGAACGTATTCAGGAGCTGATGTCGCAGGGCATGAGCAGCGGCGAAGCCATCGCACAGGTGGCGCAGGAGATCCGCGCCACCCATCAGGGCGATCGCATCGTCGCGCGTTTTGAAGACGACGAAGAGGAATAAACGCACTTTTCCTGAAATAAAAAAGCGACAATTTTTTTGTCCCTGCTGACGTGTTATCGTGCGCAGCACGCATAATAACGTCAGATACCATCATACTTTGCGTCCCTGTCCGGCAGGGACGCTGAGCTTAGGGACAGAGCTTCATGGCCTTTACACCTCACACCCCGCCCGCTTCACGGCTGAAACTCATCGCGACCGGCAAGGCGCTGCCGGAACACCTTATTACGTCCGCCGAACTTGATAGCCGCCTCGGCAAGCCCGAGGGGTATGTGGAGCGCCGTTCAGGCATTCTGCACCGCTACCATGCCGCAAATGATGACAGCCAGGCTGCGCTCGCCGCCGCCGCGCTGCATGACGCCTGCCAGCGTCACGCGATTAACTCCGACTCTATCGATCTGCTGATCTCCGCCTCGGCCATTGCCGTTCAGGCGCTGCCCTGTTCAGCGGTGCACGTGATGAAAGCCGCAGGCTTACCGGCAGGCATGGCGGGGTTTGACATCAACAGCAGTTGCGTGAGTTTTATCAGCGCCATGCAGGTGGCGTCGGCGCTGTTAACGAACGGCGCTTATCGCCGTATCGCCATTGTGTCGGCGGATATCGCCTCGCGCGGGATCGACTGGCAGCATGAGGAGTCGTCGCTTATTTTCGGCGACGGGGCCGCCTGCGCCATTGTCGAGGCGGGTGATGGTCGCTCTGGCATTCTGGCGATGAAAGCGGAAACTTACCCGCAGGGCAGTGAGCTGTGCGAGATCCGCGCCGGCGGCACGCGTAAAAACCCCCGCGCCGGGATGGCAGAGAGCGACTTTCTGTTCCATATGCAGGGCAAAGCGCTGTTCCGCCAGGCTTCGCTGCTGATCGATGGCTTCTGGCAGCGTCTGCTTGACGCCGCCGGGCTAACGCTTGATGACATCGCCACCGTGGTGCCGCACCAGGCGAGCCATTTGTCGCTTGAGCATATGCGCAAACGCCTGAAAGTGAAGCCGGAAGTGCTGGTGGATATCTATCGCCAGCACGGTAATCAGGTGGCAGCGTCGATTCCCACCGCGCTCCACGAGGCGTTTACCACCGGGCGCGTAAAAACGGGCGAGCCGATAATGCTGGTCGGCACGGCCGCGGGATTAACGCTCGCCGGTATGGTGGTGCTGCCATGAAGTACCTGGTGACGGGGGCCACCAGCGGGCTTGGTCGCAACGCGGTCGAGGCGCTGCTCGCGCAGGGCTGTGACGTGCGCGCGACCGGGCGTGACGAAAACGTGGGCGCTGAGCTTACCGCGCTCGGCGCGCAATTCGTGCCGCTGGAGCTTGCGCAGGCCGACGACGCCCGCTGCGATGCATTGATGCAGGGCTGTGATGTGGTCTGGCACTGCGCGGCCAAATCGTCGCCGTGGGGCAGCGCGCAGGCGTTTCACGCGGTGAATGTCGCCGCCACCGAACGGCTTGCCCACGCTGCCGCGCGGGCAGGCGTCACGCGTTTTATTCATATCTCCACGCCCGCTATCTATTTCGATTTCCGCCATCATCACAATGTGGATGAAGCGTACCGGGCCGCCCGTTTCGCCTGCCATTACGCCAGCAGTAAATATGCGGCGGAGCAGGTGATTCAGGCGGCGAGGCGTTTTACGCACGTCACGTTTATTATTCTGCGCCCGCGCGGGCTGTTCGGCGCGCACGATCGCGTGATTATCCCGCGCCTGCTGCGCCAGCTTGAGGCCGACCGCGGCGTGCTGCGTCTGCCGCGCGGCGGCGAGGCGCTGCTCGATTTAACCTGGGTTGGCAATGTGGTGCATGCCATGCATCTTGCCACCGACACGCCGGGGCTCATCTCCGGTGAAGCATTCAATATTACCAATCATGAACCGCAGCGGCTGGTGGAGATGCTGGGCAGCCTGCTCGGCGATGAGCTGCGGCTCCGGTATCGGGTGGCGTCGGTGCCCTGGCCGCTGCTCTCGCTCGTGGCGCAGGGCATGGAAATCCACGGGCATCTCACCGGCACGGAACCGCGCCTGACGCGCTACAGCGCGGGCACCGTCAGTTTCGATATGACGTTAAGCCAGCAGAAGGCGATAACCCGACTCGGCTATCGCCCGCCGGTGTCGCTTGCGCAAGGCGTGCGGCTTACCGGCGCCTGGCTGCGCGAAAGGAGAGGCTGAATGGCCACGATTACGACGTTTGAAACCGGCTACTGCACCCATTTAGGCTGCATCGCGCTGAAGGGCGCGGCATGGAAAACCTGTAAATTTCCGGCCCGCGCGAGCCTTATCGAAGCAGCCGGCAAACGCTGGCTATGGGATACCGGCTACGCCTCGTGGTTTGACGATTACACCCGACGCGGGATCTATCAACTTTATCGCCGCGTGACGCCGGTTTACTTTTCCCCGGAACAGTCGCTGGTGCGCCAGCTTGCGGCGAATGGTTATGGCCCCGATGACATCGACGCGCTGATCCTCTCGCACTTTCACGCCGACCATATCGCCGGGCTGCGTGACTTCGCGGATAACCGCTTTATCTGCTCCGGCGAAGGCTGGGCGCAGACCCGCACGCTGCGTGGGTTTGCCGCGCTGCGTCAGGCGTTCGTGCCAGGGCTCATCCCGGAAAAGTTTGAAAGCGCGGTCAGCTTTATCGAGAGCTTTGTACGCGTAGCGCTGCCCGCCACACTCGCGCCGTTTGATACCGGCTTCCTGCTGCCAGGCAGCAACGGCGAGGTGTTGCTGGTGCCGCTGCCGGGCCACGCCGCCGGGCATATCGGCGCGTTTGTGCTGACGGATAACGGCTGGGTGCTGCTCGCCGCCGACGCCGCCTGGTCGCCGGTCAGCTACCGTGAACAGCGCGGCCCGTCGCGGCTCGCGAATCTGGTGATTGCCGATCCGGCGGCCGCCACGCGCACGCTCGGTTTACTGCATCGGCTCTGGCGCGATGGCGGCGCGGAGATCCGTCTCGCGCACGAGGGCGATTTGTGAATAAGCTCGCCATGCTCTGGCACTATTTCCGTGTGAAGCGTCTGCGTTTTCAAAATCGCGCGGCGCTTGAGCGCTACCAGCAAAAACAGCTTGGGCGGTTTGCCGCGCGCGTGCTGGCGAAAAGCCCGTGGTTCAGGCGCTACCGTACGCTGCCGTTTGGCGAATGGCCGATAATGGACAAAGCGCTGATGATGGCGCATTTCGATGAGATGAACACAGGTGGTCTGACAGCGGCGGACGTGATGGCGTGCGCGCTTAAGAGTGAAAACGACCGCAATTTTACGCCGACGGTCGGGCGCTACAGCGTGGGGCTGTCGAGTGGCACATCCGGGCGGCGCGGGATTTTCGCGGTCAGCCCGGAAGAACAGGCGCTGTGGGCAGGCGCGATGCTCGCAAAAATGCTGCCAGACGGCCTCTTTGCAGGCGAGCGGGTGGCACTCTTTTTGCGCACCGACAATAACCTCTACCAGAGCGTGAACAGCCGCTGGCTGAGCCTCGGTTTTTACGATCTCTTTGAGCCCTTCGACGCGCTGCTTACACGGGTTGAAGCCGAATCGCCATCGATTATCGTCGCACCTGCGCAGGTACTGCGCGCGCTCGCGCTGGCAGTCCAGGCAGGCGCTCTGAAGATTGCGCCAAAGAAAGTCATTTCCGTGGCGGAAGTGCTCGACGCGCAGGACAGCGCGCTGCTGAAAAGTATTTTTCCTGACGTCGGCGAAGTGTATCAGGCGACCGAAGGCTTTCTCGCCGCCACCTGTTCGCATGGCGTGCTGCACCTGAACGAAGCGTTTATCCATGTTGAAAAGGAGTGGCTGGATGCGCGTCGTTTTGTTCCGGTCATCACCGATTTTACCCGTACCACGCAGCCCATCGTGCGTTACCGGCTGGACGATGTGCTGGCGGTGCGCGATACGCCGTGCGCCTGCGGCGATCCGTCGCTGGCGCTGGCGCATATTGAAGGGCGACAGGACGATCAACTCCTGTTGCCGGACGGGCAGGGCGGCGAGCGGGTCATCTTTGGCGATCTCTGCAACCGCGCGCTGGCGCGCGTTCTGCCCTTCACGGCGGATTACCGGCTAATTCAGCACGGCGCGGAGCGCCTGACGCTTATCGTCGAGGCCGACGACGCACAGCGCGCGCAGGCGCAGGCCGCGCTAATGGCGCTTTTTGGACAACAGGGCGTGGCGTGCGATGTTCTTCGCTGGACGCTTTTAGCGCAGATCCCGCAAGCGGCCGCCGGGGCCAAGCGGCGGCGTATCGTGCGTGTAAGGGAGCGCGCATGAACGAAACGGCTTATCGCCTGAAATCTCTGCTGCTGGGGTGGGGAAGCGTCGGCATAGTCTATTCCACGACCGATCTGCTTCAGCGCGCCGGGCACAAACTACCGCCCTTGTGGTTCGACACGCTGCTGGATTTCACGCCCTCGGCCATCTGGCTCTATATGTCGTTTTTCCTGCTCGTTCCCGCGGGCTACTGGTTAACCCCGAGGGCAGAAGTGAAATGGCTGATGCGCGCCACGCAACTGGCGGCGCTGTTTGCCGGGGCAGTCTATCTGGCGTGGCCGACGACGATGGCCTATCCCGTCGTCACCGGCGAGGGCATCAGCGCTGACGCGCTGCGTATTCTGCTGGCGGTGGATTCGCCGCAGAACTGTTTCCCGTCACTGCATATGGCGCTGACCCTGCTGATGGTCTGGGGCATCAGCAAACGCGGGCAGTGGGGCTATACCCTTGCCGCGGTGCTCTGGGGCGCGGCGATTAGCGTGTCGATTTTGCAGCTGCGACGCCATCTGTTTGTCGATTTGGTCGGCGGCGTCGCGCTTACGCTGCTGGCAGGCATGCTGGCGCGAAAAATGTTGTCTTACTGGATGATACAAAAGGAATTGAATCATGAATGAATTAACGTTACCCATCGTAGTGATGCTGGGGCTGGTCTTTGGCGAGGCGTTTTTGTTGAAATGGCGCGCACGTGCGCCGGTGAACTGGCGTGACATAGTGTTTAATGTCAACTCCGGGCAGATGATGCTGTGGCTGTTCCGGGGGCTGGAGGTGCTGTGCTACAGCGTCATTTCCCGCAACGTAAACCTTGAGCTTTTTCAGGGAGCACCTGCGGTTGTGGTGTGGGGCTTTGCCTTTATCGCCTGGGATTTTGGGTTTTACTGGCTGCACCGGTTGCATCATGAATGGCCCTTACTCTGGGCCGTTCACAGCGTACACCATCACGGTGAACACTATAATCTCTCGCTCGGCGTGCGCAATTCCTGGTACTCATCGCTGACCTCAATCCCCTTTTTTATGCTGCTGGCCGTGGCGGGTGTGCCGCTGTCAGTGTTTCTTGCGGTCTCTGTGATTCACTACAGTATCCAGTTTTTTAACCACAACGCGTTCACCGGGCGACTCGGCTTTCTGGAGCGGTTGCTGGTCACGCCGTCGCATCATCGGGTTCACCACCTGTGCGAGCGCCGTTTTGCTGACACCAACTACGGCGGTACGTTGATCCTCTGGGATAAACTTTTCGGATCGTTTTGTCATACGCCACCGGCGCGGGATGAACATCAGTATGGTGTAAAAGGCTATCGCGCCTCTGCCAATCCGCTGCGGGAAAGTAACGCGCCTTTTGCCCGCCTGCTTGGCTTTCGCCCTGCGCCGCACACGAAAGGCAGCGTCTGTCCTGCGCCATACATTATCGTTAGCGGTACGCTGCTGCTGTTTATTCCGGTTATCGGTTATATCCAGCGTTATGGCTATGGTTATGACGATATCGGCCGGGAACAAATGACGCTGTTTTTGCTGCTGGTGGCCGCGTCAGTGATGATGGGACTGATGAATGACGGGCATCGTGCAAGCCGCATCGGCTGGGCCGTCGTGACCGGCTTGATGCCGCTGTGTTGTCTGCATCTTTTGGGCTGGCAGGGGCTTATCTGGCAGCTAAGCCTGCCTGCACTGGCGCTGCACGGTCTGATAGTTCTGACCATGCCTGTGATGCAAAAGAGGGCGCTACGCCATGACTAAAGCGCTTATCCCGTTACGCTTCAGCCCGGCAGCCGAAGGGGCGTTTCATCGTGCGCTCCAGCAAGAGGCATATGCTTATCTTCACGATCGCAACGACCACCGTTTTGCTGACCGTCCGGCGCGCATCAAAGCGCTTCTGATCCTGCTGGCAAGCATTGCATGCTATGCGCTGGCTCTGCAGGCCTCTGACGCGGTGTGGTTCATCGCCTGCTATGCGTCATTCGCCGTTTTGATGATGTGGTTGAATATTGATGTTAATCATGACGCCTCACACCTGACCTTTACTCGCCGACGTTTCTGGAACGCGTTCATCAGCCGCGCGGTGACGCTTTCAACCGGTATTGAGCCTGTTTACTGGCGCACGCGACACGTCAGTTATCACCATCGCTACGCGAATATTGAACACTACGATCTGGATACCGAAGAGAACGGGATTTTTCGCCAGACGCCGTTTCAGCGCTGGCGCAGGTGGATGCACTTTCAGCATCTCTACTGGCCGCTGGTGGCAGCCTTATCCCTGAGCTGGATAGGCCTTGTGTTTGACTGGGCCGACAGGCTGGGCCGCACGCCGCTGCATGCGGACCGGCTGCTGCCTGGCGTGAAAGGATGGAGCGCTTTTATCTTTAGTAAAATAGCGCATATCACGCTGATGCTGGGTGTACCGATCATCGCGGGGCATAACGTCTGGATGGTGGCGGGCATTTATCTGCTGACCCAGATGTGTACGTCGCTGCTGGTGGTCTTTTTGCTTCTCGGCACCCACTGGGCCGGAGCCACGTTTTATCAGGCTCCTCAGGACGGGGAGAAGCGAATGGCGCATGGCTGGTATCACCACAACTTCACCACCGCCTGCGACTGGCACACGCCACGGCGCTGGCTGGAGACATTTACCGGCGGGCTGAATTATCACCTGACGCACCATCTGTTCCCAGGCTGGCACCATCGCCACTATCCGGCGCTCGCGCGGATAGTGGCGCGGCTGGCACTGGAACATGGGTTGCCGTATCGCTGCATCAGCTATCGTGAACTTCGCGCCGCGCAGCGGGTATTTCTGGTTCAGATGGGCAACCCGCATGACGCGTAATTTGCCACCGCTGCGTGTGGAACGCCACGATCCCGCGCTGCATAAAGCGTTCCGCACGGCCTGTCAGCACTATCTGACGACGCAGCAGGAGCATCGCTTCGCCGATAAGGGCATGTGGGCGAAACTCGTTTTTCTCGCGCTCTGCTGCGCGGCCTGTTACCTGCTGAGCCTGACGTCATCGCATCTCACCGGTTTTGCGCTCTGGTATTTCGGTTTTATCTTTTTCGCCATGATGCTGGTGGTCAATGTGTTGCATGACGCCAGTCACAATGCATACTGCCGTTCCGGTGCGGCGAACGCCTGGCTTGGCCGTCTGGTGAGCGTTCCTCTGGGGCTTGATGCTGACAACTGGCAGGTACGGCATGTGCAGTTTCATCACCCCTATACCAATATTCAGGGGTACGACCCCGATATCGATGAAAACGGCGTCCTGTGCCAGACGCCGTTCCAGCGGCACAAGCCTTTTATGCGCGCACAGCATCTTTACTGGCCGCTGGTGGCCGCGCTGACCTTTCCCTGGTATGCGTGGTGGATGGACTGGCGCGACCGGTTGGGCGAAACGCCTTTTACGCGCCATTTACCTCACCCGGGCGCAGGTGGCGTACTCCTGTTTTTACTGCTGAAAGCCGCGCATTTTTGGCTGGCGCTGGGGCTTCCGATGCTGCTTTCGGACGAAGCCATCACGTTTCCAGCTGTCCTTGCCGTTTACCTCATCAGCCAGATGCTGGTTTCGGCGCTGTTTGTGTCGCTGCTTATCGGAACGCACTGGGCGAAGGGCCATTTCTATCCTGCGCCGGCCGATAACGTGATGCCGCAGAGCGTCTATCACCATGCGTTTGCGACAACGTTTGACTGGCACATGCAGCCACGCCTGATGGGATACTGGCTCGGCGGTTTAAATCTCCACCTGACGCATCATCTCTTTCCTGACTGGAGCCACCGCCACTTTCCGGCGCTGAGCGCTATCATCGCCGAGGTCGCGAAAACACACGGGTTGTCATACCAGATACTCACGGTGAAAGATCTGCTGCGGCTGCAACGGCGGCATTTACTCAGAATGGGAAGAAAACCCGAAGAAACCGCCACCGGCGAACGGTGACGGCGGGGCTCAAACTGCGGCGATAATTTTGATTTCTACTTTATAGCGCGGGTTCATCAGGCGGGCCTGCACGGTGCAGCGTACCGGTGCGGAGCCTGCCACGACCCACTCATCCCAGGCTTTATTCATCAGCGCGAAGTCGTCGCCGTCGGCCAGGAAGATGGTGGCGTCGAGAATACGGGATTTATCGCTGCCCTGCGCGGTTAACAGCGTGTCGATTTGCGCCAGCGTATTGGCGGTTTGTTCGTAAGCGTCGCCGTCGAGGTTTTCCGGCACGCCGGTGTAGTAAATCGTCTGGTTGTGAATCACCGCGTCAGACCAACGATCTGCGGGATCGATACGCACGATTGTCATCGCTTTTTCCTTTTCCTGTTCTGTTTAGCAGGGTGCAAGCCTGCCATAAAGCGCGAGCGCCGTCATCTGTTCGGCTGGCGTAAGCGTGGCCGCCCTGACATAATCACTGGCAATTTAACCAGGGGGCAGTGTGACAGACGATTTTGCAGCAGATGGCCAACTGGCCAACGCGATTCCCGGCTTTAAACCGCGCGAGCCGCAGCGTCAGATGGCGCAGGCGGTCAGCGCCGCCATTGAGGCCGCGACGCCGCTGGTGGTCGAGGCGGGTACCGGGACCGGGAAAACTTATGCTTATCTGGCGCCCGCGCTGCGTGCCGGTAAGAAAGTGATTATTTCCACCGGTTCGAAAGCGCTGCAGGATCAGCTCTACAGCCGCGATCTGCCGACCGTCGCCAAAGCGCTGGAATTCAAAGGCCGTCTGGCGCTCTTAAAAGGGCGCTCGAACTATTTATGCCTGGAGCGCCTTGAGCAACAGGCGCTGGCGGGCGGCGATCTGCCGGTTCAAACCTTAAGCGACGTTATCCAGCTGCGCGGCTGGGCCAACGAAACCGTCGATGGCGATATCAGCACCTGCGGGCGCGTGGCGGAAGACGCCCCCGTCTGGCCGCTTGTCACCAGCACCAACGATAACTGCCTTGGCACCGATTGCCCGCTCTACAAAGACTGCTTTGTGGTGAAAGCGCGCAAAAAGGCGATGGAGGCCGACGTCGTCGTGGTGAACCATCACCTGTTTCTCGCCGATATGGTGGTCAAAGAGAGCGGCTTTGCGGAGCTTATCCCGGAGGCTGAGGTGATTATTTTCGACGAAGCCCATCAGCTTCCCGATATCGCCAGCCAGTATTTCGGCCAGTCGCTCTCCAGCCGCCAGCTGCTTGACCTCGCAAGAGACATTATCATCGCCTATCGCACCGAGGTGAAAGATACCCAGCAGCTACAAAAGTGCGCCGACCGGCTGGCGCAAAGCACCCAGGATTTCAGGCTGCAGTTGGGCGACCCTGGCTTTCGCGGCAACCTGCGCGAACTGTTGGCGGACGCCTCCATCAGCCGCGCGTTGCTGCTGCTCGATGATGCGCTGGAGCTTTGCTACGACGTGGCGAAGCTGTCGCTTGGCCGCTCGGCGCTGCTGGACGCCGCTTTTGAGCGCGCCACGCTCTATCGCGCGCGTCTCAAACGCTTAAAAGAGATTAACCAGCCAGGCTACAGCTACTGGTATGAGTGCAACTCGCGCCACTTTACGCTGGCGCTCACGCCGCTGACCGTCGCGGATAAATTCCAGGACGTGATCGCGGAAAAGGGCGGCAGCTGGATTTTCACCTCCGCCACGCTCTCGGTGAATGACGATCTTCATCACTTCACGGAGCGGCTCGGCATTCACGAGGCAAAAACTCTTCTGCTGCCCAGTCCGTTCGACTATGCCCGCCAGGCGCTGCTCTGCGTGCCGCGCGGTCTGCCGCAGACTAACCAGCCGCAGGCCGGGAAAGCGCTGGCGCGGATGTTACAACCGCTGATTGAGGCTAACCAGGGCCGCTGCTTTATGCTCTGCACGTCGCACGCGATGATGCGTGACCTGGCCGAGCAATTTCGCGCCACCATGACGCTGCCGGTGCTTTTGCAGGGTGAAACCAGTAAAAGCCAGTTGCTGGAGCAGTTTATCAGCGCGGGCAATGCGTTGCTGGTGGCGACAAGCAGCTTCTGGGAAGGGGTGGACGTTCGCGGCGACGCGCTGTCGCTGGTGATTATCGACAAACTGCCGTTCACCTCGCCGGACGATCCGCTGCTGAAAGCGCGGATGGAAGATTGTCGCCTGCGCGGCGGCGATCCGTTTGATGAAGTTCAGCTGCCGGAGGCGGTCATCACGCTCAAGCAGGGCGTCGGGCGTCTTATCCGCGACGTCGACGACCGCGGCGTGCTGGTGATTTGCGACAACCGCCTGGTAATGCGCCCCTACGGCGCGGTCTTTCTGAAAAGCCTGCCGCCGACGCCGCGCACCCGCGATATCGGCGAGGCGGCGCGCTTTCTCACCGACGCGGCGCGGCAGTAATTTGTGCCAGACTGTGATAAGATGCGCCCCTTTTTGAACCACCACGACGCGTAAGAGTGTTATAGATCCATGCGAATTCTGGCTATTGATACCGCCACTGAGGCCTGTTCCGTCGCCTTGTGGGACAACGGTAAAACGTCCGCCCTTTTTGAACTCTGCCCGCGCGAGCACACCCAGCGTATTCTGCCGATGGTCAATGAGATCCTCACCGAAAACGGCGTTGCGCTGTCGGCGATGGACGCGCTGGCCTTTGGCCGCGGGCCGGGAAGCTTTACCGGCGTGCGAATCGGCATCGGCATCGCGCAGGGGCTGGCGCTTGGCGCAGAACTGCCGATGGTCGGCGTGTCGACGCTAATGACGATGGCGCAGGGCGCATGGCGCGTCAGCGGCGCGACCCGCGTGCTGGCGGCGATCGACGCCCGCATGGGCGAAGTCTACTGGGCCGAGTACCAGCGCGATGAGCAGGGCGTATGGCACGGCGAAGAGACCGAAGCGGTACTCAAGCCCGACGCCGTCACGGAGCGCCTGAAGGCGCTTGACGGCGAGTGGGCGACGGTCGGCACCGGCTGGCAGGCGTGGCCGGATATGGCGAACGGCAGCGGACTTACGCTTACCGACGGCCAGGTAACGCTGCCGGCGGCGGAAGATATGTTGCCGCTGGCGTGCCGGTTGTTCGAACAACAGCGCGTTGTTGCGGTCGAACATGCAGAACCGGTCTATCTGCGCAACGAAGTGGCGTGGAAAAAACTGCCAGGCCGGGAATAACATCCCGACGCAAACCGCGGGCGGGTTTAAGGAGTCGCTTATGGTGGGTCAACAATCAATGGTGCGCAGTGGGCTTCTGGCGCTGAGCGTTTTGCTCGTCAGTGGGTGTGTCAGCGTTCCCGACGCGATTAAAGGCACCAGCCCGACGCCGCAGCAGGATCTGGTACGCGTGATGAACGCGCCGGAGCTCTACATCGGCCAGGAGGCGCGCTTCGGCGGGCGAGTGGTCAATGTCGATAACGAGAAGGGCAAAACCCGCCTTGAGATAGCCACGCTGCCGCTCGACAGCGCGGCGCGGCCGCTGCTCGGCCAGCCGTCGCGCGGACGCATCTTTGCCGACGTTGGCGGCTTTCTCGACCCGGTGGACTTCCGTAATCAGCTCGTGACGGTGGTTGGCCCCATCACCGGTACGGCAGAAGGGAAAATCGGCGCCAGCCCGTACAAATTCATGGTAATGCAGGTGAACGGCTTCAAGCGCTGGCGCGTGACGCAGCAGGTGGTGATGCCACCACAGCCTATCGATCCGTGGATGTGGGGGCCGCGCCCCGGCTGGGGATATGGCTATGGCCCGTGGGGCTGGTATAATCCCGGCCCGGCTCAGGTTCAGACCGTAGTAACCGAGTAATTCATTGATTTAGTGAATAAAATAAACAGCGGCCCGTCCGCTGTTTATTTGTTTTATCGGTATAACAAAAATAATTAGTGACGCGCTTCGCAACCTTAAATCAGGCGAATTAATAAACTGGTACAATGAGTTAATATTATGTTAACGCCGTGTTTATTGTTTTGGGGTTGTGATGACGACGAATAATACATTCAGAGGTGACGCATTGAAGAAGGTTTGGCTTAACCGTTATCCGGCGGATGTTCCGGCGGAGATAAACCCGGACCGTTATCACTCCCTGGTGGATCTGTTTGAGCAATCCTGCACACGCTACGCCGATCAGCCCGCCTTCACCAACATGGGCGAGGTGATGACCTTCCGCAAGCTGGAAGAGCGCAGCCGCGCCTTCGCCGCCTGGCTGCAACAGGGCCTGGGCCTGCAAAAAGGCGATCGCGTGGCGCTGATGATGCCAAATCTCCTGCAATATCCGGTGGCGCTGTTCGGCATTCTGCGCGCCGGAATGATCGTCGTGAACGTCAACCCGCTCTACACGCCGCGCGAGCTGGAGCATCAGCTGAACGACAGCGGTGCCAGCGCCATCGTCATCGTTTCTAACTTTGCCCACACGCTGGAAAAAGTGGTCGATAAGACCCAGGTGAAACACGTCATTCTGACGCGCATGGGCGATCAGCTCTCCACCGCCAAAGGCACGCTGGTGAATTTTGTGGTGAAGTACGTGAAACGCCTGGTGCCGAAGTATCACCTGCCGGACGCTATTTCGTTTCGCAGCGCGCTGCATAACGGCTACCGGATGCAGTACATCAAGCCGGAAGTGACGCCAGACGATCTCGCTTTCCTGCAATATACCGGCGGTACTACGGGCGTGGCGAAAGGCGCGATGCTGACCCATCGCAACATGCTCGCTAACCTCGAACAAGTGCTCGGCACGTACGGCCCGCTGCTGCATCGCGGCAAAGAGCTGGTCATCACCGCGTTGCCGCTGTACCACATTTTCGCGCTCACCATGAACTGTCTGCTGTTTATTGAACTCGGCGGGCAGAACGTGCTGATTACCAACCCGCGCGATATTCCGGGGCTGGTCAAAGAGCTTGGCAAATATCCGTTTACCGCGATGACCGGCGTGAACACGCTGTTTAACGCGCTGCTGAATAACAAAGATTTCCATAAGCTCGATTTCTCCTCGCTGCACCTTTCGGCGGGCGGCGGGATGCCGGTGCATCAGGCGGTCGCGGAGCGCTGGGAAAAACTCACCGGTCAGTTCCTGCTGGAAGGCTACGGGCTTACCGAATGCTCGCCGCTGGTGAGCGTTAACCCGCACGATATCGACTACCACAGCGGCAGCATTGGCCTGCCGGTGCCGTCCACCGAAGTCAAACTGATTGACGACGAAGGCAATGAAGTGGCACCCGGTGAGCCTGGCGAGCTGTGCATTAAAGGCCCGCAGGTGATGCTGGGCTACTGGCAGCGCCCGGACGCCACCGATGAGATCCTTCAGGACGGCTGGCTGCGCACCGGTGATATCGCGGTGATGGACGAAGAGGGTTTCCTGCGTATCGTCGATCGCAAAAAAGATATGATTCTGGTCTCCGGATTTAACGTCTATCCGAATGAAATTGAAGATGTGGTAATGCAGCACAGTGGCGTGCAGGAAGTCGCGGCGGTAGGCATCCCGTCGGAAGCCAGCGGCGAGCTGGTGAAAATCTTCGTGGTGAAGAAAGAAGCATCGCTTACGGAAGAAGCGCTGATTACCTTCTGTCGCCGTCACCTGACGGGCTATAAAGTGCCGAAGCAGGTGGAATTTCGCACCGAGCTGCCAAAATCCAACGTCGGGAAAATTTTACGACGAGAACTACGTGACGAAGCGCGCCGGGCGGGCGACAATACCGCCTGAGCTGCAATCACGTCGCCCTGACGCCGGTTCTACCGGCGTTTTTTATGGGCGCAGACAAAGAGAGAGCGATTTGAATTACCAGATGATTACCACCAATGACGCGCTGGCGACGCTGTGCGAGACCGCACGCACGCAGCGCGCCCTGGCGCTGGACACCGAATTTGTCCGTACCCGTACTTACTACCCGCAGCTGGGACTTATCCAGCTGTATGACGGCGAAAACGTCGCGCTTATCGATCCGCTGACCATCACCGACTGGGCGCCGTTTCAGGCGCTGTTGCAGGATCAAAACGTCACCAAGTTTCTCCACGCGGGCAGCGAAGATCTGGAAGTGTTCCAGAACGCGTTCGGCATGATGCCCGATCCGTTTATCGACACTCAGGTGCTGGCTTCGTTCGTTGGCCATCCGCTCTCCTGCGGTTTTGCGACGCTTGTGGAACATCACACCGGCGTGGTGCTGGATAAAAGCGAGTCGCGCACCGACTGGCTGGCGCGTCCGCTGACCGAGCGCCAGTGCGATTACGCGGCGGCGGATGTCTGGTATCTGCTGCCGATCGCCCACAAACTGATGGAACAGGTACGCGAAGCCGGCTGGCTGACCGCCGCCATCAACGAATGCCGCCTGATGACCCAGCGCCGTGGCGAGGTGCTCGATCCTGATGAAGCCTGGCGTGAAATCACCAACGCCTGGCAACTGCGTCCGCGTCAGCTTGCGTGCCTGAAGCTGCTGGCGGGCTGGCGCCTGCGCAAAGCGCGCGAGCGCGATATGGCGGTGAATTTCGTGGTGCGTGAAGAAAACCTCTGGAAAGTGTCGCGCCATATGCCAGGCTCGCTTGGCGAGCTTGACGGCATGGGGCTTTCCGGCAGTGAAATCCGCTTCCACGGCAAGACGCTGCTGGCGCTGGTCGCGCAGGCGCAGGCGCTGCCGGAAGAGGCGCTGCCGGAGCCGCTCGCGAATCTGGTCGACATGCCGGGCTATCGCAAGGTATTTAAAGAGATCAAAGCGCTGGTGCAGGAGACGAGCGAGGCGCACAAGATCAGCGCCGAGCTGATGGCCTCACGCCGCCAGATTAACCAGCTACTGAACTGGCACTGGAAGCTGAAACCGCAGAATCAGCTGCCGGAATTAATCAGCGGCTGGCGCGGCGAGTTATTAAATGAATCATTAAGAACGCTGCTGGAAAATTATTAACGGCGTGACCTGTAATTATTTACAGGAAATGTGAAGTTTACTGAAAATATATACAGTGAATTGACTAAAAAAATACCCCGGCATGCCGGGGTATTTTTTAGTGTTATTTTGTCTCTTCCGCTTCCGGTAAGGTGACATTAAGTTCGAGAATCGAAATATCGTCGCCTTTTTGTTCCAGCTGAACGGTGACCATTTCCGGATCAATCTGAACGTATTTGCAAATCACTTCCAGAATATCCCGCTTCAGCTGCGGTAAATAATGCGGTTCAGCATCGCTACGACGACGCTCAGCAACAATAATTTGTAAGCGCTCTTTGGCGATACTGGCGGTGTTCTTTTTTCTGGAGAGAAAAAAGTCGAGTAATGCCATAACTTATCCTCCGAACAGGCGTTTGAGGAAACCTTTCTTCTCTTCTTCAATGAAGCGGAAAGGACGTTCTTCTCCCATCAGGCGATCAACGGTATCGGCGTAGGCTTTGCCTGCGTCGGATGTGGCGTCAAGAATGACCGGCTCGCCCTGGTTAGAGGCGCGAAGCACAGACTGATCTTCCGGGATGACGCCCACCAGAGGAATACGCAGGATCTCCAGCACATCTTCCATGCTGAGCATATCGCCTTTGCTGACGCGGCCCGGGTTGTAGCGGGTCAGCAGCAGGTGCTCTTTAATCGGCTCTTCGCCATTTTCGGCGCGGCGCGATTTGGAAGAGAGGATGCCCAGGATACGGTCGGAGTCGCGCACGGAGGAGACTTCCGGGTTAGTGGTAATGATGGCTTCGTCAGCAAAATAGAGTGCCATAAGCGCACCGGTTTCGATACCGGCAGGGGAGTCACAGACAATGAAGTCGAACTCCATCTTTTTCAGCTCATCCAGCACCTTTTCCACGCCTTCGCGGGTCAGCGCGTCTTTGTCGCGGGTCTGCGACGCGGGCAGGATATAGAGGCTTTCGGTGCGTTTATCGCGGATAAGCGCCTGATTCAGCGTGGCATCGCCCTGAATCACGTTCACAAAATCGTATACGACACGGCGTTCACAACCCATGATGAGATCAAGGTTACGCAGGCCGATATCGAAATCGATAACTACGGTCTTCTTTCCCTTCTGGGCCAGACCCGTAGCGATGGCCGCGCTGGAGGTGGTTTTGCCAACGCCCCCTTTACCTGATGTAACTACAATAATGCGTGCCATAAAGGAATTCCTTGTTAAAAGGGCTTAATTTAATGGTTGAACCGTCAGCGCGCCGTCGGCCAGTCGCAGGCGTGCCGCTTTGTTGTAAAACTCGGCCGGGATTTGATCGCTCAGCCAGTAAACCCCGGCGATGGAAACCAGCTCCGCCGCGAGATTCGTTGAAAATATTTGTGCTTCTTTATCGCCGCCGGCACCGGCGAGGGCGCGCCCGCGCATGGTGCCGTAGACGTGAATATTGCCATCGGCGATAAGCTCCGCGCCCGCGCTGACGTGGCTTGTGACCACCAGATCGGCACCCGGCGCGTAGATCCGCTGGCCGGAACGCACCGGCAGATCGATTAACCGGGTACGCAGCGCCGCCGCTGGCGGCGCGGGCGTTTCAGCAGGCTTTGCAGCGCGTGGTGCGCTGGCTTTTCCCTCAGTGAGCAGCGCCAGTCCCGCACGCGAAATTTCCGCTTTCAGCGCGTCATCCTGACAGCCGCTGATGCCGACCAGATGCAGTCCGCTGTCGATAAACGTCTGGTGCAGTTGCTGCCAGTTTATCGACCCATCAAGCCCCGCAACATTCACAACCACTGGCGCATTTTTGAGAAAGGCCGGCGCCTGAGCAATTTTTTCTTCAAGCGCCTTGCGAATAACCTCAGGGTGAGCATCATGCAAATGAACCACTGATAAAGTGAAACTACTGCCTTTTAGCTCGATGGGCGTGTTTGACATCCTGGCCTTACTCAATTCAGTTTAAATCCCCACCGCAGTGGGATGATATTCCGAAGCACATCAGGCATGTTATAGTCAGCCTTATATTCAGGCAAGTAACCATCTGGCTAAATTAGAGTAAAAACATGTTTTGTGTGATCTATCGAAGCGCGCGTCGCGAACAAACTTATCTTTATGTTGAAAAAAAAGACGATTTTTCGCGAGTGCCGGAAGAATTGCTGGCCGGTTTCGGGCAGCCAATTATGACCATGATGCTGCCGCTGGATGGTCGTAAAAAATTAGCCAACGCCGATCTCGAAAAAGTGAAACAGGCGCTTAAAGACCAGGGCTATTATTTACAGCTCCCCCCGCCGCCGGAAAATTTGCTTAAACAGCATCTCGAATCGATCGGTAAAAAATAGTCCTGCGCGCCGTTTTTATACGGCGCTTTTTTTGCGCCGATGCACGCGGTTTGACTTTTCGCACTGGCGGGGCAAATAGTTACGTACTGTCTTATCATCGAACACAGAGGGACGCTATGTACCAACATCATCACTGGCAGGGCGCGCTGCTTGATTATCCGGTCAGCAAAGTGGTTTGTGTGGGCAGTAACTACGCAAAGCATATTCAGGAAATGGGCAGCGCCACGCCGGAAGAGCCAGTGCTTTTTATTAAGCCGGAAACTGCGTTGTGCGATCTGCGCCAGCCGCTTGTGCTGCCGCAGGGGCTCGGCTCGGTGCATCATGAAGTGGAGTTGGCGGTGCTGATTGGCGCAACGCTGCGTCAGGCGAGCGAAGAGCACGTCGCCAAAGCGATCGCCGGTTATGGCGTCGCGCTCGATCTGACGCTTCGCGATATCCAGGGCAAAATGAAAAAGGCCGGACAGCCGTGGGAGAAAGCGAAAGCGTTTGATAATTCATGCCCAATCTCCGGGTTTATCCCGGCAGGGGAGTTTACCGGCGATCCGCAAAACACGCCGCTCAGCCTGCGCGTGAACGGCGAGGTGCGCCAGAGCGGCAATACCGCCGATATGATCCATAAGATCGTGCCGCTTATCGCCTACATGAGCCGTTTCTTCACGCTGCGCGCAGGCGATGTGATTCTGACCGGCACGCCGGAGGGCGTCGGCCCGCTTAACAGCGGCGACGCGCTTGACATCACCTTCGACAACCACTCGCTCTCGACGCGCGTTCTGTAAAGATGCCGCCCACAGGGCGGCAAAACTTGCATCCTGGCGTCAGAGTGTTTATAAGGTGCAGCTTAATTTTTGATGTGCGGACACCGTTATGACCGAAACGCCTTTCTGGCAGCGTAAAACCCTGGATGAGATGAGCGACGCCGAGTGGGAATCGCTCTGCGATGGGTGTGGTCAGTGCTGCCTGCATAAGCTGATGGATGAAGACACCGACGAAATCTATTTCACCAACGTCGCCTGCCGTCAGCTGAATATCAAAACCTGTCAGTGCCGTAACTATGAACGGCGCTTCGAGTATGAGCCGGACTGCATCAAGCTGACGCGTGAAAACCTGCCAACCTTCGAATGGCTACCGCCGACCTGCGCGTATCGGCTGCTGGCCGAAGGAAAAAACCTGCCGCTGTGGCATCCGCTGCGCACCGGCTCAAAAGCCGCGATGCACGCCGAGCGTATTTCGGTGCGTCATATTGCCGTTAAAGAATCCGAAGTGCGCGACTGGCAAGACCATATTTTAAACAAACCGGACTGGGCAGAATAAACGCATATTCTTTTTTCGAAGACTATGAACCGTGCATCTGCTAATTAAAGAAATATAAAAAGCCGCTAACGAAGAGCGGCTTTTTTTTATCCGGAAGGTAAGCGTTGCGGTTTTTCTCACCCGTCATAGCGGGAAGAACATCGCGTGGCAAGAGGGTTTGCTGTCGGCGACGAGACGCAGGGCGGCTCAGATCCAGCCAAACCTGACGGATAAGGAAAGGAGTAGACCAGCAAAGGCGAACAGGTTAAGTAAAACCGCAGTTCTGCTTGAAATCTCCATACAATACTCCGGGCTTCTTGTTTACGACACAGGGAGTATAGCTACTGTTTATTCCGGTGCATCTGTAATTTTAAAAAATCAGACTTTTCGCTTAGTGCGGTCTGAGATATTTCTTAAGCAAGTCTGAATAATTGCATTTTCATTAATTAAAGCGTAATGACGGCTTATTCTGGTTCGCAGAATTGCGTAAGGAACTGATGCAGCGTAGCGTGCTCATCAGTAGTGAGGGATAAAAAACGAGCAACCTGTTCTTCAAGATGGCTGCAGGGTTGCGCGATGATGGTTATCAGATTTTCATTATCCGAAAGTCGGATAATCGATACGCCGCGCAGCGTACCGGACGCCGTGAGCACGGCTTTAATGCAAATATCGTCACGAAAAATCAGTGGGTTCATAAGGCTGAGAAGGCTTAGCAAAATCATCTGACCACACAAATAGCACATCTCTTGCCTTGATACAATTCACCTTTTTATAGTGATTGAACTGATAGTCTATATCTATTGTAGTGATAATTAAGGCTCTGTTTTTAATCGTAAAGTTAAGTAAAGGCCCTTATTGTCTAATAAACCAGCGATTGTAAAAAAATACGATAAAAAAGGCCGCCTCAGCGACCTTATACTTACTTCTGATTCGGGCTCGGCCTTTTATCGCCAGATTCCGGTGCTTCGTTCGGATCGTCTTTTTCGACGTTAAGTAAATACTTATTCATCACGTCCTCCTGTCGTTAATTAACACACACTTAAGTATAGGCAGGTGAACGCAGAACAAGCCAGGCGGTAAAGGCAATGCGTATGTTAAGCCAATAAAAACGCCCACCGGCCGGAGCGCGGTGGGCGTGGTGCAGCGCGACTGAGAAGCACTCAGTAGCGGCCGAAAAGATCGCGTTTTTTCGGTTTGAACGCCTGCGCCAGCAGCACCAGCAGGGCAACCACCAGATAAGCGGCGAAAATGCCGATTAACCACTGCGGCATCTCAAGCGTCAGGAAGGACCACTGGCGCTCGGCGCAGTCGCCGCTGGCGACAAACACCTGCGGGAGCCATTTATCGAGCGGCAGCCAGGTCGGGAAACGCGCTGCGAAATCGCAGGTCACAAACGGTGAAGGGTGCAACTGGATGTTTGTGTGCTCAATGGCGAGCATCAGGCCTTTCCAGGCGCTGTAAATCCAGATACCCATCGCCACAAAACGTAACGGGGTTTTCGGTGCAATGGCTCCCACCAGCCCTGCGCCCATTACGCCAAACAGCGCGCAACGTTCATAAATACACAACACGCACGGCTTCAGCATCATGACATGCTGGAACCACAGCGCCACCATTTCCAGCGCGAAAGCGGTAAGCGCCAGCAAAAGCCATGCGCCGCGGCCACGCGAACACTGGTTTAAATATCGCAACATAATGATTATCTCTGCAATCTGCGTTGAACCGGCAGTGTAAACGAAAACGGGTTTGACGCCACTAGCCACATCAAAAATAACGCATTAAACCTCTGCCCATAAAAAGAAAATCGGGCTGCGAGAGCCCGATTTGCGATTAATGCAGCAGCGCCGTCGTGGCAGGCGTACTCACCCAGCCGCTTTGCAGTAGCCAGTCGGTGAACGGCACCAGCGTGAACTGTACACAGGCGAGTCCCACCAGCGTCAGTACGATTGTATACGGCAGCGCCATCCAGACCATGCGGCCATAGGAGAGACGGATTAGCGGCGCCAGGGCTGAGGTCAGCAGGAACAGAAACGCCGCCTGGCCGTTTGGCGTGGCGACGGACGGGAGGTTGGTGCCGGTATTGATCGCCACCGCCAGCATCTCAAACTGTTTCGCGTCGATAACGCCCTGTTGCAGCGCGCTTTTCGCTTCGTTGATATAGACCGTGCCGACAAACACGTTATCGGAGATAGACGACAGCAGGCCGTTGAAGAGATAGAACAGCGACAGTTGGTTATGCGGCGAGGCTTCGAGCACATAGGCGATAATCGGCGCGAAGAGATGCTGGTCGATGATAACGGCCACCACGGCGAAGAACACTGTCAGCAGGGCGGTAAAGGGCAGCGCTTCGGTAAACGCTTTGCCGATAGCGTGCTCGTCGGTGACGCCGCACAGCGACGAGGCGAGAATAATGACCGAAAGACCAATCAGGCCCACTTCCGCCAGATGCAGCGCCAGCGCCGTAATCAGCCACACGCCGATAAGCCCCTGGATTATCAGTTTCATGGTGTCCTGACGGGTACGCTTCTGGCGGCTCTTGTCATCGTATTCGCGCAGGATCTTACGCACCGGCTCCGGCAGCGGTTCGCCATAGCCGAACGATTTGGTTTTCTCCACGAGAATGCAGGTGACGATGCCGCAGATAAAGACCGGCACGCTCACGGGCGCGACGCGCAGCAGGAAGTCGCCGAAGCTCCAGCCCGCCGCGTGCGCGATAATCAGGTTTTGCGGTTCGCCGACCATCGTCATCACGCCGCCAAGCGCGGTGCCAACGCCCGCGTGCATCATCAGGCTGCGCAGAAACGCGCGAAAGCGCTCAAGCGTGGCGCGGCGCTCGTCGTCCAGCTGGGCATCATCCACCAACTCTTGCCCCTCATCACGATTCGACGCGACGCGATGGTAGATACCGTAAAAGCCCACCGCCACGCTGATAACCACAGCAACGACCGTCAGCGCGTCGAGGAACGCGGAAAGAAACGCCGCCGCAAAGCAGAATGCCAGTGAGAGCAGGGTCTTGGAGCGAATGCCCAGCAGCAGGCGGGTGAAAATCAGCAGCAGCAACTGCTTCATAAAGTAAATGCCCGCCACCATGAAAATCAGCAGCAGTACCACGGCGAGGTTATTCGCCACTTCTTCGCGCACGTGCTCGGCGCTGGTCATCCCGATAAACAGCGCCTCGACGGCCAGCAACCCGCCCGGCAGCAGAGGGTAACACTTCAGCGCCATCGCCAGCGTGAAGATAAACTCAATCACCAGCAGCCAGCCGGCGGTGAAGGGGCTTACCCAGAAAACCAGAGGATTAAGAATCAAAAAGCCAAGTAAACAAAGCTTGTACCAGTCCGGAGATTGTCCTAAAAAGTTACGATACAACGCCCGGCCATATGAAATTTCCATGCCATGATCCTTTACGGTTATTTTTCGTTAACATGTCAGGGTACCCGGCAGTGGTGCGGCAATCAAGCCGCAGGCGCGTATGGCGGGCCGGTGGGGATTGTTAAAAACCGAACCACGATCCCTTTTTTTACATTTCGTCATGCTATCTGCGCCCCGGCGCGTCTGGTATGATGAGTGAATTTTGCATCTCAGGTGTATTGGAAAGCTCATTATGGTGATTAAGGCGCAGAGCCCGGCGGGTTTCGCGGAAGAGTACATTATTGAAAGCATCTGGAATAACCGCTTCCCTCCGGGATCTATTCTGCCTGCTGAACGCGAACTCTCTGAACTGATTGGCGTGACGCGCACCACCCTGCGCGAAGTGTTACAGCGCCTGGCGCGCGACGGCTGGCTGACTATCCAGCACGGTAAGCCTACGAAAGTAAACAACTTCTGGGAAACCTCAGGCCTCAATATTCTCGAAACGCTGGCGCGTCTCGACCACGAAAGCGTCCCGCAACTTATCGACAACCTGCTTTCCGTGCGCACCAACATCGCGACGATTTTTATTCGTACCGCGTTGCGTATGCACCCGGAGCGCGCGCGTGAAGTGCTCGCGACGGCGGATGAAGTGGAAGATCACGCAGACGCTTTCGCGGAGCTCGATTACAACATTTTCCGCGGTCTGGCGTTCGCCTCCGGCAACCCTATCTACGGGCTGATTCTCAACGGCATGAAAGGGCTTTACACCCGCATTGGCCGCCACTATTTCTCCAACCCGGAAGCGCGCAGCCTGGCGCTGGGCTTTTACCATAAGCTCGGCACGCTCTCGCGCGAAGGGCTGCACGATCAGGTTTACGACGTAGTGCGTACCTATGGCCGTGAAAGTGGCGAGATCTGGCACCGGATGCAGAAAAACCTGCCGGGCGATCTGGCAATGCACAGCCGTTAAGGCATGGCGCAAACATAAAAAAGGCTTCCTTCGGGAAGCCTTTTTTGTTGGACGCAGGTGTCAGAGCGTATTGATGCGCGGCGGGCAGCGCTCCAGCAGTTCCACGCTGCCGTCTTCGTTCTGCTGCTCCAGCAGCACGTCGAAGCCCCACAGACGATGCACATGTTTCAGCACTTCGCGGCGGCCTTTGTCGAGCGGCGCGCGATGCTGGGGAATGTAGCGCAGCGTCAGCGCGCGGTCGCCGCGCAGGTTAACGTTCCACACCTGAATATTCGGCTCCAGGTTACTGAGATTGTACTGGGCCGACAGCTCATTACGAATCGACCGATAGCCCTCTTCGTTGTGGATCGCCTCAATTTCCAGATAGTTGTTGCGATCGTCATCCAGCACCGTAAAAAAGCGGAAATCGCGCATCACTTTCGGCGACAGGAACTGGCTGATAAAGCTCTCGTCTTTGAAGTCGCGCATCGCGAAATGCAGGGTTTCCAGCCAGTCTGAGCCGGCGATATCCGGGAACCAGTGGCGGTCTTCGTCGGTCGGGTTCTGGCAGATACGCTTGATGTCCTGGAACATAGCGAAGCCGAGCGCATACGGGTTAATACCGCTGTACCACTGGCTGTTATAGGGCGGCTGGAATACCACGTTGGTGTGGCTGTGTAAAAATTCCAGCATAAAGCGCTCGGTCACTTTTCCTTCATCATAGAGATGGTTCAGGATGGTGTAGTGCCAGAACGTCGCCCAGCCTTCGTTCATCACCTGCGTCTGTTTCTGCGGGTAAAAATACTGGCTCACCTTCCGCACGATGCGCAGGATCTCGCGCTGCCACGGCTCCAGCAGCGGGGCATTCTTCTCCATAAAGTAGAGCAGGTTTTCCTGCGGCTCGGCCGGGAAGCGGTGGTGCGCCTCGACGGCTTTCTCCTCTTCACGTCTTGGGAGCGTGCGCCACAGCATATTGACCTGGCTTTGCAGATACTCTTCGCGGCTTTTCTGGCGCGCTTTCTCTTCCTGGAGCGAGATCTTCTGCGGGCGTTTATAACGATCCACGCCGTAATTCATCAGCGCGTGGCACGAATCCAGCAGCTTCTCGACTTCATCAACGCCGTAGCGCTCTTCGCACTCGGTAATGTAATGTCGGGCGAAAATCAGGTAATCGACAATCGAGCTGGCGTCGGTCCAGCTGCGGAACAGATAATTATTTTTGAAAAACGAGTTGTGGCCGTAACAGGCGTGCGCCATCACCAGCGCCTGCATGGTAATGGTGTTCTCTTCCATCAGATACGCGATACACGGATTGGAGTTAATCACGATTTCATAAGCCAGCCCTTGCTGACCATGCTTATAGAGCCGCTCGGTCTCGATGAATTTCTTCCCAAACGACCAGTGCGGGTAGTTAATCGGCATCCCGACGCTGGAGTATGCATCCATCATCTGTTCTGAAGTGATTATCTCAATCTGATGCGGGTATGTGTCCAGCCGGTAGAGTTTCGCCACGCGATCGATTTCAGCGAGATAGACATCCAGCAGCTCAAATGTCCAGTCCGGTCCGTCGCTCAGACGTTGGGTATCCTTTTTCAGGGAATCAGTTACGGTAGCCATCAGCGCGCCCTCATTGTTAGCGGCTCTCATCCGGGGAGAGCCTTAATTTCAAGCATAGATCACCCCCGACTTATCAGCGCCACGGCAAAAATTTTTTCTGCGCGATTTCCTGAGCCCACCTGTCGGTAAATGACAGGCCTGGCAGCATTTTATTTTGCCGGAATGGGAAGGGAAGCAGGAGATCCTGAAAGCGCTATCCCCGCTGTGGCGGGGAAAGTTGTGAGTCGGTTCACCATAAAAAAGCCATATGTTGAATAATATTTTCTTCTGGGTTATCAATTTGTAATCAGTTAATTATTCTTTAGCCTGAGAAGGAAGAGGACATGCATGTAGTCGTGCTGGGGAGTGGAGTAGTCGGCGTCGCCAGCGCCTGGTATTTACGCCAGGCGGGGCACGAAGTGACGGTGATCGATCGCGAGCCGGGCCCGGCGCTGGAAACCAGCGCCGCCAACGCCGGCCAGATCTCGCCCGGTTATGCAGCGCCCTGGGCTGCGCCCGGCGTGCCGCTGAAAGCCATCAAGTGGATGTTCCAGCGTCACGCGCCGCTGGCTATCAGCCTTGACGGCACGCACTTTCAGCTCAAGTGGATGTGGCAGATGCTGCGTAACTGCGACACCCGCCACTACATGCAGAATAAAGGCCGGATGGTGCGGCTCGCGGAGTACAGCCGCGACTGCTTAAAAGCGCTGCGCGAATCCACCGGCATTCAGTATGAAGGCCGTCAGGGCGGAACGCTGCAACTGTTCCGCACCGAGCAGCAGTATGAAAACGCCTCGCGCGATATCGCGGTGCTGGAAAGCGAAGGCGTGCCGTTCCGTCTGCTGAAAGCCGCTGAACTTGCGCAGGTTGAACCGGCACTGGCTGAAGTAGCGCATAAACTCACCGGCGGGCTGCAGCTGCCGAACGACGAAACCGGCGACTGCCAGCTTTTCACCACGCGCCTCGCGCAGATGGCGGAAGCGGCGGGCGTGGTGTTCCGCTACAACACGCCGGTAGACAGACTGCTCTCGGAAGGCCAGCGCATTTACGGCGTGAAGTGCGGCGATGAAGTCATCAAAGCGGATGGTTATGTGATGGCGTTCGGCTCCTATTCCACCGCTATGCTCAAAGGCATCGTGGATATCCCGGTCTATCCGCTTAAGGGCTACTCGCTCACTATCCCGATTGCCGACGAAACCGGCGCGCCGGTCTCTACCGTGCTCGATGAAACCTATAAAATCGCCATTACGCGCTTTGATAACCGCATCCGCGTTGGCGGTATGGCCGAAATTGTCGGCTTTAATACCGAGCTTTTGAAACCGCGTCAGGAGACGCTGGAAATGGTCGTGCGCGATCTCTACCCGCGCGGCGGCCATATCGAACAGGCGAAATTCTGGACCGGCCTGCGCCCGATGACGCCGGACGGCACGCCGGTGGTCGGGCGCACCGAATTTAAAAACCTGTGGCTCAATACCGGCCACGGTACGCTCGGCTGGACGATGGCCTGCGGCTCCGGCCAGCTTCTGAGCGATATTATCTCCGGCCGCACGCCCGCGATTCCGTTTGAGGATCTGTCGGTCGCCCGTTACGCACCAGGCTTTACGCCGTCGTCCTCTCACCGCCTGCACGGCGCGCACCCCTGATAAGGAACCCGCATGTCTCGTCCGATACAGGCGAGCCTGGATTTGCAGGCTCTGCGTCACAACCTGGAGGTAGTGCGCCGCGCGGCACCCCGGTCGCGCGTCTGGTCAGTGGTCAAGGCGAACGCCTACGGCCACGGGCTTGATCGCGTCTGGTCGGCGCTCGGTGCCACCGACGGTTTTGCCATGCTCAATCTGGAAGAGGCCATTCTGCTGCGCGAGCGCGGCTGGAAAGGCCCGATCCTGATGCTGGAAGGTTTTTTCCACGCCGATGAGCTGCCGCTGTTTGATAAATACCGGCTCACCACCAGCGTGCACAGCAACTGGCAGTTAAAGGCGCTGGCGGAGGCGAAGCTGAACGCGCCGCTGGATGTCTATCTCAAAATCAACAGCGGCATGAACCGTCTCGGTTTTGTACCGGAGCGGGTGCACACCATCTGGCAGCAGCTGAAAACCATTGCCAACGTGGGGCAGATAACGCTGATGGCGCACTTCGCCGATGCCGACCGCCCGGATGGTATCGATGCGGCGATGGTGCGCATTGAGCAGGCGGCGGAAGGCATCGACGCGCCGCGCTCGCTCGCGAACTCCGCCGCCGCGCTCTGGCACCCGCAGGCGCACTTTGACTGGGTTCGTCCTGGCATTGTGCTTTACGGCGCGTCGCCGAGCGGGCAGTGGCGCGATATCGCCACCAGCGGCCTGCAGCCGGTGATGACGCTGAAAAGCGAGATTATCGGCGTGCAGACGCTAAAGCCGGGCGATACCGTGGGTTACGGCAGCCGTTACCGCGCCGCTGGCGAACAGCGTATCGGCATTGTAGCGGGCGGTTACGCTGACGGGTATCCGCGTCATGCGCCGGACGGCACGCCAGTGCTGGTGGATGGCGTGCGTACCGGCATTGTCGGCACTGTCTCGATGGATATGCTGGCAGTCGATCTCACGCCTTGCCCGCAGGCAGGCATCGGCAGCCCGGTGGAGCTGTGGGGCAACGAGATTAAAATTGACGATATCGCCGCGGCCTGCGGCACTATCGGCTATGAGCTGATGTGCGCGCTGGCGCCGCGCGTGCCGGTCAGCACGCGCTAAACGCGTCATACCGGCGATAAAAAAGGGAAACCCGCGGGTTTCCCTTTTTCTTTTCTACCACGCTATAACGTCTTACTCGTCGCTGTCCTCGGCGACTTTCAGACCGATGCGGCGGATCTGGTTATTCTCTTTCTCCGCCACCGTCCACGTCATGCCTGCAAAATCCACCTGGTCGCCCACGACAGGCGCGGCGCCAATCAGCGCCAGCACCACTTCACCGATGGTGCGGTTTTGATCCACCGCCGACTGGTCATCCAGCCCGTAGATAAACGCCACGTCGGAGAATTTCGCGTCGGCTTCGAGGATAAAATCACCGAAGAAGCGCTGGTCGAGTGCCACCGGCGGCGACTGGCTGAACAGCTTGCCGAGCGCAGGCAGGTCGCGCTCGCGGCCAATCACGCACAGCACGTCGCCTTCACGCAGCCGGGTGCTGCCGGTCGGGTGCATCAGCTGGTTTTCACGAAACAGCGCCGCGATGCGCGTCTCTTTTGGCATATGCAGGTCGCGCAGCGCCGCGCCGACGCACCATTTATCAGCGCTCAGCTGGTAAACAAACTGCTCCCACGGGTTTTCCGGGTGAATATCCAGCCCCACGCGCGACTGCGGACGGCCCACTTCCGGCACCACCACTTTGGCCTTTTTCGCGGCCCAGCCGAGCGTCGTTCCCTGGAAGAGCAGCGACACCAGCACCACGAAAAATGCCACATCGAAAAACAGATTCGCGCGCGGCAGCCCGGCCATCATCGGGAAGACCGCAAGGATAATCGGCACCGCGCCGCGCAGGCCCACCCAGCTGATAAACACGCGCTCACGCAGCGTAAACCCGCGAAACGGCAGCAGGCCGGTAAAAATGGAGAGCGGGCGGGCGACGAAAATCATCCACAGCGACAGCAGCAGCGCCGGAATGGCGATGGGCAGCAGATGTGACGGTGTCACCAGCAGGCCGAGCACCAGGAACATGCCAATCTGCGCAAGCCAGGCGAGGCCGTCGAACGTTTGCTGAATGCCGTAGCGGTTGCGAATCGGCTTATTACCCAGCACAAAACCGCACAGATAGACCGCCAGAATGCCGCTGCCATCCAGCGCCGTGGTTACGGAGAACACCATGATGCCGCCGCTTAACGCCAGTAGCGGGTAGAGCCCTGAGGGCAGCGGAATACGGTTAATGGTTTTTAAAAGCAGCCAGCCGCCGCCAAGTCCAATAAGTATCCCGAGCCCGAACTGCTGAATGATATGCACCAGGAACAGCCAGCTCAGCGCGGTCTGATGCTCCTGTATCATCGAAATCAGCGTGATGGTGAGAAACACCGCCATCGGATCGTTACTGCCGGACTCAATCTCAAGCGTTGAGCTGACACGCTCGTTCAGGCCTTTGCCGCCGAGCAGCGAGAAAACCGCTGCGGCGTCGGTGGAGCCGACTATCGCGCCAATCAGTAACCCTTCCATGATGTCGAGATGGAACAGCCACGCGGCGGCCATGCCGGTCAGCCCGGAGGTAATCAGCACCCCGACCGTCGCGAGCGACAGCGCAGGGCCGAGGGCGACTTTAAAGGAGCTGGCCTGAGTGCGCATCCCGCCATCCAGCAGGATGACGGCCAGCGCCAGGTTACTTATCAGATACGCGAAAGGGTAGTTGTCAAACGGAATTCCGCCCACGCCATCCACGCCCGCAAGCATGCCGATAGCCAGGAAAATCACCAGGATGGGGATACCAAGACGTGACGAGAATGAACTTAACAGGATACTGCAGGTGACCAGTACCGAACCCAGAATAAAAAGACTAATTATCGTCCCGGCGTCCAACGTGCGCGATCTCCTCTGCTGATGGGTTTTCTAAAAACTTAACATACTAATTATGAATCAATCGGTTTAATTAGCATGGTGAATGACATTTTCCCGATGTTTGCGTAGCGTAACTGTCAATCAGGGTAGCAGATCACAAGGGCCAGCCGGTTACCCATTCGCAACATCTTTGCCCTCAGGGCGCTGTTTCGCAGGCGGTTCGGGATTTATCTTACGTCTCACTGGCAGCCAAATGCGTGTCTCGCTGTCGCTAATGCTCGTATCAGGCAAAGGACGGTTGCAGGATCTGCGCCCAGCCCGTGAAGCAGCTGACGCGCTGCGATATTCCTGTGTCGATTATTCCTCTTTCAGGTAACAGTGTGTTCTGTTTTTGCGTATTTATAACCCTCTCTGTACCTAATAGACTGCCTCAAATCGCGTAACCGCATGACGCTGCCGCGCGCCGGACACCTGCTTGCATTGATACAGAAAATAATTTACCCGTCTCGCGCCCGTTCAGTCTCTCGCCAGCGCGAGCATAAATCCCACTGTTATTAAAGGAAGAGAAAATGAAGAAAGGCTATCTGGTGGCTCACGTGACCATCACCGATCCGGCTGCTTACGCGGAATATGCTGAGGCCGCCGCACAGGCCATGCAGCCTTTTAATCCGAAAATCGTGGCATGGTCAGGGCAGTATGAAAATCTTGAAGGCGAGGCCCACGGAAAGCACCTCGTTCTGGAATTTGATTCGTTCGACGACGCGAAGCGCTTTTATGAAAGCCCGGCGTATCAGGCCGCCAAAGCCATGCGTTTAAAAGCCGCGACCGGCACGCTGGTGTTAGTGGAAGGGCCGGAAGTGTGATGCGTTAAAGCCGGAACGTCCGCTCGTGAGGGAGCGGACGTTGCGAATAATTTACGATGGTAGATTGATGTCTCAACACACCATTCTTATGAAACAGATACTCATATTCTGGCCTTGATCAAATAACGTTGATCAGCATAATCAAATTATCTCTGGCTGAATGTTTGCAGCATCAGCGTAAGCAGGTAAATGGTTGTATGATTAAGCCACGCCAGAAAGCGGTATTTAAAAGAATATAATTTCCGACCGTACGTATTCTGAATAAAGTCCTCTGTGACTAAGCAGCCACGCTGCTCAGACACATCTTTCACTCACTTCCTTGCTTAAACCCCGTCGCTGCCGCAGCAGGCAGCACCGGATGACCGCTCAGGCGAAGCTGCGCACGTTCGCCGTCATGGCGCAGTTCGCCGTGCGCGCCGAGCGGTAGCGTAACGGTCTCCTGCTCATGGCCGAAGGCAAGGCCGGTCAGCACCGGGATCCCGAGCCGCTCGCGCAGCAGGGCGGCGACGCTTTCAAGGTTATAGCCGTCGTCGTAATCGTTCACGGCGGCGGCGGTGAAGCTCCCGAGGATAAGCGCCTTCTGACGAGCCAGAATCCCGGCCGCATGCAGTTGCAGCAGCATACGCTCAACGCGGAACGGGTGTTCGTTGATGTCTTCGACCACCAGAATGCCGCCGTCGATGACCGGCATCCACGGCGTGCCGGTGATGGACGCCAGCATGGCCAGGTTCCCGCCCCAGACGGTGCCTGCGGTTTCGCAGGGCGCGCCGTCGCTGCGCCACGCAAGCGTGAATTGCGGTTCGGTCAGCGCCTGCCAGAAGTATCGCCAGGTAAAATCGTTCATCTCCGGCGCGCCGAAATTCCCGGCCAGCATCGGGCCGCTGAACGTTATCGTGTTGCCACGCGCCAGCAGCAGCATCTGCAGCGCCGTGAAATCGCTGTGGCCGCAAATTAGCAGCGGGTTCTCCCGCTGGCGGGCAATCAAGGGCTTCGGATCAAAGCGCTCTAGCAGGCGCGTCATCCCGTAGCCGCCGCGTACCGGCATCACGATCGCGCCATTTTCAGACAATGCGCTTAACGCCTGTAAATCGCCGAGACGCTCATCGTCGCGCCCGGCGAAACGCTGCATCCGCCGCGTGATAACATGCTGATTTTTTACGGTTATTCCGGTCTCTACGAGACGGCGTACGCCGCGCCAGGCAGCGTCCTGATTAATGCAGTAGCCCGACGGGGCGATGAGATGAACAGAGACCATGACAAATCCTTGCTGACATACCAGGCGAAACCGCTATCATGCCGCTAACCTTAGCGGTTGTCATCCGGATGCCCGCGCGGCCATCCGGGGTGATGCGTCGTTTGGCACTGATATGGAAAGGAAAGTTGCGTGAAATTAAGATGGTTGATGTGGTTAGTGGTGTTCCTCGCCGGGTGTTCTTCCACGCCGGATTATAAAAACCCGCCCTGGAACCCTGAGGTGCCGGTGAAACGCGCAATGCAGTGGATGCCGATTACCGAAAAAGCCGGCAATGCCTGGGGCGTCAGCCCGCGTCTGGTCACGGCGATTATCGCAGTGGAATCGGGCGGTAATCCGACGCTCGTCAGTAAATCCAACGCGGTCGGGCTGATGCAGATTAAAGCGTCCACCGCCGGGCGCGAAGTCTACCGCTATATGGGCTGGAGCGGCCAGCCGTCGTCCAGCGAGCTGAAAAAACCGGAGCGCAATATTTCGATTGGCACGGCGTATTTAAGCATTCTTGAGCATGGCGTCCTGAAGGGCATTGAAGCGCCGGAAACGATGCAGTACGCGCTGGTGGTCTCTTATGTGAATGGCGCGGGCGCGCTGCTGCGCACGTTCTCTTCAGACCGCAAAGCGGCGATTGAAAAGATAAACGATCTCAGTCCGGATGAGTTTGTCGAACATGTCGCGAAAAATCATCCGGCACCGCAGGCCCCGCGTTATATCTGGAAAGTGCAGCAGGCGATGAACGCCATGTGATTAGCGCACCCGGCTGGCTTTTTCCCGGGCGATACGCTCCAGCGCGAAGATAATGCGCTGGAGTTCGCGCTCGGTGCCAGGGCTTACGTTCATAAAGCGAAAGCTCAGGCGCGGCGTGGCGATAGTCTCGTTTTTACTGTCCACGACTTTGCGCTCGCTGATGGTTAAAAGCTGCGCGTCGACACGAAATTTTCCCCACTCCAGCAGGTCAAGCTCCAGCGGCGAGAACTGCATTCCTGCTTCCAGCCCTTCCGGCATCGCGCCTTCCAGCAGCGTACCCATGCCGCCAAGCGACAAATCCTGCAGGCGACCGCGAAACAGCTTGCCATCTGGCATACGCGCCAGGCTGTAGAACTGCGGCTGCACCGGCGCGGTAATGCGAAAATGCTCGCGGCGCTGCACAAACCACACGGCTTCCGGCAGCGGGGCGACAAAGGCAGGCAGGTTCTGAAACTCCCCGACGTTCAGCGCAGGCAGGTTAAATTCCACCTTTGCGCCCTGGGCTTCAGCGCTGAACTGGATATTTTTCGCTTTTTGCACGGCCTGGTTTTCGCTCGCCTGACTGCCGAAATCCAGCACCAGTTGTTCCGGCGAGGCGTCAAGAATACGGCTGATAAACTGCCAGCCGCCCCAGGAGAGGCGGATCGGCGCCTGGCTTTTTTGCAAGTCGCGTAAAATCCCCAGTACGGCCAGCGGATTTTGCTTCAGAAACTGCTCACTGTAATTGCTCACGTCGCGTGATTCCTCAAATGACTGACAGAGAGATGTGAACGGTTATCGGCCCGTCCGCCAGAAACTTAAGATTTATCCTAAAATAAATCATTTTCTGTATAAGGATAATCCGAGCTTACCGGAAGAATCTTTTTTTATTACCTATACTTGAACCACTTCGGTTTGTCGCGCCTTGTGGCGAACCATTCAATGAGACTTAACCAAGAGGGTGGAGACTATGGGTATTTTGTCCTGGATCGTATTTGGCCTTATCGCGGGTATTATTGCCAAACTGATTATGCCGGGCCGTGACGGCGGCGGCTTTATTCTGACCTGTGTGCTCGGGATCGTGGGTGCGGTGGTCGGCGGCTGGCTGGCGACATTCTTTGGCGTGGGCGGTAGCGTGACGGGCTTTAACCTGCCGAGCTTCCTGGTGGCGGTCGTCGGTGCCATTGTGGTGCTGCTGATCTTCCGTATGCTGCGCAGGGATTAAAAAACGGTCCGTAAGGAGCGTCTGAATGGTCAGTAAAAACGGCCCCTCGGGGCCGTTTTTTTTCGTCAGGATCAGAAATCGTAGCCGACCGTTGCGGTCACGCTGCGCTCCGCGCCCCAGTAACAGTAGCCGGTGCCGTAGCAGCCCGCCACGTAGTCACGTCCGGTCAGGTTATTCGCATTAACCTGAACAAACGCCCCTTTCAGCGCGCTGTTCCACGCGCCCAGATCGGCTTTCACCATCGCATCCACCAGCGTGACGGAAGGCACGCGGCGCGTGTTTTCGTTATCCGCCCACTGTTTGCCGATGTAGCGCACGCCCGCGCCCGCGCTTAAGCCGTAATCAAACTGATAATGGCCCCACAGGTTCGCCATCTGATCCGGCGTTACGTATGGCGTGTTCTTGTTGTTGCCGTCAATGGCGTCTTCAAAGCGCACATGGTTCCAGGTGTAGTTGGCGATAGCCGAGAAACGCGACGTCAGCTGCGTGTGCGCTTCCAGCTCTACGCCCTGCGAATGCACTTTGCCTGCCGGTTCGAAATAGCTGCCGACCACGACGCGGTTACCGACATCTTTCTGCATCAGATCGTAAACGGCGATGCTGTAGAGATCGGACGTACCCGGCGGCTGATATTTCAGGCCGCCTTCATACTGCTCGCTGGTGGTGGGCTTGAGCAGCTTGCCGCGGGCGTCGGTCAGCACCTGCGGCGTCACCGCCGTGCTGTAACTCAGGTACGGCGACAGGCCGTTTTCAAACGCGTAAAGCAGCGAGGCGCGACCGCTGAAATGATCATCCTTGCGGTGATCGGTGGTATCGGTGCCCGCCGACGGCGTGATCACGCGGTTTTTGGTTTCCAGGTGGTCGAAACGCCCGGAAAGATCCATATGCCAGCGGTTCCAGACCATCTCATCCTGCAGATAAACGCCGGTTTGCTCATAGACGCGCTTCATGTCCTTGCGTTGCAGACCCTGCAGACGGGTGGCGTAGGTCGGGTCGAGCGGGTCGTAATACCAGAAGCCGCCCGCGCCGCCGGAGACGCCGGTCCACGGGTTGAGATTGGTGGTGTAGCCCGCGTCGTCGGAAAGATTGTTGGTGAATTTATGGTATTCGCCGCCTAACACTACGGTATGCGCGAGGTCGCCCGTGTTAAAGCGCGCCTCTAACTGATTGTCCATAGCCCAGGCGTTCAGCGAAGAGTGTTCGCCACTGTAGTAGCGGGTCAGCTCGTTCTTCGATGCATCGGCCCAGCCAATCTGGTAAGCCTGCTTGAGATCCAGATTCGAGTGCGTGTAGCTGCCGTTCGAGCGGAACGACCAAGTGTCATTGAAGTCATGCGAAAACGCGTAGCTGTAGAGCTGCTGGTAGCGTTTGAATTCGTCGTTGCCCGGCTCCACGTCCGAGAAGCTCGTGTCGAGCTTGCCGTGCGAGGTGGCATCGAGGCTGCCGCTTGCCGGTACCGAGCCGTGATAACCACCGGACGGATCTTTTTCAAGATACGCGCGCAGCAGCAGCGACGTGGATTCGCCCGGCTGCCACAGCAACTGCGGAGAAATCGCGTAGCGTTCGTCACGCGTTTTTTCATACTGCGTGTCGGTGTATTTCGTCAGGCCGGTAATGCGGTAAGCCCACTCGTCGTTAATGGCGTCGGTGTAATCAAACGCGGTGTTGCGGGTGTTGTGATTGCCGACCGAGGCGCGCAGATGGCCTTCCGGGCTGAAGAGCGGGCGCTTCGAGCTTTCCATCACCACGCCGCCGGGAATGGTCTGGCCGTAAAGCGCGGAAGAGGGGCCTTTAATCACATCGATACGTTCAAGGAACCACGGGTCGACCTGTAAAACGTTATAGCTGCCGCCGTCGCTCATCAGACGCAGACCGTCTAAAAACGTGTTATTGACGTCGCCGCCGTGGAAGCCGCGCAATGAAATGGTGTCGTAACGGGTTGCCCCGCCGGAGAACCCGGTAAATGCGCCTGCGGTGTAATTCAGCGCGCTGTTAACCGACAGCGCCCCCTGATCCTCCATCTGCTGACGCGTGACGACGGAAACCGACTGCGCGGTGGTGATAAGCGGCTGATCGGTTTTGGTCGCACCTGTGCTGGTTTTCACCGTGTAGCCTTCGGTAGGCGAGGCGGCCGTTTGCGCGGGGGCAGCGCTAACGGTGATGGTCTCTTCGGCGAGCGAGAGGTGCGGTGCCGCCAGCGCCAGCGCGCACAGCACGGCGGAGCGTTTCAGGGTTAAAGCGATTGTCATTGTTGTCTTCTCTGGTTGCCATCTGCTCCCTGCGTGACAGGGACGTAACGATATCTAATAAAGAATGCGAATTATTATCGTTATCAACGCGCGGGGCAACTAACAGAATTGGCAGGGAAAATATATCGTGCGCAGAAAAGCAAAAAAAACTGCCCTCCGCAGAGGGCAGTGATGTAGCGCGTGTGAATTACTGTGCCGGCGCGGGTTGCGCAGCGGCGTTATCCTGCGCGTTGCTGTTCGGCGCGGCCGGTGCGTTTTCAGCAGGCGCGCTATTGCTCGCGGGCGCAGCGGCGTCGGTTTTCGCCGGGGCTGGCGTTTGCGTTGTTGCCGGCGCAGACGTTTCTGTTTTCGCTGGCGCTGAGGTTTCCGCTTTTGCGGGCGCAGAGGACTGCGCCGGTTTGCTCAGCATTTTGCCTTCCTGCTTCGGCTGCGGCGCGTGGTCGCTGCCCGGACGGGTCTGCGGCACATCGTCACACGGTTTTTCGGTGCCGCACAGCAGGTCGAGCATTTTCAGCGTCACGCCGTTGGTCCAGCCAAAGCCGTCCTGGAGCGGGTATTCACCGCCGCCGCCGCCCGTACCGGTCGAAGAAACGTCATATTTCTCCACCAGTTTCTGCTCGCGGTTGTAGGTGTGCTGAACGTTGGTCAGGAATCGCCAGGTGACGTCCATCGCCAGATCTTTCTGCCCGTAATTCATCAGACCTTCGGTCGCCACCCACTGCAGCGGTGCCCAGCCGTTCGGCGCGTCCCACTGCTGGCCGGTTTTGACCGTCGTGGTCACAATACCGCCCGGTTTCAGCAGTTGCGCACGCGTTGCCGCCGCCACTTTCTCGGCGCGATCCTGCGCGGCCGCTTTGACATACAGCGGGAACAGCGCGGCGGCGGTCAGCTGATCGCGTACCTTGTTGGTTTTCAGATCGTAATCCGCGTACCAGCCATGTTTCGCATTCCACAGATGGGTTTCAATCGCCTGCTGACGCTGGCTGGCGAGCGATTCATAGCGGGCGGCACCCGCGCTGTCCCCTGCGGCTTTGCTGGCGCGCGCGAGGGTTTTTTCCATCTGGAACAGCAGGGCGTTGAGATCGACAGGCATGATACTGGTGGTGCGGATAGAGCCAAGCTGCTGCGGATTATCCATCCAGCGCGAGCTGAAATCCCAGCCGGACGCCGCGCCCGCGCGCAGATCGCGGTAGATGTCAGTTGCCGGGCGATCCGGGTTATTTTTGGCGGTGGTTACGTCATCAAGCCAGGATTCGGTACGCGGCGCGTCGCGATCGTCCCAGTAGCGGTTCAGCACCGCGCCATCTTTCAGTTTCACCACGCGTTCGTGGGCATCGCCCGGTGCCAGGTTTTCGCTGCCTTCCATCCAGTAGGCGTACTCTTTCTGCAACTGCGGCAGATATTTTTTCAGCGTCTCGTCGCCGCCTTCATGGGTCGCCAGCAGTTCGACCATAAACGCGAAGAACGGCGGCTGGGAGCGGCTTAAATAGTAGCTGCGGTTGCCGTTCGGAATATGGCCCCAGGCGTCGATTTCATGGGCGAAGTTATCGACCATATCCTGCACTTTATCCCAGTGATTGCTCTCGGCGAGCCCCAGCATGGTGAAGTAGGTGTCCCAGTAATAGACCTCGCGGAAACGCCCACCCGGTACCACGTAAGGCTTCGGCAGCGGCAGCAGGGAATCCCATTTGCTGGCGGAATCGGTCGAGCGCGTCAGCACCGGCCACAGGCCGTCGATATGCTCGCGCAAACTCTGCCCTGCTGGCGGAACATAGGCTTCGCCTTTTTGCGGCAGGGTAAAGTTCAGCTCAACGAAATGGCGCAGGTCAAAGCCCGACTGGTTACGCTGCATGCGGTAATCGGCCAGGATCATCAAAGGATCGCTGTTCGGCACCGCGTCGGCGAACGTTTTCTGATCGGGGAACAGTTTGGCGCTCTGTACATCCGTAAACAGCGGGCCGAGAAGCTGGTCCGGTGATTGCGGCGCGGGGCGCTCTGCGCCAGACGGCTCTTCTGCGCTGGCGGGCAGGGTGGAGAACGCCAGCAGCGCGCCACTAAGGGCGACCTGAATGGCGAAAAACAGCGTCCGGGGACGGCGCGTGACGGGTTGTGACATCAATGAATTCTCCTTAAGGGGCGCAGCGCACACCACTGCGAATCAACCATATGAAAACCTTAGACGAATATTCCCGTTTCGAGCGCACGTAAACGGGAAATTTCTGTTTTTCGCGTTCGGTTAAGCTGCCGTTTACATCATCCGTTAAGCAGCGCCAGCGTTGCCGGTTGCGCGCGGGCCAGCAGGGCGACGGCTTCGTCCGCCGAGCGAAGATTGGCGTAGCCGATAATCAGCCCGTAGCGTTTATCGGGCCGCCGGTACCAGGGCGACAGCGCGCTGACCTGCAACTGGTGCTGGTGCCAGAGGCGGGCAAGCGCCTCATCGCAGGTTGCGGTTTTCAGATACGCCACCACGTGCATCCCGCCATCTTCCAGCGGCGTTTCGAATACGCCAGGGTAAACCGCGTGCAGCGCCGCGATAGCCATCGTGCGCCGCTGCTGGTAGAGCGCGCGCATTTTCCGCAGATGAGTGTAAAACTCCCCGCCAGTCAGAAACGCGGCGAGGATTTTTTGTATCAGCAGCGGCTGCCCGCCCGTCAGCAGCGCGCCGTGTTCAAGAAAGGCGTGGCGCGCCGCGCGCGGCATCACCAGATAACCGATACGCACCGACGGCATAATCGTTTTACTGAAGGTGCCGAAGTAAACGACCCGGTCATCGGTGTCGAGGCTTTTCAGCGATGGCAGTACGTTGCGGGTGAAGTGAAACTCGCCATCATAATCATCTTCCACAATCCATGCGTTATGGCGCGACGCCCATGCCAGTAGCTGCTGTTTTCGCGGCAGCGACAGCGACACGCCAAGCGGACTGTGGTGTGTCGGCGTGACAAACGCGAGCCGGGCGTCCGGGTGGTGATGTTGCAGATAGTCCACTTGCAAGCCTTCGTTATCCACCGGTATGGCGTGCAGATTCGGCGTAAGCGTTTTCAGCAGCCGCTGACCGAGAAAATAGGCAGGATCTTCCATTGCCACGCTCTCACCCGCGCCGAGCAACGCCTGGACCGTGAGCAGCAGATTGCCGCGATAGCCATTGGTGATAAAAATATCGTCAGCGGTACACGTCACGCCGCGTGACAGCGTCAGATAGCTTGCGATCGCCGCGCGCAGCGGCGCGTAGCCTGCAACTGGCGGATTCACCATCTCTTCGGGGCGCATGGCGCGCGTCGCTCTTGCGCTCAGGAGCAGCCACTTTTTATAAGGAAACTGATCCAGCGACGGCAGACCAGGGCGCAGAAACCCTTCGTGCTCGTTAAGCGCCAGCAGATCGGTGTTATCGCCCGGGCGGACAGGCGCTGGCTCTGCCACGCGCGGCGGCACCGTGAGCGCCGGATTCACCAGCGTACCCTGCGGGCCGCGGCTCACCAGATACCCTTCACCCACCAGCACCGCGTAGGCCGCCTCCACCGTTTTCTTCGCCACCTGGAGTTCCTGCGCCAGCACGCGGATGGACGGTACCCGGTCGCCGGGCTTCAGAAGCCCGTCGTGGATATTCTGGCGATAGCGCTGATAAATTTCACGATAACCCGGTTTCATGTCCTGCCTTATTTCACGTTTTATGACCCTTTTGACTATGTCATGGCGCCGTATGATAGACGAGAAGAATTTGACACGCTCCGCACCGCGCGGGGTGATTTCTCTTGTGATGTAAGGAGTTTCCATGAGTACGCGCGTGAACCATTATCAGACCATTCCGGCGCTGGTTAACACCCTGATGAACGCCAGCGCGGCGCTGAAAAAAAGCAGCCTGACGCCAACGCTTAAACAGCTGATCGACATGCGCGCTTCGCAGCTCAACGGCTGCGCGTTTTGCGTCGATATGCACGCGAAAGAGGCGAAGATGGCGGGCGAGCGTGAACTGCGCCTGTACCATCTGCCGGTATGGCGAAAATCGCCGCTGTTCAGCGCGAAGGAGAAAGCGGCGCTGACCTTAACGGAAGCGATAACGCATATCAGAGAAGAAGGGATCAGCGATGCGATCTATCAACAGGCGCGTGAGCATTTCTCTGAAACGGAAATTGCAGAGATCGCGTTTGCCGTTGCCATCATCAATAGCTGGAACCGTCTGCAACTGGTGTCGCAAATGGCACCCGGTAGCCAGGACGCGGCGTTTGGTCTGGATCGCGCCGGTCTTGAATAACGCTGTTTTTAACCTTCTGAAAAGCCCGCCTGCGCGGGCTTTTTTTATGGGCGCGGTGGGCAGGTAGCGCAGGAGGCAGCGAAAAGGGATTGATTTTTAATCACATAGCGGACCACTCATCGCAGGCCGCGTCTCGCCTGCAACTTAAGTAAAACCGATTAAAAAATCTACTGGATATTTAAACAGGTACCTGTATACTATTTCTACAAAGCACCAGGTGTTGTTGTAATTGAGTTAGTGAATGAGTGGTGAAACCTATGATGATTCCGCTGGAAAATCTTAATGCTCAGGATCAATCGGTCACAATGAGCAGCCGTGAAATCGCGACGTTAACAGGGATTGCCCACAGTGAAGTGAAGCGCATGATTAAAAGCCTGGAAACGGCGCAGCGCCTGTCCCAGCCTATCGGCATTAATCTGTACGAACGGGAAGGGGAGATGCGTCAGGAGTTCTTACTGAATAAACGCGACTCGCTGCTGACGGTGGCGCGCATTTCGCCCGCCTTTACCGCCGAAATGCTCGATCGCTGGCAGGAACGCGAACGTAACGCCAGCCTGCCGGATTTTACCAACCCGGCCGCCGCCGCGCGCGCCTGGGCCGAGCAGTATGAAAAGCGTCAGCGGGCGGAGCAGCAGCTGGCTCTCTTCGCCCCTAAAGCCGAGTTCTTCGATCGTTTCGTGCAGGTCGACGAGTCGCTTGGCTTTCGCCAGCTGTGCAAAATGCTGAAGGTGAAGGAGCCGGAGTTCCGCCAGTTTCTGCTTGAGCGCAACATTATGCAGCGCGCCAACGGTACGCTGGTACCGCAGCACCACCACCTGCAGGCGGGTTACTTTACGCTGCGCTCAGGCGTGGGTGAAAACCTGCACACCTTCGCCCAACCGCGTTTTACCGCGCGCGGCGTGAAATGGGTGGCAAGCCTGTGGGCCGCTCATCTCGCCGCACAGACCAACGGTGCCGCGGCCTGACGGCCCGGCGCACCGTGAGCGTCCGGCTGCGTCTTGATTCGCTTTTCGCCTGCGGTTATTTGCGGGGTTTAGCGGATAAGAGAGACGCGCCGGATGGCTGTTTCCTCCGCGTTTATTCCCGTTATCTCTCCGTAAACCCTTCTCTGGCGGACGCGCTTATGCTGACGCGGTAAATATTTTCGCGCCCAGCACGCGTGCGCATTCCAGGGCGTTGTCAGGCGTACTGAGATCCGGCAGAAACAGCGTTTCGTTGGTGATAACCGGCGCACCGCAGTAATCGAAAATCCCGTGGGCGATTTGCGTGTCCCAGGCCTGGTGATAACCGTGTTTATCGAACGTTTTTCTGTCCGCGCCGCCGATACTCACCAGATGCACCGGCAGATGGCCCAGTTTTTTGACTACTTTCCCTTCCGGGCTTTCTTCATACGCCCAGCCGTTTGAAAAAACGCGATCGATCCAGCCTTTCAACAGCCCCGGCATCGACCACCAGTACACCGGAAACACCAGTACCAGCGCGTCGGTGTGATTGATACGCGCCTGCTCGCGGGCGACGTCTGGCGGCACCGGTGCAGTTTTCATAAACGCGGCGTAATCGTGCTCGTTAAAGACCGGGTCGAAGCCTTCGCGTGTGAGATCGGCAATGTCGGCGGTATGACCGCTACCGGCACGGGTAATGCCTTCGGCCAGCGCGTGTGCGACGCGGTGGGTCAGAGATGACGCTAACGGATGGGAAACGACGATTAATGCGTGCATATTCACTCCTCCTGCGTTGCCATCGGGTGGCGACAGACGTAATCTGATATACTAAAAGTAACCTACCATTGGTAAGTTACTTTTAGTAGGTAATTCTGTCAAGGAGAAACGCCGTGTCTGAAATTCGCACGCGCCAGCGGCTAAGCCGCGATGCGCGCCACACCCAGCTTATTGAAATGGCCTGGCAGATTATTCGTGAAGAGGGCACCGAGGCGCTGACGCTCGGCAGGCTTGCGGAACGGGCGGGCGTCACAAAGCCGGTGGTCTACGATCATTTCACCAGCCGCTCCGGCCTGCTGGCGGCGCTTTACCACGAATATGAAGTGCGCCAGAACCGCAAAATGGATGAGGCAATCGCACGCACTCAACCTGAACTGTTGCCGCTGGCAGCGGTGATCGCCGATGCGTATATCGAATGCGTGCTGTTGCAGGGGCGTGAAATGCCAAATGTGATGGCGGCGCTCACCGGCACGCCGGAGCTTGAAAAGCTGCGTCAGGATTACGCGATGGAATTCATCAGTAAATGCCGCACGCTGTTTGCGCCGCTGCATTCGGATAACGCCCTGCGTGACGCCGCGCTGTGGGCGATGTTTGGCGCTGCCGAAGGGCTTTCCTGGGCCGTCACGATGGGCGCGATTGATGCCGCACAGGCAAAAGCGGAACTGCGCGATGCGATTGTCGGCATGGTAGAGAAGAGATAAGCCGCAAGCGGTGAGCATAACGCTGGCTTTCTCAAAGGCGCATGACATGCCTGTTCGAGGCATGTCGCGATATTCGTAGCACAAAACGAACTTTGCTGGATATAAATACAGCGTTAGGATGGTGTCATTGTGATCTATTTTTAACCACACCCGGCCCCGCATGTTCCTGATTAAAACGCTGTTACTGAGTTTTCTTTGTATCACTCTGCTGTCACTTGCCGCGAGCGTCGGCCAGAAGATGTATCACCATGAGCCACTTTCGCAGCGTGGCTGGTGGGCTGCCCGCAGCGACTCCGCGGGGCTCGCACCGGATCCGAGAAAAAACGCCCGGCTGGCATTGGTGCAGGTTTACGCCGCGCCGACATGGGGCTGGAAAGGCGTGGTCGCGGTCCATCCCTGGATAATCTATAAGCGCGCCGGAGAAACCCATTACACCCGCTATGAAGTGATTAGCTGGGGCGCAGGTAAGAAAGTGCGGCGCAGCCAAAACGTGCCGGACGGTTACTGGTATGGCTCGAAACCCCGCCTGTTGGTTGAGCATCGTGGCAAGGAAGCCGAAGCCATGATCCCTCAAATTGAAGCGGCTATCGCCTCCTGGCCGTGGCCAGAGACTTATCGCGTCTGGCCTGGCCCAAACAGCAACACGTTCATCGCCCATATCGGGCGGGAAGTTCCTGCGCTGAAGCTGGATATGCCCGCCAATGCTATCGGCAAAGATTTCCGTCCGCTGCGCCATGTTGTCGGCTTGCCGCCGTCAGGACGTGGCGTTCAGGTCTCTGTTTTGGGCGTGGCGGGATTTACGCTGGGCGCGGAAGAGGGGCTTGAAATTAACATTCTGGGGCTGAATATGGGACTGGATCTCTCGCCGCTTAAACTCAGGCTGCCCTTTATTGGCGGAGTGGGAAGCGATAATTTGCAGAAAAACAGGGAAGGCGGCGAGGGATAAACTGTCGTTTACGCATTGGCGAACACGTTCCGGTGATGTTTTGTCCCGGCTTTCTGTCCTGCCGCCGCCGAAAAAATGCGCCCGCAGGCGCATCGTGTTTAGTGCAGGCAGCAGTGCTTATACTTTTTACCGCTGCCGCAAAAGCAGGGATCGTTTCGCCCAGGCTTTTGTTCGGCCACCACCGGCTGCTGCGGCTCAGGCACCGCTTCCGGCTGGGCTATCCAGTAATCATGCAGCGCCAGCGCGGCGGGGCGGATAGCAGCGAAACTCGCTTCGAGTGCTTCCTGGGAGAGCGATTCCAGCTGTGGGAAGTTCTCTTCCTTGCCGTGTAGGGCGATGGCGTCCAGCGCGGGCTGCAGCGATTCCGGCAGTGATGACCAGTCGCCGAGTGCCACGCCGCGCAGATAGCCAAAGCACCACTCTTCCACCACGGTAAATTCCTGGCCTTCGGTCTCGCGCACGCCAAACAGCGGATCGAACTGATCGGGGAATTCCGCGAGACGATCGGCGATATCGTTCATATGCTGGAAGCACAGATCCATAAAGCGGTTCATCTCACGCTCGTTGCTCCAGCGGGGAATGCGGTTTTGACCGCCCCACAGCGCGACCAGCCATTCGCTCGGCTCAATCGTTTTTGGGCCGGAAAGCACGGCGGTCAGCAGGCCATCGAGCTCGGCGACATCGACAATCGAATCCTTGCTGCCATACTTTTCCAGCATCTCGTCAAGCCATTCCAGCTCTTTCTCGGTCAGCGGGCCTTCTTTCATCATGTTGCCTCCTCGGCGCTTAGGTCCAGGACTGGCAGTGTAAACACTTACCTTGTCACTTTAGTCATCAATCTGTTAACCGCGGCGTTATCTGCTAAAGATACGACGCGCTTAAAACGGGTATTCAGGACGAAAAGAAAAATCCACGCCAGAGCGTGGATTTTACATTCTCAGTCAGCTTTATGAGATGGAACACCACCCCACACGCGAAAAGAAATGGTCAGACGTTGAACAGGAAGTTCATGATATCGCCATCTTTGACGATGTAATCTTTTCCTTCGGCACGCATTTTACCGGCTTCTTTCGCGCCCTGTTCGCCTTTGTAAGCGATGAAATCGTCATAAGCGATGGTTTGCGCGCGGATAAAGCCTTTTTCGAAATCGGTGTGGATTTTACCCGCCGCCTGCGGGGCGGTGGCACCGACAGGAATGGTCCAGGCGCGCACTTCTTTCACGCCAGCGGTGAAATACGTCTGCAGGTTCAGCAGCGCGTAGCCGGCGCGGATCACGCGGTTCAGGCCCGGCTCTTCGAGGCCCAGCTCCTGCATAAACTCATCGCGCTCTTCATCGTCAAGCTCAGCGATATCCGCTTCCACGGCGGCGCACACCGGCACAACCACAGAGCCTTCTTTCGCGGCGATTTCACGCACCTGATCCAGGAACGGGTTGTTCTCGAAACCGTCTTCGTTGACGTTCGCGATGTACATGGTCGGCTTGAGCGTCAGGAAGCTCAGGTATTTAATGAGATCTTTCTCTTCTTTGCTCAGATCCAGCGCGCGCAGCATACCGGCGTTCTCAAGCTGCGGCAGGCATTTTTCCAGTACGGCCAGCTCGGCTTTGGCGTCTTTATCGCCGCCTTTGGCTTTCTTGGAGATACGATGAATCGCACGCTCGCAGGTATCGAGGTCAGAAAGCGCCAGCTCGGTATTAATGGTATCAATATCTTCCGCCGGGTTTACTTTGCCCGCGACGTGGATGATGTTGTCGTTTTCAAAGCAGCGCACCACGTGGCCGATAGCTTCGGTTTCGCGGATGTTGGTCAGGAACTGGTTGCCCAGGCCTTCACCTTTGGACGCGCCCTTCACCAGACCGGCGATATCCACAAATTCCATCGTGGTCGGCAGAATACGCTGCGGCTTCACGATCTCGGCGATTTTATCCAGACGCGGATCGGGCATAGGCACGACGCCGGTGTTCGGCTCAATGGTACAGAACGGGAAGTTCGCCGCCTCAATACCTGCTTTGGTCAGCGCATTGAACAGAGTGGATTTACCGACGTTCGGCAAGCCGACGATACCGCATTTGAATCCCATGGTTTACATTACCTTAATTGCTTGTTTATCAGAGGGTTAAAATTAACCCGATGATGAGAAATGGTGTTATTTGGCTATTATACACGTAACGGGCGCGCAACGGGGGAGAAATCGCCCTTATGCCGCGCCGCCACGCGGTTTATTGCGCTTTAAAACTGTGCAGACGGTTAGTGGCTTTGGTTAAGCCGTCCTGCAGCCAGATTTCGGTGCAGCGTGCCGCTTCGTCCACGGCCTCGTCAATCAGCTTTTGCTCGCTCACTGGCGGTTTGCCAAGCACAAAGCCGACAACTTTGTTTTTATCGCCCGGATGACCAATGCCCAGCCGTAAGCGGTGAAAATTAGGGTTATTCCCCAGCTTGCTGATGATGTCTTTCAGGCCGTTATGACCGCCATGACCGCCGCCTAATTTGAACTTCGCCACGCCTGGCGGCAGATCGAGTTCATCGTGCGCCACCAGAATTTCATCCGGCGCGATACGGTAAAACGTGGCCATCGCCGCCACGGCTTTGCCGCTCAGGTTCATAAAAGTGGTCGGCACCAGCAGGCGCACATCGTTGCCGTTCACGTTGATGCGTGAGGTATAGCCGAAAAATTTAGCCTCTTCTTTCAGCGGGGCGCGAAAGCGATCCGCCAGCAGATCCACATACCATGCGCCCGCGTTATGACGGGTGGCGGCATATTCCGCGCCGGGGTTCGCAAGCCCGACTATCAGTTTAATCGTCACGTTACTGTTCCTGAAAACCTCTGTTTGCGGCGTAGTTTACTGTGCTGTCGCGCAGATCACAAAACCGCGTCGCACCGATGAATGGAAATCAATAATCACAATCATGAATAATTAGATTTTCATGTAATTCATTGGCTTATTTGTAAAGTTTCGTCCAGAGAAAGTTCATAATTGTGATCCCCGGCGCAACCCGCATTTATAAGCGTTGCCTATACTTTACACATAAATAACAGGGATACTTTCCCGCCCATTCTTCCGGAGGTGACTATGAAACGCAAAAACGCGTCGTTGCTCGGCAATTTCTTGATGGGGCTGGGGTTAGTGGTCATGGTTGGCGGGGTCGGTTACTCCATTCTCAACCAGCTGCCGCAGCTAAACCTGCCGCAGTTTTTCGCGCATGGCGCGGTATTAAGTATCTTCGTCGGGGCCGTGTTATGGCTGGCAGGCGCCCGCGTTGGTGGTCATGAACAAGTGTGCGATCGTTACTGGTGGGTGCGCCATTATGACAAACGCTGCAAGCGCAACCATCACTCCAGTTCATAATGATTACTCTCGTTAATACGTAAACGCTGTAAAAGCTCCCGCCGGTCGGGAGCTTTTTTTATGATACGCTCTTGACCCTTACGTTACGTCAGGGCTCACAGTGGGCTTCGAAAGGGAAGAGGAGAGGCGTTATGTTGCTACAGGTTGGTGAACTCGCAAAGCGCGCCGGGCTGACGGTCCGCACGCTGCATCACTACGAAAGCCTCGGTCTGCTCATTCCCTCCGGCCGCACGGCCGCCGGTTACCGCCTCTATAACCGCGATGATATTCAGCGCCTGCATCATATTCAGGCACTGACGCGAATGGGGTTGAGTCTGGCGCAGGTGCGGGAGTGTCTGGAGAGCGGCAGCATGACGCTGCCGGAAGTCATTGACACGCAAATCACCCAGCTGAATGCACAGCTTACGCGTACCGCGATACTGCGCGACCGGCTGGTGGTGCTGCGTGACGGGCTTCTGGCCGGTTGTGAGCCGGATCTTCAGGAATGGCTGAAAACACTGGAGTTAATGACGATGTATGAGAAATGGTTTTCGCACGACGAACTGAAACAGTTGCCGTTTGCGCAGGAAAACGCCGAGCGCGAAGCGCAGTGGGCGGCGCTGGTGAATGAGGTTAAGGCAGCGGTTTCTCAGGGCGTACCGGTCAGCAGTCCGGCTGCGCAGGCGCTCGCCACGCGCTGGATGGAAACGCTGGAGCGGGATACCGCGGGCAACCCTGCGTTCCTGACTCGCCTCAACGACATGCATGCCACCGAGCCTGCGATGCGCGATAAAACTGGTATTACGCCGGAGATAGTCGACTGGATCACGCATGCCTTTGCCGAAAGCAAGCTTGCAATCTACGAGCGTTATCTGACGCCCGAAGAGTACGCGTTCACCCGTGAGCACTATTTCGATCGCATGATGGAGTGGCCGCCGCTGGTGGCGAAACTTCATGCGGCGGTGGACGCGCACCTCTCCCCGCAAAGCGAAGAAGCTCGCGAAATTGCGGCGCACTGGCTGACGCTGTTTTCTTCGTTCGCTGGCGATAACCCGCAGACGCAGCAGAAATTTCGGGAGGCGATGATGCGCGAACCGCATCTTTCTAAAGGCACCTGGATGACGCCGGAAACGCTCGCCTGGCTGCAACAGGCATTCGGCGCGTTGATGCAGGCGCAGGGGGCTGCGCCTGCACGTTGATTCACGGCGCGGCTAAGGCTGCGTCGCTCCCCGGGAAGAAAGCAAGACGCCCAGGGATGGGCTGAACGCCTGCGCGCGCCAGCGTGCGCAGCGGCTGGAATTCGAGATGACAGATGCGCAGCTCGCAGCCATCCGGCAGGCGTTCAATAAAGCGTTGCAGGGCATCCAGGCCACCCGCGTCCAGCACCGGCACTGCGTCCCATTGCATCACGATAACGCGTTTGCCCGCCGCCTGCGCCAGCAGCGGCGTAAAGACGCCTTCTGCCGCGGCGAAGAACAGCGGCCCGGTCACCCGCACGGCCAGGACATCCTCTGGTACGGAAACATTCAGCGGCGCGAGCCGCGTCATGCGCGCCACCCGGCGCATAAACAGTAGCGAGGCCAGCACCACGCCGACGCTGATGGCTATCACCATATCAAACAGCACCGTCAGCGACATGCAGATAAGCATCACGACGATGTCATCCTTCGGCGCGCGGCGCAGCAGGCCAATCACCTTATGCGCTTCGCTCATGTTCCACGCCACCATCAGCAGCAGGGCGGCCATCGCTGAGAGCGGAAGCCAGGAGAGCAGCGGGGCGAGCGCCAGCAGCGCTAACAGTACCAGTAGCGCATGGAACACCGCGGCGACAGGCGAAGTAGCACCCGCGCGGACGTTGGCCGCCGAACGGGCTATCGCGGCGGTGGCGGTGATGCCGCCAAAGAACGGCGCGACCAGATTACCAAGCCCCTGGCCGATTAGCTCACTGTTGGCGTTATGGCGCGTACCGGTCATGCCGTCCAGCACGACCGCACACAGCAGGGATTCGATAGCGCCCAGCACCGCCATAGAAAACGCGGCGGGCAGCAGCGCGCGCAGCGAATCCAGGCTTAACGTAAATGACGACCCCGGCAGATCCCACGGCAGCACCAGTTGTGGCAGGAGTGGCGGGATACCGTTGCCCTGTGTGCCGTCTGCCAGCAGATAATGAAAACGTGAACCGATGGTCGCGACATTCCCGCCCAGCAGATGAACGACGCCCATCACCGCGCAGCCCGCCAGCAGCGCCGGTAAATGCCCCGGCAGACGGATGCCGAGACGCGGCCAGAACACCAGCACGCCCAGCGTGACGATACCAATCGCCGCATCGCCAGGATTCAGACCAGGCAGCGCCACCGCCAGCGCGGCCACTTTCGGCAGGTAATGTTCCGGCATATGCGCGATGTCGAGGCCGAAAAAGTCTTTGATCTGCATGGTCGCGATGGTAATGCCGATGCCGGAGGTAAAGCCCAGCGTGACCGGCAGCGGAATATACTCAATCAGTCGCCCGAAGCGCGCCAGCCCGAACAGAATTAAAAAGATACCCGAGAGCAGCGTCGCCACCAGCAGTCCGGAAAGCCCAAATTGCTGCGCGACAGGGTAGAGAATGACCACAAACGCGGCGGTCGGCCCCGAGACGCTGTAGCGCGAACCGCCGCTCAGCGCGATAACAATGCCCGCGATGGCGGAAGTATAGAGGCCGTATTGTGGCGGCACGCCGCTACCAATAGCCAGCGCCATGGCGAGCGGAATGGCGATAATGCCGACGGTGATGCCAGCAATCAGATCGCGGCTCAGCCGGGAGACGGTATATTTTTCACGCCAGCAGGCTTCCACCAGCGCACGGAAAGGAAGGATTTGCGAGAGATATTGGGTGTTCACGATATTTCATCCATGCGTTCACCACCATGTAAAAAAATATACGATGATGAATACATAAATCATACAAATAAAACAAAAGAATAAAAAAACCCGCCGGGGCGGGTTTTTACGCTCAGTCCGATTAATGCTCGAACATGGCGGAGATAGATTCTTCGTTGCTGATACGACGAATCGCTTCGGCCAGCATACCGGAGAGGGTCAGCGTGCGCACATTCGGCAGCGCTTTGATCTCTTCAGACAGCGGGATAGTGTCGCAGACCACCACTTCATCAATCACGGAGTTGCGCAGATTATTCAGCGCGTTGCCGGAGAAAATCGGGTGGGTGGCGTAGGCGAAAACGCGTTTAGCGCCGCGCTCTTTCAGCGCTTCAGCCGCTTTGCACAGGGTGCCGCCGGTGTCGATCATGTCATCTACCAGTACGCAGTCGCGGCCTGCCACGTCACCGATGATGTGCATCACCTGAGAGACGTTCGCACGCGGACGACGTTTGTCGATGATAGCCATGTCGGTATCGTTGAGCAGTTTTGCGATGGCGCGAGCGCGCACCACGCCGCCGATGTCCGGAGAAACCACAATCGGGTTATCCAGGTTCTGCTGCAGCATATCTTCCAGCAGAATCGGGCTGCCGAAGACGTTATCTACCGGCACATCGAAGAAGCCCTGAATCTGTTCTGCGTGCAGGTCCACAGTGAGAACGCGGTCAACCCCTACGCTGGACAGGAAATCCGCCACCACTTTCGCGGTGATAGGCACACGCGCGGAACGCACGCGACGGTCCTGACGGGCATAACCAAAATAAGGGATAACGGCGGTAATACGACCTGCGGAAGCGCGGCGCAGGGCGTCGACCATGACAACCAGTTCCATCAGGTTGTCGTTGGTGGGGGCACAAGTGGACTGGATGATGAAAATATCACCACCGCGTACATTTTCATTAATTTGTACGCTGACTTCGCCGTCGCTAAAGCGACCGACAGCAGCGTCGCCGAGGGAAGTGTACAGGCGGTTGGCAATACGTTGTGCTAGTTCCGGGGTGGCGTTACCAGCAAAAAGCTTCATATCAGGCACGAGAAGAACCTCAGGCATGCGTCCAGTGGTGGATGGCGGCGCCGCAAAACGCGACAGGAAGCAGGTTCGCCATCCAGGCGGTGTATTTAAAGAGCATGGCGCAACGTCTGGAACATAGGTGACGTTGTCACCACGACTCAGTTTGCCCGGCGATGGCTTGCTGTAACGGGGAGTGGTTGACGCCTCGCGCAACAAAACCCTTCAGCCATTCCGGGGCTTTCTCAAGCACCCGGCGGGCCTCGGATTCGGTGTTAAATTCAGCAAACACACAAGCTCCGGTGCCGGTCAGGCGCGACGGCGCGTATTCTAACAGCCAGGAAAGCGCGGCATCAACCTCACGAAAACGTTTTCTTGCGATATGCTCGCAATCGTTGTGAAATTCACATTTCAGCAACGTTTCCATTGACCGGACAGGCGTATCGCGCGTGAGCTCCGGATCGCCGAAAATCACGGGTGTGGGAATGCTCACGCCCGGGTGCGCCACCAGATACCATTTCTCCGCAGGGCTTGCAGGCGTCAGCAATTCGCCGACCCCTTCGGCGAAGGCCGCGCGGCCACGCACGAACACCGGCACGTCGGCACCAAGTTGCACGCCAAGGCGCGCCAGTTCATCTTCGCTAAAGCCGGTTTGCCAGAGGTGATTGAGCGCTACCAGAACCGTCGCGGCGTTGGACGAACCGCCGCCGAGCCCGCCGCCCATCGGTAAACGCTTCTCCACGCCCAGATCCGCCCCCGCGCCCTCAGGCAGCCGTCCGGTTTCACGAGCGCGCGCCATCAGAAGCCTTGCGGCGCGCATGATGAGATTGTCCTCTTGCGCCACGCCCTCAACGGGTGTCACCAGCCGAAGCTCGCCGTCCATGCGCGGCGTTATCAGCACCGTGTCGCCATAGTCGAGAAACTGAAACAGCGTCTGTAAATTGTGATAGCCGTCGTTACGACGGCCCGTGATATATAAGAAAAGATTAAGCTTCGCCGGGGAGGGCCAACGGGTCATTATTTAACAATCCAGTTATCCATTTTGAGCTTGATGCGCTGGTCGCCTTCGCGCAGCTCCAGGTTAGAGGGCATCGCAGGCTGGGTTTTAGTGTCGTAACCGCCGTATACCACTTTCCAGGTTTTGCCGTTCTGGGTGTAATTCACTTCGCGTAAACGGTATTGATCGTCAAGCGAGTAGTCGGTCGCATCGCCCGGCAGGCCGACAATCCACTGGCGCAGACTATTGAGCGGAATCGGCATGCCGGTCAGTTTGCCGATCATCTCCTCGGCGTCCGTGGCCTGGTAGCGTTTGCCTTTGTTATCCACCAGTTCCACGGCACCCGGCTTCGCGTTCAGTTCAAGCTCGGTGCTGCCAAGCGGATTAGTGAGCAGCAGGCGATAGTTTTCTTTGCCGGTCTGCTGCCAGAAGAAACGCGCGTAGACTTTCTGCTGGTCGGAAAGATAGGCGAAAGCGCCGCGGGTCTGGAACTGCGCGAGGTTTTGCACCTGCTGTTGATGCTGTCGCCACTGGGGAGAGTCAGGGCTTTTGCCAGGGCCTTGCGGGGCATGGCTGACACAGGCGGTCAGCACCAGGCTCGCCAGCGGGGCGAGAGACCAAAAACGCACAGAAGAAATCGCCATAACAGGAACAAATCCTTGATGTTGATTGAGGTTATAACCCTTCATGCTAGCGTCAGGGGCTGAGGGCGTCTATGGTCAAGTTGTCTTAAATCATGAATCTGTCTATTACTCCAAAAGAGGCGGTTCTCTTTTATTGACCTTACGCATCCTGTATGATGCGCACAGCAAACCTTATCAACGCTGGTACTATTCCCGCTCCATGACCCTGTTAGCTCTCGGCATCAACCACAAGACGGCTCCTGTTTCGCTGCGAGAACGCGTGACGTTTTCGCCGGATACGCTCGACCAGGCGCTGGAAAGCCTGCTGTCGCAGCCGATGGTGCAGGGCGGTGTGGTGCTCTCGACGTGTAACCGCACCGAGCTTTACCTGAGCGTTGAGGAACAGGACAATCTGCACGACAAGCTCGTGCGCTGGCTGTGCGATTATCACAATCTCGACGAAGAGGAAGTGCGCAACAGCCTCTACTGGCACCACGATAACGACGCCGTCAGCCATCTGATGCGCGTCGCCAGTGGTCTCGATTCGCTGGTGCTGGGCGAGCCGCAAATCTTAGGCCAGGTGAAAAAAGCCTTCGCCGATTCTGGTCGCGGCCACGCGAACGCCAGCGAGCTGGAACGCATGTTCCAGAAATCTTTCTCCGTCGCCAAACGCGTGCGTACTGAAACCGATATCGGCGCCAGCGCCGTGTCGGTAGCGTTTGCCGCCTGTACGCTGGCGCGGCAGATTTTCGAATCGCTCTCGACGGTCACTGTGATGCTGGTCGGCGCGGGTGAAACCATCGAGCTTGCGGCCCGTCACCTGCGCGAACATAACGTGCAGAAAATGATCATCGCCAACCGTACCCGCGAGCGCGCCCAGCGCCTGGCGGATGAAGTCGGCGCGGAGGTTATCGGGCTTGGCGATATCGACGAGCGCTTAAAAGACGCCGATATCATTATCAGCTCCACCGCAAGCCCGCTGCCGATTATCGGCAAAGGCATGATGGAACGCGCGCTGAAGGCCCGCCGCAACCAGCCGATGCTGCTGGTGGATATCGCCGTGCCGCGTGATGTCGAGCCGGAAGTAGGCAAGCTTGCCAATGCCTATCTCTACAGCGTTGACGATCTGCAGAGCATCATCCAGCACAACCTCGCGCAGCGTAAAGCCGCAGCGGTGCAGGCGGAGTCTATCGTCGAGCAGGAAGCCTGCGAATTTATGGCCTGGCTGCGCGCCCAGAGCGTCAGCGAGACCATCCGCGAGTATCGCGCCCAGGCCGATCAGGTGCGCGAAGAGCTCACCAGCAAAGCCCTGGCGGCGCTGCGCACCGGCGGCGATGCCGAAGCCATCATGCAGGATCTGGCGCGCAAGCTGACCAACCGCCTGATCCACACCCCAACCAAATCTCTTCAGCAGGCTGCCCGTGACGGGGATGATGAACGCCTGCATATTCTGCGCAACAGCCTCGGGCTGGAGTAGCACAACACAATTCTAATTACAGGGTGATCTACCGCCTATGAAGCCTTCTATCGTTGCCAAACTGGAAGCCTTGCAGGAGCGTCATGAAGAAGTTCAGGCTCTGCTGGGCGATGCGGGTACGCTTGCCGATCAGGAGCGTTTTCGCGCGCTGTCGCGCGAGTATGCCCAGCTGAGCGACGTTTCGCGCTGTTTCCTTGAATGGCGCCAGGTCCAGGAAGATATGGAAACCGCGCGCCTGATGCTAAGCGACCCGGAAATGCGCGATATGGCGCAGGACGAGCTGCTGGAAGCGAAGGCTAAAAGCGAAGCGCTGGAGCAGGAGCTTCAGCTTTTGCTGCTGCCGAAAGATCCTGACGATGAACGTAACGCGTTCGTGGAAGTGCGTGCGGGCACTGGCGGCGATGAAGCCGCGCTGTTCGCAGGCGATCTCTTCCGTATGTACAGCCGTTACGCCGAATCGCGCCGCTGGCGTGTGGAGATCATGAGCGCCAGCGAAGGCGAGCATGGCGGTTATAAAGAAGTCATCGCCAAAATCAGCGGCGAGGGCGTCTACGGGCGTCTCAAGTTTGAGTCCGGCGGGCATCGCGTACAGCGCGTTCCTGCGACCGAATCTCAGGGGCGTATCCATACCTCCGCCTGCACTGTGGCGGTGATGCCGGAGCTGCCGGAAGCCGAACTGCCGGACATCAACCCGGCGGATCTGCGTATCGACACCTTCCGCTCCTCCGGCGCGGGCGGTCAGCACGTTAACACCACCGACTCCGCCATTCGTATCACCCACCTGCCGACCGGCATTGTGGTGGAGTGCCAGGACGAGCGCTCACAGCACAAGAACAAAGCCAAAGCGCTGGCGGTGCTGGGCGCGCGCATTCACGCCGCCGAAGTGGCCAAACGCCAGCAGGCGGAGGCCTCCACGCGCCGCAATCTGCTCGGCAGCGGCGATCGTTCGGACCGCAACCGCACCTACAACTTCCCGCAGGGCCGCGTGACCGATCACCGCATCAACCTGACGCTTTACCGTCTTGACGAAGTGATGGAAGGCAAACTGGACGCGCTCATTGAGCCGATTATCCAAGAGCATCAGGCCGATCAGCTGGCGGCGCTGGCTGAGCAGGAGTAATGGAATATCAGCAGTGGCTGAAACAGGCCATCGAGCGTCTCACTGCAAGTGAATCTCCGCGCCGCGACGCGGAGATCCTGCTGGCGTTTGTGACCGGCAGGACGCGCACGTTTATCCTCGCCTTTGGCGAAACCGCGCTGACTGACGATGAACACGCGCGGCTCGATGCCCTGCTGGCGCGCCGCGCCGCGGGCGAGCCGGTGGCGTATCTCATCGGCCAGCGTGAATTCTGGTCGTTGCCGCTGGAGGTTTCCCCGGCAACGCTTATCCCCCGTCCCGATACCGAATGTCTGGTGGAGCAGGCGCTGGCGCGTCTGCCGGCCACGCCGTGCCGCATTCTCGATCTCGGCACCGGCACCGGCGCGATTGCGCTGGCGCTTGCCTCCGAGCGGCCTGACTGCCACGTCACCGCGCTGGATGTCATCCCGGAGGCTGTGGCGCTTGCGAAACGCAACGCACAGCGGCTCGGCATCGATAATGTCACGATTTTGCAAAGCCACTGGTTTTCCGCACTGACGGACGCGCGTTTTTCGCTTATCGTCAGCAATCCGCCGTATATCGATGGCGACGATCCGCATCTCTCGCAGGGCGACGTGCGTTTTGAGCCGAAAAGCGCGTTGGTGGCGGATAACGCGGGCCTGGCCGATCTTGAAACGCTGGTGACTGAGGCACGGCGCTTTCTTGAGGATAACGGCTGGCTCATGCTGGAACATGGCTGGCAGCAGGGCGAGGCGGTGCGCGAACTTTTTACGCGCGCGGGCTATCAGGCTGTTGAAACCTGCCGCGATTATGGCGGTAATGAACGTCTGACGCTGGGACACTATCGCGACACACAGGATCGCAACACACAGGAGTAAGGCAGCATGGCCGCTTATTTTGCAGTAAAACACCTACATATTCTGACGGTGGTGATTTCCATCAGTCTGTTTATTTTGCGCTACTGGTGGCAGTACCGCAGCTCGCCGATGTCCTCAAAGCGCTGGGTGCGCATCGTGCCGCATGTCAACGACACCGTATTGCTCGGCAGCGGCGTGGCGCTGGTACTCATCACGCATTTTTATCCTTTTACCCCACAGGGCGCATGGCTGACTGAAAAGCTCTTTGGCGTTATCATCTACATCGTTTTAGGCTTTATCGCGCTCGGGCGTCGCCCGCGCAGCCAGCAGGTCCGCTGGATTGCCTTCCTGCTTGGGCTGGTGGTGCTTTACATCATCGTGAAACTCGCCACCACTAAAGTACCGCTATTGGGGTTGATATGAAGTCGTTGGCCGATTTCCAGTTTAACAACGCGCCGCTCTGTGACGGCATGATTTTGGTTTCACAGCATATCCGCGACGATTTTCCGGTGCAGGACGTCTACGACCAGCTCGAAAGCCTGGTGCGTCTGGCCCGTGAAGAGATCTGCGAAGGTTCACATCAGGATACACAACTTGAGCGCCTGCTGGAGCTGTTTTACGGCGAGTGGGGCTTTAGCGACGCGCGCGGCGTTTACCGCCTGTCTGACGCGCTGTGGCTGGACAAAGTGCTGAAGAAACGCCAGGGCAGCGCGGTGTCGCTCGGGGCTATTCTGCTGTGGATAGCCGGGCGTCTTGATATTCCGCTGATGCCGGTCATTTTCCCGACGCAGCTGATTCTGCGCGCCGACTGGATGGATGGCGAAATGTGGCTCATCAACCCGTTTAACGGTGAAACGCTTGATGAACATACGCTTGAAGTCTGGCTTAAAGGCAACATCAGCCCGGTGGCTGAGCTTTATATGGATGACCTGGAAGAGTCTGAACACAGTCTCGTCATCCGCAAACTGCTCGACACGCTGAAATCGGCGCTGATGGAAGAGCGGCAGATGGAGCTCGCGCTGCGCGCCAGCGAAGCGCTGCTGGAGTTTAACCCGGAAGATCCGTATGAGATCCGCGACCGCGGACTGATTTACGCCCAGCTCGACTGCGAGCACGTGGCGCTCAATGATTTAAGCTATTTTGTGGAGCAGTGCCCGGAAGATCCGATTAGCGAGATGATTCGGGCGCAGATTAACTCGATTTCGCACAAGCAGATTACCCTGCACTAAGCGCGGCGTGTACCGATTTACACAGGATAAAGGCGACAATATGAAACAAAAAGTGGTTAGCATTGGCGACATCAACGTCGCGAACGATCTGCCGTTCGTACTGTTTGGCGGCATGAACGTGCTGGAATCGCGCGATCTGGCGATGCGCATCTGCGAGCACTACGTCACCGTGACCCAGAAGCTCGGCATTCCTTACGTTTTCAAAGCGTCTTTTGATAAAGCCAACCGCTCCTCTATTCACTCTTACCGCGGCCCGGGCCTTGAAGAAGGGATGAAAATCTTTCAGGAGCTGAAGCAGACCTTTGGCGTGAAAATTATCACCGATGTACACACCGCCGAGCAGGCACAGCCGGTTGCGGATGTCGTGGACGTTATCCAGCTGCCGGCCTTCCTGGCGCGCCAGACCGATCTGGTTGAAGCGATGGCGAAAACCGGCGCGGTCATCAACGTGAAAAAACCGCAGTTCATCAGCCCGGGGCAGATCGGCAATATCGTCGATAAATTCAAAGAGGGCGGCAACGAGCAGGTTATCCTGTGCGATCGCGGCACCAACTTTGGTTATGACAACCTGGTAGTCGACATGCTGGGCTTTGGTGTGATGAAGAAGGTCTCTGGCAACGCGCCGGTGATTTTTGACGTGACCCACGCGCTGCAGTGCCGCGACCCGTTCGGTGCCGCGTCCAGCGGTCGTCGCGCCCAGGTGACGGAACTTGCCCGCGCCGGTATGGCAACGGGCCTTGCAGGGCTCTTTATCGAAGCGCACCCGGACCCGGAAAACGCGAAATGCGACGGCCCGTCCGCGCTGCCGCTGGCGAAGCTCGAAGCGTTCCTCACGCAGATCAAAGCGATCGACGATCTGGTGAAAAGCTTCCCGGAACTCGATACCGAGCATTAATCGAGCCGGCCGTAAAAAGAAAAACCCCGCGATGCGGGGTTTTTTATTGGGGTAATAAGGCGGGTGCGCAGGCTTACCCGCCCTACGAAACATATTTAGCCTCTTATTGTAGGGTGGGTAAGCGCAGCGCACCCACCGCCAGGAGCAGGCACCACACGTAGGGTGGGTAAGCGAAGCGCACCCACCGCCAGGAGCAGAAACCACACGTAGGGTGGGTAAGCAACGCGTACTCACCATTCCAGCGCAGCGCGCCCACCAAAAACTCTACGCAAAAATCGTCATCAAATACGCCGCGAACAACGCCAGATGCGCGCTGCCGTTCAACACATTCGTGCGCCCGGTGGAAAACGAAATCTGGCACAGCATCAACGCCGCGAGCATCACCACCATTTCCGGCGCGCCGAGCGCAAACTGCAAATCGTTGCCGGTCAGAATCGCGATAATCGTCACGGTCGGCACGGTCAGTGAAATAGTCGCCAGCACCGAGCCGAAAAAGAGATTCATCGCGCGCTGCACCTGATTATTCAGCACCGCTTTCAGCGCGCCCAGGCCTTCCGGCGAGAGGATCAGCAGCGCCACCAGGAAACCGGTAAATGACACCGGCGCGTTAAGGTGGCTTAACAGCGCTTCAAGCGGGTTCGCGTTCATTTTGGTCACTGCGATCACCGCGACCAGATGCACAATCAGCCACACCGCGTGCCACAGGCTGCTGTGCGCCGACGGCTTACCGTGGTGCGGATCGTCGTCATCGCTCTCGTCTTCATGCTCATAAACAAACAGGCTCTGGTGCGTTTTGGTTTGGATCAGCAAAAACACGCCATACATCGCGGCGGAAATCATCGCCACCAAAAGCGACTGGCCGGTAGAAAAGTTACCGCCCGGCAGCGCCATCGGAAACACCAGCACAATCACCGCCAGTGGGAAAAGGGCGATCAGATACTGTTTAATCCCGAAAAGATTTACATATTGCGTGGCGAATTTACGCCCGCCGAGCAGCAGCGCCACGCCCACCAGGCCGCCGCTGACAATCATAATGATCGAATAAAGCGTATCGCGCATCAGCGTCGGCGCGGCATCGCCCGTCGCCATGAGCGCGGAGATCAGGCTTACTTCAAGGATAACGACCGAAAGACTCAGAATCAGCGATCCATACGGCTCGCCGAGGCGATGCGCCAGCACATCCGCGTGGCGCACCACGCTAAACGCGCTGCTCAGAATCGCGACCAGCGCCAGCGCGTTGATGCCGATAATCACTGGCAGCGACTGGCTGGAACCCCAGAACGCCAGCACCGCCAGCGCTAATACCGGGAAAATGAGAGAAGACTCCTTATGGCGGGTCTTCACCGCCTCATGGTTTGTTTTTGTCACGTTAATTCTCCAGAGAAGCAGGTGATAATCATTATAGTGATGAGGAAGACAGAGCGTAAAACTACCAAAAAATGCGCGGTCAGGAGGCTTTATTTACGATTTTTTACGGCTAAACCGTAACTTTGCAGTAAATGCGTCAAAAATCCGAATTTCATTGAGGAACCATTTATCAAACAAGGCATTGTGAAGGCATCACAACATGCTTCGCTTGCGGCTGGCGCGCTTTCTGATTGTGTTCCACACTTATCTTTTTATGAAATAAAGGAGCGTAGCGATGCCTTACTCTTCAAGAACCGATTTGCCCGATAATGTCCGCAACGTCCTCCCGGCGCATGCGCAGGATATTTATAAAGAGGCGTTCAACAGCGCCTGGGATCAATATAAAGACGAAGATGACCGGCGCGGCGACGCCAGCCGGGAAGAAACGGCGCATCGCGTCGCGTGGGCCGCCGTTAAACATGAGTATGAAAAAGGCGATGACGATAAATGGCATAAGAAAAAATAATGCTTTGTTAATCGCCTGATTCCTCTCCATCTTTACCTCTGTTCCCGTAAAGCGCGCGGGAACAGATAAGTTTTTTGTCGGTTGAAAACGCCGCTGCGGTCTTGTCAGCGGCGCGTTAATCCCCTATCGTCACCCCGTAATTGCTTTCTGATTGAGCGATAAAAAGATTCTGAAAGCGCTTAAAATCGCAGGGAAGCAGCCGTGGTGGAGGTAGAAGGTGTTAACACGTGATTTCTTAATGACAGCAGACTGTAAGACGGCTTTCGGAGCCATTGAGGAATCGTTACTGTGGACGCCAGAGCAGCGGGCGGCGTCACTGGCCGCCACGCTCGCCTGTCGACCTGAGAACGAACCGGTCTGGATTTTTGGTTACGGCTCCCTGATGTGGAACCCGGCAATGGTCTTTGAAGAGCGCTGCGCCGCGACGCTAAACGGCTGGCACCGCGCGTTCTGCCTGCGGCTCACCGCCGGGCGCGGCAGTGCCTGCAAACCCGGGCGCATGCTGGCGCTGAAAGAGGGCGGAGCCACCACCGGCGTGGCGTATCGTCTGCCGGAGGCAGAGCTTGAAACCGAACTGACGCTGCTGTGGAAGCGCGAAATGATCACCGGCTGTTATCTGCCCGGCTGGTGCAGGCTCACGCTTGACGATGGGCGCACCGTTCATGCGCTGGTGTTTATCATGGATCCGAGCCACCCGCTGTATGAAGCCGACACCCGTCCGGCCACCATCGCGCCGCTGATTGCCCGCGCGAGCGGCCCGCTTGGCACCAATGCGCAGTACCTCTTTTCGCTTGAGCAGGAGCTGAAAAAGCTCGGCATGTGTGAAGCATCGCTGGATGAACTGGCGTCTGAAGTACGCGCGTGTCAGGCGCAAGATGATGACGAGAGTGGCGATCTGCAACCGCATTTCGCCTGAAAAAACCCCGGCGAGTGCCGGGGAGAATGGTCAGGCCGGAACGTAGCTGATGGAGTGTTCCAGCGTCTGGCTGTGACTGTCGATAAGCACATCCCAGACGCCGCTGTAAGGCACGCTGATATACGCGCTGTTGCGGTTCTGGACGCTTAAAATATCTGCTCCCGCACGCCTGGCGCGTTCACCCGCGCTCATTAAATGGATATGGCAATTCGCTGAGCAGCGCACCACCACCGTGTCTCCGCCAAACAACTTCAGGCTTGCTTTTACCCGCGCCATCTTTAACCCCTCTGTCAATGATAAATCCGTCAGGACAGCCTTTCGAACGTGAGGCTGTTCACAAAACCTGTCGGAAATAACACCAAAGAGGGAGGCCGCGAACGCTGATTTTGATCAAAAAATGCGGCCACAACACGATATTCATCACATTGTTCGTTAAAGCGGCGGGCAGGCGCGCGGAAAATGTCTCAATGCGCGCCTGCGCCTGATTAAATGCGGAAATGGCTGGCCGTCTGGGCTAGTTCTCCCGCCTGGCCCTGCAACGCGCCCGCTGCGGCGGCCGACTGTACCACCAGCTCGGCGTTCTGCTGCACCATCTGATCGAGCTGCAGCACCGCGTGGTTAATTTCCTGAATGCCTTTCATCTGCTCGCTGGTGGCGACGGTGATTTCACGCATAATGCCGGAAACGTTGCCGATGCTGCTGACTATCTCCTCCATCGATTCGCCCGCGAGGCGCACGTAGCGCGAGCCGGTCGCGACGCTTTCCGTTGTGGAGTCGATAAGCGATTTAATCTCTTTCGCGGCCTGAGCGCTGCGGCTGGCGAGGTTACGCACTTCACCCGCCACCACCGCGAAGCCGCGGCCCTGTTCGCCGGCGCGCGCGGCTTCCACCGAGGCGTTCAGCGCCAGAATGTTGGTCTGAAACGCGATACCGTCGATAACGCTGGTGATATCGCCGATTTTCGCCGAGGCGCTTTCAATCAACTGCATCGTGGAGATGGCTTTAGACACCACTTCACCGCCGCGCGAGGCGGCATCCGTCGCGCTCTGCGCCTGGGTATTAGCCTGCGCCGCCGCATCGGTAGAGTTAGCGACCGACGCGGTTATCTGTTCTACCGCGCTCGCCGTTTCACGCAGGCTGGAGGCCGCCTGTTCGGTGCGCCCGGAGAGATCCTGGTTCCCGGCCGCGATTTCATTCGCCGCCACTTTCACTGATGCGCTGGCGTCGCGCAACTGGCCCATTACGCCCGCGAGCTTATCGCAGAAGGCGTTAAAGGCATGGGCGATTTGCGCCACTTCGTCCCGGCCATCTTCCGGCAGGCGCTGAGAAAGATCGTTAGTGCCGCTGCTGATAGCCACCAGCGCGTCGCGGATCATCAGCAGGCGTTTTAACAGTCGGGTGACCAGGAAATGCATCAGCGCGCCGGTAATCAACAGCAGCACCAGCACGGAAATAGCCGAGGTATTGAGCAGTGCGCGCATGCCTGACGTGGCGTCGTTTTCATCAAGAGCGACCACCAGATACCACTGGGTGCCCGGTACGCGCGTGGCCAGCAGTGCTTTTTGCGCGCCGCCGATATCGCCTTCCAGCGCCGTATCGCTCGTTTTCAGCTCGCTGAACGCGACGCCTGATACCGCCTTATCAAAAGGTTTTGACGTCAGCGCCGGGTCTTTTGCGGCAATCAGCGTGCCGTCCTCGTTCACCAGCAGCCCGCTGCTGTTTTCGGTCGGGTGAATGCTGCGCACGTTGGCAATTACGCTCTCCATGGAGAGATCGCCTGCGACCACCGCCGCAATGACGCCGTTTTGCTTCACCGGCACCGCGAACGTCACCACCAGCTTGCCGGTGCCGGCGTCCACGTAAGGCGCGGTCACGACCGGCGCGTCAGCCTTTACCGCCTGCTGATACCAGGGGCGAATGGTCGGATCGTAATCCGCCGGGACGCCTTCCGGGTTAGAGAATTTCGCGGTTTTAGTGGCATAACCGGCGTAGACATTCATAAAGCCGCCCGCTTTCGCCATCTGCGTAAAGACCGGCACCGGATCGGCGCCCAGCGCGACGGTATCCAGCGACTGGATCATTGCCGTTTTGCTGTTCACCCAGTCGCTGATGGCGAGATTATGGCTGGCGCTGGTACTGCGCAGCGTATTCAGGCTCGCCTGCTGATTATCCAGCCGGGTGACCTGATAGTTCATGATGGTATTCAGTAACAGCGCACCGACCAGGCAGCCTGCGGTGGCTGCGATGATGCGCGCGCGAATGGACGTTAACATAGGCGTATACCCTGCTGTGTGTTGTGTGAGCGTTATGTTTCAGACGAGCGTGTTGTTGTAGGTTTTAAGTAAAATATCGGCACACAGGGCGGGGACTTGATGGGCAGCGCAGGCGAATAAGTAAATATTATTACACCTGCGTGATTATCAGAAGGTCAGGACTTTATCAGCCTCCAGCGTCCACCCGGCAAGCTCAACCAGCGTGCCAATCTCCACGCCGTCAATCAGCGGCAGCGCGCTCACGCCGCGCCCGTCGGCGCAGGTCTTGCACAGCTTCACCGGCACATTCTGGGCGGTGAGAATCTCCAGCATCTGCTGCACGTTATAGCCTTCAGCGGGTTTCTGACCGCGCAGCCCAGCGGTGACGGCATCCGACATCAAAAACAGTTTCAGCTCAGGGGCCTGCGGCTGGTCGCGCAGCGCGATGGCAAGACGCAGGCTATTAAACAGCGATTCGCTGCCGTAAGCCGCGCCGTTGGCGATAATCACGATTTTTTGCATCCGGAACTCCTTTGCCATGACGGCATAGTTATTGCTTGATTCCTGTAAAGGCGATCACAGGAGAAAGAGCGATGGCAATTCCCGCGACATCCTTGCAGAACGCGCAGGCGTGGTTTCGTTTCGCCCGTGAGAGAAAACGCAGCCAGCTGGAAGCGTGGTCGGGCGTCGGCGACTGGGTCAGTCAGATAAGCCATCTGGTGCATATGCTACAGCGCGAGCGCGGCGCGTCCAACATCTGGCTCTGTTCCGGCGGGCAGCTTTTCGCGCGCGAGCGCGCCTTTTGCGTGACAGAAACCGACCAGCGCGCGGCGCAATTTCGCGCGGTGCCCGTGCCGGTTGCCACCGCAGGCAGCCTGCTTTCCTGGCACATGGCCTGCGCGCTCTGGCAGCTTGAGCAGTTGCCTGGGCTGCGCGCGCGAATTCTCGCCCGCGATATTGAGCCCGGCGAGGCGATGGAGAGTTTTAATCTGGCGATCCGGCATCTGCTGGATCTGGTGCCGGAGGCGAGCGAAAGCGTCGATGAAGCCTCGCTCGCCCGTGCGCTGACGGCGCTCTACAGCTTTATGCAGGGTAAAGAGCTGGCGGGCCAGGAGCGCGCCATCGGCGCTATCGGTTTTACGCAGGGCGCGTTCAGCGAGCCCCTGCGACAGCGGCTCGCTGACCGCATTGACGGGCAGCAGCACTGTTTCGATACGTTTTTATCGCTCGCCTGCGCTGATATTCGCGAGCGTTTTTACCGCCACGGTGAAGCCACGCGCGAGCTTGAGCAGTTGCGTCGTCTCGCCTGTACGCGGCTGCCCGCCGATGACCACCGCGCGCGGGCGGTGCGCTGGTTTGGGTTGCAGACCACGCGGCTCGACGCGCTGCGCGATATCGAGGAGGCGTTGATTGCTGCATTGCTGGCGGAGGCCCGCAGGCTTCTGGCGCAAGAGGCGCACAGTGAAACACCGGAGGCGGCGCTGGCACGCCGTGCGCCTTTGCATGACGAGCAGGAGACGCCAGCGCTTGAGCGGCATCTTCTGCCGCTGGTGCGCCAGCAGGCTCGCGAGGTGGAATCGCTGACGCGCCAGCTCGCCTCGCTGCAGGCGAACCTTGAAGAGCGCAAGCTTATCGATCGCGCCAAAAGCTTGTTGATGAGTCACCAGCAGCTCAGCGAGGAGCAGGCGTGGCATCAGTTGCGCAAGCTCGCGATGGATCAGAATAAACGGATGGTGGAGATTGCCGAGGCGATGCTTGCCGTCGCCAGGCTCTGGCCGGTAACCCCAAAGGAGTAGCTGCACAGCCAGCGGGCATTTTATGCATGGAAATGGGGCAGAGCGGGGGAGTGTGCGGGGCGTTTTTTCGCGTGTTACTGGCGGGTGTGCTGCGCTTACCCGCCCTACAATATCGATCCTCACGTTTTACGTAGGGTGGGTAAGCGCAGCACACCCACCACGGGGATAACCAATCACGTTTTTGTAGGATGGGTAAGCGTAGCGCACCCACCACGGGGATAACCAATCACGTTTTTGTAGGGTGGGTAAGCGTAGCGCACCCACCATCTCCCGATAACCAGGAAAAAAGGCCGGAGGAGAGGGTTTTGCTCCGGCTAAAAAAAAATCGGCCCATAAGGCCGATTTTCCGCCGGGAGCCGGGATTGCAAAGGGGGCGGCGGCGAGCCCCCTTTGCACGTTCGCGTGAGGGAAGCGTCCATATAAAAAAGGCGTTATGGCGAACGGAACGTGTTCACCGACCTTGTATATTTCCCTTCAGCCTGGCCGTGTAAACCGGACGGCGGGTGCGTTGCACTTACCCGCCCTACGAAGGGGAGATGTGATGCGTAGGGCGGGTAAGCGCAGCGCACCCGCCACGGAACTCACCCTGAAACCTGGCACACCCCTTGCTTAATTAATCCTGACAACCATTTCCCGGCAGCTCGCCAACGGCGGCGGGCAAACCGGAAAGGATAAAGGCGTCCTGCAATGTCTTCGGGCATTGGCGGACGCCTTTTTTATTTTCAGGAGCAGCCATGAGCGATTCATCCTTTTCTCTTTCCCGCCGCCGCTTATTGCAGGCCGGGGCCGCGCTTAGCGGCGCGATGCTGTTACCGGGGCTTATGGGCAGCGTGTGGGCCGCGGGGTCTGACAAACCCGAGCTCGACACCGTGCGCGTCGGCTTTATTCCGCTCACCGACTGCGCGCCGGTGGTGATGGCCGCGCTGAAAGGCTTCGATAAAAAATATGGCATCCGCATTCTGCCCAGCAAAGAGGCGAGCTGGGCGGCGGTGCGCGACAAACTGGTCTCCGGCGAGCTCGACGCCGCCCATGCGCTCTATGGGCTCATCTACGGGCTGGAACTCGGTATTGCCGGTAAAGCACAGCCGATGGCGACCCTGATGACGCTCAACCAGAACGGCCAGGCGATTTCGCTCAGCGCCGATCTGCTGAAAAAAGGCATCACCACGCCCGACGCGCTGCAAAAGCGGGTAGCCGCAAGCGAGCCTGGCGCTTACACCTTCGCCCACACCTTTCCGACCGGCACCCACGCCATGTGGCTCTACTACTGGCTGGCGGCCGCGGACATTCATCCTTTTAACGATGTACGCACCGTGGTGGTGCCGCCGCCGCAAATGGTGATGAACATGCGCATCGGCAATATGGTCGGCTTCTGCGTCGGCGAGCCGTGGAACGCCCGCGCCATCAACGACCGCATCGGCTTTACTGCCGCCACCTCGCAGTCCATCTTCCCGGATCACCCCGAAAAAGTGCTCGGCACCCGCCGCCAGTGGGTGGAGCAGAATCCGCACACCGCCCGCGCGCTCACCGCCGCCGTGCTGGAGGCCGCCCGCTGGATAGACGCCTCGGACGACAACCGGCGCGAAACCGCGCAGGTGCTGGCGAAACGCGCGTATCTCAACACCAAAGTGCAATACCTCACGCCGCGTATGCTCGGCGAGTACGACGACGGTGCCGGAAAGCGCTGGCAAGACGATCACGGCATGCGCTTCTTCCGCGACGGCGAAGTGAGCTACCCGTGGCACTCCGATGGCATGTGGTTCTTAACCCAGTTCCGTCGCTGGGGCCTGCTGAAAACCGATCCGGACTACGCGGCCATCGCCGCCCGCATCAACCGCACCGACATCTATCAGCAGGCCGCAGAGGCGGTGGGCGGCGTCGCGCTGCCCGCGTCAACGCGGCGTACCAGTCGTCTGATGGACGGCAGCGTCTGGGACGGGCGCGATCCCGCCGCGTATGCCGCCCGTTTTGCCATGAAACGTTAAGGGGAAACCATGAAAAAGCGTAAACAGACCGTCAGCGCGGTGCCTGAACAGCCCGCCGGTGAAGTGATAGTGATGCCCCGCGTGGCGGTGCGTAAACGCCGCGCGCCGCTCGCGGCCACGGTAAACGCGCTGCTGGCCCGCGTGGTGCCGGCCATTCTGGGCCTGGCGCTGCTGGTGATTGCCTGGCAAATCGCGGCCGTCAGCAGCAAAGGCTTTCCGACGCCGCTCAGCACGCTCGACTCGGCGCTGACGCTGTTCGCCGATCCGTTCTACAACGACGGGCCAAACGATCAGGGCATCGGCTGGAATGTGCTGGCCTCGCTTAGTCGCGTGGCGGTGGGCTTCGGGCTGGCGGCGCTGGTGGGGATCCCGCTGGGTTTTCTGATTGGCCGCTTTACCTTTCTCGGGCGCATGTTTAATCCGCTCATCGCGCTCCTGCGCCCGGTCAGCCCGCTCGCCTGGCTGCCCATCGGCCTGCTGCTGTTTCAGAAGGCCGAGCCCGCCTCCAGCTGGACCATTTTTATCTGCTCTATCTGGCCGATGGTCATCAACACCGCCGAAGGGGTGAAGCGTATCCCGGAGGACTACCTCAACGTGGCGCGCGTATTACAGCTCTCCGAGTGGACCGTGATGCGCCGCATTCTCTTTCCGGCGGTGCTGCCCGCGGTGCTCACCGGCGTGCGGCTCTCCATCGGCATCGCCTGGCTTGTGATCGTCGCCGCCGAAATGCTCACCGGCGGCCTCGGCATCGGCTTCTGGATCTGGAACGAGTGGAACAACCTCAACGTGGAAAACATTCTCATCGCCATCGTCATCATCGGCGTGGTGGGGCTCTTGCTGGAGCAGGGGCTGATGCTTATCGCCCGCCGCTTCAGCTGGCAGGACAAATAAGGAGCGAACATGAAACCGATTATTCAGGTACAGAACGTCAGTCAGCGCTTCAACACGGCGAGCGGCGAGTTCCTGGCGTTGCAAAACGTCAGTTTCGACATCAACGCGGGCGAAACCGTGAGCCTTATCGGCCACTCCGGCTGCGGCAAATCGACGCTGCTCAATCTTATCGCGGGCATCACGCTGCCGAGCGAGGGCGGGCTGCTGTGCGATAACCGTGAAATCGCCGGGCCCGGCCCGGAGCGCGCCGTGGTGTTTCAGAACCATTCGCTGCTGCCCTGGCTCACCTGCTTTGACAATGTGGCGCTGGCGGTGGATCAGGTGTTTCGCAAAACCATGGATAAAGCGCAGCGCCGGGAGTGGATTATTCACAACCTGGAGCGGGTGCAGATGGGGCACGCGCTCAACAAACGCCCTGGCGAGATCTCCGGCGGCATGAAGCAGCGTGTCGGCATTGCCCGCGCGCTGGCGATGAAACCGAAAGTGCTGCTGATGGACGAACCGTTCGGCGCGCTCGACGCGCTGACCCGCGCGCATTTGCAGGATGCCGTGATGCACATCCAGCAGGAGCTCAACACCACCATCGTGCTGATTACGCATGACGTGGACGAGGCGGTGCTGCTCTCCGATCGCGTGTTGATGATGACCAATGGCCCGGCGGCGACGGTCGGCGAGGCGCTGGAGGTCAATCTGCCGCGTCCGCGCAACCGGGTGCAGCTCGCCGACGACAGCCGCTATCACCAGCTGCGTCAGCAGATCCTGCATTTCCTCTACGAAAAGCAGCCGAAAGCGGCGTAAGGAGCGGCGATGGCGCAACGACTGGTGATTATCGGCAACGGCATGGCGGCGGTGCGTCTGGTGGAGCAACTGCTGGCGCGCGCGCCGGAACGCTTCGCCATCACGCTTATCGGCGATGAGCCGCTGCCCGCCTATAACCGCATCCTGCTTTCGCCGGTGCTGGGGGGCGAAATGTCCGCCGCGCAGACGCAGCTTCACGACGCGTCCTGGTATTCTCGTTACGGTGTCACGTTGGTAACCGGTGAGCGGGCGCTGGCGGTGGATCTGACCGCGCGCACCGTCACCACCGCCGCGCGCACGCTGCCCTGGGATGAGCTGGTGTTCGCCACCGGCTCGACGCCGTTTATTCCGCCCATTGAAGGCAGCGGGCTGCCGCACGTGCGCGCCTTTCGCACGCTGGCGGATGTTGGGGCGCTTCTCGCCACGCCTGGCCCCGCCGTGGTGCTTGGCGGCGGTCTGCTTGGGGTGGAAGCGGCCGCGGCGCTCGCCCGTCAGGGCGCAGCGGTGACGCTGGTGCATCGTCACCCGTGGCTGATGGAGCAGCAGCTGGATGCGCAGGCGGGCGAGTGGCTCGCCGAAAGCCTGCGCGAGCGCCACATTCGCGTGGTGACCGGCAGTGGCATCACGCGCATCACGCCAGATGACGTCACGCTCGCCTGCGGCGAAACCGTCGCGGCGCAGCGGGTGGTGATCGCCACCGGCGTGCGTCCGGCTATCGCGCTGGCGCAGTCCGCCGGGCTCGCTTGCCAGCGCGGCATTGTCGTTGATGACACGCTTCGCGCCTCGCACCCGGCGGTGAGCGCTATCGGCGAGTGCTGCGAAATCAACGCGCAAACCTGGGGGCTGGTGGCGCCCTGTCTGCAACAGGCGGACGTGCTGGCGGCGAGGCTCAGCGGCGAGACGGCGCGCTTTGGTTATGAGGAAAAAGGCACGCGGCTCAAGGTCACCGGTATCGCGGTTTTTAGCGCGGGCGAGGTGACGCCGGGCCCGCAGGCGCAGACGCTGACAAGCCTCGACCCACTAGCCCGCCATTACCGTCGCCTGATTATTGAGCACGGCAGGCTCACCGGCGTGCTGCTGTATGGCGATACCGACAGCGCCGGCGAGCTGATGAATCACTTCGGGCAGCCGCTGCGCGCCAGCGCCGGGCTGCTGTTTGATGAAACCGATGAAACGCAGCCCGCGGCTGCAGGATATGACACGATGACAAAACAAACTCTGGTGGTCGTGGGCCACGGCATGGTTGGGCACCATTTTCTGGAGCAGTGCGTCAGCGCCGGGCTGCATGAGCGCTTTCATATCATCGTCTTTGGCGAAGAGCGCCACGCGGCCTACGATCGCGTGCATCTCTCGGAGTATTTCGCCGGACGCAGCGCGCAGTCGCTCTCGATGGTGCAGGGCGATTTCTTCGCGCAGACGGGCATTGAACTACGCACCGGCTGTCAGATTGTGGCGCTGGATCGCGCGCGGCAGATCGTGCGCGACGCACAGGGTCACGAAACGCATTTTGACAAACTGGTGCTTGCTACCGGCTCCTGGCCGTTTGTGCCGCCGGTGCCGGGTCGTGACCTGCCGGGCTGTTTCGTCTACCGCACGCTTGACGATCTCGACGCCATCCGCGAACGCGCGCAGCACGCCACGCGCGGCGTGGTGGTGGGCGGTGGTCTGCTGGGGCTTGAGGCGGCGAATGCCCTTAAACAACTGGGGCTGAAAACGCACGTCGTGGAGTTTGCGCCGGGGCTGATGGCGGTGCAGCTCGATGCGCCTGGCGCTGCGATGCTGCGCGAGAAAATCGAGGCGCTGGAGGTCAGCGTGCATACCAGCAAATCCACCACCGCGATTGTCGAAGAAAATGGCGGACTGACGATGCAGTTTGCCGATGGCGACAGCCTGCATACCGATCTGATTGTCTTTTCGGCGGGCATCCGCCCGCAGGACAGCCTTGCGACATCGGCGGGGCTTATGACCGGCGAGCGCGGCGGCATCGTGATTGACGACCAGTGCCGCACCAGCGACGCGCATATTTTCGCCATCGGCGAATGCGCGCTGTGGGAGAACAAAATTTTCGGGCTGGTGGCACCAGGCTATCAGATGGCGCGGGTCGTTGCGGCGACGCTCGCGGGCGAGACGGCGGCATTCCGCGGCGCGGACATGAGCACCAAACTGAAGCTGCTTGGCGTCGAGGTCGCGTCGTTTGGCGACGCGCACGGGCGCACGCCGGGCAGTCAGAGCTATCAGTGGACGCACGGGCCGAAGCAGATCTACAAGAAAATTGTCGTCTCCGCAGACGGCAAAACGCTGCTTGGCGGCGTGCTGGTGGGCGACAGCAGCGAATATGCCACGCTGTTACAGATGATGCTGAACGGCATGGCGCTCCCCGCCGAGCCGGAGACGCTGATCCTGCCCGCCAGCAGCGGCGCGCCCGCGAAAGGGCTCGGCGTGGCGGCGCTGCCGGAAAGCGCGCAGATCTGTTCGTGCCATAACGTCAGCAAGGCGGATATCTGCGCGGCGGTTGTCGCCGGCGCAGGCGATATGGGCGCGGTGAAAAGCTGCACCAGAGCGGCGACCGGCTGCGGCGGCTGTAGCGCGCTGGTCAAACAGGTCATGGAGTATCAGCTCGAACAGCAGGGCGTCACGGTCAAAAAAGATATCTGCGAGCACTTTGCGTATTCGCGCCAGGAGATTTACCACCTCGTGCGCGTTAATCATATCCGCACGTTTGACCAGCTCATCAGCCGCTACGGCCAGGGCCACGGCTGCGAAATCTGTAAACCGCTGGTGGGCTCGGTGCTGGCGTCGTGCTGGAACGAATACCTGCTGAAACCGGCGCATCTGCCGCTCCAGGACACCAACGATCGCTACTTTGCGAATATCCAGAAAGACGGCACCTACTCGATCGTACCGCGGATGGCAGCGGGCGAAGTGACGCCGGACGGGCTTATCGCCATCGGGCAGATAGCCAAACGCTATCAGCTCTACAGCAAAATCACCGGTGGCCAGCGCATCGATCTTTTCGGCGCGCGGCTTGAACAACTCCCGGCGATTTGGGCAGAACTGGTGGCGGCGGGCTTTGAGACCGGCCACGCCTACGGGAAATCGCTGCGTACCGTGAAATCGTGCGTCGGCTCCACCTGGTGTCGCTACGGCGTGCAGGATTCGACGGGGCTGGCGGTAACGCTTGAGAACCGCTACAAGGGGCTGCGCGCGCCGCACAAAATTAAAATGGCGGTCTCCGGCTGCACCCGCGAATGCGCCGAGGCGCAGGGCAAGGATGTCGGCGTGATCGCCACCGACAAAGGCTGGAATCTCTACGTCTGCGGCAACGGCGGCATGAAGCCGCGCCACGCGGATCTCTTCGCAAGCGATCTCGACCGGGAGACGCTGCTGCGCACCATCGACCGCTTTCTGATGTTTTACATCCGCACCGCCGACCGTCTGCAACGCACCAGCACCTGGATGGATAACCTGGAAGGCGGCATTGAGTATCTGCGCGAGGTCATCCTTGAGGATTCGCTCGGGATTGGCGAGGAGCTGGAGCGCGAAATGGCGCAGGTGGTCGAAAGCTACCAGTGCGAATGGCAGACCACGCTGGCAAGCCCCGACCGGCTGGCGCTGTTCCGCTCGTATGTCAACAGCGATAAACCGGATGAAGCCGTGCAGCGCCGCGAGCTCAGAGGCCAGCCGCAGCCGGTGGAGGTCGTGCAGCCGGTGACGCCGCGCGCGCCGGAGCGCCCGTGGCAGGCGGTATGTGAGCTGAAAGACATTCCACCGCAGGCGGGCATCGGCGCGCGGCTTGGCGACATGCAGATTGCGCTGTTCCGTTTTGGCGATCGCGTTTACGCGCTCGATAACCTGGAGCCGGGCAGCGACGCCAATGTGTTGTCGCGCGGGCTGCTGGGGGATGTCGGCGGCGAACCGGTGGTAATTTCGCCGCTCTATAAGCAGCGTATCCGGCTGCGTGACGGGCGGCTTGCGGAAGCGCTCACCGAGGCGGTGCGCGCCTGGCCCGTGAAAGTGGAGGGCGGAAAGGTGTGGGTGGCCGGTCAGGCGCTGCTGTTACAGGCGCAGGCGTCATGAACGGCGTTAAGACCACCTGCCCCTATTGCGGGGTCGGCTGCGGCGTGGTGGCGCAGCGCGACGACAGCGGCGCGGTGAGCGTGCGGGGCGATGAAAACCATCCGGCGAACTTCGGGCGGCTGTGCGTCAAAGGCGCGGCGCTCGGCGAGACGACCGGCCATGACGGGCGGCTGCTGTACCCGGAAGTCAACGGCGAACGGGCAAGCTGGGAGACAGCGCTCGACGCGGCGGCCTCGCGGCTTGGCGATATTATCGATAAGCACGGCCCGCAGTCGGTGGCATTTTACGCCTCCGGGCAGCTGCTTACCGAGGATTACTACGCCGCCAACAAGCTCATGAAAGGGTTTATCGGCGCGGCGAATATCGACACCAACTCGCGGCTCTGCATGTCTTCCGCCGTGGTGGGCTACAAACGGGCGTTCGGGGCCGATGCGGTGCCGTGTAGCTATGCGGATCTGGAGCAGACCGATCTACTGGTGTTTGTTGGATCGAACGCCGCCTGGGCGCACCCGGTGCTGTATCAGCGCATCGCGGCCGCGAAGCAGGCGCGCCCGGCGATGAAAATCGTCGTCATCGATCCGCGGCGTACCGCGACCTGTGATATCGCCGATCTCCACCTGGCGCTGGCACCCGGCAGTGACGCCGGGCTGTTTGTCGGGCTGCTGAACGCGCTTTCAGCACTGCTCGCGCCTGAGACGTTCGACGGCCAGGCGCAGGCGCTCGCGGCCGCGCGGGCGTGGAGCGTGGCGCGCGTGGCGCAGTTCTGTGGGCTGCCAGAAGCCGAGGTGGCGCGCTTTTACGACTGGTTTTTGAGTGCGCCCACGGCGATGACGCTCTACACCATGGGCATTAACCAGTCCTCCAGCGGCAGCGACAAGTGCAACGCCATCATTAACGTGCACCTGGCGAGCGGACATATCGGGCGGCCCGGCTGCGGGCCGTTTTCGCTGACCGGTCAGCCGAACGCGATGGGCGGACGCGAGGTGGGCGGGCTGGCTAATCAGCTCGCCTGTCATATGGGCTTTGAACCGGCGGATATCGCCCGCCTCGGGCGATTCTGGGGCAGCGAGCGCATCGCGCAGACGCCCGGCCTGATGGCGATAGAACTCTTCGACGCCATCGGGCGCGGTGAGGTAAAAGCCGTCTGGATAATGGGCACCAACCCGGCGGTATCGCTGCCGGACAGCGACGCGGTGCGCCAGGCGCTGGCGCGCTGCGAACTGGTGATGGTGTCTGACATTACCGCGCAGACCGATACGGCTGCTTTTGCGCATATTCGTTTTCCGGCGCTGGGGTGGGGGGAGAAAAACGGCACGGTGACCAATTCAGAGCGGCGGATCTCGCGCCAGCGCGCCTTTCTGCCCGCGCCCGGCGAGGCGCGTCCTGACTGGTGGATAGTCGCGCAGATGGCGCATCGCCTGGGTTTTGGCGAGGCGTTCGGCTGGCAGCATCCGCATGAGATTTTCTGCGAGCACGCGGCGCTGTCGGGTTATGAGAATGACGGCGCGCGGGCGTTTGATATCAGTGGGCTGGCCGCGTTAACCCGCGAGGCGTATGACGCGCTCGCGCCGGTGCAGTGGCCGGTGACGAACAAACAGCCGCAGGGTACGCCGCGTCTGCTGGAAACCGGGACAGGCTGGCGTGGCGGCAGGCTGAATATGGTGGCGGTTTCTCCGGCGCTGCCGCAGGCGCGGCCCGACGCGCGCTACCCGCTGTGGCTCAATACCGGGCGCATCCGCGATCAGTGGCACACGATGACCCGTACCGGCCGCGTGGCGCGGCTGATGCAGCACCAGCCGCTGCCGCAGGTGGTGATGCATCCTGACGACGCGGCGCGCTACGGTGTGCGCGAGGGCGACCTGGTAGAAGTGGCTTCAGCGCAAGGGTTTATGGTGGGCTGGGCAGCGCTCAATGACGCCCAGGCACCCGGCGCGCTGTTCGCCCCGATGCACTGGAACGCGCAGTTCGCGAGCGACGGGCGCGTCAATACGCTGGTGGCCCCGGTCTGCTGCCCGCACTCCGGCCAGCCGGAAAGCAAACAGACCGCCGTGCGTCTGCAAAAACGCCGCACCGCGTGGCAGGGCGAGCTGTTTTGTCGCGATATGCCGCCGCTTGCGCCCGATCTGCTGTGGTGGCGTCAGGCGCTGCACGGCTGCCTGCATGTCACTTTGGCGGGCAATGCGTCGCCGCAACGCTGGCTGCGTGAAATGGCCGCCCGCGAAAGCTGGCAACTGCAGTATGCGCAGGGCGAGGGGTTCTTTCATCTGCTGGCGTGGCGCGACGGCGCGCTGATGCTGGCGTTTTACAGCGCGGCGCGTCGCCCGGTGGTTCAGCGCGAGGCGATTGCGGCGGCGTTCCTGGAACCGCCTGCGAACGCGGCCGCGCGTCATGCGCTGCTGGCCGGTAAAGGTGCGCAGAGCGCGCCCGCAAAGGGGCGCACTATCTGTAGCTGTTTCGGCGTGGGTGAGAACGCCATCCGCGCCGCCATTCGCGCCGGGTGCGACAGCGCCAGGAAACTGGGTGACACCCTGCGCTGTGGCACCAACTGCGGCTCCTGCATCCCGGAGCTTAAAGCGCTGCTGGCGCAGACGGCGTCACTGCCCGAAGCGGCCAATCAGACCGGTGGCGGCGAGCGCGTGGCCTTTGAGTTTCGTGAAGAGTTCCTCACGCGTCAGGCCGGGCGGGAGATCGGCCGGTAGGTCGGTTGCGATAAGCGTAAAGGTGTAATGGTGCGCGCCGCTGCCCGGCGGCGGGCAGGGGCCGTGCCAGACGCGGGTCCCCGGCGTGTTTTTCCCGCCGGTAAATCCTTTGCCCTCTGTCAGCGCATTGGCGGCAAGGCCGGTGGTGCTGGCGGGAATGTTATAGGCCACCAGGTGCGTCACGCCAAGCCCCTTCGCGCCCTCCGGGTCATGGACGATCAGCGCGAAACGCGTCGTGCCCTGCGGCGCATGGCTCCAGACCAGCGCAGGCGACTGATTCTCACCGGTACAGTTGGGGTTTTGCTTCGCGTTACCGGCGAATTTTTTCTCCATCATGCCGTTATCGGCAAACGAGGGGGACTGCAACATAAAAATACCGTCATCGGACGCGGCGGCGGCGTTCACAGCGGCAACCGCCAGCAGACAAGCGAGCAGCGTTTTTTTCATCGACGTGTCTCACGCAGGGTGGGAATGTTAAGCGTAGCGCACCGCGCGTAAACGGGATGAGGATTATCCTTAAAAGCCGCGTCAGGGCTTGTCGGGAGCGGCAAACGCGATATGGTATACTGTGTAAATGTATCCATTTTCCGGCAAAACCGGCCCAGGAGAGAAAAATTCATACGTGATGCGGTGGTTATTGGTTGTCCTTCCCTCAGTTGTTACCGCCGCGCTGCTGCCGGCCCGTGCAGATGCGGCCAGCCAGAGCGACGACTACGTGCGCCAGGCGCAAAATCCCTTCGATGAAAATGGCGATAACCTGCCCGATCTCGGCCTCGCGCCGGAGAACAACGCGGCGGAAAAACATTTTGCCCGCGTACTGAAAGCCTTTGGCGAAGCGAGCCAGACCGACAGCGAACTCTCGCCCGGTCAGCAGGCGCGCCACTTCGCGTTTGACCGTTTGCGTGACGCGGTGAGCAGCAGCATTACCAGCGAGGCCGAAAGCCTGCTGTCGCCGTGGGGCAACGCCACGGTGGATCTGCTGGTGGATGAAGAGGGAAATTTCAACGGCAGCAGCGGATCGCTGTTTACGCCCTGGCAGGACAATAACCGCTATCTCACCTGGAGCCAGGTCGGCGTCAGCCAGCAAAATCAGGGGCTGGTGGGTAACGCAGGCATCGGCCAGCGCTGGGCGGCCGGGCACTGGCTGCTCGGCTATAACACCTTTTACGATCGCCTGTTTGACGACGATACCTCACGCGCCGGGTTTGGCGCAGAAGCGTGGGGCGACTATCTGCGCCTTTCCGCTAACTATTATCAACCGCTTGGCGGCTGGCAGCACCGCGCGGGTTTGCTGGAACAGCGCATGGCGCGCGGTTATGACGTGACCGCGCAGGCGTATCTGCCGTTTTATCAGCACATCAATACCAGCGTCAGCTTTGAGCAATATTTCGGCGATCAGGTAGAGCTGTTCGACAGCGGCACGGGCTATCACAACCCGGTCGCGGTGAAAGTGGGGCTAAGTTATACGCCGGTGCCACTCGTCACTGTGAGCGCGCATCACCGTCAGGGGGAAAGCGGCGTGAGCCAGAATGATTTAGGGCTGAAGCTGAACTACCGATTTGGCGTGCCGCTCACTAAGCAACTCTCGCCGGACGAAGTGGCGGCCTCGCGTTCGCTGCGCGGCAGCCGCTATGACCGCGTGGAGCGCACTAACGTGCCGGTGATGGAGTTTCGCCAGCGCAAGACGCTGTCGGTGTTCCTTGCGACGCCGCCGTGGGATCTCAGCGCAGGTGAGACGGTGGCGCTGAAGTTACAGGTGCGCAGCCGCCACGGGATCCGCCAGCTCTCCTGGCAGGGCGACACCCAGGCGCTGAGCCTGACGCCGCCGCTCGACAGCGCGAGCGCCGACGGCTGGACGGTCATTATGCCCGCCTGGGATAACACGCCGGGAGCCAGCAACAGCTGGCGGCTGTCGGTGACGGTCGAGGATGAACAGGGCCAGCGCGTGACATCAAACTGGATAACCCTGAAGCTGTCCGCGCCGGTACAGACGCTGCCGCAGGACGATCCGCGCTATGAACTGCTGGCACCGGTGCCTTAAAAAATGCGTTCCTGATGTACCCAGACCGCCGCTTCGACGCGCGATTTGAGCTTCATCTTTTTCAGCAGATGCTTCACATGCACTTTGACGGTGCTTTCGGTGATATCGAGCTTGCGGGCGATCATTTTGTTCGGCAGGCCCTGGGCGATGAGCTTGAGAATATCGCGCTCGCGCGGCGTGAGCTGGGAGACATCGCGGCCTGACGTCGCGCGGCTCGCACGCAGGCTCGCCGCCAGCACCGGCGTTAACGCTTCGCTTAAGACCATTTCGCCCGCTGCCGCCTGTTGCAGCGCCTTGAGCAGATCTTCCGGCTCCATATCTTTAAGCAAGTACCCATCCGCGCCGCGCTTAAGCGCCGTCACTACATCCTCTTCGTGGTTCGAGACGCTGAACACCACCACACGGCCCGACAGCGCTTTTTCACGCAGTTTATCGAGGGTATCCAGGCCGTTCATACCGGGCATATTGAGGTCAAGCAGGATCAGATCCGGGTCGAGCGCTTCGGCCATTTCGATACCTTGCTCGCCGTTTCCGGCTTCGCCGACCACCGTGATAGCGGGTGCCATGCTGACCAACTGTTTTACGCCGCTGCGAAGCATAGGGTGATCGTCAATCAGCAGAATGGTTGCCGGTTCCGGGTTATTCATGAACTTCTCCTTCTGGAAGAGCGGGGACGGATGAAAACGGCGCATCGGGGATAAAGGTCACCACCACTTCGGTGCCGCCTTCTGCTCGTCGCCGTACCTGACAGTCGCCGCGCAAACTCTGCGCGCGGTCGCGCATAATAATTAAGCCGTAGTGGTTAGTGCGCCCGGCGTTATCCGGCAGGCCACGGCCATTGTCGGCTACGCACAGCCGTACCTGGCCCTCCTGCAGCGTGACGCTGACGCGAATTTCGCTGGCATCGGCATGCTTAAACGCATTGTTTAACGCCTCGCGCGCAATCTGCACCAGATGAATCGCCTGATGCGACGGCACCAGCCGCGGCGGGAGCTGATAATCAAGCACCACCGGGAAACCGAGCCGCGCGCTGAACTCCTGACAGCTTGCCACCAGCGCCGCCTTAAGCCCTGGCTCGTTGAGCTGTAAACGGAACGTCGTGAGCAGCTCGCGCAGTTGCCGCCAGGAGGCGTTCAGTTCATGGCGGATCTGGCCCAGCAGTTCGCGGCTCTCTTGCGGCAGCGCGTCGCCCTGCATCTGCAGGCAGCTGATTTGCATTTTCATACAGGAGAGCGACTGCGCGATAGAGTCATGCAGCTCGCGGGCAATGGCGGCGCGCTCCTCCATCACCAGCAGCTGCTGTTTGCGCTCCTGCTGACGCTCCAGCGCCAGCGTTGCAGTGAGCTGCTCCATGAGCGTGTCGATCATCTGCTGCTGGTCGCGGCTCAGATGACAACCCGCGGGCAACGTCGCCAGCAGGAGGCCATACTGGGTGTGAAGATCGCCAAGCCGCCATTTAAGCGTCGTGCCGGTTTCGCTCTCCGTGCGCAGGTGCCGCGGGCAGAGATGACAGCCGATTTCGTCGCAGCGCTCGTCCGGTTGCCAGACAAACTCCTGATAGTGCTCTTCGTCGTCCACTTCATAAACCCGCAGCGCAATATCGCGCAGCAGCGTGAGATTTTGCAGGCGCGTCAGCACCGGTGCCAGCCGCTCGCATAGCGGCACGTCGGAATGCAGGCGACGGTTCGCCTCCCAGAGAAACGACAGGATCTGGTTTTTCTGCTCAAGCCCGGCGGTTTTCTCCTGCACGCGTTGCTCAAGGCTCGCGTAGCTTTCGGCAAGCTCCGCCGACATGCTGTTAAGCGCATGGCCAAGCGTTGCCATCTCATCGCGCCCGGAGACGCTGGCGCGCTGGCTGAAATCGCGGTGGCCCACGGCGTGGGCTATTTCAAGCAACTGACGCCACGGGCGCAGCAGGCGGCGGCGCAGCCAGAGCAGGGTAAAGAGCAGTAAAAGCCCCATCAGCAGCGCCATGCCGCGCTGCAGCATGACTATCTGCGCGATGCGGTGTTCAGTGGAGCTGTCAAAGGCGCTGACCAGCGCGTCTATCTGGCCGACAAACTGCGTGACTTGCCCGCTCACCTCCTGCGGCGAATGGGCGTCGCGCAGCGCGGGCGCAAGATGCTGTCGCCAGTAGCGCTGGATAGCCAGCAGCGCTGCCTGCTGACCATCGCGCACCGCGGCCTGTTGCAGCTCATCGCTCCAGGCGGTGCGCTCCATCTCGTTAAACATGTCGGTGCGGGTAGTGCCGACCGGGACGGCGGCGAGCAGACGATAGCTCTGCATGCGCAGCGACCCGGCTTTGTTGATAGCATGCGCGCTGCCCTGAACGCCCTGCGCCAGCCAGCCCGCCAGCGCCATGCCCCCCATGCCGAGGCCGGCGAGCAGTAGCACGATGATCGCCAGTTGATTAGCGAGAGTCAGCGGGGAAAAGCGTCGTTTCAGCATGGCGATGCGCGCTCCTTAACGCGGCGTCGGGACAGGCGTAGGATCTATTCTCAGGTATCCCCTGGAGTATACCCATACCCATTGTGGATTACTCCTTAATTGCCATTCATGTCACCCATTGTACACCGGCGGCATGCGCACAAGCGCTGCGTCTGAAAAACCACACTTTTTTTAGCGCTAAGCTCTACTCCCTGGGGGGTAAGGCGTTTTTTTGCGCAAATCAGAGAGCGTATATCCATTGATTTACATCAACTTAAGCGCGCGGCGAGACGCTACCGTGGCGGCATTATCCCCTTCATGTTTGAGGTGTTTATGAGTGACTCTTCCGCTGCGGCACGTTCCACAAGCGGGTTGATTACCGACTGGCGACCTGAGGATGTTCAGTTCTGGCAGCGTACCGGCCAGCACACCGCCCGTCGTAATCTGTGGATCTCCGTGCCTTGTCTGCTGCTCGCTTTCTGCGTCTGGATGTTGTTCAGCGCAGTGGCGGTCAATCTGAATAAGGTGGGCTTTCGTTTTACCACCGATCAGCTGTTTATGCTGACCGCGCTGCCGTCGGTCTCCGGCGCGCTGTTGCGCGTGCCGTACTCCTTTATGGTGCCGATTTTCGGCGGTCGTCGCTGGACGGCGTTCAGCACCGGCATTTTGATTATTCCGTGCGTGTGGCTGGGTTTTGCGGTGCAGGATCCTTCCACGTCCTTTGGCACGTTTATCATTATTTCTCTGCTGTGCGGTTTTGCCGGAGCGAACTTCGCCTCCAGCATGGCGAACATCAGCTTTTTCTTCCCGAAACAGAAACAGGGCGGGGCGCTCGGTATTAACGGCGGTCTTGGCAACCTGGGCGTTAGCGTGATGCAGCTGGTCGCACCGCTTGCGATTTCGCTCTCCATCTTCGCCGCGTTCGGCAGCGAAGGCGTTATGCAGGATGACGGCACGCGCCTTTATCTGGAAAACGCCGCGTGGGTGTGGGTGCCGTTCCTCGCGGTCTTTACGCTGGCGGCGTGGTTTGGCATGAACGATCTGGCGACCTCGAAAGCGTCTTTCCGCGCGCAGCTTCCGGTGCTTAAACGCGGTCATCTGTGGATGATGAGCCTGCTGTATCTCGCGACCTTCGGCTCGTTCATCGGCTTCTCGGCGGGTTTTGCGATGCTTTCAAAAACCCAGTTCCCGCAGGTGAATGTGATGCACTTTGCCTTCTTCGGGCCGCTGCTCGGCGCGCTGGCGCGCTCGGCAGGCGGGGCGATTTCTGACCGTCTGGGCGGTACGCGCGTAACGCTGGTGAACTTCGTTCTGATGGCGGTGTTCAGCGCGCTGCTGTTTGTAACGCTGCCGTCAGGCGGTGTGGGCGGGAATTTCGCGGCCTTCTTCGGCGTGTTCCTGGCGCTGTTCCTGACCGCCGGGCTCGGCAGTGGTTCGACGTTCCAGATGATTTCGGTGATTTTCCGCAAGCTGACCATGGATCGCGTGAAAGCGGCAGGCGGCAGCGATGAGCAGGCGATGCGTGAAGCCGCGACTGACACCGCGGCGGCGCTCGGGTTTATCTCCGCGATTGGCGCCATTGGCGGGTTCTTTATCCCGAAAGCGTTTGGTACCTCGCTGGCGCTCACCGGCTCACCGGCAGGCGCGATGAAAGTTTTCTTAGTGTTTTATATTGCTTGCGTAGTGCTGACCTGGGCCGTGTATGGCCGCAAATCAGCACGATGACTCCTTAACCTTTTGGTTATCCTTTGCGCGGCCTGGCCGCGCTTTTTTTATACCTGAGTTAGTTACAACATACTTATTGATGGCTTTAGCGTTTCAGTGCGGGCGGGGAGCGATAAAACGGCAAATAAGCGTGGCGGAGATCACTTTCACTTTCAGACTACCCCTTAATACCCGACGGTTAACCGAAAGCGGTTAAAAAGGCGTCATTTTCATAAAAAATATATTATATACAAACAGTTAATTGATTGTTCTGTATCCCCCTTTGGGGGTAATGACATTTTGCGGTGCATTTTCTAAGCCAGACCGCGTTGATCGTTGTCAATTCTGCTGGCTAATCCACGCGTTACCGTCCCGTCCATTGAGCCAATGTCGATTTGACCAGAGAGCCAACAGGCTCCACACAGGAGAACACCCCGAATGAGTAAATTCCTGGACAGGTTCCGCTATTTCAAACAGAAAGGCGAAACCTTTGCCGATGGGCATGGACAACTTCTGGATACGAACCGGGACTGGGAAGAGGGTTACCGTCAGCGCTGGCAGCATGACAAAATTGTCCGCTCCACCCACGGCGTTAACTGTACCGGTTCCTGCAGCTGGAAGATTTACGTCAAAAACGGTCTGGTCACCTGGGAAACCCAGCAGACCGACTACCCGCGTACCCGCCCCGATATGCCGAACCACGAGCCGCGCGGCTGCCCGCGTGGGGCCAGCTACTCCTGGTATCTCTACAGCGCCAACCGTCTGAAATATCCGCTGATGCGCAAACGCCTGATTAAACTGTGGCGCGAAGCGAAAGCGCAGCACAGCGATCCGGTGAATGCCTGGGCGTCCATCATGGAAGACAGCGAAAAAGCGAAAAGCTACAAACAGGCGCGCGGACGCGGCGGTTTTGTTCGCTCCTCCTGGCAGGAGGTGAATGAGCTTATTGCCGCCGCCAACGTCTGGACCGCCAAAACCTTTGGCCCGGACCGCATCGCGGGCTTCTCGCCGATCCCGGCCATGTCGATGGTTTCTTACGCCTCCGGCGCGCGTTACCTGTCGCTTATTGGCGGTACCTGCCTGAGCTTCTACGACTGGTATTGCGACCTGCCGCCCGCCTCGCCGATGACCTGGGGCGAACAAACCGACGTGCCGGAATCCGCCGACTGGTATAACTCCAGTTACATCATCGCCTGGGGCTCTAACGTTCCGCAGACCCGTACCCCGGACGCCCACTTCTTTACCGAAGTGCGCTACAAAGGCACCAAAACCGTCGCGGTTACGCCGGATTACGCCGAAATCGCCAAACTGTGCGACCTGTGGCTCGCGCCCAAACAGGGTACCGACAGCGCGATGGCGCTGGCGATGGGCCATGTGATGCTGCGTGAATTCCACCTCGACAAACCGAGCCAGTATTTCACCGATTACGTGCGCCGCTACACCGACATGCCGATGCTGGTGATGCTCGAAGCGCGCGACGGCTTCTACGCCGCGGGCCGCATGCTGCGCGCCTCGGATCTGGTCGATAATCTGGGCCAGGAAAATAACCCGGAGTGGAAAACCGTCGCGTTCGATAACCGCGATGGCGATATGGTCGCGCCGAACGGCTCTATCGGCTTCCGCTGGGGCGAAAAAGGCAAATGGAACCTGGAACAGCGCGATGGCACCACCGGTGAAGAGACCGAACTGCGTCTCTCGCTGCTGGGCCACCACGACGAGGTGGCAGAGGTTGGCTTCCCGTACTTTGGCGGCGAAACCAGCGAACATTTCAACAGCGTGAAGCTTGAAAACATTCTGCTGCATAAACTGCCGGTGAAACGCCTGCAGCTTGCCGACGGCACCAGCGCGCTGGTGGCGACGGTCTACGACTTAACGCTTGCCAACTACGGTTTGGATCGCGGTCTTGGCGATGGTAACTGCGCGGCGAGCTACGACGACGTGAAAGCCTATACCCCGGCCTGGGCCGAACAGGTGACCGGCGTGCCGCGCGCGCAGATTATTCGTACCGCACGTGAATTTGCCGATAACGCCGATAAGACCCATGGCCGTTCGATGATCATCGTCGGTGCCGGTATGAACCACTGGTATCACATGGACATGAACTACCGTGGGCTCATCAATATGCTGGTGTTCTGCGGCTGCGTCGGTCAGAGCGGCGGCGGCTGGGCGCACTATGTGGGCCAGGAGAAACTGCGTCCGCAAACCGGCTGGACGCCGCTGGCGTTCGCGCTGGACTGGAACCGTCCGCCGCGCCATATGAACAGCACGTCGTTCTTCTACAACCACTCCAGTCAGTGGCGCTACGAATCCCTGACGACCGACGATCTGCTGTCGCCGCTTGCGGATAAATCGCGCTACAGTGGCCATCTGATTGACTTTAACGTGCGTGCCGAGCGTATGGGCTGGCTGCCGTCCGCGCCGCAGCTTGGCACCAACCCGCTGCGCATCAAAGCCGCGGCGGACGCCGCCGGCATGAGCCCGGTGGATTACACCGTGAACGCGCTGAAATCGGGCGACATTCGCTTTGCGGCCGAAGAGCCGGAAAACGGCAAAAACCACCCGCGCAACCTGTTCGTCTGGCGCTCCAACCTGCTGGGTTCTTCCGGTAAAGGGCATGAGTACATGCTCAAATACCTGCTCGGCACCGAAAACGGCATTCAGGGCAAAGATCTGGGCCAGCAGGGCGGCGTGAAGCCGGAAGAGATCGAATGGCAGGACAATGGCCTTGACGGCAAACTGGATCTGGTGGTGACGCTCGATTTCCGTCTCTCCAGCACCTGTCTCTATTCCGATATCGTGCTGCCGACCGCCACCTGGTATGAGAAAGACGATATGAATACCTCGGATATGCATCCGTTTATTCATCCGCTTTCCGCCGCGGTGGACCCGGCCTGGGAATCCAAAAGCGACTGGGAGATTTACAAAGGCATCGCGAAGAAATTCTCCGAGCTGTGCGTCGGCCATCTCGGCGTGGAAACCGACGTCGTCACGCTGCCTATTCAGCACGACTCCGCCGCCGAACTGGCGCAGCCGCTGGATGTGAAAGACTGGAAAAAAGGCGAGTGCGATCTGATCCCTGGCAAAACCGCGCCGCACATCATTGCGGTACAGCGCGACTACCCGGCGACGTATGAGCGCTTTACCTCCATCGGCCCGCTGCTGGAAACCATCGGCAACGGCGGCAAGGGCATCGCCTGGAATACCCAGAGCGAAATGGATCTGCTGCGCAAGCTTAACTACACCAAGCAGGACGGCCCGGCCAAAGGCCAGCCGATGCTGAACACCGCGATTGACGCCGCCGAGATGATCTTAACGCTCGCGCCGGAAACCAACGGTCAGGTGGCGGTAAAAGCCTGGGCGGCGCTCAGTGAATTCACCGGTCGCGACCATACGCATCTCGCGCTGAACAAAGAAGAAGAGAAGATACGCTTCCGCGATATCCAGGCGCAGCCGCGCAAAATCATCTCCAGCCCCACCTGGTCCGGGCTTGAAGATGAGCATGTCTCGTACAACGCCGGTTATACCAACGTTCATGAGCTGATCCCGTGGCGTACGCTCTCTGGCCGTCAGCAGCTCTACCAGGATCACCCGTGGATGCGCGACTTCGGCGAAAGCCTGCTGGTGTATCGTCCGCCGATCGACACCCGTTCGGTGAAAGCCGTAATGGGGCAGAAATCCAACGGCAACCCGGAGAAGGCGCTGAACTTCCTGACGCCGCACCAGAAATGGGGCATTCACTCCACCTACAGCGACAACCTGCTGATGCTGACGCTGTCGCGCGGCGGCCCGATTGTCTGGATGAGCGAAGACGACGCGAAAGATCTCGGCATTGCGGATAACGACTGGATTGAAGTGTTCAACGCCAACGGCGCGCTGACCGCCCGTGCGGTGGTGAGCCAGCGTGTGCCTGCCGGGATGACAATGATGTACCACGCGCAGGAACGCATCGTGAATATTCCGGGATCGGAAATCACCGGTCAGCGCGGCGGTATTCATAACTCGGTGACCCGCATCAGCCCGAAACCGACCCATATGATTGGCGGCTATGCGCAACTGGCCTACGGCTTTAACTACTACGGCACCGTCGGCTCTAACCGCGATGAGTTCGTGGTGGTACGTAAGATGAAGAACATTGACTGGTTGGACGGCGAAGGCAACGACCAGAAACAGGAGAGCGTAAAATGAAAATTCGTTCACAAGTCGGCATGGTGCTGAACCTTGATAAGTGCATCGGCTGCCACACCTGTTCGGTGACCTGTAAAAACGTCTGGACCAGCCGCGAAGGGATGGAATACGCCTGGTTCAACAACGTCGAAAGCAAGCCGGGCGTCGGCTTCCCGAACGACTGGGAAAACCAGGAGAAGTGGAAGGGCGGCTGGGTGCGCAAAATCAACGGCAAACTGCAGCCGCGCATGGGCGGCCGCGGGATGCTGCTCGGCAAAATTTTCGCCAACCCGCATCTGCCGGGCATCGACGATTACTACGAGCCGTTCGACTACGACTATCAGCATCTGCATAACGCGCCGGAAGGCAAACACCAGCCGATTGCCCGCCCGCGCTCGCTGATTACCGGCCAGCGGATGAACAAAATCGAAGCGGGCCCGAACTGGGAAGAGATCCTGGGCGGCGAGTTCGAAAAACGTTCGCAGGACAAAAACTTCGAGAACATGCAGAAGGCGATGTACGGCCAGTTCGAAAACACCTTCATGATGTATCTCCCGCGCCTGTGCGAGCACTGCCTGAACCCGGCGTGCGTGGCGACCTGCCCGAGCGGCGCGATTTACAAGCGTGAAGAAGACGGCATCGTGCTGATTGACCAGGACAAATGCCGCGGCTGGCGTATGTGCATCACCGGCTGCCCGTACAAAAAAATCTACTTCAACTGGAAGAGCGGAAAGTCCGAGAAGTGCATCTTCTGTTATCCGCGTATCGAAGCGGGGATGCCGACGGTCTGCTCCGAAACCTGCGTAGGCCGCATTCGCTACCTCGGCGTGCTGCTGTATGACGCGGACGCCATCGAACAGGCGGCGAGTACCGAGCATGAAACCGATCTCTATCAGCGTCAGCTGGATGTCTTCCTCGACCCGAACGATCCGGCGGTTATTGAACAGGCGCTGAAAGATGGCGTGCCGCAGAGCGTGATTGACGCGGCGCAACAGTCGCCGGTGTGGAAACTGGCGATGGACTGGAAGCTGGCGCTACCGCTGCACCCGGAATACCGCACGCTGCCGATGGTCTGGTACGTGCCGCCGCTGTCGCCGATTCAGTCTGCCGCCGACGCGGGCGAGCTTGGCCGCAACGGCATTCTGCCGGATGTCGACAGCCTGCGCATTCCGGTGCAGTACCTGGCGAACCTGCTGACCGCAGGCGATACCGCGCCGGTGCTGCTGGCGCTGAAACGCATGCTCGCGATGCGTCACTACAAACGTGCGGAAACCGTTGACGGCGTGAACGATACCCGCGCGCTGGAAGAGGTGGGCCTGACCGAAGCGCAGGCGCAGGAGATGTACCGTTACCTGGCGATCGCGAACTACGAAGACCGCTTCGTAGTGCCGTCGAGCCACCGTGAACTGGCGCACGACGCATTCCCGGAACGTAACGGCTGCGGCTTCAGCTTTGGCGATGGTTGCCACGGTTCGGACAGCAAATTCAACCTGTTCAACAGCCGCCGCATTGATGCCATCGACGTGACGGTGAAAACGGAGCCGCGCCAATGACCGAACTGCTGATTATCTCCCGCCTGCTGGAGTACCCGGATGCTGCCCTGTGGCAGCATCAGCAGGAGCTGTTTGACGCGCTGACAGAGACGCAGCATCTGTCGCTGCAAAACGCCCATCACCTGGGCGTCTTTATCCGCGATCTGTTGCAGGACGATCTGCTGGATGCGCAGGCGGCTTACGGCGAACTGTTCGACCGCGGCCGCGCCACCTCGCTGCTGCTGTTCGAACATGTGCATGGCGAATCGCGCGATCGCGGCCAGGCGATGGTGGATCTGCTGGCGCAGTATGAGCGCGCGGGGCTGATGCTCGACAGCCGCGAGCTGCCGGATCATCTGCCGCTTTACCTGGAGTATCTGGCGCAGCGTCCGGCGCACGAGGCGATTGACGGCCTGCGGGATATCGCGCCGATTCTGGCGCTGCTCGGCGCGCGTCTTAAACAGCGCGAAAGCCGTTACGCGGTGCTGTTTGATCTGCTGATTGCGCTTTCTGACACGCAGGTGGATACCCACAAAGTGAGCGAGAAAATCGCCGATGAGGCGCGCGACGACACGCCGCAGGCGCTGGACGCCGTCTGGGAAGAAGAGCAGGTGAAATTCTTCGCCGACCAGGGCTGCGGCGAAGCTGACATCGCCGCGCACCAGCGCCGCTTCGCCGGAGCGGTCGCTCCGCAATATCTGAATATCTCTGCCGGAGGACAGCAATAATGCACTTCCTGAATATGTTCTTCTTTAGTATCTACCCGTACATTGCCGGTACGGTATTTCTGGTGGGCAGCTGGCTGCGTTACGACTACGGGCAGTACACCTGGCGCGCCGCCTCCAGCCAGATGCTGGATCGCAAAGGGATGAACATGGCTTCAAACCTGTTTCATTTCGGGATCCTCGGTATTTTCTTCGGCCACCTGTTCGGGATGCTGACGCCGCACTGGATGTACGAATCGTTCCTGCCAATTGCCGTGAAACAGCAACTGGCGATGATCGCAGGCGGGATCTTTGGCGCGATGACGCTCGTTGGCGGCCTGCTGCTGCTGAAGCGTCGTCTGTTCAGCCCGCGCGTGCGCGCCACCTCGACCGGTGCCGATATCCTGATCCTGGCGCTGCTGCTGACGCAGTGTACGCTTGGTCTTATCACCATTCCGTTCTCCGCCCAGCATATGGACGGTAGCGAGATGATGAAACTGGTGGGCTGGGCGCAGAGCGTGGTGACGTTCCGCAGCGGCGCGGCTGAACATCTGGACGGCGTGGCGTTTATCTACCGTGTGCATCTGGTGCTTGGCATGACGCTGTTCCTGGTGTTCCCGTTCACGCGTCTGGTGCATGTCTGGAGCGCGCCGGTCGAGTATCTGACCCGCAAATACCAGGTAGTACGCGCGCGTCGCTAAGCTTTTTTCCGCAACGCCAAACGCCAGTCCCGTCGGGCCTGGCGTTTTTTTACGGCTTTACAGGCGGGGAATGGCGTTGCCCGCTTCTCTTTCCCTCCCGGTGTTCACCGGGCAAAAACACTGTTGCCGGTGATGCCCATCATCAGGCCAGTGGCTCCTCTTCGTGCTGGGCTGGCTGAATCGACCGCGCCGTTCTGCTCTGGCGGCGAAACTCGCCAGGCGGCATACCCGCGTGTTTCGTGAAGGCGACGCTGAACGCGCTCGCCGACTGGTAGCCTGTGCGCAACGCAATCTGTTCGATGTTATCCTGGCCACTCGTCAGGGCTTTTCTGGCAAGCGACATCCGCCAGAAGAGCAGGTATTGCATGGGCGACATGCCGACGGTCTCGCTGAAGGTGGCGAAAAAAGCGGAGCGTGACATCGCGCACTCTCGGGCGAGATGCGCGATTTGCCAGTCAGCACCAGGTTTTTGATGGATGAGATGCAGGGCGGTGGCGATTTTTTCGTGCTGTAACCCGCGCAGAATACCCGCCGTTTTCGCGAGCTGCGGATCGCTTCGCAACGATTCCACCAGCAACAGTTGCAAAAGATGCGTCATCACCACGTCACGTCCGGGCCGCCGGTTCCTGCTTTCATCCAGCAGGAGTTCAAAGAGCGTGACGAAACGACGCTGTCCTTTGATCAGAATTTCATTCGGTAGTAACGCGACGATAAGCGCTCTGTCCGGCGTGTCGAATTCACAATGCCCCACATTCATCAGAAGCTCAGCCGGGCCCGTCGTTGCACCAATTCTCACGTGCCCGTCGCTGAGGAGCGTTGGCACGGAGATATCGACAGGAGGAGTGCCCGTGCTGGTATTTTCAAAGGTGTAAGTGGCAGGGATCAGCATAAAATCGCCGGCCACCAGCCGCTCGGGCGCTTTACCGTTAATGTGCATCAGGCATTCGCCCTGCAACACGGCGCAGTAAAACGCCTCGCCGGCAGACTCGCGGAGAATACGCCACTGACCTGCGCCTTCAACGAGTTTTGCGCGCGTTGGCCTGGGGTTAAGCAAAGCAACAATATCAGTTAAGGGATCGGTCACTGGACGCTCTCTAAAGTTAAGCGGACTTCTGATTATATATTGTCCAGCAGGCGGCGGCTATGATTGCTGCTCTTGCCAACAGAGAGGATTAACCATGTCAACTGCACTGATTACCGGATGCTCTTCAGGTTTTGGGCTGGCCACAGCTCAACTTTTTTTAGACAAAGGCTGGAATGTGATTGCCACCATGAGAACACCCGATCCGTCGTTTTTTCCTGAAAGTGACAGGCTGACAATTTTGCCGCTGGATATTACGTCTGAGGAGAGTATTCGTGCCGTGGTGAAAAGGGCGGGCGCGATCAATCTGCTGGTGAATAATGCAGGCGTCGGCGCGCCGGTCCCGGTTGAACTGACGCCGCTTGCCACCGCGCAGCAGTTAATGAACACCAATGTTCTGGGCACGCTGTTATTGACTCAGGCCTTTCTCCCGCAAATGAGAGAACAAAAATCAGGGGTAATCATCAATGTGTCGTCTTCTGTCACCACCAAAGCGATGCCGCTGATTGGGCTTTATCGCGCCAGTAAAGCGGCGCTGAATGCCTGGAGCGAGTCATTAGCCCTTGAGGTTCGCCCCTTTGGTATTCGCGTTCATGTGGTGTTACCGGGGCGCTCGCCTGAAACGAAGTTTGGCGAAAACGCCAGGGCGTATTTTGGCGGGCGGGACGATCTGGCGTATGGAAATATGGTGGATGAATTTATCCGCATGGCGGGCGATGCCGGCTCGCCCGTGACGCACGCAGCCGATGTAGCGAACGCTATTTTTGCCGTGGCTCGCGATAAAAACGCGCCGCTCTACACCGCGGCGGGCGAAGATGCCCTGCAATTTCTTACCGAAGCGCAGCAACATTCCCCGTTTGCTTGCTAATTAGCCGGGCGAAGGTATGAAGGCACTGTAGGGTGGATAAGCGAAGCGCATCCATCGAAAGCAGATGATGCGACATGCTATTTCTCTGTCGCTCGACGCGAACCTTATCGACGCTTCTCATCCTTCCCCGGACAATAGCGTAGGGGAAAAAAAGGTAGGGTGGATAAGCGAAGCGCATCCACCAAAACGCGACATATTGTCTCGCTGTCGCTCGACGCGAACTTTCGTCGAAGCTTCTCATCCTTCCCCGGTCCATAGCATATGCAAGATGGGAGAGTGTATGAATCTGGGGAGATATTTGAAAGAGATGGTGGTGGGGGAAGGATTCGAACCTTCGAAGTCTGTGACGGCAGATTTACAGTCTGCTCCCTTTGGCCGCTCGGGAACCCCACCACGGGGTAATTCATATTGTAGAGGTGCTGCGTGAGATGGTGGTGGGGGAAGGATTATTCGTCGCTTCGCTCCTCACCCTTCGGGCCGTTGCCTGCGGCAACGTTGTCTCGCTATCGCTCGACTCGAACCTTATCAAAGGTTCTCACCCTTCCCCTGTAAGTTTTCCTATGAAGTAAACTTTACAAGGTAACCACGGTGCAGTGGTTGAAAATGGTGGTGGGGGAAGGATTCGAACCTTCGAAGTCGATGACGGCAGATTTACAGTCTGCTCCCTTTGGCCGCTCGGGAACCCCACCACGGGGTAAAACGCTTTATTCCGCATTATCGTAGCAAGGAAGGATTATTCGTCGCTTCGCGACTCACCCTTCGGGCCGTTGCCTGCGGCAACGTTCTCTCACTACGCTCGAGTCGAACCTTCGAAGTCGATGACGGCAGATTTGCAGTCAGCTCCCTGATGTACGCTCGGGAACCCCACCACGGGGTAATGCTCTTTACTGGCCTGCCTCCGCTGCGGGAAGCGGGGCGCATCATACCAAATGTCGCGCCCCTGTAAAGCCTTCCGTTAGCGAATAACGATTGTTTGCGTACTTTTTGCCCGTAACGTTTTAAACCTAAACAGAAACGGGCAATGCCTTACAGAATAATCGTGCGGTTACCGTAAACAAACACGCGCTGAGCCAGCACCTGATACAGGGCGCGGCTGAGCACGTTTTTCTCAACGTCACGGCCCGCGCGCATCATATCTTCGGCGGTATACGTGTGATCCACATGAATCACGTCCTGCATGATGATCGGACCTTCATCCAGATTGTCATTCACATAGTGCGCGGTCGCGCCAATAATTTTCACGCCGCGCTCGTAGGCCTGGTGATAAGGGCGCGCGCCAATAAACGCCGGGAGGAACGAGTGATGAATATTAATTATCTTGTTCGGGAAGCGGGCGACGAAATCTGGCGTCAGGACGCGCATGTATTTCGCGAGAACCACGTAATCCGGCTCGTGCGCCGCGATGGCGTCTGCCATCTGTTTATCGTGCGCTTCGCGGGTCAGCCCTTCATGGCTTACTAGTTCAAACGGAATATCGAAACGCTCAACCAGCGGGCGCAGCGTTTCATGGTTGCCGATGACCGCAGCGATGTCGACATCCAGACCGCCGTAGTTGGCTTTCATCAGCAAATCGCCAAGGCAGTGCGCCTCTTTGGTCACCAGAATGACGATGCGGCGGCGTCCGGCCGGGTTCAGCTCGCGAACGGAACCTGCAGGCAGCGCGCTGTCGAGATCGGCAAGCAGTGTGGCGTCGTTAAAAATCCCTTCCAGCTCGGTACGCATGAAGAAGCGACCGGTGCGGTGATCGACGAACTCATTGTTCTGCACAATGTTCAGCTCGTGCTTGTAGCAAATGTTGGTGATGCGCGCGATGAGCCCTTTCTGATCCGGGCAGATGGTACGCAGTACTTTACGTTGTAATGCTTGCATTGCAGGGGTGATCCTGTTGAAGGTTTGCCAGTGTGTTGTCAGTCAGCGGTTTATTGCCCGCAACACTTTTTAAATTTTTTCCCGGAACCGCACGGGCACGGATCGTTGCGCCCGAAAACCGGACGGGTGCCGTCGATATAGTACCAGCGGCCCTGTTCACTGAGAAAACGCGACCGCTCGATAATTGCGCCCGATTTGCCATTTTCCTGGAAACGCGCCACAAAACTGACGTACGCTTCGTTTTCGGTATGACCAGGCGCTTCTTCAAAAATCGTCAGGCCAAGCCACTGTGTATGGGCAAAACCCGCTTCAATATCGGCGCGAAAACGGTCTGCCTGGCAGGCGGGATGCCAAGCCTTTATCAAATACTCCGCATTTTTCATCACGAAAGCGCAGTAGCGAGAGCGCATAAGCTGTGATGCCAGGGCTGCGCTCTTGTTATCAGAAAGATAAGGCTGGCAACATAGGCTATACTCCAGAGCGCTACCGCAAGGACAAAGTTGCGACACGATTTCTCCTTGAGGACAAAATTAAGGCGTTAAACGCCACAGCGGCACTATGTTAACCGAGCGACGGCCTTGATGCCACGCCGCCGCCAGAGATGCAGACTTTTACGCCCGTGGCGCCTGATGCCTGGGCGAACACACACAGCAAGGCTTAGCCTTACACAAAGGTATAAAATAAAGTATTCACATGCTGCAGTTTATCTTTTGGTCACAGGGCACTATCACTCCCGCTATATTGCGCCAGGCGCAAAAGCGTTATGTTTCTTCCTGTTGCGCTGACATTCTTCGGGCAATTCTGACAGGCACAGCCCGCCTGAGCATGCCAAACTTGGCAACAAGTCATTCAGGGGGGAGAGATGACGCAACCATTAGCCGGCAAACAGATCCTCATCGTTGAAGATGAAGCCGTTTTTCGTTCAATGCTTGATGCATGGCTGTCATCGCTGGGCGCGCAGACCCATCTTGCTGAAGATGGTGTTGACGCGCTGGAGCAAATGCACGACGCCGCGCCCGATCTGCTGATTTGCGATCTGGAAATGCCGCGCATGAATGGCCTGAAGCTGATCGAGCGTCTGCGCAACGACGGCAATCAAACCCCGATTCTGGTCATCTCCGCGACGGACAATATGGCGGATATCGCCAAAGCGCTGCGCCTTGGCGTGCAGGACGTGCTGCTAAAACCCGTCAAAGATTTTAACCGGCTGCGTGAAACCGTTTATGCCTGTCTCTATCCCAACATGTTTAATTCGCGTGTTGAGGAAGAAGAGCGGTTGTTTCAGGACTGGGACGCGCTGGTCAATAATCCTCACGCCGCCGCGAAGCTGCTGAAAGAGTTGCAGCCGCCGGTGCAGCAGGTGATGTCGCACTGTCGGGTGAATTATCGCCAGTTAGTCGCCGCGGATGAACTGGGACTGGTGCTGGATATTGCGCCAATTTCCGACAACGACCTGGCGTTTTATTGCCTGGATGTGACGCGCGCTGGCGACAACGGCGTGCTGGCCGCGCTGTTATTACGCGCATTATTTAATGGTTTGCTTCAGGAACAACTCTCGCAACAGCGGCAGCGTTTACCCGAGCTTGGGGCTTTACTTAAGCAGGTAAATCAATTGTTGCGCCAGGCAAATTTGTACGGGCAATTTCCTTTGCTGGTCGGTTATTACCACAGCGAATTAAAAAACCTCATATTAGTCTCAGCCGGTCTTAACGCGACGTTAAATACCGGAGATAACCAAATTCAGCTCAGTAATGGTGTCCCTTTGGGCACTCTGGGTAATACTTACTTAAATCAAATCAGCCAGCGCTGCGAAGCCTGGCAGTGTCAGGTCTGGGGTGCAGGTGGTCGCTTAAGACTCATGTTGTCTGCAGAATGAGCATTTGATTTATCTGATGCAGATAGCTTTTCCAGGCTGTCTGCACGGGTGGTAATATCGCGTCAGTTTTCTTCGTATTTGTCCTAAATTGCCATGACGTAAGGGTATTCAGACTCTTTCCTCATTTTTTAACTGATATACTCGAACGCGTTTTTAATTGACGAACAAGTGTGAAACTTGAACAGTCCAGGAGAATATTCAATGGCTGCCATTAATTCGAAAGTGAAAAAAGCAGTAATCCCTGTTGCGGGATTAGGAACCAGGATGTTGCCGGCCACGAAGGCGATTCCAAAAGAGATGCTGCCGCTGGTGGATAAACCGTTAATTCAGTATGTGGTTAATGAGTGTATTGCCGCTGGCATTACTGAGATTGTTCTGGTCACTCACTCCTCAAAAAATTCCATCGAAAACCACTTCGATACCAGTTTTGAACTCGAAGCGATGCTGGAAAAACGCGTGAAGCGCCAGCTGCTGGAAGAAGTGCAGTCTATCTGCCCGCCGCACGTGACCATCATGCAGGTGCGTCAGGGCCTCGCAAAAGGTCTGGGCCATGCGGTGATGTGCGCGCATCCGGTTGTCGGCAACGAGCCGGTAGCGGTCATTCTGCCAGACGTTATTCTCGATGAGTTTGAATCCGACCTCTCTCAGGACAACCTGGCAGAAATGATCAAACGTTTCGATGAGACTGGCCGCAGCCAGATCATGGTTGAGCCGGTAGAAGACGTGACCGCCTACGGTGTGGTGGACTGCCAGGGCGCGCAACTGCAGCCGGGCGACAGCGTACCGATGGTGGGCATCGTTGAGAAACCGAAAGCCGACGTGGCGCCGTCCAACCTCGCGGTTGTTGGTCGTTACGTGCTCGGCGCGGATATCTGGCCTCTGCTGGCGAAAACGCCTCCGGGAGCAGGTGATGAGATCCAGCTGACCGACTCCATCGCGATGCTGATGGATAAAGAAACCGTTGAGGCGTACCACATGAAAGGCAAAAGCCACGATTGCGGTAACAAACTGGGTTACATGCAGGCCTTTGTGGAATACGGAATTCGCCACAATACGCTGGGTGAAGAGTTCAAAGCCTGGCTTAACGACACCGTCGGCGACAAGAAGTAATTAATCACCCGGGACAACGTAATGAAAGTAACCGTATTTGGTATTGGCTATGTGGGGCTGGTACAGGCCGCTGTACTGGCGGAAGTTGGTCATGACGTTATGTGTATTGACGTCGACGCCAACAAGGTTGAAAACCTGAAGAAAGGGGTTATCCCTATCTATGAACCAGGCCTCACGCCGCTGGTGAAGAAAAACTACGAAGAAGGGCGTCTGCATTTCAGCACCGACGCCGCAGAAGGCGTAAACCACGGCGTGATGCAGTTTATCGCCGTAGGCACGCCGCCTGATGAGGACGGCTCTGCCGACCTGAAATATGTTACTGCTGTGGCGCGCACTATCGCCCAGCATATGACCAGCCATAAAGTCGTGCTGGATAAATCTACCGTTCCGGTTGGTACGGCGGATAAAGTGCGTCAGGTAATGAGCGAAACGCTGAAAGCGCGCGGTGTGGATTTCCCGTTCGATGTGGTTTCCAACCCGGAATTCCTCAAAGAGGGCGCCGCGGTTGCCGACTGCATGCGTCCTGAGCGTATCGTGGTTGGGACGGACAACGACGACGTGGTCGAACTGCTGCGTGAGCTGTATGAGCCGTTCAACCGCAATCACGATCGCATGATCCTGATGGATATCCGCAGCGCCGAGCTGACGAAATATGCCGCCAACTGCATGCTGGCAACCAAAATCAGCTTCATGAACGAGATCTCAAACCTGGCTGAGCGCCTGGGCGCGGATGTCGAGAAAGTGCGTCAGGGCATCGGCTCCGATTCCCGTATCGGCTACCACTTTATCTATCCTGGCTGCGGCTACGGCGGCTCCTGCTTCCCGAAAGACGTTCAGGCGCTGATCCGCACTGCTGAGCATATCGGTTATGTGCCGCGCCTGCTGAAAGCGGTGGAAGACGTCAACAACGATCAGAAGATGAAGCTGCCAGAATTTATTCGTCGTCATTTCGGCGAGAATCTGGAAGGTAAAACCTTCGCGGTCTGGGGGCTTTCTTTCAAACCAAATACTGACGATATGCGCGAAGCCTCAAGCCGCGTGCTGATGGAAGAGCTGTGGAAACACGGCGCCACCGTTCAGGCTTACGATCCGGAAGCGATGGATGAAACCCAGCGTATTTACGGTCATCGTGCAGACTTGCGTTTGATGGGCACCAAAGAAGCGGCGCTGCAGGGCGCGGACGCGTTGATTATCTGCACCGAGTGGCAGGCATTCCGCGCGCCGGATTTTGATTTCATCAAAAATTCCCTGAAAGAACCGGTTATCTTTGATGGCCGTAACCTGTATGATCCGGCAAGGCTCAGCAAACGCGGCTTTGTTTATTATGCAATCGGCCGTGGAGCATCCATTAACATTGCATAATTAATGAGGATCGTATGAAATTTCTGGTTACCGGCGCAGCGGGCTTTATTGGTTTTCATGTTAGCGAACGTCTGCTGGCAGCCGGTCACCAGGTTATCGGTATCGATAACCTGAATGACTATTATGACGTCAACCTCAAACTTGCCCGCCTCAATCTTCTTAAACAACACACTGCTTTTTATTTCGAAAAAATTGATCTGGCAGACCGTCAGGCAATGGAAACGTTATTTGCACAGCATCAGCCGCAACGCGTCATTCATCTTGCCGCACAGGCTGGCGTGCGTTATTCACTGGAAAATCCACATGCCTATGCGGATGCCAACCTGACCGGGCATTTAAACGTGCTGGAAGGTTGCCGCCACCATAAGGTTGAGCATTTATTATACGCATCTTCCAGCTCCGTTTACGGTCTTAACCGTAAAATGCCATTTTCTACTGACGACTCTGTCGATCATCCGGTTTCTTTATATGCGGCGACCAAAAAAGCCAATGAGCTGATGTCGCATACTTATTCGCATCTGTATGGCTTGCCGACCACAGGGCTGCGCTTTTTCACCGTATATGGCCCCTGGGGGCGTCCGGATATGGCGCTCTTTAAATTTACGCAGGCAATTGTCAAAGGCAGCAGCATTGATGTTTATAATCACGGCCAGATGCGACGCGATTTTACTTATATCGACGATATTGCTGAGGCGATTGTCCGGTTGCAGGATGTTATTCCGCAGGCAGACCCGCAGTGGACCGTGGAAAACGGTTCTCCGGCCACCAGTTCCGCGCCGTACCGTGTTTATAATATCGGCAACAGTTCTCCCGTTGCGTTAATGGATTATATTTCCGCCCTGGAAAAAGCGCTGGGCAAAGAAGCGCAGAAAAATATGCTGCCGATGCAACCGGGTGATGTGCTTGAGACGAGTGCCGACACCTCCGCACTCTATGAGGTGATCGGGTTTAAGCCGCAGACCAGCGTGGAAGAGGGCGTTAAACGCTTTGTGACGTGGTATAAAGCGTTTTATAACGTAGAGGCGTAGTCCTCCACTGTTATTGTCTCAAATCGCCTCTCGCTTTTTATGAGAGGCCTTAAAACAAAAAACCCGCCGAGGCGGGTTTTTTAATACAGCACCAAAAGCACTGTCTGAACGAAATTAATCCTTGATCAGGAAATCGTCCAGCTGTTTGCCTTGCTCGTCGATTGCTTTTTTGATCACGGCAGGCGTGCGGCCCTGGCCGGTCCAGGTTTTGCTTTCGCCGTTTTCGTCGGTATAACGATATTTGGCCGGACGTGCAGCACGTTTAGCTTTAGTACCGGTTTTAGCGGCAGACATGCTGTTCAGTAATTCATTCGGATCAATACCGTCAGCGATCAGCATTTCACGGTACTGCTGTAATTTGCGAGTACGTTCTTCGATTTCCGCAGCGGCAGCGCTTTCTTCTTCACGGCGCTCATTTACAACCACTTCTAATTTCTCCAGCATCTCTTCCAGAGTTTCCAGAGTACATTCTCTCGCCTGTGCACGAAGAGTACGGATGTTGTTCAGAATTTTAAGTGCTTCGCTCATTGTAGTAATCTCAAACTTATAATGGGGTGGTGTGTTGAGCTAATAATAGAGCCTTAAATTCAGTTCTGCAATAGGCCGAAATGTAAGGAAGTCAAAATATCGGATTATTTGTGCGCGTTTAATAAAGCGATACTTAAATTTTTCTTGAAGTGACGCACAAAGTTACCCATGTAAAAACTGCCCTGATAGCGGGGCCGCCAGGTACGAATTCACCAGAGAAACACCATTTTTTAAGGGATTATTATCCGCATCAGTTAATATCTCGCCTCTGTATTAGTGGATCACTCATCAATCGCTGACCGCTGCTTATTAGAATAGCCAGCACGTTATGCCTATTTGATTAACAGGCTAAAATGGCCGCGGTCTCCACAGTTTATCCACAATAAGAGCCATAAATGTGTTTCAAAGTGTTGAGCGGGCGGCTTTTCGCCACTCGCTATATAAGGATGGCTTGCGACGAGCCGAGAGTTGCATGCCCCTTACAGAGAATATGATACACTGGCTGCGACTAACCAACACTTAAGCCAGGGTTATCGAGCAGATGGCGCAACTTTATTTTTACTATTCGGCGATGAATGCCGGTAAATCTACAGCATTACTCCAGTCTTCATATAACTACCAGGAAAGGGGAATGCGTACCCTTGTTTATACCGCGGAAATTGATGATCGTTTTGGCGCAGGAAAGGTGAGTTCCCGTATAGGATTATCCTCGCCAGCAAGACTTTATAATGCGCATACGTCTTTATTTGAAGATATTCGCGATGCGCATCAGGAAGCCCCCGTTCATTGCGTGCTGGTGGATGAAAGTCAGTTTCTGACCCGCGATCAGGTTTACGCCCTTTCTGAAGTCGTCGATAAGCTGGATATTCCTGTGCTCTGTTATGGCCTGCGTACGGATTTTCGTGGTGAACTCTTTGGAGGAAGCCAGTATTTGCTGGCATGGTCTGACAAACTGGTAGAGCTGAAAACCGTCTGCTTTTGTGGTCGTAAAGCGAGCATGGTGCTTCGTCTCGACCATGAGGGCCGACCTTATAATGAAGGCGAACAGGTCGTCATTGGTGGCAACGAGCGTTATGTGTCGGTGTGTCGTAAGCATTATAAAGAAGCCCTGGAAAAGGGCTCCCTAAAAGCGATTCAGGGCCGCTAAAAGACTTTAGCCTGCGCCCCCCTATGGGTCCAACTGAACAAGCCTCACGATTGCGCTGAGGCTTTTTTATGAATACGGTCATCTGACCGTCAAAGTCAAAAGAAACTGGGGCACAGGAGGGTACTGAGAGAAGGATACGGGGTTTTCCACTTCATATGCGTCTTCTATATGCCTCGCCACACTGCCTGGTAAAAACCGATGAAGCGCAACATTCATTAGTGCATCAGTGAGGTTTAAGTCTGATGTGGGGTTTTAGTCAGACAATGGATGGCAACGCGCTGTCTGCTTTTCTTAGGTACACCGGTTTGCACAGAGCAAAAAAAACCCGCCGGGCGGCGGGTTTTTAACTTTAAACGATCTTAAACCGTTTTCTTGGCTTTTTTATCAGCTTTCGCGACAGGAGCGGCTTCAGCTTTTACAGCTTCAGCACCTTCCTTGTATTCACGGCCGTAGAAGCTATCCAGCAGGATCTGTTTCAGCTCGGCAATCAGCGGGTAGCGCGGGTTAGCGCCAGTACACTGGTCATCGAAGGCATCTTCAGACAGTTTATCAACATGGGCCAGGAAGTCGGCTTCCTGAACGCCTGCTTCACGGATAGATTTCGGAATACCCAGCTCAGCTTTGATGCTTTCCAGCCATGCCAGCAGTTTCTCAATTTTCGCTGCGGTACGGTCGCTCGGTGCAGTGAGACCCAAATGGTCAGCGACTTCAGCATAACGGCGACGCGCCTGCGGACGGTCATACTGGCTGAAAGCGGTCTGCTTGGTCGGGTTATCGTTCGCGTTATAGCGGATAACGTTAGAAATCAGCAGGGCGTTCGCCAGACCATGCGGAATGTGGAACTGTGAACCCAGTTTGTGAGCCATGGAGTGACACACGCCGAGGAAGGCGTTCGCAAATGCGATACCGGCGATAGTCGCGGCACTGTGAACACGTTCACGCGCAACCGGGTTTTTCGAACCTTCATGGTAAGACGCCGGCAGGTTTTCTTTCAGCAGTTTCAGTGCCTGCAGCGCCTGACCATCGGAGAATTCAGAGGCCAGTACAGAAACGTAAGCTTCCAGCGCGTGAGTGACCGCATCCAGACCACCGAAGGCGCAGAGTGACTTCGGCATATCCATCACCAGGTTGGCATCGACAATCGCCATATCCGGGGTCAGGGCGTAGTCCGCCAGCGGATATTTCTGACCGGTTTCGTCGTCGGTAACCACCGCAAACGGCGTGACTTCAGAACCGGTACCGGAAGTGGTAGTGACGGCGATCATTTTCGCTTTCACGCCCATTTTCGGGAACTTGTAGATACGTTTACGGATATCCATAAAGCGCAGCGCCAGTTCTTCGAAGTGGGTTTCCGGGTGTTCGTACATGACCCACATGATTTTCGCGGCATCCATCGGGGAGCCACCACCGAGCGCGATGATAACGTCCGGTTTAAAGGAGTTCATCAGCTCAGCGCCTTTGCGAACCACGCTCAGGGTCGGGTCAGCTTCTACTTCAAAGAACACTTCAGTTTCAACACCAGCCGCTTTCAGTACGGAAGTGATCTGGTCGGCATAACCGTTGTTGAACAGGAAGCGGTCAGTCACGATCATGGCGCGTTTGTGACCATCAGTAATCACTTCATCCAGCGCAATCGGCAGTGAGCCGCGACGGAAGTAGATAGATTTCGGAAGTTTATGCCACAACATGTTTTCAGCTCGCTTAGCAACGGTTTTCTTGTTGATCAGGTGTTTCGGACCAACGTTTTCAGAGATGGAGTTACCACCCCAGGAGCCGCAACCCAGCGTCAGAGACGGTGCCAGCTTGAAGTTGTAGAGATCCCCGATACCACCCTGAGAAGCCGGCGTGTTGATAAGGATACGCGCGGTTTTCATTTTATCGCCGAAGAAAGTGACGCGAGCCGGTTGGTTATCCTGGTCGGTGTAAAGGCAAGATGTGTGACCGATACCGCCCATCGCAACCAGTTTTTCCGCTTTTTCAACAGCATCTTCGAAATCTTTTGCGCGATACATGGCGAGGGTCGGAGAGAGTTTCTCATGAGCGAACGGTTCGCTTTCATCCACCAGAGAGACTTCGCCAATCAGGATCTTAGTGCTGGACGGCACAGTGATGCCTGCCATCTCGGCGATTTTTACCGCCGGCTGACCTACGATAGCTGCGTTCAGCGCGCCATTCTTCAGAATGATATTCTGCACGGCTTTCAGTTCCGCGCCCTGCAGCAGGTAGCCGCCGTGGCTCGCGAAACGTTCGCGCACCGCATCATAAACAGAATCAACAACGATGACAGACTGTTCAGAGGCACAGATAACGCCGTTATCAAACGTCTTAGACATCAGGATAGAAGCGACAGCGCGTTTGATATCGGCTGTTTCGTCGATAACAACCGGCGTGTTACCAGCACCTACGCCGATCGCAGGCTTACCGGAGCTGTACGCTGCTTTCACCATGCCCGGGCCACCGGTGGCCAGAATCAGGTTGACATCCGGGTGATGCATCAGCGCGTTAGACAGCTCAACGGAAGGCTGATCAATCCAGCCGATCAGATCTTTCGGCGCGCCTGCAGCGATAGCGGCTTGCAGCACGATATCCGCAGCCTTATTAGTTGCATCTTTCGCACGCGGATGCGGAGAGAAAATGATCGCGTTACGGGTTTTCAGGCTGATAAGCGATTTGAAAATGGCGGTAGACGTTGGGTTAGTGGTCGGAACGATACCGCAGATGATGCCAATAGGTTCAGCGATGGTAATCGTACCAAAGGTGTCATCTTCGTCGAGAATGCCGCAGGTTTTCTCGTCTTTATAGGCGTTGTAGATATATTCAGAAGCAAAGTGGTTTTTGATCACTTTATCTTCGACGATACCCATTCCGGATTCGGCAACGGCCATTTTAGCGAGGGGGATTCGAGCATCTGCAGCGGCCAGAGCGGCGGCGCGGAAGATTTTGTCAACCTGTTCTTGGGTGAAGTTGGCATATTCACGCTGGGCTTTTTTGACGCGCTCGACGAGGGCGTTTAGTTCAGCGACATTAGTAACAGCCATAATGCTCTCCTGATAATGTTAAACTCTTTTAGTAAATCATCTGCTCGAAACGACAGTATAGTCAGCCCCAAACAGCGTGCGTTACAGACAGGTTTACCAGCACAACGACCACAAACCCCGCTGATTTACTAAAAGAGCCTTGCCTTAAAACATTTCTCTGGGAAATGTCTTACTCCCTGGCGGCATCATCAAGATACTCACTTCTGGTTACCAAAAGCGTGATCTAAATCAATTTAACCCCATGCTGACTCCTTTCAGCAGCCCTTATAGCGGTATTTCAGCGTTAGTTAATATATTTACTACACTTTTGAATAATTAAATCACCATAAATCAACAAAAGAATAACACAGGTCGACGCGGTCAAATGGGCGCGAGATCAGGAATGTATAAAGGCGTAAGGGCGTAGCGTAAGCAGGGGTTTTGCATTACATTACGCACGCCGTTGCCTCACCAATCTGCGGAGCTTCCCTTGAATTCTATGCTGTTTGATTTGCCAACCTTTTTTAAGTTCTTTATTGGGCTGTTCGCACTGGTAAACCCGGTGGGCATCATTCCCGTCTTCATTAGTATGACGAGCTATCAGACCGCGGCGGCGCGCAATAAAACCAATCTGACGGCAAACCTCTCCGTGGCCATTATTCTCTGGACATCGCTGTTTCTCGGCGATGCCATACTGCAGATTTTCGGCATCTCGATTGACTCCTTCCGCATTGCTGGCGGTATTCTGGTTGTCACCATCGCGATGTCGATGATTAGCGGGAAACTGGGTGAGGATAAGCAAAACAAACAGGAGAAGTCAGAAACGGCGATCCGTGAGAGCATCGGCGTCGTGCCGCTGGCATTGCCACTGATGGCGGGCCCGGGGGCAATCAGTTCAACTATCGTCTGGGGTACGCGCTATCACAGCTGGCAATATATGCTGGGCTTTACGGTCGCCATCGCGCTTTTCGCGGCGTGTTGCTGGGGGGTGTTTCGCCTCGCGCCGTGGCTGGTTCGCCTTCTGGGGCAGACGGGCATTAACGTCATTACCCGTATCATGGGGCTATTATTGATGGCGCTGGGCATTGAATTTATCGTGACAGGGATTAAAGCGCTCTTTCCGGGCCTGGTAAGTTAGTCATTTTCTTTCCTCATAAAAGCGAAGCGGATGCTTCGCTTTTTTCTTTTATTATTAGCATTTCCTATAACCCTCTGCGTTTCGATTTTTTACTCATAACTTTATCTGATATCTGGTAATTGATTATTAAAACAATCAATTACAGTGTCGGTTACATTCGTTGCGTTCATAAATAAAGCAATCAGTCTGTTATTTTTGTCACATGATAGTTTGAGTATTGATGCGGGTTTAACGAAATGATATTAGTAATTTCAACGCCAGCGTAGATAAATGTGCTAATTTTTGTTCAATTGTTAACTTTATGTTGCGATGCGCTGTGAGCAGAGTGACATGACGCGCGCATACGACTGATTTTGTGTAACCTGTTGAATGAACAGGATAATAATTAGAAATCTGTACTTTGCAGCCTGCCTGGCTCCACATTGTCCTTCATGACAAAAGAGAAGCGGTTAACAAATTTGTAAATTGTATTGGCGCACAATTCACGCATTTGATACTTTCCGGCAAAACATTTGCCTGCGAATTATCAACAGGTGAGAACGATTTTCGTATGAAAGCGCTTTCCTCCAACAGGTAGCGCGCAAAGAGACTGTCCTTAAAACAGGGAAGGGCAGTAAAGAATCGACGACAGGCAGCCAGAGAGCAGCCGTGATAAATAAAGTCGGTGATAGCAAGCTGTAAAAAAGAAAACCACCTGGCAGACGCGAAAGCTCCTGCGCTGCACAGGTCCCCGTCAGGGGAGAACGGGCTGACTTTCGTCAGTAATAATAATGAGTGGAGTACCAACACAATGTCCATCATCACAAAAAAAAGTCTGGTAGCTGCGGGGATCCTTTCTGCGCTAATCGCGGGTAACGCAATGGCTGCGAATGTTCCTGCGGGTGTGCAACTGGCGGAAAAGCAGACGCTGGTGCGCAACAACGGTTCGGAAGTGCAGTCTCTCGACCCGCATAAAATTGAAGGCGTGCCGGAGTCCAACATCAACCGCGACCTCTTCGAAGGTCTGCTGGTTACTGATGTTGAAGGCCACCCGAGCGCGGGTGTTGCCGAAAAGTGGGAAAACAAAGATTTTAAAGTCTGGACCTTCCATCTGCGTAAAGACGCAAAATGGTCCAATGGCGAGCCGGTCACGGCACAAGATTTCGTTTACAGCTGGCAGCGCCTGGCTGACCCGAAAACCGCCTCTCCGTATGAAAGCTACCTGCAATACGGCCACATTACGAATATCGACGACATCATCGCCGGTAAAAAACCTGCCACCGATCTTGGCGTAAAAGCGATCGACGACCATACGCTTGAAGTCACCCTGAGCGAGCCGGTCCCGTATTTCTATAAGCTGCTGGTTCACTCCTCCATGTCTCCGGTGCCTAAAGCCGTCGTTGAGAAATTTGGCGAGAAATGGACCCAGCCGGCCAACATCGTGTCTAACGGCGCGTACAAACTGAAATCCTGGGTGGTGAACGAGCGCATCGTGCTTGAGCGCAACACCAACTACTGGGATAACGCGAAAACCGTTATCAACGAAGTGACCTACCTGCCTATTTCTTCTGAAGTCACTGACGTTAACCGCTACCGCAGCGGCGAAATCGACATGACCTATAACAACATGCCGATTGAACTGTTCCAGAAGCTCAAAAAAGAGATCCCGAAAGAAGTGCACGTCGACCCGTACCTGTGCACCTACTACTACGAAATCAACAATCAGAAAGCGCCGTTTAACGATCCGCGCGTCCGTACCGCGCTGAAGCTGGGTCTGGATCGCGATATCATCGTGAATAAAGTGAAAAACCAGGGCGATCTGCCAGCCTATGGTTACACCCCGCCGTACACCGACGGCGCGAAATTCACCGAACCGGCCTGGTTTAAAATGACCCAGGAACAGCGTAACGCCGAAGCCAAAAAACTGCTCGCCGAAGCGGGCTATACCGCTGACAAGCCGCTGACGTTCGATCTGCTGTACAACACCTCCGATCTGCACAAAAAACTGGCGATCGCGGCCGCGTCCATCTGGAAGAAAAACCTGGGCGTGAACGTGAAGCTGGAAAACCAGGAGTGGAAAACCTTCCTGGATACCCGTCATCAGGGCAACTTTGACGTGGCGCGTGCGGGCTGGTGTGCGGATTACAACGAACCGACGTCCTTCCTGAACACCATGCTCTCCAACAGCTCGAACAACACCTCGCACTATAAGAGCGACGCGTTTGATAAGGTGATGCAGGAGACGCTGCAGGTGAGTGACGAAGGTCAGCGTAGCGAGCTTTACAACAAAGCGGAGCAACAACTGGATAAAGATTCCGTTATCGTTCCGGTTTATTACTACGTGAACGCCCGCCTGGTGAAACCGTGGGTCGGTGGCTACACCGGTAAAGACCCGCTGGATAATGTATACGTTAAAAACCTGTATATTATCAAACATTAATGGCAATGCGTGGGGCAGGGCGTCCTGCCCCACTGTGTCTTATTTTTCCGTGAGTCAAAGGCACACGCCAGAAGGTACGGGCAATGTTGAAATTTATTTTACGTCGCTGTCTGGAAGCGATTCCGACGCTGTTTATTCTAATTACTATCTCCTTCTTTATGATGCGTCTCGCGCCGGGGAGTCCTTTTACCGGCGAACGTAATCTTCCGCCGGAAGTGATGGCGAATATCGAGGCGAAATATCATCTTAACGACCCCATCATGACCCAGTACTTCAATTATCTGAAGCAACTGGCGAAAGGTGATTTCGGTCCGTCCTTTAAATACAAGGATTATTCGGTAAACGATCTGGTGGCCTCAAGCTTCCCGGTTTCCGCGAAATTAGGCGCTGCGGCGTTTTTACTGGCGGTGATTTTAGGCGTGGCGGCAGGCGTGATGGCCGCGCTCAAACAAAACACGAAGTGGGATTTCGCCGTCATGGGGGTGGCGATGACCGGCGTGGTCATTCCAAGCTTCGTGGTGGCACCACTGCTGGTCATGATCTTCGCGATAACGCTGCACTGGCTGCCGGGCGGCGGCTGGAATGGCGGGGCGCTGAAATTCATGATCCTGCCGATGGTCGCGTTGTCGCTGGCTTATATCGCCAGTATCGCGCGTATTACCCGTGGCTCGATGATTGAAGTGCTGCACTCCAACTTCATTCGTACCGCTCGCGCCAAAGGGCTGCCGATGCGCCGCATTATTCTGCGCCACGCGTTGAAACCCGCGCTGCTGCCGGTGCTCTCCTATATGGGCCCTGCGTTTGTCGGCATCATCACCGGTTCGATGGTTATTGAAACTATTTACGGCCTGCCGGGCATCGGCCAGCTGTTCGTGAACGGCGCGCTCAACCGCGACTACTCGCTGGTACTGAGCCTGACGATTCTTGTCGGCGCGCTGACCATTCTGTTTAACGCGATCGTCGATGTGCTGTATGCCGTTATCGATCCGAAAATTCGTTACTGACACTGGAGTACGCCATGATGTTGAGTAAGAAAAACAGCGAGGCGCTGGAAAACTTCAGTGAAAAACTGGAAGTAGAAGGACGTAGCCTGTGGCAGGATGCCCGCCGTCGCTTTATGCATAACCGCGCGGCGGTGGCGAGCCTGATTGTGCTGGCGCTGATTGCGCTGTTCGTCACCCTCGCGCCGATGCTGTCGCAGTTCAGCTATTTCGATACCGACTGGGGCATGATGTCCGCGCCACCTGATACCGAATCGGGCCACTGGTTCGGCACCGACTCTTCAGGCCGCGACCTGCTGGTGCGTGTTGCTATCGGCGGGCGTATCTCGCTGATGGTGGGCGTCGCGGCGGCGCTGGTGGCGGTGATCGTGGGTACGCTCTACGGCTCGCTTTCCGGCTATCTCGGCGGCAAAGTGGACTCGGTGATGATGCGTCTGCTGGAGATCCTTAACTCCTTCCCGTTCATGTTCTTCGTTATTCTGCTGGTGACCTTTTTCGGTCAGAACATCCTGCTGATTTTCGTCGCTATCGGGATGGTCTCCTGGCTTGATATGGCGCGTATCGTGCGCGGCCAGACGCTCAGCCTGAAGCGTAAAGAGTTCATCGAAGCAGCGCAGGTGGGCGGCGTGTCGACGGCGAACATTGTCGTGCGTCATATCGTGCCTAACGTGCTGGGCGTGGTGGTGGTTTACGCCTCGCTGCTGGTGCCCAGCATGATCCTGTTTGAGTCCTTCTTAAGCTTCCTCGGCCTCGGTACGCAGGAGCCGCTCAGCTCCTGGGGCGCGCTGCTGAGCGATGGCGCTAACTCCATGGAAGTGTCGCCCTGGCTGCTGCTCTTCCCGGCGGGTTTCCTGGTGGTCACCCTGTTTTGTTTTAACTTTATCGGCGATGGCTTGCGTGATGCCCTCGACCCGAAAGATCGTTAAGGAGTGCCGCCATGAGCACCATTGAACTCTCTGCGCCGCAACAGAGCGCGGCGTCTCAAGCGACGCTGCTTGACGTCAAAGATTTGCGCGTCACCTTCGCGACGCCCGACGGCGACGTTACCGCTGTCAACGATCTCAACTTCAGCCTGCGCGCCGGCGAAACGCTCGGCATCGTCGGCGAATCCGGCTCCGGCAAATCCCAGACGGCGTTCGCGCTGATGGGTCTGCTGGCCGCCAACGGTCGCATCGGCGGTTCGGCGACGTTTAACGGCCGTGAAATCCTCAACCTGCCGGAGCGCGAGCTCAATCGCCTGCGCGCCGAGCAGATTTCGATGATTTTCCAGGATCCGATGACCTCACTGAACCCATATATGCGCGTTGGTGAGCAGCTAATGGAAGTGCTGATGCTGCATAAAAGCATGAGCAAAGCCGAGGCATTTGAAGAGTCGGTACGGATGCTGGACGCGGTGAAAATGCCGGAAGCACGCAAGCGCATGCGCATGTACCCGCACGAATTCTCCGGTGGTATGCGCCAGCGCGTGATGATCGCGATGGCGCTGCTGTGCCGTCCGAAATTGCTGATCGCCGATGAACCGACCACCGCGCTCGACGTGACCGTTCAGGCGCAAATCATGACGCTCCTGAACGAACTTAAGCGCGAATTCAACACCGCCATCATTATGATCACCCACGACCTCGGCGTGGTCGCGGGCATCTGCGACAAAGTGCTGGTGATGTACGCAGGCCGCACCATGGAATATGGCAAAGCGCGTGAGGTCTTTTACGATCCGGCGCACCCGTATTCTATCGGTCTGCTTAATGCCGTGCCGCGTCTCGACGCGGAAGGCGAATCCCTGCTCACCATTCCGGGCAACCCGCCGAACCTGCTGCGCCTGCCAAAAGGCTGTCCGTTCCAGCCGCGCTGTCCGCACGCAATGGAAATCTGCAGCACGACGCCGCCGCTGGAAGAATTCGCCCCTGGCCGCCTGCGCGCCTGCTTTAAACCGGTGGAGGAGCTGAAATGAGCACCGTAGCTGAAGAGAGAAAAGTTCTGCTCGAAGTGGCCGATCTCAAGGTGCATTTCGATATTAAAGACGGCAAGCAGTGGTTCTGGCAGCCGGCCAAAACGTTAAAAGCGGTCGATGGCGTGACGCTGCGGCTGTATGAAGGCGAAACGCTGGGCGTGGTGGGAGAATCCGGCTGCGGAAAATCCACCTTCGCGCGCGCGATTATTGGTCTGGTCAAAGCCACCAGCGGCCGCGTGGCGTGGCTCGGTAAAGATCTGCTGGGCATGCAACAGGAAGAGTGGCGCGATGTGCGCAGCGATATCCAGATGATTTTCCAGGATCCGCTCGCCTCGCTGAACCCGCGTATGACCATAGGTGATATCATCGCCGAGCCGCTGCGCACCTATCATCCGAAAATGCCGCGTCAGGAAGTCCGTGACCGCGTAAAAGCGATGATGATGAAAGTGGGTCTGCTGCCAAACCTCGTCAACCGCTACCCGCATGAATTCTCCGGCGGCCAGTGCCAGCGTATCGGCATCGCTCGTGCGCTGATCCTTGAGCCGAAATTGATTATCTGCGACGAACCGGTCTCCGCGCTCGACGTGTCGATTCAGGCGCAGGTGGTGAACCTGCTGCAAAAACTGCAGCGTGAGATGGGCCTGTCGCTGATTTTTATCGCGCACGATCTGGCGGTGGTGAAGCATATTTCCGATCGTGTGCTGGTGATGTATCTGGGGCATGCTGTGGAGCTTGGCACTTACGATGAGGTTTATCATCATCCGCTGCACCCTTACACGCGCGCGCTGATGTCGGCAGTGCCGATCCCGGACCCGGATCTCGAAAAGAACAAAACCATTCAGTTGCTGGAAGGCGAGCTGCCGTCGCCCATCAATCCGCCGTCTGGCTGCGTATTCCGCACGCGATGCCCGATGGCCGGACCGGAATGCGCTCAGACGCGGCCGGTGCTGGAAGGCAGTTTCCGGCATGCGGTTTCCTGCCTGAAGGTGGACCCGTTATAATCGCAAGGGCTGGCAGGTGCCAGCCCTTTTCTTTTGCGAGGACAACGTGTCACGGATAACCGAATATCGTCAGCGCGCCTACCATTTTCTTTTCGACCAGTATCAGCGCAGCGGTCGCCGCTTTGAGGCGCTTTGTGGGCTGTTTGCGCTCTTCAGCGTCATTGTTGTGTTCATCGAGTCCGGCCTCGGCACGCAATATCATCTCACTTACAGCGAATGGCATGTCTTCGTATTGATTGAGATGGGCATTACCTTTGTCTTTACGCTGGAGTATCTGCTGCGCCTGCTGGTCTGGCCGAATCCGGCGCGCTATGCGTTGAGCTTCTGGGGGCTTATCGATCTGGCGACCGTGCTGCCGCTCTATGTGCTCTGGCTCTGGCCTGAGCTTGGCATGAACTACCTTTTTATCTGGCGTACGCTGCGCGCGGTGCGCGTGCTGCGTATTCTGAAACTGCTGCGCATCATGTCCTCCTCCAGCCTGCTCTGGCAGGCCATTGTGAACGCCCGCCATCAGCTCATCGCGTTTTATGCGTTTATTTCTATCGTTATGGTGATTGCCGGCGCGTTGATGTACGGCATTGAGGGGGCATCAAGCGGTTTTAACACGCTTGGCACCTCGGTCTACTGGGCGGTGGTGACGGTAACGACGGTCGGTTATGGCGACATTACGCCGCATACCGCGGGTGGCCGCGCGGTGGCCTCGCTGCTCATTCTGATTGGCTATTCTGTGATTGCTATTCCGACCGGCATTATTACTTCGCAAATGACCAGCGCGCTGGCGGATAAAAAAGAGGCGCAGCGCTGCCCGGCATGTGGCGCGAAATATCAAAAACAGGCGAATTATTGTCAGGCGTGCGGAGTAAAAATCAGGGACGAGAAATAATTGCGCGGCGAATGCCGCGCGAATTGTAATTACTCACGCCACAGAATGTGGCACAGCTTGTGATCTTTTTCGCGGCACAGCAGCACGCGGGCGAAGACGTCGGTGATTTCATCGCCGTCTTTCTCCGCAAGGCCAATGACGACCTCAGAGAAGAAATCCGGGTTCAGATCGTAATCGACATGCGAAAGCCACTCTTCAGACGGATCGAACAGCTCCGCGCCGCCACGCTCTTCAAACTGTAAATTAAACAGAATGATATCCGCCGGATCGAGATTGTCCGCCGCCAGCTCCAGAAAAATATCGTAAGCCTGTTCAAGCGTTTCGTCTTCCGTCAGGCGGTTATTCAGATCCATTTCCATCGTGACTACCCCAGTAAATGATGTTGGGCACGTTTTACAGCAACGGACTGAAGAAGTAAAACAGTCGCTCTACCACACGTTGCCAGAAGGGCCGTTTTACCCACAGGCGCGCATCCAGCAGGCGCGAGCGAGAAATATAATCATCCTGCACTTCGGCGAGATCGGCACCGAATCCGGCGTCATCGATGACCAGCGTAATTTCAAAATTAAGCCACAGGCTGCGCATATCCAGATTAACGGTACCGACCAGGCTCAGTTCGCCATCGACCAGTACGCTTTTGGTGTGCAGCAGCCCGCCTTCAAACTGATAAATTTTCACGCCCGCCGCCAGCAGCTCGCTAAAGAAAGCGCGGCTCGCCCAGCCCACCAGCAGGGAGTCATTTTTACGCGGCAGAATAATGCTCACATCCACGCCGCGCTGCGCCGCCGTACAGATGGCGTGCAGCAGGTCGTCGCTCGGCACAAAGTAGGGCGTGGTCATTATGAGATATTCACGCGCCGCATACACCGAAGTCAGCAGCGCCTGATGGATGAGATCTTCCGGGAAGCCAGGCCCGGACGCGATAGTATGGATCGTATGTCCGCTCGCCTGCTCAAAAGGCATGATGTTGGCGTCTGGCGGCGGAGGAAGCAGGCGTTTGCCGGTTTCAATCTCCCAGTCGCAGGAGTAGACGATGCCCATTGCGGTGGCGACCGGGCCTTCCATGCGCGCCATTAAATCCACCCACTGACCGACGCCCGCGTCCTGTTTGAAATAACGCGGGTCAACCATATTCATACTGCCGGTGTAGGCAATATAGTTGTCGATCATGATCATTTTGCGGTGCTGGCGCAGGTCCATACGGCGCAGGAACACACGCATCAGGTTGACCTTCAGCGCTTCGACGACTTCGATGCCTGCATTGCGCATCATGCCCGCCCAGGGGCTGCGAAAGAAGGCGACACTGCCTGCGGAGTCGAGCATCAGGCGGCAATGCACGCCGCGACGCGCTGCGGCCATCAGCGATTCGGCGACCTGATCGGCCATTCCGCCGGGCTGCCAGATATAAAAAACCATCTCGATATTATGGCGGGCGAGCTGAATATCGCGGATCAGCGCCTGCATCACGTCGTCAGAGGAGGTGAGCAACTGCAACTGGTTGCCTTTAACGCCCGCAATGCCCTGGCGGCGCTCGCAAAGCTGAAAGAGGGCGCTCGCCACGGCGCTGTTTTCTTCGGCGAAAATATGTTTACAGGCTTTAAGATCGTTCAGCCATTTCGCGGTCGATGGCCACATGGCGCGGGCGCGTTCGGCGCGTCGTTTGCCCAAGTGAAGCTCACCGACCGACAGATACGCGACTATCCCGACCAGCGGCAGAATATAAATGACAAGCAGCCAGGCCATGGCAGAAGGAACCGCGCGACGTTTCATCAGAATGCGCAGCGTCACGCCCGCGATGAGTAGCCAGTATCCCAAAATGATCAGCCAACTCACTACCGTGTAGAAGGTTGTCATAGATTAAAAATCCTTTAAAAAGCGTATCGTTAAGAGTTTACGCACAACCCTTTCGCACTCCAATAAGAACCTGTCAGAAAAGCGCTGGTTTGCAGGCGGGAAGGGGCTATAATGACGGTTCTGTTTCAGTCAAGAGTATCAGAAATGAGGCGTAGTAGAACCGAAGTTGGGCGCTGGCGCATGCAGCGGCAGTCTCAACGACGTAAAGCGCGCTGGCTGGAAGCACAATCCCGACGCAATATGCGAATTCACGCTATCAGAAAATGTCTTGTGAATCGTCAGCGCAATTCGTTGCTGTTCGCCATCCACGATCGCTAAACGTAGTGAAAGGGCACCGCCTGCGGTGCCCCGAAATATCGCCAAAACCGCCCCTTCGTAAACCTTCTATCGCTGTCGTCTGAATTACGCCAAATTCCTCTTTTTATCGTCTCTTTAATCGTGCGTGCATTAAGGTAAATTTTAGATCTTGTCTTCTCGCGTCGCGCTAATGGGTTGGAATAAAATTAGGAATATTCTGGTATAAAAAACCACCATCTAAAATTCGTTGCTTTTGAATATTTTCGATTTGGGATTATGCTGATCGAATCAAAGTAATCCATTAAAAAACAATGCTTTAAAATACTTTTCGAAACTTAACGTAAATTCACAAATTGTCATATATCGTGTATTTCCGCCGGTGATAATTGCTCTTATGTAAAATGAAGCCTTTTTAATGTTATTTCCGGCGATTGTTTCTGGTCAGTCCAGGTTAGATTATCTTCATCGACAGCTTGTATTCCTACAGGTGCAACTTTCATTCGTGACTGCTGGAGCATTTATGACTAAGCAAGAGGAATTTCTGACAGAAATCCATAAATTTTTGTTACACAAAGGCACCTGTGGAGCGAGGCCAAAAACTGTTGATGACAGAACATTAACCAGCGGAATTTTTGGTTTTGCAAAAGAGGCGGTTACCGTCAGTCAGCGTCTGCCAGAAAGTGTTTCGGCCTGCGAAGCGGCGCGTCAGTTTGTGACGTCTCATCGATGCCATAACGCACGTCACCATGCCTCGGCAACGGTGCTACAGCTGGTTCCGGGCGGGAAATAACGTCCGCCTGCTAAAATGACCGCGCAAAAAAAGGGCACACCAACGGTTAATGCCCTTTGCACTACGCAGCCTGTCGGCCGCGGTCAGAATACTTTTTTGTAAGGCTTTACCGCGACTGTCTTGTAAACGCCTGCGGCAATATACGGGTCGGCCTCAGCCCAGGCCTGCGCTTCTTCAAGCGAGGCAAACTCTGCGATCACCGTTGAGCCGGTAAAACCCGCTACACCCGGATCGTTGCTGTCCACCGCAGGCATTGGCCCTGCCGTCAGCAGACGCCCTTCATCACGTAACAGTTGTAAACGCGCCAGGTGCGCCGGGCGCACCGACTGACGCTTGTCCAGAGAATCAGCCACATCTTCCGCGTAAATGACATACAGCATGTCGCACTCCTTTTTATGAAACGGCAAGGTGAATAACGGTAGGTGAAAGCCGTCAGGTGTGCAACGCAAAGTTAAATGACCTGTTAAATCCTTAACATCAACGCGGGAATTTTCAGCACTCCGCCTGAGAAACGACGCAGAAGCGGGCTGAGTTGTTGAATATGATTGCTATTTGCATTTAAAATTGAGCTCTCATTCATTCAGTGAAACGACTATGACTTCAATGACCCTTGATATGCCTCGCCGTTTTCCGTGGCCGACGCTGCTTTCCGTCGCGATCCACGGTGCCATTGTGGCGGCGGCTGTGCTATATACCTCGGCAAATCAGGTGGTTGAGATGCCCGCACCGTCGCAGCCGATCTCTGTGACGATGGTCGCGCCTGAATCGCTGGAGCCGCCAAAGCCTGTAGTGGCGCCGCCGCCCGAGCCTGTCGCCGAGCCAGAACCGGAACCCGAAGTTGTACCGGAGCCGCCGAAAGAAGCACCGGTCGTTATTGAAAAACCGAAGCCGAAACCGAAACCTAAGCCGAAACCCAAACCGGTGAAAAAGGTGGAAGAGGCACCGAAGCGGGAAGTCAAACCCGCTGAGCCGCGCCCGGCGTCGCCGTTTGAGAATAATTCCCCGGCGCGTACCACGGCCCCTGCGTCGCGGCCCGCGCCGTCAGCGCCCGCGAATGTCGCGCCCGCGGGCCCGCGCGCGCTAAGCCGTAATCAGCCGCAATATCCGGCGCGCGCTTATGCGCTGCGGATGGAAGGGCAGGTGCGCGTGAAATTTGACGTCGCACCCGATGGCAGCGTGGAGAATGTGCAAATCCTGTCGGCGAAACCCGCCAACATGTTTGAGCGAGAAGTAAAACAGGCGATGCGCAAATGGCGTTACGAAGCGGGTAAGCCTGGCACAGGGTTGATTGTGAATATCGTGTTCCGTATCAATGGCGGCGCAACCATGCAGTAATGCTGCATGTGAAAAAAAGCCAGAGCTCAGCCTCTGGCTTTTTTTTGCCATTACGCCACGGGCGGCAACGGACGTGGTTTGCCGTCGTCATCGACCGCGACATAAATAAACAGCGCTTCGGTCGCGCGATAGCGCTGGCCAATCGGCTCGGAAGAGACCTTTTTGACCCACACTTCGATATTGATCGTCACCGACGTGTTGCCGCGCTTGACGCAGCGGGCGTAACAGCACACCACATCGCCTACCGCGACCGGGCGCAGAAACGTCATGCCGTCGACACGCACGGTTACCACGCGCCCGTGGGCAATTTCTTTGGCAAGGATCGCGCCGCCAATGTCCATCTGGGACATCAGCCAGCCGCCAAAAATATCGCCGTTGGCGTTGGTATCGGCGGGCATCGCCAGGGTACGTAAAACCAGTTCACCTTGTGGAGTGGCTTGCTCTGTCGTCATGGGGCTTCTCAGCTAGTGTTATTCGTTCATCGTGCGCAGCCTGAAGGGCGTGGCGCGACCGTATAATAACATCGGTTCTGGGCGCTAAAGGCAGGAAAAAACGGGAAAAGCGGGGTTATCTTGCTGTGGTAAAAGGGGAGGCGCGCCTCCCCCGTGAGGCATCAGAACGACATCGTCACACCCGCGTAGTACGCACGGCCCGGTTCGTTATACGTGGAAGCGCCTTCGTTTTCTCGATACAGCGTTTTGTCGAACAGATTGCTGACGCCGCCGTTCAGGCGCAAATCTTTAGTCAGCGCATAGTTTACGCCCACGCCGACGATGGAATACGCGCCGACTTCTTTACGCGAAAGGTTCCCACCGTCTTCAAGACGAATTTCCGCCGCCTGACGCGGTTTCTGCCGGCCATAGAAAGTCCAGTTCAGGTTGGTGGAAAGTTTGTCATTCACCTGCCAGTCGAGCATCGTATTAACGGTATATTTCGGGATAACCGACAGCGGGTTGCCGTTCTTTTTCATTTCCGACTTAATCATATACGTCGCATTGGTGCGCCAGCTCAGCACGTCTTTCATGACCGGAATCGTCAGGTTGCCTTCCAGCCCTTCGACCACGGCTTTGCCGCCGTTCTCCCAGCGCAAAATATTGTTGCCGTTGGAGGCGAAGCCCACCACGCGATCGCCGGAGACGATTTTGTTGCGGTAATCGTTGCGAAACCAGGTCAGGCCAGCGTCAAAACCCTCTTTGGTGTATTCCAGCCCAATCTCTTTATTGATGCTGATTTCTGGTTTCAGATTTTCATTGCCGAGCAGATAGCAACTGCCGCTCACGCCAATCGGGCAGCCGTTGCCGCGCGTGGAGAGAAGATAACCTTTGCTCGACTGATACAGATTTGGCGCTTTAAAGGCGCGCGCGATGCCCGCCTTCAGCTTAACGTTATCGCCAAGTTCCTGTGACACGTTCAGGCTCGGGCTCCAGTTACCGCCAAACTGGCTGTGATGATCGTAACGCAGCCCCGGAATTACCGCCGTGCCGGGCAGCACGTCGATATTATCTTCGAACCAGACCGCGCCCGTCGTGGCGCTGTTTTTGCTGCTGCGCGAAGCGGCATCGCCCGAGATGTCGCCAATGGTCGTGCCGCTGGCATTGGTGGCCTGCATGGAAGCCGGATCGTTAAGCTCCTCGCGATCCCACTCGGCCCCGAGCGTGACGGTCTGATCCACCATTAACTGCAGCGGCACGTTGATTTCGCTGCTGGCGCGATAGTTTTCGAGACGGCTGGTGGTGTATTTATCGTCCGTTATCATGCCTTCAACGCGGCCCGTGGTGCCTTCCTGAAGACGGGTATTATTGGTTTTTTCGTAATAAAAACCGGTTTTCGACTGGCCCCAGTCCCAGAGGCCGTTATGGGTAATGCCGTAACTCTGGCGATACATCCGGTTCGTCTCATGACCATAAAGCGACGGAACAAGGCCGTTCGGGCTGGCGTTGCTGTTGCTGTTTTGCGTATCGCCCGCGTAGATATTGCCCTGGCGGCTGTAGCCATATTCGAAATCCAGCATCTGTTCCGGCGTGATTTTCCAGGAAATAACGCTGTTAATGTCTTTGTTGCGCACGCCTTCGCGCCCGGCGGCGTAAGAGCCGTTCTGCGCGGTATTGATATCGTAATCGTCGGCGTCTGTTTTATTGATATTGCCGTAGAGGCGCATCGTCAGGGCATCGCCCGCCAGCGGGCCGCTAAGGCTAACGTTTGCGCGACGCGTCGCGCCTTCTTTATCGTTTTCCGGTTGGTTAGTGAAAAGCGACAACGAGCCGTGCCAGTCATTGGTCGGGCGTTTGGTAATGATATTCACTACGCCGCCCGCGGCCCCGCTGCCGTAACGCGCCGCCGCCGGGCCGCGCAGCACTTCAATGCGCTCGACCATTTCCGCCGGCACCCAGTTGGTATCGCCGCGCGTGTCGCGCTCGCCGCGCCAGCTATAGCGCACGGCATTACGCGAACTGACCGGGACGCCATCAACCAGAATTAAAGTGTTTTCCGGGCCCATGCCGCGAATGTCGATCTGGCGGTTGTTGCCGCGGCTGCCGCTCGCGCTGTTACCGGTCAGGTTGACGCCGGGCATTTTGCGAATAATGTCTGAAAGGTCGTTCACGGGCGGGTCTTTCTCAATATCCTCTGCGGTAATAATGGAGACGCCGGGCTGCTGTTTCAGCGCCTGCTCAGCGGTTGCCTGAACCACCATTACATCGCCGTCGTTCATCTCCGCCGCCTGTGAAAAACCTGTGCCGCCACCAAGCAGTGAAGCTACCGCCAGCGCCAGCGGTGTGCGAATGCCACGCTTTTTTTCAAACATTATCAATTATTCCATTATGTGTAGAAATGTAATCATTCGCCCGCATGATAATGATAATAATTATCATTACAACATGAAATCGGGATTCTCCATGATTTCTCCACAATTGGTTTATCGTTGTGCAGGTGATTTTAATGACTTAAAAAATATGAGGAATTAAGGAACGCTGGCGTAAAAAAACGCCCCGGGCATAAGCCACAGGGCGTTTTTTCAGTGGAGCGGAAGGGTGTTATTTCTCTTCCTGCGGCATATGACGGTAGATATAAACACCGCTCAGCAGAGTGAAAACCAGCGTCAGGCCAGGAATGCCAAACACTTTAAAATTCATCCACACTGCTTCCGGGAGCCAGAACGCGACGTAAATATTCAGCAGACCGCAGAAGATGAAAAAGAGCGCCCAGGCGATGTTAAGACGCGACCACGCATGCGCGGGCAGGGTAATTTCTTTGCCGAGCATGCTCTGGATCAGCGGCTTTTTCATCACCCACTGGCCAATCAGCAGCGCGCCTGCGAACAGGGCGTAAATGATGGTTACTTTCCACTTAATAAATTCCGCGTTGTGGAAATAGATAGTCAGCCCGCCGAACACCGCGACCAGCACAAACGTCACCAGGGTCATTTTTTCGACCTTGCGGTATTTGTACCAGCTATAGATCACTGCCAGCGCGGTGGCGACGATCAGCGCCGCCGTCGCCCAGAATATGTCATGCAATTTATAGACGACAAAAAAGACGATCAGCGGCAAAAAATCGAGTAACTGCTTCATACATCGGTTCCGTAAAAGGCCCGCGAGCGACCACCGCCGCGGGCAGAAGGGTTATTCCCGGATAAGCATATACAACCGGAAAAGATAAATGAGGAGCAGCGCGGTCAGCAGATTGCTCAGCGTTCCGGCAACCACCGCGCCGATTTGCGGCGTCAGCGCGGCAAACGCGGGCGCGAACAGCAGCAGGGCGGCGCGGGCCAGCAGCCACAGCAGCACCGCTGGCGCGACGAGACGCATATTGCGCCACGCCAGACGCATGCTGTTTCGCATCGCCCCGAAAATCCCGGCTTTATCCTGCGCCATCATTACCGGTGCCAGCGACAATACAATCGCGAGGATCACGCCCGGCACGACCACCAGCAGGATCCCCATCTGCACCAGAAAAGTGGTCAGGAAGATCAGGATAAACAGGCGTGGCAGCAGCGGCGCGGAGGCCCCGATGGCGCGCAGCGCGCTGACGTTTTGCCCGGCGGAAACCGCCTGAATGAGCACCAGCACGCCGCCCACCAGCAGTGTATTGCCGAACATGCCAGAAAATGTCGACGCCGCCGAGGCTTTCAGCAGAACCTGCTGCTGCTCCGGCGTCATATTTTGCACCAGTTCGAACAGGCTGGCGCTGTTGGTCATGGCGTCGCCCTCGCTCAGAATCGCCAGCTGATCCGCGTTCGGCGTAAAGGCGTGACCGAGGATCATAGAAATAAAGGCGCAAAGCAGCGCAATCAGCAGGATGGTGACGAGCTGATTGCGGAAAAAATTACCCGTGTCACGGTAAACGGATTTTGCCGTGATTGACATGCACACTCCTTGGGTTGGCAGATATTATTCCGCCGACGATTGTACCCTGGATGATGGCGCAGTGGCAGGGCTGTAAAGGGCGGCAGCAGGTAAGGAATTGTCAGGAAGCGGCGGCAGACCGTAACGGGCGCGGGCGCGATTGCACGCCTCGTTCTCCACGCCGCCTTCGCCGGACATCGCAAACTCGCGACACGGCGACGGTCGGTTTTCATAGATAGTACAGCGCACCGCCTCGCCAGGCGTGCCCTGCAACGCCACGCAGCGGCTCTGTTTTTGGTTAGTGCCGCTCATGCAGCGCAGAAAAGGGGTGAGCGGCTCGGTAAGCGCCGCCGGGACAAGACCGCCCGCGTCATCCGCTTCGGCCCAGTAGAAAGAGACACGAAAATAAGCACAACAGGCTCCGCACGTCATGCACGGGTTCAGATCGCTCATCATTCACCTGCAACTAAACAACGCATCGTTTCAAAATTGTGAAGAAGCTAAATTATTCCCGGCCGGGACGACTTTCAAGAGGGGGCGAGAGATATATTTTCGCTCGGTGAAAAGGGAAAAATTGACCTGAAATCAAATTCATCGAAGCCGTAAGGGTTGCAAAAATTAACTCAGATCAATGAATGTTAAATTAGCGGCCCGAATGTGATCTCTGTTGGATCACTTATTAACTCGTAGTGAGTATATTCACCCGGCAAATAAAACCACAAAAGGGAAACGGGAATGAAAAAACTTATCGTGGCGCTGGCATTAGCGAGTTGTTTTTCGGGTATGGCCTCTGCACATGAAGCGGGCGAATTCTTTATGCGCGCCGGTACGGCGACGGTGCGTCCGACAGAAGGCTCAGACGATGTGCTGCACATGGGCGGCTTTAAGGTTAACAACAACACGCAGCTCGGCCTGACCTTTACTTATATGGCAACCGACAACATCGGCGTTGAACTGCTGGCCGCGACGCCGTTCCGCCATAAAGTCGGTCTTGGGCCGACGGGCGATCTCGCAACCGTGCATCAACTGCCGCCGACCTTAATGGCTCAGTGGTATTTCGGCGATTCTCAAAGCAAACTGCGCCCGTATATCGGCGCGGGCATTAACTACACCACCTTCTTTGACGAAGACTTCAACGATACCGGTAAAAAGAGTGGCCTGAGCGATCTGAGCGTTGACGATTCCTGGGGCGCGGCGGGTCAGGTGGGCCTGGATTATATGGTGAATAAAGACTGGCTGATTAATATGTCCGTCTGGTACATGGATATCGACACCACCGTGAAATTCAAGGCGGGTGGTCAACAGCAGAATATCGATACCCGCATCGATCCGTGGGTCTTTATGTTCTCGGCGGGCTACCGCTTCTGAGTTTGCGTACTCGCGTTTCTCAGCAATAAAAAAACCAACCTCAACGGGTTGGTTTTTTTATTGCCGCCGGGTCAGGCGTAAAGCCGGCGTCCTGTAAGGTGCTGCAATGTACATCCTGAGACTCCACATCTCAGTTAAATGCGCTGGCGGCCGCCTGGCGCATAATGCGGTTGGCTTCATCCCATTTGCGGGCGTTTCGTTTGGTCAGTGCTTCACGTGCTGCACGGCGAGCTTTATTCATCATATGCTGGTTAATCATCTTCACCTCCACCCTTTCCCGTAATCCAGCCAGACCGTTCTGGCTGCGATTGCGCGTTACGTTTTCACGCGGTTTATGGTCTGAAGTCAGTTGCCACACCTTTCACCGGCTCTCCTGCCGGGGCGGCATCACTGCCGCGAGATGTGGCTCCAACGCTTGATGTCATCGAAACCTGCGGAATCCTTTGTGGCGGGCCTGCAAGTGCGGCCGGGCTTCGTTGTCATGAGAATAAGTTTTGGTCAGAAATGCGACGTGTGCCTTAAGATTTTGCTCAAAACACGATCGTATCGCTGGACTCGCAGGGGAAATTATGAATGTAAAGCCGGATGTCCCTGATATTCAGGGGAAATAAAAAGCGCGACGGCTCGCGCTTTTTTTAAAAAGGAAATGCTCAGGCAGGCAAACTGGCCGCTTTTAACTGGCGCACGAACGTTTTCAGCGACTCCAGCATCGCCGCGCGATCGTTAAGGTTGTTCTCGATGATCTTGACGATCGCCGAGCCGGAAATCGCGCCTGCGGCACCGGCCTCAATAGCGGCTTTCACCTGCGCAGGCTCCGAAATCCCGAAGCCCTGCAACGGCGGCGCGGCGTGGTATTCGGTGAGCTTATTAATCAGGTGGTTTAGCGGCAGCGCGGCGCGGTTTTCCGCGCCCGTCACCCCGGCACGTGACAGCAAATAGGTGTAACCGCGGCCATAAGAGGCAATCTGGCGCAGCAGATCGTCATCGGCATTTGGCGGGCAGATGAAAATTGGCGCAACATTGTGGCGCATCGCCGCCTGGCGGAAAGGCGCGGATTCTTCCACCGGCACATCGGCCACCAGTACGGAATCGACGCCCACCGCGGCGCAGCGGGCGTAGAACTCGTCCACGCCGCGGCTGAACACCAGGTTGGCATACATTAACAGTCCGATGGGTAAGTCCGGGTATTTCTGACGCACCGCGGCCAGCATTTCAAAGCACTGATCCGGCGTGGTGCCAGAAGCAAACGCACGCAGCGTCGCGCTCTGGATCGTCGGGCCATCCGCCAGCGGATCGGAGAACGGAATGCCGAGCTCCAGCGCGTCAGCGCCGCCTTCCACCAGCGCGTCGATAATCTGTAACGACTGCTCGGGCGACGGGTCGCCGAGCGTCACAAAGGGAACAAACGCGCCTTCCTTACGGGCTGCCAGGCGGTCAAACAGCTGCTGATAACGCTCCATTACATTTCCCCTCGTGCTTTGAAAATATCGTGAACGGTGAAGATATCTTTATCGCCGCGCCCGGACAGGTTGACGACCAGCAACTGCTCTTTCTCCGGGGCGGCGCGCATCATTTTCAGCGCATGGGCGAGGGCGTGCGACGACTCCAGCGCCGGGATGATCCCTTCCTGACGGCAGAGCGTTTTAAAGGCTTCCAGCGCTTCGTCATCGGTAATTGAGACATACTCCGCGCGCCCGGTGCTGTTCAGGTACGCATGCTGCGGCCCAACGGACGGGAAATCGAGACCGGCGGAAATCGAGTAAGACTCTTCAATCTGGCCGTCGTCGGTCTGCATCATCGGCGCTTTCATGCCGAAATAGATGCCGACGCGTCCGTGCTTGAGCGGCGCGCCGTGTTCGCCGGTTTCGATACCGTGGCCGGCAGGCTCGACGCCAATCAGGCCGACACTCGTTTCGTTAATGAAATCTGCAAACATGCCGATGGCGTTGGAGCCGCCGCCAACACAGGCGATCACGGCATCCGGCAGACGGCCTTCTTTTTCCATGATCTGCGCGCGTGTCTCTTCGCCAATCATGCGCTGGAATTCACGCACGATAGTCGGGAACGGGTGCGGGCCTGCGGCGGTGCCGAGCATATAGTGCGCGCGGTCATAGCTGCCGGACCAGTCGCGCAGCGCCTCGTTACAGGCGTCTTTCAGCGTCGCGGAGCCGCTGTTGACCGGAATGACTTCCGCGCCCATCAGCTTCATGCGAAAGACGTTTGGCGACTGACGCTCGACATCTTTGGCACCCATATAGATGCGACACTTGAGGCCGAGCAGGGCACTCGCCAGCGCGGAAGCCACGCCATGCTGCCCCGCGCCGGTTTCGGCGATAATTTCCGTTTTGCCCATGCGTTTGGCGAGCAGTGCCTGTCCTAACACCTGGTTAGTTTTATGCGCACCGCCGTGCAGCAGATCTTCACGCTTGAGATACAGCGTGGTGCGGGTGCCTTCGGTGAGGTTCTGACATTTGGTCAGCGCCGTCGGACGCCCGGCGTAGTTTTTAAGCAGGTCGGTAAACTGCGCCTGAAATTCCGCGTCGCTCTGGGCGCTGACGAACGCCTCTTCCAGCTGACGCAGGGCGGGCATCAGGATCTGCGGCACGTACATGCCGCCAAATTCGCCAAAATAGGGGTTTAACAGTGTGCTCATTGTTGCCTTCCTTTAGTAAGCCCGCAGGGTTCTGAATACCGCTGCCAGCTTGTCGCTGTCTTTAATACCCGGCGCGCTCTCCACCCCGGAGTTAAAATCGAGTCCCGCGCAGCCGAGCTGTGCGGCCTGCACGCAGTTATCCGCGCCGAGGCCGCCCGCCAGCATCACGTTATCCAGCGTCTGCCCTTCAAGCAGTGACCAGTCGAAACGCTGTCCGGTACCGCCCTGGCCATTATCCAGCACGTAACGGTCAACATACTGGAGGTTACGCGGCGGCAGGGCGTGGCTGACGCTCTGCGCTTTCCAGATAGCGGTCGTTTCCGGCAGGCTGGCGCGCAGGGCGCTGATGTAAGTCTGGTCTTCGTCGCCGTGCAGCTGTACAGCGGCAAGCGAAAATGCGTTGGCTTTCGCAACCACGTCCTCCACCGGCGCGTTACGGAAAACACCGACATAGCGCAGCGGCGCGGCGTCGATCACCGCACGGGCCTGTTCATCGGTGACGGCACGCGGCGATGAGCCGACAAAAATGAGGCCGCCGTAGAGCGCGCCCGCCTGCCAGGCGCTTTGGGCGTCTTGCGGGCGAGTCAGGCCGCAGACTTTGTTTTCGCCAAGCAATACCTGGCGCACCGCCGATTCCAGATCCTCATGTTCCATCAGCGCGGAGCCAATCAGGAAACCGTTCGCGAAACGGCTCAGTTCACGCACCTGACCGTAAGTATGAATGCCGGATTCGCTAATCACCGTTACGCCGTGGCCTAAACGCGGGGCCAGTTCGCGGGTGCGGTTCAAATCGATAGAGAGATCGCGCAGGTCGCGGTTATTAATGCCGACCACTTTGGCTTCGAGGCGCAGCGCGCGCTCAAGCTCTTCTTCATTGCTGACTTCGGTCAGCACGCCCATACCGAGGCTGTGCGCCACTGCCGCGAGCTGGCGGTACTGTTCATCGTCCAGCACCGAGAGCATTAACAGGCAGGCATCGGCCTGATAAAAGCGCGCCAGGTAAATCTGATACGGGTCGATAATAAAGTCTTTGCACAGCACCGGCTGGTGGGCAACCGCGCTGACGATGGGCAGGAAATCAAAGCTGCCCTGGAAATATTTCTCATCGGTCAGCACCGAGATTGCCGAGGCGTGATGTTTGTACACGCCTGCGATACGCGCCGGGTCAAAATCGCTGCGGATCACGCCTTTGGACGGCGACGCCTTTTTGCACTCCAGGATAAAAACGGTGCGGGCGCCCTGCAGCGCGTCATAAAAGCGGCGCGTGCTCGGCACGACATCATTCTGAAAGCTCGCCAGCGGCTGCTGTGCCTTGCGGGCTTCCACCCACAGCGCTTTATCCGCGACGATTTTCGCTAAAACGGTTTCCATCTCTTATCCTCTTGCTGCCAGTGCGGTAACACGGTCATAAGCGGCGCCGCTGCGCAACACCGCCAGCACTTTACGTGCGTTGGCCTGTAAATCCTCTTCGCCGTGCAGACGCATCAGCATGGCGACATTGGCGGCCACGGCGGCTTCGTGAGCACGCTCACCTTTACCTTGTAACAGGCGGCTCAGAATGTCACGGTTTTCTTCCGGCGTGCCGCCTGCCAGATCTGACTGTTCATAAGGCTCAAGGCCGAAATCCCCAGCCGTAAGCTGATAGCTGTGAATCTCGCCGTCGCGCAGTTCGGCGACCTGCGTCGGCGCGTGCAGCGACACCTCATCCATACCGCCGCTGTGCACCACGGCCGCACGCTGATACCCCAACACCCGCAGGGTTTCGGCGATCGGCAGCACCAGTTCCGGGCTGTAGACGCCAATTAACGCCAGCGGCGGATGCGCCGGATTAATCAGCGGCCCCAGCACGTTAAACAGCGTGCGGGTTTTCAGCTGCTGGCGCACCGGCATCGCGTGACGAAACCCGGTGTGGTATTTCGGCGCGAACAGAAAGCAAACGCCCAGTTCATCCAGCGCCTTGCGCGATGCGTCGGCGTTCATCTCAAGGTTAATCCCGAACGCGGCCAGCAGATCCGACGACCCCGATCGGCTGGAGACGCTGCGGTTGCCGTGTTTAGCGACTTTCAGCCCCACCGCGGCGGCCACAAAGGCGCTGGCGGTAGAGATATTAATGCTGTTACTGCCGTCGCCGCCGGTGCCGACGATATCCGCGAAAGCGTAATCCGGGCGCGGGAACGGCGCGGCGTTTTCCAGCAGGGCGCTGGCGGCCCCGGCAATCTCAACCGGGTGTTCGCCACGCACTTTCATGCTCACCAGCGCAGCGGCCAGTTGTTCGGGTTTCAGCTCGCCGCGCACCACCGCGCTGAAAAGCTGATGGCTCTCTTCGCGGCTCAGCACCTCGGCCTGGTAGAGTTTTTCCAGAATCGGCTGGACGCTGTTTTGCTGCTCAGCGCGGGTCAGCGCCCAGGCGAGCGTCTGTTCCAGCAGGCGGGCACCCTGCGTCGTCAGGATAGACTCCGGGTGAAACTGGAAGCCGCAGACGCGATCGGCGTCGTGACGCACGGCCATCACCATACCGTTGAAGTGCGCGTTAACCGTCAGCCCGGCCGGGATGTCGCTGCCCACCAGCGAGTGGTAGCGCGCCACCGGCAGCGGGTTCATCAGGCCGCTGAACATCGCCTGGCCGTCATGTTCAATGCTGGACGCTTTGCCATGCAAAATTTCGCCCGCCTGGCCGACATAGCCGCCGTAGGCTTCGACGATTGCCTGATGGCCAAGACAGATGCCGATAATCGGCAGCTTGCCGCGCAGGCGGGTTAACAGCTCCGGCATACAGCCCGCGTCTGATGGCGCGCCGGGGCCTGGCGAAAGCATCAGCACCGGGTTGTTCATGGTGGCGAGGCGCTCAATCAGCGTCTGGGCCGGAATATGGTTACGGTAGATAACTACGTTATGTCCGTTCGCGCGCAGCTGATCCGCCAGGTTGTAAGTAAAGGAATCGATATTATCGAGCAGCAGAATGTCGGCCATCAGAAAGTCTCCTGTGCGTGATGGGCAGCGGCGATGGCGCGCAGTACCGCGCGGGCTTTATTACGGGTTTCGTCAGCTTCGGATTGCGGGACGGAATCAAGCACGACGCCCGCGCCCGCCTGTACCGTGGCGATGCCGTTCTCCACCCAGGCCGAGCGGATAACAATACAGGTGTCGAGATCGCCATGACCGGTGAAATAGCCGACCGCGCCGCCGTAGCTGCCGCGACGCTCGCCTTCCGCCCCGGCGATAAGCTGCATCGCGCGCACTTTCGGCGCGCCGCTCAGCGTGCCCATGTTCATGCAGGCGCGATAGGCGTGCAGCACGTCGAGATCGCGGCGCAGTTCGCCGACCACACGTGAGACCAGATGCATAACGAACGAGTAGCGGTCCACTTTGGTTAAATCCGCCACATAGCGACTGCCCGGCGTACAGATGCGCGCCAGATCGTTACGCGCCAGATCCACCAGCATCAGATGCTCGGAGAGTTCTTTATGGTCGGTGCGCATTTCAAGCTCAATGCGGCTATCGAGATCGCGATCCAGCGAGCCGTCAGCACGGCGGCCGCGCGGGCGGGTGCCGGCTATCGGGTAGATTTCAATCTGGCGGGACGGCGCGTCATATTTCAGCGAGCTTTCCGGCGATGCGCCGAAGAGCGCGAAATCGCTGTCCTGCATGAAAAACATATACGGGCTCGGGTTGCTCTTTTTCAGCGTATCGTAGGCCGCGAGCGGCGACGGGCAGGGCAGGCTGAAGCGGCGTGATGGCACCACCTGGAAAATCTCACCGGTGCGAATCGCTTTTTGCATTTCACGCACCACCGCGCCGTACTCTTCATCGCTCTGGCTGCATTCGCACTGCATCTGCGGCACGGTTTCAACTGTCAGCGGCGCGGGCGGCTCCTGGAGTTGCAGCTGGATCTGCGCGAGACGCTGGTTCAGGCGGGCTTTTTCACCATCATCCGGCGTAAACAGGCTCGCCTGAATGCGGGTGGTGCGCGTCTGGTGATCGATAATCAGCAGCGTTTCGGCGAGATAAAAGCAGTAATCCGGGCAGCTGTTGGTTTGCGCAAGCGGCGGCAGTTCTTCAAATCCGGCGACCAGGTCATAGGCAAACAGCCCGCCGAAGAACATCGCTTCGCGCTCATCCTGAGGCAACGTCACCAGCTCCTGCAACAGACGAAAAGCGTCGAATACCGACAGCGAACGCAGACGCTCATCTTCATCCAGCAGCGTACTTACCGGCGGAAAGCGCAGCGTGCGCCCCTGCGGCCGGGCTTCAACGGTAACGGTTTCCGGCAGGGCGTTATCCAGTAGTGAGAGCAGCGACGCGCCGTTAGCGCTCAGCGCTTCAATCGTGACAGTGTCACCATTGGCGGTTATGCGCAGCGCGCTGTCGACAAGAAGCAGGCTTTTCAGATCGTCTTTACTGTCGATATCCGCGGATTCCAGCAGTAACGTCGCCGGGCGGTCACCGCAGAGCTGATGAAATACCGCGGTCGGGTTTTCGCGATAAAGGCCGTCGCAGGTAAGCAGTTCGAGTGCCGGTTTGTCTGTTTGCATGGTCTGTATCTCTGTTTTGTGTTCAAAAAAAAGCCCGCGGTGAGCGGGCCTGGTATCTGAATGCTTGCGCATACGTGAAGACACCGCCCGGGATCAGGAGGTACGCCACCAGCCATGCAGAGAAAAAATGTGAGTCATTTTCAGATACCTTCTTCGTGTGAACTTGCGTACTAGTAAACTGGTTCATGACGAGAATGTCAACTCTGATTTCTGATAATTTCCACAAACCGTTATGATGAGCAGGACGATATAAAAGACCTTAGCCACGGGAGCCGTTTTGAGCGAACCTGAATTAGCCATTATTTACGATCTACACAGCCATACGACGGCCTCCGACGGTCTGCTGACGCCAGAGCAACTGGTACACCGCGCCGTTGAGATGGGTATTCATACGCTCGCGATAACCGACCACGACACCACGGCAGGCCTGCCAGCCGCCCATGAAGAAATTGCCCGCGCAGGCCTTGCGCTGCGGCTGATTGACGGCGTCGAAATTTCCACGCTCTGGGAAAACCACGAAATTCATATCGTCGGACTGGGGATTGATATCACGCACCCTGAAATGGTCGCGTTTCTTGACGGACAGGCGCAGCGCCGCACGCGGCGCGCTGAAATGATCGCCGAGCGTCTGGAGAAGGCGCGCATTCCGGGGGCGCTGGAAGCGGCGAAGCGTCTCGCGGACGGCGGCGTCGTCACGCGCGGGCACTTCGCGCGTTTTCTTATCGAAGACGGACGCGCCACCAATATGGCAAACGTTTTTAAACACTACCTGGCGCGCGGGAAAACCGGCTATGTTCCTCCCCAGTGGTGTACAATAGAACAAGCTATTGATGTGATTCATCATTCTGGCGGCCAGGCGGTGATAGCCCATCCCGGGCGCTATCAGCTCAGCGCCAAATGGCTTAAGCGCCTGTTAAACCAGTTCGCTGCAGCGGGCGGTGACGCGATGGAAGTGGCCCAGTGCCAGCAGGCGCCCAATGAGCGTAACCAGCTGGCAAGCTACGCCGGACAGTTTGGACTGCTGGCGTCGCAGGGCTCCGATTTTCATCAGCCATGCCCGTGGATTGAACTGGGGCGCAGGCTGCGGTTGCCTGCTGGGCTGACACCCGTCTGGCATCGCTGGCCGCCGGAACTGAATAAAGAGAGGGCAGTATGAGTCAATTTTTCTATATCCATCCGGACAACCCGCAGCCGCGTCTTATCAAACAGGCGGTAGAGATCGTGCGTAAAGGCGGCGTTATCGTTTATCCGACCGACTCCGGCTACGCGCTCGGCTGTAAGCTTGAAGACAAAGGCGCGATGGAGCGCATCTGCCGCATCCGCGACCTGCCGGACGGCCATAACTTTACGCTGATGTGCCGCGATCTCTCGGAGCTGTCGACCTATTCCTATGTCGATAACGTCGCGTTCCGTCTTATCAAAAACAACACGCCAGGCAACTACACCTTTATTCTTAAAGGGACGAAAGAGGTGCCGCGCCGTCTGTTGCAGGAGAAGCGTAAAACCATCGGGCTGCGCGTGCCGTCTAACCCGATTGCGCTCGCGCTGCTTGAGGCGCTTGATGAGCCGATGCTCTCGACGTCGCTGATGCTGCCGGGCAGCGAGTTTACCGAATCCGATCCGGATGAAATCAAAGACCGTCTGGAAAAGCAGGTGGATTTGATTATTCACGGCGGTTATCTCGGCCAGCAGCCTACTACAGTGATCGATTTAACCGACGATGCGCCCGTCGTGCTGCGTGAGGGCGTGGGCGACGTTAAGCCTTTCCTGTAAGGGGGCTTACCGCTATACTACGCGGCCTGAAATCGGGCGGCTGAAACCGGGGTGTGGCCAGACGGCGGCACCCCCGCCCGGTTATCCTGTTCGACGCCTGGGAAGGCGACACCTGAAGGAAGCTCCATGAGCGAAAAGTTACAAAAAGTGCTGGCGCGAGCCGGTCATGGCTCCCGCCGTGAAATCGAAGCCATGATCGAAGCCGGTCGCGTCAGTGTCGATGGCAAAATCGCCACCTTAGGCGACCGCGTTGAAGTCACGCCTGCGCTGAAAATCCGTATCGACGGCCATCTCATCTCGGTAAAAGAGTCCGTAGAGCAGATCTGCCGCGTGCTGGCCTATTACAAACCGGAAGGCGAGCTGTGTACACGCAGCGATCCGGAAGGCCGTCCGACCGTCTTTGATCGCCTGCCGAAGCTGCGCGGCGCGCGCTGGATTGCGGTAGGGCGTCTTGACGTCAATACCTGCGGCCTGCTGCTGTTCACGACAGACGGTGAGCTGGCGAACCGCCTGATGCACCCGAGCCAGGAAGTTGAACGCGAATATGCTGTGCGCGTTTTCGGCCAGGTGGATGACGCGAAAGTACGTGAGCTGGCGCGCGGCGTTCAGCTTGAAGACGGCCCGGCGGCGTTTAAAACCATTCGTTTTAGCGGCGGTGAAGGCATCAACCAGTGGTACAACGTAACGCTGACGGAAGGGCGCAATCGTGAAGTTCGCCGTCTCTGGGAAGCGGTTGGCGTTCAGGTAAGCCGCCTCATTCGCGTGCGTTATGGCGATATTCCGCTGCCGAAAGGCCTGCCGCGCGGCGGCTGGACCGAGCTTGACCTGGCGCAGACCAACTACCTGCGCGAGCTGGTGGGTCTTGAGCCTGAAACCTCAAGCAAAGTGGCGGTGGAAAAAGATCGTCGCCGCATGAAGGCGAATCAGATTCGTCGTGCGGTAAAACGCCATAGCCAGACGGCGGGCGCTTCACGTCAGGGCGCGCCGGCGCGTCAGGGCCAGACGGGTGCTGCGCGCCCTGCAGGCAGCGCGCGTGCGGCGGAAAACACCCGCTCAGGCAACAGCACCTCGCGTGCCAGCGGTAATGCGCGTCCGGGCGGCAATGCACGCTCAGGCGGCGCTCGCGCCACCGGCAATGGCCGTCCAGCCAGCAGCGGTGGTCGTGCGAACAACGGCGGTAACCGTCGCTCCGGCGGCGGTCGCGGAAACTAAGAAAAACGCCCTCTGATGAGGGCGTTTTTTTATGGCTGCGAATCAGCGCGCGCGTTAATAATCGATACCGATCTGCGCTTTGATACCTGCGTCGAAAGCATGCTTGACCGGGCGCAGTTCGCTCACCGTATCGGCATACTCCAGAATATCGCGGTGGCAGCCCCGACCGGTAATAATCACCGTCTGGTGCGCCGGGCGCGCACGCAGTGCCGCCAGTACCTCCTCCAGGGCCAGATAATCGTAAGCCACCATATAAGTCAGCTCATCGAGCACCACGAGATCAAGCGAGGCGTCCGCCAGCATGCGTTTACCATGCTGCCACACGGTCTGGCAGGCCGCGGTATCGCTTTCACGGTTCTGCGTATCCCAGGTAAAACCTGTCGACATTACCTGAAACTCAACGCCATGCGGCTCCAGCAGGTTGCGCTCGCCGTTCGGCCACTCGCCTTTGATAAACTGTATCACCGCCGCTTTTTTACCGTGGCCCACCGCGCGCGTGACGGTGCCGAAGGCGGCTGTGGTCTTGCCTTTACCATTGCCGGTAAAAACGATCACGATGCCGCGCTCGTCCTGTGCTGCCGCGACGCGCGCCTCCACTTTTTCTTTCACACGCTGCTGGCGCTGCTGATAACGTTCATCGCTCATTCGGCTATTCCTGGTTTGCGGCCTGGCTGGGCGTCAAAACTAACACCGGTTTTACGGCGGCTGTCGTCGCCCATCAGCCACAGGTAAAGCGGCATGAGATCCGCAGGCGTTTTTAGCTTATCGGGATCTTCGGTCGGGAACGCGCTGGCGCGCATTTTGGTGCGGGTGCCGCCAGGATTGATGCAGTTCACGCGCAGGTGGCGGCTTTGATACTCTTCGGCGAGCACCTGCATCATGCCTTCGGTCGCGAATTTCGAGACGGCGTAAGCGCCCCAGTTGGCCCGGCCCTGACGGCCGACGCTTGAGGTGGTAAACACCAGCGATCCGGCTTCAGATTTCAGCAGCAGCGGCAATAACGCCTGGGTTAAAAAGAAGGTGACATTGACATTCACCTGCATCACTTCGCTCCAGACCGCCGGGTTTTGCTGGTCCATTGGAACGATGTCGCCGAGTACGCCCGCATTATGCAGTACGCCATCGAGGCGAGGGACGCGCTGGGCAATAGCCTGGGCTAACTGCTGACACGCTTCGGGCGTTGCGGTGGCGTAATCCAGGGTAAACCAGTGCGCCTGCGCAAGCTCTTCCTGTTCGATTTCATGTGCGACACCGCGCAGTTTTTCTTCGCTGCGGCCAAGCAAGAGCACCTGCGCGCCGTAGCGTGCATAGGTCAGCGCCGCTTCGCGGCCAATGCCGTCGCTGGCGCCAGTGACAAGAATAATTCGGTTTTGCAGCAAATCGCGTTGGGGTTGATAGTGCACGGGTCACTCCTTGCAGGGGCGAAACGGTGTGCCGCCAGGCTGCGCTTCGCATCGGGTAAAAACGCTTTATGCCTTAATCCTTCGCGTATTTCAATCAGGCGGCCGGAGGGTTGCGCTGACGCAACCTCATTTGCAACTGTTTCATCGGTAAAGAAAACTTCAGCGAGAGCTCTCGCACAGTTTCGCTTTGTTACAAGACGCGGGCCCGGGGCTCAGTTACACTAACGCCCGGGTCATGCCTGAATAAAAGGTGGAGAAGTGAATTTACTTGCAGAGTATGGACTGTTTTTAGCCAAAATCGTCACGGTAGTTGTGGCGATCGCGATTGTCATCGCACTTATCGCCAACCTGACGCAGCGCAAGAAAGCCCAGCGCGGTGAGCTGCGCGTCACGCGTCTCGGGGAAGAGTATAAAGAGATGAAGGAAGAAGTGGCCGCCGCGCTGCTCGATCCTCATCAGCACAAGCAGTGGCATAAGAATCAGAAAAAGAAAAACAAGCAGGAGGCGAAAGCCGCTAAAGTGCGCGCTAAACGTGGCGACGCGGCACCTGCCGGAAAGCCCACCCTCTACGTGCTTGATTTCAAAGGCAGCATCGATGCCCATGAAGTCAGCGCCCTACGCGAAGAGGTGACGGCGGTGCTGGCGGTCGCAAAACCCGCCGATGAAGTCCTGGTGCGTCTGGAAAGCCCCGGCGGCGTGGTGCATGGTTACGGGCTTGCCGCGTCGCAACTGCAGCGTCTGCGCGAGCGCCAGATCCCGCTGACCATCGCCGTGGATAAAGTCGCCGCCAGCGGCGGGTATATGATGGCCTGTGTGGCGAATAACATCGTGGCGGCCCCGTTCGCTATTATCGGTTCTATCGGCGTAGTCGCGCAGATCCCGAACTTCAACCGTCTGCTCAAGCGCAACGATATCGATATTGAGCTGCACACGGCGGGGCAGTACAAGCGCACGCTGACGCTGCTTGGTGAGAATACCGAAGAAGGGCGCGAGAAATTCCGCGAAGATCTCAACGAAACGCATCATCTCTTCAAAGAATTTGTGCACAGTATGCGTCCTTCGCTGGATATCGACGCGGTCGCAACCGGCGAGCACTGGTACGGCGTACAGGCCAAAGAGAAAGGTCTGGTGGATGAAATCAGCACCAGCGACGATCTCATTATTGCCCGCATGGCTGAGCGAGAGGTCGTCAGTCTGCGCTATATGCAGCGTAAACGGTTGATGGATCGCTTTACCGGCAGCGCGGCGCAAAGCCTGGATCGCCTGTTATTGCGCTGGTGGCAGCGCGGGCAGAAACCGCTGCTGTAAGGTAAATAAAAAGCGAGGCGTCAGGCCTCGCTTTTTTCTGGTAGCCAGTAATGTGTGTTCACGCTGTGGGAGTGCTCAGGGCAGCAGATGATATTTTTCGGAAAGCTGATGGGCCAGGTATTTAAACATATTAAATACCGCCGTGGTTTTTGCCGTCGGCAGCCCCTGTTCGTCCATAAAATATTCGCCGCGAAAGACGAGTACGCCATTTTTTTGCTCAACGTCGGTGGCCACCATGCCGGCAATATAGTCTTCATGCTCGCGGATCATTTTATTGGCCTGCGCCAGCAGCGTAGCGCGATCGATAGGCTGAGTTAACTCTTGCATAATCATCTCCTTACAAACAGGGGGATAGTGTACGTCTCACCGGGTGCGATGGGCAAATTTTCCCTGCGATTTACAGGGCTTTTCAAAAAGGTCCACTGGTGGCGTTAATCACTTTTGCATGCTAATAAAGTTGCGTAACGAATTTTATCAGGTAGAGTGTGACGCTTTCGCAAATCTGGCAACAGAATTGCTTGACATTCGACCGAACTTCCGTCGTGCTGTAGCGCATTTGCACGATAAAACCTGACGACTCAGCCACCGTAGTAGCGTGAACCACGCCTGGTGATGGATTAAGGGGTTGATAACCTTTGGGGCGGCCACAATATACGAGGCTTGTCGCCAGTGACGGTGAATCAACGTGCGACGTATTCTGGAAGAATCAAATCAGGTAAAGGTGAATATGGGTAAAGCTCTCGTCATCGTTGAGTCCCCGGCAAAAGCCAAAACGATCAACAAATATCTCGGTAAAGACTACGTGGTAAAATCCAGCGTCGGTCATATCCGGGATTTGCCGACCAGTGGCTCCGCCCCTAAAAAAAGCGCTGAATCCGCCCCGACGAAACCGGCTAAAAAAGTCAAAAAAGATGAACGCGGCGCGTTAGTCAACCGCATGGGCGTCGATCCCTGGCATAACTGGGAAGCACACTATGAAGTGCTGCCCGGTAAAGAAAAAGTGGTTTCTGAACTGAAATCGCTGGCTGAAAAAGCTGACCACATCTATCTCGCAACCGACCTTGACCGCGAAGGGGAAGCCATTGCCTGGCACCTGCGGGAAGTGATCGGTGGTGACGACACGCGCTATAGCCGCGTCGTGTTTAACGAAATTACCAAAAATGCGATTCGTCAGGCATTTGAAAAGCCGGGCGAGCTGAATATCGATCGCGTTAACGCCCAGCAGGCGCGCCGTTTCATGGACCGCGTGGTGGGGTATATGGTCTCCCCGCTGCTGTGGAAAAAAATCGCCCGCGGGCTGTCCGCCGGTCGCGTGCAGTCCGTCGCAGTACGTCTGGTGGTCGAACGCGAGCGTGAAATCAAAGCGTTTGTGCCGGAAGAGTTCTGGGAAGTGGACGCGCTGCTCTCAACGCCGAAGAGCGACCAGCTCAGCGTTCAGGTCACGCATCATAAAGATAAACCGTTCCGTCCGGTAAACCGTCAGGATACCGAAGCGGCGGTCGCGCTACTGAAAGCGGCAAGCTATCAGGTTATCGAGCGTGAAGATAAGCCGACCAGCAGCAAACCTGGCGCGCCTTTTATTACCTCCACGCTCCAGCAGGCGGCGAGTACGCGCCTGGGCTTTGGCGTGAAGAAAACCATGATGATGGCCCAGCGTCTCTACGAAGCGGGTTACATCACTTATATGCGTACTGACTCCACCAACCTGAGTCAGGACGCGGTCAGCATGGTGCGTAACTATATCGGCGAGGAGTTCGGCAAGAAATATCTGCCGGAGAACCCGAACCAGTACGCCAGCAAAGAGAACTCTCAGGAAGCGCATGAGGCAATTCGTCCTTCAGATGTCAGCGTGCTGGCGGAATCACTGAAGGACATGGAAAACGACGCGCAGAAACTGTATCAGCTGATCTGGCGTCAGTTTGTCGCCTGTCAGATGACGCCGGCGCAGTACGACTCCACGACGCTGACCGTCGCTGCGGGTGATTTCCGCCTGAAAGCGCGCGGTCGCATTCTGCGCTTTGACGGCTGGACCAAAGTGATGCCTGCGCTGCGCAAAGGCGACGAAGACCGCACGCTGCCTGCGGTTAACCAGGGCGATAAGCTTTCCCTGGTTGAGCTGACCCCTGCACAGCACTTCACCAAGCCGCCTGCGCGCTTTAGCGAGGCGTCACTGGTGAAAGAGCTGGAAAAACGCGGTATCGGCCGCCCGTCGACCTACGCGTCTATCATCTCGACCATTCAGGATCGCGGCTATGTGCGCGTTGAAAACCGTCGCTTCTATGCCGAAAAAATGGGTGAAATCGTCACCGATCGCCTGGAAGAGAACTTCCCTGAGCTGATGAACTTCGATTTCACCGCGCAGATGGAAGACTCTCTTGATCAGGTGGCCAACCATGAAGCCGAATGGCGCGCGGTGCTGGACACTTTCTTCGACGATTTTTCAAGACAGCTGGACACCGCGGAAAAAGATCCTGAAGAGGGCGGCATGCGCCCGAACCAGATGGTGCTTACCAGCATTGACTGCCCGACCTGTGGTCGCCCGATGGGCATCCGTACTGCCAGCACGGGCGTATTCCTGGGCTGCTCCGGCTACGCGCTGTCGCCGAAAGAGCGTTGCAAAACCACCATTAACCTGGTGCCGGAAAACGAAGTGCTGAACGTGCTGGAAGGCGATGACGCGGAAACCAACGCGCTGCGCGCCAAACGTCGCTGCCAGAAGTGCGGCACGGCGATGGACAGTTACCTTATCGATCCGAAGCGCAAACTGCACGTGTGCGGCAATAACCCGTCCTGTGATGGCTATGAAGTCGAAGAGGGCGAGTTCCGCATTAAGGGTTATGACGGTCCGGTGGTTGAGTGCGAGAAGTGCGGTTCTGAAATGCACCTGAAGATGGGGCGTTTTGGCAAGTACATGGCCTGCACCAACGACGAGTGTAAAAACACCCGTAAGATCCTGCGTAACGGTGAAGTCGCGCCGCCGAAGGAAGATCCGGTGCCGCTGCCTGAACTGCCGTGCGAGAAGTCAGACGCTTACTTCGTCCTGCGTGACGGTGCCGCTGGCGTGTTCCTTGCCGCGAATACGTTCCCGAAATCGCGCGAAACCCGCGCGCCGCTGGTGGAAGAGCTGCAACGCTTCCGTGACCGCCTGCCGGAAAAACTGCGTTATCTGGCGGATGCGCCTGCAAAGGATCCAGATGGCAATCCGGCCGTGGTTCGCTTCAGCCGTAAAACCAAACAGCAGTATGTGGCATCGGAAAAAGACGGTAAAGCCACTGGCTGGTCTGCATTTTACGTTGACGGTAAGTGGGCGGAAGGCAAAAAGTAAGCCTGCCGCGTGCAAAAACGAAGGCCAGCGCAAGCTGGCCTTTTGCGTTTATAACGACCTTATTATTTTTTTCACTGAACTATACACATAAGCTATAAAAGCCAGCGCGGTTATAGTATCTTCCTTTTTTATTATCAAATCGTCTTAAGCCTGATTGCAGGCGTCTCTGATTCTGGATGGTCAGTCATGAAACTACAGCAGTTGCGCTATATCGTTGAGGTGGTGAACCATAACCTGAATGTCTCATCCACAGCGGAAGGGCTTTATACGTCGCAGCCCGGCATCAGTAAGCAGGTGCGTATGCTGGAAGATGAACTCGGGATTCAGATTTTTGCCCGCAGTGGCAAACATCTGACGCAGGTGACGCCCGCCGGTCAGGAAATTATCCGTATCGCACGCGAAGTGCTCTCCAAAGTGGACGCCATCAAATCGGTGGCGGGCGAACATACATGGCCGGACAAAGGCTCACTGTATGTCGCTACCACGCATACTCAGGCGCGTTACGCGCTGCCGGGCGTGATTAAAGGCTTTATCGAGCGCTACCCGCGCGTTTCATTGCATATGCATCAGGGATCGCCCACACAAATTGCTGAAGCGGTCTCTAAAGGTAATGCCGATTTTGCGATTGCGACCGAAGCGCTGCATCTCTATGACGATCTGGTGATGCTGCCGTGCTACCACTGGAACCGGTCGATAGTCGTCACGCCGGATCACCCGCTGGCGTCGAAAGAGAGCGTGAATATTGAGGAGCTGGCGCAATATCCACTGGTCACTTACACCTTCGGCTTTACGGGACGCTCAGAACTCGACACCGCGTTTAATCGCGCCGGACTGACGCCGCGAATTGTTTTCACCGCGACTGACGCCGATGTGATTAAAACCTACGTAAGGCTGGGATTAGGAGTTGGCGTGATTGCCAGTATGGCCGTCGATCCGGTGTCCGATCCGGATCTGGTGCGTCTTGACGCGCACGATATTTTTAGCCACAGCACAACGAAAATCGGTTTTCGCCGCAGTACGTTCCTTCGCAGTTACATGTATGATTTTATTCAGCGTTTTGCGCCGCATTTAACTCGCGATGTCGTAGATGCCGCCGTTGCGTTGCGCTCAAATGAAGATATTGAAGCGATGTTTAAAGATATCAAATTACCTGCCAAATAATGCCAGCGCGTACCTTTTCACTGGTGCAAAGGTACGCGCGTTTTTCCCGCCTTTTATTCAAATTAAAAACATAATCATTCGTACTAAGTGAAATTATTATCGCGCATTCCCTTATTAAAGGTATGGGTAAGGTGTCGCCGCGTCACGACAAAAGTAGGAAATAATTCTTAGCTACGCAAATTCACAACTTCAATAATTTATTTCACGTCAAAAGATTGAATATTTTCTCTAAAAATGATCGTAAAGACGCTGGATTTTTGGCTGGTTTTTATTTAGGATTTATCTCAACTGATGATTACTTCTGCCAATTGTTTGGTGTCCATATGATAAGCAATGTCGATTGTACGAGGTTAGCAATGCCATCAGAAAGCGACGATTCGCAAAGAGATCCTGATCTTAAGCGTAAAGCGTGGCTGGCGGTGTTCGGCATCTCAACCCTGTTCTGGATTGGGATTGCGCTTCTGGTGTGGACATTTTGGGGTTAAGCATGGCTTTACAACAGCACGCTTTCACTCGTTCGCCAATATGTCAACCAGATGACAGGCACGAAAGCAGCCCAAAAGGGGGTTTTTCGACCCTCCCGACGGGCTGGAAGCTAACAAAAGAGCAACAAGATTTTATCGCTTTATTTTCGGAAGAAGATCACAAAAACAATAAACGCTAACTGGCGTAGATATTAAAAAACAAGAATTTAATTTAAGCTAAATTTATCTGTTCTCGTTGTTAACGCAGCGAGGAAAATTACACACAGCAATCCTTACATTTCTGGCAAGCGCCAGAGCGATCAATGGTTTTAATTATTGGTGTAACAGGTATGAATAATCAGCTCACGCTCAAATACTGGTCATGGATTGGCGCATTTACCGTTTCCTCCTTGTTCTGGTGTCAGCTTGTCTGGATGCTTGCTCACTGATTCCTCTGCGCCTGGCTCCCCGCCAGGCGTTTTGTTTCTCCCCCTGACGTCTCCTCACTTTTAGCGATTTGGGTTGTTATCAAATCGTTACGACATGTTTGTGTTATCTTTAATACAGACCCTGATAACAATCGGGGCATCGCTATCTCAGGACTGAAGGAGGAGCTATGTCGTCGACCCTACGCGAAGCCAGTAAGGACACATTACAGGCGCAGGATAAAACCTATCACTACTACAGCCTGCCGAAAGCCGCCCGGGAGCTGGGCGATATCGCGCGGTTACCCAAATCACTGAAAGTTTTGCTTGAGAACCTGCTGCGCTGGCAGGATGGCGAGACCGTTACGCTTGAAGATATTCAGGCGCTGGCGGGCTGGCTTGAACATGCGCATGCCGATCGCGAAATCGCGTATCGTCCGGCGCGTGTGCTGATGCAGGATTTCACCGGCGTTCCGGCGGTGGTGGATCTTGCGGCCATGCGCGAAGCGGTGAAACGTCTCGGTGGCGACGTTTCGAAAGTGAACCCGCTCTCACCGGTCGACCTGGTGATTGACCACTCTGTCACCGTGGACCATTTCGGCGACGATAACGCGTTTGAAGAGAACGTGCGTCTGGAGATGGAGCGCAACCATGAGCGTTATGCGTTCCTGCGCTGGGGCCAGCAGGCGTTCAGCCGGTTCAGCGTGGTGCCACCAGGCACCGGTATCTGCCACCAGGTTAACCTTGAGTATCTGGGTAAAGCCGTCTGGAGCGAACTCCAGGACGGTGTGATGGTGGCATACCCGGATACGCTTGTCGGTACAGACTCCCACACCACGATGATCAACGGTCTCGGCGTGCTCGGCTGGGGCGTTGGCGGTATCGAAGCGGAAGCGGCGATGCTTGGCCAGCCCGTGTCGATGCTGATCCCGGATGTCGTTGGTTTTCGTCTTACCGGCAAACTCAGTGAAGGCATTACCGCCACTGACCTGGTGCTGACCGTTACCCAGATGCTGCGCAAACATGGCGTGGTCGGGAAATTTGTCGAATTCTTCGGCGACGGCCTGGATTCGCTGCCGCTGGCAGACCGCGCGACCATCGCTAATATGGCGCCCGAATATGGCGCGACCTGCGGCTTTTTCCCGATTGATGACGTCACGCTTGGCTATTTACGCCTGAGCGGGCGCAGTGAAGAGCAAGTGGCGCTGGTGGAAGCCTATGCCAAAGCGCAAGGCCTGTGGCGCAACCCTGGTGACGAGCCGGTATTCACCAGCACGCTGGAGCTGGACATGGGTACGGTTGAAGCCAGTATCGCCGGACCGAAACGTCCTCAGGACCGCGTGAGCCTGGGCGACGTGCCGAAGGCGTTCGCCGCCAGCACAGAGCTTGAAGTGAACTCGCCGAAAAGGGATTTGCATTCGGTCGAATATACGCTGAACGGGCATCAGTATGAGCTGCCGGACGGCGCGGTGGTTATTGCCGCTATTACTTCCTGTACCAATACGTCCAACCCAAGCGTGCTGATGGCGGCGGGCCTGCTCGCCAAAAAAGCTGTCAAACTTGGGCTCAAACGTCAGCCGTGGGTAAAAGCGTCGCTGGCACCGGGCTCAAAGGTCGTTTCCGATTATCTGGCTCACGCGAAGCTAACGCCGTGGCTGGATGAACTGGGCTTTAACCTGGTCGGGTATGGCTGTACCACCTGTATCGGTAACTCCGGGCCGCTGCCGGAGCCTATCGAACAGGCGATCAAGAAAGGCGATCTGACCGTCGGCGCGGTGCTTTCGGGCAACCGTAACTTTGAAGGCCGTATTCATCCGCTGGTAAAAACCAACTGGCTGGCGTCGCCGCCGCTGGTGGTCGCGTATGCGCTGGCGGGGAATATGAACATCAACCTGGCAACCGATCCCATCGGCCATGACCGTAAAGGCGATCCGGTTTATCTCAAGGATATCTGGCCCACCGGGCAGGAGATTGCGCAGGCGGTGCAGGAAGTCTCCACCGATATGTTCCGTAAAGAGTACGCGGAAGTTTTCGAAGGAACCGAAGAATGGCGTTCAATTCAGGTTCAGGCGTCAGACACCTACGACTGGCAGAACGATTCCACCTATATCCGCCTGTCGCCGTTTTTCGATGAGATGCTCTCGGAGCCTGCGCCTGTACAGGATATCCACGGTGCGCGCATTCTCGCGATGCTGGGCGATTCCGTCACCACCGACCACATTTCGCCTGCGGGCAGCATCAAGGCGGACAGCCCCGCCGGGCGCTATCTGCAAAGCCACGGCGTGGAGCGCGCAGACTTTAACTCTTACGGCTCGCGTCGTGGTAACCATGAAGTGATGATGCGCGGCACGTTTGCCAATATTCGCATCCGTAACGAAATGGTACCGGGCGTGGAAGGGGGTATGACGCGTCTTATTCCGGGTAACGAGGTGATGTCGATTTATGACGCCGCCATGCGTTATCAGGAGCAGGGCACGCCGCTTGCGGTGATCGCCGGGAAAGAGTACGGCTCCGGCTCCAGCCGCGACTGGGCAGCCAAAGGCCCGCGTCTGCTCGGTATTCGCGTGGTGATTGCCGAGTCGTTCGAACGTATTCACCGCTCTAACCTTATCGGCATGGGTATCCTGCCGCTGGAGTTCCCGCAGGGTGTGACGCGTAAAACGCTGGGGCTGACAGGCGACGAGACGCTGGACATCGGCGATTTACAGTCGCTTACGCCAGGCGCTACGGTGCCGGTTACGCTCACGCGTGCCAATGGCGCAACCGAGGTGCTGGAATGCCGCTGCCGCATCGATACCGGTAATGAGATGACCTATTACCGTAACGACGGCATTCTGCACTACGTGATCCGTAATATGCTGCGCTAAGGCGCGGTATCCGGTGCAACAAAAAGGCCTGCGTTTGCAGGCCTTTTTTATCTCGCGCGCCGGTTAGTTACCGGAGAGCAGATGCCCCATTTTGGCGGCTTTGGTATCGAGATAGTGCTCGTTTTTCGGGTTACGTCCGACAATCAGCGGCACGCGCTCGACGATATTAATTCCCGCTTCGGTCAGGATCTCCACCTTGCGCGGGTTGTTAGTGAGCAGGCGCACTTCATCCACGCCCAGCAGCTTAAACATATCCGCACACAGGGTGAAATCGCGTTCGTCGGCGGCAAAGCCGAGCTGATGGTTCGCTTCGACGGTATCGTAGCCCTGATCCTGCAACGCATAGGCGCGGATTTTATTCAGCAGACCAATATTACGCCCCTCCTGGCGATGATAGAGGAGCACGCCGCGCCCGGCTTCCGCAATGTGCGACAGCGCCGCTTCCAGCTGGAAGCCGCAGTCGCAGCGCAGGCTAAACAGCGCGTCGCCGGTCAGGCATTCTGAGTGCACACGGGCCAGCACCGGCTCCGCGCCGGAAATGTCTCCAAATACCAGGGCTACGTGATCCTGTCCGGTTGCCAGTTCTTCAAAACCCACCATCAGGAAATCGCCCCAGGGGGTTGGCAGTTTGGCTTCTGCCACACGTTTAAGCTGCATGTGATTCTCCGGATATTATGAACGCCCGCAGGCGCCTGCCAGTCTGTTGGCTTTCTGTCGTTACCTTTATTTTGCCACATCCCGACAGGGTTCGCCTCACTCAGTCGTGCTCTCAATATCAATCGCATCAATAGTTAACTATCCTGCGTAGCGCGATTTTCGGTTATTCTTGAAGGACTTCATAAAAAAGGAGAGAACATGCTGGCCATTGCAAAACGTACCGCGGTTGGCGCCGCGCTGTTGCTCATTATGCCGCTGGCCGTCTGGATATCAGGCTGGCAGTGGCAGCCAGGCGGCGGTTCGCTGTGGCTTAAAATGCTGTTCTGGGTGACAGAAACGGTCACGCAGCCCTGGGGCATTCTGACTCACGTTTTGCTGTGCGGCTGGTTCTTATGGTGTCTGCGCTTCCGGTTGCGCCCGGCGCTAATGCTGTTTGCGATTCTGGGTATCGTCATTATGGCGGGGCAATGGTCTAAATCGCTGATTAAAGAAAGGGTTCAGGAACCGCGCCCGTTCGTCATCTGGCTTGAAAAAAACCGTAACATCCCGGTTGACGAGTTCTACAATTTAAAGCGCAAGGAAAGAGGGGCGCTGGTGAAAGCGCAGTTGCAAAACGAGACCGATATCCCGGTCTGGCTGCGTAAACACTGGCAAAAAGAGACCGGTTTCGCGTTTCCGTCCGGGCACACCATGTTTGCCGCAAGCTGGGCGATGCTGGGCTTTGGACTCCTCTGGCCCCGCAGGCGAACCATTACGCTTGTGGTGTTGACCGCCTGGGCTATCGCCGTGATGGGCAGCCGGATGCTGCTCGGTATGCACTGGCCACGCGATCTGGTGGTGGCAACACTGCTCTCCTGGCTGCTGGTGACTATCGCCGCCTGGCTTGCGCAGCGCCTCTGTGGCCCGCTCACGCCGCCGGTGGAAGAGAAAGTCGAAATCGCCCGGCGCGAGACAGAAGAGTGACGGCGGCTTGAGTTTCGCCGTTCCGCCCCTATTAATAAGGGATGTCCTGGCGCTTTATCATTTCACGCAAAGGGTGGAAATGATAACGTATAGCGCGTTGAGCCGAGGCCGGGACATTGGTCGCACAAAACACATACGGGATGTCATGTGAAATATCTGATTATTTTTTTAGTGGTATTAGCGATTTTCGTCGTTTCCGTCACGCTGGGTGCGCAAAACGATCAACAGGTCACCTTTAACTTCCTGCTCGCGCAGGGCGATTATCGTATCTCTACGCTACTGGCGACCTTATTCGGCGCGGGTTTTATCATCGGCTGGATCATCTGTGGATTGTTCTGGTTACGCGTTCGTCTGCAACTGGCGCGCGCCGAACGTAAAATTAAACGCCTTGAGCAGCAGATCGCGCCCGCAGAGCCGGTTCCGGCAAATGCCACTGCGCCTGCTGTTAAGGATTAACCCTCTATGCTGGAGTTGTTGTTTCTGCTGTTGCCTGTCGCCGCTGCGTATGGCTGGTATATGGGCCGCAGAAGTGCGCAACAGGATAAAGAGCAGGAAGCGAATCGCCTGTCACGTGATTACGTCGCAGGGGTAAACTTTCTGCTGTCCAATCAGCAGGATAAGGCGGTGGATCTGTTCCTTGAAATGCTCAAGGAAGATACCGGCACCGTTGAAGCCCACCTGACGCTCGGTAATCTTTTCCGCTCGCGCGGCGAGGTCGACCGGGCTATCCGTATTCACCAGTCGCTGATGGAAAGCGCGTCGCTCACCTACGATCAGCGGCTGCTCGCCGTACAGCAACTGGGCCGCGACTATATGGCCGCAGGCCTCTATGACCGCGCCGAAGGCATGTTTAATCAGCTGGTGGATGAAACCGATTTCCGCGTCGGTGCGCTCCAGCAATTGCTGCAAATCTATCAGGCCACCAGCGACTGGCAGAAAGCCATCGATGCCGCTGAACGGCTGGTTAAGCTTGGCAAAGAGCACCAGCGCGTCGAAATCGCCCATTTTTACTGCGAGCTGGCGCTCCAGGCGATGAGCAATGAAGATATGGATCGCGCCATGTCGCTCCTGAAAAAGGGCGCCGCGGCGGATCGTAACAGCGCGCGAGTCTCGATTATGATGGGCCGCATTTTTATGGCGCGCGGCGATTACGCCCACGCCGTGGAAATGCTGGAGAAGGTCATCAGTCAGGATCGCGAGCTGGTGAGCGAAACGCTGGAGATGCTCCAGGTGTGCTATCAGCAGCTTGGTAAACCTGACGAGTGGGCAGAATTCCTCAGACGCTGTGTTGAAGAAAACACCGGCGCGGAAGCGGAGCTGATGCTCGCGCAGGTGCTGGAGCAGCGCGAAGGCGCAGACAGCGCGCAGATCTATATTACGCGCCAGCTGCAACGCCACCCGACGATGCGCGTGTTCCATCGTCTGATGGATTACCACCTGCATGAGGCGGAAGAAGGGCGCGCGAAAGAGAGCCTGATGGTGCTGCGCGATATGGTGGGTGAGCAGGTACGCACCAAGCCGCGCTACCGCTGTCAGAAGTGCGGCTTTACCGCGTTCACGCTCTACTGGCATTGCCCGTCGTGTCGTGCGTGGTCCACCATCAAGCCTATCCGTGGCCTCGACGGCCAGTAAATCATTGTTATCGCTGCCGCACAGTTTGTCGCGGCTTTATTTTGCATGCTTTTTAGTTACAACATACTTATAGTGTTTGTTTTTGTGCGGCGACCTCAGCGCAATAGCAACAAACAAGAGGTCAGGCAGGGCGATCTTGCCTGTAAATTTTCACGGACGGCGGGTAGAATGCTTGCCGTTTATCAATCCCGCGCCACGCCGGTGCGCCTGTCAGAAGGTCTGGTCATGACATCAATTGCCTCATCCTCTCATTCTGTAACCCATTCTCCTGTCGTTGTTGCGCTTGATTACGACAATCGCGACAGCGCGCTGGCTTTTGTGGACGGCATCGATCCGCGCGACTGCCGCCTGAAAGTCGGCAAAGAGATGTTCACGCTGTTTGGACCGCAACTGGTGCGTGATTTGATTACGCGCGGTTTTGACGTCTTTCTGGATCTTAAATTTCACGATATTCCGAACACCACCGCGCGTGCCGTTGCTGCCGCGGCGGAGCTTGGCGTCTGGATGGTGAACGTTCACGCGGGTGGCGGTGCGCGCATGATGACGGCGGCGAAAGAGGCGCTCGCGCCCTTTGGCAAGGACGCGCCGTTACTGATTGCGGTGACGGTTCTGACCAGTATGGAAGCCGAGGATCTGCAAGGGCTTGGTATTACTCTCAGCCCGGCAGAGCAGGCGGAACGTCTTGCGCGTCTGACTCAGCAGTGTGGTCTGGATGGCGTGGTCTGTTCTGCGCAGGAGGCGGTGCGTTTTAAAGCGGCGTTCGGGCGCGAATTTAAACTGGTCACGCCCGGCATTCGTCCGGCGGGGAGCGAGGCTGGCGATCAGCGCCGTATTATGACGCCTGCTGAAGCGCAACAGGCAGGCGTGGACTATATGGTCATCGGACGGCCCATCACCCGCGCGGCTAACCCGGCGCAGGCGCTGCGCGATATTCTGGCGTCTCTGAAGCAGGAGGGATAATGAGCGATAATAACAGCCGCCTGGTCTATTCCACGGAAACCGGGCGCATTGACGAACCCAAAGCGGCACCCGCGCGCCCGAAAGGTGACGGCGTGGTGCGTATTCAGCGTCAGACCAGCGGTCGAAAAGGAAAAGGCGTATGCCTTATCACGGGTATTGATGCTGACGATGCGACCTTAAATAGTCTCGCGGCCGAACTGAAGAGAAAATGCGGCTGCGGCGGCGCTGTCAAAGATGGCGTGATTGAAATTCAGGGCGATAAAAGGGAATTAATTAAAAGCCTGCTTGAGGCAAAAGGAATGAAAGTCAAACTGGCGGGCGGTTAATTGTTAGCCACGGCGAAAGCGCCGTGGCTATTTTGTTATGTTTACTGCGGTATAGCCAGACCTGTAATTATTCGGTGATGCGAGTAATACGTCAAAGCGTTATGCTTTTGCGGGCCGCAGATTAATGAACCTGATGACCGATAATACCGCCTACCGCTGCGCCGCCGAGGGTGCCGAGCGCGCTGCCGTTGGTCAGCACGGAGCCGCCGATTGCACCTGCACCCGCGCCGATAGCGGTGTTGCGGTCACGTTTAGACCAGTTTGAGCATCCGCTCAGAGAGGCTACCAGAGTTACGGCCAGCACTGCCGCGGCTACTTTTTTGTAATTTAATGACATAATACTTTCTCCTGAATAATTGATTCACGGAAAGGCTGCTCACTTTAAGTATAGTGGCTAAATCACAGCTTAAAGCGCCAGTCCGTGAAACGGTGCAGCGATACGGAATAAAGAATCACGCAGGTGACAATCAACACTCAGTAATATCGCTGAGATTAATTTTAATTTCTTAAGCGAATTCAGACAGGTAAAAAGTCTTAATTGATGCTGAGAATAGTCTCAAGCGAGGCGCGCCAGACACGGCGCGCCAGAAGAATTCAGGCAGGAAAGGGCGAAATGATATCCAGCGTCAGCCCGGAGGCGCTGAGCGCGTCGCGACTGGCCTCGTTCAGGCCATCATCGGTAATAACGCGATTGAAGCGAGAAACCGGGCCAAGCGTATAGGGATGCACCGCGCCGAATTTACTGCTGTCGGTGAGGATAATCGCCTCGCTGCCTTTTTCCAGCACCGCATTGACCACGTCGGCGCGCATCATGTCGCGGCCCGTAAAGCCGGTTTCTGGCGACCAGCCGTCAATCCCGATAAAGGCTTTGCTGAAGTGCACCTGTGAGATGTACTGGCGCGTCAACGGGCCCACCATGGTTTCGCTTTTTTTCTGGTAGATGCCGCCGAGCAGGATAATTTCGCATGAGGTTTCTTTCAGCAGGTGCGCGATAAAACTGCTCACGGTGATAAGCGTAATCTTCTTTTGTTCAGCCAGCGCTCGCGCCAGCAGGGCGTTGGTACTGCCGTTTTCGATAAACACCGTTTCGCCATCATTCACCAGCGAGCACGCGAAATCCGCGAGCCTGCGCTTGAGCGCGAAATTGTTCATCATGCGGGTTTCTACGTCGTCGCTGTCGAGCGGTACAGCAAACCCGTGAGTGCGGCGCAGATAGCACTGCTTTTCAAGAAGGTTCAGATCCTGACGAATGGTAACTTCTGAAACGCCGGTGATTTTTGCCAGTTCCGCCACGCTCATGCGGCCTCGGTCTATCACCATCTGTAAAATGATTTGTTGTCGGGAGTTCATATCTGCATCGTTATGCGCGGTGGCGTGACGCCACCGCGGATTCATTTAAAGCGTATGTTCGGTACGGGCGATAATATCATCCTGCGCATCAGGGGATAAGGCCGTAAAGAACGCGGAGTAACCCGCCACGCGCACGACCAGATCGCGGTACTTGTCCGGATGTGCTTTGGCGTCCAGCAGGGTTTCACGCGAGACAATGTTGTACTGAACGTGCCATCCCTTATGCACTTCAAAGAAAGTGCGCAGCATCTGCATCAGTTTTTGGCGATCGCGTAAGTTATCCAGTGTGGACGGGTTAAGCTTCTGATTCAACAGCACGCCGCCAAGTATTTTCGCCACCGGCAATTTCCCGACCGAGTTAATCACCGCGGTTGGCCCCAGACGGTCCGTGCCTGACGCCGGGCTTGCGCCTTCAGCGAGCGGCGTTCTGGCTTTGCGCCCGTCCGGCGTTGCCATCGTCGCCGCGCCAAAAGGCACGTTCGCGGAGATAGACGACGTACCCGCGTAGTAGGTGCCGCCGATGGGGCCGCGCCCGAAGCGGGTGTTGTGATAGTGCTTCAGCTCGTCGATGTATGTCTGGTACGCGCGCGCCAGCAGTAAATCGACATCGTCGTCGTCATTGCCATATTTCGGCGCACTGTTTATCAGGCGCTGGCGCAGTTGCTCGCCGGTCAGTCCTTCAAAATCGTTATTCAGCGCCTGCGCCAGCTGCGGCTGCGTCACCACGCCCTGTTCAAACACCAGTCTGCGCACGGCTGCCAGACTGTTGCCGAGGTTGGCGATCCCCACCTGCAACCCCGATACCCAGTCATATTTCGCGCCGCCCTGCTTAATGCTCTTGCCGCGCTCAATGCAGTCATCGACCAGCGCCGAGCAGAGAATATCGTGCGCGTTCTCTTCAAGAACGGTGTCCACCACGCACTCGATTTCAATCGATTTGCGGGTGTAGTAGCGGATCTGGTTATCCCAGGCGTCCATCACTTCACTGAAATGGCTGAAATTACCGGCGGAAAGCGCTTTTTCCTGCGGCAGGAAAACTTTACCGGTCGTCGCGTCGCGACCGCCTTCCAGCGCCGCCAGCATCACGCGGGCGAAGTTAATAAAGCTCATGCCGGTGCAGCGATAACCCCATTTGCCGCCAACCGCCGTTTCAATGCAGCCGATGGCCGCGTAGTCATAGGCGTCTTCGCGGCTGACGCCAAGCTTAATAAATTCGTCGATAACGATTTCATCATTATTAAACGCGGGCATCCCGAAGCCGCAGCGGATCACCTGGACGCAGGCGTCGAGGAATTCGTTACTCATCCCGGCGTGGTAGCGCACGCTGAGGTTTGGCTGGGTGGAGCGCAGGCGACCGCACGATTCCAGCACAGCCCACGAGAGCGGGTTGACCGCATCCACCGGCTCGCCGTTAAGCAGGCGTTGCCCGCCAATCGTCACGTTCTGGTACAGCGGGCTGCCCGCCGAGGCTTTCGAGTGTGAGCCGGAGCGGATTTTGTTGACCTCCAGCAGCTTCAGCCAGCAGCTCTGCAACAGCTCAATGGCGCGCTCGCGCTCCAGGGTTTGTTCAAGTTCCACATCGCGGCGATACCAGGGATAGAGATATTGATCGAGACGACCAAACGACACGGAATGCCCGTTGGACTCAATCTGTAATACCAGCTGCACGAAATAGCAGAGCTGTAACGCCTGCCAGAAAGACGCAGGCGGCTGGTGTGCGATATGCTCGCAATTCGCCGCGATAGCGAGCAACTCATCACGACGCGCCGGACGGCTCTCCTCTTGCGCCATTTGCGAGGCCAGCGCCGCGTAACGCAGGATATGCTCGCTGAGCGCGCTAAAAGTAATATCGATCGCTTTCAGGAACTGTTCTTTGTGCAGATCGCCCTGATCGGTCAGCAGCAGGCGTGCGCGGCGCTCCGCCACTTTGGCGCGCAGGCCGTCGAGACCCTTTTCCAGCAGCAGCGGGAAATTCACCGCCAGTTGCGCGTCGCCGGAAGTCATATTGCCTTCCGCTTTGATAATGCCCGATGCCAGCAGTTCTTTTTGCTCATCGGTAAACATGCCGTAGCAGCGATCCTGCACCGTCTGGCCGCGCCACCATGGGCAGATTTCATGCATCACGGCTTTATCCTGCGGGCTGACGGAGAACCCGGCGCCGGGGCGGTCGGCGAGATCGTCTATCTCTTTCTCAATCCAGCTGACAGTATATTCCGGAAAGAAGGGGGCGGCGCGCACCTGGCTTGCCTGATTGCCGACAATCAGCTCGTCATGCTTGATCCAGAGGGTGCGGTTCGCCAGGTGGTACGCCAGCGCGAGCGCGCGGCGTACCGGCAGCGGTTTATCCTGATGCTGCTGGTACATGGCGGTATAGTGCTGCGCGCGCTCGGTACAAACCGGTGGACGCACGATCTGCACCAGCGCCGCTTTGTGGGCTTTGATGCGCTCGGGAAGAAAATCGAGATTGAGCTCAGTCATGATGGTTATCCTCTTATCCATGCGGTGAGTCCTTTCTGGCGGGCGTAATCTTCGGCAAATGCCAGCAGCGCCGGTTCGTCGAGCGGCGTGGCGGGTGCCAGATAGGGCCAGTCCAGCAGGCGGTACTTGTTGATGCCAAGGGTGTGGTAGGGCAAAAAATGAATGTCGCGGGCGCCGGTTTCATCGGCCGCGAAATCCGTGATGGCGCGAATGGAAGCTTCATCGGCGTTAAAACCGGGGATCAGCGGCACGCGAATGGTCATTTTCACGCCCGCCGCGGCCAGCCGCCGGAAATTATCCAGCACCCGTTCGGCGCTGCCGTCTGTCCAGGCGTGAAAGCGCTTCGGGTCGACATGCTTTAGGTCAGCCAAAAGAAGATCAAGAAACGGCAGCGACGGGGCGATATGTTTCCACGGCACATGCAGACAGGATTCCACCGCCGTATGGATACCCGCTTCACGACTGCGCTGTAACAGCGCTTTCGCCATCTCCGGCTGCATGAAGGGCTCGCCGCCGGAAAGCGTGATGCCGCCGCCGCTGCGGGCGTAGAAGGGACGATCGCGCAGCACAGTGTCCATGATTGCCTCAACGCTTCGGGATTCGCCACAGACGCTCAGCGCCTGCGTGGGGCAGCAGTCGGTCAGCGCATCGAGCGCGGCGTCATCAAGGGCTTCCCGGTTGATGACCAGCGCGTCACCCCGGCGGCTAATCGCCTGCGGGCATGCCGCTTTACAAAGCTCGCAGCCTTGCAGGCACAGCCGTTCATCAAACAGCACATCACGCTGGCGGCGACGGCTTTCGGGGTTCTGGCACCAGCGGCAGCCGAGCGAACAGCCCTTGAGGAAAACTACTGTCCGTATACCTGGCCCGTCATGAGTGGAATAGCGTTGCAGATTAAAAATCATCGTCGTCATGCCTGTTAAATTTCATTAGAAAATAATGTTACTTTCGAATGAAAGTTTTATTGACGACGATCAGCTTTATCTGCACCGGCTGATTTAAGATGGCGGCAATGTTAACTTGCTCAAAACAGGAGTCGTTATGGAACTCTATCTCGACACGGCGGATGTCGCGGCCGTCAAACGTCTGGCGAATATTCTGCCGCTACAGGGCGTCACCACGAACCCTTCCATTGTGGCGCGCGCGGGTGTCAAACTCTGGGATCTGCTCCCCGCATTGCAGGAGGCGCTGAACGGCGAGGGCAAACTTTTTGCGCAGGTCGTGGCGTCAGACACGGCGCAAATGGTTCGAGAGGCGGAACAGCTGGCGCAGCGCGTACCGGGTCTGGTAGTGAAAATTCCGGTCACGCAGGCGGGGCTTGCGGCAATGAAAATTCTTAAACCGTCCGGCATTCCACTGCTCGGCACCGCGGTTTATGGCGCGCTGCAAGGCTTAATGGCGGCGCTGGCGGGTGCGGAATATGTCGCGCCTTATGTCAATCGTCTGGATGCGCAGGGCGGTGACGGCGTGGCGACGGTCAGTGAATTGCAGGAGCTGCTGACGCTGCATGCGCCGCAATCAAAAGTGCTGGCGGCGAGTTTTCGCACGCCGCAGCAGGCGCTTGGCTGTCTGCTCGCCGGGTGTCAGTCCATTACGCTGCCGCTGGATGTCGCGGAGCAGTTACTGAATACGCCTGCCGTCGCGGCGGCGGTTGATGGCTTCGGGCGCGAATGGCAGCAGGCGTTCGGCACGCTCAGTTTGTAAGCTCGTTAAGGCGTCAGATTTCCCAGGGCGCCTTCTGTTTTTTCTCTCCCGGTTCATCATTCTGCTGGCTCTGCGCCAGCAGTTCCGCCTTCAGGATTTCCAGGTTATGAATGGCGGAGTGGTAATCGCCCGCCACCAGAATATCCAGAACGGTATCGATACGATCAGCCAGCTGCTGCGGATTTACTGTCGGCATAATGCTTCCTTTTTACGGTCAGAACCGTTTCATGATGCAGAAAAGCGGCGTCAAAGAGAAGCCGTTCGCCCTCTTAATACACTACCAGAATCAATCATTTCGCTTTAACAGATAAATAATGGTTATAAAACAAGCCGGCTTCCCGTGCAAAGCGACGCTGTGAATTAGTCTGATCCTGCGCATAACGCGTTAACTTACATGAGGAAAGACTATGTCAGTATTCAACCAATCGACCTGCAAACTCTTTACCGATACAGCGCGTTTTACTCAACTTTCCGGCTTTTACGAGGAAGAACGCCGCATTATCTGGATGATGTTGCGGGCACAGCCGCGTCCTTGTTTTAACCACGCTCTTATCGAAGAGATAATGAATCTCAGCTATCTGGTGCAGGAGGCCAGACTGGAGGTGGATTTCTGGGTGACCGGATCGCTGGTCCCCGGCATGTATAACACCGGCGGCGATTTGCAGTTTTTTGTGGACTGCATCCGCAACGGCAGGCGAGAAGCGCTGCGTGCCTATGCGCGCGCCTGCGTGGACTGCGTACACGCCGCCTCGCGCGGTTTTGATTGCGGCGCCATCAGCCTTGCGATGGTGGAAGGCAGCGCGCTCGGCGGCGGTTTCGAGGCGGCGCTGGCGCACCATTTCGTGCTGGCCCAGCGCGATGTCCGCATGGGGTTCCCGGAGATTGCCTTTAATCTCTTCCCCGGGATGGGGGGGTATTCCCTGGTGACACGCCGCGCCGGGATGCGGCTTGCCGAGGAGCTTATCTGGCAGGGCGAATCACATACCGCCGAGTGGTATCAGCCGCAGGGGCTGGTGGATCTGCTCTTTGAACCAGGGCAGGGATTTGTGGCGACACGTACCTTCATCGATACGCTTAAACCGCGCCTGAATGGGGTGAGGGCGATGCTTCGCGCGCGGCAGCGCGTGCTGCGCCTCTCGCGCAATGAACTGATGGAAATTACCGAAGACTGGGTGGATGCGGCGTTCAGTCTTGAGCCTAAAGACGTCAGCTACATGGAGCGCCTGATCCAGCTACAAAACCGTCACACCGCCGCAGCCCTGCGTAAGGCAGGCTAACGGCCATTCCTCAGACGCCGTTTACGGCGTCTGTTTCCCGGCATGATAGCGCTGATACCAGTGTTCAAGCTCGGTTGCCGTCATCGGACGGGCGAACAGAAATCCCTGACGTTGATCGACACCGTTTTGCATGAGAAACGCATCTTCTTCTTCACTTTCCACGCCTTCGGCGATCACCTGCAAATCCAGCGCTTTTGCCACTGCGACGATGGCGTGAACCAGCGATTGCGACACGGGCTGCTTATGGACATCGCGCACAAAGCTTTGATCGAGCTTAATGGCATCCAGCGGAAATCGCGCCAGCTGCGATAGGGACGAATAGCCGGTGCCGAAATCATCCAGATGTACCTGCGCCCCCAGCGCGCTAAATTCATTAATCACCGACAGCGCCAGCTCGGCGTTTTCAATCAGGCAGCTTTCGGTGATCTCGACATCAATGGGACTTTGGGTGAAGTGCATGTCAGTCAGCGCCTGACGCAGATCGCTTATCAGCGTCTGGTCGGCGAGCTGGCGCGCTGACACGTTCACCGCAACCCGCAGCTCAATGCCCGCATCGCGCCACTTCGCCACCTGGCGTACCACATCGAGCATCACCCAGCGCCCGAGCGGTACGATAAGCCCGGACTCTTCGGCGTAGGAGATAAAATCGAGTGGCGAAATCAGCCCGCGCTCCGGCGACTGCCAGCGCACCAGCGCTTCCAGACTGTGAACGTCGCCGTTGGCCAACATTTTCGGCTGGTAGTGAATAACCAGCTGATTTTTTTCAAGCGCCTTACGCAGGTTGGTGTCGAGCCAGAGATATTCGAACACCCGCTGGTTCATCTCCGGGCAAAAGACGCAGAATTTACCGCGCCCGTTCTCTTTGGCGGTGTACATCGCCGTATCGGCGTTGCGGATAACGCTCTCGCGGTCTTCGCCATGTTGAGGCGCGAGCGCAATGCCGAGCGAGCAACCGGTATAGACTTCAATCAGCCCGATACGAAACGGGTGCTTCAGCCGGGAGATGATTCGTGAGGACATCGCCTCCAGCGCCGCCTGCGAGGTATCGGTCGCCATCACGAGAAACTCGTCGCCACCGAGCCGCGCCAGCACCTGATCTTTTTCAAGACAGCTTAAAATCGCGAGCGACACCGCCTGAAGGAGCTGATCGCCGAACATATGACCGTAGGCGTCGTTCACTTTCTTGAAATTGTCGAGATCGAGATAGACCACGCCCACCTGTGTATCGCCGCGTTTAGCGATGGCGTCGCTTATCATCTCAAGAATAGCGTTGCGGTTGGGCAGGCCGGTAATGGCGTCGGTATTGGCCAGGACGCGCAGGCGCTCCTGTGCGCGGCGCTCTTCGGTAATATCGGTGCCGGAGCAGATCAGGAAAATTTCGTTTCGCCCGCTGCCGCTGTGGACAAATTTATTGCGAAAGAGAAACAGCCGCTGGCCTTTGCGGGTTTTGATCCAGCGCTCGACTTCATACGAGCTGCCGTTGCGAAAAAAACCGGTGATATTGCGCCGCGAGGCGGACGCTTCAGCGGGCGTCATAAAGAGCTTAAAGACATTCTGCCCGATCACTTCCTGTTCTTTCAGGCCTGTATATTCTTCGCTCAGCCGGTTGAAACGCTGAATGTTGCCGTGGCGATCGAGAATAACGATGACCGAATTGGCTTCAGAAACCACCTGTTCGGCGAAGGAAAGCCCTTGTACCAGATCGCGGGCCACCGATGTTGTGTCGTGCCACGCCGACGCCGTACCCGCCCATTCTTTACGCGACACTTTGCGGCCCACCAGATGCACCGGCACCGGCTCGCCAAACAGCGACAACGAGAGCGTGACGCTTGAGGTGATCACACTCATGGCGCGGATTTGCGCGGCCTGATCCGGCGTCAGCGGCACCACGTGGCTGGTGACGGCCTCTTCGCTGGCGGCGAGCTGTAGCGCGTTGCTGTCCAGCGGCAGCCGCCAGAAAGGACTGGCGGCACCGCAGTAGCGGTACAGCAGATTATTCTCCAGGTCGTCTTTCATGCATTCTCCCGAACCCACACCATGCGCTACGCAAACGGCACAGCCGGACTCTGCCGGCAATAAGAGGCAAAACGTTTGTTTTTACGGGAATATATTGTTGGCGAAGGCGGCAAGCCGGTGTCGGTTACGGCCATTTCGCTTAATTCTCAACGCGTTAAATTACGACGCACTCTGTTAGTGTGATCGTTTTTTGGAAAAATGCCCAAGTGAGACGGGAAAAATGTGCGCGCTCACACAGAGGAAAAGGCGAGGCGTGAGAGAAGAAAAACTCCCCGGCGGGGCCGGGGAGTGGAGGGTCAGGCGACCGGGCGTGCGATGACGCTGCGGGTTTCCATACGCACTTCGGCGATGGTCACGTCGATAACGTCGGTGACTTTATAAACGGTTTCGCCTTTGATCTGTACGGTGCCGTTTTCCTGGCTGCAGACCAGTTCATCGCGCACCGCGTGCAGGAACGGTGCGGGAATAAAGGCGACCGCACCGTTATCCACCAGACGCACGCGCATGCCGCCGCGGCTGACATCGATAATTTCCGCCGCGAAGCGGGTATCGGTGCCGGCTTTGTCTTTCAGGAAGCGGGCATACAGCCAGTCGCCCACATCGCGCTCCGCCATGCGGTTAAGACGACGACGCTCGGCCATCTGCACGGTGGCTTCATCCTGTGGACGCGTAGCGCTTTCGCCTTTGATGATGGCTTTCAGCAGGCGGTGGTTGACCATATCGCCATATTTACGAATCGGCGAAGTCCAGGTCGCGTAGGCTTCAAGGCCGAGACCGAAGTGCGGGCCTGGCTCGGTGCTGATTTCAGCAAACGACTGGAAGCGACGGATGCGGCTGTCGAGGAAACCGGACGGCTGTGCGTCCAGCTCGCGGCGAAGCTTGCAGAAGCCCGGTAGCGTCAGTACGTCGTTCGCATCCACATGCATCCCGTGGCTTTGCAGCAGCGTCGCCAGCTGTTCGGTGCTCGCCGGGTCAAAGCCCGCGTGGACGTTATAAACGCCGAAGCCGAGCTTGTCGCGCAGCACGCGCGCGGCGCAGATGTTCGCGGCGATCATCGATTCTTCAACGATACGGTTAGCGATGCGGCGCGGCTCGGCGACGATATCCAGCACTTCGCCTTTCTCGCCCAGCACAAAGCGGTAATCCGGGCGGTCTTTAAACACCAGCGCGTGTTCAGTACGCCAGGCGCTGCGGCGCTGGCAAATCTGTTGCAGCAGGCGGATCTGCGCGGCAATCGCCTCGCTGCCCGGCTGCCAGTCGCCTTTTTCTTCCAGCCAGTCGGAAACGTCGTCATAGGCCAGTTTGGCTTTCGATTCGATGATAGCGGCGAAGAAGTGAATGTCATCGCTGATGGCGCCATCGGCTTCGATAATCATGCGGCAGACCAGCGCAGGGCGCTGCACGCCTTCGCGCAGCGAGCAGAGGTCGTCAGACAGCTCGCGCGGCAGCATCGGGATGTTAAAGCCCGGCAGGTAATTGGTGAACGCGCGCACTTTAGCAATGTTATCAAGCTTGCTGCCTTCGGCGATCCACGCGGTCGGGTCGGCGATCGCGACGGTCAGTTGCAGGCGGTCGCCATCCAGCGCTTCCACATACAGCGCATCGTCCATATCTTCGGTGCTGGCGCTGTCGATGGTGACGAAATCGAGCGCGGTTAAATCTTCACGCGTCAGGTTTTCATCCAGCATTTCGGTCGCCACGCCGTCCGGCGCTTCGCGCTCAAGATTGTGGCGTGCCAGCGTCACCCACCACGGTACGAAATGGTCGTCGCCGAAGGTAATAAACTGTGTCAGTTCCGCGTAGAAACCGCGATCGCCTTTCAGCGGATGGCGGCGCATTTCCGCCACCGCCCAGTCGCCATTCTGGAAATCGTGGCTGACGCCGCGTTCAGCGCGGCACGGGATGGCGTCTTTCAGCAGCGGATGATCGGGAACGATAGAGAGACGATCGTCTTTCTTTTGCACCCGGCCTACAAAGCGGGTCAGGAAGGGTTCGATAAGCTCTTCGGGCTCGGCGGATTCTTTTTCCTTTTCCGTATGGATAACGGCAATGACGCGATCGCCGTGCATCACTTTCTTCATCTGCGGCGGCGGAATGAAGTAGCTTTTCTGCGCGTCAACCTCAAGGAAACCAAAACCTTTTTCCGTGGCTTTTACTACCCCTTCGGCGCGCGGCGTCTGGGAATGCAGTTGCTGTTTAAGCTGCGCAAGCAGCGGGTTATCCTGAAACATAGTGTCGAATTTTCGTGGCCAAAAGAGCGGCTGACAGTTTTACGCGATTGCGCGCCTCCCGGCAAGCGCTCTTTAGGCCGCAGCGGGCTATGCGACGACGCCAAGACCAAGCCGCAGACGGTTTACCCAGCCGCAAACGCTGCCGAAGGCGAGCAGACGTAGCGCGTCCTGCGCGTCGAAACCGGCCTCAATCAGCGGCTCAAGCTGCGCGTGGCCAAACCGCGCCGGGGCGCGGGTCAGCATCTGCATCGCCTGAATCATCGCGCGCGCTCTGGGGTGATTATGGCTCCAGGCCTGCAGCGCCCGTTCACCGTTGCGCGCCGCATCCGCAAGCCCTGGCTCGTCGCGCAGGCGCAGCGCGGCCTCGTCAAAACAGCTGGCGCTGCCGTTTATACGCGCAGATACCAGCGCCACCAGCGCCGCGTCAGCCGCATCCTCCGGCCTTTGCAGAGTGGCGAGCAAGGCGGCGAGACCCTCTAATGCGTTCGCGTCATGGGCCAGCAGAGAGAGCATCGGTTGCAGCAGCGGCTCATCCAGCGCCGCGTTATAAGCCGCCTGCTGGTCGGCGCTTGCCCAGCCCATTTCGAGCGCCGGGAGATCGGGCTGCCAGCGTGGTTCATGGGCGGTAAAGAGTGAGGCGGGCGCGTCCTGTTGCATGTCGATGCCCGGCAACCAGCGCGCCGGCTGGCCGGGCTGTGCCTGTAACAGCGCCACCGCGCGGGCCTGAAAGCCCACGAAACCAATAATCTGTGTAAACGTGACGATGTCATGCACCGACAGCCCCGCGTCTTCCAGTTGCGCGCGCGCCGCGCTGTCAATCAGGGTGGGCTGACTGGCGAGCTGACGCGCGGTCTGGGTGAGCAGCGTCAGGCGGCGGTTGCTTTCCCGCGAGGAATCCGGCCCCGGCTCGGGCGCCAGACGCGCGGCGTAATGGTTGCACAGCCGCTGCACGCCGCAGACCTGTGCGACGGTCAGTGCGGCGCTGAGGCGGTCATAGACGCTCAGCGTATGAAGACGGGTGACGTCGCGTTTATCAGGCAACAGAGAAGGGATAAGCGCGCGTGCGGCGTCGCACCACGGCGCGTGGGCGGCGATGTTCACGTCGTCCAGCGGCAGGTCGAGCAGAAAACGGTCCTCCACCTTTGCGGCTTCGGGAACTAACGGCAGCGGATCTGCCGGACAGAGGCTGGACTGGGTTTCATGATACCAGTGGCTTTTGCCGGTAAGGCGGCGTTGTTCCATGGTCGTTCCTTGTCTGAAAATGAGCGCCCGGAACGGCGGAAACAATACGCGGCGCCGGGCAGGTCACGCACGACTATCCTGGCGTAACACTTCACGGCGATAAAAGATTGTTCGGTGATAACAAATATCAGAAAGGTATAAATAAAAAGGGCAGGTTGAAAACCTGCCCTTTGGCGAGAAACCGGAGGATTATTTCAGTTCCAGCTCGTTCATCGCAGCGATGCTGAAGCCGCCGTCAACGTGAACCACTTCACCGGTGATACCGCCGGAAAGGTCAGAGCACAGGAACGCCGCGGAATTACCCACGTCTTCGATGGTGACGGTGCGACGGATCGGGGTGACCGCTTCGCAGTGCGCCAGCATTTTACGGAAATCTTTAATGCCGGAAGCCGCGAGCGTGCGGATCGGGCCTGCGGAGATAGCGTTAACACGCACGCCTTCCGGACCCATCGCGTTCGCCATGTAGCGCACGTTAGCTTCGAGAGACGCTTTCGCCAGACCCATCACGTTGTAGTTAGGGATAGCGCGCTCTGCGCCCAGGTAGGAGAGCGTCAGCAGCGCCGCGTTCGGGTTCAGCATAGAACGGCACGCTTTCGCCATTGCCACAAAGCTGTATGCGCTGATGTCGTGCGCGATTTTGAAGCCTTCACGGGTCACGGCGTTAACGTAGTCGCCATCCAGCTGGTCAGCCGGCGCGAAACCGATGGAGTGTACGAAACCGTCAAATTTCGGCCAGACTTTGGCAAGCTCGGTGAACAGCGCGTCGATGCTTTCATCTTCCGCAACGTCACACGGCAGCACGATGCTGGAGTCCAGTTGAGCGGCAAACTCTTCCACGCGGCCTTTCAGCTTGTCGTTCTGGTAGGTGAACGCCAGTTCAGCCCCTTCACGGTGCATTGCCTGTGCGATACCGTATGCGATGGACAGTTTGCTGGCTACGCCAGTCACCAGAATGCGCTTACCGGTAAGAAAACCCATAGCTTTTAATCCTTATCGTCATTGTTATGGCGGCTGGCCGAAAGCGCCAGCCGTCGTTAAAACGCGGCGATTCTAACATGACTCGCCGGAGGAGTTAATCCGACCACTACAGATGGTGGATTAGCGGTCTTTTCGCCAGGCGTCGGCGGTTAAGGCTTCGCCGAAATGACTGGCGATAAGCCGTTTGGTTAAATCGTGCAGCGGCGAGGCGAGAACGTCGGCCGTGCTGCCGCGCTCCACCACTTCGCCCTGATGCATCACCATCACCTGATCGCTGATGTGTTTCATCATGCCGATGTGCTGGGTGACATAAATATAAGAGATACCCTGTTTTTCCTGTAATTCCAGCATCAGGTTGATTAACTGCGAACGCATCGACATATCAAGCGACGCCAGCGCTTCGTCGGCGATAATGACTTTCGGGCGCAGGATCAGCGCGCGCGCGAGGCCCAGACGCTGTTTCTGGCCCGGGGCCAGCATATGCGGATAGTAACTCACGTGATCGGGCAGCAGACCGACCATGCGCAGCGTCTCTTTAATGCGCTTCGCGCGCGCCTCCGGCTCCAGATCGGTGTTGAGCCGCAGCGGGAAGTCGAGAATTTGCGAAATCCGCTGGCGCGGGTTAAGCGATGTCGACGGATCCTGAAAAATCATGCGAATGCGCTGACTGCGAAACGAATAATCGCCAAACGTCAGCGGATGATCGTCAATCACCAGTTCGCCCGTGGTGGGGGCGACCATACCGGCCAGCATTTTGGCAAGCGTGGATTTACCCGAGCCGTTCTCGCCGATGATAGCCAGCGTCTGGCGCTCGCGCAGGGTAAAGCTCAGCGGTTTCACCGCCTCGACGGTCTGGCGGCGGAACCAGCCGGTGCGATAGCGATAAGTTTTACTCAGGTTGCGAACCTGCAACAGCGTTTCCACCATTTCACTCTCTCTCCATGTTCAGCGGGAAATGGCAGGCGAAAAGATGATTTTTCGGCCCGTCGAGACGCGGGGTTTCGATACATTTGCGCTGGGCATATGGGCAGCGCGGCCCGAGGCGGCAGCCAATCGGCAAGTGCTCAAGCAGCGGGATCGCGCCCGGCAGCGTATTGAGGCGGCTTTTATGCGGCATCGCGCTGCCGAAGTCGGGGATCGCGCGGATCAGCGCCTGAGTGTAAGGATGGTGCGGCGTGGAGATAAGCTCCTCGCTTGGCGCGGTTTCCACCGTCTGCCCGCAGTAGAGCACGTCGATGCGGTCGGCCCACTGGCTCAGCATCTGTAAGTCGTGGCTGATAAGCAGAATCGTCGTGTTGTTATTCTGATTCAGCCGCGAGAGCAGGCGGAAAATCTGCGCCTGGGTGGTTGGCTCCATCGCGTTGGTTGGCTCATCGGCAATCAGCAGACGCGGCTGATTAGCGAGCGCGATGGCTATCATCACCTTCTGACATTCACCTTCCGTCAGCTCATACGGAAAGCTGCGCATCGCGTCTTTATGATCTTTAATCCCGACACGGTGCAGCAGCTCGATGGCCCGGCGCTTGCGCCAGCCGAAACGCTGCCACCAGCGGCCTTTATACGTCCAGCCGGGGATGTTTTGCATCAGCTGGCGGCCAATTTTCTCTGACGGATCGAGACAGGATTGCGGCTCCTGGAAAATCATCGACACGTTATGGCCCACCAGACGGCGGCGCTCGCGCGGCGAGAGACGCAGCAGATCGATATCGTCAAAGCGCATACGGTCGGCGGTGATGCGCCAGTTATCTTTGGTCACCCCGCAGATCGCTTTCGCAATCAGACTCTTACCGGAGCCCGATTCGCCCACCAGCCCGCGAATGTCGCCTTCCGGCAGGCTCAGGCTCACGCGGTCCACGGCTTTCACCCAGCCTTCGCTGGTTTTAAATTCAATCGTCAGGTTACGAATATCCAGCAGCGGCATTATTCCACCCCCGCGTCGATGGCGCGACGGATGCCGTCGCCGAGTAAATTGACCAGCAGTACGCTAATCATAATGGCGGCCCCCGGCAGCATCACCGTCCAGGGGGCGACATATATCAGTTCCAGCGCGTCGCCGAGCATCGCGCCCCATTCGGGCGAGGGGAGCTGCGCGCCGAGATCGAGAAAACCGAGCGCCGCGATATCCAGAATCGCAATCGACAGCGCACGGGTGATTTCGCCGACCAGCACCGACGCGGTGTTAGGCAGAACGGCGAACCACAAAATATTAAAGGTGGTCGCGCCATCCAGGCGTGCGGCGATCACATAGTCTTTTTCCAGCTCGTCATGCACCATGCTGTACACCGAGCGCACCATACGCGGCACCAGCGCGAGCCAGACGGCCAGCATCGCGTGGCTGAGCTGCGGTCCGGCGAAGGCGACCACGATAATCGCCAGCAGCAGCGAGGGGATCGAGAGCAGCGTATCCAGTACGTGATTAAGCACCGCCGAGCGCAAGCCGTGGGTGGCGCCCGCCAGCACGCCCAGCACCATTCCGCAGGCAGTCGCGGCCAGCGTCACCACAAACGCGCCGCCGATCGTGGGTGCCGCGCCGCTCAGCAGGCGGCTTAACAGATCGCGTCCTAAATCGTCAGTCCCGAGGAAAAACGAGACTTCGCCATAGCGCGACCACGACGGCGGCAGCAGCTGATAGCCGAGAAATTGTTGATCGATGCCGTAGGGCGCAAAGAGCCTGCCGAACACGCATAACAGCACCAGACCCGCACAACCGTACAGGCCCACCATTGCGACGGTGTCGCCATAAAATTTACGCCAGACGGTGCGCAGCGCGCCCGGCGCGCGTTTCTCGCGATAGACGCTATCGTAAGGCATACCATTCCTTATGTTTCAGCGGGTTCGCCAGCGCGCCCAGAATATCCGAAATCACGTTCACCAGAATCACCAGCGACCCGACGACCATCACGCCCGCCGAAATCGCGGCGTAATCCTGCTGACGAATGGCGTTAATCAGCCAGCGGCCAAGGCCCGGCCAGCTAAAGACCATCTCAGTGATCATCGCGAGCGTCAGCATGGTGGAGAATTGCAGCCCCAGACGCGGAATGACCGGCGGCAGGGCGTTATGCAGCACGTGGCGGCGCAGAATGGTCAGGCGCGACAGCCCGCGCGTGGCGGCCGCTTTGATGTAGTTGCGCTCGAGAATTTCAACGGTACTGACGCGCACCAGGCGGATCACTTCGGTGGTTGGCGCGACGGCAAGCGTCAGCACCGGCAGTACCATATGGCGCAGCGCGCTTAAAATCATCTCGTGACGCCACGGCGAGTCGGAAAGCCAGGCGTCAATCAGCGCGAAGCCCGTCACCGTTTTCACTTCATAAAGCAGGTCGAAGCGCCCGGAGACCGGGAACCAGCCGAGCGTCAGCGAAAAGAACAGCGTAAAAAGCAGCGCCAGCCAGAATACCGGAATCGAAAAGCCGAGCAGCGCCAGCGCGCTGATGATTTTATCCTGCCATTTATGGCGAAGAATGCCCGCCACCATGCCGACCGGAATACCCACCAGCAGTGCCAGCCCGAAGGCCAGCACGCACAGCTCCATCGTGGCCGGGAACACTTCGCGCAATTGGGTGGAGATAAGCTGGCCGTTGATGCTGGAGACCCCGAAATCCCAGTGCAACACGCTGTCGCACCAGAACAGCCACGCGTTCCAGAGCGAAGCGCCCTGGAGCGGCGCATGCGGGGTGAAATAGCTCAGGCAGAAGCCGACAATCGTCAGGAAAAACAGCGTGATCAACAGCAACACCAGACGGCGGAGAGTGAAAATAATCATGGCTGCTTCTCCTCAGAAGGCTCGCGCGAGACGCCGGCGAACGAGGCGTTGCCGAACGGGCTCAGCACCAGGCCTTTCATATCGTAACGGTACGCCTGCAACCGCAGCGACGACGCCAGCGGCAACACCGGTAGCTGTTCGGCGAGGATCGTCTGCGCGCGGGTGTAGGCTTCAATCCGGTACGCCAGCTGCTGCGAGGAGAGGGCCGATTGCAGCACGGCGTCAAAATCACGATCGCACCAGTGCGCGTAGTTGGTTTGCGAGCGAATGGCCGCACAGCTTAACAGCGGACGGAAAAAGCTATCCGGATCGTTACTGTCCGTCGCCCAGCCCGCGAGCGTTAAATCGTGGTTCATATCCATCAGACGGGCCTCCTGAAAACGGCCCTCCACCGGCACGATATCCACCGTCACGCCCACCTGCGCCAGATCCGCCTGCAACAGTTCGGCGGTTTTAAGCGGGCTTGGGTTCCAGGCTTGCGAGCTTGTCGGCACCCAGAGCTTCAGCGTCAGGTTTTCAAGCCCCAGCGCTTTCAGCTGCGCACGCGCTTTATCCGGGTTGTATTCGGTGATTTTGGCGTTGTTGTCATAGGCCCAGGAGGCGCGCGGCAGAATTGACGCGGCGGTCTCCGCCGTACCGTAGTAGATAGACTGCATCAGGCGCTGGTTATTGATGGCCAGCGCCAGCGCGTGACGTACTTTCGGGTTATCCAGCGGCGCTTTATGTGTGTTAAACGCCAGATAAGCGATATTCATGCCGGGGCGCAGCGTCAGGCGCAGGCGCGGATCGTCTCTGAGACTCGTAAGCTGGCTTGCCGCTGGCCATGCCAGCACGTCGCACTCGCCGGTCAGGAGCTTCGACAGACGCCCCGTGCCGCCGGAGCCGAGATCGATAACCACCTGCGGCATCTGCGGTTTGCCGCGCCAGTAGGCGTCATGGCGCAGCAGGCGAATGTACTGCCCGGCGCGATACTCGCCAAGACGGAACGGCCCGGTGCCGACCGGCTCGCGATCGAGCTCCTCCTGATTGCCGCTGCGCTCAAGCGCCGCGGCGTACTCCGCTGACATCACCGACGCGTAATGCGTGGCGAGATGCCATAAAAACGAGGCGTCCGGCTGGCGTAAGCGAAACTCCACGGTGCGGTTGTCAAGCTTGCGCACGCTGCGGACGTTATCGGCGAACTGGAGACTGTCGAAATAGGGGTAGCTGCCGCCGTTGACGTTATGCCACGGGTGTTTCGGGTCGATAATGCGCTGAAAGCTGAACACTACATCGTCGGCATTCAGCGCGCGCGTGGGCGTAAACCAGCGGGTGTGCTGAAACTGCACGTTCGGGCGCAGGCGAAAACGCCAGGTAATGCCATCGTCCGGCGTCTCCCAGCTTTCGGCGAGTTCCGGCACCAGCCGGTAAGTATAAGGATCGACATCCAACAGCCTGTCATAGAGCTGTGCGGCGAGCGTATCTACCGTCAGCCCGCTGCCCGCTTTTTGCGGGTTAAAGGTATTAACCTGGCCATTAACGCAATAGACAAAGCCGCTCTGGCGAATATCGCCGGGCGATTCGGCGAGAGGCGCAGCAAAAGCCGGTACGCTCAGCAGCCCGAGCGTCGCTAAAAAGGAGGAGAGAATTCCGCGCATAAGTTTTTGAGTTGTTTTCGTCACCAGGCAAAGTGTATCGCACTTACGCGGCCTGCGTAAAAAACTCTGCGGGCGTTTGGGTTAAAAGTAGTCGTGTTTAGCGAATTTCATGTTTTTTCAGCAGCGCCCGCAGCTGGTGGTAGGTTAAACCGAGCAATTCAGCGGCCTGTTTCTGGTTATATTTCGCCGCCTGCAGGCTCGCCTCCAGCAGCCGTTTTTCTTCGTCATGCTGCCATTTGCGCAGGTTCAGCGGCAGCGACGGGCCGCTGGTCGATGCATTGGGTGTCGTCACTGGGGCTATCTCCGCCGGTTCGCGGCGAAACGGATCGAGAATAATGTTATCCACCGGCTCATCGCTGCTGGCGTGACGATAGACGGAGCGCTCCACCACGTTTTTCAGCTCGCGAATGTTGCCCGGCCAGCGATAGCCGAGCAGGGTTTCTCGCGCACGTTCGGTAAAGCCCGGAAAGAGCGGCAGGCCCAGCTCGCGGCACATCTGGATGGCGAACTGCTCCGCCAGCAGCATAATATCGCTGTCGCGCTCGCGAAGGGCAGGGAGCAACACGACATCAAAGGCGAGACGGTCGAGCAGGTCGGCGCGGAATTTCTCCTCTTCCACCAGACGCGGCAAATCGGCGTTGGTCGCACAGATTAGCCGCACGTTCACCTGCAATGGCTGGCTGCCGCCGACGCGCTCCAGCTCACCATACTCGATGACTCTTAACAGTTTTTCCTGCACCAGCATCGGCGCGGTGGCGAGTTCATCCAGAAACAGCGTGCCGCCGTCGGCGCGCTCAAAGCGGCCGGGGTGGCGCTTCTGCGCGCCGGTAAACGCCCCGGCCTCGTGGCCAAAAAGCTCGGAATCCAGCAGGTTTTCATTCAGCGCCGCGCAGTTCAGCGAGATAAATGGCCCCTGCCAGCGGCGCGACAGGTAGTGAAGACGATGTGCGATAAGCTCTTTGCCGGTACCGCGCTCGCCAATAATCAGCACCGGTTTATCAAGCGGCGCGAGCCTTGAGACCTGTTCCAGCACTTCAAGAAACCGGTTCGCTTCGCCAATCAGGTTATCTTTGTATTCAGTCATGATGAAATTCACCACTTAGTAGCGTATATCACTACTCTAGCCTGGAAGGGCGTAACGGTAAAATTTTAACTATGCTTTAAAATCAATGCATTAAAAAAGTGGCACGGAGTTTGTATTAAGCTCTACAGCAAGGGCTTAGCCCGTCTTACCATGTAGAGGATGAAATTATGGGTATTTTTTCTCGTTTTGCCGACATCGTGAACGCCAACATCAACGCCCTGCTGGAGAAGGCTGAAGATCCGCAAAAACTGGTCCGCCTGATGATTCAGGAAATGGAAGATACGCTGGTGGAAGTGCGTTCAACTTCCGCCCGCGCGCTGGCGGAAAAGAAACAGATCGCGCGCCGCATTGAGCAGGCTAACGCGCAGCAGGCCGAATGGCAGGAGAAAGCCGAGCTGGCGCTGCGTAAAGATAAAGACGATCTGGCCCGCGCCGCGCTGATTGAAAAACAGAAACTGACCGACATTATTCGTGTGCTCGAAGAAGAAGCGTCTCAGCTTGATGAAACGCTGGCGCGTATGAAACAGGAAATCGGCGAGCTTGAGAATAAACTCAGCGAAACCCGCGCGCGTCAGCAGGCATTGACTCTGCGCCACCAGGCGGCGTCTTCCTCCCGTGATGTGCGCCGTCAGCTCGACAGCGGCAAAATCGATGAGGCGATGGCGCGTTTCGAATCGTTCGAGCGCCGTATCGATCAAATGGAAGCCGAAGCGGAAAGCCACGGTTTTGGTAAGCAGAAATCGCTGGATCAGCAGTTTGCCGAACTGAAAGCTGATGATGACATCAGCGTGCAGCTGGCAGCGCTGAAAGCGAAAGTGCAGCAGCGCGACGGCGAATAATCGCCCGCGTTGACAAGGAGCGCGGCGGCACGTGCCGTCGCAATATTGACCCGTAAGGAGAACCCATGAGTGCACTGTTTCTGGCTATACCGTTAACGCTGTTTGTGCTGTTTGTGTTGCCGGTCTGGCTCTGGCTTCACTACAGCAACCGCTCCGGGCGCGATGCGCTCTCTCAGAGCGAGCAGCAGCGCCTGGCGCAGCTCAATGAAGAGGCGCAGCGCATGCGCGAACGCATCCACGCGCTGGAACAAATTCTTGATGCCGAGCACCCGAACTGGAGAAACCAATAATGACGCGTACGTTTAGCGGCAAAAAGCTGGGACGCCTTCCCCGCGAAGGTATGGTGAAGGGCGTTTGTGCCGGTATCGCGCACTATCTGGACGTGCCGGTCAAACTGGTGCGGCTGATAACCGTGCTGTCGATGCTCTTCGGGCTGTTTTTTATCACTATTGTTGCGTATATCGTGCTGACCTTCGCGCTCGACCCGCTCGATGAGACGCAGGAAGGGGAGGCGGCGCCCACCAGCAGCGACTTGCTGAATGCGGTGGATGCCGAACTTGCCGCAGGCGAGCAGCGTTTGCGGGCAATGGAGCGTTACGTGACATCGGATGCCTTCTCGCTGCGAAGCCGTTTCCGCCAGCTATAATGAGGCTATCAGGGGGCTGTGCCCTTGGTTAATAAAGGAGCCGTTATGAATTCCACCACCCGTTGGCAACGTGTCTCCCGCCGTGCGAAGCCAGGGCTTAAAATCGCCGGTAAACTGGCGCTGATGACCGCGCTGCGTTACGGCCCGGCAGGGTTTGCCGGATGGGCGGTGAAATCCGTTGCCCGTAAGCCGCTTAAAATCGCGCTGGCGTTTGCGCTTGAGCCCTTATTAAACCGGCTCGCGAAACGCGTCTCGGCGCGTTATATCAATAAACCTTCACGCAAATAGCCCGAGCCTCTCGGGCTTTTCTTTTTCAGGCGTTTTTTGCGCTACTTCACAATTACTCACACTGATTTCCGGAAACCGGGTTTAATTCCTAAAAGCCAAATTTACGCGCGTTGACACCTCTATTTGCCAGGGGTAGCCTTTCTTCGTGGGACCGCTACCATGGAAATATCAATAATGGAAAATATAACCCCTTCCACGATAAATCTCGACGCGATTAAAAATCTGATTGCGCGAATTTATGGCGATGGATTTACTACTTCGCATTACGAAACACTCGAAAAACATATTTCAGAAACGCGTAAAGCCATTACAGTGCCGCGTAAAAAAGGCTGGGATCAAACCGATGTGGTATTAATTACCTATGCCGATCAGTTCAGCGCGCCCGGTGAAAAACGCCTCGCGACTTTTCAGCGTTTTTTTGAAAAGTGGTTAAAACCGTATTTTTCTCATATTCATCTTTTGCCGTTTTATCCCTGGTCGTCTGACGACGGATTTTCGGTGGTGGATTACCACCGCGTCGACCCACAGTGCGGCGACTGGGACGATATCGCGAGGCTTAATACCCAGGCGCGGCTGATGTTTGACTTCGTCTGCAACCATATTTCCGCCCAGAGTGAATGGTTTGCAGATTATCTCGCGCAAAAACCGGGCTATGAAGATTTCTTTATTGCCGTTGATCCGGCGACGGATTTATCCGCCGTCACCCGACCGCGCGCGTTGCCGTTATTAACGCCGTTTACGATGCAAAACGGCCGGGTACGTCACCTGTGGACCACCTTCAGCGAAGATCAGATTGACCTCAATTTCACCAGCCCGGTTGTTCTGCTGGCGATGGTGGATGTCCTTTTGCATTATCTGCGCGAAGGGGCGCAATATGTCCGCCTCGACGCCGTCGGCTTTATGTGGAAAACACCTGGAACGAGCTGTATCCATCTGGAAAAAACACATCTGTTAGTGAAGCTGTTCCGCGCTATCGCCGATGTGGTGGCTCCGGGCACTGTGATCATCACCGAAACTAACGTACCGCATAAAGACAATATCGCCTATCTCGGTAACGGGTTTGATGAGGCGCAGATGGTGTACCAGTTCCCGCTGCCGCCGCTGGTGCTGCATGCTATTCATACCCAAAATGCCCGCACGCTCTGCGAGTGGGCGCAGGGGTTAAGTGACGCGCGTATCGGAGAAACCACCTGGTTTAATTTCCTGGCGTCGCATGACGGCATCGGGCTTAATCCGCTGCGCGGCATTCTTCCCGAAGACGCGATTTTACGCCTGGTGGAAGACCTTCAGGCGCAAGGCGCGCGGGTCAACTGGAAAAATAACCCTGACGGCACGCGCAGCCCGTATGAAATTAACGTCACGTATATGGATGCCCTTAGTTTACGGGCTGACAGCGACGCGACGCGCCTTGCGCGTTTTTTGCTGGCGCACGCGCTGTTATTAACCTTCCCCGGCGTTCCGGCGATTTATATTCAAAGTATTCTCGGCTCGCGCAATGATGAAGAGGGCGTTGAACGGCTTGGCTATAACCGCGCTATTAATCGTCAAAAATATACCGAGGCGGAAATGAACGCGGCGCTACAGGCCGAAGGGAATTTACGCCACGAAACGTGGAAGCAACTCGGCGAGCTTATTTCGCTTCGCCGCCAGCACGCGGCGTTTCATCCCGACAGCGCCTTTGCCGCGCGCTGTATTAATGATGCAGTGCTGGAAATTATGCGCGTTGCAGATAATGGCGCGACGGTTATTGCTCTCTTTAATCTCAGCGATACCGCGCAGGTTATTGATTATGACGCCCGCGGCTGTCGTGAATTAATCACCGGCGCGACGATAAATAGTGACTCGCTGATTCTTGCCCCATGGAAAGCAATGTGGCTTAGCAAAGCCTGAAAGGACTGAATATGCGAAACAATAATATTGTGCTGATTTCAGCACTGGTTGCCTGCGCCCTGATGTCAGGCTGTGACGATAAGAAAAAGGAAAATGTTGCCATCGAATTTATGCATTCGTCGGTGGAACAGGAGCGCCAGGCGGTAATTACGCGCCTTATCGAGCGCTTCGAAAAGGCGAACCCGGGGATCACGGTGAAACAGGTGCCGGTCGAAGAAGACGCGTACAACACCAAAGTCACCACGCTTGCCCGCTCTGGCGCGCTGCCAGAAGTCATTGAGATTAGCCATGACTACGCCAAAGTGATGGACAAAGAGCAACTGCTCGATCGCGAGGCCATCAAAGCCGCGGTGGCGCAGGTTGGCGAAAATCAGTTCTTTGACGGCGTGCTGCGCATTGTGCGCACTGAGGACGGCACGGCCTGGACCGGTGTGCCCATCAGCGCCTGGCTTGGCGGCGTCTGGTATCACAAATCGCGTCTGGCGGAAGTGGGCATCAGCGAACCGCAGGACTGGCAGTCACTGCTGAACGCCGCAACGCTTTTGAATAAACCGTCCGATAAAAAATACGGCATCGCGCTGCCCACCGCCGAGAGCGTTATGACCGAACAGGCGTTCTCGCAGTTTGCGCTCTCCAACGGCGCGAACGCGTTTGACGCCAGCGGCAACATTACGCTTAACACGCCTGAAATGCGCGAGGCGCTGAAGTTCTACCGCGAGCTCGCGGCGCTCTCCATGCCCGGCTCGAACGACGTCATGGAAATCAAAGACGCCTTCATGAACGGCACCGCGCCTATGGCTATCTACTCCACCTACATCCTGCCTGCGGTGTTTAAAGAGGGCGACCCGCAGGATCTCGGCTTTGTCGTGCCGACCAAAAAATCTGCCGCCGCCTACGGAATGCTGACTTCACTCACCATCACCGCCGGGCAGCGTGAAGAGGAAACCGAAGCCGCGAAGAAATTCGTGGTCTTTATGGAGCAGGCGGAAAACGCCGCCGACTGGGTGCTGATGTCGCCGGGCGCGGCGTTGCCGGTCAACAAAACCGTGGTAGAGACGCCCACCTATCAGCAAAACCCGGTCATTAAAGCGTTCGGCGGGCTCACCCGCGAACTCATCGCGCAATTCCCTAACGTGCAGGTCTTCGGCTCGGTTGGCGACAAAAACTTCACCCGTATGGGCGATGTGACGGGATCCGGCGTCATTAACGAAATGGTCAACAGCGTCACGGTTGGCGGCAAGTCGCCGGAAGCGGCGCTGGCTGACGGGCAAAAACGTCTCGATGAACTGGTCGCCAGACCGTAACCCCGACGCAGGAAATGGCTCTCATGAAGAAGTTAACTTCAGGTGGTTCTGATATGCCATTCGCCATGCTGCTCCTGGCCCCCAGCCTGCTGTTGCTGGGCGGCCTGGTAGCCTGGCCGATGCTGTCGAATATCGAAATCAGTTTTTTACGCCTGCCGCTCAACCCGCGCCTGCCGTCGCAGTTCATCGGGCTTGAGAACTACCTCAAAATTCTCAGCGATCCGGGCTTCTGGCACTCGCTGTGGATGACCTGCTGGTACACGGCGCTGGTGGTGGCGGGCAGTACCGCGCTTGGGTTGTCCGTCGCGATTTTCTTTAACCGCGAGTTTCGCTTTCGCAAAACCGCGCGCTCGCTGGTGATCCTCTCTTACGTCACGCCGTCCATTTCACTGATATTTGCGTGGAAATATATGTTCAACAACGGCTATGGCGTCGTGAACTGGATTGCGGGCGATCTGCTGCATCTCTACGACCAGGCACCGCTGTGGTTCGACAACCCGTCCAGCAGCTTCGCACTGGTGGTGCTGTTCGCCATCTGGCGCTACTTCCCCTACGCCTTCATCTCGTTTCTGGCGATTTTGCAGACCATCGACAAATCGCTCTACGAGGCGGCGGAGATGGACGGCGCAAGCGCCTGGCAGCGGTTTCGCATCGTGACGCTGCCCGCCATCATGCCGGTACTGGCGACCGTCGTGACGCTGCGCACTATCTGGATGTTCTACATGTTCGCGGACGTTTATCTGCTGACGACCAAAGTCGATATCCTGGGCGTATATCTCTACAAAACCGCCTTTGCGTTCAACGACCTCGGTAAAGCGGCAGCCATCTCCGTCGTGCTGTTCATCATTATTTTCGCAGTGATCCTGATTACCAGAAAGCGGGTGAATCTCCATGGCAACAAATAAACGTTTTGCACGGCGCGCGGGGTTTTACTTCGGGCTGGCGCTGTTCCTGATTGCAACGCTGCTGCCTTTCTTTGTGATGCTGATGACCTCGTTCAAAAGCCCGAAAGAGGCGATTTCGCTGCACCCGACGCTGTTCCCGCAGCACTGGACGCTGGAGCACTATGTCGACATTTTCAATCCGCTGATCTTTCCGTTCGTCACCTATTTTCGCAACAGCCTGGTGGTGTCGATGGTGTCATCTGGCGTCGCGGTGTTTATCGGCATTCTCGGCGCCTATGCGCTGTCAAAGCTGCGCTTCAAGGGGCGAATGACCATCAATGCCAGCTTTTATCCGACAAACGTTGCCGGAGCGCTTGACGTTATTCAGAATGGCGCTGGCAGTTCCGAAGGGTGTACACAGGAATACCGTCCTTACACCTCGAATGTCTGTTATCGACGGTATTACAGAGGAGACAGCAAAGCTTGGTCGTCGTGGGAATATGATCTTACGAGCGCGGGCGGCGTCATCAACGGGTTCGTAGAAATTACCGGAGATGCGCGATCAGTGACTATTAAGCCTAAAACGGCTAACAACGGTTACTATTTCTTTGGTCGTAAGTCAGACAACACCAATCATTTCTATCTCGGGCAGGGTTCCAATAATTCCAACAACGTAACTTGGGGTAACTATCTTACCAATTCCTCTATTTCTCTTGTTGCTGGTGGTGTGGCTGTCTCGGGAACAATAACCCCCTCTAACTGGAGTAACTTTGACGCCCGTTATCAGGCTAAAAACACTGCAAACAGGGCTTCTAGTGGCTGGTTTAAGGATGGTTCGACAGGGCTGATCTTTCAGTGGGGAGTTGCTCGTCGTTCTGGAGATTCTACAAAGATTGCTTTTCCTATAGCTTTCCCTAACGCGTGTCTTAACGTTCAGCTTACTCTTGCATGGGCGGGAAGTTTCCATGATCAGAATATATACGCGCAGCTAATCGACCGCACTGCCTTTAACTATATTGCAGGCAGTGGCGAGACAATGGCTTATTTTTTTTCAGTGGGTTATTAATCATTAGGGCATATTTTATGGGTTCAATCCTTTTTTCGGTATCGCTGGAGATTGATTATCGAGCTTCCGGAGCACTGTCCAATGATGCCCCCTATAAGTGATGATTTTTATCACTTATCAATGACGGATAGACGGATGACATTCAAATTAAATCCGATGTCACCGGAGTTCCGATTCATTACTGCCAATATTTCTATTGGCGGATAAAAATAAAAGATATGCGTTATTGGCTATTAAAAAAGCAAGCAAAGCACGATATTGCTTGAAATGGGATTCTTATTAGGATTAAGGATTAATGGGGCGAGGTTGTACTCTCTGGTGAGGGTTGTGATACGCCCATCAAAAATATGTGATTGAATTTAATAAGCATGCAGCTGATTTTAATGGCTCGGCTGATTTTAATTTGTTAACCACTGATTCTAGCAGCAGGTAAAAATAAACCGTAGATTAAGCTAATTCCATCAAGTTATTTAAAAATAGTTGACTTTAGGACTGGGGTTTTTCACTTATGCTTAGTGATTTTGTTCACAATTCGTGATATAAGTTGATTGATATCTGCGTCATGATTGAGATAATGTTGAGGTTCAATTTTTATTGCGCATTAGCAAAGGATTAGTATGAAATTAGAGGAGTTGCCCGGAATAAAAAACTGGCTTGGTCAGTTCTCCGTACCTGACGTGTATGTGGCAGAACAAATGTTAAGTAATATGCGTTTTGTCTCTTTCGAAGAGGTTGAGTCCTGGTTACAGGATTCAATAAGCACATTGCTGGCTGATATTAAATCAAAAGAAGGCAAGGTTGCAATTGCTATTTTTCCTGTAAGTAAGCCATTCATTAACAAGTTTAATCAGGATAAAGATATTAAACTTCCTAATGACAGTGCTGGAAGGATAGCGCATTCTCTTAAAAACATTGAAAGGAATTTGCCTACATATGTTGAATTAACTCCGCGTTTAGAATCTATGCGTAAAAGAAAAGTTAAGCATATCATTTTTGTAGATGACTTTATTGGCACTGGTGATAGATTTATAAAATCATGGAGGACAACGGTAAGTCCCTCAATAAAAGCATGGTGTTCCAATGGATGGTGCAAGATTTGGCTTGTTTCTTATGCGGCTCACAAATCAGGAATAAATAGAATATTACATAACATTCATGCACTCAAACAATCAAGCATACGGACGAACTTGTTAATTGAAAGGCCTTTTTTTCTACAGATCCAAGCTATGCGAGATGTATTGAGAAAATATGGTGATAATCTGGGTTCGGGCAAGAGAATATATGGCTATGGCGGCTTGGCAAGTCCTATTGTATTCCAGTATGGTTGTCCTAATAACGTTCCTTTAATATTTTGGTTACGCCCCGAAGGAAAGGAAAAAAAACGATGGGCACCCTTATTTCCTAACAGGCATATTCCTTCTGAACTTTATTCATTATTTGACATTAACTTAGTAAAATCCGCTGTTGCAGAGAACTTTTGGGATAAAAAACGGTATCAATTAGCACTAACATTTTTAGATAATATAAAAAATTACGATAAAAAACGATACCAACTGCTTTTGATGTTGACTTTACTCGAGCAAAGCAATGACTTAAGTCAAATTAATAATGTGATGCTAATTACACCAAAAGAAAGTATGAATCTTTTAAAAGAATTGTTCGAGGGAGGGGCGGTTGATCAACATCACAAGATCACCAATTTTGGTTGTGAGATGCTAAGCCGTATTGCAAAGGGAAGCCAAAAGGGTATAGTAGAGAGAGAAGTGACTAACTTTTATCCTTCAACCTTTTTGGGGTTCCGTCGTGAAACTTAGTCGTAGTAGGCCATTTTTTAATAGGTCGACTTCCATTGACATTCTGAAAGATTGTCTACGAGCACGGATTCCGGAGCTCTTTGTAATTGCCCTCGCAGGAGTGAGTAATGATACGCGTTTTTGCGCGCGTTCTTATGCCTTTGAGGGCAACGAGACTGTGCGCAAAAACGCGCATCACGACCTCACTAACGTGAGGTGAAGTAAGTGACGCAATGGAACCCCAATCTCTTCCGTAAGGAGGGTATCTCTAAGGGATATGCTCCTAACTACTTGGCAGCACTGATCGAACGGGCAGAAAAAATTAATGAAAATAATGTTCCTGTAGTATTTTCGTTGGCGCATTTAGCTAACCTATCAGGCACTTTATATTCCGACTTGCATAGCTTCGTAAGCCGTAATGCCCTAGAGCAGAAAGATTTTCCTTATAGAAACTTCCCTATAAAAAAAAGGTCTGGTGGTAAACGTTGGATTTCAGTTCCAGTCCCACCATTAATGGCTGTTCAAAGTTGGATAAATACAAACATCCTCAACAAGATTACACCACACGCTTCTGCCTATGCATATGTTTGTAATCGTAACCTGATTCAGCATGCGCAACGGCATTGTGGTTCTGATTGGATAATAAAGATTGATATAAAAGATTTTTTTGGGAACATAAGCGAAAGACAAGTATATAGTGTTTTTGTTGAATTAGGTTATCCTAAATTACTTTCTTTTGAAATGGCAAGGTTATGTACAAGAGCAACTCCTAAAAGAAAAGGAAAGAAGTGGATTAATTATGCTAACGACCACACTATAGAAAGCTATAACACTCCGTATGTTGGATCGTTGCCTCAAGGCGCACCTACAAGCCCTGCCTTGTCTAATCTTGTCTTCAGCATTGTCGATAAAAAGCTATCTTCGTTAGCTTTATCTCATGGCGCGACATATAGTCGTTATGCTGATGATTTGTGCTTTTCACTGATACAAGGCAATCGCCATATTTCATTAGCTCTAAAAAAAGAAGTGTCAAAAATACTCAATGAGCATGGTTTTTCCGATAACAGTAAGAAAACTCGAATAATACCACCCGGCGCAAGGAAGATGGTTACCGGGCTTTGTATTAACTCATCTTCACCTAAAATACCCAAAGAAGTTAGGGATGCAGTCAGAATGCATCTTTATTATGCAAAAAAGCTTGGTATAGCGTCCCATTGTATGTCCCGGGGTTTTCGTTCAGTTATTGGATTTAAAAATTACTTGGCCGGGATGATTGCATACGTTTCATCTGTAGATGTTAAGTTAGGCACAAAATTCCGGCAGCAGTTTAATTTATTACCATGGATAGATTTTGATATATAAATTACAAATTCTGAATCATTCCTACTGCTGAACAACGGATCCTATATTTAAGATTAATAGTTAATACGAATAATAACTGAACAAACTGATGTCTAAAATATCCGCTTTTGGCTCAAAACTGCCAGCATGACTTGAATCGTGTAATAGCTTTGTGTCACTTGTAAGGGCGAAGAATGATAGGTCAATCCGCGGGCACATATGGGGCACAACGGTTTCATAAATGCCCCAAAAAAATACATAAATTTAGCCGATTCATTGCTTTTAAAAGCCCATTCAGCCAAGGAAATACGGTACTTTCTAAAACTCCATGCAATCCTTCCTTTATAGCGTATGACCGCTAGTTTGCAGGTTACCGATAATAGTAATGGGTGAACAGCAATCGTTAGATCCATAAGATAAGAGTATGAGATTCAGATATATTCCACTGACCACTCAAGAATGTAATAACGCAATAATTTGGCTTGCAAAACCTAACTAAACCGACGGGTCTTACTCTGAACTTCCAACCGCCTTCGGGCGGTTTCTTCTTCTGGTGACCAGCTACCACATTGATCGGTAAAAGCGATCAATATCGTCTTATTGATCTTCAGTACCAATTTCAAAACTTGCCGTCATGATGGTAGTGTGCCCTCAAAAACCAAATGGGTATATTTATGCTTCCTAGGCTTACTGCCGGCGCAAAAATTTTCTTAATTATGCTGTTTGGCGGCGGATTTATGCTTATTGGATTGATCGCGTACATGCTTACACCATCGGCTTCCAGCACACAGCATTTCAGAAGGGCTTTACCAGTCAAACTCAACTGTGATCAGCACGATTTCATTTTTGAAGGAAATGGAGAAGAGGCGAAAGAGCGCATTCAGCAACTCCGGACACAGCGTTACGATCACTACTGTCTGAAGCGGGTTGGGGAGCGTCAATGGGACGTTTACGCGAAGTAGCAGTCTTACTGGTCGTATGACGATAACGTGCTTTAAGCACTTGTATGGCATCATTTAATGTCCGCTTTTAGCGAAAAATGGGCATTGAGCCATTTAAATAATCTGTGCAAGCATTTGTCGTTGAGGATGACACTTACGAATAGATCCATTTCCCGCCTGTACTCTTAATCTCATCCTGCTGAATTTTCCCTACGGGATTATAAAAACCCGCCGAAGCGGGTTTAGTAATTTGGATTTTTTCTCAGGCGGCCATCTTTCGGCATTGTTCGGCGCAGTGATGACAAGCTCTGGAGCATTCCTGGCAATGGTCATGTTCATGCTTTCCACACTCATCGCCGCACTTCTGACAAACATCAGCGCAAAGACGGCAGAGCGCCTGAGCTGAATCGCTATTTAGCGCCATGAACTGAGCTGCAAGACGGCAGATATTTGCACACTGCATATCCAGTTTTATGCACTCGCGCATCATCTCCAGGTTCTCTTCTTCGAGACACGAAGCAGCACAGTTATCACATGCAGTTGCGCATAGATAACAGGCTTCGATGCATTTTTTGTATTCGTCTAACATAATTTCTCCTCAGTTAAAGTTACGTATTAAGCATGGAAGAGATAACTGATTATGCAATATTGGAATTAGTTAATAACCTTTTCAATATTTCACCTCTATGATTTTAAATACAAAAGTTCCAATGTCCGCTCCTGGCACAAAGCTGACAACAGGATTAGGCACATGTAATAGCTTTGTACCACTTGCTATAGCCGAGAATGATAGGTCAAACCGTGGGGCATATATGGGACACATGAGTATCATAAATGTCCCAAATATGAACATAAAACGAACCGGTTAAGCGCTTAACAAGGCCCATTCAGCACAGAAAATACGGTAAATTTCCGAAACTCCGCCCCATCCCTCCCTTATCGCCGACAATCATCGCTACCAGCCGGGCAGCGGGGCGATTGATTTTCACAGCGCGTTTGATCAACTGCGCGCTGATGGCTATGACGGCTATATCGTCTATGAATGCCGCATCCGGGCCGACGACCCGGCGCAGGCCTACCGGCAGTCGCTTGACTTCTTGCGTCAGTGTTAAGAGGCGGCGTGCGAAATGAGTGCTCATCAAACCTCGCCGCTGAAGGTGGCCATTATTGGTGCCGGTCAGGTGGCGGATAACGTTCATGCCTCGTTTTACCGCACGCGTGAAGAGGTGCAACTGGTGGCTGTCTGCGACAGCCGCCCTGAACAGGCGCAGGCGTTCGCAGAACGCCACGCCATCAGGCACGTTTTCACCGATGTCGCCACGCTGCTGGCAGAGGTGTGCCCGGATGTGGTCAGCGTCTGCTCGCCGAACCGTTTTCATCATGAACATGTGATGCAGGCGCTGGCGGCGGGGTGTCACGTGATGTGTGAAAAGCCGCCCGCCATGACGGCCGAGCAGGCGGACGAGATGCGCCAGGCCGCCCGGCGGTCCGGTAAAGTGCTGGCTTACGATTTCCACCATCGCTTCGCCCGCGATACGCAACTGCTGCGCGAACAGGTAGCGAGCGGCACGCTTGGCGACGTGTATGTCACCAATGCGCGGGCGCTGCGGCGCTGCGGCGTGCCGGGCTGGGGCGTGTTTACCAACAAAGCGCTACAGGGCGGCGGGCCGCTTATCGACATCGGCATTCATATGCTGGATGCGGCGCTGTTTGTGCTCGGCTTTCCGCGGTTAGCGCGCGTGACCGCGCATACGTTCCAGAAGCTTGGCACGACCAAAAGCAGCGGTCAGTTTGGCCGCTGGGATCCGCAACAGTACACGGTAGAAGACGCGCTGTTCGCCACAGTGGAGTTTGCCAGCGGCAATATCCTGCGGCTCGAAACCTCGTTTGCGCTCAATATCGCCCCGCAGTCGCAGATGAACGTTGAGTTTTGCGGCGACAAAGCGGGGGCGACGCTCTTTCCGGCGCACATTTATCAGGACTGCGACGGCGAGCTGCTGACGTTAATGCAGCGCGAAAAGGCAGACGATCGACGTCACCAGCGCAGCATGGAAGCGTTTCTTGACCGTGTGCAGGGCAAACCCACACCCGTTGCAGACGGCGAGCAGGGCTGGCAGATCCAGCGGCTGGTGGCGGCTATCTATCAGGCGGCAGAAACAGGGAAGTGTGTCGAGCTATGAATCCATTAACCACGCTGGTCGAGGCGCGCTTCGATCCGCATTATCACAATAAATACGCCACGCTGATGGCCGCCGGCAACGGCGCGCTGGGCGTGCGCGCCACCCATGAAGAAGCCTATACCACCCAGACGCGCGGTATGTTTTTAGCCGGGCTTTACCACCGGGCAGGCGAGGGCGAAACCACAGAGCTGGTCAATCTGCCGGATCTGGTGGGTATGGAGATTGAACTTAACGGCGACATTTTTAGCCTGCTCAGCGGCGAAATACTGAGCTATCGCCGCGAGCTCTGCTTTGCAAGCGGGGAACTGACACGCACCGTCGAATGGCGTTCGCCACGCGGGCAGCGTTTTACGCTCAAAAGCGAGCGCTTTGTCTCCGCCACGCGGCTTGGGCTGTTCTGCCTGCGGCTTGTCATTACGCCTGTTGATAGCGCGGCCACCGTGCGCGTGGCGACGGGCATCGACGCCACGCAGACCAATAGCGGGCGTCAGCACCTGGCAGAGCGTGAACTGCGCGTTTTTGAAAACAGCTACCTTCAGGCGCGCTACCGCACGCTCGATAACGTCTCGGATGTGACGCTGGGCTGCGTCTGTCGTGTGAATGCCCAGGCGCAGGTGAGTTTTTCGGCGAAAAACCGCCGGCTGTTGCAGCACAGTCAGCAGACGCTCGCTGCGGGCGAAAGCTTCACGCTTGAGAAATGCGCCTGGGTCAGCGCGTCGCTTGACGCGCCGGATGATAGCGCGGCAACGGCGGCGCTGGCAGCGCTGCGTGAATGCGCCACAATGGGTTATGACGCACTGCTGGCGGAATCCTCCGCGGCCCGTCGCGTCTGGTGGCAACAGGCGCGCGTCGAGGTCGAAAGCGATAGCCGTCAGGATCAACAGGCGCTCGATTTCGCGCTTTATCACCTGCATGCTATGACGCCGCGCCACGACGAGCGCAGTAGCATCGCCGCCAAAGGTCTGACCGGCGAAGGCTATAAAGGGCACGTCTTCTGGGATACGGAAGTGTTTCTGCTGCCGTTTCATCTGCATACCGCGCCCGCAGTCGCGCGCCAGCTTCTGCGCTATCGCTGGCTGAACCTGGCCGGTGCGAAGCGTAAGGCCGCACGCGGCGGCTGGCAGGGAGCGCTCTTCCCGTGGGAGAGCGCGCGCACCGGCGAGGAAGAGACGCCCGAATTCGCGGCGATTAACATCCGCACCGGCCTGCGCCAGAAGGTGGCCTCTGCGCTTGCCGAGCATCATCTGGTGGCCGATATCGCCTGGGCGGTGGCGGCGTACTGGCAGGCGACGGGTGACGATGTGTTTATGGCGAAGGAAGGCCGCGAACTGCTTGAAGAGACCGCGCGCTTCTGGCTGAGTCGCGCACAGACGGTGAACGGGCGGCTGGAGCTGCACGATGTCATCGGCCCCGATGAATACACCGAGCACATTGACAACAACGCTTACACCAGCTATCTGGCACACCACAATGTCGCGCTGGCGCGGGATATCCGCCGCCGGTTCGGTATACCGGACGACGCGTTGACGGCGCAGTGCGACGATTTTCTCGCGCGGTTGTATCTGCCTGTGGCGCGCAAAGATGGCGTTATTCCGCAGGACGATACGTTCTTTGGTAAACCCACTATCGATCTTACGCGCTACCGTGCGAATGCGGGCAGCCAGTCGGTGCTGCTTGATTATTCGCGGGCGGAAGTCAACGAGATGCAGATCCTTAAGCAGGCGGATGTGGTGATGCTGCTCTATATGCTGCCGTGGCGGTTTGATAGCGCGACGGTGGCGGCGAATCTCGACTACTACGAGCCGCGTACCATTCATGATTCTTCACTCAGCAAAGCCATTCACGGCATCGTCGCGGCCCGTTGCGGGCGGCGCAATGAGGCGTATGGCTTCTGGCGCGCCGGCTGTGAGATCGATCTCGGCGATGCGCCGCACAGCAGCGATGACGGTATTCATGCGGCCGCCACCGGTGCCATCTGGCTTGGCGCAGTCGTGGGGTTCGCAGGCGTCAGCGTCAAAGAGGGGGAACTTTTCGTGACGCCGTCACTTCCGGGGCGGTGGCGTCGTCTGGCGTTTCCCTTCTGCTGGCAGGGGCAGCAGCTTCATTTTGAGATAACGCAGGCGTCTCTGACGGTCAGAAGTGCTCACGCCGTCAGGATGTTCATTAATGATACGGAGCAGGAAATTCACGGCGAGCGTGTTTTCCCTCTGCCGGACAGCGCGCGCAGGGAGGCGAAATGAAACCGGACGCCGTGATTTTCGATCTCGATGGCGTGATTACCGACACCGCCCACCTGCACTTTGTCGCCTGGCGGCAGGTGGCGGCAGACGTAGGGATCGCCATCGACGAGCAGTTTAATCAGCAGCTCAAGGGCATCAGTCGGATGGGCTCGCTGGAGCGCATTCTCGCCTGGGGCGGTAAAGCCGATGCCTTCAGCGAGGCGGAAAAAGCGTCACTCGCCACCCGGAAAAACGCGCTTTACGTTGAATCGTTACGCACGCTGACGCCGCAGGCGGTGCTGCCCGGCATTGCGTCACTGCTGGCGGCGCTGCGCCAGGAAGGAATTGGGATCGGGCTCGCCTCGGTGTCGCTCAACGCGCCCGCGATTTTGCAGGCGCTCGGCCTTGCCGCACAGTTCGACTTCTGCGCCGACGCCGCAAGGCTTATGCACTCCAAGCCCGACCCGGAGATTTTTCTCACCGCCTGCGCCGGGCTTGGCGTGGCGGCGGCGCGTTGTATCGGCGTGGAGGATGCGCAGGCAGGCATTGATGCTATCAACGCCTGTGGCATGACGTCCGTAGGCATCGGCGCAGAGCTGCGCGGCGCGCAGCTGCGGCTGGATAACACCGCAGAGCTCACCTGGCCGCGACTGCACGCGCTCTGGAATCAACAACGGTGCGCCACGGCGCGCTGATAACAAGGACAGATTATGGCTCAACTCTCTCTACAACATATTCAGAAGATTTATGACAACCAGGTTCACGTCGTTAAAGACTTCAATCTGGAGATTGCCGATAAAGAGTTTATCGTTTTTGTCGGGCCGTCAGGCTGCGGGAAATCCACCACGCTGCGCATGATCGCAGGGCTTGAGGCCATCAGCGGTGGCGATCTGCTGATTGATGGCGTGCGGATGAACGACGTGCCCGCCAAAGCGCGTAATATCGCGATGGTATTCCAGAACTACGCGCTGTACCCGCATATGACGGTCTATGACAACATGGCCTTCGGGCTGAAAATGCAGAAGGTGGCGCCAGAGATTATTGAGGAGCGCGTCGCCTGGGCTGCGCAAATTCTCGGGCTGAAAGAGTACCTGAAGCGCAAACCGGGTGCGCTTTCCGGCGGCCAGCGCCAGCGCGTGGCGCTGGGGCGCGCGATTGTTCGCGAGGCGGGCGTCTTTCTGATGGATGAGCCGCTCTCGAATCTCGACGCCAAACTGCGCGTCCAGATGCGTGCAGAGATAACCCGGCTGCACCAGAAGCTTAATACCACCATGATCTATGTGACCCACGATCAGACCGAAGCGATGACGATGGCCACAAGAATTGTCATCATGAAAGACGGTATCGTGCAGCAGGTCGGTGCGCCGAAAGAAGTTTATAACCATCCGGCGAATCTGTTTGTGGCCGGTTTTATCGGCTCGCCCGCCATGAATTTTATTCGCGGGGCGATCGACGGCGACTATTTCGTGACGGAAACGCTGAAGCTGGCGCTGCCGATAAATAAACTTGCGCGGCTCAATGACAGCGGTTATCAGCGTAAAGCCGTTATATTAGGGATTCGCCCGGAAGATATTTTCCCCGGCGCGACCAGCGATGATGCAGTTGAAGCGAAAATTACCGTTGCAGAATTAACCGGCGCGGAATTTATGCTTTATGCGACCGTCGGCGGGCATGAAATGGTGGTGCGCGCAAACGCGGATAAAGATTATCAGGCCGACCAGCGTATTAATATCGCCTTTGATATGAATAAATGCCACGTCTTCGACAGCGAGACGGAAATTGCAATAGCCTGAGTCTCATGCCGACGAAAAATAAGCTCCGCTTCAGGCGGAGCTTATTATTTCAGATTAGAGTTGTAGGAATTAACGTACGGGCCGGAACAGGCTCACCGGCGATACGGGCGAAAAGCAGCGCGCTGCTGACGTCGCCTAACTGACGGATGGGAACATTAATTCCGCCGGGCGGTGGGGCGAGCAGGAAAGAGAGCGTTTCGTTGCTGTAACCGACCACCGTCAGCGCATCCGGGATGGAGATGCCGCGCTCGGCGGCGGCGCGGTAGACGCTCATCAGTTTCAGGCTGTCGGTGGCGAAGATGGCGTCAGGCGGTTCAGGGAGTGTTAGCAGGCGGTGCGCCGCATCCAGCGCGCTTTGCTGGGTGTAGCCGCCATCAACGATAAGCGTGCTGTCATCAGGCCGCTGATGCCTGGCGAGGCTTGCGCGAAACCCGGCCAGGCGGTCAACAGAGACATGATAATCCAGCGGCGCGTGCAGGCAGGCGATACGCTGACAACCTCTCGCGACAAGCGTATCGGTCAGCGCAATGCTGTCGTGATAATTATCGGTATCGACGGAGGCGATATGCTGATAATTCCCCGCGACTTTACCGATGACCACCACCGGAACGGCGCATTCATCGAGCTTTTCGTAAAAGGTCTCATCTGCTGGCGCGCTCAGCATAATAATCCCTTTAATCATTTTCTGGCGAATGCGTGTCAGGCATTTCTGTAAGTCATCGTCGCTATTGCGGGACGTTTGCAGAATAACGTCAAAGCCGGTTTCTTCCGCGCGAGCCATTATCGCGTGCAGCACTTCAGAGAAAAAAGGATTACCGGCCGTCGTTTTAGTGGAGCGCGCGGAAATCACCATAATCGCATCAAACCCGGAGGAGGTGAGCGCGCGCGCCATTTTATTCGGCTGATAATGTAATTCTTCAATCGCTTTTAATACCCGCTCGCGCGCGGCGTCGGAAATATTGGTCTGATTATTCAGAACGCGCGACACCGTTGATTTAGACACGTTCGCCACGCGGGCAATATCGTAAATGGTCGGGGACATTCGTCCGTGCTCCATCACATCGCATAAACAAAATTATCTTACTGAAGCCACAGAGCAGTGTCCATGCGCCACGTTTTTGTAAATCGGCGTCAGCGGGGCTTGAATCGCCGCGCCTTAGCCTTACTGTTATGATCAGAGGAAATAAACGCATCGGGCAGGGATATGATTAAACAACTTCAGAGTGAAATGCAGGCGCTGATGAACCGCAGCGTCGACAGACATTTACGCCTGGCGGTCACGGGGCTTAGCCGCAGCGGGAAAACGGCCTTTATCACCGCGCTGGTGAATCAGTTGTTGTCTGTCAACAGCGGGGCGCGGCTGCCGCTCTTTTCGCCGGTACGCGAGGAGCGACTGCTCGGCGTGCGCCGGGTGCCGCAGCAGGATATGGGCGTCGCGCGCTTTACCTATGACGAAGGGCTGGCGCAACTTTTCGGTACGCCGCCCGCGTGGCCGACGCCGACGCGCGGCGTGAGCGAAATACGGCTCGCGCTGCGCTATCGTTCGCGTGAATCGCTGCTGCGCCATTTTAAAGATACCTCCACGCTCTATCTCGATATTGTTGATTACCCCGGTGAATGGTTGCTCGACCTGCCCATGCTGGCGCAGGACTATCTCACCTGGTCGCGCCAGATGACGGGCCTGCTGCAGGGCGAGAGGGCCATCTGGGCGCAGCGCTGGCGTAGCCTGTGCGAAGGGCTCGATCCGCTGGCGCCGGGCGATGAAAAGCGTCTGGCGGAGATAGCGGAAGCCTGGACTGAGTACCTGATGCAGTGCAAACGCGAAGGGCTGCACTTTATCCAGCCGGGGCGTTTTGTGTTGCCGGGCGATCTGGCGGGCGCGCCGGTGTTGCAGTTTTTCCCGTGGCCAGGGGTGGATGAAGTTGGCGAGACAAAACTGGCGCAGGCGGGCAAACAGACCAACATCGGCATGCTGCGCGAGCGCTACCACTACTACTGCGAAAAAGTCGTTAAGGGCTTTTACCGGGAGCACTTTGTGCGTTTCGACCGCCAGATAGTGCTGGTGGATTGTCTTCAGCCGCTCAACAGCGGGCCGCAGGCATTTAATGATATGCGCCTGGCGCTGACGCAACTCATGCAAAGCTTTCATTACGGCCAGCGCACGCTGTTCCGGCGTCTCTTTTCGCCGGTGATCGACAAACTGCTGTTCGCCGCCACCAAAGCGGATCACGTCACGCACGATCAGCATGCGAATCTGGTATCGCTGCTCTCGCAACTGGTGCAGGAGGCGTGGCAGAACGCCGCGTTTGAAGGTATCGAAATGGACTGCATGGGCATCGCCTCGATACAGGCAACGGAAAGCGGCATGGTGGAGAGCCACGGCGAAAGCGTGCCGGCGCTGCGGGGCAATCGCTTAAGCGACGGCGCGCCGCTGACTATTTACCCAGGCGATGTGCCGGCGCGGCTGCCGGGCAGCGCGTTCTGGCAGCAGCAGGGTTTTCAGTTCGAAGCCTATCGCCCGCGCGTGATGGACGTTGACCGGCCGCTGCCGCATATCCGCCTGGACGCGGTGCTGGAATTTTTAACAGGAGATAAGCTGCGATGAGCGAGATTAAACCGCGCCGTGAGTTTGACGAGCCGCTGCGCCCGGAAGAAGGGCCGACGCTTCGCGCCACTCAGGCGTTTGATGAGGCGCAGGCGTTTGTACCGGCCGTTGAGGATGAGACGCTTGCCGCAGACGCGCCCGAGCGCGTTGTAGAAAACGCGCTGAAACCCCGGCGCAGCCTGTGGCGGCGCATGGTCGTGGCCGGGCTTGGTCTGTTTGGCGTAAGCGTCGTGGCGCAGGGCGTCCAGTGGGCGGCAAATGCGTGGTACACGCGCGACTGGATAGCGCTCGGCGGCTGCGTCGCCGGCGGGCTGATTGTGGCGGCAGGCGTCGGCGCGCTCGCGAGCGAATGGCGGCGGCTGTATCGCCTGCGCGAACGGGCAGAAGAACGCGATGAGGCGCGCGAGCTGCTGGCGAGCCACGGTAGCGGCAAGGCGCGCGCGTTTTGCGAAAAGCTGGCGAGCCAAGCCGGGCTCACGCAGGGGCATCCGGCGCTGGCGCGCTGGCATGCCGCAATTCATGAAACCCACAGCGATCGCGAAGTGGTGACGCTTTACGCGCATATCGTTCAGCCGGTGCTGGACAGCCAGGCCCGCAGCGCCATCAGCCGCTCGGCGGCGGAATCGACACTGATGATTGCGGTGAGCCCGCTGGCGCTGGTGGATATGGCGTTTATCGCCTGGCGCAACCTGCGTCTGGTCAACCGCATCGCGACCATTTATGGCATCGAGCTTGGCTATTACAGCCGCATTCGTCTGTTTCGTCTGGTGCTGCTGAATATGGCTTTCGCGGGCGCGAGCGAGATGGTGCGCGAAGTCGGGCTTGACTGGATGTCACAGGATCTTGCCGCGCGCGTCTCCGCCCGCGTGGCGCAGGGGCTGGGAGCCGGGCTGCTCACCGCGCGTCTCGGCGTGAAGGCGATGGAGCTGTGCCGCCCGCTGCCCTGGACGGAAGATGATAAGCCGCGCCTCGGCGATTTCCGCCGCCAGCTGTTAAGTGAAGTTAAAGTCACGCTTCTGAAACAAAAGCGCGAAGAGTAACCCCAACGGCGTCCTGCCTGTTCAGGTTTACAGCATGACGCCGCATTTTTCCGCACTCTGTCAATTTTTGTTGACAGAGCACTCCCCCGGTAGCGGCAACTGAAGTATTATCTCGCCATTCGTTGGATCAATGCGTGAAGGTGCTGCCATGCGTCTTGAAGTGTTTTGTGAGGACCGCCTCGGTCTGACCCGTGAGTTGCTCGATCTCCTGGTGCTGCGCAGTATCGATTTACGCGGCATCGAAATTGACCCTGTCGGGCGAATTTATCTCAATTTTTCCACGCTGGAATTTAACGCCTTCAGCAGCCTGATGGCGGAGATCCGTCGTATTCCCGGCGTTACCGATGTGCGTACCGTGCCGTGGATGCCCTCCGAGCGTGAGCACCGCTCGCTGAGCGCGTTGCTGGAGGCACTGCCGGAACCGGTGTTTTCGGTGGATATGAAATGCAAAATCGAGCTGGCGAACCCGGCGAGCTGCGCGCTGTTCGGCCAGAACGAGGCGCGCTTGCGCAACCATAACGCTGCGAGCCTTATCAGCGGTTTTAACTTTCAGCGCTGGCTGGAGAGCAGCCCGGTGGAATCGCACACCGAACACGTGGTGATTAACGGCCAGGATTTTGTACTGGAAATCACGCCGGTACATCTGGAAGAAGAGAGTGGCACCAGCGTGCTGACCGGCGCGGTCGCGATGCTGCGCTCAACCGTGCGTATGGGCCGCCAGTTGCAGAATCTGACCAGCCTCGATCTCCATGCGTTCAGCCATATCATCGCGGTCAGTCCGCGCATGAAACAGGTGGTGGATCAGGCGCGCAAACTGGCGATGCTGAACGCGCCTCTGCTTATCACCGGCGACACCGGCACCGGTAAAGATTTGCTGGCGCATGCCTGCCATCTGGCAAGCCCGCGCGCCGATAAGCCTTATCTGGCGCTGAACTGCGCGTCTATACCGGAAGATGTGGTGGAGAGCGAGCTGTTCGGTCACGCGCCGGGCGCTTACGCCAATGCCCATGAAGGGAAAAAAGGCTTCTTCGAACAGGCCAACGGCGGCTCGGTGCTGCTCGATGAAATCGGCGAGATGTCGCCGCGTATGCAGGCCAAGCTGCTGCGCTTTCTCAATGACGGCACGTTCCGTCGGGTGGGCGAAGAGCACGAAGTGCATGTGGATGTGCGCGTGATCTGCGCGACGCAGAAAAATCTCGTGGAGCTGGTGCAAAAAGGGGCGTTTCGCGAAGATCTTTACTATCGCCTCAACGTGCTGACGCTGAATCTGCCGCCGCTGCGCGACCGCCCGCAGGACATCATGCCGCTGACGGAGATGTTCGTGGCGCGCTTTGCCGATGAACAGGGCGTGCCGCGCCCGAAACTGGCAGGCGATCTCGGGCAGGTGCTGACCCGCTACGGCTGGCCGGGCAACGTGCGCCAGTTGAAAAACGCGATCTACCGCGCGCTCACGCAGCTTGAAGGCTATGAACTGCGCCCGCAGGATATCCTGCTGCCGGATTTCGACGCCGCCGCGCTGCCGGTAGGCGAAGAGGCGATGGAAGGCTCGCTTGACGACATCACACGCCGTTTTGAGCGCTCAGTACTGACGCAGCTTTATCGCAGCTATCCGAGTACCCGTAAGCTCGCCAAACGACTGGGCGTCTCGCATACGGCCATCGCCAATAAGCTTCGCGAATATGGCTTAAGCCAGCGCAAGGGCGAAGAGTAACGCCGCCAACAAAAAAGCCTCCGCATGCGGAGGCTTTTTTTTATCGGCAAATTACGCTTTCAGTGCGTTAAGCGCCGCGTCGTAGTTCGGCTCGTGGGTGATTTCATTCACCAGCTCGCTAAATACGATTTCATCGTTCTCATTCAGGACCAGCACCGCGCGAGCGGTCAGGCCTTTCAGCGCGCCTTCTTCAATGCCCACGCCATATTCTTTGGCGAATTCCGGGTTACGCAGCGTAGAGAGCGTGATGACATTGCTCAGGCCTTCCGCGCCGCAGAAGCGGGACTGCGCAAACGGCAGGTCAGCGGAAACGCACAGTACAACGGTGTTTTCCATGCCGGTTGCCAGCTGGTTAAATTTGCGCACGGACGCGGCGCAAACGCCGGTGTCGATGCTTGGGAAAATGTTCAATACTTTACGCTTACCGGCAAACTGGCTCAGTGAAACGTCAGACAGATCTTTTGCCACCAGGCTGAACGGCGCCGCTTTGCTGCCTGCCTGCGGGATCTGACCCACTACGGAAACCGGATTGCCCTGGAAATAGACGATTTGTGACATAGTTATCTTCCTGTTTACATATAGTTAACGTCGCCGCTAGTGTATGTGATCCCGCGGGGGATGAATATAAAAAACTGTCCCGGCAGGCTAACTTTCCAGTCGCTATACTGAGGCAAAGCCCGTTGCGAGGAAAATAATGAGAAGCGTAAAAGTGTATCAGGAAGCCTGGCCGCTCCATTCGCCGTTTGTGATTGCCCGCGGCAGCCGCAGCGAAGCGGTGGTGGTTGTGGTGGAGCTGGAAGAGGACGGCGTGAGGGCGGTGGGCGAATGTACGCCGTATCCGCGCTACGGCGAGAGCGCAGCCTCGGTGATGGCGCAAATCATGACTGTGGTGCCGCAGCTCGAAGCGGGGCTGGATCGGGCCGGGCTACAGAAATTACTGCCCGCGGGCGCCGCGCGCAACGCTGTCGACTGCGCGCTCTGGGATCTCGACGCGCGCCGCGCGGGCGACACGCTGGAAGCGTATTTACAGGTCACGCTGCCGGAGCAGCACACCACCGCCCAGACGGTAGTGCTGGGCGCGCCGGAACAGATGGCGAGCAACGCCGCGCTGCTGTGGGAGAAGGGCGCGCGGCTTTTGAAAATCAAACTCGACGACACGTTTATTACCGAGCGGATGGTCGCCATTCGCGGCGCGGTGCCGGAGGCGACGCTGATTGTCGATGCCAACGAATCCTGGCATGCGGAAGGGCTGGCGGCGCGCTGTCAGCTGCTGGCGGATCTCGGCGTGCAGATGCTGGAGCAGCCGCTACCGGCGTCCGATGACCGCGCGCTGGAAAACTTTATTCATCCGCTGCCCATCTGTGCCGATGAAAGCTGCCACACGCGCGGCAGCCTGAAGACGCTCGCCGGGCGCTACGAGATGATCAACATTAAGCTCGATAAAACCGGCGGTCTGACGGAGGCGCTGGCGCTCGCGCGTCAGGCGACGGAGGAAGGATTCGGGCTGATGCTCGGCTGTATGCTCTGCACCTCGCGCGCCATCGGTGCCGCGCTGCCGCTGATCCCGCAAATGCGCTTTACCGATCTCGACGGCCCGACCTGGCTTGCGGTGGATGTCGAGCCTCCCTTACGCTTTACGCCCGGTCAGCTCTATCTACATTCTGACGTCGGACCTCAGCTTTCATCGTCGTAGTGCAGCAATGCGGTCATCGCCGCCAGATAACGCTCGGTGGCGTCGTCGGCGGAGATGGCCGGAAACTCGGCGGTGATACAGGTTAAGCCCAGATCCGCGCACCAGCTGCCAAACGAGCCCGGCGTTTCATAACCGACGCTGGTGACGTGCGGCAGGCCAAACGCGTCGGCGAGCCAGCGGCCCAGCGGCGTCTGCTGCGGATCTTCTATACAGCCCAGTGGATCGTGAAACGACACCACCCAGGCGGGTTTAAGCTGGTGAATTAACTGGCACAGCGCGGCGGTTTCCGGCTCCGAGCCCGGCTTTTCGCCGGTGGAGAGCGTCACGTCACGCGCCTCGGCCGCACTGTTCCAGCGATAGACGGTTTCGCCCGGCTGCCAGTTGGCCGCCGGAAAATTGCGGTTGAGATCGACCCCGCGGGCATTGGCGCGCAGGCCGAGCTGACAGCCGTCCGGATTCACCGCCAGCACCACGTGATGCCGCCGGTGCGCGGGCTCCAGCGTGCGCAGCGCGCAGGAGAGCGTCACCAGCGCCGCGTTTTCATCACCGTGCGTGCCGGCGATGATAAGGCCCGGCGCGTGCTGCGCTTCGGGTGCCGGGAACCAGAGCAGCGGCGCGCCGAGCGCCGATTCGCCATAACGCCTGGCATCGTCAGGTAAAGCGCCGCGCCGGGCGCGCGGTCGAAGCGGAGTCAGCGTGTTCATAGTGTGTCGCCATCAAAAGGTGATAACAGGAGTGTTGACGACATTTGACCGAAATTCAACAGCCTGACGGTGGTTTGCCCATTGCGCGTTATTTAAGCGTACAGGCTTTAACGCTTTGATCTGACGCGGGGTGAGCGCGCAAAATCGCGGTCTGTGGTTTGCAATTTATATTCATCCAACAAATAATTCCCCGACAGCGCCCGGAGAGAGCGGTTCGGCGCGGGACCACGAGAACGAGGACCTCATGAAAATTCCTGTAAGCTTTACCCTGAGCGCATTATGGGTCGCGAGCGCGCTGACCGGCGCGTTTGCCGCCGACGTGCCGCCCGGCACGGCGCTTGCCGAACGCCAGACGCTGGTACGCCACCTGAAAGACGAACCCGCCTCGCTGGATCCGGCGAAAGCGGTGGGGCTTCCGGAAATCCAGGTGCTGCGCGATCTCTTTGAAGGGCTGGTGAACCAGAACGACAACGGCGAGCTGGTGCCGGGGGTGGCCACGCAGTGGCAGACCAACGACAACCGCATCTGGACGTTTACGCTTCGCGACAACGCGAAATGGTCTGACGGTACGCCAGTGACGGCCCAGGATTTCGTCTACAGCTGGCAGCGCATGGTCGACCCGAAAACCACCTCGCCGTTCGCCTGGTTCTTCGCGCTGGCGGGTATTGAGAACGCGCAGGCGATTATCGACGGTAAACAGGCACCCGCGCAGCTTGGCGTGAGCGCGCCGGATGCGCATACGCTGAAGGTCACGCTCGATAAACCGCTGCCGTGGTTCCCGTCGCTTGCCGCCAACGCGGCGCTCTATCCGGTGCAAAAAGCGAATGTGGAGCAGGGCGGCGACTGGACGCGCCCCGGTAAGCTGGTCGGCAACGGCGCGTTCGTACTTAAAGACCGCGTAGTCAACGAAAAGCTGGTGCTGACGCCCAATACCCACTACTGGGATAACGCGAAAACGGTGCTGACGCAGGTGACCTTTTTACCGGTCAATCAGGAATCCGCCGCTACCAAGCGCTATCTCGCGAATGATATCGACATCACCGAATCCTTCCCGAAAAACCTCTATCAGAAGCTGAAAAAAGAGATCCCGGACCAGGTCTTTACACCGCCGCAGCTTGGCACCTATTACTATGCGTTTAACACGCAGAAAGGCCCGACGGCGGACCCGCGCGTGCGTCTGGCGCTCAGCATGACCATCGACCGTCGACTGATGGCTGAAAAAGTGCTCGGCACCGGCGAGAAACCGGCCTGGCGTTTTACGCCGGACGTGACCGCAGGCTTTACGCCCGCGCCGTCAGAGTGGGAACAGATGAGCCAGCAGGAGTTAAACGCGCAGGCGAAAACGCTGCTTCAGGCCGCAGGTTACGGCCCGGCGCGTCCGCTTAACCTGACGCTGCTCTATAACACCTCTGAAAACCACCAGAAAATCGCCATCGCCGTGGCCTCGATGTGGAAAAAGAATCTGGGCGTGGACGTGAAGCTGAAAAATCAGGAGTGGAAAACCTATATCGACAGCCGCAATACCGGGAATTTCGATGTGATCCGCGCGTCCTGGGTGGGGGATTATAACGAGCCGTCCACGTTTCTTTCGCTGCTGACTTCCACGCACAGCGGGAATATTTCGCGCTTTAAAAACCCGGATTACGACAAAGTCCTGCAACAGGCCGCACAGGAGAATTCGGCCAAAGCGCGCAATGACGATTACAATAACGCCGAGAGAATTATCTCAACACAGGCACCGATTGCGCCGATTTATCAGTACACCAATGGCCGGTTAATTAAACCGTGGCTGAAAGGTTATCCAATTAATAACCCGGAAGATGTGGCCTACAGCCGCACCATGTATATCCTTAAGCATTAACGCATGTCCGGCGTCTCCATTGTGGCAGGCGCCGGACACGTTTTCTGCCTCAGTCCGCAGTTATTTTTCCGCTTCAGGGTGAATGAGCGCGAGCTCCTCCACGCGGCGCTGGTTCATATTGATGACGCAGCTTAACGCATGGGCGGCAAGCCAGGGCGTACCCGCGGCCGAGGCGCTCGCTGCCGTACAGAACGCGTCTCTGGCGTCCGTCCACTGCTGCTGACTTATCTTTAACGCCTCGACCATCTGGGTGCGCCGTGCCTCATCGCCCTGCGGCCAGCGGGTATAGTCGAAGTTTTGCAGCTCAGTGACTTTGGCGTTAAACGCCTGCTTAAGGGCATTATCTGAGGCCAGTCCCGCCGCTTCGAGACACTCACCGCTGTTTTCGCCCGCCTGTTGAGTGCAGGCCTCCGCCGCCGCGCTACGTGTGATCTCAACGGCCAGCGCGCACAGCGGATTTAACGCCAGCACCAGCAGCGCACTATTTATCAGGTTTTTCACAAGAGTGAATTCCAGTCTGAGGGAAGATATAGACGCGTCACGTCGTCACCAGGCGGCGTGTTTGTTGAGTATTTTCCCATGCCTGACAGGAAAATACTATGCGAAATGCCTTACTGGTCAGTGCTTTTGAAACGGGCAATAAAGCAGTTTGCATTTACGGCGATAACCACACCGGCCCACGCTTTGCCGGTGATTACCCGCGCAATGCGTATTACTGTTCACGATAGTTTGCCAGAACCGTGCGTTATAAACGGTGGTGCGGTACAGAGTAAGCTCGACGGGGTGATTATTAACGGTAATGGATGCGCCATTAATAGACAATGTGTCGCCAGATGATAAATAAAACGTCGCCTTATATCAGAGAATAAGTTTAAAAGATTGTTGCGATGAAATTAAGGTAAATACAGAATTGGTGTCGGTGCTTACTACTGAATCAACCACCCGCCAGTTCATTCGACTCTCCATATGATTTCACGTGCTTAATTGGCGTGCGCATCGGTTAATGATGCAGGTAGTTCAATTGTAACGTGTGAAAAGTGAATTTTTGCGAGGAAACGACGGGGAGTGAATGAGAGAGTAAAGAAACATCATATATGCTGAACAATTATTGCTGTTTTTCACGTCTTTATAATTTAAGGACGTAATTGTCACGCGTCATTTAAATTGATATGCAAATAGTTTCAGTGTGGCAATAATAAAAATTAGAAGCGAATTTCGGATAGCCTTTCTGAAAAACCGAAGTGAGTTATTAATTGCATACCAACTGGTCAAATTCTGCATAGAAATTCATTTTCGCTGGTGTAACGTTATTGTGAAAAAAATTTAACTTAAGGAAAGTGTTCGTTTGATCAAAAAGTGATCATCCGAGGCGCTTCAGGTGCAGCATAAAGTCATCCATGCGCCTGATGACGGCTCAGGCGCTACCGGACTGTCCGTTATTCAAAGTGCGCTTAACTGGCGATAAAGCAGGCCCGCGTTTTTATCCAGTTCGGGAAAAAGACTTTGCGGCCAGAGGTCGGGAAGGGTGTCGCTGTAAGCCAGCGCGACAAATTTTTCAGGCTCGCTGACGCTGTAGCTGAAACTCGAAAAGGTGGTAGCGGTTTTAACTTCCACATCCGCAAGTTGCGGCGTAGCGCCGTCGCTGATGCGCCAGACATACAGCAGTTCTACATCACGAATGCTCATTTCACTCATCACGCGGGCCACATCGTCACGATGCGCTTTGCGCCAGCGTAAAGTCGTGTTTTGTTCGACCATCTCATTACTGTGCGCGCGAAATTTGTCGGTCAGTTTGGCGAGTTCCGGCGCGGGGAGTTTACAGGAATAGAGCACGACATCACGTCCGCGTGCATCTTCAAAGCTACGCCAGGCGCCCTGCACGCAGTCGGTACGTGACTCAAAAGCCTGGCCGAGAGATTGCTCCCCCGCGCTGAGGGATTTCACCTGGTCAATGCTGTCCGCATGACACCCTTGCAACAAAAACACTGCCCCGACGACTGCCAGAAGGCCGGACCGCTTCATCTCACTCTCCCTTTGCCTGTAAGCGCGATGGCACGCACCCTCGCTTCAGGTGTGATCGTTGGCTGGTGTGACGTAGCTGGTGCCAGCCGCAGGTTACTGCTTTCATGCATATCAGTTATCGGCCGCGTTTCGTATCGCTTTAATTTTATTAATGAAGTCACAATGGCCAGGCCAGCGACGCCGCCGCAGAAGGCGGGCGTGGGCTACACTTGACATATCACAGTCACTTGGGGAGCCGATATGCCTTCTGTTCAGTTGCATCTGAAAGACCGCCCGGAGGTGGATTTTACCGCCACCTACAGCGTGAGTGAACCCAGTGCGGTAAACGGGGAGACGATAAAAACGTTTGAGATCGATAAATCCCAGCAGATAAGCGCATTCGCCGGGTTGCGTCAGGGAGAACGTCTCTTTTTTGTTTTGCCAAGCGGAGAAGCGCAGGAGGTCTTTTTAACCGCTGAAACGCCGGAAACGCTGGTGTTTAGCAGTGAACGCTGACGCTAGAGCGGGCAGGGATACCGGGCGAGAAACGTAAAAAAGGAGAGCATTGCGCTCTCCTTTCTCTCTTTAATGCTTCATGTTTCATGCATCACAGGTGCCCTGTAAGACCTCTCAGTGCACGCTGTTTAGCGTCAACCGCTGTATCAGGAGCGACCGCCGCCGTGGCTGTGCTCGCCACCTTTACGCCCCGCTTCAGAGGCGCGTTCACGGTCATTTTTAAAATTACCCCCGCTCTGCTGGCCACCTTTATGACCTGCTTCAGATGCGCGTTCCGGGTCGTTTTTAAAATTACCGCTGCTGTGCTGACCGCCTTTCTGGCCTGCTTCAGACGCGCGCTGACGATCCTCTGCGAAATTACCTGAACCACCACGATGCTGAGTCATATCATTCTCCTCATGTTGTTGGTCATACTTATTACAGCAGTGCGGGACTGCTATCGAAAAGGTATTGATAACTGTAGGTCAGGGTATTTTATTTCGCAAGTTTTGAAGGCGAAAATATAACGTTATGCAGAAAAGTGGCTGAATTTTAGTGAAATTTTATCTACTCTCGTATTTATATTTTTGGTGCTTCATCGGTCCGCTTGATTTTATTTTTTCATTAAAATACGAAGCGGCGGTATAAATAATAATCACAATGTTTCGAAAGTAAGATAATTAATATTATGAATGGGATTGTCATATTTTGACGTATTTATAGGGAGACGATTCACGTGCCACTCAAGGCCAGCAGAGACCGATGCGCAGGCCGCGCACGGCAGGGCGGAAGTGACAGGACGGAACGGACGGCAAGGGCAGTGCGGCAGAAATGGGGGTTCATCCCTGAACCCGGTTCCCTGGTGATGGCAAAGCGTGTCTCAGCGGATACTGAGGTATGAAATAAGCGTAGACGGGAAATTTATAGCAACAAAATTATTTTTCGGTTCAGGCATTTTTTGATGCATATAACCGGTAATGCGGCTTTTACAATGTCTATTAATACACATTCTAATGAATTGAACATGTAAAAATAATAATCCACGAAGTTACAGTGGTTATTTTGCAAGGCGTTGTACACCTTGCAGTATCCGTCATTTTCTCTTTTACGCGCCATTTCCAACGGCGATTATATCCACTGAGCGATATATTCCGGCTCCACCGGACGTGAGAAGAAATAGCCCTGCGCCTCATCACAGCCAAACTCCAGCAGCAGACGGGCGGTTTCGGCATCCTCCACGCCTTCCGCGAGCACCACGTAATCCAGCTCCTTAAGCATCTGGATAACGTTACGCACGATGATCTGACTGCTGCGCTCCTGCGCGATGCTCGAGGTGAGCGAGCGGTCGAGCTTAATGATATCGATAGGGATGCGGCGCAGGTAGTTGATGTTGCTGTAACCCGCACCGAAGTCGTCCAGCAGGATCTTAAAGCCGCGCAGTTTGAGCATATCCATTTCACTGAGCGCGGTTTCGCTCTCCAGCGCCTTTTCAGTCTCCAGACATTCAATACGAATATCGTTTGTTGAAAGCCCGGCGCGCAGCACGCGCTCTTCCAGCGCATCGGCAAAACCGCGGCGGGAGAGATCGCTGACGCTGATATTGACTGACAACGGCAGGGTCACGCCCTCTTTGCGCCATTTCTGGAGCTGTTGCAGCGCCGCGCCAATCACCCATTGCGTTATCTCTTCCATCAGGCTGGTATTTTGCGCGAGCGGAATAAACACGCCCGGCGGGATATCGCCGCGGGTCGGGTGACGCCAGCGGAGCAGCGCTTCCGCGCCGACCGCCCGGTTAGTGCTGAGCTTAATTTTGGGCTGATACATCAAATAGAGCCCGCGGTTTTTGGCGATACTCTCGCTGAGATCGTGCAGTAGCTGGAAATCAACGTTGCGCTTCTCATCGCGCTCTGCGTCAAAGGCCATATGGCGCTTGTTAAGCCAGATAGCTTCATGCACGGCGCTGATGGCGCGACGCAGCGCCTCATTGGGCGTGGTTTTCTCCGGCTGCCAGGCCACTTCACCTGCAAAGATATTGAGCCGGATATTGATGCCCTGCAGCATGCGCGCGTTCACCAGCGGCAGCACTGCGGCGTTGCGGCGAATGGCTTTTTGATTGCGCGTTTTTAAAAGCAGCGCATAGCGGCCTGTCGCCACGTTATAGAGCACGGTGTCGCTTTTCAGCCGTAGCTTCATGCGCAGTAACGGGCCGAGATCGTTAAGTAGCGTCTCAAGCGCCGGCATGCCAAGCGAGCGCGCCAGTTCATAGGCGGTCGGCATGTCGATGCAGTCGAAAATCATTAGCGTGTAGCGCTCAGTACTGCCGCTCTCACACAGCCGCTCCATATCGGCCAGCAGTTTCTGACGGTTCGGCAGGCGGGTCACGGGATCTAAAAATCCGACCGCGTTTAAGGTTTCAAGCCAGGCGCCGGTCAGCCCGGCAATCAGCGAGAGCGTGCGGGCGCGCTCGTCGTTAAACGGCTGCGCCACGGTATCCGTCATGCCGATAATGCCGGTCAGGCTGCCGTCACGCGTGCGCAGCGGTGCCAGCGCGTAGAACCGTACGTCAGGCGAGGCGATGACCAGCGGGTGCTGATGCGCCTGCGCGTCAAGTGTGGTATCGCTGCACCACACCGGCTCATTTTGGGGGCATAACGGCTGCGTTAAGACTGCCGCATCGACCTGGAGCGGCTCAGGATGTGCCAGATGTACGGGCAGGCCCGCTTTATCCACCACGGCAATAAAACAGCCCGGAATGCCGAGCGCGAGGCTGGCAAGCCTTGCAAATTGCAGCAGAACCGGGTCCTGATGTCCGTGCTTTCCCCGGAGCATATCCAGGGCTGCCATGCGTCTGGCATCTTTTCTGTCGATGTGGCTAAACATAGGGTGCTACCTTCAAGCACGGCTTCTTTTAGGGCGCTAACGCCTCGGGGCTCTGACGGTCAACGCGGGCGTTGGGTTATCTGCATCATCGGCAAGGGGACGCGGAGCTTTAACGCTATGTGCGCGTTTTCTCCACGCGTTAAACCGGCGCAGCCTCGCGGAACCTCCAGCAGACGCTGACAACGACTGCGGCCGTCAGGCTCAGAAATAGCGGCGCGCTGGCCACTTCATACAGGCAAAACACCACCAGGCGATGATATTCAGGCCCGGCAGCGTCAGTAACAGCGCCATCGACCAGCCGAAGCCTGCGCGCGTGGCGATTTTGTAAGAAGGGATAAAAATCAGCAGCCAGACCATAAAGGCCAGCGCCAGCGTGGGTATTCCAGGCAGCATAACGTTCTTCCCCGTCCATTTTCAGAAGGTTATCGGCAGGCGAGGGGAGAAGTTGAGAATTTTCTGAAAGCTATCAGCGAACGGCAAGCACCGTCAGCGGCGCGCGCAGCATGGTAAAGAGCTGAAACTGACTGGCGTCGGAGACATCGCGCAGCACATCGCCGTTGCGGTAGACCAGATTTTTGATATGCCCGAGCTGACGCCACACCACTATCGCTGAGGCAATAAGCGAACAGTTCTGTTCCGTCTGAATACACTCAAGCGTGGCGTACTGTGATTCATCCAGTTGATTAATAAAGACCTGTAGCGCATCGGCAGGAATAATGGCTTTGATGTCATCGAGCATAACGTCGCTGACGGCATGGGAAAGACGTAACGTAACGCGCGTGGTTCTCATTGCGACAGACTGGCCCTGAGTTGTAAAATTTATGGGTAGGCTGACGTTAACACATCGCGCGCAGATTTGATTCATCCTTGTTTACAGCAGGGATACAGTGAAGCAGATCAAGTTTTTCTGCGCGGCGGCCCGTACGGACACTTGATCTGCGTCATAAAAAATCGCATATTGCGACCGCCTTCTCAGTATGGATACGCAATCATGACGCTCTATCAACATATGCTCGTGTTTTACGCCGTCATGGCGGCAATCGCGGCGCTCATTACCTTTTTTATCGCGAAAGACAAAACCAGCATTAAGCTGCTTTGCGCGACGCTTATCGGCGCGACCTGGCCGATGAGTTTCCCTGTCGCCCTGCTGGTGGCGCTGTTTTAATCCTCAACGGCATCGCTTCGGCTTGAAATTCCTGCGCAATGTATCACCATAAAGCCAGTTGAATCACCGGAGTGAATTATGCTGCCTGAAAATTATCCCTCCCGTAGCGATGCGGAAAAACGCCTGCTGGCGGTGAACGCCGCCCTTGAACTGATCAAAGCCTCTGTGGCGGCCCCGAATGGTTATGAAGGGCGCGATAAGCTTGCCAAAGATATCGAATATACCCGTCACCACCTGGCTGAACTGGCGGACGCCATTCAGGCCGCGCTGGAAAGCCGTTGAGCGCACGCGGCGACGTTGAACTGAACATCAGGAGATACGATGGAGGCCATTAAAGGCTCTGAAGTCAATGTGCCGGACGCGGTCATCGCCTGGCTGCTGGACGGCCACGGTGGCGTGAAACCATTGCAGGATGACGCTGTTATCGATAAAGACCATCCCTGCTGGCTGCATCTGAATTATGCCAACCCGGAAAGCGCGCAGTGGCTCACTGAGACGCCGCTGCTGCCGAATCTGGTGCGCGACGCGCTGGCGGGCGAAAGCCTGCGCCCGCGCGTCACCCGCATGGGCGACGGCACGCTGATTACGCTGCGCTGCATCAACGGCAGTACCGATGAACGGCCCGACCAGCTGGTGGCGATGCGGCTTTACATCGACGAGCGGCTTATCGTCTCCACGCGCCAGCGTAAAGTACTGGCGCTCGACGATATTATTCACGACCTCAACGAGGGCAGCGGCCCCGCGGATGTCGGCGGCTGGCTGGTAGACGCCTGCGATGCGCTGACCGACCACGCCAGCGAATTTATCGAAGAGCTGCACGACAAAATCATCGATCTCGAAGACAATCTGCTCGAAGAGATCGTGCCGCCGCGCGGTGTGCTGGCGCTGCTGCGCAAGCAACTGATTGTGATGCGGCGTTATATGTCGCCGCAGCGCGATGTTTTTTCCCGCCTCGCCAGCGAGCGTTTTAGCTGGATGACGGACGATCACCGCCGCCGGATGCAGGATATCGCCGACCGTCTTGGCCGCGGCCTGGATGAAATCGATGCCTGCATCGCGCGTACCGCAGTCATGGCCGATGAGATTTCCCAGACGATGCAGGAGTCGCTGTCGCGGCGCAGTTACACGATGTCTCTGATGGCAATGGTCTTTTTGCCCAGCACGTTTCTCACCGGCCTGTTTGGCGTCAACCTCGGCGGTATTCCCGGCGGCGGCTGGCATCTTGGGTTTAGCGTGTTTTGCGTGGCGCTGGTGCTGCTGATCGGCGGTGTTACATGGTGGTTACATCGAAGTAAATGGTTGTAAAAAAACGTATTTCGAGCGAGAACTGAACGAAAAATCCTCACGACTTTGAGCGATATCAAGAAATGGCACGTCGTTTCACGGCATCATTCTTGTCGCAGGTGAATGCAACGTCAAGCGATGGGCGTTGCGCTCCATATTGTCTTACTTCCTTTTTTGAATTACTGCATAGCACAATTGATTCGTACGATGCCGACTTGTTTAAGTCGGCTTTTTTTTGCCTGCGTTTTACTCTCTGCATTCTGGCACACCCGCGCCGCGCTTTTCCCTTCTGTGACGCATCTTCTACGCTTAGGGTATCTGCCATGTAAAGAGGAAGCGACTATGCAGCATCTGTATCAGACCCGCATGAGCGATCCGGTGCCCATCGATCCCGTACCGGTGCCGGACCCGATCCCAACGCCGCAGCCCGTGCCCGATCCCCCATCACCCGACCCGCGTCCTATCGACGACCCACCGCCGCATATGCGTTAAGCGCGCAAAAAAAAGCCCTCCGCGGGGAGGGCATCAGCCTTATTTGATTTCCAGCACGTCGAGGCGCTGCATCGGTGGCGCCGCGTCATCTTCCGGTGCCCAGCCCGCAGGCATCATCGGGATCTCTTCGCGGTCGAACGCCAGATCGCCGCCGTTCACCACCTCAGAGCCGTGATGAATACCTTTGAAATCGAACAGTTCGGTGTCGCAGAGGTGCGACGGCACCACGTTCTGCATCGCGCTGAACATGGTTTCGATACGGCCCGGATAGCGTTTATCCCAGTCGCGCAGCATATCGGCGATCACCTGGCGCTGCAGGTTGGGCTGTGAGCCGCACAGGTTGCACGGGATAATCGGGAAGCCTTTCGCCTGCGAGAAACGCTCAATATCTTTTTCACGGCAGTAGGCGAGCGGGCGAATCACAATGTGCTTACCGTCATCGCTCATCAGCTTCGGCGGCATGCCTTTCATTTTGCCGCCGTAGAACATGTTCAGGAACAACGTTTGCAGAATGTCGTCACGGTGATGGCCGAGCGCGATTTTCGTCGCGCCAAGCTCGGTCGCGGTGCGGTAAAGAATGCCGCGGCGCAGGCGTGAGCAGAGCGAGCAGGTGGTTTTCCCCTCCGGGATCTTCTCTTTGACGATCCCGTAGGTGTTTTCCTCAACGATTTTATATTCCACGCCAAGCGATGACAGATACTCCGGCAGGATATGCTCCGGGAAGCCCGGCTGTTTCTGGTCCAGATTCACCGCCACCAGCGAGAAATTGACCGGCGCGCTCTGCTGTAAGTTGCGCAGAATTTCGAGCATTGTGTAGCTGTCTTTACCGCCGGAGAGGCAGACCATAATGCGATCGCCTTCTTCAATCATGTTGTAATCGGCGATGGCCTCTCCGACATTGCGGCGCAGGCGCTTCTGCAACTTGTTGAGGTTGTACTGCTCTTTTTTGCTAATTTCTTGAATTTCAGACATTTAAAAGTGGCTCAGTTCTGCGTTGCGGCGCGCCCTGGCGGATTGCCCGGCGCGCGAATTCACTGTTGGCTTGCCCGCGCCCGGCGGATATCGCCGCTTGCGCCAGCAGGCCCGAATATTGTTCCTGTGCGTGGCGTGTATGGTACGGATTACCGCGACGAATACCAGCGCGTTTTACACCACACACCCCTGTTTTGAAGCCGTAACATTTTGCTGCCACACTGAGAAAGACCGCATGCCGGGCTGTGGAGCCAGCGGCAGGGGAAAACCAACACGGGAGGGGCTATGCGTCTGGCGTCTTATAACGTAGAAAACCTGTTCGATCGCGCGCGCGTCATGTCGCAGAGTAGCTGGTCGCAGGGGCGGCCGGTGCTGGAAAAGTTCGCACGGCTGAATGAACTGCTCGGCGAAATCACCTACAGCGAGGCCAGTAAAAAAGAGATGGTGAAGCTGATGGTGGCGCTCGGGCTTGAGAAATCAGACACCGGGCCGTTTGTCATTTTGCGTCGCAACCGTGGCAACCTGCTGAAACGCCCGCGCGACGGCGGTATCGAGATTATCGCCAGCGGCCGCGCCGACTGGGTCGGCTCGCTTGAGCTTATCGAATCGCCGGTCGATGAAGTCGCCATGCGCGTCACCGCGAAAGTGATGAGCGATCTTAACGCCGATGTACTGGCGGTGGTGGAGGCGGAGAGCCGTCCGGCGCTGGCGGCGTTTAACCAGGAGATTATCGCGGCGCTCGGCGGCGAGCCGTTTCGTCACGTCATGGTCATCGACGGCAACGACACCCGCGGTATTGACGTTGGCCTGCTTACCGGCGCGAACTATCCCATCGGCCTGATGCGCAGCCACGTGGACGATCGCGACGCGCGCGGCCAGCTGATTTTTTCGCGCGACTGCCCGGAATATTCGGTGCCGCTGAAAAGCGGCGACACGCTGTGGGTGATGGTGAACCACCTGAAAAGTAAAGGCTACGGCGGCAAAGCGGAGTCCGACGCCAGGCGTAAAGCGCAGGCGCAGCGGGTGGCGGAAATCTACAAGTCGCGCCGCGATGCCGGCGAGCAGTTTATTGCGATTGCAGGCGATTTCAACGACACGCCAGAGAGCGACGCCCTGGCACCGCTGCTCAAAGAGACCGATTTGCGCGACGCTTTCACGCACCCGGCGTTCGATAACGGCGGATACCCCGGCACCTGGGGCAACAGCGCCAAAAACAACAAGCTCGATTACATTTTGCTGTCGCCCGCGCTCTGGGAGCGCGTCATCGCAGGCGGCGTTATCCGCAAAGGCATGTGGCCCGGCGAGCGGCCAGTAAAATGGGAGGTTTACCCGGAGCTGAAAAAGCCGCAGCAGGCTGGCTCCGATCACGCGGCACTTTGGGTAGATCTAAATATTTAAACCAGCGGCGACAAAAAACGGGCTACGCGATATCAGCGCTGGCCCGGATTTATCCGCGTTTTCTCATCGGGTGAAAGAATAATAAAAGCCAGCACGCCGCGCGTTATATTTTCCTCTTTTTATAGTCGAATTATTTACCGCTAAGATACAGTTATATAAAAAGTTATCCGCATAGCTCTCCGCCTCGCTAATAACGCGCCTGGCGTGCTTTCAATCCGCAAAAATAACCCCCCGCAGCGGATAAAAATTACCCGTCTGGTTTCCCGCTTCGCTTGCATAAATATCTCGTCAACTATACTGAAACCTGATTTCATCGTTGGCGCTGATAAGCGTCAGGTTCCTGAAACCCGGATGTCTTTCGCGTTTTAAAGGCGCGAAATGAAAAGAAACAGGAGAACAAACCATGACGACACGTCCACAACCGCCATTCCCGGAACAGCAGCAGAATGTCCCTGGCAGCACCACCAAAATGCAGCCGCAGCCCGATCACGGCGAAACCAGCTACAAGGGCTCAGGCCGTCTCACCGGTAAAGCCGCCATCATCACCGGCGGTGATTCCGGCATTGGCCGCGCGGTCGCCATCGCGTATGCCCGCGAAGGGGCCGATGTGCTTATTTCGTATCTCGATGAGCATGACGATGCCAAAGACACCGCGCGTCTCGTGGAAGAGGCGGGCCGCAAAGCGGTGCTGGTGCCCGGCGATATCACCGACGCCACCCACTGCCGCGCGCTGGTGCAAAAAGCGGCTGATGAATTCGGCAAAATTGACATCGTGGTCAATAACGCGGCGTTCCAGATGACCCGCGATTCGCTGGATGAAATCAGCGATGAAGAGTTCGACCGCACCATGAAAACCAACCTCTACGGCATGTTCTGGATCTGCAAAGCGGCCGTGCCGCATATGCCCGCGGGCGGCTCAATCATCAATACCGCCTCGGTCAACGCCGACCAGCCGAAGCCAAAGCTCATCGCGTATTCCGCTACCAAAGCGGCTATCGTGAACTTCTCCGGCAGCCTGGCCGCATTGCTTGCCGAAAAAGGCATTCGCGCGAACGCCGTCGCACCCGGCCCCATCTGGACGCCGCTGATTCCGTCCACCATGCCGCCGGAACAGGTCAAGGAATTCGGCAGCCAGGTGCCGCTGGCGCGTGCCGGTCAGCCTGCTGAACTGGCACCGGTCTATGTGATGCTGGCAAGTGACGAGGCAAGCTACGTCTCGGGCGCGACCGTCGCCGTCACGGGCGGCCAGGCGGTTATCTGATAAAAAAGGAGAGAGGGATGCTCAACTATCCGCTTACGCTGACGACGCCGCTCGCGACCCACATTTTTGGCGGCACGCGCATCAAAACGCAGCTCGGTAAGGCGGAACTGCCGGAATCGCGCATCGCGGAAACCTGGGAAGTGAGCGACGTCGACGGCATGATAGCGACCGTCACCAATGGCGAATACGCTGGCATGTCGTTGCGTGAGCTGGCGACGCGCTATCCCGATGAACTGGTCGCGCCAGGCTGGCGCGGCCCGTACTTTCCGCTTCTGAGCAAATTTATCGATGGCAGCGGCATGCTGCCGGTGCATCTGCACGCCAACGACGACATCGCGCAGCGTCTCGAAAACCAGCCGAATGGAAAAACCGAGGCCTGGCATATTCTCTGGGCCGCACCCGGCGCGACCTGCCTTGTTGGTATCAAAACCGGCGTCAAAAAAGAGGCGATCCGCGAAGCGTTACTGGCGGGCGATTATGACCGCGTCATGTACCGCCTGCCGCTCAAAACCGGCGATACGATCTATGTGCCGGGCGGGCAGTTGCACTCCTTCGGGCCGGATACGCTTATCTATGAGATCGAACAGACGTCTGATATTCAGCAGCATGCGATGCCGTGGAATATGGAAGATGGCTCGCCAGTGCCGCCTGACGAGCAGGCGCGTAACATCGATAAACTGCTGGAAGAATTGCGCCCCGAATTGCTGACCCAGCCGCAGCGCGGGCTGGTGCTGGAGGAGTGCGAGGCCGTCCAGCGTCTGCTGTGCTGCGCAGGTCCTTATTTCGCGCTGGAGCGCTGGCGCTTCGATACCTGCTACGACTACCACTTCTCCTCGGTGCGCATTGTCACCAATATCGGCGCGCCGGTGACGATTCACACGCCTGGTAACGCGGTGATGACGCTTGAGCGCGCGCAGAGCGTGATTCTGCCCGCCGCGCTCGGCGAGGCGGAGTTTTGCGGCAAAGGGGAGTTGCTGGTGAGTTACGTGCCGGATCTGGCGCAGGAGATTGTCGCGCCGCTGCGCGCGGCAGGCTACCCGCAGACGGCCATCGACGCGCTTGGTGATATCAGCGGACGCCTGCGCTAGCGCGCTGTTTCTCAAGCCGCCGGTAGAGCGTACTGCGCGAGACGCCAAGCTTACGCGCCGCAAGGCTCATGTTACCGTTCACGCTCTGCAAGATGGCGTCCACATCCGGCGCAGCGTTCTCTGAAGGCTGCGCCGGTGCTTTATGTCCGGCCACAGAACAATAGGGGGGCGGCAGGTCGTTTAACGTGACAACGTCACCATCGTCCGCCAGCGCCAGCAATACTTTCAGCAGGCTCGCAAGCTGGCGCACGTTTCCCGGCCACGGCAGACGCGCGATATGCTCAACCAGATCGGCAGACAGCGTGACGCCGCGGCGCGCCCCGCCCAGCTCCTGCCACAGCCGCTGGACAAAACGCGGCAGCGCGGGCCACTCGCGCAGCGGCGGAATGCGCAGCCGGTACTCTTCAATCCGGTAAAAGAGATCTTCGCGAAACGCCCCGCGCGCCACCATCTCGTCCAGCGGACGGTGGGTCGCGCAGATAAGCGTAAAGGTCACCGGTACGGCGCGGGTGCCGCCGAGCGGCACCACTTTTTTCTCCTGCAACACCCGCAACAGGCGGGTCTGCATGGCAAGCGGCATATCGCCAATTTCATCCAGAAACAGCACGCCGCCGTCGGCTTCGCGGATTTTACCGATATAGCCGCGGCTGCTGGCACCGGTAAACGCGCCGGGCTGATAGCCGAAAAGTTCCGACTCAATCAGTTGCTCGGGCAGCGCAGCACAGTTAATGGCGACGAATGGGCCGTCGCGCCACTGGCTCTGTTGATGCAGGCGGCGGCTCAGGTGTTCTTTGCCGCAGCCGGTTTCGCCGGTAATGCACAGCGCGATGCCTGCGTTCAGCAGGCGCAGCGCTTTGGCGGTTTCAACGCCGCTCTCTTCTTCCTGAGAAATCGCGGGATACGCGGCCCAGACGCGCCGCGCCGGAAGCTGACGGCGGGTGTGGTAGCGGCGCTGGTTAATGGCGGTAAGGGCGGTGTCATCACTTGCAGGCAACGCCTGCGGGAACAGCGCGTCAAGCGAAAGCGTGCCGATATGCGCGGTGGAAAGCTTGAATTCGTCCATCGCCAGTTTATTGGCGGCCACCAGCCGGTTATCGCGGAACGCCAGCAGCAACTCCTGTGCCGAGCCGAGCGCGGTTGGGTCGGTGTGCAGGCGCAGCAGCCACTGCTGGGCGTCGAGCTGCGCGATAACCCAGTCGTGCTCCAGCTGGCGCACGGCCTGGCGCATCAGGCGGCCTGCCTCGGCCACGGGCTGCCGTGCAGGCGTGGAGAGATCCAGCACGCCCGCGATTTGCCCGTCCGGGCGAAACACCGGCACGCCGTAGCAGTACAGCCCGGCGTTCTGATTGAGGAAATGCTGGCTGCCGTGGACCTCGCACGGCGCGTGCAGCGCCAGCGCCGTGCCGATGGCGTTCGTGCCGCGCGCGTGTTCGCCCCACAGATTACCGGGTGCGAGCGCCACGCGCTGCGCCTTATGCAAAAACTGGTTATTGCCGAAGGTATCCAGCACGAGACCGGTATCGTCCGTGGCGACCACAACAGACGGCGCGCGGCTCAGGCTCTCACCGAGCCGCTGCATCAGCGGGCGGGCGAGCGTTTTCAGCCAGCCATGTTGCGATCGCGCCTCTTCAAGCAGGGCGCGGCTGACAAAGGAGGTGGCGTCATAGTCGCGTGTCAGCCCGTAGCGCTGGCTGCGCTGCCAGGAGTCATTCAGCAGACACGGAAAAGACAGGTCGTCGCAGTACGGCGTTAAGCCTGCGGAGGTCAACGAGGCGCTGTGCGGCATGGCATTCTCCGGGTGGGTATATATGTTTCAAATATGTAGCATTTTGGTGTCGCATGTGTTGCGACACATGACACAGTTCCGCGACATTTTCCGTGTCCCGTGTCTGCCCTGCGCGCCGACGATTCAAAAACCTCATTCTTAACCGATTGTTTCTTAAGGTTTAATAGGGGTTTTTACCATGCCCGTCACTCTGGCATAAGACCTGCTTATCTCTGTGCGCCGCACAGATAACTGTGCTTAACCGATTGTCGCTACACTGAGGAATCTGCCATGAAATATGCTCACCCCGGTCAGCCTGGTGCACTCGTTAGCTTTAAACAGCGTTATGGAAACTTTATTGGCGGTCAGTTTGTCGAGCCTGTCGAAGGTCAATATTTCACTAACACCACGCCGGTGACGGGCGCGGTGGTGGCGGAGTTCCCGCGTTCGGGCGCAGCCGATATTGAGCGCGCGCTGGACGCGGCCCATGCCGCAGCGCCCGCGTGGGGCAAAACCAGCGTACAGGAGCGCTCGAACCTGCTGCTGGCCATCGCCGATCGCATGGCGGGCCATATCGAACAATTAGCGCTCACCGAGAGCTGGGATAACGGTAAACCGATTCGCGAAACGCTGAACGCCGATATTCCGCTGGCGGTCGACCACTTCCGCTACTTCGCCGGTTGTCTGCGCGCCCAGGAGGGCAGCGTCGCGGAAATCGATCAGTACACCGTCGCGTATCACATTTATGAACCGCTCGGCGTGGTCGGGCAGATAATCCCGTGGAACTTCCCGATCCTGATGGCGGCGTGGAAACTCGCGCCCGCGCTGGCGGCGGGCAACTGCGTGGTGCTCAAACCTGCGGAACAGACGCCGCTTGGCATTTCCGTGCTGATGGAGCTGATTGGCGATCTGCTGCCGCCGGGCGTGGTGAACGTGGTGCACGGCTTCGGGCAGGAGGCAGGCGAGGCGCTCGCGCGCAGCAAACGCATCGAGAAAATCGCGTTTACCGGCTCGACGCCGGTCGGGCGGCATATTCTGGCCTGCGCGGCGGAAAATATTATCCCCAGCACCGTCGAGCTTGGCGGAAAGTCGCCTAATATTTACTTTGCCGACATTATGCAGGCAGAGCCTGAATTTATCGAAAAAGCGGCCGAAGGGCTGATTCTGGGCTTCTTTAACCAGGGGGAAGTGTGCACCTGTCCGTCCCGTGCCCTGATTCAGGAATCGATTTACGAACCCTTTATGGAACGTGTGCTGGCGCGTATGGCCAACATTCGTAAAGGCGACCCCTATGACACTGACACCATGATTGGCGCGCAGGCCTCTCAGGAGCAGTTCGACAAAATTCTCTCTTACATCGATATCGCGCGCGGCGAGGGCGGCCAGATCCTCGCGGGCGGCTCGCGTGTGAACCACGGCGCGGCGCTGGAGAAGGGCTTCTATATTGAGCCAACGCTGATTAAAGGCGAAAACGAGATGCGCTTCTTCCAGGAAGAGATCTTCGGGCCGGTTATCGGCATCACCACCTTTAAAGACGCTGACGAGGCGCTGAAACTGGCTAACGCCACGGAATTTGGTCTCGGCGCGGGCGTCTGGACGCGTGATACCAATCTCGCGTGGCGCATGGGTCGCGAAATCAAAGCGGGCCGCGTCTGGACCAACTGCTACCACCTCTATCCGGCGCATGCCGCGTTCGGCGGCTACAAGAATTCCGGCATTGGCCGCGAAACCCATAAAAAAGCGCTGGAGCATTACCAGCAGGTGAAAAATGTGCTGGTCAGCTATGACATTCAGCCTCTGAACCTTTTCTGATCCATCCGAACGACCTGTTAACGAGGTAACTGATGAAAGTGATGAAAATGAAAGCGGCCGTGGTTAAGGCCTTCGGGCAGCCGCTGGAGATTCAGGAAGTGCTGGTGCCGGAAGTCACACCAGGTAAAGTGCTGGTGAAAATCGCGGCGACCGGCGTGTGTCATACCGATCTCCACGCGGCGGAAGGTGACTGGCCGGTGAAACCGAATCCGCCATTTATTCCGGGCCATGAAGGCGTGGGGCATGTCGTGGCGGTCGGCCAGGGCGTGACGCACATTAAAGAGGGGGATCGCGTGGGCGTGCCGTGGCTCTATTCCGCCTGCGGGCACTGCGAACACTGTCTCGGGGGCTGGGAAACGCTTTGTCACAGCCAGCAAAACTCAGGCTATTCGGTTAACGGCAGCTTTGCCGAGTATTGTCTGGCAGACGCCAATTATGTGGGCATCCTGCCGGATAACGTCGAGTTTACCCATATCGCGCCGATCCTTTGTGCGGGGGTGACGGTTTATAAAGGGCTGAAAATGACCGACACCAAACCGGGTGACTGGGTGGTGGTTTCCGGCATCGGCGGGTTAGGGCATCTGGCGATTCAGTACGCCAACGCGATGGGGCTGAACGTGGCGGCGGTGGATATTGATAACGATAAGCTGGAGTTTGCGAAACGCCTCGGCGCGCAGGTGACGGCCAACGCGCTGGAGGTCGATCCGGGCAGCTATTTCCATGACACTTTCGGCGGCGCGCACGGCGTGCTGGTAACGGCGGTGTCGCCAAAAGCGTTCGCCCAGGCGACCACCATGATGCGCCGCGGCGGTACAATGGTGCTGAACGGCCTGCCGCCGGGTAAATTCGATCTCTCTATCTTTGATATGGTGCTGGACGGCACCACGGTGCGTGGCTCGATTGTCGGTACGCGTAAAGATCTCCAGGAGGCGCTTGATTTCGCGGGCCATAATAAAGTGGCGGCGGAAATTGCGGTCGAGCCGCTGGAGAATATCAACGATATTTTCGACCGTATGCGTAACGGGAAAATCACCGGTCGCATCGTGGTGGATATGTCGCTGTAAAAATAAGCGCCGCAGGGAGGCGGCGCTTATTACATCTCATTCTGATGAGAATCATCTGTCATTGTACTTTCATAAATAATCACGTTGCGTCATTGCATCCATATGGTCAGGTTGCAGGTATAAATATTTCTCATTAAGGTGTGGGTTTTTCTGACTCAAGGAAAGGTCATGTTCGGCTTATTACATAAACTACCGTGGCAGATGCCTGCGCTTATTCTTTTCTGGTGTATTAACTGGTTTATTACGATTTTCCTTCTGGCCGTTGCGAATAAAACCCATCACCCGTCGCTTACCGGCGCAGCCATCTGGTTTAATATGCTGTGGGTGTGTGCGTATATTATCGATTATTACGGACGCACGGCGTTTCATACTCAGGAGCGCAAACGTCTGAAGGGTTTCTTGCCGCGTAAGCAGTACAGCAAAATGAAAGCCTCGGTGTCGTTGTCTCGTACCGCCATGCTTACTATCTCCGTAAGCTTTTTACTGGCGGTCGCGCATGCCCCTGGCATTATCGTCTGGTCTCTGGTGGCTGCCTCTTGCTTTTTCGGCGCGGGCAGCCTGACGCTCTCTTATCTGTTTTGCCTTTCGGTCCTCTCCCCGCGCGCCGCGTCGTTACTGAGCAAAGCACTGACGCTGCTGCTGGCGCTGGTGCTGTTTTTTGCCAGAATGATCGCCAGCGGCACGTTGCTTGAATCCTGGGATATTTCTGTAGCACTACTCCCGTATACCACCTGGTCTCTGACATTATTTTTTGCGGCATTCATTGTGGTGAATATTGCCTATGTCGTTGTGATTGTGATTGCAGGCGTAATGGAGGCGAACCTGAAAAAACGCAAGAAACTCGCCAAACTCTCTCTGGACAGTCAGTATATATTTGTCGTGGTATTTACCTGCATTCTGTCGGGATTAATGATAGCGAATGTCCGCACCCTGGGCGGCGCGTTATTAAATTACTTTTATCAGTTTGATACCCGCACGACGTTTCGCTGCGGCGATCGCTACCAGACGATTTATGAACTTGGTGAAAAGGCGCGTTATTTAGCGGTGGGGGAAAATCAGTACCGTGGGTTTTTCCTGAAAGACGGGGATTTACACGGCGTGGCGGTGAAATGCACGACCGGCGATAAATTTACGTGGTATCGGGTATTAAGCCGCGAGGAGCTTGGCGAAAACGCCCCTGCCAAAAACAGGGGCGATAACGATAAGCGCTAAATTACTCGCTGACTTTCTCGGCTTTGCCGGCGAGCTGCGCCAGGAAGTCGTAGCGTTTTTGCAAATCAGCGGCGGCATCTTTCCAGAGCTGTTCGGCCACCTCCGGCTGCTGCGCGTTGAGGCGACGGAAGCGCTGCTCGGCGAGCAGGGTTTCCGCCAGCGCGTCTGACGGCGGGCGGGAATCGAGCGCCAGCGGCAGCTTGCCTTCGTCGGCGCGGCGAGGGTCGAAGCGGTAAAGCGGCCAGAACCCCGTCGCGGTAAGCTGGCGCATCTGATCGTGGCTCAGCGCCAGATCGTAGCCGTGCTCCTCACAAGGGCTGTAGGCGATGATCAGCGACGGGCCGGGGTAGGCTTCCGCCTCCTGAATCGCTTTCACCGTCTGGTTAAGCTGCGCGCCCAGCGAAATCTGCGCCACGTAAACATGCCCGTACATCATCATGCTCACGCCGAGATCTTTACGCGCCTTGCGCTTGCCGTGTTCGCCGAATTTCGTCACCGCGCCAAGCGGCGTGGCTTTCGACGCCTGTCCGCCGGTGTTGGAATAGCACTGCGTATCGAGCACCAGGATATTGACGTTCTCGGTGAGACTCAGCACATGATCGAGGCCGCCGAAACCGATGTCATATGCCCAGCCGTCGCCGCCAATCAGCCAGATCGATTTTTCCACCAGCGCGTCGGCGTCGGTCAGCAACTGCTGCGCGCCTTCCACGCCCTGTAACTGCTGGCGCAGCTCTGCGACCTGTTCGCGACGCACCTCCGGCGTGGCGTCAGTTTGCAGCGCCTCATACAGCGCAGGCGTGAGTTTATCGGCAAACTGTGTGAGCAGGCGCTGCACGCGTGCCTTATGCTGATCGACCGTTAAGCGAAAACCCAGACCGAACTCCGCGTTATCCTCAAACAGCGAGTTCGCCCACGCCGGGCCGCGGCCATTGGCGTCGGTGGTGTACGGCGTCGAGGGCAGGTTGCCGCCATAAATCGACGAGCAGCCGGTGGCGTTGGCAATCAGCAGTCGATCGCCGTAAAGCTGGGTCAGCAGCTTGATGTAGGGCGTTTCTCCACAGCCGGAGCATGCGCCGGAATATTCAAACAGCGGCGTGATGAGCTGCGAGGTGCGAATGTCGATACGCTCAAGCGAGCTGCGATCGATTTCCGGCAGGTTCAGGAAGAAGTCATAGTTGCGTTTCTCTTCCTCCACGTGCTCCAGACGCGACATCATATTAATCGCCTTGATCTCGGGGTTCTGGCGGTCTTTCGCCGGGCAGACCTCGACGCACAGGTTGCAGCCGGTGCAGTCTTCCGGCGCGACCTGCAGCACATATTTCTGGCCGCGCATATCGCGGGATTTCACATCCAGCGCGGCGAGCGAGGCGGGCGCGTCGGCAAGTGCTTCCGGCGCTACCACTTTGGCGCGGATCGCCGAGTGCGGGCAGGCGGCGACGCAGTGGTTGCACTGGGTGCAAAGCGCCTCTTTCCAGATGGGGATCTCTTCCGCGATATTGCGTTTCTCCCACTGGGTCGTGCCGAGCGGCCAGGTGCCGTCCGGCGGCAGCGCCGAGACCGGCAACGCGTCGCCAAGCCCTGCCAGCATCGCGGCGGTCACCGTTTTGACAAAATCGGGCGCGGCGTCGGAAACCACCGGCGGGCGCAGATGGCTGGTCTCATCCACCGGCTGGCGCGCCACCTCGAAGAGCGATTCGCGGGCCAGCGCCAGCGCCTGCCAGTTGCGCTCCACCAGCTCCTGGCCTTTGCTGCTGTAGCTTTTGGCGATGGCACCCTGGAGCGCCTCCAGCGCGCTGTCGCCCGGCAGGATCTGCGTGAGATGGAAAAACGCCATCTGCATCACGGTGTTGATGCGCGCGCCGAGCTGGCATTCGCGGGCGATTTTCGCGGCGTTCACGACAAAGACGCGCGCGTTTTTGTTATTCAGCACCGCCTGGACTTCCTGAGGCAGCTGATGCCACACCTCATCCGGCGCGTAAGGCGTGTTAATCAGAAAAATACCGCCGGGTTTCAGGCGCTCGGCCATCTGATATTTATCGATAAACTGCAACTGATGGCAGCCGACGAAATCCGCCTGGCTTACCAGATACGCGGAGTTAATGGGCCGCTCGCTGACGCGCAGGTGGGAAACGGTCAGGCCGCCCGCTTTTTTAGAGTCATAAACGAAATAGCCCTGGGCGTACCACGGCGTCGCGTTGCCGATAATTTTAATGTTGTTCTTGGTGGCCGAGACGCTGCCGTCGCTGCCCAGCCCGTAAAACAGCGCCTCCAGGCGCGCGTGAGAGGGCAGCGTATTCTCCGGCAGCGGCAGGGAGAGATGCGTCACGTCGTCATAAATCCCGACGGTAAAGCGCGGTTTCGGTTTTTCGGCGCGCAGTTCATTAAATACCGCCAGTACGCAGTCCGGGCCGAACTCTTTGGAGGAAAGCCCATAACGGCCGCCGATGACGCGCGGCAGGCTGTCGCGCTCGCCGCGGTTAAAGGCTTCCGCCAGCGCGGTCATCACATCCAGATAAAGCGGCTCCGCCTGCGCGCCAGGCTCTTTGGTGCGATCAAGTACCGCGATGCGCTGGACGCTCTGCGGCAGCGCCGCCAGCAGGTGACGCGCGCTGAACGGGCGGAACAGGCGGACTTTCAGCACGCCCACTTTCTCGCCCTGGGTGAGCAGTTCATCCACCACCTCTTCGCAGGTACCGCTGGCGGAACCCATCAGGATAATCACCCGTTCGGCCTCCGGGTGGCCGTAATACTCAAACGGCCGGTACTGGCGGCCCGTGGCGGCGGCGAAATCGTTCATCGCCTGTTCGACATGGTCATAGACCGCGTCATACCAGGGGTTGGTCGCCTCGCGGGACTGGAAATAAGTATCCGGGTTGGCGGAGGTGCCGCGGATCACCGGGTGTTCCGGGTTGAGCGCGCGGGCGCGGTGGGCGTCGATTTCCGCCTGCGGCAGCAGGGCGCGGATCGTGTCATCGGCGAGCGGCGCGATTTTGTTGATTTCATGTGACGTGCGGAATCCATCGAAGAAATGAATAAACGGCACGCGGCTTTTCAGCGTGGCGATATGGGAGATCAGCGCGAAATCCTGCGCCTCCTGAACGCTTGCGGCGCACAGCATCGCGCAGCCGGTCTGGCGTACCGCCATCACGTCCGAATGATCGCCGAAAATAGAGAGCGCATGGGTAGCGACGGTACGCGCCGCCACGTGCAGCACAAAAGGCGTGAGCTGGCCCGCGAGCTTATAGAGCGTCGGGATCATCAGCAGCAGGCCCTGGGAAGACGTAAACGAGGTGGAGAGGGCACCGGTCTGGAGCGCGCCGTGGACGGTCGCGATAGCGCCCGCCTCGGACTGCATCTCGACCACGCGCGGGACGTCGCCCCAGACGTTTTTCATCCCGTTGCCGGCCCAGGCGTCGGCCTGTTCCGCCATCGTGGAGCTCGGCGTGATGGGATAAATAGCGATAACTTCACTGGTGCGAAAAGCGACTGAAGCGACTGCGCCGTTGCCGTCGATAGTAATCATAAAAGACCCTTACATTGCGCAACATTGTCAGATCTGTGCGGACGCAACAGACCCTGTAGTAATAAGGGAATTTTAGCAAAGCCCTGAAGCCGGGATTTTCGTTTTTGTGTACTGACTATTCGCGAGGTGAATCATTTCATGCGCAGGATCAAGAGAAAGAGGCCGAAAAGCGCAAAAAAATGTGTCTTCGTCCAAAAAAGCAGCAGCAGGAATCTCGACGCGCCGCGTCGGGCGGCCTATGATGCTCAGGTTTTGCTTGTCAACGAAAGGGGAGAAACATGCGAGCAGCGTTTTGGGTAGGATGTGCCGCGTTACTATTATCGGCATGCAGCAGCGAACCCGTTCAGCAGGCCACCGCGGCCCATGTGCCGCCGGGAATGCGGGCTGCGTTGTCGAGTGCAGGGCAGGCGAACTGCGCGATGGTCGGGGGCTCGCTGTCGGTCGCGCGCCAGCTTGACGGCACGACCACCGGTATGTGCGCGCTGCCCAACGGCAAACGTTGCAGCGAAGCGGCGCTCGCCTCTGGCGCCTGCGCCGCGTACTGATTACGACATCAGATCCGCCAGTTTATAGACCAGACTGTACTGGCGGTATTTCAGGGTGAGCTGCTGTTTCTCCACGCTCACCGTCGCTCCCTGGCTTAACATCTCATTCATCAGCTTATCCAGCTCGTTGAGCTGCGGCTCGGCGCACAGCATGCGCGTTGACGCGAGCCCCTGCACCTTCAGCGTATCGCCATGCAGTTCACCCTGACCCATAAAGCGGTTGCACATGCTGCCGGAGACATGCATACGCTCGCCAAAGCTCAGCTCCGGCACGCGGTGCGTTGAGTCGAGCGGCGCGCCGTTGACGGTTTGCAGCACGTAGCGGTGGTGTTGCAGCGTTTCAGGCGTCACGTTTGACGTCGCCGTGTTCTGGCAACCGGCGAGCGTCATTCCCGCCAGCAAGGTGAAAAGGATTTTTTTCATGGTCGTCTCCCTGAGGTAAAAAAACGCGACGCGCCAGGCGGCGCGTCGGCGGTGTTACACCAGCTCGTTCGGGCAGGGCTGGCCCTGTTCCAGCTGGCGCAGATTTCCAAGCGTGGTTTCAGAAATGCTGATCAGCGCCTCTTCCGTCAGAAACGCCTGGTGGCCGGTGAACAGCACGTTGTGGCAGGCGGAAAGACGGCGGAACACGTCATCCTGAATCACATCGTTGGATTTATCTTCAAAGAACAGATCGCGCTCGTTTTCATATACGTCCATACCCAGCGCGCCGATTTTCTGGCGTTTGAGCGCTTCAATCGCGGCCTGGGAATCGATCAAAGCACCGCGGCTGGTGTTGATGATCATTACGCCGTCTTTCATCTGCTCGAACGCGCTCTGGTTCAGCAGGTGGTAGTTTTCCGGCGTCAGCGGACAGTGGAGGCTGATGACATCCGATTCCGCGAGCAGGGTCGGCAGGTCGACATATTCCACGCCAATCTCCAGCGCGGCGGCGCTCGGGTACGGATCGAACGCCAGCAGGCGCATGCCAAAGCCTTTCAGAATGCGCAGCGCCGCGACGCCGATTTTACCGGTGCCGATAACGCCTGCGGTTTTGCCGTACATCGTAAAGCCGGTCAGCCCTTCGAGGTTAAAGTTAGCGTCGCGGGTGCGCTGATACGCGCGGTGAATGCGGCGGTTGAGGCACATCATCATGCCCACCGCGTGTTCAGCCACGGCTTCCGGTGAGTAAGCCGGCACGCGAACGACTTTCAGCCCCAGCTCTTTTGCCGCGTCGAGATCGACGTTGTTAAAGCCCGCGCAGCGCAGCGCGATAAATTTCACACCATGCTTTTTCAGCTCTTCCAGCACCGGGCGGCTGGCGTCGTCGTTAACGAAAATGCAGACGCCGTCGCAATGAATGGCGGTTTTCGCCGTGCGCTCGGTTAACAGGAAGTCATAAAATTCAAGATCGAAGCCATATTCCTGGTTAACATGCTGCAAATACTTTTTGTCGTACTGCTTTGTGCTATAAACCGCCAGTTTCATAAGACTTTCTCCAGTGATTTGCTGTGATCACGTTAGCATAATTAAAAATATCGTACAAAGTTTAAAAATTAATTGTCGAACAGGTGCTTACCTCTAATTCTAGGTCAACTATGCTTTCAGAGCCGCCCTGGCTTCACCTCGCCTGGCAAAGCTGTCAGAATAATGGCTTTCTTCGGCATAATTTTTCGCTGAATCAGGATATTAACGGCCCATGAAGGGTAAATACAGAGCCGTCATCGCTTTATTACTTCTGGTTGTGCTGCTGCCTCTGGCGCTGCTGTTAACCGCGGGCTACTGGCTGCCGACGCTCGCGGGCGTCTGGCTGCCGCAGGGAACGCGCATCGCGCTGGAGCAGCGCCCGCGCCTGACCCGCTCCGCTATTGTGCTGCCGGATCTGCGTTATTTCGCGGGCGATTGCGAACTCGCCCACGCGCAACATGTCGTGTTGAGCCACCCGACGCGCTGGCGGCTGCATCTGGACGCTCTCACGCTCAACACCAGCTGCTTCAGCGCCATACCTGACGACCCCGCGCCCGGCGCGCCGCGCACGCTCGCCCAGTGGCAGACGATGCTGCCGGAAAGCGAGGTGGAGATAGCGCGCCTTAAACTCGCCGACCTGCCGGACTATGTCGGCACACTGCAGGCGAGCCTCAGCCCGCAGACGCAGCGCATTGCCTTTACCGGCGACAAGCTGGACGTGAGCGCCAGGCTTGAAGGGCAGGCGTTGAAGGTGGAGCGCCTGCGTCTGCACCTCTTTGACGGCCAGCCGCCGGTGTCGCTGCTCGGCGATTTCACGCTCGCGCTGATGCCGGATGGCATTCCGACCAAAGGCGAGGCGCAGGCGCGGTTTTCACTCCCCCAGGCGCCGCATGGCGCTCGCGCTGAGGTCACGTGGCGCGGCGGCGAAGGGCAGCTATTACTCTTTGCGCAGGATGATCCCGATCCGCTGCTCGATCTCCCGTGGCAGGCCGGTCACGATTCGTTTGCTTTCAGCGACGGGCGCTGGCGCTGGCCGTATGAGGGCTTTCCGCTAAGCGGCCGCGCCGCGCTTCGCGTGGAGAACTGGCGCGGCGGGCTGGATGCCGCGCGCATCAGCGGACGTGTGAATGTGGTAACGCAGGGGAATGCCGGGAAGGGCAACGCGGTGATGACCTTCGGCCCTGGCACCCTGAGCCTGCGCGAGAGCGCGATGCCGCTGCGCATCACCGGTGAGGCGAAACAGGACGCGCTGGCGTTTTACGCAAGCCTCCCCGCCATGCTGCGCGGCCCGCTGCTCTCGCCTGCGCTGCATTTTCTGCCGGGCGCGCTGTTGCGCTCGCGCGGGCGAGTCATTGATGCGCTCAATATTGAAGAGATCCGCTGGCCGCTCGCGGGCGTGACGGTGACGGAAAAGGGTATTGACGGGCGTTTGCAGGCCATCGCGCGCGCCAGCGAGCCGGGTCAGGGCGATATGCTGCTGCATCTTGATGGCCGCGCCGATGATTTTCTCCCCGATGCGGGCCTGTGGCGCTGGCGCTACTGGGGTAACGGCACCTTTGAACCGATGCGGTCGCGCTGGTCTGTCGGCGGGCGCGGCGAGTGGCGCGACGAGGTGATCACGCTCAGCGAACTCAACACGCGTTTCGACAAATGGCAGTACGGGAGCCTGACGGTCGACCATCCGCAACTGGCGCTGAGCACACCGGTGCGCTGGGCGCGGGGAGCCGCGACTCAGGCGCTGGAGGGCGCGCTGAAGCTGGATGCCGGCGCCACGCGCTTTACCAGCGGCGCCAGCCTGCCGCCGTCAACGCTTAATTTCAGCGTCCAGGGGCGCGACCCGAGCGCGTTCCAGTTTAAAGGCGATCTGCATGCGGGTGAGATTGGCCCCGTGCGCGTCAATGGCCGCTGGGACGGCGAGCGCCTGCGCGGTCAGGCCTGGTGGTCGCCGCAGCCGCTCGCCGTCTTCCAGCCGCTGCTACCGCCAGACTGGAAGCTGCTGCTGCGCGACGGCGGCTTTTACGCGCAGGTGGCGTTTTCCGCCGCGGCAGGCCAGGGATTCGAGGCGGGCGGTCACGGCGTGGTGAAACAGGGCAGCGCCTGGACCAAAGACAACCAGTTTAACGGCGTGGACTTCGTGCTGCCGTTCCGCTTTCGCGATTCGACCTGGCAGTTTGGCACGCGCGGGCCGGTGCGGCTGAACATCGCGGAGATCCAAAGCCAGGTGCCGGCGCGGGATATTACGGCGTCACTCCAGGGCAGCTATCCGTGGAGCGAGGCGAGCCCGCTGGTGTTAAGCGACGTCAGCGCGTCGCTGCTCGGCGGCAAAATTCGTATGCAGCAGTTGCGCCTGCCGCAGCACACAGCGGCGCTGCTGCGCCTGGAAAATATCTCGTCGAGCGAGCTGATCACCGCGACCAACGTCAAACAGGTGGCGCTCTCCGGTGCCATTAACGGCGCGCTGCCGCTGTGGGTCGATAACCCGCAATGGATTGTGCATGACGGCTGGCTTACCAGCCCCGGCCCGTTGACGCTGCGCATGGATAAAGAGATGGCGGACGCGATGGCGCGGGATAACGCGGCGGCCGCGGCGGCGGTCAACTGGCTGCGCTATATGGAAATCTCCCGCTCCTGGACGCGGCTGGATGTTGATAATCTCGGCGTGCTGCGCATGCGCTCGGAGTTCCAGGGCGAAAGCCATGTGGACGGCAAAACCAGCGGCGTGCGGCTTAACTATCAGCATCAGGAAAATCTTTTCACGCTGTGGCGCAGCTTGCGTTTCGGCGATAATTTACAGTCCTGGCTTGAGCAACACGCGACGCTGCCCGCCGCGCGCTGCAAGGCAACGTCAGGGAAGACCTGCGAGGAACAACCATGAAAACCGCAATCACGCTGCTGGCAGGCGTCATCACCCTGATGCTGTGCGGCTGTACGCCGCGCATTGAGGTGGCGGCGCCCAAAGAGCCGATTACCATTAATATGAACGTCAAAATTGAACACGATATCCATATTAAAGTGGATAAAGACGTCGAAGCGTTGCTGCAAAGCCGCAGCGATCTCTTCTGAGGAGGCGACCAATGAAAAGCCTGCTGGTCGTGATGCTGGCGCTGCTGCTGGCAAGCCCCGTCAGCTATGCGTTGACGCTTGACGAGGCCCGCGCGCAAGGGCGCGTGGGCGAAACGTTCACCGGTTATCTTGCGCCGGTGGCGCAGGATGCCGAAACGGCGGCGCTGGTGGCGCGCATTAATCAGGCGCGGGCTGAAAGCTACCGCGACGTCGCCCAACAGAACGGATTGCCGGTCGATGAAGTGGCGAAAATGGCAGGGCAGAAGCTGGTGGCGCGCACTAAACCCGGCGAATATGTCCGCGGCATCAATGGCCGGTGGATGAAAAAATAACCCCGCTACTTCCCACGGGTAACAGACGACGCCGCGCGCCTGTGTCAGGCTCGGAAAACGTTTTTACAGGAGACCCTTATGACAACCGAATATACTCTGCCGCTCGATGGCGCACAGGCGTCGTCGCTGCCAGCGATTGCGGAGATCCTGCGCGCTAACGCCGGGTTGTTTAAACATCTGGTGATGTCTGAGCACCCGGACGATATCCGCTACGCGTATCAGCCGGAGTCGTTCGAGATAACCGACATTACCGACCGCACCTTTACGTTCCGCTGTCTGGTGCACTATTTCGAGCCGTGCTGCGATCGCGATATGCATGATGCGCGCACTTACACCATTCCTTATCAGGTGCGCGATAACATGCTGGTGTTCGCGCTCGATGAAACGCCGTGGGTGGTGGCGTAACGCGGGTTGCGCCCATAAAAAAACCGCCCCGGAGGGCGGTTTTTTGGTCTCAACGTCTGATTATGCAGAAACCAGCGCGTCGATAGCGGCTTTGGCGTCGCTCTGCGCTTTGGTCGCCATTTCCGGGCCATAAGCCACGCCTTCGGCAAACACAAAGTTCACGTCGGTGATACCGATAAAGCCCAGGAACAGGGAGAGATATGGGGTGACCAGATCGGTCGGGGTATCTTTATGGATGCCGCCGCGGCTGGTCAGGACGATAGCGCGCTTGCCGGTTACCAGCCCTTCCGGGCCTTTCTCGGTGTAGCGGAACGTCACGCCAGCGCGGGCCACCAGGTCAAAATAGTTTTTCAGCTGGGTCGGGATGTTGAAATTGTACATCGGCGCCGCAATAACAATCACGTCATGCGCCTGCAGCTCAGCAATCAGTTCATCAGAGAGCGAGAGCGCGTCCTGCTGACGCGGGGTCAGCGGCGCGTCTGACGGGCGCAGGGCACCAACCAGCTCGCCATCCAGTACCGGCACCGGGTTTGCCGCCAGGTCGCGCACGGTGATTTCATCCGCGCTGTGCTTTTCACGCCACTGCTCCACGAAGTAGTCGGAAAGCTGGTTGGACTGGGAGTAACCTGCCAGAATACTGGACTTCAGAACGAGTACTTTGCTCATGGGATGTTCCTTTTTGATTTGGTTGTCAGGGCCGTTGCCCCTTGCCTGACGACAACTCTATTCACAAACCGATTACAGTGATAGCGCAATATATCGAAGCCTATGTTCTAAATTTTTGAACAAGGCGCGCCAGAAAGCGGTGTGGTACTCTACGCTTAACGAAACCCTAAGATTTAACGGGCCGTGCACAGGCCGTATAACACAATGATGGAAAAACAAAATATTAATCTCTCCGCCCTGATGGCACGCCTCGACTCGCTGATGCTGCGCGATAAAAGCCGCTTCGCCCGTCGCCTCCACGGGGCCAAAAAGATTAAAAATACTGAATCTCAGCAGGCGCTTTTCGAACAGCTCTCTCAGGAGATGAGCGAGGCGGCAGGGAGAGTCCTGCTGCGCGAAGCGGCGCGCCCGGCCATTACGTACCCGGAAAACCTGCCGGTCAGCCAGAAGAAACAGGATATCCTCAACGCCGTGCGCGACCACCAGGTGGTGATCGTGGCGGGGGAGACCGGCTCCGGTAAAACCACCCAGTTGCCGAAAATCTGTATGGAACTCGGGCGCGGCGTGAAAGGGCTAATCGGCCACACCCAGCCGCGTCGTCTCGCGGCGCGTACCGTGGCGAACCGCATCGCCGAAGAGCTGCAAACCGAGCCGGGCGGCTGCGTCGGTTATAAAGTCCGCTTTAGCGATCACGTCAGCGACAACACTATGGTCAAGCTGATGACCGACGGTATCCTGCTGGCGGAAATCCAGCAGGATCGCCTGCTGATGCAGTACGACACTATCATCATCGATGAAGCGCACGAGCGCAGCCTGAACATCGATTTTCTGCTGGGTTACCTGCGCGAACTACTGCCAAAGCGCCCGGATCTGAAAGTTATTATTACGTCGGCGACCATCGATCCTGAGCGTTTCTCGCGCCACTTTAATAACGCGCCGATTATCGAAGTTTCTGGCCGTACGTATCCGGTTGAGGTGCGCTATCGCCCGATCGTCGAAGAGGCGGACGATACCGAGCGCGATCAGCTGCAGGCGATTTTCGACGCCGTGGAAGAGCTGGGCCGCGAAGGGCCGGGCGATATCCTGATCTTTATGAGCGGCGAGCGTGAAATCCGCGACACCGCTGACGGGCTGATGAAACTCAACCTGCCGCACACCGAGGTGCTGCCGCTCTATGCGCGGCTCTCCAATAGCGAACAGAACCGCGTCTTTCAGCCGCATGCCGGGCGACGCATTGTGCTGGCGACCAACGTCGCCGAAACGTCGCTGACCGTGCCGGGCATTAAATATGTGATAGACCCCGGTACGGCGCGCATCAGCCGTTACAGCTACCGCACCAAAGTACAGCGGCTGCCGATTGAGCCGGTGTCGCAGGCGTCCGCCAACCAGCGTAAAGGCCGCTGCGGGCGCGTCTCGGAAGGGATCTGTATTCGTCTCTATTCGGAAGACGATTTCCTCTCGCGCCCGGAATTTACCGATCCGGAAATCCTGCGCACCAACCTGGCGTCCGTCATTCTGCAAATGACGGCGTTGGGGCTTGGCGATATCGCCGCGTTCCCGTTTGTCGAAGCGCCGGATAAGCGCAACATTCAGGATGGCGTGCGTCTGCTGGAGGAGCTGGGCGCTATCACCACCGACGCGCAGGCGTCGGTCTATAAACTGACGCCGCTGGGCCGTCAGCTTTCGCAACTGCCGGTGGACCCGCGTCTCGCGCGCATGGTGCTGGAGGCGCAAAAGCATGGCTGCGTGCGCGAGGCGATGATCATCACCTCCGCGCTGTCGATTCAGGATCCGCGCGAGCGTCCGCTTGATAAACAGCAGGCGTCGGATGAGAAACACCGCCGCTTCCACGATAAAGAGTCCGATTTTCTGGCCTTCGTGAACCTGTGGAACTACCTCGGCGAGCAGCAGAAAGCGCTGTCGTCCAATCAGTTCCGCCGCCTGTGCCGCACCGATTACCTTAATTATCTGCGGGTGCGCGAATGGCAGGATATCTACACCCAGCTGCGCCAGGTGGTGAAAGAGCTTGGCATTCCGGTGAACAGCGAACCGGCGGGCTACCGCGAAGTTCACACGGCGCTGTTGACCGGGCTGTTGTCGCACATCGGCATGAAAGACGCCGATAAACAGGAATACACCGGCGCGCGTAACGCCCGTTTCTCTATTTTCCCCGGCTCCGGGCTGTTTAAAAAGCCGCCGAAGTGGGTGATGGTGGCGGAGCTGGTGGAAACCAGCCGCCTGTGGGGGCGCATCGCGGCGCGTATCGACCCTGAGTGGATCGAGCCGGTGGCGCAGCACCTGATTAAACGCTCATACAGCGAGCCGCACTGGGAGCGCGCGCAGGGTGCCGTGATGGCGAGCGAGAAAGTCACGCTCTATGGCCTGCCGATCGTGGCCGCGCGCAGCGTTAACTACAGCCAGATCGATCCGGTGCTTTCGCGTGAGCTTTTCATCCGCCACGCGCTGGTGGAAGGCGACTGGCAGACGCGCCACGCCTTTTTCCGCGAGAACCAGAAACTGCGTGCCGAAGTGGAGGAGCTGGAGCATAAATCGCGTCGCCGCGACATCCTGGTGGACGACGACACGCTGTTTGAGTTTTACGATCAACGCATCAGCGTTGATGCGATTTCCGCGCGCCACTTCGACAGCTGGTGGAAAAAGGCGAGCCGTGAAACGCCGGATCTGCTCAACTTCGAAAAGAGCATGTTGATCAAAGAGGGCGCGGAGAAAGTCAGCAAGCTCGATTACCCGAACTTCTGGCATCAGGGCAACCTGAAGCTGCGCCTGTCGTACCAGTTTGAGCCGGGCGGCGACGCTGACGGCGTGACGGTGCATATTCCGCTGCCGCTGTTAAACCAGGTGGAAGACGCGGGCTTTGAGTGGCAGGTGCCGGGAATGCGCCGCGAACTGATCATCGCGCTGATCAAATCGCTGCCAAAACCCGTACGCCGCAATTTCGTTCCGGCACCTAACTACGCCGAGGCATTTTTAGGCCGCGTTACGCCGCTGGAGCTGCCGCTGCTGGACGCGCTGGAGCGCGAACTGCGCCGCATGACCGGCGTGACGATTGACCGCGAGGCGTGGCAGGCCGAACAGGTGCCCGATCATCTTAAAATGACTTTCCGGGTGGTGGATGAGAAAGGCCGCAAGCTGCGCGAGGGCAAAGATCTCCACGCGCTGAAAGAGGGGCTGAAAGAGAAAGTGCAGGAAACCCTTTCAGCGGTGGCGGATGACGGCATCGAGCAGAGCGGGCTGCATATCTGGAGCTTCGGCACGCTGCCCGAGCGCTATGAGCAGAAGCGCGGCGGCTATCAGGTGAAAGCGTTCCCGGCGCTGGTGGATGAGAAAGAGAGCGTCGGCATCCGGCTGTTTGATAACCCGCAGGAGCAGCAACACGCCATGTGGCGCGGGCTGCGCCGTCTGCTGTTGCTTAACATTCCGTCGCCGATTAAGTATCTGCATGAGAAACTGCCGAACAAAGCGAAGCTCGGGCTTTATTTCAACCCGTACGGCAAGGTGCTGGATCTGATTGACGACTGCATCTCCTGCGGCGTCGATAAGCTTATCGCCGAAAACGGCGGGCCGGTCTGGAGCGAAGCGGGCTTTGCGCAGCTTCACGATAAAGTGCGTGCGGAACTGAACGACACCGTGGTGGATATCGCAAAGCAGGTCGAGCAGATCCTGACGGCGGTGTTCAATATCAACAAGCGTCTGAAAGGGCGCGTGGATATGACGATGGCGCTCGGCCTCTCTGATATCAAAACGCAGATGAGCGGGCTGGTGTACCGCGGGTTTGTGACCGGCAACGGTTATAAGCGCCTCGGCGACACGCTCCGTTATCTTAACGCCATTGAGAAACGGCTTGAGAAGATGGCCGTCGACCCGCACCGCGACCGCGCGCAGATGCTCAAAGTGGAGGCTGTACAGCAGGCGTGGCAGCAGTGGCTTAACAAGTTGCCGCCCGCGCGACGTGATGACGATGACGTGCAGGAGATCCGCTGGATGATCGAGGAGCTGCGCGTGAGTTATTTCGCCCAGCAGCTCGGCACGCCATACCCGGTCTCCGACAAGCGCGTGTTGCAGGCGATGGAGCAGGTGAGCGGGACGTAGTTGCGCACAGTGGGCGCGGAATATTTTATGGTGGGTGCGCTGCGCTTACCCACCCTACAATACCCACATTGACCTGTGCGTAGCGCACCCGCCGCGCCGATATTACTTCACCACCGCGAGCGTAAAACCGTCCCATCCCTTGCTGCCGACGGTTTGCAGCGCGGTAGCGCGCAGGCGCGGGTGATTGCCGAGCATCTCAATAAACGTTCGCACGCCCTGCACTCGCAAATCATCGCTCTGTGGATCGGTCACGGCACCGTCGCGCACCACGTTATCACCTACAATCACCGTTCCTGTGCGTGAAAGCGTCAACGCCCACTCCAGGTACAGCGGGTTATTCGGCTTATCGGCATCGATAAAAATCAAATCGAAAGGCGGCTCGTCGGCGTACAGCGGCAGGCTCTCCGCCGCTGGCCCCACGCGCAGCTGCACTTTCGGCGTCACGCTCGCCAGCGCCAGGTTGGCGGCCGCCACTTCGGCGTGTTCGGCACTCGCCTCAAGCGTCACCACCAGCCCGTCCTCCGGCAGTGCCCGCGCCAGCCACAGCGTGCTGTAACCGCCAAGCGTGCCGATTTCCAGTACGCGTTTTGCGCCAGTCATCATCACTAACAGCCCGAGAAACTGTCCCTGCAAGGGCGAGACGTCATGCGGCGGCAGGCCCGCCAGACGATTGTTCTCCAGCACCTGCGCCATCAGCGGATCGTCGGGAATCAACGCCTGCGTCAGATATTCATCGACTTCACGCCATTGTTGCTGCATCAAACCGCTCCCCTGAAAGCGCCGTGCAGGCGCATAAAATTACGGACTGGCTACCTTAGCAGCATAGCGGTGTTTCCCGTTTTGCGCAGCGGCACCCGGCCACCCGCCGCCGAGCGACCGGTAGAGATCCACCTGCGCCAGCAGCAGATTATTTTTCACCTGCACCACATTGAGCTGTGCAGAAAACAGCGTGCGGCGGGCGTCCAGCTCGTCAAGATAAGAGGCGTACCCGTTCTGGTAACGGTTGTGAGCAATGCGCAGCGTCTCCTGCGCCGCCTGCTCCTGCGCCTGTAGCTCAACGAGCTGTTCCCCAAGACGCTGCACCGCGTCCAGACTGTCGTTCACTTCCTTAAAGGCATTGCGCACCGTGCTCTCATAACTGTAAAGCGCCTGATTTTTCTGTGACGTTGTCACGTCAACCTGCGCACTCAGCGCCTCGCGGTTGAGCAGTGGCGCGAGAACGCTGGCACCCACGCTCCAGAGCCGCAGCGGGTTGGCGAGCAGTTCCGGCAGCGTGTTCTCCTGCAGCGACCCAGAGGCGGTGAGATTAATGCCCGGCAGCAGGCGCGCGCGGGCCACGTTCAGTTGGGCGTCGCTCGCCACCAGCGTCTGCTCGGCCTGGACGATATCCGGGCGGCGGTTCAGCAACGATGATGGCAGCTGCGACGGAATCGTGAGCGGGCTTAAAGCGTCAAATTCACCGCCGCGCGCGATCGGGCCAGGATTCTGGCCGATGAGAATGCTGAGCGCGTTCTCCTGCTGGGTTATCTGGTGCTGAATCTGCGGGATTTGCGCACGCGTGGCGCGCAGTTCAGATTCCGACTGCATCAGCTCCAGCCGAGAGCTATAGCCGGTTTCATACTGGCGTTTCGCCAGCTTCAGCGCGTCTTCGCGCGCGCTAAGCGTCGACTGCGTCACCCGAAGCTGCTCATCCAGCGCCAGCAGGGTGATATAGCCGCTCGCGACCTGCGAGGCCACCGTCAGGCTGGCGGCCGCGGCGGCGGCTTTCTGTGCCTCAAGGCTCGCCTTTGCGGCGTCGGCGGCGCTGGCGTACTGGCCCCAGATATCGACGTTATAACTGGCGTTCAGGCTGCCTTTGTAGAGATCGCCATACACCGGCAGGCCGGTCGCGGCAGATTGCGAACGGCTGCGACCGGCGCTGAAGCCCGCGTCAAGCGTCGGGAAGCGATCGCCAAGGGCCGCCTGTACCTGCGCCTGATACTGATTAACACGCTCGCGGGCGAGCAGCACATCGCTGTTGTAGCGCAGCGCCTGATCCACATAGCGGTTCAGCGCCGAATCGTGAAAATTGCGCCACCAGAAACCTTCTGTGGGCGAGGACGGGCCGACAGCGGCGCGCCAGGCGGGCGGAATGATGAGCGAGGGGCGAGCCTGCTCCATGTTGCCGGAATGACAGCCCGCGAGCAGGAGGGTGGTTGTCAGCAGAGTCAGAGCGCGGCGCATCATTTCGCCTCGCTGCGGGTGTTAATGGTCACCTGTACCGACATGCCGGGGCGCAGGCGCGCGCGCTTTTCGGCGTCGCCCAGTACCTCGATGCGCACCGGGATACGCTGGGCGATTTTCACAAAGTTGCCGGTCGCGTTATCGGGCGTGATGGCGCTGAATTCCACGCCAGTTGCCGGAGAGATACTCTGCACGCGGCCTTCGAATTTTTCATCGTTGAGTGCGTCCACGGTGAATGTGACCGACTGGCCGGTTTTTACGTCGGCAAGCTGCGTTTCTTTCAGGTTGGCGATGACCCAGTTCTGCGGCGGTACCAGCGAGGTGAGTCGCGTACCGGCGGTCACGTAGCCGCCCTGGCGCACGGCAATCTGCCCGAGCTGGCCGTCGCGCGGGGCAATGATGCGGGTGTTTTGCAGATCGATTTGCGCAAGCTCCAGTGCCGCGCGGGCGTTTTCCACATCCGCCTCCAGCGACGCGCGGTTCACAATCACGCTTTGCAGATTCTGGCGCGACACCTCTAGCTGCGCGGCGGCCTGCTCTACGCTGGCGCTGCCCTGCGCGGCGCTGGCGATGGCGGCGTCGCGCTCGCGCACCGACAGCGAGCCGTCCTGTGTCAGTTCCTTCACGCGGCGTAAATCGGCCTGGTTATGCAGGCTCTGGGCGCGGGCGCTGGCGAGCGCCGCTTTATTCTGGGCGATGGTCGCCTCGGCGCTGCGGCGCTGTTGCAGGTTATTAGCCAGCGCCGCCTCGCGCATGGCGAGCGTCGCCTGCGCCTGATGCACCCGCTGTTTGTAGATGCGGTCATCGATGGTCATCAGCACGTCGCCCTGTTTCACATGCGCAAAATCCTGCACGTTGACGGCGGTGATATAGCCGTTTACCTGCGGGCTGATAAACGTCGTCATGCCGCGCACGTAGGCGTTATCGGTCGAGGCCGCGTGGCGGGTAAACGGCGGAAGCTGCCAGGCGTACAGGATCACCAGCAGGCCAACCAGCCCGATGGCACCAGCGGCGAAGAAGGAGACCACGCGCAGGTTGTTTTTTTCCGGCGACGCGGGGGTGGGGGCGCCTTGTTGGCTCATCACTACTCCAGAATATGTCAGTCAATAAATCGTCAGGTTACTGGCCGCTCTGCATCGCCTGCTTCAGGGCACGGCGTGCGGCGAGCCGCAGGCGGATAAGCCGCCAGAAAATCCACAACAGCGTCGAGGCGGCGATGGCCGCCGTCAGCAGACAGGTATCGTTATAGGCCAGAATATTCGCCTCGGTGCTGGTCACGGTCTGCAACTGTTGCACCGCCTGCGCATTGAGCAGCGTCGGGTCGTTAAGCAGATTGCTCCAGATCTGGCTGTACTGCGCGAGTCGTTCGTTCACCAGCGGGCTTAGCGAGGTGAGCTGGTCGGCGAGCAGGCTGGAGTGATATTTCTCCCGCCAGGTCTGGAACGTGCCGAGCAGCGCCGAGCCGATAAGCCCGCCCAGGTTCTGACTCATGCCGAACAGAACGGAAAAACTCACCAGGTTGCGCGGATCGGCGATAACCCCGCCAATGCCCGCGAGCATCGCCGGGGCCAGGAAAAAGGCGCTGGCAAAGCCCAGAATAAACTGGCTTATCAGCATCTGGTCGGCGCGGGTCTGGCTGGTGGCCTGGCTGTCCATCAGCGAGGCGATGATCATCAGCGCCAGCGAGACCATAATCGGCCAGACGGTTTTTTGCGGATTAATGGTGAGCGCGCTGGTCACGATGCCGCAAATCACGCCCGCGAGGATCGCCAGCGCCAGGTGCGTCATCTGCTCATTCTGCAAACCGATATACTGCAACCAGCCGATGGCACCAGTGTTCTGCTCCGCCAGCACGATGCGGATCAGCACCATAATCAGCCCGAGGCGCACGATACTGCCGCTGGAGAGCCAGCGGGTGTTCAGCAGCGGATTCGTGCGGTTATGCTCGAACGTGATAGCGGCGACGATAAGCACCAGCGACACGCCAAGCGCCCAGCCTATCCACGGCGCTTCAAACCACCAGTCGAGCCGCCCGAGCGACAGCGCGCCGCAGAGCAGCGCCATGCCGGGCGCCATCAGCAGAAACGTAATAAAATCTTTTTTCTCAAACACTTTGCGCCGATCGCCCGGCGGCAGTTTTAGCGCAATCACACAGGCGAGCGAAATCATCGCCAGCCCCAGTTCGAACAGATACAGACCGCGCCACTCTTCAAGTTGCAACAGCTCGGTGGAGAAGAGGCGAGCGATGGGGATCGCGAGCTGCGAGCCGGTAATGCCGATGGTGAGCGCCTTCAGGCGATGCTTCGCGGGCCAGGCCTGGATCTGGTAATAAATGCCGAGCGAACTCAGCGCCGCGCCTACCATGCCGTGCGCGGCACGCACCATGAGGGCGGTGTTGAGATCGTTAACGAACAGATGGAAAAACGTCACCAGCACATAGAGCACCAGAAACCCTTCGGTAAAAGCGCGCAGCCCGTACTGCTGGCGAAATTTCACCAGCAGCAGGTTGATAGAAACGTTGGTCATAACGTAAACCGCGGGCAGCCAGGCGATTTCCGTCGACCAGGCGGCGAAGGTGCCCTGTAAATTTTGCAGGTTCGCCGTGACCATCGCGTTACCGAGCGCGCCGGTCAGACACACCAGCAGCCCGACGATGCCATAGGCGATGCGCTTCCAGGGCGCATGGTGCGGCGTCGACGGCGAGCCGAGCAGCATCGGTTTTTCATGGGGCGCCCACTCGCGTGGCGCATAAGGGTCGTGTTTCACCGATCGCATTACTGTTTTTCAATTTCCTGCAACAAACGGTCCAGTACGCGACGCGTGACGGCCAGTTCTTCCGGGGGAATGGTGGAAAGGATAGTCTCCCTGAGGCTATCTGCCTCGACTTTCACCTTTTCAAACAGCGCCTGGCCTTGTGGTGTGGCGACCAGCAGCCGCTTGCGGCGATCGCCGGGCGGCGTCACGCGCTCAATGAGTTGCTGTTCCACCAGGCGATTCAACAATGGCACCAGCGTCGCGCTCTCCACGCCGAGCTGTTGCGCCAGTTCGCCCTGCGACAGCGGCGTTTCATGGCGCGCAATCGCGGCGACGGCCACCCAGCTTGCCTGGCTCATGCCAAGCCCTTTCAGCCGCCGATCCATCGCGAGACGCCAATGGTGGGCGGTCATCCACAGCAAATGTGAGAAAGTCAGGTCACGCGTATCCACGGCGGTTATCCAATCGTTAGTGCTCTAACTATTCTAGAGCGCGCCATTTTGATAATTCAAGTGAATGTAAATTAATCTTTAAAAAATATTGTGAATGTATCGCGGCGCGTTGTCTGAATTGCAGTCACACCCATTGCCGCTGCGCTATGCTCTGATGCGGCCTGACGCCGCATGAATGAGAGGGAAAGATGCCTGATTATCTGATTGAACCGAGCGACCCGACGCACCCTGACGCTATCGTTTTGCTGGCGGCGCTCTCTGAAACGCTGGCCGCGCTGACTGGCAGCTCGGGCAGGCAGTCGTTTAATAATGACGATGTGCGCGCTGAGGGGGCCACTTTTTTACTGGCGCGCAACGCCAGCGGCACGGCCATCGGCTGTGTGGCCTGTCGGCCTCTGAAGCCGGGCATCGCCGAAATCAAACGCCTGTTCGCGCTGCCGGATAACCCCGGCGCGGGCAGCCAGTTATTAAGCGCGGCGGAGCGCTTCGCGCGCGACGCTGGTTACGATCAGGCGTGGCTTGAGACGCGGCGCACCAATCCGCGCGCGGTAGAGTTTTACCTGCGCCGCGGTTACGAGATTATCGACAACTACGGGCGCTATGTCGGGCAGGAGGATGCGGTCTGCTTCGCAAAACCACTTCAGGAAGAAGGCGAAGATGATGCTCAGCGGGCTTAATCATCTGACGCTCGCGGTGCGCGATGTGGCGCAGAGCCTCGCGTTTTACCACTCGCTGCTGGGGCTGCGGCTGCATGCGCGCTGGGACGGCGGGGCGTATCTCTCCTGCGGCGATCTCTGGCTCTGTCTGTCGCAGGATGACAGCGCCGGGCAGCCTGCGGCGGACTACACGCATTACGCCTTTACCGTAAGCGAGACGGATTTCCCGTTAATGGTGGATAAACTGGCCGCCGCGGGCGTGAAAACCTGGAAAACCAACCGCAGCGAGGGCGACTCCTGGTATTTCCTCGACCCGGACTGGCATCAGCTCGAACTGCACGTCGGCAGCCTCGCCACCCGGCTCGCCGCCTGTCGTGCCGCGCCTTATAAGGGGATGCGGTTTTATGATTAATCACCGCGTGTTTTCTATCACGCGCACGATAAGCGGTGCGGTGATTATCGGGCATATCGCAGATTAGGAGCTCTCCGGTAGGGGATCCGAACGCCAGTCGGTACGCTGGATGCTGGCTTTGACTATGGAGGTGACCATGAACATGATGCCTTTTCCTCTGCTTTCGGAAGGCACGCTGCAGCGTGTTAACCTCATCGGCGCGTGGCTCGCCCGGAACGATTTTGCCGCCGCACCTGCTGCCGGGGACGCTGAGCTGATTGTGCTGGCGGGTAACGCCGTTCTGCCCACCGTGGACGCCGCCGCGCGTCTGGCTAAAGAGAGCGGGCTGCCGCTGCTGATAACCGGCGGGCTGGGTCACTCGACCACGTTCCTCTATGCCGCCGTGGCGCAGCATCCACGCTACAACCATCTGCGCACCACCGGCCTTACGGAGGCGGGAATACTCGCCCGTATCGCCCGCGAGTTTCACGAGGTGCCGGAGGAGCAGATTATTGTTGAAGAAAAATCCACCAACTGTGGCGAGAACGCCCGTTTTACGCGCGAGCTGCTGGATGCGCGCGGTGAACTGCCTGCGCGCGCGGTGCTGATTCAGGACCCGACCATGCAGCGCCGCACCCACGCCACGTTTACCCGCGCCTGGCGCGACGCGCCGACTCCGACGGAGTGGCTGAGTTACCCCGGCGTTCAGCCGGTGCTGGAAAATGGTGCCAGGGCGGTGCAGTTCCGCGAGCCGTCGGAAGGGCTCTGGCCGGTAGAGCGGTATCTGTCGCTGGTGCTGGGGGAGATCCCGCGCCTGCGTAACGACGCAGACGGCTACGGCCCGGCGGGCCGTGATTTCATTGATGAAGTGGTGATCCCGTCTGACGTGCTGAACGCCTGGCAGGCGCTGCATGATGAACCGCAGCTCACCAGCTTTCTGCGTCATCGCTCACTCGCCTGACGACCGACTGCCCGTTTGCGCGATTTATGGCGCAAACGGGCAGCGGCGTGTTGAATAATTGTTATCTCCCGGCGGGACCTCCGCCGTTTTTCCCGACCTGATTCACATTTTCAGCCAAAACGCTTCGTATGCGCGTTTGCTGCTCGTAATTTTTTAACAATTCATTCACCTGTTAAAAACCAATGCGACAGCAGGAGCATGCGATGACAGCACCCGTACAACATCCGATGTATATCGACGGTCAGTTCGTTCAGTGGCAGGGCGAGGCGTGGATCGATGTCGTGAATCCCGCCACAGAGGCGCTGATTTCCCGTATCCCGGACGGAACGGCAGAGGACGCGCGCCGCGCCATTGACGCCGCCGCCCGCGCGCAGGCGGGCTGGGAGGCGCTGCCCGCCATCGAGCGCGCCGGATGGCTGCGTAAAATCGCCGCCGGCATCCGCGAAAAGGCGGCGGAAATCAGCGCGCTGATTGTGGCGGAAGGCGGCAAAACGCAGCAGCTCGCGAGCGTTGAAGTCAGCTTCACGGCGGATTACATCGACTATATGGCCGAATGGGCGCGCCGTTATGAAGGCGAAATCCTGCAAAGCGACCGGCCGGGCGAAAATATTCTGGTGTTTAAGCGCGCGCTCGGTGTTACCACCGGCATTCTGCCGTGGAATTTCCCGTTCTTCCTGATCGCCCGCAAAATGGCGCCTGCGCTGATCACCGGCAATACCATTGTGATTAAACCGAGCGAATTCACGCCGAATAACGCCATCGCGTTTGCGCAGATTGTTCATAACGTGGGCCTGCCGGCGGGCGTGTTTAACCTGGTCCTGGGGCGCGGCGAAACCGTCGGACAGGAGCTGGCCGGTAACCCGAAAGTGGCGCTGGTAAGCATGACCGGCAGCGTCGGCGCGGGTGAGAAAATCATGATGGCGGCTGCGAAAAACATCACCAAAGTCTGCCTTGAGCTTGGCGGCAAAGCGCCTGCTATCGTGATGGACGATGCTAATGTGTCGCTTGCGGTAAAAGCGATTGTTGATTCGCGCGTGATTAACTCCGGTCAGGTCTGTAACTGCGCCGAGCGCGTTTATGTGCAGAAGGGCATTTATGACCATTTTGTCAGCGCGCTTGGCGAGGCGCTGAGCGCGGTGAAATTTGGCGATCCGGCAGCGCGTGATGATATCGCGATGGGGCCGCTGATTAACGCGGCTGCGCTGGCGCGCGTGAAAGAAAAAGTGGCGCGCGCGGTCAGCGAGGGCGCGACGGTGGCGCTCGGCGGCAAGGCGGTGGAGGGCAAAGGCTATTTTTACCCGCCGACGCTGCTGGTAGATGTGCGCCAGGAGATGAGCATCATGCATGAAGAGACGTTCGGCCCGGTGCTGCCGGTCGTCACGTTCGATACGCTGGAAGAGGCCATTGCGATGGCGAATGACAGCGAATATGGCCTGACGTCGTCGATTTACACGCAGTCGCTCGCCACCGCGATGAAAGCGATTAACGGGCTGAAGTTTGGCGAAACTTACATCAACCGTGAAAACTTCGAAGCGATGCAGGGGTTCCACGCGGGCTGGCGTAAATCCGGGATCGGCGGGGCGGATGGCAAACACGGGCTGCATGAATATCTGCAAACCCAGGTTGTCTATCTGCAAAGCTAACCGTTTCAGGGCCGCCTGCGGGCGGCCCGCTGCGTCAGAGTTTGCTCTCAATCCAGTTCATCAGCAGCGCTGGCCAGAGGTGCGCGGGCAGCCCCAGGGCATCGCGAATGCCAAACCCGTGTTGCCCCTGTTCAAAAAGATGCATCTCCACCGGCACGCCCTGCGCGTGCAGCGCGTTAAACATCAGCAGGCTGTTTTCCACTTTCACCGCCGGGTCATCCACCGCGTGCAGTAAAAACGCGGGCGGGGTGTCGCGGGTGATCGCTTTTTCCGGCGAATAGCGGTGGATGGCGCGGTCATCGGGCTGTGTGCCGATAAGCGCCTCCCGTGAGCCGGGGTGCGCCACCGGTTCCTCCATCGTCATCACCGGATAGACCAGCCCCATAAAGGCCGGGCGGGCGCTGAACGCGTCGGTTTCATCCAGCGGCGCGTAGACCGCGTCATTCCAGCGGGTGCCGAGGCTTGCGGCAGCATGACCGCCTGCGGAAAAGCCCAGCACGCCGAGTTTATCCGGGTCGAGTTGCCAGCGTGACGCCTGGGCGCGGATAAGCCGCATGGCGCGCTGGAGATCGGCGAGCGGGGCGTCGGCACCTTCGGCGTGGCCGTCGGCGGGCAGGCGATAGGTCATCACAAACAGCGTATAGCCGCGGTCGTTAAACGCGGGTGCCAGGGCGCTGCCTTCTTTGTCGAGCACCACGCGACGGTACGAACCGCCGGGCGTCACCAGAATGCCGGTGCCGTTGGGATGTTCCGGCGCATAAACCACAATACGCGGCGCACGCACACCGGTGACGGAACGGTCAAGCTCGCTGTCGCCGGTCAGGCGCTCCTCAAGGGTGAACTCGGCATGGCTCTGGCGCGCGCCCGGCGCGTCGCCCTGTGGCCAGACGGATATTTCGTGGCTGCGCGCGACCGCTTCGCGCATACGGGTTAACAGAACCTCGTGGGCATTCATACGCTCTCCTTTAATATGCGGTGGCGGCATGAAAACTAATGAATATTTAATCTTCAGCCGTTATCCTGGTGTTTTCGTTGCGTTTAATCAGGATAGTCTTATGCGCAGTAAATACACGTCATTGCAAATCACGCTTCACTGGCTGGTGTTTGTTCTGGTGGTTATGGCTTATGCGGCGATGGAGCTGCGCGGGCTGGTGCCGCTTCCTGTCGGGCGGCTCTTTATCTGGACGCACTTTAGCTGCGGCATCGCGATTCTGGTGTTGATGGTCACACGCCTGCTGGTGCGCATTAAATATCCCGCGCCGCCCATCGTGCCGAAACCGCGGGCGATGTATATCGGGCTTTCCCATCTGGTGCATCTGGTCATCTACCTGATGTTTATCGGCCTGCCGCTGCTCGGGATCGTTGCCAAATATTATGGCGGCAGCCCGTGGTTTGCGTTTGGCATCAGCATGCCGGTGGCCGCCGAGCCGGATGAAGATCTCGAAATGCAGTTGCGCGCCATTCACGCGTTTATCGCGAATCTCAGCTACTTTGTCATAGGGCTTCATGCCGCGGCGGCGCTGGCGCATCACTACTTCTGGAAAGACAACACGCTGCTGCGCATGATGCCGGGCAAGCGCGATTAGCGCGCGCCGAAGTGTGATCCGGGTGGCTTTTTATGCCGGGCTGCGTGGCTTAGCTCACATTTTGAACGGTGCGACGTGGGCGGTCTGGTCACGGCGGCTTATAGATCTATATCTATTATAGAAACACTCGCGCCCTATCAGCGCACCAGCCGGGAGAGTCAGCATGACGCAGTCAGTGCAACGTGAAGCGACAGGAGTGGAAGTGGACGAACAGGCGCAACTGGCGCGTAAACTGCGAAAGGTGCTGCTGGCGACGGGCGTGGGGCATTTTGTCGAGTGGTTCGATTTTGGGCTTTACGGCACGCTGGCGGCCATTATCGGGATGCAGTTTTTCCAGACCGGCGACCCGGCGGCGGCGCTGCTTTCGTCTTTCGCGGTATTTGGCGCAGGCTTTATTATGCGCCCGCTCGGCGGGCTTTATTTCGGCTCGCTTGGCGACCGCATCGGCCGCAAGCGCGTACTGGCGACGGTCATTCTGCTCACCTCCGGTGCCACTTTCATTATGGGGCTGCTCCCCACGTACCATCAGATTGGCCTGCTGGCGCCCGCGCTGCTGGTGCTGACTCGCCTGGTGCAGGGCTTTGCGGCGGGCGGTGAGACGTCCGGCGCGACCACGTTTCTCGCGGAATATGCCCCGGTGGATAAACGCGGGTACTTCACCTGCTGGATCGATAACTTCGGTTTTATGGCGTTTGTGGCGGGCTCCGGGCTGGTATTTTTACTGACCGCCAGTCTTGGCGAAACCGCGATGAACGACTGGGGCTGGCGCATTCCGTTTTTGATCGCCGGGCCGCTCGGCTGGGTAGGGCTTTATCTGCGAACACACCTTGAAGACACGCCGGAATTCCAGGCGGCGGCCAAAGCAGGGACCACAAAGGCCACGCCGCTGCGCAGTACGCTTAAAAGCGCCCGCGGCGCGCTGCTCTTTTGCGTCGGGTTTGTGGTTATCAAAGCGGTCGGCCACTGGATGCTGCAAACCTTTATGCCGGGCTACCTGATAACGCAGATGCACTTCAGCAAGCTCGACGCTTACGCCATTACGACCATCGGACTGTTCGGCATCGCGGTCCTGGTGCCGTTTATGGGCTGGCTCTCCGACCGCTATGGCCGCAGGCCCCTGATGCTTGCAGGCTGCGGCGGGTTTATCCTCTTTACCTATCCGGCGCTGATGGTGATGGCGAACGGCGATATGCTCTCCGCGGTGCTCGCGATGCTGCTGCTGGGCGCGTTTATCGCCGCCTTTGACGGCGCGTGCAGCGCAGCGATGGCTGAACTGTTCCCGACCAGCGTGCGCTACGGCGGGCTGTCGGTCGCCTATAACCTGTCGGTGGCCTTTTTCGGCGGCATCACGCCGTGGTTCTCGGCGTTTCTCATCGCTTCCACCGGTAATCTTTTCTCACCCGCGTTTTATGTCATGGGCGCGGCGCTGATCACCTTTATTACCGTGATGCGCGCTCGCGAAACCGCCGGGCTGCCGCTGCGCCGCTAAACCTCCATGCTTCGGCCGGGTTTATTCCCGAAACACCGGGAGATCCACCGGCCAGGCGTTGCGCAGGCTCAAAAGCTGGCAGTGGACGAATCTCGCTTCACGCTGATACCAGAAGCCGAAAGACTGCGTCATCTGGTCATACACCATGCTGTCCAGATTCGCGAACGGGAAAATCACTAAACTTCCCCGCTGCGTGCGTCCGCCGCCCGTTTCAAAATGATCGCGGCCCCACGCCTCCTGCGTATGTTCATAGCGATGCAGTATCACTTCAATGGTCTCCCTGCCGGGGCAGCGCAGCATCAGCACACTGTTGTCAAACGCGAAGGGGTAAACGGATGGGGGGAAGATCGAGAGTAAAGCCACTAACAATAATTTTTTCATACCACTCCTGTCCTCTACAGGGCGGCAGTTATGTCATCCTGCAAAGGTGTTGGTATTGAGATATATCATGCTGTTAGTTTGGTTGAGGGTTATATATACAACTGGTGAATGATTTTTAGGCAGATAAATAGTTGATGAATTTACTGGTGATAAAAAGAACTTTGCTATCATTAATTTCGTCTTACCAAGTCATAGAGATTCACAGCTAAAGAATCGTGTCTGTGTAGGATAAGTAAAATACAGCAGAGAAACTAGACTCGTAAATACAAGATCTATTTCACAAACGGCACTTTCCATTTTAAATAAAATCTTATGGCTATGTAAGTCTATAAACAATGCAGGAGGTTTTATATGGATAACTATCACATCACAAAAGAGGGTGATAAGTGGAAATTACAAAAAGAAGGTAATACGAAGCCGAGCAAGACGGCAGGCACTAAGGCTGATCTGATTAGACAGACCCAGGATTTTATGGCTGATAAAAAAGCGTCAGTCAAAATTCACACATCAGATGGCAGGATCCAGGAAGAAAGAACTTATCACAGGAAAGATGATCCAAAAAAATCGAAAGGATAGAGTAAAAATAGCCGCTTTACTCGCGGCTATATTCATTAAAAAACGAATGCGTCCAAATTTTGCTTTTTATTGATATGCAAATTTATCTATTGCGTGTCTCAGGTCTTGCTGTTTTAAAATATCATCAACTTATTCGCGTTTCATAAGGCGAAACAGGAGATAAAGCATAAGTGAACTGATCACTATAGCAGTGCAGGTAAAAACATATAAGATAAAGTCCATTACGCTTTCATCGCCGTAATACCCCATATGCTCTGCAAAGGCATATTGAAGTGTTGCTGGTATGAAAAAGTAGAGGGTCTTCACCGTGACAATGAAGATAATGAACCATGTAAATATCATTAATAAATATTTCATTAGTAAACCTGTATAACGCCATGCGCTATTAAATAATTTCCTACGTATTTCCCGCTTGTTCGGAGAATAGCTCTGGCAAGTATATCAAAATCCTGCTGACTATAAAGCGTGATGCATCCTTTACTTAACCCACTTGGACCAATCGGATGGAGCCGGAACATTCCCCTAAGTACACCATTGATAAGTGTACTGTCATCAATTTTCCCATCGTCGCGATACAAAGCAAACCAGGTGCTGCGATCCGAGCCAGTAAAAAAAGCATTTGCATCATCCCTGAATCGGGCAAAGGTACCGCCCCTACCACGTAAAATAATGTAGTAACGCCCACACGGTAAGGGGCCAATATCTTTTAGCTCCGTTTTAGTTGGGTTATTAGTAGCAGAACTATTACCAGAAAAAGCTGAGAAAAAACCGACACCCGGACATGAAAGCGTGCCAATACTTTTCCCATTAAGATGGAAAGTACACCGTAGTAGATCCATTACCATCACTCCATGTGAATGTTATCGCTAAAATTTTTAACTCTTAAATGTAAGGTTGTTTTTAACAAATGTTTGGTGCATTAACGGCGATTGTTAAGTCATATAAAGATTGAAAAGGCATAAAAATCCTGAAAGTAGAAGAAAAAATAAAATGGCGCTTTTAGCGCGTGTTGTTTTGATTTATTGTGCTATAAGTTTTTTATAATCAATAAGTTGAATTGTATTTTTTTGTATTTATTCATTTGCTCAATTGTTTGCTCACGCATTTTATCTAAAGCCGTTTCCCTTCCCGCAAAAACGCACCGCCTGAAAATGATCGTTTGCAGAGTCGGAAGCGTTTCTATACCATACCCCCCTATAGTATCTACGAGGCGAAAACCATGCCGCATTCTCCTGAAGATAAAAAACGCATTCTGACTCGCGTGCGCCGCATTCGCGGGCAGGCGGAGGCGCTGGAGCGCGCACTGGAAGCGGGTGAACCCTGTCTCCATATCCTCCAGCAAATCGCCGCCGTGCGCGGCGCCGCCAACGGCCTGATGGGCGAAATGGTGGAAATTCACTTAAAAGATGAGCTGGTCAGCGGTGAGACCACACCGGAGCAGCGCGCGCAGCGGATGGCGGAAATCGGCCAGCTTTTGCGCGCTTATCTAAAATAACTACGACGACTCACTACAACGGAAGGACATTATGAAATCACGTGCAGCAGTCGCATTTGGCCCTGGCAAACCGCTGGAAATCGTTGAGATTGACGTCGCGCCGCCGAAAAAGGGCGAAGTGCTGGTCAAAATTACCCACACCGGCGTGTGCCACACCGATGCGTTCACGCTCTCCGGCGACGATCCGGAAGGCGTCTTCCCGGCGGTGCTCGGTCATGAAGGCGGCGGCGTGGTCGTGGAAGTGGGCGAAGGCGTCACCAGCCTGAAGCCGGGCGACCATGTGATCCCGCTCTATACCGCTGAGTGCGGCGAGTGCAAGTTCTGTAAATCCGGTAAAACCAACCTCTGCCAGGCCGTGCGCGCCACCCAGGGCAAAGGCCTGATGCCGGATGGCACCACCCGTTTCTCTTACAACGGCGAGCCGGTTTATCACTACATGGGCACCAGCACCTTCAGCGAATACACCGTTTGCGCTGAGATTTCACTGGCGAAAGTAAACCCGCAGGCACCGCTCGATAAAGTCTGCCTGCTGGGCTGCGGCGTCACCACTGGTATCGGCGCGGTGCACAACACCGCTAAAGTGAAAGAGGGCGATACGGTTGCCGTGTTCGGCCTCGGCGGTATTGGCCTTGCGGTAATCCAGGGCGCGGTACAGGCGAAGGCCGGGCGCATTCTGGCCATCGACACCAACCCGGAGAAATTTAAGCTGGCGGGTGAAATGGGCGCGACCGATTTCGTTAACCCGAAGGATTACGACAAGCCGATTCAGGACGTTATCGTTGAGATGACCGATGGCGGCGTCGATTTCAGCTTCGAGTGCATCGGCAATGTCAACGTGATGCGCGCGGCGCTGGAATGCTGCCATAAAGGCTGGGGTGAAAGCGTTATCATCGGCGTGGCGGGCGCAGGTCAGGAGATCAAAACGCGTCCGTTCCAGCTGGTGACAGGCCGCGTCTGGCGCGGTTCGGCGTTCGGCGGCGTGAAAGGGCGCACCCAGCTGCCGGGCATGGTGGAAGACGCGATGGCGGGCAAGATTCGCCTCGATCCTTTCATCACCCACCGCCTGCCGCTTGAGAAAATCAACGAGGCGTTTGACCTGATGCACGAAGGCAAATCGATTCGTACCGTTATCCACTTCGGCGACAAATAACCTTATCTGCCAGCGGTTTAGCGACTGCTGGCCTTTTCACTTTCCCCGGCTTTAGCCCCTCTTTTCGAATCTGTGAGCCAGGTATCGCTTTTAAGGGTAAGCGTTTACGCCATTCTGCCGATGTCCTAAAGGCAAGACTCTATATTGCATCTTACCCAAAGGGAAATCGTGGCCATGAATAAAACAACAACCCGTGATGCCGGGGCGCTCAGCTTCTGGCATCACATTCGGCTTGTCCCGCTGTTCTCCGTCATCCTGGGAGGGATTCTGGTGTTGTTCGCGCTTTGCGGCGGGCTGGCTGGATACTTCCTTATGCAGGGCGACAGCGCGCTCAACAACGTAACGCAGGAAATACAGATCCGCAGTGGGCTTGCGGACAGCGCCAACCAGCTTCGCACGGCGCGTATCAATATGATCCACGCCGGTGCGGCCAGCCGTGTCGCGGAGATGGACGCGATGAAGCGCAACATTGCCGATGCAGAAAAGGCGATAGCGCAGGCCAACGTTGGCTTTAAACAGTATATGGATCGCGAGACGCACGCGGATTCAGAAGCGGCGCTCGACAGCGAGCTGAAAGCCCGTTACGACGCCTACATCAGCGGCCTTGCGCCGATGCTGAAATATGCCAAAAACGGCATGTTCGAAGCGATTATCGAACATGAAAACGAAACCGCCCGCAAGCTTGACGACGACTACAACCAGGTGCTGGCGAAAGCGCTGGCGAGCCGCACCGATCGCGTTGAGCAACTGCGCAGCGACGCCAGCAGCCGCACGCATTTCAGCCTGATGGTGATGGTCGCCGCGTTTATTGTTGCGCTGGTGATGTCGCTGCTCACCTTCGTGGTCCTGCGTCGCGTGGTTATCGTTCCGCTGCAACATGCGGCGACGCGCATTGAAACCATCGCCAGCGGCGATCTGACGCTGCCGGAAGAGGCGACAGGGCGCAGTGAAATCGGCCGCCTGAGCCAGCATCTGCAAATGATGCAGCGATCGCTGGTGAAAACCGTCAGCGCCGTGCGCGAAGGCGCGCAGGCGATTTACCAGGGCACCAGCGAAATCTCAGCGGGTAATACCGATCTCTCTTCACGCACCGAGCAGCAGGCCGCCGCGCTTGAGCAGACCGCCGCCAGCATGGAACAACTGACCGCCACCGTGAAACAGAACGCCGATAACGCTCACCACGCCAGCAAACTGGCGCAGGACGCCTCCGGTAAAGCCACCACCGGCGGGCAGATTGTCTCCGGTGTCGTCACCACGATGGGCAATATCTCCAGCAGCTCGAAGAAAATCTCTGAAATCACGGCGGTGATTAACAGCATCGCCTTCCAGACCAACATTCTCGCGCTTAACGCCGCGGTGGAAGCGGCGCGTGCGGGCGAGCAGGGCCGTGGCTTCGCGGTCGTCGCCAGCGAAGTGCGCACGCTGGCGAGCCGCAGCGCTCAGGCGGCGAAAGAGATTGAAGGGCTTATCAGCGAATCGGTGGCGCTCATCGATCGCGGCTCCAGCGAAGTCGTCAACGCGGGCGATACCATGAAGGGCATCGTCGAGGCGGTGAAACGTCTGACCGACATCATGCTGGAAATCGCGGCAGCGTCGGATGAACAGCGCCAGGGCATTGAGCAGGTGGCGCAGGCCATCGCCGAAATGGACAACGTGACGCAGCAGAACGCCTCGCTGGTGGAAGAGGCGTCGGCCGCGGCAGTATCGCTCGAAGAGCAGGCCGGACGTCTCACCCAGGCCGTGGGCGCGTTCCGCTTAAGTGGCGCCTCAGCCGCGCGTAAAAACGAGCCGCAACCGCCTGCCGCACAGCCGCTGGCGCCGGTTGTACCGCGCGCGGCGCTCGCCCAAAGCGAGCACTGGGAAACCTTCTGATCTATCAAGGGCAGCGCAGTCTGCCCGTCGCCATACTCTTAGCCTGACCTTTGCCGCTCCCGTGAGCGGCTTTTTTTTTGCGCACCGTTTTCGGATTATGCTGTATCACTTTTCGCGTTTGCCGCCTGGCTTATTTCCGCATTCCTTGTCCATGCTTAAAGGGCTTTACTTTTGACAACCCTATGGAGGCAAGAGATGCAGATCAAAACCGCTCAGGATCTTTTTGTACATTTACTTTCAGACACCTATAGCGCAGAGAAACAGCTGACCCGCGCTCTGCCGAAGCTTGCACGCGCGGCTTCTGATGAAAAGCTGGCCGCGGCATTCCGCGCTCACCTCGAGGAAACCCGGGGCCAGATTGAACGCATCGATCAGGTGGTAGAAAGCGTGCCTGAGCTCAAACTGCGCCGCATCAAATGCGTGGCGATGGAAGGGCTGATTGAAGAAGGCCAGGAAGTGATTGACGAAATCGAGCAGGGCCCGGTGCGTGACGCAGGCCTTATCGCTGCCGCGCAGAAAGTGGAGCACTATGAAATTGCCGCCTACGGCACGCTCTGCACCCTGGCAGAACAGTTGGGCTACAAAGACGCGAAAAAACTGCTGGCAGCCACGCTTGAGGAGGAGAAATCCACCGACGGCAAGCTGACCACCATCGCGGAAACGGCGATTAACGCGAAAGCCTCCAAAGCGGCGTAACCCCCGCTTACCTGCGCTTTACCCTCAAAGCGCGCACGCTCCACCCCCGGCTTACCGGGGGTTTTTTTATGCCGGTACGAAAAGAAAAAGGGCGCCGCAGCGCCCGGAAGAGAGGTTTATTTTTACTGCGTATTGTCATCGAGGAACGGATAGTCGGTGTAGCCGGTCGCGCCTTCGGCGTAGATGGTCGCGTCGTTAAGCGGGTTATAAGGCCCGTTTCTGCGAAACCGCTCCACCAGATCGGGGTTTGCGATATAGAGCTTGCCGAACGCCGCCGCATCCGCTTCGCCGCTCGCAATCACCGCCTCGGCGCTCTCTTTGGTTAACCCTTCGTTGGCAATCCACGCGCCGGTGAATTTATGGCGGATCTGCGGGCCGACGCGGTTGGGCGTATCCAGCGCCTCGCGCGAGAAGATAAACGCCAGGCGGCGCGCGTTCAGTTGCTCCAGCACGTAGCCGAACATCGCCACCGGGTTGGAATCGTGCATTGAATAGGAGTTAGACATCAGGTTGAGGTGCACTCCGACGCGGTCGGCGGGCCATTCGGTCAGCAGCGCGTCCACCGTTTCCAGCAGGAAGCGGGCGCGGTTTTCAATGCTGCCGCCGTATTGATCGGTACGCTGGTTGGAGCCGTCATGCAGGAACTGATCGAACAGATAGCCGTTCGCCGCATGAATTTCCACGCCGTCAAAGCCTGCGCGTTTGGCGTTGATCGCCGCCCGGCGAAAATCTTCCACGATGCCCGGAATTTCATGGGTTTCCAGCGCGCGCGGGGTGTCGTAAGGGCGTTTCGGGCGCACCGTCGTCACGTGGCCTTCCGGGGCGATAGCGCTCGGGGCGACGGGCTTCTCACCGTTGAGAAAGACCGGGTCGGAGACGCGGCCCACGTGCCAGAGTTGCAGCACCATTTTGCCGCCCGCCTGGTGTACCGCATCGACGATTTCACGCCACGCGCTGACCTGTTTTTCCGACCAGATCCCCGGCGTATTCGGGTAGCCGACGCCCTGCGGCGTCACGGAAGTGGCTTCGGTGAAGATAAGCCCGGCGCTGGCGCGCTGTGTGTAATACGTTTTGACGATTTCGCCCGGCGTGCGGTCATTCACTGCGCGCATGCGCGTCAGCGGTGCCATCACGACGCGGTTTTTTAATTCCAGCGCGCCGATGTTTACCGGTTCTAACAGCGTTGACATAACAGAACTCCCGTCAGGATAAAGGCGTGTCTGTCATTTAAACGATATCACGCGCCGGATGGCAAGCCTCGGGGCTTATTACTTTTCACGCTAACGTATTCCCCGGCGCGCGTTTAGCCGCCGTTGAGCATCGATTTACGAATCGACGACAGCAGCGCCCGCGCGCCCTGAGAGAGCGGGGCGTCGACGCGCGTCAGAATGCCGATAGGCTCGCCGGGGCCGGGAATGGCAATGGGCAGCGCCGTCAGCGTCCCCTGGCGTAAATCTTCTTTCACCGCGCCCGACGGCACAAACCAGACGTAGTTGTAATCGACGGTCAGCTGGCGCGAGAGCGACGCCGAAAGCGTTTCGATACAGGTGGAGGGAAGCTGGCAGCCCTGGCTTGCCAGCAGCGTTTCCGCGTTGTCACGCGGCACGGTACCTTTCGGCGAGACCACCACCGGCCACTCCATCACGCGGCTCAGGGTGACGGTATCCTGTAACAGCGGGTGTCCGGGGCGCACCACCAGCTTCAGGGATTCCATAAACAGCAGCTCGTAATTCAGCCCGTTCATCAGTTCCGGATCGGACATCCGGCCCACGCCGATATCCAGCTCGCCCGATTTCAGGCCCGCCAGCAGCATGGTGTTATTCATAATGGCCACCTGCAGCGTGATATCGCTCTGCTGCTTGTGAAACGGGCCAATCACTGCAGGCAGTACGCCGAGCGCGGCGGTCGGCAGCGCGCCGACGCGCACCACATCGCAGCCTTCGTCCGGCTTGCGGTTGAGCGCCTGGCCGGCGTGATTGAGAGCATCGAGGATTTTCAGCGCATGCGTCAGAAACTGCTCGCCGGGCAGCGTCAGCTGCGCGCCGAGGCGTCCACGTTCAAACAGCCGCGCGCCGGTGAGTTGCTCCAGCTCGTTGAGTGTTTTTGATAGCGCTGGCTGGCTAAGATTAAGGGTTTCAGCCGCACGCCCGAGGGTTCCCTGCTGAGCGACGGCGACGAAAGTGTGCAAGTGGCGCAAGCGAATGCGCTGGGAGAACAAACCGTTTTTTTCCATAGCTGATGTTAAAAACAGAGCGGGAGCCGTGACAAGGTAAGTTGTTTAATTTTGATAACTTGATAGCAAAATAATATTAACAAAACAGATAAATATGCAACATCATCGTCCGGTGAAAAGCGCAAACCGTAACGTGCGGATCGCCAGAGGATTTTCATATGACTGTCGGTAAACCAGACGGCGCAAGGCGGACGGGTTAAAACCGCCGTTCCCGTTTGTTTTGTCGCGCGTTTTGCCTGGCGTGCAGCGGCGGATGCCTTGTTACGTTTTGGATCACAAATTGTGAATTCTTCACCGCTGAAACTGCCGCGATTCTCTACAATCTCAGCAATATTCACTGGAGGCACGACACCATGGCGAACAGCATCACGGCAGATGAGATTCGGGAACATTTTTCGCAGGCCATGTCGGCCATGTATCAGCAAGAAGTACCGCAGTACGGCACGCTGCTGGAACTGGTGGCCGACGTGAATCTGGCGGTACTGGAAAGCCACCCGCAGCTGCATGAGCAGCTCGCCAACGCTGATGAGCTGGCGCGGCTGAACGTCGAGCGCCACGGCGCGATTCGCGTCGGCACCGCTGAGGAGCTGGCGACGCTTCGACGCATTTTCGCCATTATGGGGATGTACCCGGTCAGCTATTACGATCTCTCTCAGGCGGGCGTGCCGGTGCACTCCACGGCGTTTCGCCCGGTGGATGACGTGGCGCTGGCGCGAAATCCGTTTCGTATTTTCACCTCGCTGCTGCGCCTTGAGCTTATCGAAGATGAAAAGCTGCGTAAGCGCGCCGCCGCCGTGCTCGCCCGGCGCGATATCTTTACGCGCCGCTGCTATGAGCTGCTGAACATTTACGACGAGCAGGGCGCGTTTAACGCCGACCAGGCGCAGGAGTTTGTGCGCGAGGCGCTGGAAACGTTCCGCTGGCACAGCCATGCAACGGTGGACGCCGCCACCTATCAGGCGCTTCATGATGAACACCGGTTAATTGCCGATGTGGTCTGCTTTCGTGGCTGCCACATCAACCACCTGACGCCACGCACGCTGGATATCGACCGCGTGCAGGCGCTGATGCCGGAGTATGGCATTGCGCCGAAAGCCGTGATTGAAGGCCCGCCGCGCCGCGAATTTCCTATTCTGCTGCGCCAGACCAGCTTTAAAGCGCTGGAAGAGCCGATTCGCTTTGGCGGCGACAGCCCCGGCACGCACACCGCGCGCTTTGGTGAGATCGAACAGCGCGGTATGGCGCTGACGCCCAAAGGCCGCGCGCTTTATGACGAACTGCTGGCGGCGGTGGGCAGCGGGAAGGATAACCTCACGCATCAGTTACATTTGCAGGAGGCGTTCAGCCGCTTCCCGGACAGCGACACGCTGCTGCGCCGCCAGGGGCTGGCCTATTTCCGCTACCGCCTGACGCCGGTGGGCGAAACGCACCGTCACGCCATTCGCCCCGGCGACGATCCGCAGACGCTCATCGAGCGCGGCTGGCTGGTGGCGCAGCCGATTATCTATGAAGATTTTCTGCCGGTCAGCGCGGCGGGGATTTTCCAGTCTAATCTCGGCGAGGATGCGCGGGCGCGCCGCCACGGTAACGCCAGCCGCGACACCTTTGAAGCGGCGCTCGGCTGCCCGGTGCTGGATGAGTTTGCGCTCTATCAGGAGGCGGAAGATCGCAGCAAACGACGTTGCGGTCTGCTCTGAAACGGCTACGCTCCCAGGATTGCCGTTAAAAAAAGGAAGCCGTAATGCGCAACCTGGATATGCCGATTGTCACCACCACGCACGGCGACGTGCGTGGGCTTACTGAAAATGATATGGCCGTGTGGCGGGGCATTCCGTATGCCGCGCCGCCGGTGGGTGAACGCCGCTGGCGCGCGCCGCAGCCGCTAACCGCCTGGCAGGACGTGCGCGACGCGACCGCCTTTTCCGCCGCCAGCTGGCAGAACGCCGGGTTTTGCCGCGAGCTTGCCGGAGGCGATCCGGGCGCGTTCAGCGAAGATTGTCTCTATCTCAACGTCTGGGCACCGGTGGCGCGCGAGACGCCGCTGCCGGTGATGGTCTGGCTGCACGGCGGCGGATTTACGCTCGGCGCGGGCAGTCTGCCGCCGTATGACGGCCAGGCGCTGGCGCGTCGCGGCGTGGTGCTGGTAACGATTAATTACCGACTCGGGCATCTGGGGTTTTTCGCCCATCCGGCGCTCGAAGGCGACGATCCTGCCGGGCCGGTTTATAACTTTGCGCTGCTCGATCAAATCGCCGCGCTGCGCTGGGTGCAGGATAACATCGCTGCTTTTGGCGGAGACCGTGACAACGTCACGCTATTCGGGGAATCCGCGGGTGCGCGCAGCGTGCTGTCACTGATGGCCTCACCGCTTGCGAAAGGGCTGTTCCATAAAGCGATCATTCAGAGCGGCTATACGCTGCCGGATATCCCGCGCCGTAAAGCGCTCATTAATGGCGCGGCGCTCAGCCGCCATCTCGGGCTTGATAACCCCACAGCCGCCGATTTGCGCGCGCTGCCCGCCGATGCCTTCTGGCCGCTCACCGCGCCGTATGTCACCGGGCCTGCGCCGATTGCGGGCGATATCGTACTGCCGGAGCCGATGCTGGAGACCTTCTTCGCGGCGCGCCAGCATCCGATGCCGGTGATGGTTGGCAGCAACAGCGATGAAGCCAGCGTGCTGGCCTATTTCGGCGTCAATCTGGAAGAACAGATCCGCAAGCTGCGCCGCGAGCGGCGTTTCGGGCTCGGGCTTATCCGGCTGCTGTACCCGGGCGTACGCGGCGACCGCGAGCTGGGGCGACAGGTCTGTCGCGATATGGCGTTTACCACGCTCGGCTTTGTGGTGATGCAGGCGCAGAGCCGACGCGGCGTGCCGTGCTGGCGCTACTGGTTTGATTATGTGGCCGAAGGCGAGCGCGAGACGTTCGCCAACGGCGCGTGGCACGGCAATGAAGTGCCGTATGTGTTTGATAATCTGGACCAGGTAGAGCCGCTTAAAAACTACGCCACGGCGGCGGATCGCGCTTTCGCAGGACAAGTGGCGGATTACTGGGTCAGCTTTGCAAAACACGCCAGCGCGCAAAGCCAGGCGCTTGACGGCCCGGTGCGCTGGCTCGCCTGCGTGCGCGGTCGCGACCGCCTGCTGCGTATCGGGCTTGATAAAAAGGCGGGGTGGCGGCTGGAAAACCGCTTTATGCGCGCGCGTCTCGCGCTCTTTAAGCGGGTGATGCGCTACCACGTAACGCTGGATTAAGGGCTTAAAAAGCAAAACCCCGCGCGGGGGCGTGGGGCCATAGTGGTGTTTCCCGAAAGAGAACCCGGCGAAGCCGGGCCACCGTGAGCTATCATCATTAAAATTATGGTGTTGGCCGACGGTTTTGTATCGTGCTGGTGTCGGCCCCTCCCACAGGGAGGAATATTATAGGCATATACAGGGGCCTGAACGGCGCGACGCCGCCAGTCTCTGCGTGGCAGAAACTATCCTGTCCCGGTGCGGCTGGCAAGATGGCGGGTCATCGTTTTTTGTGATGGTTCCCGCGAATCCCTCCGAAACCCGCCGCGCCGCATGGCTTTAGCGGGTGCGCATAAAATAACCCGTTGATTTTACGGCTGCCCGTACCGTCGCGCCTGACATAAATTTACCCAGCTTTATGCATCTATTAAGCTGAAAAATAAGAAATTATTTAATTTTTCAGCGGCCTGTTGGCTTCATCCTGAATTTTGTCTAGAGTGAGCGGTCATATTGCTTGTAACATTTGCCGCCGCCAGGCTTCAGCCTCGCGAAATACCTCGACAAAAAAGGACGGTTTTCAGGCATGAACCGCAGACGTTTTATCAAGGCCTCGTTGGCCCTCGCCGCGGCATGCGGCACTCCAGGTCTCGCCACGCTTTTCTCCCGCAACGCCTGGGCGCAGGAGTCCGATATCGCGGACGGCCAGACGCGCGCCTTTGATTTCAGCGTGTTACAGGCTATGGCCTCTGAGCTTGCGCAAAAACCGTGGGGCGGCGCGCCGCGACCGCTGCCCGACACGCTCGCAAAGCTCACCCCACAGGCCTATAACAGTATTCAGTATGACGCCGGGCATTCGCTGTGGAATAACATCGAGGGCCGCCAGCTTGACGTGCAGTTCTTCCACGTCGGCATGGGCTTTCGCCGCCGGGTGCGGATGTTCTCGCTCGATCCGGCGACCCGGCAGGCCCGCGAAGTGCATTTCCGCCCAGAACTCTTTAACTACCACGACGCGGGCGTCGATACCCGCCAGCTGGAAGGGCAGACCGATCTCGGCTTCGCTGGTTTTCGCGCGTTTAAAGCGCCGGAGCTGGCGCGTCGCGATATCGTCTCCTTCCTCGGCGCGAGCTATTTCCGCGCGGTAGACAGCACCTTCCAGTACGGGCTGTCGGCGCGTGGGCTGGCGGTCGATACCTTTACCGACACGCCGGAAGAGTTCCCGGATTTCACCGCCTTCTGGTTTGAAACGCCGAAAGCGCAGGACACTACGTTTGTCGCCTATGCGCTGCTGGACAGCCCGAGCGTGACCGGCGCGTATAAGTTCATCATCCACTGCGAATCAAGCCAGGTGATTATGGAAGTGGAAAACTTCCTGTTCGCGCGCAAAGACATCAAACAGCTCGGCATCGCGCCGATGACAAGTATGTTCAGCTGCGGCACCAATGAGCGCCGCATGTGCGACACCATTCACCCGCAAATCCACGACTCCGACCGCCTGGCGATGTGGCGCGGCAACGGCGAGTGGGTGTGCCGCCCGCTCAATAACCCGCAACGCCTGCAATTCAACGCCTTCGCGGATGAAAACCCGAAAGGGTTTGGCCTGTTGCAGACCGATCATAAATTCGAGAGCTATCAGGATGTGATGGGCTGGTATAACAAGCGCCCGAGCCTGTGGGTGGAGCCGCGCAACCGCTGGGGCAAAGGCACCGTTGCGCTGATGGAAATCCCGACCACCGGCGAAACGCTCGATAACATTGTTTGCTTCTGGCAGCCGGAAAAACCGATCCGCGCCGGGGATAAGCTTAACTTCCAGTATCGCCTCTACTGGAGCGGCGATGCGCCGGTACGCACGCCGCTGGCGCGCGTTTACGCCACCCGCACCGGGATGGGCAGCTTCCCGGAAGGCTGGGCGCCGGGCGAAAACTTCCCGACGCAGTGGTCGCGCCGCGTCGCCGTGGATTTTGTGGGCGGCGATCTCAAAGGCGCCGCGCCGCGCGGCATCGAGCCTGTGATTACGCTCTCCAGCGGCGAGGCGAAACAGGTGGAGATCCTCTACGTCGAGCCGTTTGACGGCTACCGCATTCAGTTCGACTGGTACCCGACGTCGGACTCCGTCGATCCGGTGGAAATGCGCATGTTCCTGCGCTGCCAGGGCGAGGCCATCAGCGAGACCTGGCTGTGGCAATATTTCCCGCCCGCGCCGGATAAACGCAAATATGTCGATGACCGGCAGATGCGCTAAGCTGCTCTCCACAAGCCCCGTTTCGACGGGGCTTTTTTTTGCGCTCAGGCGCAGGAAACCACGGAAAATCGGTTAAGGCCGCCGATTCAGGCAGTGTTTTTACATCGCCCGCTATGATAACTGTAGAGGTTTACTCATCAGAAGGAGATTCCCTTGCCAAATGCCGCCTCTCAGGACGAGATACTTATCGTTAACGAACATCTTGCGCTGCATGCCGTTCATGAACGGTTCGCAGAGCCGCTGTTCGCACTGGTACAGCGCAATAAAGCCTGGCTGCAAAAAGCGATGAACTGGCCGCAGTACGTCACTAAAATCGAAGACACGCGCCAGACCATTCAGAGCAACGCCATGCTGCACCAGCGCGGCTACGCGAAAATGTTTATGATTTTGCTGGATGGCGAGATGGTGGGCGTGCTGTCGTTTAACCAGATAGAGCCGACCAACAAAACAGCCTATATCGGCTACTGGCTGGATGAGCAGCATCAGGGGCGGGGGATTATTTCTGGCGCGCTGCAAACGATGATGGCGCATTACGCGCAAACGGGCGAAGTACGACGGTTTGTCATTAAATGTATCGTCACCAACGCGGCGAGCAGCCGCGTGGCGCAGCGTAACGGCTTTACGCTGGAAGGGCGTTTAAAAGAGGCCGAGTACCTGAACGGCCAGTTTCACGATCAGCATATCTACGCGCGTATTATTGACGCGGACGCTTAAACGAGCCCCGGCAGCGGCGTGCGCTGAATATGTTCGTTGCCGTGAAGCGTTTTAAAGCCGCACAGCCGAATGCTTTCGCCGGGCGGCGCGTCGATCGTGACATCATCGTTTACCGTCACGCTGTCTTCGACGATAACGTCGCCGCGGATACGCGCGCGTCCGGTGATGGTCACGTGATTATCGAGCCGCACCGGGCCGCCCGTGATGACCGCGTGTTCATCGACCCGCACGTGATGCCCCAGCAGGCAGTTGCCTTCAATCACCGCGTGGCCTGACACTTCTGAGCTGTAGCGCACCGTTGGCGAGGCGTTCTCCTCCGTGCCCGCCACCAGCCGGGCGTTGCCGTGGATTTTCGCGCAGTCGCAGACCCAGACGTCGTTCTCATCGTTGCCTTCGAGGATCGCGTTTTCAAACACCTGCGCGCGATGCTCGATAAACGCGTGCGTCACCAGCGCGTGGCCGTAAATCTGGGCCTGATGCACCACCCGCGAGGCGCTGACGGTGGCGTTGCCGTAAATATGTAGCGCGCTGTCGCTGTCTGCCGTTAAGCCTTTCGCACCGACCACCAGACTGTTTTGCATCACCCGCGCGTCACCGAAAATATGACACTCGCCGCGCACCACCGAGCACTGCACCATCGCGCGGCCGCTGACGTGCGCGCCGTCGCTGATTTCGGCGGCGTCAATCCAGGCATCGTCGCCAATGACCGCGTCATGATGAACAACGCAGGTCTGGCTTAAGCGCGCATTGCCGCGAATTTTCGCGCCCGCAAACACCACGCTGTTGTGGTCATAGACCCAGCAAGAGCCCTGCTGGCTGAGGTTCTCCTCGCTCTCCACCCAGCCGCCGGGCGCTCCGGCGCTGACATCGGCGAAATCGCACAGCGCGATAAGCTGGCGCAGCGTGACGGTGCAGGGCTCGCCGTGGCGGGTATAGCGAAAGACGCGCGTGGCTTCGCTGAGCTGATATTTATTCATCAGAATTTCCTTGCCAGAGACTCCCCATTAACCGTAGCAAATTTTTACGCGCCGGGAAGGCGATAGCGTTTACCGGGGAAGTTTTATAAAATGCATGCAGAATATATCTTTGCCGCATCGCCGGCAGAAAGCGTTTAAGGAACCCCCATGATCGTTCGTGATGAAAACTATTTCACTGAAAAATATGGCCTGACGGCCACACACTCTGACGTCGTAAACGCCGTGAATTATGTCAAACCGGGCCGCGCGCTGGATCTCGGCTGCGGCAACGGGCGCAACAGCCTCTTTCTCGCCGCCCGTGGGTTTGACGTCACCGCGTGGGATAAAAACCCGGCGAGTATCGCTAACCTTGAGTGCATCGCGGCGGCGGAAGGGCTTAATAATCTGCATATCGCGGTGAAAGATTTAAATACGCTGCGTTTTGACGGGGAGTATGACTTTATTCTCTCCACCGTGGTGATGATGTTTCTTGAGCGCGACACCATTCCCGGGCTTATCGATAATATGCAGCGCTGTACCGCGCCGGGCGGTTATAACCTGATTGTTGCGGCGATGGATACTGACGATTATCCGTGCACCGTCGGTTTCCCGTTCGCGTTTCGCGAAGGGGAACTGCGCCGTTATTACGAAGGCTGGGAGTTAATTAAATACAATGAAGATGTCGGCCAGCTTCATAAAACCGACGCCAGCGGCAACCGCATTCGCTTACGTTTTGCGACGATGCTCGCGAAAAAACGTTAATGTGAGGTTTTTTTACGGAACCGCCGGTAGCGCGGTTCCGTATTAATGAAATAAAGATTTTTATATATTTTTATTGTTAGTATCAATTTTATTTATTGTTCTAATCCTATTTTACGTCCCGGATCGCTTTTTTCTCTTATCCTGCCGTTTTTATTACTCTTTTCGCACAGCCGTTTGCTATAAATTCAGTGCTCATCCACTCACAGGTAACGTTCTATGCACAGCACATCGGTATTTAAAGCTTCCGGCGTGGCGGCGCTATTGCTGCTTGCCGGTTGTTCCTCCAGCACCACCAAACCTGAGCAATACTCCGGCTTCCTGAAAGACTATTCGGGCCTTGAAAAAAACACGTCAGCCACCGGCAAACCGGTGATGCGCTGGGTCGCGCCGGGCTTTAACCTGAATAATTACGACTCGATGGTTAACTGCCTTTCATAGTCTAACAACCTCTATTAACTCCTTCACCTAAACCCCTTGTCCCACCTGCATTAAGCTCTCATTACGACCCAATATCTATTTATGCTATCCAGCCTTTTCTGACGGTATTGTTGCCGGTATTACCTTTAGGGTATACCCTCTGAGTGTTTCCGATACCGTCATCATGGCAGGGATACCGTGCTCACAGATACCAAACTGAAAAACCTCAAACCTCGCGATACTCTTTACAAAGTTGCTGATCGCGATGGTCTCTACGTTGCCGTTACCAAAACAGGTGTTATCTCCTTCCGTTACGATTACCGGATTAATGGCCGCCGTGAAACACTCACGATTGGTAAATACGGTGCCGACGGAATTACACTGGCTCAGGCGCGAGACGAGCTTATTGCGGCAAAGAAGCTGGTTAATGCCGGTATATCCCCGGCTTCGCAAAAGAGAGAAGGAAAGCGATTAGTCAAAGACGCTGAAACCTTTTCCTCGTTCATCGAAAAATATATGCAGCATGTGACGCTGGCAGAAAGCACCAGGGCGATGAAGGAGGCAATCATCCGGCGCGATATTCTTCCAGCGCTTGGTCGGAAGGTAATGGCAGAAATAACGCCGTCAATGGTTAGGTCAATGTGCGACCGCATTCTGGAGCGCGGAGGTAACGCCACAGCGATACAAGCTCTGGAAATGGTGAACAGCGTATACCGATTTGCAAACGATCGTGGACACCAATTTGTTAATCCGGCACAGGGCATCAAACCAAAAACGCTGGCGACATTCAGGCCCCGTGAGCGCAGTTTATCTCCGGAAGAAATGGGGATTTTTCTGCGCGCCCTTGAAGGCACCACGGCAATGGCAACTATGAAGCAGGCTGTTCGCCTAATTGCTTTAACGCTGGTGCGCAAAAGTGAGGCATTGCTGGCGCACTGGGATGAGGTCAATCTTGATGGCAGGATATGGACAATACCGGCACAGCGCATGAAGGGTTCACGACCGCACGTGATTTATCTTTCCCGCCAGGCTATTTCACTGATGAAAGAGATGAAGATCCATAGCTGCGGAAGCGAATTGTTGCTGCCTGGCCGTTACCGCTTGGACAGACCGCTATCAAACGCAGCGCTGAACATCATGCTTCCAAATATCATCGAACGTGCTGCGAAAGCGGGCGAGAAGATATCTCACTTCACCATTCACGATCTGCGCCGTACTGGCAGCACGTTGCTTCACGAAGCTGGATACCCCTCAGACTGGATAGAGAAAGCACTGGCGCATGAACAGCGCGGGGTGAGGGCGGTTTACAACAAAGCGGAGTATGCACGCCAGCGAGAGTATATGTTGCAGCAGTGGGCCGATATGCTGGATAACTGGAAAGCCGGAGATCATTACGACCTGGTGCCTTTTTCTCCGGCAAAGTTCGAAAAATGGATGGAGGAAAAGTAACCCGCCGTAGCGGGTTACTTTAGATGAATGTGTCCGCCGGTTCCCCATAGCTGGCTGCGGCCTCGTTTGCTTCGCGCCGCAATCCCAGGAAGTAGCCTACCGGGTCCCACGCTTTGATAATGGCGTCCAGCTCTTTCTGGCTGTGCCACGTTGTCAGGCGTTTTTTGAGAGCTTTTGCGCATGCCGTGACATTGGCGCGCGTCGGGCCCGCCAGTTTCATGCACAGACACATAGTGATGAGCAGGTCGCAATATTCATCCTATGCTTTCTTCAAAACGGCCGGGTCAATACGCTGTTGCATCTGCTGGATATGGTGCTTCTGGCTCATGCTTTTTCCTTCTTTTTTGCCTTATCTGCTACCGCGCGGCGGCGCTCGATACCCCGAATTAAACGCTGCGCTGCGTCCTCGCCAGGGCCGCGCCGGGAGTCACCCAGCGCGCGAATAACGCTTTCTCGCTCATAGCGATCACAATCAGCGCGCGTCATGCTGCCACCGATTTAACGACCGGGATTGCGCAGCCCGGCAGCAACTGAACCGCCGGGCCTTCGCACTGATTTCCCCACACGTCAAAACCGTGCGAAGACTGGCGAGCGAACAGCTCAATGCGCGGCACATCGCCCAGCAACTGCACCAACTTTTCGCGCACGCAGTCCGGCTTCTGCGAGTGCGCCAGGCGCGGCGCCGTGAATGACTGGATGATCCCGGCATTCATGCGCTCAGGTAACTTGCCGCGCACGGCAAACAGGCAGTCTTCGCTGTTGGCGCGCGTCATATGACCCATTCCCATTACGAGCTTGTCAGCCTGCCGGCTGCCGCATTTGTTCCATGTGAAGCCCTTCATGGTCATCAGGCGGAATCCCCACGCCTCGACAACCTTCAATGCTTCGACCGGCTGCGTCGGCACCCACCACATAGCCAGCAAGCAGTTTTCAGCTGCCAACTCCCAGACCGGAAGGCGGCAGATATCCTGCACGTCCATGACGGGATATTTGAACCCGGCGCCGCGGTCGCCGTCGGCCGCTTTGTCTCGGTATGACCATGGCGGATCTGCATAAATCAGGGTGTATTTACCGGTCATGCTGCCGCCTTTTTAATCTGGTTGTGAAGCGCTTCGGCGATCCGCTGCGCTTTTAATGGGTTGGTGATTACGCTGCCGTCGGGAGTAATCCAGCCGCGGCGAACCGGTGAGTACATCATCAGGACGCTACCGACCTGAATATCATCGTGCGAATTGGTCATAGCAGCCCCCACATATCTGTTATCTGGCCCGCATTAACGCCGCAGTAATGCTCCCGGCGCGCGCAACCGCGCGTAATGCAGCGCTCGCGGCGCATGGCGATCCGCTGGCGCTCAACGTCGCCTACGGCGGCATCCAGGCATTTCAGCCAGAGCCCCGCTGCAACACGGAACAGGCCTTTAGCCTCCAGCTCCAGCGCTCTCTGCTCAATGGCCTGCGCGGCTGGAGAGGTTGCCACCTGCGGGCCCAGGCGGCGGGTAACGTAATTTTCGTGGTAACGCTCAAGCCGGGTTTTCGATTTCATTTGAGCCATCCATCCTGAGTGAAAATTGCCGCGATGAGGTACATCCATGCGGCGATACCGGCCAGGTACCAGTACAGACCTGACCATTTTTGCCAGTGCCGGGTGATGGCCGTCATGCAGCGCTGCTCACCGGGCGGAAAACTCGCTGCTCAACGGGAGGCTTTTTTCCCCCGAACACCGACGGGCTTTTGGCCTTACGCTCTTCAAGCCATTCGCTGATCTCGTCAGCATCCCAGGCGCAGCGTTTGTCAGTGATGTACCAGCGCTTCGGGAACTCGCCTTTTTTCTCCAGCGCATCGATAGTGCTGATCGACAGCGGGACAACCTCTAACAGCTCTTTCTTTCCGTATGCTCGTTTCATTTTTTTCTCTCTTAGCAGGTGGCGGCGCGCCGGGCGCCGCGTTTGATTTCAATTACTGCGCTGCGGTCATTTCTTCGCGGCGCAAGGAATAAACGTCGGTGGCTTTATCGAGATGCTCCTGATGGCTCGCCAGGCGCTTTGCAACAGCTGCATAGGTGGAATCAAGATCGGCTACGTCACTCGCGTTACCGGCGTATTCTGTGAATCCAGCCAGCAGCTCGTCAGGGGTGCGCTCATTGCGCGGGCGGTGCTGAGCCGCTGGCGCGTCCTGTTGCGGCGCTGTCTTGCCAATCAGGCTGTTCACGCTGCGGGCGTCGACGGCCGGCGGCGTGATATCGCGCTCAACGCGCGGGCGGCTCTCTTCCAGCTCGTCAGGGGTGTAAACACCGAGCAACACATCGGGCGCATGCAGACGAGCCCAGCGCTTCGTGCAGAGGTAGGCCAGCTGCTGGCGCGGATCGACTTCCCAGTTTGGCGAGTTGCGCACGCCAGCCTGCGCCATACTGATAGTCAGCTCGCGCGGTTCGGTTTCGCCCTTGAGCGTTGCCCACACGGTTACGGTGAGGTTGGGGGATTTGTCTGTCTTACCGCTCACTTTCGACCAGTCGCCATCCCAGCGGTAATTCAAACGAGTAGCCAGCAGGCTGGATGACGAGACAACAGCGTTGACCAGCTGCGCCTCATAGCCCAGGGCGCCGTTAACGACGTGTGTTTTCTGCGCCACAGCAAACGGATTCATGCCCCACTGCGCCGCCTGCATTGTCACTGCCAGGCAGTCAGCAGGTTTACCAGCCAGATGCGCAGGCACGGTCGCCTTGCTCTGCGCCATCAGGTCAGCGAAGCGCACCAGTTGGTTGAGTCCTTCCGGGCTGAAAATCGCCGCAGCGGTGCCAACGGTGGCGCCAGGCTGCGCGGTTAAAGTGATATCGTTGCTCATGCGTACATGTCCTGTTTACGTGCCCATTCCGGGCGTTTAATGGTTTCAATACCGCCGACTTCGTCGCTGGTGCGGTACTGGTGATAAGCGGTCAGGTCGCGCCGGAACAGACGAAAACCTTCGTCTTTGTCGTAAGCATCCAGTTCGAATACACGAACCGGATAGCGGCCGCAGTCGATCGACTCGCTGACGGCGATGAAAAAGAAGCTGTGCGGCTCGCCGGTCGTCTGCTTTGCTCCCTCGCAATACATCGCGTCCTGCACGTGATATCGGAACTCGTCGATGTGTCGCGCGAATCGTGACATGTCACTGACCTTTTTCACGTCAGCCATCACGGGGAACTGCGCGAGACGCTTATCGGGACGAATGCGGCACAACTCGCCTGTCTCTTCGTCAATCCAGTAGTGCGATGCCTCGCAATCGCCTTCCTGTTCAAGCAGCCAGCGCGCCGCCGGGTGAGCAAAAGCGCTGTCGCGCATCAGCTCCAATTTCCGGCCTTCTTCGGCGCTCATGATTGTCATGCCCATTCCGGCAACCTTGTTCAGGAATGCTGCCTCTTCCTCCTTTCCGGCATTGCTACGGCGGTTAAACTGCGGCGCCACAATGAAGCGCTTGTCGAATTCTTCCGGCTCCAGCAGCAGGCAGTGCAGGGCGGTTCCCATATCCAGCGCCTGGAGCTTTTCGGTATCGACCGGCGCATTTCTCTGCCATGCCAGCAGCGCCGGGTTGATTGCCACCAGGTCGAGCTGCGACTTACTAACGCCGTCACCGGCGTGGTAGGCCTCGTTTGAGATGTCGCGGTAGATGCCCGGCCTCACGCTGCATCCCTCGCGCTGTCGATCTGGTCAGCCATATCCCAGCGGGCGGCGACGCCGGAAAGCTCGCGTAGCAGCGCGCCGATGATTTCCGTGGCTTCAACGTCTTCAAGCACATGAGTGATGATCTCGTTGCGCATGCCAGCAGCCTGCCAGGATTCGCGGATCACTTTGTTCAGCGCGCTATTGCTCAGCGCCGCGTCCAGCTCTTCCTGCCGCGCTTCCACCTGCTTGCAGATGCAGTAATCGGCGGACATTTGCTCGATGATTTTTTCCATCTTTCCAATCTGTTGAAGGTTCATTGTGAGTACCCCGTTAATCGTTCAAACCCGGCTTTCACCATCTGCTCAAAGTTCATCGTGAAACCTTCACGCGGCTTATCGACAGATACGAAACGCCATTCATAACCATTTGCCTGGCGGTAAACCCGGTACGGCCTGCCGTTCACATCGACCGTCGCCTCAGGCGCGCATTTCTCTTTCAACACTGCGGGCCTCCCTGGTTATGAATGCCCACTCGACCGCCTCGCGCAGCGTTCTGAATTTCCAGCTCATCAGCCCGGAAATCGTCACGCAGTGCCAACCGTTTATGATTCTCCACTGCATTTCCGCACCTCAAATGTTTACCAAATTGGTAATACTTTTGGTTATACGTAACCCGGAACGCGTCCGGCGATGGGTAATCAGAGAGTTTTTACCGCCTCAATGTTTACCTTTAAGGTAATACTGAACCGGTTTTAAAAGAGAGTCAATAGATAGTGAGAGAAAAAATTACCAAAACGGTAACTATTCTTCTTTGGGCCTGAACGGCTCTTGAGGATTTGGGCTGTGTGTAGTTGTGCTAACGCGGCGTCTTACGCCTGCTTATCGTTCTGGTTTTGAGACATCACGAAATCAATGAACGTGCGGATCTTGTCTTTTTCTTGCTGCGGCAGCGCCGCGTACAGTTTGTGGTCGTAACTGATAAGGCCCGGCGCTTCCGGCGGCAGGATCATCTCATATGCCTGGCGCCCGAACGACTCTGCAATCGCTGCGAGGTTATTGACGGAGATGCTGCTCTCGTTTCGCAGCAGGCGGTTAATCGTTGCCTGGCTGACGCCAGAGGCAGCCGCTACTTTCTGCTGAGAAAGCCCGTCGGCGTCCATCCACTTTTTGAGAATGCTCGCGGCCAGCTCGCTGGTGTTCGTCGGGCCTGTGTCGCTTTCCTGGTTTTCAAGCATATTAGCCAGCTGGTGATCGACGTCCAGCCAGTGCGATTCGACGCGCGCGGCTTCTTCAATGCGCCTGGCGACCTTATCGCCGATATTCTTCGCGCCGCTCTCCCACCGGGACACCAGGTTCTGCTGAATCTCCAGCCGCTCCGCCAGGCGGATCTGCTTGCCGTCGAAATAACGCCGCAGAATTTCCTTTAAATTTTCTCGCCGTATCTCATGAATACTTTTCATTTCTATTAAATTATCTCTTTTTTGGATTGTTAACTTATTAAATTAAAAGAGATATTACCAAAAAGGTAAATGCACCAAAAAGGTAATAATGTTTGATTTTTACACCCAAAAGGTAATAATCTTGAGGTAAATAGATACTGTGAGAAAAAAATTTATGGCAATCGAGCAGAAATTTGATTTCAAGAAACACTGGCTGAGCCTGGACCAGGCGGGCCGGGAGGCGTTCGCTCTGGATGCCGGGACGACAGCCGGGTATATCGCTGCGCATTACTGCGGGCGCCGTAAGACGCCGACTAAGGCACGGATGGAAAAGCTTTTTAAGGCGTGCAAGCAGCGCGGTTGGCTGACCAGTAAAAACGACCTGGTCCAGTTCTTCTACAGCTAACGCCCACACCACAGACGCAAAGAGGCTGCCTTATGGCGGCCTTTTTTATGCGCCACATACCGCAAGGGTAATATTTATCCGTTTACGGTTGATCTTTTCGTGTGCTCAGGCAAAATTACCAAAGATAAATAACAAAGAGGGCGACGAAATGGAGCGTATCACCCAGGCGGAAGCACTGGATAAAGGTCTTACTCGCTTCTACACCGGCCGGAAATGCATCCACGGCCATTACAGCGAGCGCTACACCATCAGCGGCGAGTGCGTGCAGTGCAACAATGAGCGGGCTAAACGCGCAGCTCAGGCGCGCTCACAGAAGCTTAAAGCCGCCCGAAAGGCACGGGAGGCAGCATGATTCCCGCCGCGTATTACAACGAAATTGATCCGTATGCAGCACAGTGGCTGCGCAACCTGATACTGGCGCATGATTAACTCCGGCGTGCCCAAGGGTAAATCCACCACGGTACAGATCACCGATACCATGGGGATGCTCGAAACCTACGCCGAAATCGACAAATCACTTGCCGATCTGAACGGTAACACCGCTGAATTCCGCCTGTCTGAAGACCGCGCGTTCCTGGAAGGCATGAATCAGCGAATGGCGCAGACGCTTTTCTACGGCGATACCAGCGTCAACCCGCAGCAGTTCATGGGTCTGCACAGGCTATAGAATGCTCATATGCCCCGCGCAGCGTGCGCGGCAACTATGGAGCGGAGCAGATGACCGTATCAACCGAAGTTAACGAGAACACGTACACCGGGAACGGCACGACGACCGTATTCCCCTATCAGTTTCGGGTGTACAAAAAAAGCGACCTGGTGGTTCAGGTTGTTGACCTGAGCGAAACCATCAAAACGTTGACGCTGGATACTGACTATACCGTCAGTGGCGCGGGCGGTTACCAGGGCGGAAACGTCACCCTGACAAGCCCGCTGGCAAATGGGTGGAAGATTTCCATTACCCGCGAGCTTCCTGTTACTCAGGAGACTGATTTGCGCAACCAGGGCAGCTTCTTTGCCGAGGTCCATGAAGATGCTTTTGATAAGCTCACCATGCTCTTGCAGCAGATTCGTCGCTGGTTCGGCCTGGCGCTGCGTAAGCCTAACAGCATCGCAAATTACTACGATGCCCAGGGCAATAAAATTCGAAATCTTGCAGACCCAACCCAGGCGCAGGACGCTGCGACAAAAGAATATGTTGATAGCCTTGCCGCTGATAACCTCAACCACGCGCTTCGCACACCAGAGCCAATCCCCCAACTTCCTGCCGCAGAAGATCGAGCAAACAAAATTGTGGGGATGGATAATGCAGGCAATCCCATCATGGTGCTGCCTGAGTCCGGCTCTGCTGCTGACGTGCTTATTGAGCTGGCAAAGCCTGAAGGCGCGGGGAAAATTGGGTATGACGGCATAACCGTTGAAGATGCTCTTGATGATCTGGAAGCAAGCCGTAACGCGATCGCTTCAGCTGCTGGTTTTGATAAGGTTGGCCGCTTCCTTAACATTGCTCAACTGCGCTCATCCGTCCCGGCGACCGCAGATATCGTTGTATATGTTGCATCTGCAGCGAGCTCATCCCATGCAGAAACCCACCTCGGCGGCGGCTTCTTTCAGTCTGTTGATAATGTCCAGGCATGGCCCGACGATGGCGGTATAGTTATCAAGCCAGCCACAGGAACGCTAGTGTGGCGCCGTATTAACTTTACTGCATACGATATGCAGTTCTGGGGGGTTAAACCGGACGGAACGACAGATAACGCTGCGGCTATAACTCTTGCCACTAACTTTGCTCGCTCAAACAGATGCATTCTCGAAGCCCCTGCCGGCACTATTAACACATCAAAAACGGTCCCTATTTATGACAATATGGGTATTCGTGGACAAGGAAAAGCTGAGTCAACAGTCTTTATTAAAACCACAAACGACAAAATCGATTTAACTAAAAACGGCCAAGTAGTCTTACAAGTTGATGCCCTGTGCGCCTTTGTGCCTAAACAGTGGGATTTAACGGACAGTTCTATGAACTCATTTTGTGTTCATGGTCGTCTTGAAAATTGCTTGTTCAGAAGGTTAGGTCTGACTGCCGATAACGTCACGTCATTGCGAAATTATTACGGCCTTTTTCTTGGTAAGGCCGCATCTCCTGTGCTGAGACAAATCGGCTTCGAGTGTGCGTATATTGGCTGCTTCTCATACGTGCCCTTTTCAGGTGTTATGGAGATGGTTAGCTTCCCTCAATATGCAGGGAAAGGGTACGCTGGAGTGCTTTTTGAAGACTACCGGGACGGTCAAATAAAAGTGATCGGAACCTCAATGGACATGCGTTTAGTTCAGATTAACGGCTATCAGCTTGGGTTCAGGATGTCCGGCATGCAGTACACAACTATGACAAACTGCACGGCGGAAAACTGCACTCCAATGGATGGCGAAACTACATGCTATGCATTCGATTTTGTCAACCCGTACTGCATTGTCATGAATACGTGCGCGACTGAAGAAGTTAAAGGTGGGCAACTAAGAGTTACAGTCCAGGGCAACCCTTCATTCCGGCCATCACTTATAGTTAACGGGTTCCTTCCTGTCGGCCAGCAGAACCCTGTTGCAGCAACGCCGATTATTTCTATTGATAATGTAGGATTGATACCAACAAGCGTGATACTGAACGGAGGAGATTGGGCCACATATCCATCAGCCCCAAACCTTACTGCTCCAAAAGCAAGCGGCAGTGGACTTAAAGTCAGAATGATAGGCGTCAACGGATCGCCGAAATCTATATGGAACATTTCAGCAAGCGCAGACGTGCAGGAATTTTGACTAATGTTGCGTTGACATATCCTTGCTATAAAACTAACCTGCCAGAAATATTTTACGTTCTGGCAGTCTTATGTCAAAAAATACCAATATAATTCATAGTCTTACATCTTTGCGAATGTTTGCTGCCCTTGGGGTTTTCCTGAGCCATCTGGGGATAATGTCGCAATCTTCCATTCCTCAGTTCAACGAGGCATCAAGATACTTCTTTAATGGGTATGTTGGTGTCACGTTCTTTTATATCCTTTCCGGATTTATTATAAATTACAGCTTCAGCAGGCATCTGGCAGAAGGGCGGTTTAGCAATAAAGATTTTATTGTTTATCGCCTGGCCAGGCTATTTCCTGTCCATATTGTATCGCTGTTATGTGTTCTTCTTTTATTCGGTTACACAAAAAATTGGGAAGCTACAAACAAAGAAGCCTTACTCTATAATACGCTCCTTCTTCAATCTTTTATACCTGATGCAGGCTATTATTTTTCGTTTAATCCAGTGTCATGGAGCATTTCATGCGAGATGTTCTTCTATCTTTGCTTTTGTCTGCTTGTTAAATGCAGAACAAAACACCTGTTCTTCGCATTTTCTGCTGTTCAGGCAATCAACATTTATTTTCTGGTGTATCCACCCTCAGGAGTTTCTCTCCACTGGCTGTTCTATATAAATCCAATTTTCCGAATTAGCGACTTCATGCTTGGAATTATCATATGCAGAGCATTTCTTGCAAAGCCAGTAACTCCAAAAATCGTGGTTTGTAGCGCAATGGAAATTGGGTCTCTTCTGTTTCTGGCATTAACAATTTATGTAGCAACAAACCACGTGGCTAATATGAATGTTAAGTATGACCTTTTGTATATCCCTTGCATGGCTTCTGTCGTTATCGCGTTTGCGTTTAATGGCGGGATCATCTCTCGCATTCTTGCTAACAGATATTTAATACTCCTTGGTGAAGCGTCATTCTCATTCTACATGTTCCACTGGATGATTGTCTCAAAGTTAATAGAGGTAATGAATCCAGATAAGAACGACTATGCCTCAGTGCTAATTTATGCTGCAAGTTGTCTGGCACTTTCCATTGCCGTATCAATAATATCATTTAAGGTTATTGAGATGCCTGCAAATAAAATCATAAGGAATGCATGGGGACTATTTAAAGTTCGAGCTTTTAATGATAAAACACTAAATAAAACATAAAACCTCACTGAAGTTTCAATACTTGTCGTGGAAATTACCCATAAGGTAACTTCGTTCGGACTCGTCTTAGGTAATATTATCCGTTTACGGTTTATTGTGTATTATGAACCTGTCTACTAAGGGGGTTCTTATGCACATTAAACGGTGGTTCCAATGTCAACCACGATGACAGCAGACACGCTAAATCAGTCTCTTAGCATTGGCGCGCTGGCTTCTGTGTTGGCCGGAGTGCCTCCGGAGGTGGCGTTGGGCGCGCTGGCAGGCGCGGTAATATTTGTTACATCGGCGGTTGAGTACCCCATAAAAAGGCGGGTACTGCTGGCTGTTCTCAGCTTTCTCTGTGGCCTTCTCTTTTACAAAGCAACAGCGGCCATCCTCATTGGCCTGGCGAGCCTTATCCCGACGATTACGCAGGACTCGTTTGAAAAAGGGATAGTGTTCGCCGCTGGCGCTTTCGTCTCGTCCATTGTGGCTGTACGCATTGGCATCTGGCTCTATCACCGTTCTGAAAATCCACGCGACCTGATCCCGGGGAGAAAAGACGATGACCAGCCCTGAAGTACTGCTCCTGCTTAACGCCATAATCTGCGCGGGTATCGCCATCCGTGTCCTGCTTTTTCGCCGGGAAGGTGCCCGCCACCGCTGGTGGGGCGGCTGGCTTGCCTATGTCGTGATTGTTGTGGCCGCCAGCGTCCCCGTGCGGACCTTCTACGGCTATTACATCCTCCCTGACTGGTCCGACGTAATTATCAAAGCGGTATTTCTCGCTGCGCTGATAAAGACGAAAGGCAACGTCGTTCAGATTTTCAAAATATCGAGGTCCCAACATGGACATTAAAACGTTCCAGAAAGCTGCTGGCATTTCCCCGGAGCTGGCCGCGCGCTGGTTCCCGCACATTGATGCGGCGATGCGTGATTACGGCATCACTGCGCCGGTCGACCAGGCAATGTTCATCGCGCAGGTCGGCCATGAAAGCACCGGCTTTACCAGGCTGGAAGAGAGCTTCAACTACAGCATCGCAGCGCTTAATGATTTTGTCCGGGCTGGCCGGTTAACTCAGGATCAGGCCAACACGCTGGGCCGCCGCACGTATGAAAAGGTGCTGCCCCTTGAACGCCAGCGCGCGATCGCCAATCTGGTTTACAGCAAGCGCCTCGGTAATAACGCCCCGGGTGATGGCTGGAAATATCGCGGACGCGGGCTCATCCAGATCACCGGGCTCGAGAATTACCGCGATTGCGGCGCCGCGCTGAAACTTGACCTTGTGAGCTCGCCGGAACTGCTTTCCAAAGACGCCACCGCAGCGCGATCTGCAGCATGGTTCTATACCAGCAAAGGCTGCCTGAAATATCCGGGCGATTTGCTGCGCGTCACACAGATCATCAACGGCGGGCAGAACGGTATCGACGACCGGCGTGCACGGTTCGAAGCGGCCCGCAGGGTGCTGTGATGATGACATTTATCCGGGCATGGTGGAAACCGTTGCTGTTTATAGCACTGCTCGCGACGGCATTTTATTACCGGACGGCGCTCACAAAAACTGAGGCATCTTTAACCGAAGTTAATCGTGAATTAAAACTGGCTAAAGATGATATAGCGGACATGCAGCGTCGCCAGCGCGACGTCGCGGCACTCGATGAGAAATATTCTGGAGAACTGGCAGATGCTCAGGGTAAGATTGATCAGCTTGAACGTGATGTTGCTGCTGGCCGTCAGCGGCTGCGCCTCAACGCAACCTGCGGAAAGAACGCAACTGCCAGCACCACCGGCATGGATGATGGCACCGGCCCCAGACTTACTGACGCCGCTCAACGGGATTATTTCACCCTCAGGGAGCGAATAGAGACCGTCACCAGCCAGCTCAATGGACTTCAGCAATACGTCCGCGATCAATGTCTGAAATGACAGCGAAGCGGGGCAGTTTCTCCTGGTAACGGTATTGATGTCGGTATTGGTTTTATTTTCTTTTTTTATCTTTATTCAAATTCAATCAGTTAACCATCGTGCCTATAATTATGACTCTATTGTTTACAACCCGGTGGTCTATTATCCGACGCCGAAACCGACTGCGCAGATCTCTCAGAAGGTGCTTGATGGCCTGCTGAATTACACCAACGATAAACTGAAAACCGCCGCCGCGAGCCGCAAGCCGCTGGTGACGACGCCCGGCCCGCGCAGCGTGATTTTCCGCGGCGCGATCACTGCCGTCGACAGCAGCAAAGAAGGGCTGCAATTCTATGAAGTGCTGCCGATTGCGCTGGTGGTGGCCGGAACGGAAGTCGCGACAGGCCATCGTACGATGGACACCAGCCTGTTTTTTGAAGGTGAGCTGATTGACGCGGCGACGCAGAAAACCGTGGTGAAAGTGGTGCGTAAAGGTGAGGGGAAAGATCTCAACAACGAAAAGACGCCGCTCACGGTCGACAACCTCAAACAGGTGATCGACGATATGGCGACCGACGCGCGCATGTTCGATCCCGCGCCGAAATAAACCGTACAGAGGGAGCCTGGCTCCCTCTTTTTTATCCCGCCCGTCGCGCCAGCAGCGCGTAGCTTATCCCGCCAGCCATTAACCCCCAGAAGGCCGACCCGACGCCGAGCAGCGTCACGCCGGATGCCGTCACCAGAAAGGTAATCAGCGCCGCGTCGCGGGTGCGTTCATTCGCCAGCGCCTGATGCAGGCTGCCGCCAATGGTGCCGAGCAGCGCCAGCCCGGCGAGCGTTTGCAGCCACGGCAGCGGCAGGGCAGTCATCAGCGCGCCGACGGAGCCACCGCATACGCCCGCCAGCAGATAAAACACGCCCGCCATCGCCGCCGCTATCCAGCGCCTGTCGCGGTCCGGGTGCGCCTCCGGGCTCTGGCAGATGGCGGCGGTAATAGCGGCAATGCAAATGGAAAAAACGCCAAAGGGAGCAAGAATAAGCGCCAGCAGGCCGGTTGTGACCATCAACGGCGAAACCGGCACCCGGTAGCCGGAAGCCTGCAATGTGGCGACGCCTGGCGCGTTCTGCGAGGCCATTGTCACCAGAAAGAAGGGCAGGCCGACGCCGAGCAGCGAGGAGAGGCTGAACGCGGGCGAGACAAACTCCGGCGGTGCGAGGCGAAAATGCAGCGCTGCCGTGTTCACTTCGCCCTGTAACAGACAGACCGCGACGCCTGCCAGCAGCGCGGCCACCACGGCGTAGCGCGGCGCGAAGACTTTACAGAGCAGCCACGCCCCCGTCATGGCGGCGCACAGTATAAAATGCCCTTCCAGCGTGCCGAACGCCTGTAGCCCGAAGCGCAGCAGAATGCCCGCCAGCATCGCAGCGGCAAGGCCCGGCGGAATGATTTTCATCAGGCGGGCGAACAGGCCCGTCGCGCCGCAAATCACAATCAGCGCCGAGGCGAAAATAAAAATCCCGGCCGCTTCATGCAGATTGCTGCCCGCAAGGCCCGTCGCCAGCAGCGCCGCGCCGGGCGTTGACCAGGCGGTCAGCACCGGCGCGCGATACCACAGGCTTAGCGCGAGCGTGCTGACGCCCATGCCGATGCCGAGCATCGTCATCCAGCCCGCCGTTTGGGCAGGCGTGGCACCTGCCGCCGCCGCGGCCTGCCAGATAATAGCGGCAGAGCTGGCGTAGCCGACCAGCACCGCCACAAACCCTGCGATAACGGCAGGTGCCGGGGGAAGCGAAAAGCGCATACATACTCCGCTGTGCGTTATAACGTCCAGCGACTCTATCATCGTGCGCTATAACGCACAAGGCGCTATACTGGCACCCTCAAAGGAGAACGTATGGACATTACCGCCCATCTCGCGCAGACGCTGAAAGCGCTGCGCCAGCAGAAAAACTGGAGCCTGACCCAGGCGGCGCAGGAAACCGGCGTGTCGAAAGCGATGCTCGGCCAGATAGAGCGCAACGAATCGAGCCCGACGGTTGCCACGCTGTGGAAAATCGCCACCGGCTTTAACGTGCCGTTTTCGGCGTTTATCACACCGCCTGCGCCGGGGGCGCGTACCGTGTTTGACGCCCAGCAGACGATGCTGGTAGAGCCGGTGTTTCCGTGGGATGAACAGCTGCGCTTCGATATGCTCGCCGTTACGCTCGCGCCAGGCGCGCAGAGCGACTCCACGCCGCATGAGCGCGGCGTAACGGAGCATGTGGTGGTGATTGAGGGTGAGCTGGAGCTTCAGACGGACGGCGTCTGGCGGCGGCTCGGCCCTGGCGAAGGGCTGAAGTTTGCTGGCGACCGACCGCACGCCTACCGCAACGCGACGTCGCTGCCGGTGCGCTTTCATTCGCTTATTCACTACCCGGCGCCATAAAAAAAACCGCAAGCAAGCTTGCGGCCAACGACAATCTACAACGACACGATGAAACTGAGGTGATAAGTCAGGAATACCGCCTCAGCGTATCCCTTGCGCCGCGCCGCGTGAAATAAACCTTTTTGCAATACTTTCCCGCAGAACGGCAAACCCGCAGCGGTACCGTGAAACAGTTTCCGAACGCCCCGAATGTGACTACAATAGCCGCCTTTCAAATAACGGATAACGACGAATTATGCGCCTGCAACCGCATCACCTTGAACTGCTCAGCCCCGCCCGCGATACCGCTATCGCCCGCGAAGCCATTCTGCACGGCGCAGATGCAGTCTATATCGGCGGCCCCGGTTTCGGTGCCCGCCACAACGCCAGCAACAGTCTCCAGGACATCGCAGACCTGGTGCCGTTCGCCCATCGCTTCGGCGCGAAGGTGTTTGTCACGCTGAACACCATTTTGCATGACGACGAGCTCGAGCCGGCCCGCAAGCTTATCGGCCAGTTCTATGACGCGGGCGTTGACGCCCTGATCGTGCAGGATATGGGCATCATGGAGCTGGATATTCCGCCCATCGAGTTGCATGCCAGCACCCAGTGCGATATCCGCAGCGTCGAAAAGGCGAAGTTTCTCTCCGACGCCGGTTTCTCGCAAATCGTGCTGGCGCGCGAGCTGAACCTCAACCAGATCCGCGCCATTCATGAGAACACTGACGCCACCATCGAATTCTTTATTCATGGCGCGCTGTGCGTGGCTTATTCGGGCCAGTGCTATATCTCCCACGCCCAGACCGGGCGCAGCGCCAACCGCGGTGACTGCTCGCAGGCCTGCCGTCTGCCGTATACCCTGAAAGACGATCAGGGCCGCGTGGTGGCGTATGAGAAACACCTGCTGTCGATGAAAGATAACGATCAGACCGCCAACCTGGCGGCGCTGATTGACGCAGGCGTGCGCTCCTTCAAGATTGAAGGGCGCTACAAAGACATGAGCTACGTGAAAAACATCACGGCGCACTACCGCCAGATGCTCGACGCGATTATTGAAGATCGCGGCGATCTCGCACGTTCCTCCGCCGGTAACACGGCGCACTACTTCGTGCCGTCGACCGAGAAAACCTTCCACCGCGGCAGCACCGACTACTTCGTTAACGCCCGTAAAATCGATATTGGCGCGTTCGACACCCCGACGTTCGTCGGCCTGCCGGTCGGTGAAGTGCTGAGCGTCGGCAAAGAGCATCTGGACGTTGAGGCCACCGAGCCGCTCGCCAACGGCGACGGGCTGAACGTTATGATTAAGCGTGAAGTGGTTGGCTTTCGCGTTAACGTGGCGGAAAAAACCGGCGAAAACCGCTACCGCGTTTTCCCGAACGAGATGCCAGCGGCGCTGAAAACGCTGCGCCCGCACCACAAGCTTAACCGCAACCTCGATCACAACTGGCAGCAGGCGCTGCTGAAAACCTCCAGCGAGCGCCGCATCGGGGTGGATATCGAGCTTGGCGGCTGGCAGGAACAGCTGATCCTGACCATCACCAGCGAAGACGGCGTCAGCGTGACGCATACGCTCGACGGGCAGTTCGATGAAGCTAACAACCCGGAAAAAGCGCTGACCAGCCTGAAAGAGGGCCTGGCGAAACTGGGGCAGACCATCTATTTCGCCCGCGACGTGCAGGTGACGCTGCCGGGCGCGCTGTTTGTGCCTAACAGCCAGCTCAACGCGTTTCGCCGTGAAGCTATCGAGGCGCTGGACGCCGCGCGCCTGGCGAACTATCAGCGCGGCGCGCGTAAGCCGGTCTCCGTGCCGCCGCCGGTCTACCCGGAAACGCACCTGAGCTTCCTCGCGAACGTCTACAACCATAAGGCGCGTGAATTTTACCAGCGTTATGGCGTGCAGCTTATCGACGCCGCGTATGAGGCGCACGAGGAAAAAGGCGACGTGCCGGTGATGATCACCAAGCACTGCCTGCGCTTTGCCTTTAACCTCTGCCCGAAACAGGCGAAGGGCAACATCAAGAGCTGGAAGGCGACGCCGATGCAGCTGGTGCATGGCGACGAAGTGTTAACGCTGCGCTTTGACTGCAAACCCTGCGAAATGCACGTGGTCGGCAAGATCAAAAACCATATCCTGAAAATGCCGCAGCCGGGCAGCGTGGTCGCCTCCATCAGCCCGGAAGATCTGCTGAAGACCCTGCCAAAACGCAAAAACGCCTGACACTCCTTCCCTGAAAAGCCAGAGCCCACGCTCTGGCTTTTTTTGTCTGCATGCCATACCGCTCAACAAACCCGCACAAACTGGCCGTTCTCCAGGCGATTGCGCCGCTTCGCTTAAAAATAGGGTTGTCAGAATAGTACAAATCAAACTACTGTATATAAACACAGTAAATAACAACATAATGAATGGATGGAGTACGCCATGTTAATGATGCGACTCTTGCCACAGCCTGATGCCGAGGGGTTGCCGCTGTTCCTTGAGACAGTGGCCTGCGGATTTCCGTCGCCCGCTCAGGATTACGTCGAAAAGCGTGTAAGCCTTGACGCGCACTGCATTGTGCACCCGAACGCCACCTATTTTTTGCGGGCGGCCGGGGAGTCGATGAACGGCGCCGGGATCGAGGATGGCGATCTGCTGGTGGTGGACAGCGCCCTGAAGCCCCAGGAAGGCGATATCGTCGTGGCCGCGCTGGAAGGGGAGTTCACCGTCAAAACCCTGCGGCTGCACCCGGTGGCGCAACTGGTGCCGATGAACCCGGATTTCGCGCCGATCCCGCTTGGCGGCGACGCCGAGGTGGTGATCTTCGGCGTGGTCACCTGGGTGCTGAAGAAGAGGCGCTGAGATGTACGCGCTGGTGGATGTGAACAGCTTTTACGCCTCCTGCGAGATGGTGTTTCGCCCGGATCTGCGGGATAAACCGGTCGTGGTGCTGAGCAACAACGACGGCTGCGTCATTGCCCGCAGCCGCCAGGCGAAGGCGCTTGGCATCACCATGGCGGAACCCTATTTCAAACAGCGCGCGCTCTTTGAGCGTCACCGCGTGGCGGTCTTCAGCTCCAATTACGCGTTTTATGCCGACATGAGCAAACGCGTGATGGATATTCTCGAAGAGATGGCGCCGCAGGTGGAGATCTACTCGATCGACGAGGCGTTTGTCGATCTGCGCGGCGTCAGTAACGTCATGTCGCTGACCACGTTTGCTCATGAGATCCGCGACCGCCTCTGGCGCGAAACCCATCTGCCGGTCGGCGTGGGTATCGCGCCCACCAAAACGCTCGCCAAGCTTGCTAATCTCGCCACCAAAAAATGGCCGAAGTCGGGTGGGGTGGTCGATCTCTCCGATCCCGCCCGGCTGCGCAGGGCGCTGGCGCATTTTAACGTGGATGAAGTGTGGGGCGTCGGGCGCAGACTCAGCAAAAAGCTGGCGGCGATGGGCATTGAGACCGCGTTTGATCTGGCCAACAGCCCGGCGTGGGTGATCCGCAAGAATTTCAACGTGGTGCTGGAGCGCACCGTGCGCGAGCTGCGCGGCGAGCCGTGTCTGGCGATGGATGAGTTTGTTGCGCCGAAGCAGCAGATCGTGTGCAGCCGTTCGTTTGGCTACCGCGTCACGGCTTACCAGGATATGCGTCAGGCGGTCTGCGCCTGGGCGGAACGCGCCGCGGAGAAGCTGCGTCAGGAGCATCAGTTCTGCCGCCAGGTGGCGGTGTTTATCCGCACCAGCCCGCATGACGAACCCGACGACCGCTACAGTAATCAGGCGCTCTGCCAGGCGCTGACGCCCACCAACGACACCCGCGAAATCGTGCGGCTGGCGGTAAACGCGCTGGACGCCATCTGGCGCGAAGGCTATCGCTACATCAAAGCGGGCGTCATGCTGGGGGATTTTTTCAGCCAGGGCGTGGCGCAGCTTAATCTCTTCGATGAACACCCGCCGCAGGCCAACAGCGCGCCGCTGATGCATCTGCTGGATGAATATAATCGCTCAGGCAGGGGGAAGCTCTGGTTCGCAGGTCAGGGGATCGTCAAGCCCTGGGCGATGAAGCGCGAATTCCTTTCGCCAGGTTACACCACCCGTTTTAGTGAATTACCGCGCGCGAGTTTGTGGTGAGGGGCTAACAATTACGCCTTCGCCGCGCTGCCGGCTAAACGTGGCCATAAAACGCTGCGCGGCGACAATAAAAGTCCGCCAGGTAAGGTGTTTCTGATGGTTCTAATAACCCCTCAGCACCGCTCCACCAGATCAAATTCTTCAAACATCAGCGGCATGTCGGGTGAGAAACAGCCGGCACGGGTGAAAAACGCCTCGTGCTCATTGCGCCAGTAAGCGAGGCTTAAATCGCCTTCGCCTTCCAGTGCGGCGAGTTGTTCAGTAACGTCGCAGAATTTCACCAGCCGCAGCGTGTGGGTGCGAATAACGCACAGCGGCTCGCCCGCGCCGTTGAGGATAATGTGGTAATCCCCCGGCAGGGTCGGGTCGGCGTCTTGCCGCCAGGCGTGATAATCGCTGCAGCTGGCGCGTTTGGTGCCATGCGCCACCAGCGCGCCCAGCTCGTCCGCCATGTGCGGTGAGTCGCCAAAGCCCCAGGCCCGCGCGCCAGGGTATTTCTGTTGCAGTTCGTCTACAGTCATTCTGATACTTCCTTGTTAAATTAATGTAAGGAAATAGCATATCGTGAAAAAAGAGAGCCTGCTAATGATTATTTACTCGCCTGGCATGATTAATTAATCGGGGCGTTAAAATAAGCCACTGTTTTTGCCCCGATAAAAAATAAAAAACTGCCGTAAAGTAGTGTAAACGGGTTGAGAAAAGTCTGGCGGCATGGTTTAATTCGGGCGTGTTTGACTACCGAGGCCAATTTTGATCCGCAACGACGAGAAGCAAGACCGCGGATAAATTGAAAGATTATGGACAACCTGTTCAATTGTTTTATCTCCCTGTTTTACGTTTCTTCCACTCCTTTCCCTGCCACCTTTCTTTGCGGTGAACAGCACTGGCGCACGGCGCTTTAGTCCGTCTCTCTTCTGAATTTTTTCAGGCCGTCACTGTACGCCTGTTACTGTTTTAATCGTTTTTAATGACGCGTATTTACGCGCCATCTGATATGCCTGTGTATTTTTTCAGGCAGGAGAGAGATTATGATTTACTGGATTTTATTAGCATTAGCGATTGTGTCGGAAATTACCGGGACGCTGGCATTAAAATGGGCAAGCGTTGGCGGTGGCCACGCCGGATTTATTTTAATGCTGGTGATGATTTCCCTTTCTTATATTTTACTGTCTTTTTCTGTTAAGCGTATTGCGCTGGGTGTGGCTTACGCCCTGTGGGAAGGTGTCGGGATCGTCTTAATTACGCTCTTTAGCGTGTTGCTGTTTAACGAAACCCTGACGGTGCAAAAAGCGCTGGGCCTGCTGGTATTAATTGCCGGGATTTTACTGATCAAAACCGGCACCCGTACCGTGAGCCGCAAGGCGGAGGTGCGTCATGTCGCAGGTTGAGTTACAGCATATTCTCTGGCTGCTGCTGGCGATAGGCCTCGAAATTATCGCCAATATCTGGCTGAAATTCTCCGACGGCTTTCGCCGCCCGGTCTATGGCGTGGCGTCGCTTGCCGCCGTTCTCGCCGCCTTCAGCGCGCTGGGGCAGGCGGTGGAAGGCATCGATCTGGCGGTGGCGTACGCGCTGTGGGGCGGTTTTGGGATCGCCGCGACGGTGGCGGCAGGCTGGATTATGTTCGGCCAGCGGCTTAACCGCAAAGGCTGGGCCGGGCTTGGGCTGCTGCTGGTGGGCATGGTGATTATCAAGCTGGCGTGAGCCGTAAAGCAAAGAGAGAGGGGCGCTAAGCGCCCCTTTTTTATTCGCTCGCCAGCGCTTCCAGGCGCTCGCGAAAACCGGTCACTGAAATCGCACGGTTATCGGCGCGCCAGCGGTCTTTGGCGGCGGGCGCTGAGCTCTGCACGCCAATCAGTTGCCAGCCGGTGTCGGTGCGCAGCATCAGCGGCGAGCCGCTGTCGCCCGGCAGCGTGTCGCACTGGTGCGCCAGCACGTTACGCTGCGCCCAGCCGGTAATCAGGCAATCCTGATGGCTGTAGAGCGCGTCGAGATGATCTTCCGGGTAGCCGGACTGCGTCACGCGCCGCCCTGTCGCTTTCAGCGCGCGGTTCAGGGCCGCGCGATCGCCTTCGAACAGCGGTAGCGGTGTAAGGCCTGAAGGTGGGTTACGCAGAATAATCAGCCCGAAATCTTCCGGCGCGGCGGACGAGGGCACAATCCAGCCTTCGCCGTCGGCTTTCAGTTTATGCCCGAGCGACGGCGATACGCGCCCTTCAATGCTGTGAATTTCGTAGCGCCACGCCCCTTTATGCGACACAAAACGCAGCGCCACCGCACGGTCTGGGGTGCCGTCCGGCGGAGAGAGCAAACAGTGCCCGGCGGTCAGCGCCAGGTGCGGGGAGATAAGCGTGGCGGTACACAGGTTACCGCTTTCGGTTTCAAGCTGGCCGATGGCATCCCACGGGGACGCGGCCGGGTCCGGTACGGGCGTGCGGTCATCATGACCAAAAAAGAGGGTCTGAACGTCGCTTGCGGTCTCAGACGCGTCATCGCCCTCGTCGGCATGGGTAATAAAAGCGGGTAATAGTAGCGATCCCAGTAACAAGAAAACGGTTTTGCGCATATCACTCTCTGGTGGGGCAATTATGATTATTAAAGTAACCCTGTGAGGTAACTATAGACGTGACGCGAGCAAAGTGAGAATAAAATCAGCGTGCTAGCGACGTTTACCAGTAAAAAAAGATCGACAGCGCGCCGCATAACAGCAGCAGCGTCAGGATTATCTCAAACTGATAGCGGCGGATCATGTCGGGCCTCCGGAAACGCAGCCCGCGCGTCCGGCGCAAACGGCGACGCGCGTGCCTGAGCGCGCAGGCCTGACAAAAGCGGCGAAAAAAAACGGCGGGGCGTGAAGAGACTATAACGGCGCGGCGGGGCGGGCGTCCGTAGGTGATTAGTATCGGCGTGTAACGGAATGTACACACCGGGCGCGCGGCCCGGCGTATACGACGGCGCTACAGGTAGCGGGCTGTCAGGTGATCGCGGAAATAGCGCGGGTTGAGATCGTCGCCGGTGGCGTTAATCATCAGCTGCGAAGTGGTAAAGCGGCTGCCGTGCTGCCACACCGACTGACGCAGCCAGTCAAACAGCGCGCGCAGATCGCCTGCGGCAATCGAGGCATCCAGGTTCGGCAGCGCCTGGCGTGCAGCGTGGAAAAGCTGAGCGGCATACATCGCGCCAAGCGTGTACGACGGGAAGTAACCAAAGCCGCCATCCGTCCAGTGAATATCCTGCATACAGCCGTCGCGGTAGTTGCCGGTGGTGGAGATCCCCAGCCACTGCTGCATTTTCTCATCCCACAGGGCCGGAATGTCATCCACTTCAATATCGCCGTCGATCAGTGCGCGCTCAATCTCGTAGCGCAGCACCACGTGAGCCGGGTAGCTCACTTCATCGGCATCGACGCGGATAAAGCCTGGCTTGACGCGCTGGTTCCAGGCCAGATAGTTCTCCTCCTCAAACGCCGGTTGCTTGCCGAAACGCGAGACGACCTGCGGCAGCAGCAGCTTCAGGAACGGACGGCTGCGCCCGAGCTGCATTTCGAAGAACAGGCTCTGGGATTCATGAATCGCGGTAGAGCGTGCAAGCGACACCGGCTGGCCCGGCCATTCGCGCGGCAGGTTTTGCTCATAACGGGCATGGCCGGTTTCGTGGATCACGCCAAACAGCGCGCTGAAGAGTTCATTTTCGTCATAGCGGGTGGTGATGCGCACATCTTCCGGCACGCCGCCGCAGAACGGGTGCGCGCTGACATCCAGCCTGCCGCCGTCGAAATCAAAGCCGAGCAGGCGCATCGCCTCAAGGCCCAGATCGCGCTGTTGCGCCACCGGGAACGGCCCCTGCGGTGTGGTGAGAACGGTGCGTTCCTGCTTTTCCACCGCGCGGGCGAGGAGATCCGGCAGCCAGCTGCGCAGATCGCCAAACAGCGTATCGAGACGCGCGCTGGTCATGTCCGGCTCGAAAATATCGAGCAGGGCGTCATAGCGCGAACAGCCTTTGGCTTCGGCGCGAATAGCGGCCTCTTCACGGCTCAGCTTGACTACCTCTTTGAGGTTTTCCGAAAAGCCGTCCCAGTCGTTGGCCGGACGCTGGCTGCGCCAGGCGTGTTCGCAGCGGCTGCCCGCGAGCGATTTGGCCTCGACCAGCGCTTCCGGCAGCAGCGCCGCCTGCTGGTAGTGGCGCTGCATTTCGCGCAGGTTCGCCTGTTCGAGATCGTTTAAGTCTTCCTGTTCCGCGCCGCGCAGCCATTCGGCCATTTTTTTGTCGGTCAGGATCTGATGCTGCAGCACGCTCAGCTCCGCCAGGGCTTCGCCGCGCGCACGGCTGCCGCCCGGCGGCATCATGGCGAACATATCCCAGCTGGCGATAGCGGAGAGATGAGAGAAGCGGGAAAGCCGCAGGAACGTGCGGCTAAGCTGTTGATAGTTTTTGTTTTCCATAAGGCCTCGTGACGTTGTCGGCAAGCTGAAAAGGTAGCATTAACCCTGACGAAACACGAGGCCTGACGGGCGATTAGCGGACGCGGCGGTGCAGCCCACCGCCCACCAGCAGCGCCAGCGCCAGCAGCAGCGCGATAAATCCGCCGACGCCGTTCCAGCCGTAGCGGTGCCAGAACAGCCCGCCGAGCGTGCCCGCGAAGCTTGAGCCTAAGTAATAGCTGAACAGATAGAGCGAAGAGGCCTGGCCTTTGGCGCGCCGCGCCCGCGGGCCTATCCAGCTGCTCGCAACGGAGTGCGCCGCAAAGAACCCGGCGGAGAAGAGCAGCATACCCGCGAAAATCAGCCACAGCGACGAGAACAGCGTAAGCAGCAGGCCGCACAGCATCACGCCGGTAAAGCCGAGCATCACCGGGCCGCGGCCGAAGCGCGCGGTCATCGCGCCCGCTTTCGGCGAGCTCCAGGTGCCGGTGAGATACGCGACCGACAGCAGGCCCACCGCCGCCTGGCTTAAGTGCCAGGGCGAGAGCATCAGCCGGTAGCCGATGTAGTTAAACAGCGTCACAAACGCGCCCATCAGCAGAAAGCCTTCGGCGAAGAGCAGCGGCAGGCCGTCGTCGCGCCAGTGCAGGCGAAAGTTAATCAGCAGCGTGCGCGGGCGCAGCGACGAGGCGCGAAAATGGCGTGAGGCCGGAAGAATTTTCCAGAACATCAGCGCTGCCGCGAGCGCAAAGCAGCCGATAAACGCCATCGCCACGCGCCAGCTGAAGAAATCGGTGATAACCCCGGTGAGCAGACGGCCGCTCATCCCGCCAATTGAGTTGCCGCTGATGTAAAGCCCCATCGAGAACGCCACCATGCTGGGGTGGATCTCCTCGGACAGATAGGTCATGCCGACGGCCGCCACGCCGCTCAGCGACAGCCCAATCAGCGCGCGCATCAGCAGAATGCCGTGCCAGCTGTGCATCATGGTGGCGAGCAGGGTGCAGATGGAGGCCAGCAGCAGAGCCGTGACCATCACGTTTTTGCGTCCGATAGCGTCGGACAGCGGCCCGGTGAACAGCAGCCCCACGGCCAGCATCCCCGTGGCGACCGAGAGCGAAATACTGCTGGCGGCGGGCGTGACGCCAAATTCCTGCGACAGCACCGGCAGAATGGGCTGTACGCAGTAGAGCAGGGCGAAGGTGGCGAGACCCGCGGAGAAGAGCGCGAGCGTGACGCGCATAAAGGCGGGCGTGCCGCGTTTGATATACGTTGCCGGCGCGGCAGTTACGGTATCGTCAGCAGCCTGCGCCGACGGGGCGCTGACGGTAGTGGTACGACTCACAGCATATCCTTACGTAATATCCCCGCGATTGCTGGCTGCGGGTGAGGCACACACGAAGAGTAGAAAGCTGCTAATCATCTGTCTAATATATTAATAATCTCAAATAATACATAATAAATATGAATATCGAACTGCGTCATCTTCGCTATTTTGTGGCGGTGGCGGAAGAGCTGCATTTTGGCCGCGCCGCCGCCCGCCTGAATATCTCCCAGCCGCCGTTAAGCCAGCAGATCCAGGCGCTGGAAGCCCAGACCGGCGCACGGCTGCTGGCCCGCACCAACCGCAGCGTCACGCTCACGGCGGCAGGCAGGCAGTTTCTCGCCGACAGCCGCCAGATTTTAAGCGAGGTGGAAGCCGCGGCGGTGCGCGCCGCGCGCCTGCATAACGGCGAGACCGGCGAGCTGCGCATCGGTTTTACGTCATCGGCGCCGTTTATCCGCGCCATTTCCGACACGCTTTCCGTGTTTCGCCGTCGCTACCCGGATGTGCATTTACAGACGCTTGAGATAAACACCCGCTCGCAGATAGCGCCGCTGACCGAAGGGCGGCTCGATGTCGGGCTGATGCGTAACACCCCGCTGCCGGAGACGCTCGCCTGGCAACTGGTGCTGCGCGAGCCGCTGCTGGCGCTCATCCCCTGCGATCATCCGCTCGCCGCGCGCGAGGCGGTGTCGATAAGTGAGCTGGCGGGCGAGCCGTTCGTCTTTTTTGACCCGCACGTCGGCACCGGGCTGTATGACGATATTCTCGGGCTGTTGCATCGCTACGGCGTGCAGCCGCGCATCACGCAGGAGGTGGGCGAGGCGATGACAATCATCGGCCTGGTGGCGGCGGGGCTTGGCGTGTCGATTCTTCCGGCGTCGTTTCAGCGCGTGCGGTTAGAGGAAATGCGCTGGGTAAAACTGCGCGAGCCGGATGCAATTTCAGAAATGTGGCTGGTCTGGGCGCGGCATCAGGAGCAAAGCGCCGCGGCACAACGTTTTATTTCTCTGCTTAACGGGGCCGCGCAATGGCCGGAAACGGCCGCCGATCTGCATAAAAATGTGCGGTAAATCACAAGGCTAAGTAAAAATTTGACGCGCCCTGGCGAAGTGATTCACCATAGCCGAATGTTTATTTCGAAGCGCGAAAATAAGGGAGCAGGACGTGGTTGCTGACAGTCAACCGGGCCATATCGATCAGATAAAACAGACCAATGCGGGCGCTGTCTATCGCCTGATTGATCAGCTTGGCCCGGTATCACGTATCGATCTTTCCAGACTGGCGCAACTCGCCCCCGCCAGCATTACCAAAATCGTGCGCGAAATGCTGGAGGCGCATCTGGTTCAGGAGACGGAAATCCAGGAGCCAGGCAGCCGTGGTCGCCCCGCCGTAGGGCTCGCGGTGGAAACCGACGCCTGGCACTACCTTTCGGTGCGCATCAACCGCGGTGAAATCAACCTCGCGCTGCGCGATCTCAGCAGCAAACTAGTGGTGGAAGAGCAGCTCGATCTGCCGTTGCAGGAGGCCCGCCCGCTGCTCGATCGCATTATCGACCATATCGATCGCTTTTTTATCCGCCATCAGCGTCAGCTGGAGCGCCTCACCGCCATCGCCATTACGCTCCCTGGCGTTATTGATACCGAACACGGGCTGGTGCGCCAGATGCCGTTTTATGATGTCGTCGATATGCCGCTTGGCGCGGCGCTGGAGGCGCACACCGGCGTACCGGTGTTTGTTCAGCATGACATCAGCGCCTGGACGATGGCCGAAGGGCTGTTCGGCGCGTCACGCGGCGCGCGCGACGTGATTCAGGTGGTTATCGATCATAACGTCGGCGCGGGCGTCATTACCGACGGCCGCCTGCTGCACGCGGGCAGCAGCAGCCTGGTGGAGATTGGCCACACGCAGGTCGATCCTTATGGCAAGCGCTGCTACTGCGGCAACCACGGCTGCCTTGAAACTATCGCCAGCATCGACAGCGTGCTGGAGCTGGCCCAGCAGCGGATGAATCAGTCGATGGGCTCGATGCTGCACGGACAGCCGCTGAGCGTGGAGTCGCTGTGCGACGCGGCGCTGGCGGGCGATCTGCTGGCGCGCGATATTATTCTCGGCGTCGGCGTTAACGTCGGGCGCATTCTCGCGATTATGGTCAATCTGTTTAATCCACAAAAAATTCTGATTGGTTCGCCGCTTAACCGGGCGTCCGATATTCTCTTTCCGGCGATTGCTGACGCCGTTCGCCAGCAGTCGCTGCCCGCCTACAGCCGGAACATCAGCGTGGAAAGCACCCAGTTCTCAAACCGCGGCACGATGGCGGGCGCAGCGCTGGTGAAAGACGCGATGTATAACGGTTCGTTGTTGATTCGCCTGCTGCAAGGCTGACGACTTTCCCTTGATCCACTAAAAATTGCGCTAACTCAAGCTGACCCTGAAAGTCTTCTTTTAGACTTTTGCCACTGGATCATTCTTTTTAACACAATGGCAGATGGAGTCAGCGATGCTTAAGCGCGTCTTTATTACCGGTACAGATACCGCCGTCGGGAAAACGGTGGTTTCCCGCGCCCTGTTACAGGCGCTGGCCGCCACCGGCAAACGCGTGGTGGGCTATAAGCCGGTGGCGAAAGGCAGCAAAATGACGCCGGAGGGGCTGCGCAACAAAGATGCCCTGGTGCTGCAAAGCGTCTCTTCCCTGACGCTGCCGTATGAGGCCATCAACCCCATCGCGTTCAGCGAAGAAGAGAGCAGCGTGGCGCATAGCTGCGCCATTAACTATTCGCTGCTGTCAAACGGCCTCGCGCAGCTGGGTGAGCAGGCGGATCACGTGGTGGTGGAGGGCACAGGCGGCTGGCGCAGTCTGATGAACGATTTACGCCCGCTTTCCGACTGGGTGGTGCAGGAGCAGTTGCCGGTGTTGATGGTGGTCGGCATTCAGGAAGGGTGTCTGAACCATGCGCTGTTGACCGCGCAGGCGATAGCGAGCGACGGCCTGCCGCTGGTGGGCTGGGTGGCGAACCGGATAAATCCGGGGCTTGCGCATTACGCCGAAATTATCGAGGTGTTAAGCCAGAAGCTGCCCGCGCCGCTGGTTGGCGAATTACCGTATCTGCCGCGCGCCGAGCAGCGCGATTTAGCGAAGTGGGTGGATGTCACGCGTCTTGGTGCAACCGACCCATTGCGCGCCGCGGTGTGAATGGTTTTATGGTGGGTGCGCTGCGCTTACCCGCCCTACGGAACAGACGGTGGAGCAATAATGTAGGGCGGGTAAGCGCAGCGCACCCGCCTTGTGGAACAGACGGCAGGAGACGCACCCGCCGTTATACTCACCCTTCGTGAATATTGAGCGCCCGTCGCGTACGTCCGGAGCTGAGATAATCGGCGATATAATCCTGTGAAATCTCACCGCTGTAACGGCCGTCTTCATCCACGATCGGCATCCAGACCGTGTTGTGCTCGTAAAGACGTGATAACACCACGCGCAGGTTATCTTCCGCTTTACCGGTCACGCGGAACGGGTGGGTGATATCGGCGCAAACGCCCGTTGCGCCGCGCGCTTCGCGACGCTTCACAAATCCCAGCGGCTTCTCGTTCTCATCCACCACCGTCACGGAACGCATATCGTTGTCGTCCATCAGCGCGAACGCCTCTGCAAGCGGCGTCGAGCTACGCACTGTAATCGTCGGCTGTTTGTCGGTCACATCGCCCGCCTGAATCAGCAGCAGGCGTTTCAGCGTACGATCCTGGCCCACAAAAGAGCCGACAAACTCGTTGGCCGGTTTCGCGAGCAGCTCGTCGGGGCTGGCGCACTGAATGATTTTCCCCTGGCGGAACACCGCGATGCGATCGCCAAGCTTCAGCGCTTCGTCGATATCGTGGCTCACCAGCATCACGGTTTTCTTCAGCTGGCGCTGCATCTCCAGGAACTGATTCTGGATAACCTCGCGGTTAATCGGGTCGACCGCGCCGAACGGTTCATCCATCAGCAGCACCGGTGGATCCGCCGCCAGCGCGCGGATAACGCCGATACGCTGCTGCTGGCCGCCGGACATCTCTTTCGGGTAGCGGTTCAGAAAGCGTTTTGGGTCCAGCGCCACCATCGCCATCAGCTCGGTCGCGCGTTCCTTGCAGCGCGCTTTATCCCAGCCCAGCATCCTCGGCACCACGGTGATGTTCTCTTCAATCGTCATATTCGGGAACAGGCCAATCTGCTGGATGACGTAGCCGATATTGCGGCGCAGCGTGACGGTATCGAGATCGGTTGTGTCTTCGCCGTTAATAAAAATCTTGCCGCCGGAGGGCGCGATCAGCCGGTTAATCATCTTCAGCGTGGTGGTCTTGCCGCAGCCAGACGGGCCGAGCAGCACGCACATTTCGCCTTCCGGCACGTTCAGGTTGACGTTATCGACGGCGTTAAACGTCTGGCCGTTCTTCTGCACAAACTGTTTGGTGAGGTTTTCAAGTTTAATCATTAGCGGATCCCCTTCGGCGTCAGCACAACCTGCAGGCGGTGCAGTAACCAGTCCAGAATAATGGCCAGTAAACAGATCATCAGCGCACCGGCGATAAGCATACGAATGTCGCTCCCGCCGATGCCGTTAAGCAGCAACAACCCCAGACCGCCCGCGCCGATAACGGCGGCGATCGCCATCACGCCGATATTCATCACGACCGCGGTACGAATGCCGCCGAAAATCACCGGCAGCGCCATGGGAATTTCCACCCAGCGCAGGCGCTGCCAGAACGTCATACCGATACCGCGTCCGGCCTCGCGAAGCCCCGGCGGCAGGCTGTCGAGCGCGGTGTGCGTGTTACGCACGATCGGCAGCAGCGAGTAAAGAAACACGGCGGTGATGGCGGGCAGAGCGCCAATGCCCTGGCCTATCAGCGAGAAGAGCGGGATCATCAGCCCGAACAGGGCGATGGACGGAATGGTCAGCACCAGCGTCGCGAGCCCCAGCACCGGCGTGGCGAGCCATTTATGGCGCACAATCAGAATGCCGAGCGGCACGCCGATGACAATCGCGAAGCCCACCGCCAGCAGCACCAGCCACAGGTGCTGGAACGTGAGGCTCGCCAGGAAACCGGCGTTATCGATCATATAGTGAATGGTATCCATCATCCCTCCTTAAAGCAGACCTTTGTCGCGCAGGAAGTCGCGGGCGACCTGCTGCGGCGTCTGGTGATCGATATCCACCTTCGCGTTAAGCGTGGTGATGGTCTCGTTGTCCATCAGGCCGGAGATCGTATTCAGCGCCTCCTCAAGCCCCGGATTCGCCGCCAGCGTATCCTTACGTACGACCGGCGTAACGGCGTAGCTCGGGAAAAAGCCCTTGTCATCTTCCAGCACTTTTAGATCGAAGCCTTTCACGCGCCCGTCGGTGGCGTAGACCAGGCCTGCGTCCACAAAGCCGTCGCGGATGGCGTTATAGACCAGCCCCGGGTCCATCTGGCGGATCTGCGGGCGGTCGAGCGGCATGTTGTACGCCTGTTGCAGCGGCTTCATGCCGTCGCTGCGCCCGTAAAACTCCAGGTCGAGCGCCAGCATCCAGTTGTTATCCGGGTCGGTTTTGCGCACCTGTTCGATTTTCTCCGCCAGCTGCGACATCGTCGAAATATGCTCCTCTTCGGCGCGTTTGCGCTGCATCGCGAATGCATAGGTGTTGTTCATGCTGGCGGGTTTCAGCCACACCAGCCCGAGCTTCGCGTCGAGCTTTTTCACCGTGTTATAGGTTTCCTCGGGCGTCATTCGCTTGTTGATATGGTTGAAGATAATCAGCGACGTGCCGGTGTACTCCCAGGTCATATCCACCTGTTTGTTGATCATGGCGTTGCGCGAAATCACCGTCGCGATATTGGTGCGCGGCTCCACCTGAAAGCCTTTCTTTTGCAGGTACAGCACCGTCATGGCGGAGAGAATATGTTGCTCGGTAAAGCTCTTGGTGGTGAGCACCAGCGGTGCTGCGCGAGCGGCGGTTGTGGCCAGCAGCAGACCTGCGGCTGCAATGGTCAGCCAGCGATTCAGCAGGGTCATCGGAAGCTCCTTATCATCAGGCGGTATGCGGGCTGAGCACGCGGCCCAGTGCTGCAAGCGCCATATCCAGAATCAGCGCGAACAACGCCGTGGCGGCGGCGCCAAGAATGAGCGTCGGAAAATCGTTCAGATAGATGCCAGGGAAAATCAGCTCGCCGAAGCTGCTCGCGCCGATAAGAAAGGCGAGCGGCGCGGTGCCGACGTTAATGGCGGTCGCGATGCGAATGCCGGAGAGCATCACCGGCCAGGCGTTCGGCAGCTCCACCTGCCACAGCCGCTGGCCTTTGGTCATTCCAATGCCGTTGGCGGCTTCAATCAGCGAGCCCGGCACCGAGCAGAGCCCGGCGTAGGTGTTACGCACAATCGGCAGCAGAGAAGCCAGAAACAGCGCCACGATAGCGGGTTTATCGCCAATGCCGACGACGACCATCGCCAGTGCCAGCACCGCCAGCGGTGGCAGAGTGTTGCCGACGTTAAAAATCTGCATCGCGTATTCCGCAAAGCGGCGCGCGGCCGGACGGCTTAACAGAATGCCGCTCGGGATACCGACGGCGAGCGCCAGCGCCATGGAACTGAACACCAGAATCAGGTGCTGTTTACCCAGATAAAGCAGATCTTCGCGGCGGGCGGCGAGGGTGTCGGGGCCGATGCCCCAGACCAGTAAGGCAATAACGGCCGCGAGCCCGGCGAGCGCCCCGATGGCGCGTAAAGTCAGTGAGGCTTTCTGCATGAGGCGTTGTCTCCCTGGTGCACGTTTTATGGCGATGAGGCTCGCCTGTTGTTATGCCGTGTGTCGGCAGGGTGTATTGAGCTATAGCAACCGGGCGGGAAGGATTCCACATTACGTGACATTTATCTGGCAAATGATTTACCCGGGCAATTAACGATTTTCCCTTATCCCGCCTCGCTTCGCGGGCGCGACAGAGAATTATCTTAAAAGGCAGGCGGAGGAAGTGACGCCGTAACAAAACGGGCATCTATAGCGAAAAAATCCCGGCAGGGCGCGCAGTTATGGTAGCGTCAGAAAAAACTGAAACCAGAAAGTGGAACGTAAAACGATGGGGCTGTTGATTAAAGCGCTGCTCGGCGCGGCGGTAGTGGTGCTGATAGGCATGCTGTCGAAAACCAAAAATTATTATATCGCGGGGCTTATCCCGCTCTTTCCGACGTTTGCGCTGATTGCCCACTATATCGTCGTCACCGGGCGCGGCGTGGAGGCGCTGCGCACCACGGTGATTTTCGGTATGTGGGCCATCATTCCTTATTTTGTCTATCTGGCCTCGTTGTGGGTGCTAAGCGGCATGGTTAAAGTGCCGCTGGCGCTCGGCGGCGCGGTCGCCTGCTGGTGCCTGAGCGCCTGGCTGCTGATTGCGCTCTGGAGCCGCTTTCACTAACGGTAAAGCGTTTTTTGCGAAACCGGCATCAGCAGCCCGCTGCACCAGTGGGTAAGCGTCGCACGGGCCAGCTCGCCCAGCGCCTCGTAAAACGGATGTTGCGCCTGCGTGCAGAACACCTCCAGAAAGCGCGGCGCGAAGGGCAGCAGATGCCAGGCCAGCAACTCATCGAGCTCGCGGGTTTTTCCCTGTTCCGCAAGCCAGGCCGCCAGCAGCAACAGCAGACCGATATGATCCGCGGGCTCATTTAGCGGCGTTTCAAAGGCGATGGCGTTGTCACGCAGCCACCCCTGCAGCGCAAGCGTGGAGTCGCCAAACAGCACCGACTCGCGATCGAGCCAGACCGATCCCCACGGCGGCGCGGGCAGCGCGTGCGGGCCGATAAAGAGCCGCTGCCACGCCTGCGCCAGCGTTTCATCGCCGCTGTTCAGCGTGTAAAACCCGGCCACGCGCGCGCTATCAAACCCGCAGGGCCATTCGCGTTCCCAGCCCGGCATACGCAGCGCGTCCACAATGGCGCGCGCTTCGGGCGCCTCGGGCGAGTAATAAAAGAGCGCGCCCAGAATGCGGGCGCAACAGGCGATATCCGTTAATTTTTCTTTCACTGCGTCACTGTCCTGAAAAAGCCGGGCGGCGTCGCCGCCCGGAGATTATCCCGCAACGGCCATACCGACCGTCATGTGCAGCCCATAAAAGAGGCCGCGACCGATAAGTTCGCCTGCCAGTACCAGCGCAAACCCTGCCGCCAGCCCCCACGGGCGCGGCGGAACGCGGCGCACCAGCGGGCAGAGCCAACAGCCGATGCCGAGCGCCAGCAATACCATGCGCCACGCCTGCCAGAAGCCGTAATCCGGCAGCAGGGCGCTCGCCTGTTGTACGGAGCTGTGAATGCCCGCAAGGCCCGCGCTCTGCATCAGCGCCGCCGCGACGCTTATCACCAGTGCGAATACGCTCACCATCGCGAACTCCCGCGGGCCAGCGACGCCCGCGACGGCGAGCAGAAGCGCGCCGAGCAGCGGCCCGCCGAGAAACGCCGTCAGAAAAAAGCCGAGCGTGGTATAGCTGTTATGCCAGGTCGGCACGGTGTTTATCTGATACACGCGGGTCATCGCGAAGATAAACAGCACGCCGAGCGCCATCGCCACGATAAGCCAGATTTTCCCGAGCGCGTCGGGCATTTTCCCGAGCACCGCCACCAGCCACCACAGCCCACCGACCGCGAAAAACAGCGATCCGCTGGCGATTTCATTACTGAGCGGCGAGTGCCCGAGGCGGTTCAGTGAATTGAACGCGCGCAGCGGCGAGCCGAGATGCATCACCGAGGCGAGAAAGGCGATGCCCATCAGCACCCAGAGAAAAAACATGGCGCGCACCATGCGCGGGCGTTCATCCTTAAGGCCTGTAAACCACGCCAGCCCGGTGACGATAAGCCCGCCCACCACGCACTGGCCGAGCACGGTGAATAGCACCAGCGGCCATTCATGCCATCCGCTTCCCATTTCAGACCTCCTTCGGATTCGCCAGTTTGCCGGTGGTGTCACCGGTCGGGCGGCTGTTTGCGTTGGGTTTAATCACAATATTCGGGCGGGTAAAGTGCGCGGCGGGCAGCGGCGCGACCTGCGCCAGCGAACCGTACTTTTTACGCAGTTCGTCAATCGGCGCCATATCCAGCGCGCGCAGCGGGCAGGACTCAACGCAAATCGGTTTTTTGCCCTCAGCGATGCGTTCATAGCAACCGTCGCATTTAGTCATATGCCCTTTGGCGGCGTTGTACTGCGGCGCGCCGTACGGACAGGCCATATGGCAGTAGCGACAACCAATGCAGACCTCTTCATTCACCACCACAAAACCGTCCTCGCGCTTGTGCATCGCGCCGCTGGGGCACACTTTGGTACAGGCCGGATCTTCACAGTGGTTACAGGCTATTGAGAGGTAGTAAGCGAAGACGTTCTGATGCCAGACGCCGTTATCCTCCTGCCAGTCGCCGCCCGCGTATTCATAGATGCGGCGAAAGCTGACGTCAGGGATGAGATCTTTGTAATCCTTGCACGCCAGCTCGCAGGTTTTACACCCGGTGCAGCGGCTGGAATCAATATAAAAGCCATATTGTGTGGTCATCGGAACTCCTTACACCCTGGCAAGCTGAACGAGATTGCTGTGCGACGGATTGCCTTTCGCCAGCGGCGAGGGCCGTTGCGTGGTCAGAACATTGATAGAGCCGGCGTGATCGACGCCTTCGGCGTCAGGCTGGTACCACGCGCCTTCGCCCAGCGCCACGACGCCCGGCATAATGCGCGGCGTCACTTTCGCCTCGATGCGCGCTTCGCCGCGCGCGTTCCAGACCCGCACCAGGTCGCCGTCGTTAATGCCGCGCGCCCGTGCATCCTGCGGGTTTATCCAGACCTGCTGGCGACACGCGGCCTGTAACACGTCCACGTTGCCGTAAGTCGAGTGGGTGCGGGATTTGTAGTGAAAACCGGTGAGCTGGAGCGGGTACTGCGCGCGCAGCGGGTCGCTTACCTGTTCAAAACCGGGGCTGTAGACCGGCAGCGGATGAATGACATCGCCTTCCGGCAGCTGCCAGTGCGCGGCGATATCGGCAAGCGCTGAAGAGTAGATCTCGATTTTACCGGAGGGCGTGTCGAGCGGGTTCGCAGCCGGGTTTTCCCGGAAAGCCTGATAGGCGACGTGATGGCCCTGTGGATCACGAAGCTTAAAGATCCCCTGCTTGCGGAAGGTGTCGAAATCCGGCAGTTCCGGGATCGCGCGCTGTGACTGCGCGTAAAGGTGACGCAGCCAGCCTTCCTGAGTACGGCCTTCGGTGAAGGTATCGCCAACACCCATGCGCACGGCGAGCGCGCTGGTGATGTCATAGATAGTGCGACACTCAAAGCGCGGCGCAATCGCCTGATCGGCGAAAATCACGTAGGCCATATTGCCGCAGGAGGCGTCGAGCGCGAAATCCATCTGCTCCGACGCGGTGCAGTCCGGCAGCAGGATATCGGCATAGCGCGCCGAGGCGGTCATATGGCAGTCGATCACCACGATCAGCTCGCACTTTTTGTCATCCTGCAAAATCTCATGGGTACGGTTGATCTGCGAGTGCTGGTTGATAAGACAGTTACCAGCGTAGTTCCAGATCATCTTAATCGGCACGTCGAGTTTCTCTTTGCCGCGTACGCCGTCGGCGGTGGCGGTCATCGACGGGCCGCGCTCGATGGCGTCGGTCCAGGTGAACATCGAGATGCTGGTCTCAACCGGGTTTTGAAGCGTCGGCATCCGTTCGAAAGGGAGTGAAAACGAGCCTTCGCGCGCGCCGCTGTTGCCGCCGTGAATGCCGACGTTCCCCGTGAGGATGGGGAGCATCGCTATCGCGCGGCAGGCCAGCTCGCCATTGGAATGGCGTTGCGGCCCCCAGCCCTGCGCGATAAACGCTGGTTTCGCCTCGCCGATTTCACGGGCGAGTTTGATAATGCGCGCTTCGGGAATGCCGGTGATGGGCGCGGCCCAGGCGGGCGTTTTGGCGGTGCCATCTGGCCCGTCGCCGAGAATATACGCCTTATAGTGGCCGTTCGCGGGCGCGCCGGGCGGCAGGGTTTTCTCGTCATAGCCAACGCAATAATTATCCAGGAAAGGCTGATCGACATAGTTTTCAGCGATCAACACCCAGGCGATCGCGGACGCCAGCGCGGCGTCGGTGCCGGGGCGGATCGGGATCCACTCATCCTCGCGTCCGGCGGCCGTGTCGGTATAGCGCGGATCGATGACTATCATTCGCGCCTGCGATTTCGCGCGCGCCTGCTCAAGGTAATACGTCACGCCGCCGCCGCTCATACGGGTTTCGCCGGGGTTATTGCCAAACAGCACCACCAGCTTGCTGTTTTCAATATCAGACGGGCTGTTGCCGTCGGCCCAGCCGCCATAGGTGTAACTAAGGCCGGCTGCGATCTGCGCGCTGGAGTAGTCACCGTAGTGGTTAAGATAGCCGCCGCAGCAGTTCATCAGCCGGGCAAGCAGCGTTTTCCCCGGCGGCCAGGAGCGGGTCAGGGTGCCACCGAGCGTGCCGGTGCCGTAGTTGAGGTAAATCGCCTCGTTACCGTATTCGCTGATGATGCGCTTCATACCCTGGGCGATGGTGTCCAGCGCTTCATCCCAACTGATGCGCACAAATTTGCCTTCGCCGCGTTTACCGACACGCTTCATCGGGTATTTCAGGCGGTCCGGGTTGTAGACGCGTCGTCGCATGGAGCGGCCACGCAGACAGGCGCGCACCTGGTGCAGCCCGTTGTAGTCATCACTGCCCGTGTTATCGGTTTCAACATAGCGGATTTCGCCATTCACCACATGCATACGCAATGGGCAGCGGCTACCGCAGTTGACGGTACAGGCGCTCCAGACGACGCGCTCGTCCGGCGCGCTGATGGCCTGCCCGACGGCGGCGGCCACCTGTCTGACCCCGAAGGGCAGGGAGATGCCGCCTGCCGCGAGCGCCAGACCGCCAAGCGCGGTGGATTTCACCAGCGTGCGGCGGCTGATCCCGACCGGATTATCGGTATTTGACATTACTCACTCCTTGTCTCCGCAAAAGAGACGCAATGTGTTTTCTGATTGTGGTTTTGTTTTTATGGTCGGCCTGCTTTCCCGCGTTTCTGGCGACGCCAGAAAGGCAAGAGACAGGTGGCGACAGGTGCGACGATGAAACCGGATTGCAGAAAAGTAGATGGCTAATGATTAGCGCAGGGAAGAGTTTTACTCATAACGGAGTAGAAAACGTTAACGAGGGTCAATAGATGTGGCGTATGGAAGGCGGGAAATAAAAAAGGGGCCGAAGCCCCGTGTGCTGTTATTGCGGTTCGCTGGCCGCGCCCTGTGACGTTCCGCCGCCGCTGGCGTTGCCGCTTTGAGTACGGGTATAGAGAATTTTCTGCGTATCGTTCGCGCAATGTCCGACCACCTGCGCATCCGGCTGGTCAGCCTGGTCGTTAGGAACGATAGTTAACGTAAATCCGGTTTCCGGTACGCCATTATTAATGATGCGCTGTTCAATATCGGCTTTAACCCGTTCACAGGAGTTTTGCGCGGCGCTGACCGGTAATGTCGCAGCCAGCAGGAGGGCGCCTGCCCAGTAACGTTTTTTCATTAACGGCTCCTTATTGACGTAAAACAGATGTAGTAAGCATAGCAGTTGTTATATATATCACTGACTTTTCAGATATCATGCCGCTTTTGGCGAGGCCGCAGAAGGATAATAAAGACGTGAAAAACTATGTGACGGTAATGATGGTAACGCTTGTGCTGACCGGCTGCGATAAGCCGGACGCGCTCGCGCCGTTCAGCCCGGAGATGGCCAGTTTCTCAAGCGAGTTTAATTTCGATCCGCTACGCGGCCCGGTAAAAAACTTCACTCAGAAGCTGATTAACGACAGCGGCGAGGTGGAGACGGAAGTTAACGGCTCCCTCTCGCAAGAAGGGTGCTTCGAGACGCTGAATTATTCCGACAAACCGAGTAACAGCCATCTGGCGCTGGTGTTGGACGCTAATTACTATCTCGACGCGATAAGCCGCGAAAAGCGTATCCGTTTACAGGGCAAATGCCAGCTGGCCGAGCTGCCGGCGGTGGGCATGGTCTATGAAACCAACGATCGTGAATTTGTCGTGAAAGGACACACGCCGGAAGTATCAACCACCTACCGCTACGATGATGAAGGCTATCCGCTCGGCAAAACCAGCAAAACGAAAGACGCTGAACTGTCGACCGTCGCGACGCCGAGCGATACGCGTAAAAAACATGACTACACCTCGGTGACGACGCTTAACAGTAAAGTTATCGATACGGCGAAACAGAGCTGCGAATATGACCGCCATCTCAACCCGTCAAGCTGCGTACTGGAAATCACCGACGCCAGCGCGACGCCGCCCGTTCTGCATAAATTCACCATTCAGAACGAAATCAATTATTACTGACAGGCTGTTAACACGAAGGTGAGAAAAGCGCAGGCAATCCTGCGCTTAAATATTACTGCGCGGTGGGTTTCAGCAGCGTCGTCCCGGCGGGTTTGAGGTTCGTCAGGTACTGATGCTGGAAAATACACATGCGGATGGTGTTGCGGTACTCGCCATTAATAAAGAATTCATGGATAAGTTCGCCTTCCACCATAAAGCCGAGCTTGCGGTAAATATGAATCGCTTTGGCATTCTCTTTATCGACGATCAGATAGAGCTTATAGAGATTCAGCACCGTAAAGCCGTAATCCATCGCCAGTTTCGCCGCACGGCTGGCGAGGCCTTTGCCCTGATGCTCGGGTGAAATGATTATCTGAAATTCAGCGCGGCGGTGGACGTGGTTAATCTCCACCAGCTCCACCAGGCCTGCTTTATCGCCGTCACACTCCACCACAAAGCGGCGTTCGCTCTGGTCGTGGATATGTTTATCGTAGAGATCGGAGAGTTCGACGAACGCTTCATAAGGCTCTTCGAACCAGTAGCGCATAACGCTGGCGTTATTGTCGAGCTGGTGGACGAAACGCAAATCTTCACGTTCCAGCGGGCGCAGTTTGACATCAACGTAGTCTGACATCGTTCATCCTTTTATGCGCGGGAAATACCGGCCCCCGACGTGCGGGAGCCGTGATACAAAGAGGGTTTACGGATTAATGACGCGGCCGGTGCGGCGGTCAAGACAACGCAGGGTGTTGGGCTCCCAGTAGGCGTTCAGATTCGCGCTTTTCTCGCAGTTGTCTTTGGCGTCGAACGCGACATCTGCTTTATCCCACTCTTTTTCGGTACGCTTGTTCACTTTCTGGCGTAAAGAACGGGTGTCATTCCATTGCTCTTTATCCATCGCGGCATCCTGGCGGGTCCGCGCGTTATCGCCAGACTCAATAATCAGTTTATCGGTTTGGGCGTTAGCGACGCCTGACAGCGCGCCGGTCAGCAACGCCAGCAGCAGTGAGTGGCGAAGGAATTTGTTCATAGCGATATCCTTAAGAAGCGGTTCTTGTCGTGAAGCCGACACGCTTTACTATATCATCGTGCGCGATTTGCGCACAGCGGCAGCGATTGCCGATATTACCTCAATGAGTCTCAATATGATTAAAACCACTTTGCTGTTTTTTGCCACCGCGCTTGCGGAAATTATTGGCTGTTTTCTGCCGTGGCTGTGGCTGCGCAAAGGGGCGAGCGTGCTTTTACTGCTGCCGGCGGCGCTGTCGCTGATGCTGTTCGTCTGGCTGCTCACGCTGCACCCGGCGGCGAGCGGGCGGGTGTATGCCGCTTACGGCGGCGTCTATGTGATGACCGCGCTTATCTGGCTGCGCGTCGTCGACGGCGTACGCCTGAGTCTCTACGACTGGGCAGGGGCGGCGGTCGCGCTTTGCGGCATGTTGATTATCGTCGCAGGCTGGGGCCGCGCCTGACGCGCTTCTGATTTCACCTGACTTTTCTGGCAACCACGCTTCACGCTTTGTGAAGCGTCGCGCATTTTTCCGTCAAATCAACTTGTATGGTAGTTAAGTTAGTTGAGCGTAATGCGTACAAATTACGCATCGTTGTTACACAAAAGGAAGGATGCATGAAGATCAGTAAAGCGGAAGTGTTTGTCACCTGCCCGGGGCGCAACTTCGTGACGCTTAAAATCACCACCGACGACGGACTGACGGGACTTGGCGACGCCACGCTTAACGGGCGCGAGCTTTCCGTCGCCAGTTATCTGCGCGATCACCTCTGCCCACAGCTGGTAGGGCGCGACGCGCAGCGCATCGAGGATATCTGGCAGTTTTTCTACAAAGGCGCGTACTGGCGGCGCGGCCCGGTGACGATGTCGGCGATTTCCGCCATCGACACGGCGCTGTGGGATATCAAAGCCAAAGCCGCCGGAATGCCGCTGTACCAGTTGCTCGGCGGCGCGTCGCGCGACGGCGTGATGGTGTACTGCCACACCACCGGCCACACCATTGATGACGTGCTTGAGGATTACGCGCGCCATAAAGAGCAGGGGTTTAAGGCGATCCGCGTGCAGTGCGGCGTACCGGGCATGAAAACCACTTATGGCATGGCGAAGGGCAAAGGGCTGGCGTATGAGCCCGCCACCAAAGGCCAGTGGCCGGAAGAGCAGCTCTGGTCCACCGAAAAGTATCTCGATTTCACGCCAAAACTCTTTGAGGCGGTGCGCGAGAAATTTGGCTTTAACGAACACCTGCTCCACGACATGCATCACCGTCTGACGCCCATCGAGGCGGCGCGTTTCGGTAAAAGCATTGAGGATTACCGTCTCTTCTGGATGGAAGATCCGACGCCCGCCGAAAACCAGGCCTGTTTCCGGCTTATCCGCCAGCATACCGTGACGCCGGTTGCGGTCGGTGAAGTTTTTAACAGCATCTGGGACTGTAAACAGCTTATCGAAGAGCAACTGATTGACTACATCCGCACCACGGTGACCCACGCGGGCGGGATTACCGGCATGCGCCGCATCGCCGATTTCGCAGCACTTTATCAGGTGCGTACCGGTTCGCACGGGCCGTCGGATCTCTCGCCCATTTGCCACGCCGCCGCGCTGCATTTCGATCTCTGGGTGCCGAATTTCGGCGTGCAGGAATATATGGGCTATTCAGAGCAGATGCTGGAGGTTTTCCCGCACAGCTGGTCGTTCGACAACGGCTATATGCATCCGGGCGAGAAGCCGGGGCTCGGCATTGAATTTGATGAAAAGCTGGCGGCGAAATACCCCTACGACCCGGCCTATCTGCCGGTAGCCCGCCTCGAAGACGGCACGCTGTGGAACTGGTAACCCTGCATCACCGCGGCGTGCCGCGGTGACAATAATAAAAACCTCCGGACCCTACCTATGAAAATTAAACACTTACGCTGGTATATGATAGGCCTGGTGTCGCTGGGCACGATTATCAACGCGCTGGCGCGCAGCTCGCTCAGCGTCTCGGCCCCGACGCTGTTCACCGAACTGCATATCAATGAGCAACAATACGCCTGGATTTTAAGCGCCTTTCAGTTCGCCTATACGCTTGCGCAGCCGCTCTGCGGATTCTTTATCGACGTGGTGGGCTTAAAGCTCGGCTTTTTCATTATGATCATCGCCTGGTCCGTGACCAACATGGCCCATGCCGCCTGCAATTCGTGGGGCGGGCTGGCCTTCCTGCGCGGGCTGATGGGGCTTAGCGAAGCCTCGGCGATCCCGGCGGGCGTGAAGTGCAACTCCGAATGGTTTCCGGCGAAAGAGCGCGGCATCGCAGGCGGTGTGGCGAATATCGGCACGTCGATTGGCGCGATGCTGGCGCCGCCGCTCGTGGTGTGGGCCATCATGGCTTACAACTGGGAAATGGCGTTTGTGATCACCGGCGCGCTCGGGCTTGTCTTTGCCGTTATCTGGTGGTTTGGCTATGAATCCCCCGCGCGCCATCGGGCGCTCAGCACGGAAGAGGCGCGGCTCATCGAAGCGGGGCAGGAGAAGCATCTGGAGGCTGACGGCAGCAAACCGTCGGTGATGCAGATCCTGCGCCAGCGCAACTTCTGGGGCATCGCGCTGCCGCGCTTTCTGGCTGATCCTGCCTGGGGCACGATTAACTTCTGGCTGCCGGTCTATCTGATGACGGTGCGGCATATGCCGCTTAAAGATATCGCGCTGTTTGCCTGGCTGCCGTTTCTGGCGGCGGATTTCGGCGGCATGGCGGGCGGCTTTCTCAATAACTTCATGATGAAGCGCTGGAATATCTCGACCATTAACGCGCGGCGTATCGGGTTCAGTACCGGCGCGGTGCTGATGCTGCCGCTCTCGCTGGTGGGGTTTGTGGAGAGCGCCTATGTGGCGATAGCGCTGGTTTCCGTCTGCGCCTTCGCCCACCAGATGCTCTCCACCCAGGTGATTACGATGGCGACCGATCTCTTCCGGCGCAACGAAACCTCTACCGTCAGCGGTTTCGCGGGTACTGCGGGCTGGACGGGGATTTTCATCTGTACGCTCATTATGGGCGGCCTGGTCAATACCGTTGGCTACAACCCGTTCTTTATTATTCTGAGCCTGATGGATATCGTCGGCGCGATTATCCTCTGGACGTTCGTCAAAGCGCGCGTGGCGGATAACCTGGCCGCGAAGCCTGTTACCGTCTGATCGTTCCCCTGATTTTCTCCGGCAAAACGTAAAGCGTGATAAAAATCACGCTTTACTACCATTCTAGTTAATGTAGTTATCAAAAGCTGTCGTAAATCATAAAGCGTACCGGTGTGAAGCGTAGGCTTTATACAAATTTCTTTATTTATTAAACGAGTCACGACCATGGAAAATACGCTGCTTCACGCCCACGCCATTCTTCCAACCTATCACCGCGACGCGCTGGTCGCCCGTATTGTGCATCTGGGTTTTGGCGCGTTTCACCGCGCGCACCAGGGCGTTTACGCCGATATTCTTGCCGCAGAGCACGGCAGTGACTGGGGCTATTGTGAAATTAACCTGATTGGCGGCGAGCAGCAGATCGCCGATATCCGCCGTCAGGATAATCTCTATACCGTGGCGGAGATGTCCGCCGACGCCTGGCGCGCACGCGTGGTGGGCGTGGTGAAACAGGCGCTGCATGCGCAGGTGGATGGCCTGGAGGCCGTCTTCGCCGCGCTGTGTGAGCCGCAGGTGGCGATTGTTTCGCTGACCATTACGGAAAAAGGCTACTGCCATTCCCCCGCGACGGGCGAGCTGATGCTGGATCATCCGCTTATCGCCGCCGATCTCGCACACCATGAAACACCGTCATCCGCCGTGGGGGTGATTGTGGAGGCGCTGGCGCGCCGCAAAGCCGCCGGGCTCGCGGGTTTCAGCGTGATGTCCTGCGACAATATGCCGGAAAACGGGCATGTGGCCCGCAACGTTGTAATGGCGTTCGCCCGCGCCGTGGACGCCAGTCTGGCGGCGTGGATTGAAGAGAACGTGACGTTCCCCTCCACGATGGTGGACCGGATTGTGCCAGCGGTGACGCCGGAAACGCTCGATAAAATCGCGCAGCTGACCGGCGTGCGTGACCCGGCGGGTGTGGCCTGCGAGCCGTTTCGCCAGTGGGTGATTGAGGATAATTTTGTCGCAGGCCGTCCGGCGTGGGAAAAGGCGGGCGCAGAGCTGGTACGCGATGTGGTGCCGTTTGAGGAGATGAAGCTGCGTATGCTTAACGGCAGCCACTCGTTTCTGGCGTATCTCGGTTATCTGGCGGGGTATCAGCACATCAACGACTGCATGGAAGATACGAATTATCGCCGCGCCGCGCAGGCGCTGATGCTTAAAGAACAGGCACCGACGCTCCGCGTGCAGGGGGTTGACCTGGCGCGCTACGCGGATCGGCTGATTGAGCGCTACAGCAATCCGGCGCTGCGTCACCGCACCTGGCAAATTGCAATGGACGGCAGCCAGAAACTGCCGCAGCGCTGGCTCGATTCACTGCGCTGGCATCAGGCGCATGACAGCGCAGCGCCGCTGCTGACGCTCGGCGTGGCGGGCTGGATGCGCTACGTGAGCGGCGTGGACGAGCAGGGGAAGGTGATTGAGGTGTGCGATCCGCTGTTAAACGTGATTCAGGAGGCCGTTCGCACCAGCGAAGAGGGCGAGGCGCGGGTAAAAGCGTTGCTTAGCATTCGTGAGATCTTTGGCGACGATCTTCCGGCGCGAACAGAGTTTGTTGCGCAGGTGACGCAGGCGTATCAGCTTCTTCTTGATAACGGTGCCAGAGCGACCGTGGCGCAGTATGTGAAAGCGGGGTGTTGACGGGTTATTAAAGGTGGGGGGTATTGGTGGGTGCGCTGCGCTTACCCACCCTACGAAAACCCATCGAGTTTGTTATTTGTAGGGCGGGTAAGCGGAGCGCACCCGCCATCAGTGAGCGTTAACGCCTCCCAGGGCGGGTAAGCGTAGCGCACCCGCCGTTCACCAGCCTTGCACCCGCCGTTCAACAACACCCGCCCGACAACTATTAATGCATACCCAAACGAATCAACTCGACCGGCTCGAATTTCCCTTCGCAACCTTCCACCTCGACGGTACGGCCACGGCGAATTTGTTCCGGCGTCATGCCGTCGCCGTGAATCGCTTTAATCACGCCGGTCTGCCCGGTGGTGCTGATCATGACACGGCTGCCGGTGGTAATCGCGTTACGGTTGCGATCGTAGGTCATCATGGTGATATCTCCTCTGAATAGTTGGGAATGATCCAGACGAGCCCCATTTTAAAAATCACGACCTGAAAAACGTTAATCTCGATCAAAAACAGGGCATTTGTGTGATGGATGTCACGGCCCGCAACTACTCGCCTGCGGGCCCGTTACGCACGATCTTCCCGCTTGCGGTATCAATATCGATATTTGCCACTTCCGGTGCGACTTCAGGGTCGGCCGCGCCGCGACATCCCGCGCGGGTGTGATCCTCACGCACCAGCAAACGGTAAATACCGGCGTCCTGTGCGTTCTCATAGAAAATACACTGGCCGTTGGGGTTGAGCTGCAAAGAGACGGTGCGGGTTACACGGGCCAGCGGGCTTTTGCTGATATCCTCACGCCAGGCGTCGCCCGCGCCGGTCGCGTGCAGCGCCGCCGATTCCAGCCAGCCTCTGACAATTCGCCCGTCATTGCCGTACCACGTCGCCTCACGAAAGCCCGGCAGCGTGCGGCCCACGCTCACCGTATCGCCCGCCACCAGAAACACCTGCTGGCTGCGGCACTGCGCGTCGGGGGCAGTGTAAAAGAAATGTCGTCCACTGCCGGTTACGTCGTAGCGGTTGGCGGTCTCCCGTGACTCCTGTACACCGTCCAGTTCGCGCAGGCGGGCGGCGCAGATGCCTTCTGGCCGGAGCGTGTCTTGCTGCATTTTGAGCGCCGCGGTTTCCATCCAGCCGGTCGCCACGCGCCCTTTGCTGTCGCGATAGCTCACCCAGGCGAACGGGCGCGTTTTATCATCCGCGCTCTGGCTGTCACCTTGAGAAAGACGAAACACCTGCACGGCGTCGCCCGGCACCAGAAACGCGTCAAGGCGGCATTCTGATGACGGCGCGGAATAAAAATGCGCGCGCGGCGTGGCGGTGACGGTACGTGCCGACCACGTAAAATCCGCGGCGGCCGTGGCGATAGCCTCGCTCTGAAGACAATCGGCCAGCAGCGGTGAAGAGAAAAGGGCGCAGCCTATAAGCAGTAATGCGCGCATCGCATGTCCATCCCTGTGTTGGTTCATCGCGCCGCGCGGTTACTCTTCGGTAAACCAGTCGCGGTTTTCCTGGCGGATCAGCAATACGGATTCGCTGATTTCCTGCAAATGCAGGCGCATGGCGTCGTCGGCGGCCCGCGGGTCGCGGCGCTCCAGCGCGTGAAAAATATCATTATGCTGGCGCAGCAGCATTTCCGGCGGGGAGACGTGATCGAGGCTCATATAGCGCACCCGGTCAATGGTCGCTTTAATGTTTTCCACGGTGTCCCAGGCGAGCTGGCAGTCGGCGACCTGCGTCAGGCGGTGGTGAAATTCGTCGTCGAGCTGAAAAAAATCGCTCAGCTGTTTGCGATCGATAGCCGTGCGCTGCTGGTTAAGGTTTTGCTCAAGCTGATAGAGATCCGCGTCAGTCACCATCCCCGCCGCCCGCTGCACCACGGCGCGCTCAATCGCCTGGCGCACAAAGCAGCCGTTACGCACCTGGCGCAGCGAAATTTTATTCACAAAACTGCCACGCTGCGGGCGGATCTGAATCAACCCGTTTTCGGCAAGCTTGATAAACGCTTCACGAACCGGCTGGCGCGACACATCAAAGCGCACCGAAACTTCCTTTTCAGAAAGCGGCGTGCCTGGCGGGATCAAACAGTGCACGATATCGCGGCGCAGGATACGGTAAATCTGTTGGCTCACCGGCTGGGTCGGGTTGAGCGGAGTTTCAGCGGCCATTCTTTTGTCTTAATTTGCGGGTAACTGCGGCAATTTAACATTAATTGCCCACCCCGCCCAGCGCGGACGGGGTACGGGCAGAGGAGCGTTACTGGCGGTGTACGCTTAGCCCGGCGAAGCTCTGGCTCACCGGCATCATCTCGACGGTGTTGATATTGACATGCGCCGGGAGCGTCGCCACCCACCAGACCGCTTCGGTCACATCGTCCGGCGTCAGCGCGGTGGTATTTTCGTAGGTTTTGCCCGCTTTATCGTCATCGCCTTTAAAACGCACGTTCGAGAATTCAGTGCCGCCCACCAGACCCGGCTCGATATCCGTCACGCGCACGGCGGTGCCGTGCAGATCGGTGCGCAGATTGAGGCTGAACTGGCGCACAAACGCTTTGGTCGCGCCGTAGACATTGCCGCCCGCGTAAGGCCAGCTGCCTGCCGTGGAGCCGATATTAATGACGTGACCGCGGTTACGCTCAACCATGCCGGGCAGCACCGCGCGGGTCATATAGACCAGGCCTTTATTGTTGGTGTCTATCATGTTTTCCCAGTCTTCGACGCTCGCTTTGTGCGCGGGCTCAAGCCCCAGCGCCAGCCCGGCGTTGTTGACCAGCACATCGATGTCGCGCCACTCCAGCGGCAGGCTGCTGATGGCCTCTTCGATCGCCGCGCGATTGCGCACGTCCAGTTGCAGTGTCAGCACGCTTTCGCCAAGCTCATCCTTCAGCGCGTCGAGGCGCGCCTGGCGGCGGCCTGTCGCGATGACTTTATGACCGTTCTTCACAAACCGGCGGGTAATGGCTTCGCCAAACCCGGCCGTCGCACCGGTAACCAGAATAATCATCTCGCTGTTCCTCAAGGCTTTTTCAGAGCAGTTACCTTAGCACGCCCGGCGCGCCCTGTGGAATATCACTTACTGATGGGTTGCGGCTCGAAACCATTGCCGTTTGCGGCGAGGCTGCATAAGCTGTGTTTTTACCATCACGCTTTTGCGGAGATCCTCATGCCGGTAACGCCCCCTTTTTCCTCAGCCAGTACGCTGCCTTACGAGGCGCCGCCGTTCGACGCGATAACCGATAACGACTACCGCCCGGCCTTTGACGAGGCGGTGCGCCAGAAGCGCGCCGAGGTGGAGGCGATCGCCGCCGACCCCGCCGCGCCGACGTTTGAAAACACGTATCTGGCGCTTGAGCGCAGCGGTGCGATGCTCGCGCGCGTCACCCGCGTCTTTTTCGCGATGACTTCAGCGCACACTAACGATTACCTGCAAACGCTGGATGAAGAATTCTCCACGGAGCTTGCGGCGCTGTCCGATGATATTCACTTTAATGAAACCCTATTTGCGCGGCTCAATACCGTTTATGAGCAGCGCGACGCGCTGGGGCTGGATGAGGAATCACGCCGTCTGGTGGAGGTCGTCTGGCAGCAGTTTATGCTCGCGGGCGCGACGCTTGGCGCGGAGCAAAAAGCACAGCTTAAAGCGCTAAACCGCGAGGCCGCGCAGCTTACCATCCAGTTTAACCAGCGTCTGCTGGCGGCGGATAAAGCGGGCGGGCTGCTGGTGTCGTCCCGCGAGGCGCTGGCAGGGCTTGGCGAAGCAGAGGTCGCCGCCGCCGCGCAGGCCGCGCGTGAAAAAGGGCAGGAAGGACGCTGGCTTATCGCGCTGCTGAACACCACGCAGCAGCCGGCGTTACAGTCACTGGAGCGTCGCGAGACGCGCGAGGCCCTTTTTAAAGCGGGCTGGCACCGCACCGAAAAAGGCGACGCCAACGACACGCGCGCGCTGGTATTGCGCCTGGCGCAGCTGCGCGCGCAGCAGGCGGCGCTGCTCGGCTTTAAAGATTTCGCCTCCTGGACCATTGCCGATCAGATGGCCAAAACGCCGGAAGCGGCGCTGCGCTTTATGCGCGATATCGTGCCGGCGGCGACGGCGCGCGCCAACCGGGAGCTTGCCGATATTCAGCAGGTGATTGACCGCGAGAACGGCGGCTTTCAGGCCGAAGCCTGGGACTGGGCGTTTTACGCCGAACAGGTGCGGCGCGAAAAATACGCGCTCGACGACGCGCAGATCAAACCGTATTTCGAGCTGGATAATGTGCTTATTCACGGCGTCTTTTACGCCGCCAGTACGCTGTTCGGGCTTCGTTTCCAGGAACGTACTGACATTCCGGTTTATCACCCGGATGTCCGCGTCTGGGAAATCTTCGATAAAGACGGCAGCGGGCTTGCGCTGTTTTACGGCGATTTCTTCGCGCGCGACAGCAAGAGCGGCGGTGCCTGGATGGGCAATTTCGTCGACCAGTCCACGCTCACCGGCCACAAGCCGGTTATCTACAACGTCTGTAACTACCTGAAGCCCGCCGCCGGGCAGCCTGCGCTGATCTCCTGGGATGACGTTATCACGCTGTTCCACGAATTTGGCCATACGCTGCATGGTCTTTTCGCCAGCCAGCGTTACGCGACGCTCTCCGGCACCAACACGCCGCGCGATTTCGTGGAGTTCCCGTCGCAAATCAACGAACACTGGGCGAGCCACCCGGACGTTTTCGCGAACTTTGCGCGCCATTACCAGACCGGCGAGCCGATGCCGGACGCGCTTCGCGAGAAACTCTTCCGCGCGGCGCGCTTTAACAAAGGCTACGACATGACCGAACTGCTGGCCGCGGCGCTGCTCGATCAGCACTGGCACAGCCTGACGCCGTCATCGTCGCCAGAGGATGTGGCTGCGTTTGAAGCAGCCGCGCTTTCACAGGAGCACATCGCGCTGCGTGCCGTCCCGCCGCGCTACCGAAGCAGCTATTTCGCCCACATCTTTGGCGGCGGCTACGCGGCGGGCTACTACGCCTATCTCTGGACACAAATGCTGGCGGACGACGGCTATCAGTGGTTTGTAGAGCAGGGCGGGTTAAACGCGCAAAACGGCGCACGCTTTCGCGACGCCATTCTTTCGCGCGGCAACAGTTGCGATCTCGAAGCGTTATGGCTCGCCTGGCGCGGCCATGCCCCGCGTATTGAGCCGATGCTGGAAAACCGTGGCTTAACGGAATAAACCCACGTTTAGGTGACGTTGAACCTGCGCATGGCATGATGCAGAAATAAGCGTGATGTTGAGCGCAGGACAAAAACAATCCATGCAAGCCTTACCGTCAGCTCACGCTGACGGTATTTTTTTGTTTTACGCTCAGTCATCCCATTTCTTGCTGCAATACGCGGCAAGAAACCCCGCCAGCAAGACAATTCCCGGCATACAGATAAACAGATCCGCGGCTCCCGGCATCACGACTCCCGCCTTTAGTCACACCCTTCTTTAACAAAGCCCTGAACGTGTGACGTAAAGACGACAGCGGGATAATAGTTTCGCGACACAGGCGCTTACTGCGCGTTTTCGCAGAGCGGCGCGTCGGGGAGGTTGGCGGCGTCCGGTAGCTCAGGCGGCATTGCGAAACCAGCGCCAGCGCTGAATAGCGGCATGCCGTCAAGCTGCCACTGCTGCCAGAGCGCAAGCTGGGCGGGCGTTAACGGCACATCGCTGTAAATCAGATAGTGATCGGCGGCGAACTGCGTGAGATCGGGCAGCGGCACGGGCTGCTGCAGCACATCAATGCGAAAGCCTTCACCGGAAAAGCGAATCGCTTCCAGCCAGACGCTCAGCGGATCGTGACTGTTCATCGCTATCACGACCAGCCCGGACGCCGGACGCTTACGCAGCGTCTGCATCAGAAAGGTGGCGTATTCGATAATCAGCGTGTCGAAGCGTGCGCGGCGCGTCAGTTGCGCGCTGGCGTGCCCGTGCCCCAGCCACAGACGGAGTGGCAGCACGACCTTATCCAGCAGCATCGCGGCGGGCAGTTCGCGGCCCATTTTAAGCAGGAACGCACGGCCCTTTTCGAGGCAGGGTTTCTCAAGCGTGGCGAGCAGTTGCTCCTGCCATACTTCCCACTGGCTGATCTGGGTCGTCTGTTCACCCTTCAGAATGCGGGCGACTTCATCCAGCGGCAGGCCGCGGTCGAGCCATTTCAGGATGGCGTGAATGCGCATCAGATGGCTGTAGTCAAAATAGCGTCTGCCGCTGTCGTCGCGCACGGGCTGCAGTAATCCTGACCGCTGCCACGCGCGTAAATTAGGCATGCTGACTCCGCACTGATCGGAGAGCATTTCGATCGTGAAATGAGACATGGCGATTCCTTAATGCCAGGCTGCAATACAAAACAGGAGAAGAATGGCCCTTTCATGGGAAACGAAAAGGAAGAAGAGAACAGGGTTTACGCTAACACACTTCGCCCACCCTGCTAATCATTAATGGTGCATTATTCATATTCATTCTGAATATGAATATGCATTAGGTAAGCTGATAATGCCGGTTCGGCAATAATTTAGCCGGTTTTTGCGGCTCGTCGTTCATTTCACGTAAGTCTATTTCAATATTATTGCAAAGCGCGTCCAGCGGCAGATCGTTATCTTCGGTGCCGAAAGGGTCTTCCAGCTCTTCGGCCAGCGTATCGAGCGCAATAAACGTGTACGAAATAAACACGGACACAAAGGGCGTCATAAAATGCAGGTCAGTCACCAGCGCGAACGGCAGCATAATACAGAAGCAATAAACCGTGCGGTGCAGCATCAGCGAATAGGCGAACGGCGGCGGCGTATTGGCGATGCGCTCGCAGCCCGCCAGTACTGCCGCAAGCTGATTAATATGCTGATCGAGCGTCTGAAAGAGAATATCGGACAGCCCGTTGCGCCGTGCTGCGAGCCACTCACCCATAATAAGTAAAATCGTATTGCAGGGAGAATTGCTGTTCATTACGCGCGCCATTTCACTGCGGGTGAGATAGCGGTCAAGCACATTGTCGAGCTTTCTGCGGCGCAGCGTCAGGCGCAGGCAGTGGCAGAACGCTACCTCCAGATTCACCAGATGATGCAACTCCTGTGCGTTATCCGGCAGCAGCGTGCGGGCGGTGCGGAGCAGTGAACGGCAGTGGATAACCAGTTGCCCCCAAATCAGGCGCGCTTCATTAAAACGGGCAAAACAGGTGCTATTTCGAAATCCAAGAAAAATCGCAATCGCCACCCCCAGAATACTAAAAGGGGCGGTGGTCAGTTTTATTCCGAGCGCCTCATACCACGGTAAAAAGAAAATAACCGTCACGGAGAGCAGGAAATTAAGGAGTAGACGCGTGGATATTTTGGCTAATACGGAACCATGCCAGACAAAGAGTCGGGCAAACCAGTGCTGAGGGGGACGAACAATCATGATACTCACAAGGGGTTAACAAAAGCGCTACTTATTAAACGAGATAGCGCTTTTGTCTGCAACCAGAAAAACGCAGTGTCTTACCCTAAAGGAATAAATTTCGCCTTTGAACGCGCCAGCCAGTCGCGGGACTTTCTCAGCGAACCGCCTTTGCGGAACAGCAGAAACACGTCTTGTCCCATAATCAGCACCATAAAACGGTCTTTTAACTTCATGGAGGGGCAGCAGTACCATTTCTGTTTCATTAATCACTCCTCGGCGGAAATTAAATCAACGAACGACACTTCGCAGATAAATAATAGACCTGACTGCGACCCGAAAATAATTAACGCTTTCTTTTAAGAATTTTCTTATTAAGCGAGAGCGCAAGACGATAAAACCCTTTGGTATTCAGCAGATAAACACACCCTGTAAAATATATTCGTACAAGCGCAGCGTTAAAATAGTTGATTGCGGCTAATGTGACTTGCGAAACGGAGAAGCGTGCCTATAGTTACTGCTGCGTTCGCATGGTGAGAACGCGGTTTAAATTATCTCTGCTTATCCGAGGAGAATATTATGGCTCAACATCGTGGTGGTTCAGGTAATTTTGCTGAGGATCGTGAACGCGCTTCTGAAGCAGGTCGTAAAGGCGGCCAGAATAGCGGCGGAAATTTTAAAAATGACCGCGAGCGTGCCGCAGAAGCTGGCCGTAAAGGCGGTAAAAGCAGCAGCCGTTCGTCTTCCTGACGGGCTGGCGGGCCGCATGCGCCCGGCATAACGTCCCTCCGGTATGGGTTAATGCTCATACCGGAGGTCGTTTAGCGCATGACGTAAATACCTTTTATTTGTTTAATGACCTTATGAAATTACAACGCGCAGTAAAAATAACGTTGCTTCCGCTTCTTTCCCTCGCTTTTTTAGCGCAGGCGGAAAACGCCACACCGCCGGGTGCTGATAAAAGCACGACGACCAGGTTACTGGAAACCGGTGCGGCCGTATTACAAAGTAACGCCCCGTTAAAAGGATTTGATATTTATCTGGTGGGCTTTCATCCGATGAAAGAGATCCCTGAAAAACAGATGGAAGCGCACCACTATTGCCATCAGGTCAATCAGGATTTTGCCCAGTGCGTCTTATTTGACGGTAATACCAAAGAGGCCAGGATGAATGGCCTGGAATATATCATTTCCGAAAAACTGTTTAATCAACTGCCGGCGCAGGAAAAACAGTACTGGCATCCGCACAATGGCGAAATCCTCAGCGGGCAGCTTATCGCGCCGGGTATCCCGGAGCCAGCTGAGCACCGCCTGATGCAGGATAAAATGAACAGCTACGGGAAAACCTGGCATGTCTGGCATACCGGCGGGCCGGGTGATAAAGGCGATGCGTTGCCGCTTGGGCCGCCGATGCTTGCCTGGTCATTTAACCGTGACGGCGAGGCGAAGCCTGAGCTTGTCAGCGAGCGCGACAAAAAGCTTGGCGTCAACACTGACGAAATCCGCCGCTCGCGCGCCGATCTTGAAAAATTCGCGAAGCCGCAAAGCGGCGTCGATGCCCTGAAAGGGCAGTTTAAAGGCGATATCAAAGATATTCCTGGCGTAGTGGACAGCAGCGCCTCGTCTGAGAAAAAATAACCCCTGTTTGTGCCTTTCGTTTTCCCCACTTCGGTGGGGATTCTTTTATCTGCTACATGAATATTTTTCAACACCCATGAAATTTCCTCGTTTGCCTGATGCACAGGGTAATGTCATTCTCTGGACATATAGACATCCAGACGGCCAAATATTCAATTATTGAACTATCACCTGACGTGACCATCGCGGCAGGCTACGAGGAGAACACTATGCAGCGTCAACACGCCCCGTTTCGCGCCGATATCGTCGGCAGCTTTTTACGTCCGGATGCCATTAAGCAGGCCCGCCAGCAGTTTGCGGCAGGGGAGATAGACGCCGCGCACCTGCGTAAAATCGAAGACGACGCGATTCGTCACGCCGTTGAACAGCAGTGCGCCTGCGGCCTGCATGTGGTAACCGACGGCGAATTTCGCCGCGCCTGGTGGCATCTCGATTTCTTCGGCGCGCTGCAGGGCGTGGAGCTGGTGGAAGTGAATCAGGGCATCCAGTTCAACGGTATCCAGACCAAAGCGCAGAGCGTGCGCGTCACCGGTAAAGTGGCGTTTGGCGATCACCCGATGCTGGAAGATTTCCGCTTCCTGAAAAGCGTCAGCGGCAATGCCGAGCCGAAAATGACCATTCCAAGCCCGAGCGTGCTGCATTTTCGCGGCGGCGCGGCGGCCATCGACCGCAACGTCTACCCGGATCTGAAGGACTACTTCGACGATCTCGCCACCACCTGGCGTGACGCCATCCGCGCCTTTTACGACGCGGGCTGCCGTTACCTGCAACTGGATGACACCGTCTGGGCGTACCTGTGCTCGGACGATCAGCGCCGTCAAATCCGCGAGCGCGGCGACGACCCGGACGAGCTGGCGCGCATTTATGCCCGCGTGCTGAACCAGGCGCTGGAAGGCAAACCGGAGGATTTAACCATCGGGCTGCACGTCTGTCGCGGGAATTTCCGCTCAAGCTGGATTGCCGAAGGCGGCTATGAGCCGGTGGCCGAAGTGCTGTTTGGCACAGTGAATGTCGATGCGTTTTTCCTGGAATATGACAACGACCGTTCCGGCGATTTCGCGCCGCTGCGCTTTATCCGTCCGGGTAAACAGCAGGTGGTGCTGGGGCTGATTACCACCAAGAACGGCGAGCTGGAGAACCCGGAGCTGATTAAAGCGCGTCTGGAAGAAGCGGCGAAATATGTGGATATCAATCAGATCTGTTTAAGCCCGCAGTGCGGTTTCGCCTCGACCGAAGAGGGCAACAGCATTACGCCTGCCGAGCAGTGGGAAAAAGTGCGCCTGGTGACGAGTGTCGCCGGCGAAGTGTGGTAAGGCGGGTTTTAAACGGCGGGTGCGCGATGCTTACCCGCCCTACAGAAATATGACGCTGATGTTGATGGTTTTGCTCCGGCTAAAAAAAATCGGCCTCGCTGTTTCGCCGCAGGCCGGGGCGCACCGGAGGGACCCGGTGCGAGGGCATGACAATACAGGGAGGTATTGTCTTGCCCGACCCGCAGCCGGAGGGAATAAGGCGAGGCTTCCCCGCAGGGGCGATTTTCTGCCGGGAGCCGGGATTGCAAAGGGGGCGGCGGCGAGCCCCCTTTGCACGTTCGCGTGAGGAAAGCGTCTATATAAAGATGACATTGTGGCGAACGGAACGAATTCACTGACCTGATATGTTAATAAATGGCTGGCGGGTGCGCTTTGCTTACCCGCCCTACAAAACGCCACCCTTATCGCATGGCGGGTGCGCTTTGCTTACCCGCCCTACAAAACGCCACCCTCATCGCATGGCGGGTGCGCTTTGCTTACCCGCCCTACAAAACGCCACCCTCATCGCATGGCGGGTGCGCTTCGCTTACCCGCCCTACAAAACGCCACCCTCATCGTAGGGTGGGTAAGCGCAGCGCACCCACCATTTATATTGCGAACACCCTGACACAAAATCTTCTTAACCATCGCAAAAATATATTCCCGCCACGTTAACCATAATCTTTATTTATTTTATCGGCGCATTGCACATTAATGTCGCACAGCTGCACCATAACGAAACCACGTATTATAAGAAGGAGGAGATTTTAAAGATTAAACAGAAAGTATTTTGAGATTTAATTATTAAGATGTTGAAATATAGGTAATTTTAAAAACTGGCATTCCCTTTGCTAAATAACTCCCATCTTGTATACCAGATGGGATGCCAGTTATGTCACAGAGTTCACCGCTGTTTACGCCTCTGACGCTTGCTGAGTGGCGCAGGGAATATCAGGACGATCCGACGCGCATTACGGAAATTTATTCCGCGGCTTTTACCGATGAAGAAAATAACGATCCGGCGTGGATAACCCGCGCCAGCCCGTCACATCTTGAAGCCCAAATCGCGCCGTTACTGGCGGCCATCAACGAGGGCAAAAGCCTTGCGGATTTTCCACTCTTCGGCGTGCCGTTCGCGGTAAAAGACAATATTGACGTTGCCGGGTTACCCACAACGGCCGCCTGTCCGGCGTTTGCGTATACCCCGCAGGAAGACGCCGCCGTTGTGGCGAAACTCAAAGCCGCCGGAGCCATCGTGCTTGGCAAAACCAATCTGGATCAGTTCGCGACAGGGCTGGTCGGCACCCGCTCGCCCTACGGCGCGGTGCCGAACACCTTTAACCCGGCGTATGTCAGCGGCGGCTCCAGCGCCGGTTCGGCGTCCACGGTGGCGCGCGGGCTGGTCGCTTTCGCGCTCGGCACCGACACCGCAGGCTCCGGGCGCGTCCCGGCCGGGTTCAACAACATTGTCGGCCTCAAACCCACCAAAGGCTGGCTGTCGAACCGTGGCGTGGTGCCCGCGTGCCGCCTGAACGACTGCGTGTCGGTCTTCGCGTTAAGCGCCGCCGATGCTTTCCAGGTGGCGAGCCTCGCGGGCGGCTATGACGCCGCTGACGCATACTCGCGCGCCAACCCGCGCACCGCGCCCGCACGACTTCCCGCACAACCCCGTTTTGCGGTGCCTGACGCGCCCGAATTTTATGGCGACCGCCACAGCGAGGCGGCGTACCGCCAGAGCCTGACGCGCCTCGAAGCGCTCGGCGCGACGCTGGTGCCTGTCGATTTCACGCCGTTTCGCACGCTTGCGGAGCAGCTCTATCAGGGCGCCTGGGTCGCCGAGCGCACCGTCGCGGTGGGCGAGATGCTCAATGCGCCAGCGGACGTCATGGACCCGACCGTGCGCGATATTGTGGAGGGCGGCCTGAAATACACGGCCTGCGACGCCTGGCAGGCGGAATATATCCGCGCCGCGCTCGCGCGCCAGATTGCACAGGTGCTGGAGACCGTAGACGCGCTGGTCGTGCCCACATCGCCCACCATTCATACGCTCGATGAAATGAAAGCAGAGCCGGTGCGCTACAACTCGCACTTCGGCTACTACACCAATTTCACTAACCTGGCGGATCTCTGCGCGCTGGCGCTGCCCGGCGATTTCCGTGACGACGGCCTGCCGGCTGGCATTACGCTTATCGCGCCCGCCTGGCATGACGCGGCGCTGGCACATTTCGGCGCGCTCTGGCAGCAGGCGGTGCCGCTGCCGCTCGGCGCAACGAATAAAGCGCTGCCCGCGGCCGAACCGTTCGCGCCATCGCCGCACCACGTGCGCCTCGCGGTCGTCGGCGCGCACCTGCGCGGCATGCCGCTCAACCACCAGCTCACCACCCGCGACGCGGTGTTTATCGAAGAGACCACCACGGCGGCGGACTATCGCCTTTATGCGCTCGCCAACACCACGCCGCCGAAGCCAGGGCTTGCGCGTGCAGACAGCGGGCAGCCCATCGCGGTGGAGCTGTGGGATATCCCGCTCGCGCGCTTTGGGGAGTTTGTCGCGGAGATCCCGCCGCCGCTCGGTATCGGCACGCTGACGCTCGCCGATGGCCGCGCGGTAAAAGGCTTTATCTGCGAACCGCAGGCGCTCGGGAGCGCCACCGACATCACGGAATGGGGCGGCTGGAAAGCCTGGCTTGCCCGCCACCAGAGCGCCTGAGGAGAAAATCATGTTCAGTAAAGTGCTTATCGCCAACCGCGGCGAGATCGCCTGTCGCGCCATTCGTACCCTGAAGAAAATGGGCATCGCGAGCGTCGCGGTCTATTCAGCGCCGGATCGTAACGCGCAGCATGTGCGCGATGCCGATATCGCCATCGCGCTCGACGGCGACGCGGCGCGCGACACCTATCTTAACGTCGATAAAATTCTCGCAGCGGCGAAAGCGAGCGGGGCGCAGGCGATTTTCCCCGGCTACGGTTTTCTTTCCGAGCGTGCCGAGTTCGCGGCGGCGTGCGAAGCCGAGGGCCTGGTATTCATCGGCCCGACGCCGCGGCAGATTGGCGATTTTGGCCTGAAACACCGCGCCCGCGCGCTGGCGGCACAGGCGGGCGTGCCGATGACGCCGGGCAGCGGGCTGCTGCGCTCGCTGGAGGAGGCAACCCAGGCGGCAGAAGATATTGGCTACCCGGTGATGCTGAAAACCACCGCGGGCGGCGGCGGCATCGGGCTCACGCGCTGCGACGACGCGCCTTCGCTGGCGCAGGCCTGGGAGAGCGTCAGACGCCAGGGCCTCCAGTTTTTCAGCGATGACGGCGTGTTTATTGAGAAATTCATCAGCCGCGCGCGTCATCTGGAAGTGCAGATCCTGGGCGATGGCAAGGGTTACGTGGCGGCGCTCGGCGAGCGCGACTGTTCGCTCCAGCGCCGTAATCAGAAAGTGGTGGAAGAGACGCCCGCGCCGGGTCTGCCGCAGGCGACCCGCGAGGCGCTGCACGCCGCCGCGGTGGCGCTTGGCGAATCGGTCAATTATCGCAGCGCAGGAACCGTGGAGTTTATCTACGACGCCGGGAGCGATCGCTTCTGGTTTCTGGAGGTCAACACCCGCCTTCAGGTGGAGCACCCGGTAACCGAGGCCGTGACGGGGCTGGATCTTATCGAGTGCATGATTAATGTGGCCGCGGGCGAGCCGCTGGACAGGGCGCGGCTCGCAAAAGCGCCGCAGGGCGCGTCGATAGAGGTGCGTCTCTATGCCGAAGATCCGCTGAAAAACTTTCAGCCGTCGCCGGGGCAGCTTACCGACGTGCATTTCCCTGACGGCGTGCGCGTCGATGGCTGGGTCAGCACCGGTGCGGAGGTCAGCGCCTTTTACGATCCGATGATCGCCAAAATCATCGTTCACGGCGATGACCGCCCGCAGGCACTGTCGAAGCTGCGTCAGGCGCTTGACGCCACGCGCCTGCACGGCATCGCCACTAATCTCGATTATCTGCGCCAGATTATCCGTCTGGAGGCGTTTGAAAACGCCACCATGTGGACGCGTCTGCTGGATGAAGTGAGCTACCACGCGCACGCCATCGAAGTGCTGGAGCCAGGCACCTGGAGCAGCGTACAGGATTATCCGGGCCGTCTGGGCTACTGGGATATCGGCGTGCCGCCGTCCGGGCCGATGGACGATTACGCCTTCCGGCTGGCGAACCGCATCGTCGGTAACGCGCCGGAGGCCGCCGGGCTTGAATTCACGCTTCAGGGGCCGACGCTGCGCTTTCACAGCGACGCTATCTTCGCGCTCACCGGCGCGGACTGCGACGCAAAGCTCGATGGCGAGCCGGTCGCCTGCTGGCAGCCGGTTACCGTCCGCGCCGGACAGACGCTGACGCTGGGCCGCGCCCGCACAGGCTGTCGCGGTTATCTGGCGGTGCGTAACGGCATCGACGTGCCGCAGTATCTCGGCAGCCGTTCCACGTTCGCGCTCGGGCAGTTCGGCGGCCATGCCGGACGCACGCTGCGCCCCGGCGACGTGCTGGCGATATCGCGCCCGGCGCTCGCCGCCTGCACCACGCCTGCGCCCATCTCGCCGCCCCGGACGCCGGAGCCGGGAGTTATCCCGCGTTATGGCGAGGTCTGGAATATCGGCGTGCTCTACGGGCCGCACGGCGCGCCCGATTTCTTTACGCCCGCGTCAATGGACGCTTTCTTCGCCGCCGAATGGCAGGTGCATTACAACTCCAACCGTCTCGGCGTGCGGCTGGTCGGCCCGAAGCCGGAGTGGAGCCGCGCCGACGGCGGTGAGGCGGGCCTGCATCCGTCAAACGTCCATGACTGCGAATACGCTATCGGGGCGATTAACTTTACCGGCGACTTCCCGGTGATCCTCACCCGCGACGGGCCGAGCCTCGGCGGTTTTGTCTGCCCGGTCACCATTGCCCGCGCGGAGCTGTGGAAAGTCGGTCAGGTGAAGCCTGGCGATCGCATTCGTTTTCACCCGGTAAGCATCGAACATGCGCAGTCGCTGGAGCTGGCGCAGGAAGTGGCGTGCAACCATCTGCGCGCGGTGACGGCCCGCCCGGATGAGACGCCGACGCTGCTGCCCGGCACAACCGGAAGTGCGGCGATCCTCGCCGAAGTGCCTGCGCAGAACGGGCTGCCCGCCGTGGTCTGGCGGCAGGCGGGCGACAGCTACATTCTCATCGAATATGGCGACAACGTGCTGGATCTGGCGCTGCGACTGCGTGTGCATCTGCTGATGAAGGCGATTCGTTCAAGCGGCGTCGAGGGCGTGGAGGAGCTTTCACCCGGCGTGCGGTCGTTGCAGGTGCGTTACGACAGCCAGCGCCTGGGGCAGCGCGCCTTGCTGACGCTGCTGATGAGCCTTGAAAAACAGCTTGGCGATGTGGAGTCGCTGAAGATCCCCTCGCGAATCGTCTGGCTGCCGATGGCGTTTGAAGACAGCGCGACGCTTGGCGCGGTCGAGCGTTACCAGCAGACCGTGCGCGCCCAGGCACCGTGGCTGCCGAATAACGTCGATTTTATCTGCCGCGCGAACGGGCTGTCGCACCGCGACGACGTGAAAAAGGTAGTGTTCGACGCGAGCTATCTGATCCTCGGGCTGGGGGATGTCTATCTCGGTGCGCCGTGCGCGGTGCCGGTCGATCCGCGCCATCGCCTGCTCAGTTCGAAATATAACCCGGCGCGCACGTGGACCGCCGAGGGCACCGTCGGCATCGGCGGGATGTATATGTGCATCTACGGCATGGATTCGCCCGGCGGCTACCAGCTGGTGGGGCGCACGTTGCCCATCTGGAACAAATTCCTCAAAAACCCGCAGTTCGGCGAGGAGCCGTGGCTGCTCAAATTCTTCGATCAGGTGCGCTTCTACCCGGTGAGCGAAGCCGAACTGAATGATTTCCGCGACGCTTTCCGCGAGGGCCGCGCGTCTGTCCGTATTGAAGAGAGCGAGTTTGATTTTGCGGCGTATCGCGCCTTTTTAGCGGCCAACGAGCAGGATATTGCCGCGTTCCGCGAGCGTCAGCAGGCCGCGTTCAGTGCCGAGGTAGCGCACTGGCACACGCAGGAGCCGGAGGATGACCCCCATGAGGCGCAGGCAGAAGATGAGGCCGAAAGCGAAGGGCAGCTGGTGAGCGCCGATCTCAACGGCAACATCTGGAAGATTCTGGTCGAGCCGGGCCAGCGGGTGAAGCAGGGCGAGCCGCTTATCGTGGTGGAGGCCATGAAGATGGAGCTGATGGTGCATGCGCCGGTGGATGGCGTGGTGGCGCGTATTCGTTGTCAGCAGGGACGGCCTGTGGCACCGGGCGATGCCCTTTTGTGGCTGGGCTGATCTGGCTTGCCGGGCGGCGGGTGCGCGTTGCTTACCCGCCCTACAACGCAAGCCGCCCCGTAGGGCGGGTAAGCAACGCGCACCCGCCATATCAAACCAGACGCAAAAAGGAGGCGCTATGCCGCTTACCGCCCGACACCGCGAGGCGCACCCGGAGGCGCAGGGCGATCGCATCTACCGGCTGATGAAACAGGCGATCTTCGATTTCCGCCTGCTGCCGGGCGATCGCTTCAGCGAAAACGACGTCGCGGCGCGCATGGGCGCGAGCCGCACGCCGGTACGCCAGGCGCTGCACCGGCTTGAACAGGAAGGCTATCTCGACGTCCAGCCGCGCAGCGGCTGGCAGGTGCGGCCGATCGATTTCGATCATCTGGAGGCGCTCTATGATCTGCGCATCGTGCTGGAAACCGAAGCCGTTGCGCGCCTCTGCGCCTTACCGGCGCACGTCACGCCGCTGCCGCTGCGTGAGCTGCGCGAATTCTGGATTGACGCGCCGCCGCTCGCGGACGGCAGCGATGTCGCGCCGCATGATGAGGCATTCCACCTGACGCTCGTTGCCACCGCGGGCAACCCGGAAATGGCGCGCGTGCATCGTGAGGTCACGGAAAAAATCCGCATTGTGCGCCGCATGGATTTCACCCAGGCGTCGCGCGTTAGCGCGACCTACGCCGAGCACGGCCAGATCCTGCTCGCCATTTTTGAACGCAACCTGAAGGAGGCCCGGACCCGACTGCACGACCATATCGCCCAAAGCCAGAAAGAGGTTCGCAAGATTACGCTGCACGCCCTGCAACAGGCGCGGCGTGGCGCGTCAGATTAACCGTACACACAGCATCCATTATCAGGAGTGACCTTATGCATCGTCGTACTTTGTTAAAAGCCTTCGCCCTTTCCGCCTCGGTCATCAGCATGGGGTTCGCCTTCAGCGCCCAGGCCGCCGACACCATTAAAGTGGGCATTATGCACTCGCTCTCCGGCACGATGGCGATATCGGAAACGCCGCTCAAAGATGTGGCGTTAATGACTATCGATGAGATCAACGCCAAAGGCGGCGTTCTCGGCAAAAAACTGGAGCCGGTGGTGGTCGACCCGGCCTCCAACTGGCCGCTGTTCGCCGAGAAAGCCCGCCAGTTGCTGAGCCAAGATAAGGTCGCCGCCGTCTTTGGCTGCTGGACGTCGGTCTCGCGCAAATCGGTACTGCCGGTCTTTGAAGAACTCAACGGGCTGCTGTTCTACCCGGTGCAGTACGAAGGCGAAGAGATGTCGCCGAACGTCTTCTATACGGGCGCCGCGCCTAACCAGCAGGCGATCCCGGCGGTGGAATACCTGATGAGCGAAGATGGCGGCGGCGCGAAGCGCTTCTTCCTGCTCGGCACCGATTACGTCTATCCGCGTACCACCAATAAAATTCTGCGCGCGTTCCTGCACGCCAAAGGCGTTCAGGATAAAGACATTGAAGAGGTCTACACGCCGTTTGGCTACAGCGACTACCAGACGATTGTCGCCAACATCAAGAAATTCTCCGCGGGCGGTAAAACGGCCGTCGTTTCCACCATTAACGGCGATTCCAACGTGCCGTTCTATAAAGAGCTGGCGAACCAGGGGCTGAAGGCGACCGACGTGCCGGTGGTGGCGTTCTCGGTGGGCGAAGAAGAACTGCGCGGGATTGACGCCAAACCGCTGGTGGGCAACCTGGCCGCGTGGAACTACTTCGAGTCGGTGGATAACCCGGAAAACAAAAAATTTGTCGCTGATTACCGCGCTTACGCCAAAGCGCACAAGCTGCCGAACGCCGATACCGTCGTGACCAACGATCCGATGGAAGCGACCTATGTCGGCATTCATATGTGGGCGCAGGCGGTAGAGAAGGCGGGCACGACGGATGTCGACAAGGTGCGCGCGGCGATGGCGGGGCAATCGTTCAAGGCACCGTCCGGCTTTACGCTGACGATGGATAACACCAATCACCATCTGCATAAACCGGTGATGATTGGCGAAATCGAGGGCAACGGCCAGTTCAACGTGGTGTGGCAGACCGAAGCCCCGGTGCGCGCGCAGCCGTGGAGCCCGTATATCGCCGGGAACGACAAAAAAGCCGATACGCCGGTGAAAACCGCCAGCAATTAAGGGGCGGTCACGGGACAGGCAATTGTGCCGGTTAATGTGGCGGGTGCGCTTCGCTTACCCGCCCTACACGGAATAAACGTGTTTTGTAGGGCGGGTAAGCGAAGCGCACCCGCCGTAAAAACTCTGTAACCGCGCACCCGCCATAACCGACTGCAAGCCACAACGGTTGCAAAGGAGATAACCATGACATTATTCCGCTGGCTGATGGTCGCCGTCTTGCTGGTGCCGTGGCTCGCCCGCGCCGGTGACGCCGATGATTTTGCGGCCGCCAACCGAAGCACCCAGGCGACGCTGCTGCAAACCTGGGCGACCGCCCCTGACGTTGCGCGTCTGCCGCTGCTGGTCGCGCTCGGCGATGAGAATCTGGTCGTTGATACGCAGAAGCATCCGTTCGCGCAGCGCCCGGAAGGGTTGACCGCGCTCGGTAGCGCCGCCACACCGGTGGGCGCGGTAAAACCCCTTCGGCTCACCAACCGCCTGCGCAATCTCGCCGCCGCGGCGCTGGCCACGCATCGTCTGGTGAGTGACAACGTCACGCAGCGCCTGGATGCCGCCCGCGCGTTACAGCGCGACGGCGACCCGCAAATGGTCCCCTTACTGACGCAGCGTCTGGCCGTTGAAAAAGACGACACCGTGCGCGACGCGCTCGCCACCGCGCTCGCGAGCCTGCAACTGGCAAGCCCGGATGCGACGGTGCGCCTGAATGCCGTCACGCGGCTTGGCGAATCCGGCGATCCGCAAACCCGCGCGCGGCTCCAGCCCTTTACCGACGCGGCCAGCGAGCCTGACGCTCGCGTGCGCGAGGCCGCAGCCGCAAGCGTTCGTGCAATTGACCATCGCCTGATGGTCGGCGATCTGCTCGGCCAGGCGTTTATGGGGCTGTCGCTCGGCTCGATTCTGCTGCTGGCCGCGCTCGGCCTTGCCATCACCTACGGGCTGCTTGGCGTTATCAATATGGCCCACGGCGAAATGCTGATGCTCGGCGCATACGCCACCTGGTGCGTGCAGAACGCGCTGGCGGAATTTGCACCGCAGTGGCTGACGTTCTATCCGCTGCTGGCGCTGCCGGTGGCGTTTCTGGTAACGGCCTGCGCGGGAATGGCGCTTGAGCGCACCATTATTCGCCACCTGTATGGCCGCCCGCTGGAGACGCTGCTCGCCACCTGGGGCATCAGCCTGATGCTCATCCAGCTGGTGCGCATGGCGTTTGGCGCACAAAACGTCGAGGTGGCGAACCCGGCCTGGCTCTCCGCGGGCATTCAGGTGCTGCCGAACCTGATCCTGCCGTGGAACCGGCTGGTGGTGATGGGCTTTGTGCTGCTGGTGCTGTTTTTCACCTGGCTTGTGCTCAATAAAACACGGCTTGGCATGAACGTGCGGGCGGTCACGCAGAACCGCGCGATGGCCGCCTGCTGCGGCGTGCCCACCGGGCGCGTCGATATGCTGGCCTTCGGGCTTGGCTCCGGTATCGCGGGGCTTGGCGGCGTAGCGCTCTCACAGCTTGGCAACGTCGGGCCAGAGCTCGGTCAGGGCTACATTATCGATTCCTTTTTAGTGGTGGTGCTGGGCGGCGTTGGCCAACTGGCGGGTAGCGTGGCGGCGGCGTTTGGTCTGGGGATTTTCAATAAAATCCTTGAGCCGCAGGTCGGCGCGGTGCTTGGCAAAATCGCCATCCTGGTGATGGTTATCCTGTTTATTCAGAAACGCCCGCAGGGGCTGTTTGCACTCAAAGGGAGGGCCGTGGAATGACGCAGCCGGTGACTTTAACGCTGGTCCGAAAAGCGCCGCGCCTGAGCGTTATCGCAGGCGGGCTGGCGCTGGCGGCGCTCTTCGCGCTGCCGTTTCTGACGCTGTTACCCGCAAGCCACCCGCTCGCGGTCTCCACCTGGACGCTGACATTAATGGGCAAAATCCTCTGCTACGCGGTTGTCGCGGTGGCGCTGGATCTGGTCTGGGGCTACGCCGGGCTTTTATCGCTCGGCCACGGAATTTTCTTCGCGCTCGGCGGCTACGCGATGGGTATGTACCTGATGCGCCAGGCGGCGGGCGACGGGCTGCCCGCGTTTATGTCGTTTCTCTCCTGGAGCGAGCTGCCGTGGTACTGGTGGGGCACGTCGAATTTTCTCTGGGCGCTGCTGCTGGTGGTGCTGGTGCCGGGGCTGCTGGCGCTGGTTTTCGGCTTTTTTGCGTTCCGCTCGAAAATCAAAGGCGTCTATTTTTCCATCATTACCCAGGCGCTGACCTTTGCCGGAATGTTGCTCTTTTTTCGCAATGAAACCGGCTTTGGTGGCAACAACGGCTTTACCGGCTTTACCACGCTGCTCGGGTTTTCGCTCACCGCGACCGGCACGCGCATCGCGCTCTTTATCGCCACGCTCGCCTTACTGCTGGCCTGTCTCGCCGTCGGGCTGTGGCTGGCGCGCAGCAAATTTGGCCGGGTGCTGACGGCGGTGCGCGACGCGGAAAGCCGCCTGATGTACTGCGGCTACGATCCGCGCGGCTTCAAGCTGCTGGTCTGGACGATTTCCGCGGTAATGTGCGGCCTTGCAGGCGCGCTCTATGTGCCGCAGGTCGGCATCATTAACCCCGGTGAAATGTCGCCGACCAACTCCATTGAAGCGGCCATCTGGGTGGCCCTCGGCGGGCGCGGCACGCTGGTGGGGCCGGTGTTCGGCGCGCTGCTGGTCAACGGGGCCAAAAGCCTCTTTACCGTGGTGATGCCGGAGTACTGGCAGCTCTTTTTAGGGCTGATATTTATTCTGGTCACCCTGTTTCTGCCGCGCGGTGTGGCGGGGCTTTTGCGCAGAGGAGAGAAATAATGCACGCCACGGATACGCTCTATACCCGGCAGTATGAGACCGACCGCTTTCGCGCCGAGACCGATCCGGTGCTGCAACTGGAGAAAATCAATGTCAGTTTTGACGGCTTCCAGGCGCTCACCGATCTGACGCTCTCGACCGGCGTCGGCGAACTGCGCTGCATTATCGGCCCCAACGGCGCGGGCAAAACCACGCTGATGGATGTCATTACCGGCAAAACCCGGCCCCAGAGCGGGCGTGCGATTTACGATCAGCAAACCGACCTGACGCGCCTTGAACCGGTGGAAATCGCCCGGCGCGGTATCGGGCGCAAATTCCAGAAGCCGACGGTGTTTGAGGCGCTGACGGTGTTTGAGAATCTGGAGCTCGCGCAAAAGGGCGATAAATCGGTGCGCGGCACGCTGCGCGCGCGGCTGAATGCCGAGCAGACCGACCGTATCGACGCGATGCTGACAACGCTGCGCTTAGGGGCAGAGCGCCAGCGCCAGGCTGGCGCGCTGTCACACGGGCAGAAGCAGTTTCTGGAAATCGGCATGCTGCTGATGCAGGAGCCGCACCTGCTGCTGCTCGACGAGCCTGCGGCGGGCATGACCGACGCGGAAACCGACTACGCCGCCGAGCTGTTTCGCGCGCTGGCGGGCAAACACTCTCTGATGGTGGTGGAGCACGATATGGGCTTTGTGGAGACCATTGCCGACAAAGTGACGGTGCTGCATCAGGGCCAGGTGCTGGCGGAAGGCTCGCTTGCCGAGGTTCAGGCCAACGAGCAGGTGATCGACGTCTATCTCGGGCGTTAAGGAGCAACGATGTTAAACGTGGACGAACTGCATCAATACTATGGCGGCAGCCATATCCTGCGCGGCGTGTCGCTTGAGGCGCGCACGGGCGAAGTGACCTGTCTGCTCGGGCGCAACGGTGTGGGCAAAAGCACGCTGCTAAAATGTCTGATGGGGCTGATTCCGGCGAAAACCGGCTCGGTCACCTGGCAGGGCGACGTTATCACCCGTTATAAACCGCACCAGCGCGTGGCGGCAGGCATCGCGTATGTGCCGCAGGGGCGAGAGATTTTCCCGCGGCTCACGGTGGAGGAAAACCTGCTGATGGGGCTGTCACGCTTTCGCGGTGCAGAGGCCAGAAGCGTGCCAGAGGAGATTTATACGCTCTTTCCGGTGCTGAAATCGATGCGCCAGCGGCGCGGCGGCGATCTCTCCGGCGGGCAACAGCAGCAGCTCGCTATCGGCCGGGCGCTCGCCAGCCGCCCGCAGTTACTGATCCTCGACGAGCCCACCGAAGGCATTCAGCCGTCGGTCATCAAAGAGATTGGCGACGTTATCCGGGCGCTGGCCGCCCGCGGCGATATGGCCATTCTGCTGGTGGAGCAGTTTTACGATTTCGCCGCCGGGCTTGCGGATAACTATCTGGTGATGTCCCGCGGCGCTATCGTGCAACGCGGCCCCGGCGCTGCGATGAAAGCCGACGGCGTGCGAGGGCTGGTAGCGATTTGATAGCGGTAAAAAGGCTGGCAGGAGGCTGGCCACTGTTTTTCTGAGCATAGCTTCTGAGATAAATATTTTCTGATAAAAAGGAGAGGATACTTAATCAAAAGGGTGACTGGCGTAAAGTGCTGCAAATTGTCGCAGTAAACGGAATGGCCATGAAAAAAACTCAACATATTATCAATGGGCGAGCCTATAATTTCCAGACAGAGAATGGCGGCACACATCTTGTCTACTATTCACATACCCGGCCAGTTACAGAAAACTACGTCCAAACGGTTTATATCCCTTCCTGTAAAATCATTACGCGAACTAATGGTGATATTTTGTTTGCGCTTGGTTTAAAAGAAGGTGAAATGTTTGAGATAATTACAGCGAAAGAATTATACGATCGCTATGCATGGCAATGGTTTGAACCACTGGCGGATAATTATCATCCGATGATATATTTTAATCATGAGCAAGAAGTTCAGAATGCCTATAAGCATTTCAGCTGGCAGGATATCGTCGATTTCGCTGAAACAGACCGGCCTTCATTATCATTCGCTTCGGGAATGCCGGGAGACTGGAAAGCCAGTGCGCAAGGTGCCGATGGATATCTTTTGGTACTCATTAATGGCTTACCTTATTGGGCTGACGCTGTCGGACAGATCCCTTATGCCGTCGATACCTATCGGGCTACGCATTCTGTGGAGCAAACGCTGGAGATAGCAAGGCGTTGGGCGGACGGAACGTTTACCAGTCGTTATGATGACTCCAATACTTATGATAATTTCTTTGTTCTACGCGGTGCGCTTTATGCCAGTAAGCGATTCACTTATAACGTCGTGACCAACAATCAATATTATCCTCGTGTCATGGTGTACGAAAGTACTTTTCCAGTTAAAAGTGAGATGCTCGCGGAACCTATCACCGAAGCGGATTTAAAGCGCTATGGCAGAAAAGGTTAAAAGAGCATGGATAACGATTTCAGTCGTTTCTTTTGTGAGATAGTTTCTCGTCCACTGATGGTAATCTTATCTATGATTTGCGTGCTCATGCTGCACGATGCGATCTATTTTTCTGTCTACAGAATATTTTACGGCACTTATAGTGTTCGGGAAACCGCCTCGCTTAATTTAGCCTTGTGGTATGGCATATTTCCAGCATTCATTATAATGGCGTTATTACCGCTTCGCTTAATGAAAGGGCATTTGTTGCTGATGCTTTTAATACCGGTAATGCTCTTTGGCTTCGGTGGCTCAACACATTTCATACTCTGTATATTGTTAAGCTTTTACTGGCTACTCGGTGGTGGGCTGATGCTTTTTATGAAATATGTGGTCTATCGACAGGTCGCCGTTTTACTCAAAATCCCTCCGCTATAAACGTGCGGGCCAGGCGTTTACCCGGCCCGCACTTCACTCAGCCCGGTTGCATCACCCCAACGGCTTTCACGCGCATGCCTTTTACCATCATCAGATACGCCATAGCTGCAAAAACCATCAGCGACGCGAACAGCGACCATGACGGCAGCGTGGTCAGTACAAAGCCGCTGTACATCGGGTTAAACGCCGCGCCCAGCCAGCCGAGCGACTGCACGGAGAAGTAACCGGCTTTCAGGCCCGGCGGGGCAATATTGTCGATCAGCATATATTCACCCGGCGCATAGATGATTTCGCCAAGCGTAAAGACCGCCGCTGCCGCGCCCCACATCCAGAGATTGGTGCCCGACATCAGAAAGCCGCCGAGGCCGAGAATAAAGCAGACGGTACCGAAGAGCATCAGGCGGCTTAAGTTCTCGGCGCGCAGTTTTCGGCCCACCAGATATTGCAGCGAAACCACAAGCACGGCGTTGACCGGCAACACCACCGCGACAATCTGCTGCGCCAGCGCGCTGTCGGAAAAGGTTAAGACGTATTGCGAAATACAGACGGCAAAGGACCCCGCCACCAGCGAGCCGAGAAACGCCGAGCCGGTGAACCACAGCAGACGCTGGTCGCGCCACAGCAGCGAGAGCGGCGGCGGGCCTGAGGGAGCGTCGGCCTGCTCATGCGCCGGTGCCACGCGCTGCACAAAAATAGTGATAACCACAAAGGTAATGCCAGAGGTCACTGCCGAGAGCCAGAACGGCATATTGAGACCATAGACCATCAGCAGCGTGCCCACGGGCGGGCCCACCGTCCAGCCGATATTCAGAAAGGTGTAGTTAAGCGAGAAAATACGCGCCTTGGCCGCCGCGCCCAGCGTATCGGCGAAATAACTCTTCAGCACGGTAGAAAACACCGAATACGCGCAGTTAATGATGGCGAAAAAGAGGATCACCAGCAGGGCGTTATGCATCAGCGGGATCGCCACAAAGCCCGCCACAAAGATGGCGATAGCGATGAGCATATAGCGCTTTTTGTCGAAGCGGTCGGCGAACACGCTAAACGCCAGGCTGAAAAAGACGCCTGCGGTCATCGCGCTCGTTAGCGCGACGCCAATTTCATCGACCGACATCGCGAAACGCTTCGCGAGATAAATCGCCATAAACGGCAGCGTGGCGCCGCGGCCAATGGTTAACATTAACGACGAGCCCAGCAGCGCGACGGTGGAACGCGTTTTCTTTGATAACATTTTCTTATCTTTTTTATCGGGTGAGCGGGAGCGAGCGCCTGTTCAGGCCTCTTTTAAAGCAATAACATGCCATCCGGGCGCTGTACACCCTGTGGGGTGTTCAGAAGTGCTTTACATTCCCCCCATAAATTAGTGATCTGTCTCTCACCTTAAGATTCCGGTATGGTGAAGTATTAACATAATTTTAATAAATAACAGGGGCAGGGGATGACGCGTAAAGACGGGCTGCTGGCGCTGCTGGTGGTGCTGGCCTGGGGGTTGAATTTCGTCGTAATTAAAGTCGGTTTACACGCCATGCCGCCGCTGCTGCTGGCGGGGCTGCGGTTTTTGCTGGTCGCCTTTCCCGCGCTGCTGTTTGTCGCCCGCCCGAAAGTGCCGTTTCGGCTGCTGCTCGGCTACGGACTGACGATAAGCTTCGGGCAGTTCGCGTTTCTCTTTAGCGCCATTAAGTTCGGGATGCCCGCGGGCCTCGCCTCGCTCGTGCTGCAGGCGCAGGCGTTTTTCACCATTGTGCTCGGCGTGTTTGCTTTTCGCGAACGTCTGCAGGCTAAACAGCTCACCGGCATTGCGCTCGCCGTCGGCGGGATGCTGGTACTGATTGAGGGCAGCCTTAACGGCCAGCATGTGGCGCTGACCGGTTTTATGCTGACGCTCGCCGCCGCGCTGAGCTGGGCGTGCGGCAATATCTTCAACAAAAAGATCATGCAGTTGCCGACGCCGCCTGCGGTGATGTCGCTGGTGGTGTGGAGCGCGCTGATCCCGGTGCTGCCGTTTTTTGCGGCGAGCCTGGTGTTCGACGGCGCGGATGCGGTGGTGCAGAGTCTCGTGAATATCGACAGCGTGACGGTGCTGTCGCTGGTTTATCTGGCCTTTATCGCGACTATTCTTGGTTATGGCATCTGGGGCACGCTGCTCGGGCGTTATGAGACCTGGCGCGTGGCGCCGCTTTCACTGCTGGTGCCGGTGGTGGGGCTTGCCAGTGCCGCACTGCTGCTGGATGAGCGACTCTCGGTATTGCAGATTATTGGCGCGCTACTGGTGATGGCGGGGCTTTATATCAACGTCTTTGGCTGGCGGGTACGGCGGGCGGTGCGCAGCGCATAAAAAACCGGGCCAAAGCCCGGTTTTTTTTAACGCGACTGGTTGTAGTACGGCACACCCAGTTCGTCTGATTTATCGCTGCCTGCGCTGCGATGGCTGAGATCCAGCGATTCATGATGCTCAATCGGCACCATCATTGTGCTGGTGTCCCCGGCGCACGCGTCAGTTTTGGGGCTGCCTGCCAGCGCATAGCCGGAGGTCAACGCCAGCAACAGCGCTGCGGCGCACGTGACGGATTTCATAATTTCCTCGGTTATCTCCCGAAAGGAGAAGTGTAACGGCGGGATGCCGCCGTCGGCGTTCTTTAACTACTCAGTGATTCAGCGGGTGGAGGTACTTGCCTTCGCCCGGCATCCGCGTCACGCGATATTTATGCGGCGGCACGGAGAAATAGTTCTTAAACGTGCGGGTCAGCGTCTGCTGGGATTCAAACCCATAGCGCTCGGCCAGATAAAGAATCGGTTCGTCGCTCTCTTTGAGTTTGAGGGCAATCTCGGTCAGTTTCCGGTTGCGGATATACTGGCCCAGCGAGTGACCGGTCTCTTTTTTGAACATGCGTTGCAGGTGCCATTTCGAGTAACCCGAACGCGCCGACACTTTCTCAAGGGAAAGGGGGGATTCCAGGTTATCTTCAATCCAGTCCAAAATGCTATGAATAGTAATGGCATCATTGTTGCGTCTGGACATCGTCTTACCTCTTTGCTGTTACGGCAGCACCCTTTTAAGCAGGTATTCGAGGGTCGCCACTTCGTCTGCCGTCAGGTTTTTTGTTAATTCTTGATGCAGGTTTTGTCCTACCAGCTGGTGGCACTGTTCACACAGCACCGCGCCTTCTTCCGTGAGCTCAACCAGGATGCCCCGTTTATCGTTAGGGTTAGGCAGACGCGCCACCCAGCCCTTGCATACCAGACGATCCAGCATGCGCGTCAGAGCACCTAAATCTACTGAGAGCACTTTTTTCAGCTCCCCTGGCGTGATGCGGCCAGGACAGCGAATGGAACAGAGCACCTTAAACTGCGCTGCCGTGATATCGAGCGGCGCAAGGTACTCATTGAGCAGGCGATCCTTTTTCTGATTCACCAGGTGAATCAGTCGTCCTAAAGGAATAATCTCGTTAAACAGATCGCTGTTATTTTCCAACATAGTTGCCCAGGCAAGTAGATTAGTCACGCGAGATATTATTGCCCAGGCAAACATAAGTCAACCGAATGATTTTCGCGATCACACGATCTGCCAAAACGTGTTAAAAATCCTTCAAAATCAAAGGAAAGGTAAGGGCTATCGCTGCGATAGCGCTCGCCTGTTAAGCGCGGAAAGGCGTAACGTTAAGCGGTGAAAACAGAGAAAAAAGATAAAAAAACGCCGCCTGAAGCGGCGGCGTTAAGATTAACCGTGGTGCGGTTGTTCCTCAGGAAGCTGAACCGGCCAGCGACGGAAAATCACAATCGCCCAGACAAACGCGACCAGCGCCGGAATAGCGCCCATATAACCGATGGACGACATCGAGAGTTGCAGGCTCACCTGGTTGCCCACCAGCGCGCCCGCGCCGATACCGATGTTAAAGATGCCGGAGAAGAGCGACATCGCCACATCGGTGGCGTCCGGGGCCAGCGCCAGCACTTTCACCTGCATCCCGAGGCCGATAAGCATAATCGCAATACCCCAGAACGCGCTGAGAATAGTCAGGTTCACAGCGCTGTGCGAGGCCGGCAGCAACAGCAGCAGGCAGATAACCAGTACGCCGATGGCGCTACTGATAAGCCCGGAGGCGTGCAGATTGCCGAGCTTGCCGAAAATCACGCTGCCGATGATGCCCGCGGTGCCGAGCACGAGCAGCAGGAACGTGGCGAAGTTTTCGCTCAGGCCCGCGACGTTCTGCACGAACGGTTCAATATAGCTGTAGGCCGTAAAGTGCGCGGTCACCACCACGGCGGTCAGCACATAGATGCACAGCAACGCCGGGCGACGGAACAGCGCCGGCAGGCTCGCGAGAGAGCCGGAGTGTTCGCTCGGGATTTTTGGCAGCAGTTTCACCAGGCAGGCGAGCGTAATCAGCGCGCCGATGCCGATGGCGAAAAACGTGGTGCGCCAGCCGAAATATTGCCCGACGATGCGCCCGATGGGCAGACCGAGTACCGACGCCAGCGCGGTGCCGGTCGCAATCAGGCTCAGCGCCTGGGCGCGTTTGCCCGGCGGGGCGAGGCGAATGGCCAGCGACGCGGTAATCGACCAGAAAATCGCATGGGCGAAGGCGATGCCGATACGGCTGATGACCAGCACCTCGAAGCTCCAGGCCATAAACGACAACATATGGCTCGCGACGAACACCACAAACAGCGCAATCAGCAGCTTGCGGCGCTCCACCTGGCTTGTCAGCAGCATAAACGGCAGCGACATCAGCGCCACCACCCAGGCGTAGATCGTCAGCATAATGCCCGCCTGCGCGGATTCCATATGGAAGCTCGCGGCGATATCAGAGAGCAGACCCACCGGCACAAACTCGGTGGTATTAAAAATAAATGCTGCGACCGCAAGCGTAACCACCCGCAGCCACGCGGTTTTGCGAGAGACTGTATTCATCGTCATAAAAAAGATTCGCGCTGGTCAGAAGTGAATAAGAAGCGAGCGATCTTAAAACTTTCGCCCGTCGGGACACAACCATTTTGTGACGCAAATCTCACTTTTATACCCGTTATGTAACAAACGAAGCGGCAGAAACGCAATTGCCGTCACGGATTGCAGACCGCGTGATAGGGTGGAAAAACAGCAACGACAAAAAACAGGGCGGGGGTAACAATGCAATCAGTTGATTTTTATATGGTGGATGCGTTCGCCGATAAAACCTTCAGCGGCAACGCGGCGGCGGTCTGTCCGTTAAGCGAATGGCTGCCGGATGAGACGCTGCTCGCGATGGCGCAGCAGCATAACCAGTCGGAGACCGCCTTTTTCGTGCGCACCGACGACGGCTTCGAACTGCGCTGGTTTACCACACGCTATGAAATCAACCTCTGCGGCCACGCCACGATTGCCGCCGCGCATGTGATTTTCGAGCATCTTGATTACCCGCACAGTGAAATCCGCTTCTCGACGCGCTTTGTCGGCGAGGTGACCGTCACGCGCCGCGGTGACTGGCTGACGCTGAACTTTCCGGCGTGGCAGGCGCAGCCGGTGGACGCGCCCGCGCTGCTGCTGAGCGCGCTGGGGATTGACGGCGCGGTGTCGGTGGCGGCGTATCGAGACTATCTGGTGGAGCTCCAGACTCAGGCGCAGGTAGAGGCGCTGACTCCGGATATTCACGCGTTGATACCGCTCGGCAAACAGGTCTGCGTCACCGCGCCCGGCACACCCGGCGGCCCGTATGATTTCGTCAGCCGCTTTTTCTGCCCCGGAGAGGGCGTGCCGGAAGATCCGGTGACCGGTTCCGCGCACAGTATGCTGATCCCGTTCTGGGGCGAGAAGCTTGGCAAGACCGCGATGATGGCGCGTCAGGTCTCGGCGCGGGGCGGGGATTTACGTTGTGAATGGCAGGGCGATCGCGTGCTGATTGGCGGCCAGGCGGTAACGTATCTTATCGGCCAGATATTGCTGCGCTGATGCTTCGGCGCCCGTAGCAGGCGCCGTTTTCATGCTCAGGGCAGACGGGCGATATTCTCTTTAATCACCGCGACCGAATGCTGAAACTTCGCCTGCTCCTCGCCTTCCAGCTGCAGTTCGATAATCTGCTGCACGCCGTTTTGCGCCAGTACCGCCGGAACGCCTATCGCCACGTTGTCGACGCCATATTCGCCGTCAAGAATGCACGATACCGCCAGCGCCCGGTGGCTGCCGGTGAAGATATTGCGGCAGATCTCCGCGATAGTGCCCGCGATGCCATATTCCGTACAGCCTTTGCGGGCGTAAATCTCAAAGCCCAGCTTGCGCACGCGCTCGGCAAGCGCCGCGGTATCCAGCGGCGTACCCGTTTTGCGCTCGTAAACCTGCGCGACCGGCGAGCCATACACGGAAGAGTGCGACCAGACCGGGAACTGGGTGTCGCCATGTTCACCCAGAATAAAGGCGTCGATGCTTTGCGGGCCGATATCCAGCGCTTCGGCAAGCGAACGGCGCAGGCGGGTGGTGTCGAGCCAGACGCCGGTACCAATCACCTGGTTGCGCGGCAGGCCGGAGAGCTTCCACACCTGCCAGGTGATGATATCGCACGGGTTGGTGGCGATGAGGAAAATGCCGTTAAAGCCGCCCGCCATCATCTGTGGGACTATCTGGCCGACGATGCGCGCGGTGTTGGTCAGCTCGTCAAGGCGCGTCTGGCCAGGCTTCAGCGCGCCGCCGGAAACGGTGATCACCGCGATATCGACATCGGCGCACTCCTGCGCCTGGCGGGTGGAGATTTTAATCATCCCCGGCATATACGCGGCGGCGTCGCGCAAGTCCTGGCAGTGCCCTTCGACGCGCGCGGCATCGAGATCCACCAGAATCAGCTCCTCGCCGATATTCTGGTTGAGTAAGGCCCAGGCGGCGGCGGTGCCCACGTTGCCCGCACCGATAATCATCACTTTTCGTGCTCTGTTATTCATGGCGTCATTCCTTGTTAACCCATTTCGCCGCACAGAGTACCTGCACAACCCGGTGCCAGGAAATCCCCATTGTGTATTAAAGCGCGCAACATAAGACAATCGTCTGACCGGCGGGTTGTCGGCGGCGCGCGCAACCGGTAAAGCTAATAAAAACAAACAAGGAGCCGCTATGTACCCGATAACCGCCGAAGCGCCAGGCAGCGCTGAAAGCCGGGCGCTGATTGCCGCCCTGGACGCGTACCAAAGCACGCTGTACCCGGCAGAAAGCAACCATCTGGTTGATCTCGCCAACGTGCTGGAAGATGAGATGATTTTTATGGTGATCCGCCATCAGGGCGAGGCGGTGGGCTGCGGCGCGGTGATGCTGAATGCTGACGGCTCTGGAGAAATTAAGCGGGTGTATATCGATGCGCGCCACCGCGGGCAGCGGCTCGGCGAAAAACTGATGGCGGCGCTGGAAGCCGCCGCGCGCTCACGCGGCTGCCACACGCTGCAACTGGAAACCGGCATTCACCAGCATGCGGCGGTGAAGCTCTACGAGCGCTGCGGCTATACGCACACCGCACCGTTTGCGCCTTACCAGCCCGATCCGCTGAGTGTGTTTATGCGAAAGCGGGTGTCAGACACGGCAGCAGTTCTGTAAAGGCGTCGAGCTGGCGGGTTTTCGCGCCGCGCCGCCAGATAAGCCAGGTATTGATATAGCGCCATTTATCGGCCAGCGGCCACGCCTGCACCTGATGGCTGCCTGGCATACTCTCCAGCATACTGCGCGGGATCATCGCCACACCGGCACCCGCCACCACGCACGCCAGCATGCCGTGGTAAGACTCCATTTCGTGGATTTTACCCGGCATCGCCTGATCTTCTTTAAACCAGCTCTCGAAATGTCGCCGGTAGGAGCAGTTCGCGCGAAAGGCGTAAATGCTCGCGCCGTTAATCTCCTGCGCGCGCGTAACCTCAGGGTGATTCGCGTGCGCCACCAGCATCATCTCTTCCTGATAGACCGGCATACCTTCCAGATTCGGGTGCAAAACCGGGCCGTCGACAAACGCCGCGCTCAGTTCGCCCGCCAGCACGCCGTCAATCATGGTACCGGACGGGCCGGTCGCCAGATCGAACTGAATTTTCGGGTAGCGCTGGTTAAAGGCGGCCAGCACAGCGGGTATGCGCACCGCCGCGGTGCTCTCAAGCGATCCGAGCGAGAAGATCCCCTGCGGCTCGTCACCGGAGACCACCTCGCGAGCCTCCTGCACCAGCGCCAGAATACGCTTGCTGTAATCAAGAAAACTGTGCCCGGCGGGCGCGAGCTTCAGGCGCTGGTTCTCGCGGATAAACAGATCCACGCCCAGATCTTCTTCAAGCTGGCGGATGCGGGTGGTCAGGTTAGACGGCACCCGGTGAACGCGCTGGGCGGCGGCCGTGATGCTGCCGGTTTCGGCCACGGCGTTAAACATCTCAAACTGGGTTAAATCCATCGCATTCTCTCCGGGTGAATGGAATCGTCAATATTATTCACTTTTCAGAAATACCAGAGCAGGCCAGGCTATGCCAGAAGTTTTGACGTGTTTTGTGTAAAAAAGCGTCACCGATAACAACCTATAAGAGAGAGGCCATTGATGAGCATTTCCCCTGCGACCCATGCGATTTCCGTAAATCCGGCCACCGGCGAAACCCTGGCGGCGTACCCGCTGGCAAGCGCTGAACAGGTCGAGCTGGCTATTACCCGCGTAAGCGAAGGCTTTCGCCGCTGGCGCGCCAGCCGTATTGATGAACGCGCGCAGACGCTGCGTAACATCGGCAATGCACTGCGCGCACGCAGCGAAGAGCTGGCGCAGATGATCACCGCCGAGATGGGCAAGCCGATCCTTCAGGCGCGCGGCGAAGTGGCGAAATCCGCCGCGCTCTGCGACTGGTACGCCGAACATGGCCCGGCGATGCTCGCGACGGAGCCGACGCTGGTGGAAAACCAGCAGGCGGTGATTGAATACCGTCCGCTCGGACCGATCCTGGCCGTCATGCCGTGGAACTTCCCGCTGTGGCAGGTGATGCGCGGCGCGGTACCGATCCTGCTGGCGGGCAACACTTATCTGCTTAAGCATGCGCCGAACGTGATGGGCTGCGCGCTGCTGATTAATGAGATTTTTGAAGACGCGGGCGTGCCGGCCGGCGTGTTCGAGGTGATTAACGCCACCAACGACGGGGTGAGCCAGGCGATTAACGATCCGCGTATCGCCGCCGTTACCGTCACCGGCAGCGTGCGTGCGGGTGCCGCAATCGGCGCGCAGGCGGGCGCGGCGCTGAAAAAATGCGTGCTGGAGCTGGGCGGTTCCGATCCGTTCATCGTGCTGGCGGACGCCGATCTCGACGAGGCCGTGAAAGCGGCGGTGGCGGGGCGCTACCAGAACACCGGGCAGGTGTGCGCTGCCTCCAAGCGTTTTATCGTCGAAGCCAGCATCGCCGATGCCTTTACCGAAAAATTCGTGGCCGCCACGCAGCAGCTGAAAATGGGCGCGCCGACCGACGAAACCACGTTCCTGGGCCCGATGGCGCGTTTTGATCTGCGTGACGAGCTGCATGCGCAGGTGACGGCGACGCTCAGCGAAGGCGCGACGCTGCTGCTGGGTGGCGAGAAGGTAGCCGGTGCGGCGAATTTCTACGCGCCGACGGTGCTTGGCAACGTGACGCGCGAGATGACCGCGTTTCGCCAGGAGCTGTTCGGGCCGGTGGCAGCCATTAGCGTGGCGCGCGACGCCGAACAGGCGCTGGAGCTGGCGAACGAGAGCGAATTTGGCCTGTGCGCGACCGTCTGGACCGCCGATGATGCCCGCGCGGAGGATTTCGCGGCGCGTCTGGAGTGCGGCGGCGTCTTTATTAACGGCTACTGCGCAAGTGACGCCCGCGTGGCGTTTGGCGGCGTGAAGAAGAGCGGTTTTGGCCGCGAGCTGTCGCACTTTGGCCTGCATGAGTTCTGTAATATCCAGACCGTGTGGAAAAACCGCCGCTAAGTGATGCGGTGAATAAACGCGTTATCCCGCCGGGCCGCGCAGTGGTTCAGCCTGACCGGCGGGTGCGCTTCGCTTACCCGCCCTACGGTGGCAGTGGTTCAGCCTGCTGGCGGGTGCGTTTCGCTTACCCGCCCAGGGAGTAAGGGGCCGCTCATGCGGCCCTTTGTCATATCCGTGACATGGTTCTGTCATTTTTGCTTTGTAGACTCGCGGAGGTTTTCGCTGTTTAACGAAGAAAAACATGAACCTAACTAAAATTACCCGCGCCATCCGGCGCGTCGTGCCGCGCACTCGCTTCGGGCTGATGGCCGGCATTCTGTGTGTTATTACGCTCTTCTCCGCACTGCAAATTCTCTCCACACTGATGCTCTCATCGCTGCTTGGCGACACGAAGCAGCAGGTCCAGCACCGCGAGGCGCAGCGCCAGCAGCAGGTGGCGATGGATGACGCCCGCGTCACGCTCCTGATGGCAAGTGACTTACTGAACCGTGCAGGCATCTACTTTATGCAGGATAAAGAAACCGGCTCGGTGGGGAGCTGGAACAGCCTGATGGATGAGGCGCAGGCCGCGCTGAAACGCTCCCATGCGGCGTTTGAGCGCTACGGCAAACTTAACCCGGCGAAAGACGATCCCTTAAAGGCGAGCTATGAAAATTTTTATGGCGCGCTGAAAGAGCAGGCGGACGGCCTTGTCAGCACCAACAGCATTGACGCGTTTTTCGCGGTGCCGGTGCAGGCGTTCCAGGCCGATTTCAACGACAACTTCGCCCGCTATCAAAGCGCCAACGCGCAGCGTGCGGACCGCGACAGCCGCGAGCTGCTGGGCGGTCTTGAGCAGGCGCAGCGGCTGTTTATTATGGCGCTCGGCGTGCTGCTCGCCATCGCGCTGCTGGTGTGGCGCAGTATGGCGGTGTGGGTGATCCGCCCGCTAAGAAGACTTATCACCCATATCAACCGGCTGGCGGCAGGCGATCTTGGCACGCCGCTGCCGTCAGATAAGCTGGTTAATCGCGAGATGGCGGAGCTGAGCCAGAGCATCGGCCAGATGCAGGGCGGGCTGCAACAGCTGGTTAACGAGGTCCGCGAGGCGACGTCCGCGATGGTCGCCAATATCGGCGAGCTGGCGGCGGGCAACGAGCAGCTTTTCAGTCAGTCGGCACTGCAGGCGGAAGAGTTGCGAAAAGTCACCGAGCATATCGAAACGCTGGAAGCGCACGTGGAAGAGAACAGCGAGTACGCCCGCGTGGCGAACGCCCGCGCCGATGAAGCGCGGGGGGTGGCCGCAGGCGGCGATGAAATGATGGTGACGGTAAACCACTCGATGCAGGATATCGTCTCGCGTTCCTCGGAGATGCGCGGGATCGTGGCGATGATCGAAAGCGTCGCGTTCCAGACCAATATTCTCGCGCTTAATGCCGCCATTGAAGCGGCTCACGCCGGGAATCACGGCCGCGGTTTCGCCGTGGTGGCAAAAGAGGTCGGGCTGCTGGCGCGTAAGAGCAGCCATTCGACGCAGACCATTCAGGAACTTATCCATCACTCGTTGCAGGGAATCGAGAAAGGCTCGCAGGCGGTATCGAAGCTTGAAGAGAATCTGGGGCGGGTGATGGCGCTGGTGAGCCATCTGACGGGGTTGCTTGGCGAAATCGCCGTGGCGACCGTCAATCAGGGCGACAGCATTCATCAGGTAACGCAGCGCATCGGCGCGCTCAACCAGGTGGCGGGCGAGACCGGGACGCTGGTGCAGCACACCACCCAGGCATCGCTGCGCCTGCGTGATGAATCGCGCAGGCTCACGGAGGCCGTCTCGCGCTTTCGTCTTTCCGCCTGAGATTGCTATACTCCCGGCCCGAACGATCGTCCTTCGCGCCGGGAGTCTCTGGTGACCCACACGCTTAATAACGAATTACTGGCTTCAATTCTCGAACAGGTCCGCCCGCTTGCCGCACAGGGTAAGGTGGCGGACTATATTCCCGCGCTGGCGGATGTCCCCGCCGACCGGCTTGGCATCGCCGTCTGCACCGTCGGCGGCGAGTGTTTTGCCGCAGGCGACGCCGATGAGCGCTTCTCCATTCAGTCTATCTCCAAAGTGCTGAGCCTGGTGCTGGCGATGGGCCGTTATGATGACGACGAGATCTGGGAGCGCGTCGGGAAAGATCCCTCCGGGCAACCCTTTAACTCGCTGGTGCAGCTGGAGCTGGAGCAGGGCAAACCGCGTAACCCGTTCATTAATGCGGGCGCGCTGGTGGTCTGCGATATGCTGCAAAGCCGCTTAAGCGCCCCGAAACAGCGGATGCTGGAAGTGGTGCGTAACCTCTGCGGCGCGCCGGATATCATTTATGACACCGCCGTGGCGCGCTCTGAGTTTGAACACTCGGCCCGCAACGCCGCCATCGCGTATCTGATGAAGTCCTTCGGCAATTTCCATAACGACGTCATCACCGTCTTGCAGAACTATTTTCACTACTGCGCGCTGAAGATGAGCTGCGCGGAGCTGGCGCGCGCCTTTCTGTTTCTGGCGAATCAGGGAAGGGCACCGCATCTGGACACGCCGGTAATCAGCCCGGTGCAGGCGCGACAGGTTAACGCGCTGATGGCGACCAGCGGCATGTATGAAAGCTCCGGCGAATTCGCCTGGCGCGTGGGAATGCCGGGGAAATCGGGTGTCGGCGGCGGGATTATTGCCGTGGTGCCGCATGAGATGTCTATCGCGGTCTGGAGCCCGGCGCTCGATCACGCCGGAAACTCGCTCGCCGGCATCGCGGCGCTGGAAATTCTTGCCCGCGAGATTGGCCGTTCGATTTTTTAAGGAGGCGTTATGGATGCGCTTTTCGCGCGCCTGAACCGTTCCGCCTTTCGCCGCCGTTTCCACCTCGGCGCGAAAGAGCGGCAGTATTGCATCGATAAAGGCCCGGAGGTGATTGACCAGCACGCCGCGGATTTTATCGCCAGACGGCTGGCACCCGCTGAGCCCGCGAATGATGGTAAGCAGACGCCGATGCGCGGGCACCCGGTATTTATCGCCCAGCACGCCACCGCCACCTGTTGTCGCGGGTGTCTGGCGAAGTGGCATCACATCCCGGCGGGTGTGGCGCTCAGCGCCGCACAACAGGCCTATATCGTTGCCGTGATCCACAGCTGGCTGGTACAGGAGATGAACCGCTGAGCGGCGGCGCGATTTTGCGCTGACACGCGTAAACACCCGCCGATTTGTGTTTAAAACGTGTTAAGCTTATTGCCATTCCGTTATCCCGGCGCCGTCTTTCTGTCGCCCGCAGCCGTAAGCGATACACTATGTTTAACCAGGCGAAGCTGACTGGTTTTCGTGAAGAAAAAATGTTGCTCAACGCATCCCTTCTTTTTCTTCTGACCACCCTGTTTTATTTTCTGGGCGCGATGATGCGTCTGGTTGAGCCCTTGTCGCTGTTCTGGCCGCTGAATGCGGTGATGGCGGCGGTGTTTGCGCGCTATCCATTCCTGAACCGCCCTGGTTACTACGCTATCTGCTATGTGGCGATGCTCGCTTATGACGCGATGACCACCACGTGGGGCGCGGCCTCGCTGCTGATTAACTTCTCTAATATGGTGTTTATCGTGACCGTGGCGCTGCTGCTGGTGCGCGATAAACGTCGCGGGCCTGCGCTCGCCCGCCCGGTAAATGCGCTACGGCTCTTTAACTACTGCCTGGCGGCGGCGCTGCTGTGCGCCTTTTTCGGCGCGACGGGCAGCCTCGGCATTAACGCGCAGGGCTTTCTGCCGCTGTTGTGCGACTGGTTCAGCGAGCAGTTCTCGACAGGCGTGCTGCTGATGCCGTGGATTTTGACGCTTACGCGCCCGTCGTGGCCGTCGCGCGTGAAACCCGAAGCGCTGTGGCCGTTTCTGGCGCTGGTGGCGTCGCTTGCGGCCTCGGTGGTCATCGGCGGCGCGGGCTGCCTGGCGTTTCCCGTCGCGGCGCTTATCTGGTGCGCGGTGCGCTATCCGCTGAACGTGACCTGTTTCTTAACGCTCTGCACCGGTGTGCTGCAAATTATTCTGGTCAGCGCCGGGATCATTGAAATCAGCTCCGCGAAGCTCTCGGTCGGCAGCCAGATGTTCTCGACGCGTCTTGGTGTCGCGACCATCGCTATCTGCCCGGCGATTGTGGCGGTGAGCGTCAGTGCGATTAACTCGCTGCTGGCGCAGATCTCCCGGCGCGCCAATTATGATCATCTCACCGGCGTGTATTCACGCTCCGGGCTTTTTGAGGCGCTGGCGCGCGACGACGCCAATCCGGCGCTCGCCGGTCGGCCGCTGTGCGTGATGCTGATGGATCTCGATCATTTCAAAAGTATTAACGATAACTACGGGCATGAGTGCGGTGACGCGGTGCTGGCGGTGTTTGGCCAAAAACTGCGGGAGATAACGGGCGAGGCCGGGCGCGTGGCGCGAATGGGCGGCGAGGAGTTCGTGGTGGTCTGCCCGACTATAACGCTCGACCGCGCGTGTCATCTGGCCGAAACGATTCGCCAGCAGGTGGCGGGTCAACCGGTGGTGTGCGAAGGGAAAAGCGTCTCTTTTAGCGTCAGTATCGGGCTTGGCTATGACGCCGCACCGCGTGAGCGGGTGAGCGACGCGTTCACCCGGCTGATGCGTGAGGCGGACACGCTGCTGTATCAGTCCAAACGACAGGGGCGCAACCGCACGTCGGTAGATGATGAACATCAGCCCACGCTCCGCCTGGCGCAGCATCTCACATAACGTGACGCAAACTCTCAGTGACAACGTCACGTGAATAAGATATTGAACTGCCGTTTCTTTTCGGAAATGAAGTAATTGTTTCTGTCAGCGCTTTAAAGTACTTGCCGCCAGGATCCGGGGTTACTAAGATGGCGGGGTTTCGTCACCGGATACTGGTATGAAGAGCGCATCTGAGCAGCTAAACCGTCATCAGCATTCCTCCGCGCTCAGGTTCGTCAGGCGCATGTTTTTTATGCGCCAGCTGGGTACCACCCTCTGCTTTATTCCGCTGTTCGCCTTATTACTGGAACTCCACCGCCCGTTATGGACGCAGGCGCTGCTGGCCGCGAATGCGTTTCTCTGGCCGGTTGCCGCGCGTTATCGCGCGCGCCGCAGCCCTCATCCTGCGCGTACCGAACTGCAAAACCTGCTGGCTGACGCGGCGGCGGGCGGCTTCTGGATAGCGCAGACGGCGCTTTCACCCCTGACCTCGGTGACGATCGCCACCATTTTGCTTGCTGACCGGCTCGCCGCAGGCGGTTTCCCGCTGATGCGGCAGGCGGCGGGCGTCATGGCGCTCATGTTCGGGGCAACATGGATGGCGCTGGGTCTGCCGGTCACGCTGTCGGTCTCATCCCGCACGCTTTACGCCACGCTGCCGCTCATCTCCGTCTATGTGCTGGCGCTCAGTATGGTGAGCCACGCGCTATCAGCGCGGCTGCGAGAGAAAACCCGCGAGCTGGAACGCTTCGCTAACACCGATCCGCTGCTCAATATCGCCAACCGGCGCAGGCTTGAGCATGATATCGACGCGGCGCTGCAGCGCTTTCACCAAAGCGAACAGCCTGCGGCGCTGATGTTTATCGATATTGATGATTTTAAAGCTGCGAACGATCGCTACGGGCACGAGGCAGGGGATCAGTTGCTGGTCACCTTTTCTGACATCCTGCGCGCGGCGACGCGCGGCGGCGATACCGTGGCGCGCTTTGGCGGCGACGAGTTTGTGGTGTTGCTGCCCGATACGTCATTCGGACGCGCCTGTGCGGTGGCCGATCGCATCATGGCGCAGACCGCGCAGATGGACGTTTTCCCGAAGCCTGCGCTGCGCTGCACGCTCAGTATCGGCATCGCGCGCGCCACGGCGGAGATGCGCGAAGCGTCGCAGTGGTTAAAAGCCGCAGACGAGGCGCTTTACAGCGCCAAGCGCGAAGGTAAAAATCGTATTTACGCGCTTTGACGGCGGCGGTCTCTTTGCCTGATGCCGGATACGCTATGCTTCAATTAAACAGTGCTTACAGGTTGCGCAATGAAAACACCCGATATCCCGGTTAATGAGCAGGCGCGTCTTCAGTCCCTGCATGATTCTGGCCTGCTTGATGCGGCGCCGACAGAGCGTTTTGACCGTCTTACCCGGCTTGCGAAGCGCCTTTTTAACGCGCCGGTGGCGTTGATTAGTCTCGTCGATCAGGAGCAGCTCTGGTTCGTCTCCTGTGATGGCGCTGAGCCGAAACCCATCCCGCGCCGCGTCTCGTTCTGCGGGCATACGATTTTGAGCAATGCGCCGCTTATCATCACGGATGCACTCAGCGACGAACGGTTTTGTGATAATCCGCTGGTGAATGGCCCGCCGCATATCCGCTTCTATGCCGGTTGTCCGGTCAGGCTGCCCGACGGCGCGACCGCCGGTTCGCTGTGTATTATCGATACCGAACCCCGCGCGTTCAGCGAGGCAGACGCGCATCTGCTACGCGATCTGGCGGCGATCGTTGAAGATGAGTTTATGGTACTGAGCGTGGCGACGAGCGACGAACTGACGGGCCTTTTGAACCGTCGCGGTTTTACGTCACTTGCCGGTTACGCGTTCTCAACCCATAAGCGTCGCAGCGAGCCGATGTCGCTCGGGTTTATCGATCTCGACGATTTTAAAGAGATTAACGATACCTGGGGCCACGCAGCGGGGGATGAGGCGTTAAACGCGATGGCGATGCTGATGAAAAATGCCTTTCGCGACAGCGATCTGCTGGGACGGCTCGGCGGCGATGAGTTCGTCGTGCTGTTTAACGATACCGACGAAAAGGGCGCATGGATTGCGCTGCAGTATCTGGTCGAGCAGACCGACGCGTTCAACCGCGACAGCGGTAAACCGTGGCGGCTTGGCTTCTCGTGGGGCGTGGTAAAATTTGATGACGATAAACATCAGGATCTCGCCGGGCTACTGAACGCCGCTGATAATGAGATGTATCAGATGAAAACCACCCACAAGCGCGCCGCAGGATAAGATTTTCCTCTGACCAACTGCGGCGTTTCTCCGCCATGATAAGGATTATCGGTTAACCCTTTGATAAATCCTCATGGCGGAGTGTCAATGTCTACATCCTATAGTGTTCGTCGTCTCAGCGCGGCGGAAATTCCGACCCACCTTGATTCCCTTTGTGATGTACTAACCGACTGCGTGGAAGGCGGCGCGTCGGTGAGTTTTATGCTGCCGTTCAGCGTGGAGAAAGCGCGCGCCTTCTGGCTGGATGTCGCAAAAAGCGCGGCCCGTGACGAGCGCGTTGTGCTCGCCGCATTTGATGCGCAGGGGAAGGCCGTCGGCACCGTACAGCTTATTCTCAGCCAGCCGGAAAACCAGCCGCACCGCGCGGACGTCTCAAAACTGCTGGTACACCGACGCGCGCGTCGGGCCGGTATTGCACAGGCGCTGATGGAAACCCTGGAAAGCGAGGCGCGCCGGGCCGGGAAAACGGTGCTGGTGCTGGATACTTCTACGGGCAGCGATGCCGAACGTTTTTATTCGCGTCATCAATGGGAGCGGGTCGGCGTGATCCCGCATTACGCTCTGATGCCGGATGGCAGTCCCTGTGGCACCACGCTTTTTTTTAAGCAGCTATAAAATTTTTTAATAAAACGGCTCAGTTTGATCGAAACGGGGTTTCATAAACGGTGGTTCTGATAGCGTGGAGCGCAATATCCGTCAGCAGTCTGCTGTTAATCCATCAAGGAACCCATTGTGAAAACATTGAATCGTCGTGATTTTCCCGGCGCGCTCTGGCCGGAGCGCATCATCCAGTTTGGTGAAGGGAACTTCCTGCGTGCTTTTATCGACTGGCAGGTTGATCTTCTTAATGAACATACCGATCTCAACGCTGGGGTGGTCGTAGTGCGTCCTATCGCCAGCGATTTCCCGCCGTCGCTCAGCACACAGGACGGGCTTTATACGACGATTATTCGCGGGCTGAATGAGAAGGGCGAGGCGGTCAGCGAGTCACGACTCATTCGCTCGGTGAATCGTGAGATCAGCGTTTATGCGCAGTATGACGAGTTCCTGAAGCTTGCGCATAATCCGGATATTCGCTTTGTGTTCTCGAATACAACCGAAGCGGGGATTAGCTATCACGCCGGGGATCAATTCGACGACGCGCCTGCGGTGAGCTATCCGGCGAAACTCACGCGCCTGTTATTCGAACGATTCAGCCATTTTGACGGCGCGCAGGATAAAGGCTGGGTGATAATTCCCTGCGAGCTGATTGATTATAACGGCGAGGCGCTGCGTGAACTGGTGCTGCGCTACGCCCGCGAATGGGCGCTGCCGGCCGCCTTTACCACCTGGCTTGAGAATGCGAATACGTTTTGCTCGACGCTGGTTGACCGTATCGTCACGGGCTATCCGCGCGATGAAGTCGCGCAGCTGGAGGAAAGCCTCGGCTATCACGACGCGTTTCTGGATACCGCCGAACACTTTTATCTTTTTGTGATTCAGGGGCCGCAATGGCTCGCACAGGAGTTACGCCTCGATAAACTGTCGCTCAATGTGCTTATCGTCGATGACATTAAGCCTTATAAGGCGCGTAAGGTGGCGATTCTGAACGGCGCGCATACGGCACTGGTGCCGGTGGCTTTCCAGGCCGGGCTGAATACGGTCGGCGAGGCGATGAACGACGCGCAGATTTGTGCGTTCGTTGAGAGGGCTATCCATGACGAGATAATCCCGGTGCTGGATCTGCCCCGCGACGAGCTGGAATCTTTCGCCGATGCGGTGGTGAGCCGTTTTCGCAACCCGTACATCAAGCATCAGCTGCTTTCCATCGCCCTTAACGGCATGACCAAATTCCGCACCCGTATTCTGCCACAGCTGCTGGCGGGGCAGGCGCAAACGGGCACGCTGCCGCCGCGCCTGACCTTTGCGCTGGCGGCACTCATTGCGTTTTATCGCGGCGAGCGAAACGGAGAAGGTTATCCGCTTCAGGATGACGCCCACTGGCTCGCGCGCTATCAGCAGCTCTGGACGCAACGCGGCGATAACACCATTACGCTTCGCGAGCTGGTGGACGCGGTACTGTCCGATTGCGAGCACTGGGAGCAGGATCTGACAGCGGTACCGGGGCTCGCGGCGCAGGTAACGCGCAATCTTGACGCCATTCTCAATCAGGGCATGCGTGACGCGGTCGCGCCGCTGTGCTGACAGGCGCATACGATTCAAAACGAACCCGGCGGCTGCCGGGTTTTTTCATAAAGTTATGATTTTAGTTACAACATACTATTTATTCAAAAAACCTTACGCTTAAGCCACAACGCTGTTTGCTTTCTGGCAGTGAACATAAGGCAAACCGTCACATTTCTCGCGCAGACTCTCAATTCCTGGTGTTAATCGGGTGGGCTGGCGCAAACGCTCTACACTCTATAACGCATGGTTTTCTTTCGATATTGACCTCTGAAACGTAGGAGCGCGTATGTCTTTTTCACTCTCTGGTCTTTCCCTGCAGGTAGGGCTGGCGCTGGGCTTAGCCTGTGGCGTTGCCGCGCCCGCCGCCGCGTGGGATAACCTCTACGTCTTTGGCGACAGCCTGAGCGATACCGGCAATAATGGCCGCTACACGTTCGACAGCAATCGTTATCCGCTGTATGACGAAATCCTCTCGCAAAAATATGGCCTGACGCTTGCGCCCTCGGATAAAGGCGGCAATAACTACGCCGCAGGCGGCGGGGTGGCGGTGCCGGCGCTTGGCACAGACAACACCCAGGAGCAGGTGCAGCGCTATCTGAGCCAGACGAATGGCCGGGCGGACCGCGACGGGCTCTATATCCACTATGTGGGCGGTAACGATTTGGGTGCCGCGGTGCTGCAACCGCTACAGGCGCAATCCATTGTGACCGGCAGCGCCACGGCGGCGGCGTCGCAGGTGCGCACGCTTTTAAACGCGGGCGCAGGCACGGTGATTGTGCCAACGGTGCCGGACGTCTCGGCAACGCCGACGTTAATTGAAACCGTTGTTCAGCTGGGAACGGCCGGTAACAGCGCCGCGCTGCAGGCCGCGTTCGCGTCGCTTGGCAACGCGCAAACCCCGACACTCGCCGCGCGCGAGGAGGCGATTCGCAACGCGTTTTATGCGGCGGCGGGAGAAGTGAGCCCGGTTCCGGCGCTTTCGAAGGCGCTTGGCGACGGCCTTTATGCGGCGTATCAGGCGGCCGCTGAACAGGTCTCTGCGTTAAGCCAGCTCTATAACGCGACCGAGGAGCAGGCGCTGGTCGCGAACGGCGGCGGCAATATCGTGCGTGCCGATATCAACGCTATCTTTAATGAAATCCTCGCGAATCCGGGCCAGTTCGGCATCACCAATACCGCGGGCATGGCGTGCCCGCCGGGCCTTTCCGCCGCTGATTGTACGTCGTCGAGCGCCGGGTTTAATGGCAGTCAGGCGTGGCTCTTTGCCGATCATCTGCATCCGAGCCCGCAGGTGCATCGCCTGATGGCGGATTATATCCAGTCGATACTCGCCGCCCCGGCGCAGGTGGCGCTGCTGAACAAGGCGACGGCGGCGCAGGTGCAGAACAGCCGCGCCACGCTCGACAGCCGTTATCAGCAACGCCGTACTGAACAGGCGGAGCAGGGCAGCGCGGGTATTTTTGGCGGCTACAGCGGCGAATATGCCCGCTACACCAAAAATGAGACCGGCGACGGCAGCGCCAACACCAACAATCTGACAATCGGCGCGGATTATCGGGTGACAGAAAACTGGCTGGTCGGCGCGCTGATTGCCGGGTCGCTCGACGATCAGCGCCCGACCGATAACCTGAGCTACGACGCGCGCGGTTATCAGGCGGCGCTCTTTACTGCCGTCGATTTCGGGCCGGGCTGGGTCAACGCCGACGTTCACTGGCTGAAAGGCGAGTACCGCAATATTCAGCGCCGCGTGGAGTTAGGACCGTTGACGCGCGTTGAGACAGGCGAAACGGATGCCAGACTCTGGGGCGCGCGCCTGACCGCCGGGCTGGATCTGCCGGTGACCCGCGCGCTCACGACCGGGCCGGTGGTGCAGTACGCGTGGGATTACAGCCACGTGGATGGGTACAGCGAAGCGGGCGACGACAGCACCGCGATGCGCTTTCGCGATCAGAACTTCCATTCGCAAATCGGCAGCATCGGCTGGCGTCTCGATGCCGATATCGGCCCGGTGAAACCGTACGCGCAGGTGGATTACAAACACCAGTTCGGTGATTCGGTCTGGCGCGGTCAGGGCGGGTTGAAGTCAACATCGCTCACTTTCAGCCGCGACGGGGCGCAAGATGATAAAAACTGGATGGATATCACCGCCGGTGCCAGCGTCGCGCTAAGCAGTAATGTGTCGGCGTTTGCGGCGCTGTCGCAAACCGCAGGGCTTAGCAGCGGCGAGCAGACGCGCTATAACATCGGCCTCAGCGCCTCGTTCTGAGTCCATTGACGTCATAAAAAAGGGCAGCCATCAGGGCTGCCCTCTGTTTTTACACGGTGAACGGCTTACGGTTCGCCATAAAGCGCAATCAGGCGGCGCGTAACGCCGTTAGTCCAGCCGAAGCCGTCCTGCAACGGGTATTCACCCCCGCCACCCGGGCGCGGTGAGTAGTCGGCGATATGGTACTTCTCGATGAGCTTATGGTTCTCATTGTAGAATCGTTTCACCGTACGCAACCAGTTGTTGGCAATGATGTCTGCCAGCGCGTCGTCGCCATAGTTTTTCAGCCCCTGAATGGCCATCCACTGGAGCGGCGCCCAGCCGTTCGGTTTATCCCACTGCTGTTCCGTTTCCACTTCGGTAGTCAGGATACCGCCTGGGCAGAGCAGGCGTTCACGCAGATTCGTCGCGATGCGATCCGCCTGCGCATAGCTGGCAAGCCCGACATACAGCGGCACCACGCAGGCGGCCGAGAACGACGCGAGCTGGCCACGACGCCAGTCGTAATCGCGAAACGCGCCCATGTCGTTATCCCACAGGTAGCGATTAACCGCCTCGCGACGGTCAATCGCTTTTTTGCGAAACACGGTCGCGGTCGCCGGAATGCCTTTAAGCTGCGCGATATTGGCAATGGCGGTTTCCAGCTTGTAGAGAAACGCATTGAGATCCACCGGCAAAAAGTGCGTGGTGCGGATGCTCGCGAGGCGGTCCGGGTCGCGCAGCCAGCGGGAGGAGTAATCCCAGCCGGAGGCCGCGCCCGCGCGCAGATCGCGATAGACCTCGCTCGCCGGACGCCCGGAGAGTTTTGCGGTTTCCACATCCTCGCGCCAGGATTCATCGCGCGGGGTGTCGCGGTCATCCCAGTAACGGTTAAGCACCGTGCCGTCGGCCATTTTCACCACGTGGCGAAACGCCTGACCTGCCTCCAGCGTGTCGGCGCCATCCATCCAGAACGCGTATTCCATCAGCAGATGATCAAGATAGCGCCGCGCGCCGCGCACGCCATCCTCTTCAAACAGCTCCACCATCAGCGCAAACACCGGCGGCTGCGAGCGGCTCAGATAATAGGTGCGGTTGCCGTTCGGAATATGCCCGTAGTTTTCAATCATCCAGGCGAAGTTATCCGCCATACAACGCAACATATCGTGGCGGCCACTCTCGGCGAGGCCGAGCATGGTGAAGTAAGAATCCCAGTAATAGGTCTCGGTAAAGCGTCCGCCTGGCACGATATACGCCTGCGGCAGCGGCAGCAGCGATGAGTTCTCCAGATGCTCATGCGGCTGGCGCGTCAGAATTGGCCATAAGTTGTCGATGTGCTCAGTCAGCGTCCGGTTCGGGTCCGAGACATACGGATTGGTGTTGATCACCGGGAAGTAAAAGTGCTCTTCGACAAAACGGCGCAGGTCAAAGTTCGGCAAGCGTTTGGCCTGACGGTAGTTCATCAGAATGGTCAGCGGCGACACTTTCGGCGCGCAGTCCGGGAACGTTTTACTGTCCGCAAAAATACGGGAGGCCTGAACATGCTCAAACAGCTCTAAATAGCGGTCTGCCGGCGTCAGCGCGTCGGGGGATGGCATGCCTTCGATCGATTCAGGCTGCGGCTCGACGTCGCGGGTATCCGGAATAATTTCACCCGATTCAGGGTCCATACGCGCCTTCTCAGCTAATTCCTCTGTGAAAGGTAAGCGTGTTGTCTGTTGAAACATGCTAATACGTACCTCCAGAGCGGCTTTCGTTTCAGATTCTGTAAGTTTAGCAAATCGTTATCGCTCTTTAACCGGGCGGCAAAGAGTTTAAGAAGAGACTGAACGCCGCGGAGCGTCCAGTTATCCGTACAGCGTGCTTAACGCCTCAGGGCGCGACGGTGGTTTCATAAAAGTTATGGCCAACCGTTTTGCCTTGCGCATCAAGAATTTCGTACTCGATGCGCAGCGCGCCAGGGGCTGTGGGAGTGAACGTCAACTGCGCCACCTGGCGACCAGAGTCAGGCGGGAGGGTCATCGGTTTGCTCTCTTGCTGCCCGGTGATGCCGGGCGTTTTTACGCGCCAGCGCAGTGTACACCCGTCGCAGGGCGAAAAACTATCGTTTATCGCCCATAATTTAACCACTCCGGGCGTGCCGGCGCGCCAGTTAAGCGTCACTGGCTCGATGGACGGCAACAGCGGCTGATACGCGCGTTGCAGCGCGTAATAACCGGCTTTCGGCTGGCGCAGATAGTCCACAACGCCCCAGTTAATCGACGGCCAGGTTTCAACAAACATAAAGTGGAACAGGGCGGTCACCGGTTGATAGCGCTGGCGACGATAACTCTCCGCCGCCATGCCCACTAAATCGGCCTGGTATTTCTGCGTGTTGTGGATAAATTCGTCCATATTTTGGCCGCGCGGAATTTTCGCAAATCCGAAGGTCTGGAACGGCTGGAAGTTATGGTATTTCCAGATTTCCCAGTCGGGATCGTCTGCTTTTGTCGAGGCGGGCCAGCGTTTGTCGGCAGGGATAATCGTTTTCAGGGTCGAGAGTTTCGGCAGCGCCTGAGCACCGAATTCCGTAATGATGCCGGTTTTCGCCGGTTGCAGCACATCCGTGGTGACCCCGAAATACCAGCCTTGCCAGTAATGTTCTTCCACCGCCGAGAAACGGTGCACGATGCGGCTGTCGTCTTTGGCGAGCGCGTCGGCGACACGTTCCGTCAGAACGCGGTTGAGATCCTTATGCCAGTCAGGGAAGCGCTTTTCCATCCACGGCGAGTTCCACGGCGGCTCATTATGACCGCCCCAGGCGATGATGGCCGGCGAATTGCCGAACTGCTCCGTCATCTCCAGGCTCTGCCGCGCGGCGTTATCGGCAAATTCAGGCGTGTCCTTGTAGCCCCACTGGAGCGGCACGTCCTGCCAGATCATCAGCCCCATTTCATCAGCCATGCGGTAGAGCGGGCGGCCCGCCACGTGGCCGTGGACGCGAATGGCGTTGGCGTTCATATCCAGCACCAGTTGCAGATCGCGCCGGTACTTTTTCTCATCCATCTCGCTAAGCCACGGCGAGCCGATATAGTTGCTGCCCTTAATGAAAATGCGTTTACCGTTCAGCACCCAGCCTTTGTTATCCGGCTGCTCGACAATCTGGCGCAGGCCGGTGCGGCTCGTAATGCGTTCCATCTCGCCCTTGTCATCGTTAAACGTCGCGCTGACGCGGTAAAGGTGCGGAAAACCGTAGCCTTTCGGCCACCAGAGCTGCGCGTTTTCCATCGGCAGCGTCAACGTCAGACGCTGCGGCGTGCTGCCGGTCGCCTCAAGACGTACTTTCTGTTTTTGTGTAAAACGCTCGCCGCTAAAATTTGCTGGCCGGGCGCGCAGGGTTAGCTCCACCTCGCGCGCCTGCGTGGCGCGATAGACCAGCTCAACGCGAAGCTGTGGTTTATCAAGCCCGTGCTGAAAATCGGGGCGGAGGATAAGATTATCAACCGTCACGCCGCGGCTCAGATGCAGCCGCACCGGCGCCCAAATGCCGCCGGAGTTCGCGTCCTGGCCGCGTGGCGACCAGGCACCGCCGGGGCGGGTATCGTGCTGATTCAGCACGCCTTTTACCATCGTTTTATGCAGTGGCCAGATGGTTTTGGGGTCTTCAAACGGGCTGTCGACACGTACCGCCAGCTTATTGTGACGTTGTAACTTATCGGTGATGTCATACGCGAAACGCTGGAAATAGCCTTCGTGTCTGCCGAGCGGCTGTTGGTTCAGCCACGCGTCGGCGTAGTAATCCACGCCGTCAAACACCAGCGTCGCCATCGTATCTTCGGGTAACGGCGGCAAGGTGAATTCATGGCGATACCAGAGCACGCCCTGATGATCCCAGCCTGCGGTATACCAGTTCGACGGCACCGGTAACGCGCGCCAGTCGCGCACCGGGCCTTGCTGGCCCATAAACGCGGCATCGTTGCCGTCGTGGGCGCGCCAGCTGCCCGCAAGCGACCAGCTGGCAGGCACCGGCACCGAGGGCGCTTCTCTAGCGGCCACCGCGCCGCTTGTGATGACCACTAATGCACAGGCCAGACGTTTCATCATCCCTCCAGCAGTTGAATCAGGAATTCACGCACGCGACGCTGCTGCGTCCCGAGCGCCTGACGCCACGCCTCGCGCTGCGCCGGTGTCGCGCCAGGCTCCTGGCTTTCTATCTCCAGTAACCGCGCGGTCAGCCCGTCAAAGCCGAACGTCGCGGCCTCGCCGCGAAGCTTATGCGCCAGCCGGTGCGCCTGCTCGCCGTCGCCTGCGGCAAGCGCGGCATCAAGCAGCCCGGCCAGCTCGTCAAATCCTTCGGAAAAGAGCCCGAGCAACTCTTTTAACAGCGCCATATCGCCGTCGAACGCGGCCAGCAGCTGCGCGCTGTCCGGCAGGCCATCAGGCGGCGGCGGGGCGCTTTGCGGGGCAAAGCGTGAGAGTTCGTCGGCGAGCGCGACCAGCGCCACCGGTTTTGAGAGATAGCCATCAAAGCCCATCGCGAGGCAGCGCTCTTTATCGCCCTGCATGGCGTGAGCCGTCATTACAATCGCTATCTGATGGCCGCCGCGGAGCGCCTCTTCCTGGCGCAGCGCGCGGATCGCCGCTTCGCCGTCCATGACCGGCATCTGCAAATCCATCAGGAGAATATCAAAGCCGCCGCCGCGCCAGGCCTCCAGCGCCAGCAGGCCGTTATCCACCGTCACGCACTCATGGCCGAGTTTTTCCAGCAGGCGCACCGCCAGCAACTGGTTCACGGGGTTATCTTCCGCCAGCAAAATGCGCATTGGCGCGCTGTGCGCCAGTTCCGGCATCACGGGCGCTACGGGCGCGGCCTGCTCAGTTCTGGCGGGTTCCGGGCGCAGCGCCTCGCCGAGCGCACGCGCCAGCTCCTGCTGATCGACCGGCTTATTGAGATACCAGGCGATGCCGGTACGGCGCAGCGTGGAGAGATCGAGATCGCGGCTCATTGAGCTGAGCATAATAATTTTGCTGCGCGACGCCTGCGGGAGCACGGAAATCTCCAGCGCCAGCGAAATGCCGTCCATTTCCGGCATCTGGGCATCAAGGACGATCACCGGGAAATCGCTGTCATTTTCAAGCAGCGCCAGCGCGCCCGTCGCCCCGGAAACGCAGACCGGGGTTAAGCCAAGCTGTTTCAGCATCGCCTGCATCAGACGGCGGTTAGTGGCGTTATCATCCACCACCAGCACCCGCTCGCCGTTGAAATGCGTTTGCGCAGGGATTTCCGGCGTCGCCTGCGCCGCGCTTTGCAGCGGCAGGGTGAAGCTAAATTCGCTGCCCTGATTCGCTTCACTGGTGACGGTCAGCAGCCCGCCCATCATCGCCACCAGCCGCGCGGAGATCGTAAGCCCCAGCCCCGTGCCGCCGTAGCGGCGGGTCGTGGAGGTATCTGCCTGGCTGAACGCCTCAAAAATCACCTGCTGTTTTTCCGGCGGAATGCCGATGCCGCTGTCGCGCACCCGAAAGCGCCATTCGCCAGGCTGCGGGCCAGGCGCTACCGCCAGCAGGATTTCGCCCTGATGCGTGAATTTGAGCGCGTTGCTAAGCAGGTTGGTCAACACCTGGCGCAGACGCACAACATCGACACGCAGCGTCTGCGGTACACGTTCATCCACCTCGACCAGCAGCTCTATCTGCTTTTCGCTCGCAAGCGGCATCAGCGGGCGCACCAGCGACTGTATAAACGGCCGCAGCGCCACATACTCTTCATGCAGGACGATTTTGCCCGCCTCGATTTTCGAGAAATCGAGAATGTCGTCGATGATATGCAGCAGCGACTGCGCGGAGCTCATCACCAGCGTCAGGTATTCCCGCTGTTCGCTGTTTAAATCCGTATCGAGACAGAGCTGCGTCATGCCGAGAATGCCGTTCATGGGCGTGCGGATCTCATGGCTCATGTTGGCAAGAAACGCGCTTTTGGCCTCATTCGCGGCGCGCGCGGCGTTGGCCGCCTCGCGTGAAATCAACTCCGCTTCTTTGCGCCGGGTGATGTCCTGAAGGGTGCCAATCAGGCGCTCAATCTCGCCGGTGACGGTGAGCGCGATGATCTGCCCCGAGAGCAGCATCCACAGCCACTGGCCGCTGCGATGCTGCACGCGGATCTCGCACTCAAACACCGGCATCTGGTGTTCGCTGGCGCGCTGCATCGCGCTTTTCAGCAGATCCCGGTCGTCCGGGTGGATCAACGAGAGCAGAAAATGGCTGGTATGTTGCAACTGACCGCGCGGCTCGCCGAGCAGATTCAGAAAAGCGTCGTTGAGATGCAGCGCGTCGGTCGTGACCTGCCAGTCCCAGATGCCAATATGAATCGATTCGGCGGCCAGCAGGAAATCGTCATGCAGCAACTGGCGCGTGTTCTGCACGTTATCCAGCGCGCTGATATCGGTGTGCAGGCTGATGATGCCGCCGTCGGCGGTACGCTGATGCTGAATAAAAAGCCGCCGCTGTTGCAACTGACGCACTTCGCAGTGGCCATCGTGACGACAATTTGCGATGAGTGAGGCAACAAGCGTGTCGCGGCTGCGGCTGTCGGTCTGATAGCCCGTATGGATAAACGTCTGCGCCAGCGCGCTTAACGCCGCCCCCTCAACCAGATGCGCTTCGATACCGGGGTAAAAACGGCTCACCTGCGCGTTCCAGGCGATCAGCCGTTCATCTTTATCGTAAACCAGCAGGGCGGCGGGCAGCGCGTCGAGCGCCGGAGCCAGAGAGGCGCTGTTCATAATGCCGCCCCTGGCTGGTAATGCAGCTCCGCCTGGCGGCGCATATATTCAAGCCCCGGCGCGATGGTCATCGCCCAGGCGGTCAGTACTTCTTCATCGCACGCCGGGTCGCGTTCCGCCACGGTATCGAGAATAGCCCGCCGCCAGTGGGCGAAGAAGTTCGGCGGCAGTCGCACGCCGTTGCTCTCCTGCTGGCGCGCCAGGCGCTCCAGAAAATCAGGCACCATCAGCACGCCATCCACCATCAGCATCGCGAAAAAGCTTTTATACACGAAATTGCGTAACAGCCGCGGTTCGACCGCCGCAAAATGCTGTTCGGTTTCCGGCGTCATATGAATAAAGCGGTTAAAAAAGGCGTCAAAAAAGGGCTGCTTATCGTCGTTCGGAAACAACCGGCTGTAGCTTTCGTCGAACAGATCCCGATAGAGCATCATGGGCGAACCTCCGGGCGGCTTTCGCCAGGCAGGCACTGGCGCAGGGGGTTGAACACGTCACTCAGGCGGCGGCTGAAATAGCTGCCGGGCGCGGGGGTGTCGCTTGCCAGCAGCGGGCCGCCGTTCGCTTTATAGAACAGCGCTTCAAGGACAGTGGCGTTGGTGGAAAGCGTCAGCGAGCGGTTGTAGTCGCCGGTCGCCTCGACGCGTCCTTCGTACCAGCCGCGTTTTTCGTCATACATCAGGCGTGTCGCCTGCATCAGCGCATCGGTGTACGGGGTATCCCACAAGACCCACAGCGAAAAAACCGCTTTGGTGGAAACCTGGGCGAGGCGCGGGTACTCTTTGCCGTCATCGCCGAGGGTGTTCCAGGGGTAGCCATTCGCCCAGACGGTGTCCGAAGCGTGCCACGGCGCGGCGCTGGTACTGAAATCGGCGCGGGCGGTGAGAATATTCTCCTGCTGCCAGCGGCTCTCCTGGGAGAGGTACACAAGCTTCGCGCGCTCGCGCAGGTTATCTATTTGCGCGCGATCGACGCCCGGCACTTCCCAGCCAAATTCGAGCCCCGGCAGCGTATACGGCAGCGTGGTGATAAGCGACGGCTGCCAGGTCGTGCGCGGATCGCGGGCGTCCACCGGCAGCGCGCGGTCATAGAGAATCACATTCTGCGATGGCGGCCCCCAGGCTTTTGTGGGCTGGAATCCCCACAGGCTGAAGCCCGCGGCGGCGTATTCGCTTTCGCCAAGCCGAATTTCATCGCGCGGTGTCAGCAGTCCGTTTTGCATCTGCGCGGCGTAAAGCGTGCCGTCTTTATCGATGACCGGGCAGAAATTCCAGCGCATCACCACGCGTTCCAGATATTCGCTGTACTGCGGGTGATACTGCGCCACCAGACGCAGCGCCAGCATCAGCCGCGCCATGTCGCGCGCCGACCAGCCCATCACGCCCGGTTTGCCGGTGAAATCCACCATCGTGGGAGACCACGTGGAATAGAGGCGGTTTGGCGTCTGACGAGGGGTGAGCGGCAGGCGATTGAGCGTGCCGAGCAGACGTGTCAGGCGCTCATCGAAAATTTTTTCGTCTATCAGATTCAGCTCGCGCGCGGCCGTCAGCGCAATCAGCGAATCGCCTATCTGCCAGAGGGACACGACGGGGCGTTTGTCGCTGCCGTTCACGAGGCCCGTGGCGTCCTGGGTGTTGTTTTCAAAATAGCGCCAGGCGATGGCGGCCCATTCGCGCTCCTGCGGCGTGAGCGTGCTGATGCGCGCGGTGGTGTGCCAGCCCCCGTGCGAGAGCCAGCGCCAGCCCGCGCGATCGTCGCGAAGCAACAGCCAGGCGAGCGCCACGCCCAGCACGGCGAGGATAAGCAGCAGGCGGCTTACTGTTTTAAGCATGTCGCGGTAACCGGTGGCAGTTTCACAGGTTCGTCCTCTTTACAGGTCGCGCACTGGCAGGCCTGACAGGTCGGTTTGCTGCGTATCGCGGTGCCGTTCTGCTGACACCAGTTCTGGATGCCAGGCGTCATATTGAGGAACGGGCGGTTGCGACGCGAGTTGTTCTCCTCAAACAGATCGACCAGTTTTTTCTCCCACATGGACGGAGCGTAATTTTTATTCTTGGGATCGTTGGTGTTAAAGCGCAGCAGCTTGCCCTGTTTCTTAAAGAGCAGCGCTTCCAGCATGATGCCGTTATTGTTACCGGTGAAGGCGTTAATGGGCCCGTCGCCGTTCTCATAGATACCTTCGTAATAGCCCTGTTTCGGATCGTTGGCATTTTCAATGGTGGTGAAGAGACGGTCGGTATAGGGCGAATCCCACAGCACCCACATGCCAAGCGCTGCCTTGAGCGACACCGCCGCCGCCTGCGGCACATACTGGCCCTTGTCGGTGATGGTGTTCCAGTTAAAGCCGTCGCTGAACACGGTGTCGTAAACGAAGTACGGGGATTTATCGAGCTGATGCTCAGAGCGTGCGGTCAGCACGCCGGTGATGGTGTAGCGGTTCTCCTGCGCCTGATAGACGCGGTCAGCGAAGTTTTTCATCCACGGATGCGAGTAGTTGTTCGGGCTGTCGTCGCGATCTTTCGCGGTATCCCAGCCCATCTCCAGCCCATAGAGCAGGTACGACTCCGTCACCACATAGTTATGCTGGCTGGTACGGCGCGGGTCGCGGGAGTCATAAGGCACCAGCACGCAGTAGATGTCCGCCAGCGCATACGGCTCCGGACGGCTCGCCTGGCAGGTGTTAAACCCCCACAGTTGATAGCCCGCCGCGCCATACTCTTCATACCCGAGACGGCCCTCCTGAACATATTTCGGCTGGTTGTTCTCAAGATACGCGCCATACATGGTACCGCACGGATCTATCACGTTAGTGAAATCCCAGCCCAGCACGATGTTATCGACGCTGTTGCTGTATTCCGGGTAGCGCTCTTTAACGTTCTGAAGCCATATCAGCATGCGGCCAATATCCAGCGCCGAAAAGCCGATTTCGCCCGGTTTGTTCAGGTAGTTTACTTTCTGCGCCGTAATGGTGTTGTAGGCTTTGTTGGGCACCTGGTTGCGGAAAAGATCGAGTTTATTCAGCGTGCCGAGCAGCTTTAGCATCCGGCGGTCAAATTCCGCTTTATCAATAATCCCAAGTTCGCGGGCGGCCACCAGCGCGCCGATATAAGAGCCGGTATCCCACATGGTAGTGGACGGATACTGGTTAACGGCGTTAACCAGCCCGGTCGTCGGCTGGTAGTTGACCACGAAATATTGCCAGGCGTTTTTCGCCATTTTCATTTCGCGCTCGGTCAGTTCGCCATGACGCGCCGGATAGTCGTTCGCGGGCAGTTCGCCCCGGCCCTGTGCGGTGACAGTGCATCCCAGCAGCAAAAAGAGGCAGGCTACGCTGCGAATAAACAGGGGCAAAGATTTCAGACTCATGGCGTAACTCCCGCAGAAGCAGTGGCGGTGGAAGGCGTGTGCTGGCATCCCAGACAGAGCAGTTGCCCGCCCGCAATATAGGCAAGGCTCTCCAGCACCACCGCGTTGGTGTCGGCATCAATTACATTATTCACGCTGTTATTCAAATTCAGACCGCGCTGCCAGCCTTTACCCGGCACCAGTAGCGGCTGTACCTGCTGGCGCAGCGCTTCGCTCCAGCCGTTGCGAAAGAGCGCATACCAGGCGAAGGCGGAGCGGGTCGAGGTAATGGCTGTGCGCTCCGGCGCGGCTTTGTCATACGCCGTTTCGCCCGGCGCACGCTGAGGCTGGCGTTCAGGGATAGCGGTGGCGAAATCGGGCGCCTGTTCAGCATAATCCGTGCTGATGGGCGGCTTGCGCACCCGCAGGCTGTGACGGCGCTGCTGGATTTGCATGATGCGCCACGCGACTTCGCCACTCTGCGCGTCAAAGCCAAGCTCAAGCCCGGTTAACAGCCAGGGGAGGCTCACCAGCGACGGCTGTTTGCCCCACGGTGTGCGCAGCCCTTCATCCGGCACCATGATCCCGTCGATGTCGATCATGCTCTGGCCCTCCGGCGGCTGCGTGACGGCAAGCCCGGCGGTGGTATTAATAAAACGCAGCGTATGGCTTGCGTAAGTGCGATAGCCAAAGCTGTCGCGCGGCTCGTCGGTTGGGATAACCCAGTGGCGTACCGCCAGCGCCGCGTTGGTGTTTTTCGCCTGCACAAACAGCGCGTCGAGATGCCAGTGCGAGAGCAGCGCGTTTACGGCAGGGGCATGCTGCGGGTAGTGCCACAGCAAAACCTGAAGCGCCATCAGTAACCGTCCGACGCCAATCGCGCTGCTTTCCGGCTTGCCTAAAATCTCCTGTTTATCGCCGCGGTAATAAGCCGCAGGCAGGCCGTCCGGCGTCAGCGGCAGTTCGCCCAGCGCGAACAGCGCCTGGCTGATGCGTTCGTCAAATTCGTCACGGGTGATCACGTCCAGCCGGTAGGCCGACACTGCCGCCAGCAGATAACTGCCGGTGCTCCAGAGGCTGAACCACGGCGCGCCATCCTGAGCGTTCACCAGCCCGTCGGGTCGGCTGTTATTAACGAAATATTGCCAGGCCACGCGCGCCCAAATCGCTTCATCAAAGGTGAGCGGGCGGGCATCGGGCAGCGGCGGAAAATCGTCGCTTAGCATAATGCCGCTGCTGCTCTCCACGCGCGTCGGCATCTGGCGCTCCACCCAGACCACCACCGCGAACCCAATCAGAAAGCCCACCAGAATGGTGATATAACTGCGCGCGCTAAGCAGCGCACTGGAGACTTTCATGCGCCGCTCTCCTCATCCGCGGGCTGCCACATGGCGGCCATGATCATGGGGAGCATGGCGGCGATATTCACCGCGCCCCAGAAGATGTTAATCACGTAGCCGGACGGGTCATCGACCGCGCCGCGCGCCACCTGAATTCCACCCCAGATAAGCCCGATAAGCGTCAGCACCACAATGGCGATTTGCGGTTTCACCAGATAGAGAAACCGCCCGGTCTGGCGCTCTTTTGGCGTGACGTGAAACTTAATCTGTTCACCGCGCAGCACCGTATCGAGCGCTTTTAAGTTCATTGAGAAAAACGACAGGTACGAGGCGCGCCCGTCCCACGCGGAAATTCCCCAGGTACCGAACATAAACGCCAGCTCCGAGACAATGAAAAAGGGCAGAAAGTGCAGATAAAAGGGCGTCGACCACGCGGAGACGGGCGGGATGCCGGTAAAGAGATAAATCAGCGGCGAGACAAGAAACACCGTATTCCAGATGCAGGCCAGATAAGACCAGAACGTGGTGGCGTACATCAGCGTTTGTGGCAGCGAGAGCTTAAAACGGCGGCGGCTGAAGATATTGTCGTGAAAGAGAATATCCAGCGAACCCGCGGCATATTTGAAGCGCTGGATGATCCAGGTGAGCATATCCTGCGGCGAGAGCATTTTCGATTCGATGCGCGGGTGCATCACCGAGCGCCAGCGGCGCGCACTGTCGCCATGCAGCACAATGGAAGTGTAGATATCTTCTGAAACGTGAAATTTATAGGGCGTCAGCTCGGTGTCATAGAGCACATGCGGGCGCATCGCGTCCTGAAGCGCTTCGCGCATCGACGGGTCGCGGATATCGCGCGTGTGGCGGTCAATCTCTTCTTCCACCGTCCAGACATAGCTGCGCAGCGCCGCCTGCATAATCGCCTCGCGGCGGTGCACCGACGCCGCGCCACAGCAAAAGGCCGCGTTGGCCCAGTTGCGACGGCGCAGGATCACGTCATAAAACATGCGCGGATCGTTAAAGAACGGGTCGCGCCCGATGGTCACCGGGCCGACGATTTTCTCCGACAGCCAGCCGAGCGCGTAACCCGGTTTGCCCGCTTTACGTGACAGCCAGCGCGGTAGCCGCTCGCCTTCGGGGAGATCGAAAAACCACTGCGGCGTCTGTACCCAGGCGACATCCGGGTCGCGGAAATAGCCGAGCGTATGCTCAAGCAGCGTCGGGAAGACGCGGGTGTCGGCGTCGCAAATCACGATAAAATCGCCGTCGGTCTGCTCAAGTCCATTACGCAGGTTGCCCGCCTTAAAGCCGATATTGGTTTCGCGGGTAATGTAATTGACGCCTTCTTCCTCACAGACCGCCCGCATCGCGGGCCTGCGGCCATCGTCCAGCACGTGAATACGGTAATCGAGCGGGCCTGGGTAGCGCATTTTCAGCGCATCCTGAATGGAGAGCCGCACCAGCTCGACATCTTCAGAGTAGGTGGCGATAAAGAGATCGACGCGTACCGGGCGCGGCTCGGCCTGGTCTTCCGCGTTCAGACAGTCGTTAATATCCAGCGGAGCGGGCTGCTGCGGCGGGTCGTCTTCCCGCCAGAGATTAATGGTGAACAGCACGGTGCCAATCCAGGCGCAGGTTTCGGCGATGACCAGCGGCAGGGCATACCACAGCGCGTCCATATTGAGCGATTCCATCCAGCGCCAGCGAATATAATTCGCGCCCAGCACCAATGCCGCGACCGACATTATCTGCCAGAGAATTTTCACGACGCGGGGCGTTTCTAAGGGCTCCGGCGGTTTACGGTTTTCAAAACGCGAGAAATAAAAACCCATAGCGGCATCATCATCCAGACACAACAAAGACAGTGGCGTTGAATAATTATCAATGGTAACTATTCATCGTCAGCGAAATATCTCTGGTTCAGTTTTAGATTCGTTTTAAGTTTATGAAGTGATTGTAGATGCCCGCGCTGAACTTTCCAGAAAGATAAATTGATGGCGCGCTTTGCGCCGTTTCGCTTTTTCGTTTACTGCTACGGGAAAATATATTTTCCGCGAAACGCTGACAGCCGCTTATTGCCGTATACACTTTCCTGATAATACTCAGAATATATTGCGCTGCCCGGAGCTGGCGGCCCCAGCCGATAAGAAACCGTGCCGATGAGCGATACTGCAAGCGTAGCTTCAACCCGCGATATACCGCGCGTGCGCGTCTCCTGGCGCTATGTGGCGGCCGACCGGCGCGATCTGCGTATCGACCTGATGCGCGGCATTGCGCTTGTGATGATGGTCGTCGCGCATACTGAAGTGATGTCGATATTTAATATATTGACGTGGGAGCGTTTCGGATTAACCACAGGGGCTGAAGGATTTGTGATCCTGGCCGGTTTTATGCTCGGCATGCTTAACCGCCAGCGGTTGCAAAAAGCGGTATTACTGACGGTAGGCTGGACACTCTGGCGGCGTGCCTGGAAGATCTATCTGGTTAATATCATTATTATCCTGAGCGTGCTGCTGTTATCGAAAATACCTTTTATTAATACGTTTGAAATAACCCACTTTGTGGACCGTTTCTCGGGGAATAGCTGGTCGTTGTTTCCCACCACGCCGCAAATTAAAGAAACCTGGTTCAATATTATTTTGTTTTTACAGATTGGCCCGCACCAGACACAAATTCTGGGTCTGTATGTGTTTTTGCTGCTGTTGAGCCCGCTGTTTCTCGCTTTACTGCACTATCGTAAAACCGCCTGGCTGATTGCCGGTTCGGCAGGGGTGTATGGCCTGTATCAGGTGACCTCATTTCGTCTGACCGCCAGTGAGTTTGAGTTCGCATTTCCGCTGATGGCCTGGCAGCTCATTTATATTCTGGGGATGTGTTGCGGCTGGTACAAAGAGGAACTGTTATCGCTGGCGCGCACTGGCCCTGGCAAAGTGACCGTCGCGTTTATGATCCTCTGCGCGCTGATGCTGATGTTTATCGCCCAGAACCATACCAACCCCTTTATGCCGCCGGGCCTGCTGCTGCATATTATTCCGCCCGCCGATTTCAATGCGCTCTACCATACGTGGGCCGCCAAAAACGCACTCGGGCCGCTGCGCGTGCTGAACGATTTTTGTCTGATGGTGGCGGTCTATGCGCTGCTTACCTGGTGCTGGACCCCCATTTACCGCCTGACCGGCTGGTTTCTGATCCCGCTTGGCCAGCACTCGCTCTATACCTTCATTTTGCATGTGTATGTGGTGCTGCTGGTAAGCCAGGTAGTGCATTTCGATTTATGGCATCAGGCCTGGCTTGTGAATACGCTGGTTCATAGCGTGGCGCTGGGCATTCTCTGGCTGATGGCGAAGTATGACGTCGCCGGACGCTGGATCCCCAATTAAGGAACGACAAGGGTATGACGAGGATATATCACTGCGTTGGTCTGGCGATGCTTACGCTTGCGGGCTTCCCGTGTCATGCTGACCAGCCGCCTGCGAGCACGCAGAGTGGGGCGAGTGCGGATAACGAATCCGAGCCGATTCAGGCGGGCGTATTCACGAGCCGCTGGGGACGGCTGTTTTCGGGCAACGACAAAAAATTCTCCGGCGCGCTGAGTTTTAACAGCGGGCTGAAAGAGCAGTACGTGACGATCCCAAACAGTAGTGATACGGCGACGCAGACCAATAAAATTAACCAGACCGTCAACCTGAGCCTGCAATATTCGCCGTGGAGTTATCTCTTCGCCAACGTCACGCTGCGCGCACCGGTGCGTGATTTAACACGTTATTCCAGCGATTTCCGCTACAGCTTCGGCTATGACGACTGGCACGCCAATACCTTCAGCTTGGTGTACAGCAACTACGGCGATAACCATATCTGGCCATCGGGCAACAAACGTCACACCTATTTTGAACAGGGCGGCGTGACGGCAGCCTATAAATTCTCGCTGCCGAAACCGCTTGAGAAACATCTGCTGATCAATAAAGGCGATTCGATTATCTGCCAGGTGGGCTACACGTGGGTGCCGCGCTATTACGATCTCAACAGTAACGACATTCGCAGCAATAAAAATGTGGTGCTGGGCGGCTGCGGCTATACGCTCAAACAGCATTTCTTTGTGCGCGCCACGGCGTTCTGGTTCCCCGACAGCAGCCAGCAACAGCCGTGGAACGGCGATTACAGCTACAGCTTTGGCTACGCGGGCTATACGCCGGGCTCATTCTCAATTCAGTACGCCAACTACAGCGGCACGCGGTATCCCGGTCATGCCAGCGGCAACGGCAAATTCCGCGAAGGCACCGTCAGCCTTATCTGGTATTTACCCCTTTAAGGAGCTTTGATGCCGGACAGACAGCGGGTTTTGATTGTTGATGACTCCACCGTTTACCGGCGGCTGCTCGGCAGCATGCTCGGCAAATGGGGCTACGAGGTGCTGGAAGCGGTCAACGGCGTCGCGGCGCTGGACGTGCTGGCCACACAGCCGGTCAATATGGTGCTGAGCGACTGGGAGATGCCGGTGATGGATGGCCTGACGCTGTGTCAGGAGATCCGCGCGCGTTTTCAGGAACACTATATCTACCTGATTTTATTAACGGCGCGGGAGAGCGTGGACGACCTGGCGTTAGGGTTCGAGGCGGGCGCGGATGATTTTCTCAGCAAGCCGGTAAACCAGAGTGAACTGCGCGCCAGGCTGCACGCGGGCGAGCGCATTCTGGAGCTGGAAGCGACGCTCGCGGCGCGAAATGCGCGCCTTCGCGAGGCGCTCTCCCAAATCGAAAGCGATCTCCAGGCAGCGGCGCAGTTACAGCGCTCGGTGCTGCCGGCCCGGCGCATGCAATACGATAACTTTTTCGCCGACTGGCTGTTTGTGCCGTCGGCCTATGTCTCCGGCGACATCTTTAATATTTTCCCGCTCGACCGCCATCTCGGTTTTTACTGCGTGGATGTGGCGGGGCACGGCGTGGGCGCGGCGATGATGTCGCTTGCCGTAGCGCGCCAGTTCCTGCATGGGCGCGCGGTGGAGCGTTTTTTATTTGATGGCGACGGCGTCACCGCGCCGCATGAGGTGATCCGGATCCTGAACGAGCGCTTCTGCCATGACGACACCGAGATAGTCAGCTATTTCACAATGATTTACGGCGTGATCGACACCGAAACCGGCGAAGGCAAGCTCTGCCAGGCCGGACACCCGACGCCGTTTATTACGCATCCGGACGGTTCCATGACGCGCATCGGCAGTGGCGGCGCGCCGGTGGGCTTGCTGGCAAGCTTAAGCTGGGAGGATGCCACGTTTACGCTTAACCGCGGCGACCGGCTGTGCCTCTACAGCGACGGCATCACGGAGTGTGAAAACCCACAGCAGGAGCAGTTTGGCCATGAGCGGCTGGAGCAGTGGTTACAACGTCACGTTTCCAGCCCGCTTGACGCGATTTTTCCGGCCCTGCACGACAAGCTTGTCGACTGGCGCGCCAGAACGCAGGGCGATCAGGTGGCGATGGCCGACGATGTCTCACTGTTAATTATTGAAAGAAGCCACGAGGGAGTGCGCGATGAATCTTGAGACTGAACATCTGGACGGCGTGAGCGTGATAACGCCGGTGGCACGACGGCTTGATGCCTCGGTCGCCGCCGCGTTTCGCCAGGGCGTAAGCGAAGAGATAGCCCGCACCACGGGCGGGCTGGTTATCGATTTCTCGCGCGTCGATTTTATCGACAGTAGCTGCCTCGGCACGCTGATCGCGCTCTTTAAGCAGATGAACGGCAAAGGGGAGATGGCGCTCTGTTCGCTCAACAGTAACATCATGAATATGTTTAAGCTGACCCGCATGGACCGCGTATTTATCCTTTGCCCGGATCGCGCCGCCGCACTGGCCCGGCTGCAAAAAGGATGAACCGGTGAGCGCCACGCTGACGCTTCCCGCGCGCCTCGATGCGCTTGGCCCGCTCGCCGACGCGCTGGCGCAGTTTATGGCGCCGCTACCGGTGGACGACGGCTGGCGTTTTGAATTCGATCTGGCGGTGTGCGAGGCGGCGGCGAACGTGATTCGCCATGCGCTGCAAGAGACACCAGAGCGCACGTTTAGCGTCGAATTTCAACATAGCGAAACCTTCGCGCGGACGATTTTCACCGATGACGGCAATGCTATCCCTGACGGCAAACTGGACGCCGCGAGAGCAGGCGCAAAGGATGATGACGTTGCGCTGATGAGCGAAGGCGGGCGAGGGCTGATGCTGATCGTTGCCTGTGTCGACGACGTGGATTACCGGGCGGGGCAGATAAACCGCCTGACACTCTGCAAGCGGTTTTAACGTGACGTTGTCACGAATCAGTGGGGTTCATGAACCGTCATGGTAAAGATAAGCGTCTCCTCGTGTTCATTCGCGTAGCGGTGCGGGGAATCGGTGCGCGCCACGGCGGACGCGCCCGCATGGACCTGCAACACTTCATCATTGACGCCAAGCGTCAGTACGCCTCGCTCCACATGTAATAGCTCTGACGTTCCCTGCGGATGGCCCGGCGAGGTAAACACATCGCCCGGCTGCAACTCCCAGCGCCACAGCTCCACCATATTTGGCCCGCTGGTTCCGGCAAGCAGACGCGCCGTACCGCCATGGTCACCTGTCCACAAAACCGGAATTTGCGTGGCCTCAATCAGTCTCGCCGCAGGCTGGCTCGCCACATCCAGCAGGTCGGCTACTGATAACCCCAGCGCGGCGGCGACTTTGCAGAGGATAGCGATACTCGGGTTGGCCGCGGCTTTTTCAAGCTCAACCAGCATACCTTTGCTGACGCCCGCGCGCTGCGAGAGCGCATCCAGCGTTACTTTATGTTCCTTACGCCAGGCTTTCAGCTTTTGCGCCAGAGCAACGCTAAGCGAGTCAACATCAGCGCCTGGTTCAGTCATTATATTGACTTTATGGGTCACTGGTCATTACCATGAAATAAAATAGTCATTACGGGATTATCTGATGAAACCATTAACACCGTCAATTGCCCCGGAGATCGCCCGTCTCGCGCCGGGGTTCCGGGCTATCAGCATTAACGTTATTGCCGCGCCGCTGGCAGATGAAAGCGTGGGAAGAAGGGCGCTGGAAGCTGCCTGCCGCCACGTGCAGGAGAACGATTTCCCCTGGGCGCAGTCGCATCTTGCTGCATGGGACGCCGTTTTTCAGGCATTCGGCGCAAAGCCGAAACGCACGCCGTGTTCCGCCCAGGCGCTGCGTAAACGGGTCGCGCGTGACGGCGCAATGGCGTCGCTCGATCCGGTGGTCGATCTCTATAATGCCGTGAGCATTAAATACGCCGTGCCCATTGGCGGGGAAAACCGCGCGGCATACCAGGGTGAGCCGCGTCTGGTCATTGCCGACGGCAGCGAAGCGTTCGACACCTTTAAAGACGGCGAGCCGGTGAATGAATCCCCGGAGCCTGGCGAACCGGTCTGGCGCGACGACGCGGGCGTGACGTGCCGCCGCTGGAACTGGCGTCAGGGCGTGCGCACACGGCTGGATTCGCAGGCGCAGGAGATGTGGTTTATTCTGGAATGCTTACCGGCCATGCCGGAGGAAGCCGCCGACGCCGCCGCGCGTGAACTGGCCGAAGGCCTGGCCGCGATGATGCCGGGCGCGCAAATCACCACAGAAACGTTTCAGCCAGGCTGACCGTATACACGAGAAAATGATGGCCGGACGACAGATAGTGCTGGAACCTTACAACCCGGCCTGGCCTGCGCAATTTGCTGAAGAAGAGAAAAGGGTGCGTGAAGTGCTCGGCGACGTTGCGCTGGCCGTTCATCATATTGGCAGTACGTCGGTGCCGGGGCTCGCGGCCAAACCGGTTATCGATATGCTGATTGAGGTCTCCGGTTTAAGCGCGCTTGATGGCTGTAACGCCGTGATGCAGGCGCTGGGCTACACGCCGCGCGGTGAGTACGGCATTCCCGGCAGGCGTTACTTTATTAAAGGCCACGCTGTGCGAACGCATCATATTCACGCATTCGTGGCCGGAAGCGACCACGTGCCGCGGCATCTGGCGTTTCGTGATTATCTGCGCCGGCATGATGTCGTCATGCAGGAATATGCGCAGATAAAATTTGTGGCCGCGCGCGACAGCGGTTTTCAGTCGGACATCTACAGCGAACTGAAAAACGAGTTTATCGCGCGGGTTGAACAGCAGGCGCTGGCGCGGAGACAGCAATGAACAGCGACAGCCTGGAAGCGCGGGTTTATGCCCATGTGCGCAAGCATGACGGCTTTTATCTGTTCGGCAAACCTGAACTGACCGAACAGACCGATCTCGATTTTGACCTGCAGCTGGACGAGGACGAAGCGCTGGCGCTGATGGAGGATTTTTTTACGACATTTAGCGTGGCGCGGGGAAATTTCTCCATCACGACTTACTATCCGCCCGATCCACCGCTGAGCGTTATGCTCAATCCATTTCGTAAACGCGAGATCCCCATAGTGCCGTTTTTTACCATCGGTATGCTTATTGAATCTGCCCGGGCTGGCCGCTGGCTCTATGACTAACGGCGCGTTTGGCCAGTTTTTTCTGCAGTATGACCACCAGGACGGGAAATCCTGCCGCGCTCAGCGCACTTATGACCAACAGGCTGTTCAGGTTTCGCGGGTGTATTACGTGCTCAGGAAGTAATAAAGAAGAGAGAAAGAACGCGAGCGTGGTTATCAGATACATTATTGCTGTCTGTAGTGACGAAAAACTGGCTCTTTGCTCATTTGCAGGGTAGTGCATCGCCAGCGCCGAGGCGCAAACCAGTCGGCTATAGGACGCGCCAAGAAACAGGGTGATAAAGAGAAAAACATTATTAAATCCCATCACAGGAATGAGCAAGCTTACTACAAATAACAGCGTTGAAAGGATAGACAGAGCCAACGAAGATATTTCCGATATAAGAATTCCTGTTATTTTCGTAGACGCATAACCTGCAATGCCACCACTTAAAAATAATAACGGCAAGAGAGATTCCTGTGCGCCCATAAACTGAATCAGTAAAGGCGTTAAAATGGGGATAATAAGCATGGGGCTAAATTGCACCAGTGCCGTTGATGATGCAAAAAGTAAGGTTTGAGCATCAAAAGAGAGTGTGGTTTTTACGCCTGAAGAAACCGCATCGCGGGGAAGAGTAAACGCAATTAGCGGTAAACAAACCAGACATAACACACTGATTAACCATAGCGAAGCCTGCCAGCCATAATGGGTACATAAAAACATGACCGCTGGCATACCGACGATACTCACCATCGAAAATGAAGCTATCACCGTGGCGAGCATTTTTCCGCGCAATGGTGCTGGGGCAGAATTTATTAAAATACTCATACCCACACCCATTGTTGTGCCACCCACCAGGCCTGCGCAGAAACGTATTATCAGAAGCGTGCCAAAATGCGTGGTCACTGTGCACAAACCAGTAAATATTCCAAGCAGCAGCATATTGCGGAATATAAACCGCTTTTTATTAAATCTCTCAACCCAATAAAACGCCGCTACGCCAGAAATAACCGCCCCTGATGTATAAATACCCGATGCATAGCCAGCAAAGGAGACAGGAACAGACAATGCGTCCGTCATAAAAGTAAAAACGGGCGTGAACGCCATATATTCCAGGGCATTGGTGAACTGGATAAAAGCGATAACAAGGGCTATCCGCATAACGGATTTATAATTAACGATCTGTGTTTCCACTGGCATAACAAGCAACCTGTTGATAAAAGAAGCCTGATTTTATCTGATATCAATAGTGATTTTTATATGGTAAAAAAGGCATTCTTTGTTATCAAAATTGGGATATCAGATGCGTCCGGCGCTGGATTTTAATAGCCTGAAAGTGTTCATCACGGTAGTTGAAAAGGAAAGTTTTGTCGGGGCATCGAAAGCCCTTGCAATGCCGACATCGAATGTCAGCCGCTGTATTGCGCAGTTAGAAGAAAAACTGAATCTGCAACTCATTGAGCGCAGCACACGGCATATGAAAATCACTCAGGCAGGGCATCTGCTTTACAGCCGGGCGAAGCCATTACTGGAGGCGCTTGAGCAAACGGAGACGGAATTAACGTTGCGACAAATGCAGCTTAAGGGGCCGCTGCGTATCTGTATTCCCAGTGAATCAGGTCCTGTATTGCTGGGTTCGGCTATTGCCGATTTCGCCTGCCAAAACCCAGATCTTGAAATCAGCTGTATCACCAGTTTGTCAGGTTTCGAATCCCTGCGAGACGATCTCGATGTCGCAATCATTATTACCCGTGGACAACTGGATGACAGTGACTACATTGCCCGTCATCTGATGACCATTCCGTGTACCGTTGTCGCCGCGCCCGCGATCATTGAACGCTATGGCACGCCTTCCGATATAAGACAATTTGAAGCATTGCCTTGTATTACCACGGTAACTGCGCTGAAAGGCGCTCCCTGGCAGTTTGTGAACCGCAAAGGGGAGTTCGAGACGATAAAGGTTAAAGGGCATTATCGCGTCAACAGCGGAGAGATGGCGGGACGCGCGGCAGTCGCCGGCGTCGGGTTTGCCATTCTGTCAAAACAAGCCTGTCAGCCTTACATTAACGATGGACGGCTCATCGAGGTTGAGTTTGAACAAGCGGCAGCGCCGTTGCAGTTGTTCGCGGTGTATTCAAACCGGCGTTTCTTGCCCGCGAAAACAAGAGCGTTCATTGATTTCGTACACCAGCGATTGAGCGCGATGCCTTCAGCGACATAAGGCGGCAGCGCCAGCCAGTAATTCAACGTAACAAATGAAGCCAGTAGCGCGGGTAAGCGAAGCGCACCCGTGGTGGGCAATTAATTCAACGTGACAGATGAAGCCGGTAGCGCGGGTAAGCAGAGCGCACCCGCGGTGGCAAATTAGCATGCCGATTCTCAGGCGTTATGTGCACCCGAAACATCTTATCGACGTGAGGAATGCGGCCCGAACTCACTGAACATTGCCTGGATTCTCCTTTGGTACGCATAATGTATATTATGTTAAATTGAATCTGACATCAGAACCATGCTTACTCGCTATGGCCGCCTGATACCGCTATTGCCTGCCCTGCGTGTCTGCATTCGCTTAAGACCCAAACCTCTCTATCTCTCCCGGTGCGCTACGCGAAATCTGCAGGACTGAGCCTCACAACTTTTCTCAGATTTCACGTAGCGCACCGTTTTTATATTGTTTATCGCGGGTGCGCTCTGCTAACCCGCGCGACGGCGTTATCAGCAAACGCCGCCAGTTGTGCGTTAAACCGCGCGGCGTCTTCCATAAATGGCGCATGTCCGGCGTTCGCATAAATGTCGGAACGTATTTGCGGATTGATCGCGCTCGCTCTTTTCAACGAAGCAGCCGGATTTACCAGCGCGTCGTGCTGGCCGTAGATAAACAGCAACGGCACGCGCGTGGCGCTCAGCGCTTTTTCTGCGGGAACCGCTATGCGCGGCACGTTACGCTGCATGGTCCAGGACGCCATCGCCGCGTTAGCCAGCAGACGCTCAAACGTGTCGCGGTCAGGCTGCTGATAAAAACAGAGCCGCAAAAATTGGCGCTCGCCATCGAGGTGCGTTTGTAAATCCGCCGCCGTCATGTCGCGATAAATAGCCGGATGCGCGGGTATCAGCGCGGGCGTTAGCTCCACCACGCCGCCCACGTATAACGCGCCGCCGATCCGGCTGTCGCCATACTCGGCCAGATAAGCCGAAATCACCGCGCCGCCGAGCGACCAGCCGACCAGCACCGGCCGCTTCGCCTGGCTCTGGCTGATAACCGCCGCCAGATCGTCTCCCCATCGCCTGCCCTCCCGATACGCCGCGTCGGTGTCAGGCTTCCCGGAAAGCCCGTGGCCGCGTAAATCAAAGGTGATGAGCCGGAAACGTTGCAGCCGCGGGTCGGTGATTTGCCGGGTCCAGTTGAGATGGCTGCCCAGCAGTCCGTGAATGAAAATTATCGCCGGGCCGTCCGGGTTGCCGCTCTCCTGCACGGCAATTGGAACGCCATCCGGCGCGGTGACGGTAAAGCGCCGTTCAGCGGCAGTCGCGTTTGCCATCACCATGAACAGCAGGCTTATCACAATACGGCTAATCAATGCAGGCATTTTCACTTCCTCATTAATGGGTTCCTGGCTAGCCTGAACGTTGACACTAGTGTCAGAGTCAAGCGCCTGATGAGGAGAAACCATGCAACTGACCATTGGCGAACTGGCTAAAGCCACCGGCGTGAGCGCTCGATCCATCCGCCACTATCACAACAACGACTTACTGGCGGCCGTTCGCGCCTGTAACGGCTACCGCTATTTCGACATGCAGGCCATTACCCAGGTGCGCCAGATCCAGCGCCTGATTGCGACTGGATTTAGCGTGGCCGAGATCCGCCGTTTCCCCGATTGCATGTTGCTCATTGAAGGCGCGACGTTCTGCCCGGAAACCCAGGCCATACAGTATCAGCGGCTGAAAGAAATCGAAGATCAGATAAGTGAACTTGAGCAGCGCAAAGCGCGCCTGCTTGAGACGCTGCGGCAGAATGGTCACAGCGATGCGGTAACGTTACATAAATAATAGCCTTCCGCGGGTGCGCTCCGCTTACCCGCTCTACGCGTTTGGTATTTCTGTAGGGTGGGTAAGCGAAGCGCACCCACCGTTGGCTATCAAAAATGACATTAATTCTTCCCAGGGATAATTACCGCACGTTATTTCCCTTCGCCGAAAATATCATTTCCGGCCCGATGTAAAGCCCCGCTTTTACATTGAGTTGTTTCTGAACGTGAATATCTGCGCCAGAATGCGTCGGTGACAGATTAATATTCTTTTGCAATGTCAATAATTGTAAAGGATAAGAAAGCGCTGGAGATGGGACGCATTTTTAGTAAGAATTCCGGCACCTAACGTAAATTACCGCGTGCCAGTGAGTCGATATGGATTTCCCCGCCAAACCTTTATTTGCCCTTTTGTTCTGTGCTTATCTGACGGGATGCGCCACCAAAGCCCCAAAACCTAAGACGGTCGCCCCGCTTCCTGATGCCACCGCCAGCAGCCGCCAGCCTGACCTGATCCCCGTTATCGCCGCCCTTCACGACCAGATGAACACCTGGCAGGACACACCTTATCAATGGGGCGGCACAAAGCGCGATGGCATCGACTGCTCAGGATTTGTCTGGCGCACCCTGCACGACCGGTTTAATCTGCCGATGGCGCGCGTCACCACGCGGGAATTAATTCACATGGGTAAAGGCGTTGAGAAAAATAAACTGCGTCCGGGCGATCTGGTGTTCTTCCGTATTAAGGGCGCGCTGCATGTCGGTTTTTATGACTCTGACGGCGAATTTATTCACGCCTCCACCAGTAAAGGCGTTACCCGGTCTTCGTTAAATAATCCTTACTGGCAGACCGTATATTTAGAAGCGCGTCGCCTGCCGGATAATATCAGCTCTGTTGTCACGCTCAATCATAATACGCCGCCCGATCTCGCCAGTAATCGCGGGTAAGCCTGAGGGCCACAGTGCTTCTGTGGCCTCGCAGGGTTTACACCACTGGCGGGTTATCGTCACCGCCCTTGTCGCTCAGCTCACTGAGCACAATCTCTTTCGCGGGGGCGTCATCAAGCTTTCCTGCGTAATCGTCCGAGAGATCCGGCAGGCTGGTAAACTGCCCGTCGATAAACAGAAACGTCAGGTGTCCGGCGATATCATCAAGCACCGCCCCGGCATTTTTCAGCCCTTCGCCATGTTCATCATTGCCATCAAGACGCCAGGCGAAAGCGCCATTCTCTTGTGTGGCTTCGCCGAGATCGATAATCCGGCCATCGATGTTTTGCGCCAGCACGCGGCCTTCGCAGAGAAACAGAAAATAAGGCATCCCGTCGCGTTGGGTAGATTCCGGCATCGTGAACTCCTTGCTGATGAATGAAAGAAAAGTATAGCAGGCGCTTTCACGCCCTTTTGGAAAGGAAAAGGCCGCGCGCGGCGGCCTGATTTTATTGCGCAGCGCTCACGCGCCAGATGGCGTTACCGGCGTCATCGGCAATCAGCAGCGCGCCGGATTTATCCTGCGTCACGCCAACCGGCAGCCCGCGCACCTGTTTCTGATCGTCTGTCAGAAAACCGGTGACGACCGGCTGCGGCATCCCGACCGGTTTGCCGTTTTCAAACTTGACCCACACCACCTGATACCCATTGAGCGGCGAGCGGTTCCAGCTGCCGTGTTCGCTTACAAACGCCCCGCCGCGATACTGCGGCATGTTATCGCCGGTGTAGAAATGCAGGCCAAGCGGTGCCACGTGCGAGCCGAGCGCGTAGTCAGGCTTGATCGCTTTGGCGACCAGATCCGGGCGCTGCGGCTCGGCGCGTTTATCGACGTGATTGCCGAAATAGCTGTACGGCCAGCCGTAGAAGCCCTTCTCCTGCACCGATGTCATATAATCCGGCACCAGATCGGAGCCGATTTCATCGCGCTCGTTCACTATCGCCCACAGCTTGCCGCTCTCAGGCTCCCACTGGAGGCCGGTCGGGTTGCGCAGGCCGCTTGCGTAAATACGGCTGGCGCCGGTCGCGGCGTCTACTTCCAGCACCGCGGCGCGGCGATACTCCGCGCCGATGCCGTTTTCGGTGATATTACTGTTAGAACCCACGCCCACGTAGAGCTTGCTGCCATCCGGGCTTGCCAGCAGCGCTTTGGTCCAGTGGTGGTTGATCGGCCCGCCTGGCAGTTCAGTCACCTCTTCGCCCGGCGTGCGGATCGCCGTTTGCCCTTCCTGATACGGGAATTTCACCAGGCTGTCGGCGTTCGCCACCCACAGCGTATTGCCGGTGAGCTGAATGCCGAACGGCGCATTGAGATTTTCAATAAAGTTATGCTTTTCCCATTTGCCGTTCACGTTACGCAAAAGCGTAATGCGGTTGCCGCCCGGGCCGCCCTTGCCCGACGCCTTTTGCACCACGCCCATGATGAGTTGTTTCGGGCGCGTCGTCGGTTTTGGCGTGCCGTTGGATTCCGCAACCAGAATATCGTTATTGGGCAGTACATAGACCTGGCGCGGATGCATCAGTCCGTCGGCGATTTTTTCAATCTTCAGCCCCTGCGCCACCTTCGGCTTTTCGTCCTCTTTCCAGGCCACGCCTTCCGGCACCTGCATCGGCGGCAGCAGGAAATTTTTCGCTTCCGGGAGTTCCGGGTTGGGCCCTACCTGTTTTTGCGGATCGAGTGTTGCGCTGTTATCACAGCCGCTAAGCAGAACGCCCAGCGACACGGCCAGCGCGAGACGATGAATGTTGTTCATGCGGGCTTCTCCTTAAGCAGCGCGTTGGCGTAACGCGAGTTGAACATTCGCCAGCAGCATCAGCACCACGACCAGCGTTGAAAGAATGACGCCCGCAGGCACCACGGCGTAAGCATCACGGCTGTGAATAAAGGCGTTGAAAATGGCCAGCACAATCGCCACCAGATTCAGCCAGAAGTGCAGCCGCTGCGCCGGGCCATGCAGATGGCGACGCCCGGGCCAGATCTGCCCGAGGCTAATCAGGCGCGGAATGATGGCGATAACAAGGCCGATGGCGATAAGCCAGCTGGCGGCATCGGTCCACATCTGCACGTAGCTTTTCATGTAGAGGATGTCGAAAATCCAGGCGGCCGTGAAAAAGCCTAAAGGAATGGGATTAAGCAGTTCATAAAGCGCCACGGCGGCTGCCGGGGATCGTGCGGTCGTGTGCGGGTGCATATCCGTCTCCTGAAGTCATCCAGAACCAGCGACGGCAGCGCCCAGGCGCCGCACGTCAGCGTGCCTGTAAAAGCGTAGTCAAGATGCGCGAGAATGACGGAATTATCGAACCGCGTTTTAGCCAGGAGCCTCACAGGCGGCGTCAGACGGGCCGCCCGCTGTAAAAATCAGATGATAGTGTCGCCCCATTTCACCGCTTCGTGCGTCATATCGATGATATCCCGCTCGCTAAGATTCAGCTCCTGCGCCACTTCTACCACCTGTGGCCAGTCGGCACGCTCGAACGCTTCGCACAGACGGACCAGCGTACCCGGAACGCCCTCACGGTTGATCAGCGCTTTTTTGACTTCCTTCGAGACGTAGATTTGCTCAAGCAGCGCATCCATGGGGATATCCATAATCGCGTCGAGGCGGGAGAACAGCCCGGCGATAAACGCGTCGTCCTCGCTCACGCCGCCGATTCGGTGCGCCGCCAGTTCGCAAAAGCGCCCGTACACCAGGCTGACGTTGTACAGTTCGCTTACCGACGGATCGCTGATGTGCGTGACCGCGAGGATAGTAATGAATCTTTTCAGCTCATAGAGCCCAAGAAACGCGAAAATGCTGCGAAATGGCAGCGATTCGGCGTTGGCGTGGTAGTTATGCTGATATTTGATGTTATTGACGTAGCGCATCAGCTTATAGGTGATCGCCACGTCGCGGCTAATCAGCTTTTCGATCTTCGCCATATCCGGGCGCGCCGCGTTAACTTCGCGGATAAGCTCAAGAATAAAGACTTTTTGTTCAGGCAGCTTTTTCGTCTTAATGAGTTCTGGCTTGCTGTAAAAATAGCCCTGAAAAAGATGAAAACCGAGTTTCTGGTACTGTTCCAGCTCTTCACGCCGCTCGACTTTTTCAGCCAGCAGTTTGCAGCGCAGGTTCGGGTGCGCTTTCAGGAACGCGTTGATTTGTTCAACGCTTGTGGACTGAATATCAAACTTAATGACGCTGATGTAAGGCAGAAAGCGGCTCCATTCGCTCTCCAGCGTAAAATCATCCAGCGCGAAGCAATACCCCTCCTCATACATCGCGCGCACGGTGGTAAACAGCGCGTTATCCGGCACGCTGTTCTCAAGAATTTCAATCACGACATTCTGGCGCGGCAGCGACTGCGCCAGCCCGTTGACGATCATTTCATACGGGAAATTGATAAACGACGTATGTTTCCCGGACAAACGCTGTAACGGCGTGACCAGAAAATGATCGGCAAGCAGCTGGCTGGTCGCGAACTCGGCAGTCACGGGCGGAAAGGCGTTCGTGAGCCCGTCCCGGTAGAGTAGCTCGTAAGCCACCGTGTTCAGCGACGCATCAAAGATAGGCTGTCGCGCTATGAAGGAATACATTTCAACCTCCGGTTTCGTTTTTCGACGTCCATTACAGCGGTGCGCTGCTTGTTCGACCGGCACTAAAACATTCCTGTACACTCTTCCGGCACTCCGCCGGCAGAACCGCAAGCCAGGCGTAAGCTCCCGAGGTATTACGCTTACGCCTGTCACGCCCCTTAAGGCGAGGCTTTATAAGATGCTTATCGGCGTGCGGCAGGCTTTCTTGAGCATATATCCGGGTGGTCTTTTTTTGCTCGCTCAGCCGGTAAACAGAGTGCGAGCAGCGTCAGTAGCCCGAAAATACCGAGCGCAGGCACGGCGCTTAAGGTATCCAGCAGCCAGACAAAGAGTGCGCCGACCCGCGTCGAAGACATCGGAATATCCCGGATAACCTCGGGTAGCTGTAATCCCCACGAGAAACGCGTCAGCCCACAGGCGGCGGCAATAAGCGAGAACCCGCTCAGGGCGAGGAATTGATGTTCGGACAGCAAGGCAACCTCAGCGAAGTAAATGACCCCCACTGAGTGTAGCCGCCCTCAGCGCAACAGACGGGCGAGTTGCTGGCCGCAGGTTTGCGGGTTGCTCGCGAGCGCCGCGCGCTGCGTGCTATTGAGCCCCTGCCAGGTGCTGATGATTTCACGACCCAGCGCGGCGGAATAGTGCTGGCGTTGCAGCGCGTAGTCGTTGTTGCTGCCTTCAATCACATTTTCCATGCTCGCTGCCCAGTTATCGGGCTTGTCTGTCTGGATCGTGCAGAACACGGAGGCGTAGTACGCCTTGTCCTCATGGCTGAAGTGTGGCGTCAGCCACCAGTACGCCAGCGCCGCACAGGCGACAACAGGAAGAATAAAACGCCAGGAGAGTAATTTCATAAGTTGATTCTGATACGTCAGTGAAAGCGCGGCATGCCCGCGGCAAACGGAGAGTATAACCGTTTTGCTTAAACTTAAGCTCTACGGCCCACCGAAACGCCCGGTTAGCGACCTGCTACACTGGAAATACTGACAACCGGAGGGTGCATGAAATTAGGTTTCGCGTGTAAATTTTTAGATTCAGGGCTCAAACAGGAGTTTCCGTTTAAATCGACGACCCGCACCCGTTTTTTAAGTCTCGGCCATGAGGCGCGTCTGACGTTGTTATCGCAGCTCGCACAGACCAATCTAAACAATTTGTATCTGACGCTGGAACAACTCGCGCAGTTGCCGGCGGCGTTAAGGATGATGCGTATTGGCAGCGATTTATTGCCGCTTTATACCGTGCCGGAGGCTAGCCCGGTCTATCAGGAATTTCTATCCGACCTGGCACCCTTATTTACCCGCTGCGGCGAGTTTGCCCGCACACACGATATTCGTCTCTCTTTTCATCCCGGCCAGTATTCGGTACTGGCGTCAGATAACCCTGATGTGGTCGAAAGAGCCATTGAGGATGTGGAATATCACACCCTGTGCGCCGTGATGATGGGGTATGGCCAGCGGTTTCAGGATTTCAAAATCAATATCCATATGAACGGCAAGCGCGGTTTCGAAGGCTTTCGCGAGGCGTTTGGCCGGTTAAGCCTGCGGGCGCAGCGGATGCTGACGGTGGAAAATGACGAAATTTCCTGTTCGCTGGACGATGTATTACAGGCGCAGGCGCTCTGCCCCATTGTGCTGGATATTCACCACCACTGGGTAAAAGAGAACGCGTTTATTACGCCGGACGATCCGCGTATTGAACAGATAAAAGCCTCGTGGCGCGGCGTGCGCCCGGTCATGCATTATTCCATCTCTCAGGAAGGACTTATTCCGGAACAGGGTTTTCCGGAACAGTCACAGCTCGGCATTCCGAAAACTAAACTGCGCGCGCATTCCGATTATTATTTCAACAGTACGCTGAACGACTGGGCGCTCTCTTTCACCGATTTCGACATCATGTGCGAAGTGAAAATGAAAAATATCGCCCGCGATCGGTTGTATGATTATGCGTTATTAAAAGGGGTGGTGAAGGCAGCGTGATTTTTTTCAGGGATGTGCACCTGATATTGACATTTGTAGCGCGGGTAAGCGAAGCGCACCCGCGGAGGGAAATACTCGAATTTCACGAGGCTTAATCACCCTTTCAAATTATCATGAAAAATCTATATCAAGGACGTCGTAGTCTGAAGGGTTAACCTCGCCCTTAGACTTTTTGAAAGGGTTTCCACAATTCACCACCACGATTTTTTTAATGTTTCGGTTAGCTAACAGCGCAGCGGGATTAGTTATTTTCTTGCTATTGATAATTTCCACTTCTTTGATTTTTGGAATTTTATCAAAAGCACTACAATCAATTTCGCATTTTGCGCCATTGATGAAAATAGCTTCCAGATAGCTCAGGCCTTCAAGAGAATGAAGATCTATGGATTTATCAACGCCGATCAAACTTAGTCCGGAGGCCTTCCTTACCGCCTCTGAATTTATTTCATCTTTGGTTATATTATCGATACTGATTAACTCCAAAATCTTATGATTATCAATCAGCGTGGCAAGCTTCCCATTTTTTGAAGAATCATAGGACAGAAATGTTAAATTCAACATCCGGAAGTCACTAACGTAAGTAAAATCAGCGCAACTTACTGACCCGAAATCATTCTGTAATATTAACGCCTCTAATGCAGTCGATTCGGCAAGCGCTCTCCATGCAATGGGCGCGGAATAAACACTTGTTTCAGAATGAACTAACATTAAACTTTTAAGTCCGACGGGAAGATCACCCGGCTCCAGGTTCACCATTAATTCAAGCGGCATTTGCAGAAACGTCAGATTAGATAAGCCTTGCAACCACTGCGGTGGCCGGCCCTTCAGCGATTTCACATTTTTGTCGGTAAGCACCAGACGAAGCGAGACGACACTATCATCAAATTCAGGATCTTTAGACCAGGGAATAATTTTTGCGCCATCCGCAGCAAATGGCTGGCAGGCGGACTTACTCCCCATGCAATAATAACCCTTGTTATTATCTGGTAAATAATCATGCGTGATAGCGCTAAGTTTACTCTGTTGCATTTTACTCCCTCGTCCTAACTCTTTTTACAAGTGGTACGTCTGCCTGAAGCGCGAACTTTATTTTTCGAAATTAATGACAGCGCATAATTTCTTTTTCCTTCAGCCTGAATCCTCGCATGAGGATCGTTAAGCATATTGTTTATACCTACCCGCTTGACTTCTTTATCAAACTCACGCTGTTCAAAATATCGTAAAATATTATTTCTTTCACTTTCAGTGAGAGAATCATTGAGATGAACACGGACATACTGGATCTTAACATCAGGTTGAGAAAGTAACCTTTGCGCGTGAGCGTGTTCAGGGCTTGATACACGTGAAAGCATGCCTTGCTGCTTAATGCCTGCCGAACCTACATAAGATTTTCCGCCTGCATGAATGATATAAATACCGGGTTCGTCGGGTAAAGAAACCGGGCCGCGAATCAAACCCAACGGATCAATCCACATCAACGCATCTGGTGCGTAGCGATAAGGATTCCCCCCGCCCAGCATCCCTATCGGGTCCTGGCTGATATAGGCCGCGATGGCCGGATCATAGTAGCGATAGCGGTTGTAATGTAAACCCGTTTCGGGGTCGAAATACTGGCCCTGGAAGCGCAGCGGGTTTTCGATGCGGCAGGCGTAAACCGGGCCTTTTTCACCCCATACCCCGGTGCGTTCTGACCAGACTATCTCCCCTTCAACCGACGTCAGGCGCACCGGCGCGCCGTTCGGATCGCAGTGATAGTGCCAGCTTTCGCGCACACCCGCCTCCTGCGTCAGGAGGGCCAGCGGGCGGAACGTGCCGGGGTAGTAGATGTATTCACGCATCCGATGAAAAAGCGTTGCCTGCGCCTGCTCGCGTTTGATGCGCCCGCCGGTGTCGAAAAGGCTTAAGGGGGCGAGCGGCGCGTCGGCCGCGCGCGTGACCGTTTCGCCAGCCAGCGCGTCGCCCTGCCAGTAAAACCAGCGCGTCTCTTCCGGCGTCGCTTTGAACACCCGCCGCCCGAGCGCGTCATAGCCGTAGCGCACCTGATGCTCACCCTTGCGCACCGCGATAAGCTGGCGGTTCTCATCCCACAGGAAATCTTCTTTCGCCTCGCCGGTTTGCAGGTTACGGCGCTGGCGCAGTTCGCCTGCGCGGTCAAAGACGTAACGCACGCCCTCGTGAACGCCTTCACGAAACCAGCCGCCCGGTGAGTCATCCACCGCCTGAATGCGTGTGTGCAGATGATTGCCTGCGGCATCCTGCACAAAGTGGCGTAGCCGGTTGTCGGGTTCAGTATGTGCGATAAGACGGCCGACCGGATCGTAGTGATAACGGTCATCGCCCCACTGGCTGTCCTGGCGCAGCGTCATATTACCGGTGCGATCGTAGGCAAAGCCGCTTGCGAACAGCGGCTGATCGCTCCGGGTCACTTCCTGCGCCGTCAGCCTGCCCTGCGCGTCATATTGCATTGCGCGCCGGATGGACGGGGAAAGCTGCTCGCTCGCGAGCCTGCCCGTTTCGTCATAACGCAGCGCAACGGGCGCGTCGTCGTTTAGCTGCACGCCGATCAACTGGTCGTTTTCGTTCCAGTCATAACCCACACGATGCCCGGCGTCGCTCTCGCGATACGCCGGCAGGCCGCGCGCGGTGTAGCCATAGCGGAGCTGAAAGCCGTCCTGATCTTCGCACAACACGCGACCTGCGCGGTCATAGCGCCAGGCGAGCCGCCGCCACGGGTTTTCGCACAGCGTCAGGCGGCCGGCGTCGTCACAATGGTAGCGGGCGGTCAAGGTGTCGCCTGTACGCTGTTCACGCACGCGGCCCGTGGCGTCGTAACCGTAGCGCACGTCGCGCCCCAGCGGATCGCGGCGGCCTATGAGCCGGTCGCCTTTATCCCACTGGTAGCGCGTCACCTGTCCCCAGTAGTCGGTTTCCGTCTCCACGCGGCCCAGCGCATCGCGCGACAGCGTCCAGCGTTCGCCGTTCTGGTTGATAACGACGAGCAGGCGGTCTTCAGGATCGTATTCATAGGCCGTCTGCGCGCCGTCCGGCGTGTGGCAGGCCGTGACCATCCCCGTGGCGTTATAGTCAAATCGCGTTTCCCGGCCCGCTTCATCGGTGTAGCGCACCGGCTCATCGTCACGGTTGTACTCGACGCGGATCTCCTGCCCGCCAGGCGTCTGCATCGCGACAAGTCGGTCTTTCCTGTCCCAGAAATACCGGGTCACGCCGCTGCTGGCGTCGCGTTTGTCGAGAAGATTGCCGCGCGGTGAATGGCGCAGCCGGGTTACTCCCGCACCGGCTTCCTGAATGACCGCAAGAAACCCGTAATGGTCATAGTCATAGCGCGTAAGCCCGCGCCCTGGCACGTCAGCTTCGCGCAGCTGCCCGAGCGCATCGTAAACGTAATGCGCAGAAACGCCCGTCGGGTCGCGCCCTTCGGTGAGGTTGCCCGCCGCGTCATACGAAGAGACCCACTGCGCCCCGCTTTCATCCGTGACGCACAGGGGCTGGCCATCGTCGTTAAAGGTGGCGCGCACCACGCCGCCGCCGGGCAAATGCTCCGCCGTCATGCGGCCCTGCTCGTCATATTCCCAGCGGTGCTGGCTGCCGTCCGGCTCTGTCACCTCCACCGTGCGGCCAACATCGTCATACCGGAACACGGTGTTGCCGCCGAGAGGGTCTGTCTCCGACACCGGCAGGCCGTTCTCATCAAAGGTAATGCGCGACACATTGCCGAGCGAATCGGTGACCGCCACTTCATTTAATAGCGTGTGATACTCGAAATGATAATCCCAGACGCCGCCGTCGCCCCATGCATGCACCACGCGCCAGGCGTCGTCATAGGCGTAATGAAACCCCTGACCGTTGCGGTCAATGTGACTCACCATTCGCCGTTGCCGGTAATGAAAACGCCGGGGATGAGACAGCGCGTCGATCTCCGCGCAGAGCTGGCCCGCGTCGTCATACTCATAGCGGGTGAGCGGCGTGACCTCGCCGTCCTGCGCGATGCGCAGCTGCATCGCCTGAAGCCTGCCGTGCTGACAGGTTACGAGGATCTCGCGGCCCGTGACGCCTTCAGCGCTGTATTCGCACAGGCGCGTGAGCTGCCCGCCGTCGCGCTCAAACTGCCAGCGGTTGTGGTTGTGATCGGCGATGGCTGTCACGTTGAGCAGCCCGTCGCGCCCGGCGAAACGCCAGATAAGCGCGCCCTCCTGTTCGACGTGCCAGCAGCGTTCGCCGCCCTGCTCCGCATACCAAAGACGGCTGCCGTCCGGCAGGCCAAAAACGGCGTTTTCACGCCCTGGCATCTCAGGCAGACCGGCGAACAGCGTGACGCCCTCCGGCTGGGTCAGCAGCGCCACGCCTTCCTCGCGCAGTACCTCAAGCGTGGTATCGGCGGGCGTCAGCCAGCCGAAGCCACACAGTCCTTGCTGGTCAATATCCGCCGAGGAGTAAAAGCGCCCCCAGTCGAGCGGCAGCCGCCCTGGCAGCAGGAAATCGCGATGCTCCAGATGCACGCTGCCGTCGCGGATATCCACCGGCTCGGCGCGCAGTACCCGGCATTTGAGGAAACCCGGTTCCATATTGCGGAACAGCTTCTGGCGAAACTTCGCGAAGCGGCGCATAAAAAGCCGCCACTGGGGCGTGGCCTTCAGCTTTTTAAGCCCTTTGCCAAGGCCGCTTAAACCCGCGCGCATCAGTAGCGCCATCAGGTTGACGGTCGGCGGCCCGCCGACGATGACGTTATTCGGCAGCGCCAGGTTGAACGTGAGCGGCAGCGTCAGCGACGGCAGCTTCGGTTTGGCGGCGCGCTTTGGCCGGAACGGCGGCATCATGCCGACAATATTGCAGCTCAGAACCGGCATTCCGATGCGTGAGAACGGCTCGCCGTCCACCGCCACGGTTTTGCTGCCCATAAAAAGCTCGTCATCGAGCTGCGGGCCGCCCGGCATACGCAGCGGCGGCACCCACGCCCCGCCGGTCGGAATATGAATCACGATGCCGCCCGTTCCGGCGCTGGCGCGGCGGATGCCGTTCACATGCACCGTCGTGCCGATAAACGGCAGATAGTCGAACACGTCGAACACCAGGCCGATATGCGGCGTCGGCAGCGGCCACGGATACAGATGAATATCCAGGCCGAGCTGCGGGTCGAAGTGGGCGCCGGAGTGCATCGGATGCTCGTCAGAACAGGGCGCGAAGCAGCGCGCGCAGGAAGGTGCGGATCTCTGTCGCAAGGTCGCTGTCAGAGAGGCTTATAAACAGTATCGCGAGTAGCGTCACGACGACGATGATGCCCGCTTTCATAGCGAAATGACTGTTGTTTTTTGAACGATCGTGGCGTTGTCTCATGCGTTGGCGCTTCCTGCAGGTTCAGATAACGGGGCCGCGGGCGCGCTGGCGCTCCAGGCGGGAAGGAATTGCCATTCGCCCGGCGGGGCGTCGAACGGGTGCGCGACATCCGGCAGGCCGTTCCAGTGAGGGTGAAGCATGTCGCGGGCGAGGCGAACCGTCTGGCGCACGCTGTCGTCGCCCTGTTCTATCAGCGCTTCGCGCTGCTGGCGCAGTGTCAGAAACGCGGCTTCGAGGCGCAATTGCAGGCGGCGGTCCGCCGCTTTTACCACCTCCGCGCCAGGTGCGGCGTGAAGCGCTACGGCCGCTTCCGCCTCAAGAATCAGCCGCTGACACGCCGCATGGTAGTGCGTCGCGGCGGTTTCCAGCGCCTCGCTGCGACGTTTATCGTGCATACGCAGCAGATCGCCGAAAACCAGCGGCAGCGTGGTCTGCGCGCGCTCTTCTTGCGCGATGTTTTTTGCGGCGTGCAGAGCCGCGGCGTAATCGTCCATCGCCACGGTGCGATGCCCCGCCTGCCAGAGCGCAAACCCGGCCATCCGGCAGCCTTCCAGCTCAAACAGCGGGTGCGGGATCTCGCGCGCCAGCGTGGCGGCGCGGCGATAGTGCTTCGCCGCCTCGGTGTAGTGTTTACCGGCAAACCACGCGCCCGCCTCGCCAAACGCGCCCTGCACAGCGAGCTGGCCGCGCACCGGGCTATCGGTAACGCGGGTCGCGGCGCTTTGCGCCTGCTGATAATGGGCAACGGCCTGCTGCGTGTTTTTCTCTTTAAGCCAGGCACCCGCCATCAGGTGATGCAGCACGGCCTCCTGATCGGCCCAGCCACGACGCTGCGCGATGGGCATGGCAAGCGAGGCCCGGCTAGCTACCTGCGCGGCGCGGCCCCTTTCGAGCAGCAGCATGGCGTCGGCGAGGTAGCGCCGGAACAGTAACCGATCGCTATCCGGATCGGTCTGCTGGCGGGCAGTCTGCTGCATCACCTGCATGGCGTCCGGTTCATCGGTCAGTAACCGCACCTGCTGCGCGTGCGCGTTAACGAGAGGCTGCCAGAGCGGCTGTTCAGTGGTGTCGGTAAGCAGCAGGCGTACGCGCTGCGCCGGCGCGGCAAGCCACTGCGTCAGCCAGCGGTTGAACGCGGCGATATCGCTCACCGCGGAGGGTTTAAGCATTAAAATGAGATGGCGCAGATCGTCCTGATGGACGCGCGCGAAATCTTCCAGCAGCGCGCAGAGCGCCGCGGCGTGATAACAGGGCAGAAAGCGCTCGCCCTCCCACGGACGCGCGTCGGGCGTCGCCTCCACGCTTTCAAGGAAGTCGCGCGCCAGCGCCTGGCTGTAGCCATAGCCGGTATCAAAAGGGGTGTCGAGCGTCACAAAGAGATCCGGCACGCTTCGCCCTTCCGGGTGCTGTTGCAGGGCGAAAAACGCGTTCAGCAGGCTTTCACCACTCGCCGGCACTCGCCAGACGATCAGTTTAATCGCCGGATCATCCGTTTGATCGAGCCAGCTAAGCTCCAGTTTACTGACGGCATTTTCGGTCGGGTTTTTTGCGCTCATCGTGGCACCTGTCAGGCGTTAAGCTCGATTTTCTTGCCGTTGACCATGACGCCTGCGGCATTAATGGTGATGCTGGCGCCGCCTGCGGTTATCTCTATACTGCCGTTGCTGATAAGAATGCCGCTTTCGCCGACGTTTATCTGGAACGTGGTGGTGGCGCTGTCTGCGACGCTGCCTTCGGTAAAACGCGTATCGCCGCCGGTGATGGTCAGCGTGCGCCCGGCACCGATGGACACCACCTGTTTCTGGCTCACCACGCGGTTTTCGTTGCTGTTGACCGTCACGTCGCGGTTGCCGGTGACGTTCAGCGTCTGGTTGCCCGTGACCGAGACGGTGCGGTTCTGCTGCACCTGCACCTTTTCATTGCCGTTGACGGTGCGCGTGCGATCCTGATTCACCGTCAGCGTCTGATTGCCGTCGACGATGCCGGTCTGGTTGCTTTTCACCGTCGCCGTGTGGTTGCCGGTGATGGTTTCATCGCGGTTCTGTTCGACGCTCAGGGTTTCATTGCCTTTGACGGTTTCGGTACGGTGCTGGTTAACCGTGGTGGTTTCGCTGCCCTGAATGGTTTTAGTGCGGTTCTGGCCCACCGTCACCGTTTCGTTGCCGTCCACGGTACGGGTGCGGTTTTGCTTAATGTGGCTGGTTTCGTCTTTACCAACCGTTTTGGTGCGGTTGCTGCCGATCGAGTGCGTTTCATCCTGCTCCACTTCGGTATCCATATTGCGCTCGGCATGCAGCCAGAACTGCTCCTGGCCCGGTTTATCCTCAAAGCGCAGGGCGTTGGCGTTATCGGGCGATCCGTCTTTGGATCGGCTCATAAAGCCCATCTGCGTGGCGGCGGCGGGCAACTCCCACGGCGGCATCCGCGCCTCGTTATAGACGCGCCCGATAATAATCGGCCGATCCGGTTCGCCGTTGATGAAATCGACCACCACTTCATCGCCCACACGCGGGATCTGGATGCCGCCAAAGCCCTGACCCGCCCAGGCGCTGGAGACGCGCACCCAGCAGGAGCTGTTTTCATCGCCCTGGCTGAACCGATCCCAGTGAAATTTCACCTTCACGCGGCCATAGCGATCGGTCCAGATGGATTCGCCCTTCGGCCCCACCACACGGGCGGTTTGCGGCCCGTAGGTGCGCGGCCACGGCGTAACGAGCGCCGGGCGAAACGGCGTTTGCGCCGGGATCACCGTAAAATCGATCCGCTGGCGGCCTTCGCCCAGCCCGCCGGAGGTATACGGGTTTTCTTCAAATTCATACTCTGCACCGACAACGAGCCAGTCAGCGTTATCCGCCACGTGCGGCGCTTTGATAAGCCGGAAGGTATGCCCGGGCGCGATGCCGCTGGCGGTGCCGGAGCCGCGCGTTTGTTGCTGCTGCGCCTGCCACGCCTGCTGGCGGATGCGGGCGTAGGCTTCGCCGTCGCCATGCTCCACAAAGCGGCCCGGCCAGTCGTACACATCGATTTTGCCGGGGCTTGGCGACACCGGGTTTTGCATTGTCTGCAACATCCAGGCGTGCGGCTTGCGAAAATCGTAGTCGTCGGTGCTGTAGAGGCCGGGCGTCACCACATGGCTTGCGGTGAGCTGGCTCACGCCCTCTTCTTTCACCACGCCGCCGCCGCTGGTGGCGTGCCAGGCGATAACCTCATAACCGGGAAATGGTGTAGCGCGGGTGTAGTCGTCCATCAGCATCAGAGTGTGGCCGTCTTTGTCATGGCGAAACAGATAGCTGATGCCCTCAAGCTCCAGCAGGCGGCTGATGAAATCGAAGCTGCTTTCGGCGTACTGCACGCAGTAATCCCACTGCCGGTAGCTGCGGGTAAGCTGGTCTTCGAATTTAACGTTGTGCTCCGAAAAGAGCGTTTTGACGATATCCGGCACGCGCTGCTGCTGGAAAATACGAAAGTTGCGATCGCGCGTCATCGGCCAGAAATCAGGCTCCAGGGTCAGCTGGTAAACGGCGTAACGCTTGCTGTCGATCTCCTCGCTGCGTACCGCGACGGCGGTGATGTTGCCGGTCAGATAGCGCGGGTTCAGCGTCTGGGTCGGGATCGTGACGGTCATCGGCTGACCGAGCAATTGCTGACGATCCAGCATGAAATCGTCGCTCAGCAGATCGACTTCAAAGCGAAACGGCGGTGAAAGCTTTTCCTCGCCCTTCAGCGCCCAGAATAACAGCGAGCCGGGCGCGCCCGGTGATGTCGCGGTAATACGGTTAACCATGACGACGCCCCTTGACGTTATCCATCAGAATGTCCGCATGACAAAATCCGGTTAATCGCATGGTGATATTCCCGTAATGGCGCGCCGTCACGTCTCCTGTTTTCAAACGAAAAAGGAAAGCATACGCATGAAATAATCGGTATCGGCTGGTTAAGATATCATCATATTATCGGCAAGCGCGCGGACGCCAAGTGGGAATATTCCCATTCGGCGCGGCCTGCGCGCAAAGCGAGAGGCGCGTCACAGGGCGTTGGGAAATAAACGAAAGCAAAAAGAATGAAACCAGTAACGCGGGTAATTAATGCATTTCGCGTCATTTAAAATGGCGCGAATAATATATTTTCTGCCTGCGATGGGCCTTAAATAAAATATCAGCGTCTGAAAACCACACCTGGAAAATAATCTGCGAGCCATTAATGATTCGCCGTCATCGCCTCAAACTGCGTGGGCGGCAGCAGCGCGAACGACTGTTTCATTTCACGGGCTTCCGCCCCCGGCGTGCGGCCAAACAGACGGCGAAACTCCCGGTTAAACTGCGACGGGCTTTCATAGCCGACGCGCAACGCGGCGGTGGCGGCGCTGAGATTGTCGCGGATCATCAATAACCGTGCCTGATGCAGACGCACCGCTTTGATGTACTGCACCGGCGAGTTGCTGGTCACGGCTTTGAAGTGCGCGTGAAAGGCGGGCGCGCTCATGCCGGCTTCGGCGGCGAGCGTCGCGACATCGAGCCGCCCGGCGTAGTCGGCGTGAATGCGTTGCAGCACGCGCGAGATGCGGCTGAATTTGCCGAAGCTTGCCAGCGCCGCGCGGATGGCACCGCCCTGCTCGCCGATCAATACCCGGTAATACAGCTCTTTGACAATCGCCGGGCCGAGAATGTGCGCCTCCTGTGGGTGGCTCAGGGCACGCAGCAGCCGCAGCGTGGTATCGGCAAGCGGCGCGTCGAGCGGCGTCGAGAGAATGCCTTCCGGCGGTGCGGCATCTGCGCCCCGCTCGCCGTCGAGCGCCAGCACCAGTTCGGCAATCACGGTCATTTCCAGCCGCACCGCCACGGCAAGCAGCGGCTCCTGCGGCGTGGCGTCGGTTTCCGTTGAGAACGGCAGCGGCACTGAGAGCACCAGATAATGACTGGCGTTATAGGTGTAGATCTTATCGGCAAGATAACCGCGCTTGCAGCCCTGGCAGACAATCACGATACACGGCTCATACAGCACCGGTGTGCGTGGCAGCGCGCGGTTGGAGCGCATAAAGCGCACCGCCTCAAGCTGTGAGCGGGTGTAGCCCTCCTGCGGGGCCAGCTGTTCCAGCAGTTGAATGGTTTCACGCTGTACTGGCGGCATCGGCATGGTCATTGCGGCGTCTCCGTTATATTTTCCTGCAATGATTGTGGCACGTTGCGCGTAAAGCTTCACCAGGTCTAATAGGATCAGGCAATACAGCAAGAGGAATGGCGCTATTGAGACGAGTGCTGCGGGCGTAGGCTTTCTGCATACGGCACCGGCAGCCCGCCGGGCCTTCTTGTGAAGGAGTAAGCACCATGACGATGACCGAAGAACGCAAAGTTATCCTGCTCACCGGTGCCAGCAGCGGTATCGGCGAAGCGACGGCGCGCCTGCTGGCCGCCCAGGGCTACCGTTTACTGGTTGGCGCGCGCCGCACCGACCGTCTCGCGGCGCTGTGCGAGGAACTGCGCTTTAACGGCGCGCAGATAGATTACGCGGCGCTGGACGTAACAAAACTCGACAGCATGGAAGCCTTTGTGCAGACGGCGCTGGATAAATATGGCCAGATTGACGCCTTTATTAATAACGCGGGCGTGATGCCGCTCTCACCGCTGGCCTCGCTGAAAGTGGACGAGTGGAATCAGATGCTGGATGTGAACGTGCGTGGCGTGCTGCACGGCATCGCCGCCGTGTTGCCGGTGATGCAGGCGCGCAATCGCGGGCAGATCATTAATATCGCGTCCATTGGCGCGTATCGAGTTTCCCCAACCGCCGCCGTTTACTGCGCCACCAAATATGCGGTGCGCGCGATAACCGACGGGCTGCGCCAGGAAAATGAAACGATACGCGTGACGTTAATCAGCCCCGGCGTCGTGGAATCGGAACTGGCGACGCATATCACGGATGAAACCGCCCGCGTGGCGATGGACGACTTCCGCCGTATCGCGCTGCCTGCCGACGCTATTGCCCGCGCTATCGCCTACGCCGTTGAACAGCCGGATAACGTGGACGTAAGCGAAATCGTAGTGCGTCCGACGGCCAGCCCGCATTAATCATCTCTGCCGGGGTTCGCCCCGGCTTTGCGCTTTTTTACAGGCCATTTACCCCGCTCGACACGCGCGCTGCTCCCGTTGGCTATAGTCAAACACGTTTGCTGTTGAACCGTTAAGGAGAACCGCCTGTGTCATTACGCCTTTCCTGTGCGGCGCTGCTCTGCGCCCTCGCCGCATCTGCGCTTGCCGAAACGCCCGCTTACGGCCCCGAACTTGAAGGCTTCGATTACGGCTGGCCGGTGGCGCGCTTTAATTTTGAATCCCAGCGCCAGCCGATGCAGATGGCGTATATCGATGTGCAACCCGATAAACCCAACGGCCGCACCGTGGTGCTGTTGCACGGCAAAAATTTCTGCGCCGGCACCTGGGATACGACGCTTCGCACGCTGCGCGACGCCGGGTATCGCGTCATCGCGCCGGATCAGATTGGCTTTTGCAAATCCACTAAACCCGAGCGCTACCAGTACAGCTTTCAGCAGCTGGCGCAGAATACCCACGCGCTGCTGGAAAAACTCGGCGTTAAAAAGGCGACCGTTATTGGCCACTCCACGGGCGGGATGCTGGCGACGCGCTACGCGCTGATGTACCCGGATGAAACAGAACAACTGGTGATGATTAACCCGATTGGCCTGGAGGACTGGAAAGCGAAAGGCGTGCCGGCGCAGTCGGTGGATGCGTGGTATCAGCGCGAGCTAAAAACCAGCGCGCAGAGCATCCGCAAGTATGAACAGAACACCTATTACGCCGGTCAGTGGAAACCGGAGTATGACCGCTGGGTCACGATGCTTGCCGGGATGTATCAGGGCGCGGGCAAAGAGAAGGTGGCGTGGAACTCCGCGCTGCTCTACGACATGATCTACACCCAGCCGGTGGTGTATGAATTTGGCCAGCTGAAAATGCCGACGCTGCTGCTGATTGGCAATAAAGATACAACCGCGCCCGGCAAAGACGCCGCGCCGCCAGAAGTGCAAAAGACGCTTGGCGACTACCCGGCGCTTGGCAAGGCGGCGGCGAGCGCCATTCCCCACGCGGCGCTCATCGCTTTGACGATCCCGGCCACGCGCCGCCAGTCGGGGCACCGCGCGGCTGGATGCCCTGAAGCCGCTCAAATAACCCTCAGTCCGCCCCGCTGGCGGGCCTTTTTCATCAGATAAACCCGTAAAACCCGCCACTTTTACCCTGCATCCACCAGGCTTTCTATACTGTTGGCCGGGAGGTTTTACATGCTAAGAATATTTCGCTCGCTTTTTACCAGCCCGGAAAAGCTGGTTCATGCCGTTCATCCGGCGCATATCCAGGATGCGATTGACGAAGGAGAACGCATTATTATCGACGAGGATGGCAACGCCTCAGTTAATGTGGAGTGTCTTGCCGTACAGGAAGATTTCGCCCGCCACGTCGAAATGCTGAAGAGGGCTTAAGATGGGAACGGCGATATTTATGGTGCTGATGGTGTGCGGTTACTGGTATACCAGCCGCGATCTCTCCACCCGGTTTAAGTTTATGCGCACCTCGGGGTGGGACGTCTATTTCCTGGTGGCGCTTTACGGCTGTATTTTCGTGTTGCAGGGCATTATCGCCACCGGCCTGCTGTGGCTGGCGCTGCTTGGCGTCTCAAGCGTGCTGAATGCATTCCCGGCGTGGTCCGGCAGCGACGACTATCACTACCAGATGGCGTTTATGAACTGGAGCTTTCTCGGCATCCAGGCGCCGGTGGTGCTGATGCTGGGCTTTGCCATTCTGTTTTGCCTCTACCGCGCGAACTGGTCGCCGACGGCGAAGCTTGATAACACTGGCCGCCGCACGCTCTACCGCACGCTCTCGCGCGCCAACGGCATCGAAGGGCTGCTGTATGAGTGCATGGAAGAGGGCGAGCTTATCTGGATAACCATGAAATCCCAGCGTGTGTATATCGGGATGATCCATAGCGCCACCTTCGACAGTACCCGCAGCGATATCAGCAATCTGGTGCTCATTCCGATGCTGAGCGGCTACCGCGACCACGAAACGCTGGATTTGCGCGTCGAGCATAATTACAGCGCCTGGTATGACAGCCATGGCATCACGCTGCAGGCCGGAGAGAAATCGGCGCTCGCTTATCGCAAAGTCATTCTGCTCAATCAGATTGAGAGCCTGTCGCTGTTCGACCCGGCGCAGTCGCTGGCGCTTGGGATGCGCGACACGTAGCGCAAAATGGTGCCCGGGCGGCTGTGTTACCCTGCCCGCCTGGGTCAATACAGGGTTATGCGAATGAACGACACTCACTCTTTTATGGCACCGGTGCCGCTGGACAAAGCGTACCGGTTAATTAATCACGGGCCAACGGTGCTGGTTTCCGCCCGTCATGACGGCGTGGAAAATGTGATGGCCGCCGCCTGGGCCTGCGGGCTGGATTTTATGCCGCCAAAGGTGACGGTGGTTATCGATAAAATCGCCCGCACCCGCGAACTGCTTGAGCGCAGTGGGTCATTTGTTTTACAGGTGCCAACCATCGCACAGCGGGAAATGACGTATCAGGCGGGCACGCTGAGCCTGCATAACGAGCCTGAGAAACTGAAACTCGCCGGTGTGGAACTGTTTCATATGGACGGCGTTGAGGCACCGCTGGTTGCGGGCTGCTCGGCATGGCTCGCCTGCGAGCTGATTCCCGAGCCGCATAATCAGCAGCAGTACGATCTGTTTATCGGTAAGGTGACTGCTGCCTGGGCGGATACCCGCGTTTTTCACGATGGCCGCTGGCACTTTGAAGATGCGCCGTCTGAGCTGCGCAGTCTGCATCACGTCGCGGGCGGACATTTTTATGCTATCGGCGAGGCTTTCCCGCGTACTGACAACGAAATCTGAACGCCCTTCTCACGTCCATTCCCAAGCCAGCGCGTCTGGCTTTTTTTATGCCTCTGGCAAACGATCAATCCTGCCATTCGCCGCCATTTTATTCTGGAAAGCCTTTTCCTGGCGCTGACGCTGAAGCAGATTTGTTGGATCGTATTATGTATGTTGTAACTAAAGCAGGTGATTATCGTTCGGTTAAGCCTTTACGCCCGGTTTTTTCGTGGTTTTGCGAGGTTTTTTCTCCGGTGTGCGCATGGCAGCGGCAATTCCTTCATGCGCCCAGCGCAACAATTCCTGATTATCTTCCACCAGCTCTTCGGCAATGCGGTAATAACCCAACGCGACTTCCTGCTGGCCACCGCTGCGCCGGGTGGTGACATAGGTAAAAGGCGGGAAGCCTTCGGCGATAAACCGCTCGCGGTTCTGATCGTCTGCTTTGATGTAAAGCTGCGCGTCGCCATCCACCAGCGCAAACATCCGTCCGGCCTGAAACAGCGCCACGCAGCCAAACATACGGCGGGTTTCTACCACGCCGAGCGGTGCCAGCTGGTCCAGGACAAACGTCACGTATTCACGGGAAACGCTCATCACTCTCCTCCCGGTTGGGGTACAGGAATTAACTCCGACTTAAAAAGGTCGGGATCTAAATTAAGATCTGTTTAATTAAAAAGGATCGCTAAAAGTGACAGAGTTAGTCGCTCTGCATGCGGCGGGATCAAATGCGATCGTCTATCAGGATATTTTTTGTTCACTTTGCACATGTTATCCACAAGAAAGCGAACCCGCGCAAGAATATCTTTATGATAAATCACTAACCCGTTGATAAGCAAAGTTAAACCCTCCCTCTCTCCGGCCCCCTTTATTTTCGGCGCGAAATTTTGGTTTGCGTCACATTTTTTAATGACTTTTTATTCAAACGAAAACAGAGGCTTATAAAGAAAAATAAGCCTGAGACTTGCGAAGCGTGCAATGAATGCCAGAGTTAACAAGGACTTGATGATTAAGCACAGCATTGTGCCAGACACTGGAAAGGAGGATGTATGAACCGTTTTCAAGAGAAAGTCGTGGTCGTGACAGGTGCAGGATCAGGCATTGGTGCCGCCACGGCGCGTCGTTTTGCGCATGAAGGCGCAAGCGTTGTGCTGGTTGGGCGCACAAAAGAAAAACTCGATAAAGTGGCCGCGACGCTTACGCAAGGCAAGCACCTGGTCGTGCCCTGCGACGTTTCTGACGCGCAACAGGTACAGGCGCTCGCGCAGCGCGTGGCGGATGAATTTGGTCGCGTCGATGTGTTAGTGAATAACGCTGGCGTGATTGTACAGGGCAAAATTCATGAGATTACGCTTGAGGACTGGGAAACGCTGATGGGCACCGATCTCAACGGCGTATTCTACTGCCTGCACGCGTTTATGCCGGGCCTGCTGAAAACCAAAGGCAACGTGATTAATATTTCATCGGTCTCCGGGCTGGGTGGCGACTGGGGCATGAGCGTTTATAACGCGGCAAAAGGCGCGGTCACAAACTTTACCCGATCGCTTGCGATGGATTACAGTGCCGATGGCGTACGCGTGAATGCGATTTGTCCGGGCTTTACGTTTACCGATCTCACAGAAGATATGAAGCAGGATGAAGCGCTGCTGCAAAAATTCTATGAGCGAATCCCGCTGCAACGTGCGGGCGAGCCGGAAGATATCGCCGATGCGATTGCGTTTCTCGCGAGCGACGACGCCCGGTATATCACAGGCGCGAATTTGCCGGTGGATGGCGGCCTGACGGCCTCAAATGGTCAGCCCAAACAGGCGTAACAAAAAAGCGGGCTTCATGCCCGCTTTTGCTTTTTGCATCAAAAATAAGAGCGTTTTAAGCCGCCGTCACGGGTTCCAGACGCGCGCCCTGCTGCAGTGACGCCATATCGATCACGAAGCGATATTTCACATCGCTTTTCAGCATCCTTTCCCACGCCTCATTGATTTCCTGAATGTTGATCACTTCCACGTCGGCAGAGATGTTGTGCTTCGCACAGAAGTCGAGCATCTCTTGCGTCTCGGCGATCCCGCCAATACACGAGCCCGCCACGCTACGCCGCCCCATAATCATCGGTACCGTATTGACCGCAGGCTGTACCTCTCCGAGCAGGCCGACAAAAACCAGCGTGCCGTCAATTTTGAGCGTCGACAGATACGGGTTGATGTCATGCGCGTAAGGCACGGTGTCGATAATTAAATCGAAATGTCCGGCGACCTGCTGCATCTGGCCTGGCTCTTCAGAGAGCACTACGTGATGCGCGCCAAGGCGGCGGGCGTCTTCCTCTTTCCCTGGCGAGCGGGTGAACAGCGTCACGTCGGCACCGAGCGCATGGGCAAGCTTGATAGCCATATGCCCGAGACCGCCAAGCCCAACCACCGCGACACGGCTGCCTTTGCCGACGTTCCAGTGGCGCAGCGGCGACCAGGTAGTAATCCCGGCGCAGAGCAGCGGCGCGGTGCCTTTGAGATCTAACCCTTCGGGGATGCGCAGCACGAAGTCCTGCGAGGCGAGAATAATCTGTGAGTAGCCGCCAAACGTCAGTTCGCCATCGTGACGATCGATACCGTTATAGGTCTGAATGCAGCCTTCAAGACAGTATTGTTCCAGCCCCTCGCGACACGGAGGACAACTGCGACACGAATCGACCATACAGCCGATGCCCGCGAGATCGCCCGGTTTGAATTTTTTGACGTCGCTGCCGACCGCCGTGACGCGGCCAATGATTTCATGGCCCGGCACAATGGGATACTGACTGAAACCCCAGTCGTCACGAGCCTGATGAAGATCGGAATGGCAGACGCCGCAGTAGAGAATTTCGAGGACGACATCGTCGGGGCGCGGCGCGCGGCGGGTAAACTCAAAAGGCGCGAGCGGCGCTTCGGGGCTCTGCGCGGCATAGCCCAGCACTTTCATGGTCATTATTGTCTCCGGTTACGCGTATCAGCGGTGTTTACTTCTTATACTGCGCATCGGTGACTTTTGCCAGGTACCGGGCGGTGCCGGTTAGGGTGGGTTGTAAGGAGCGGAGCGCTAACGTCTTGATATCGTTAGTACCGCTCCCCTCCCCCGCCAGGTGCGGATTATTCTGCTTTAGGAAAATCCACCACGGTGTCGTTCACCCGGTTCACCATGTTGGTAAACAGAATGGCGCTGATGGCGCTTAAGATCTCAATAACCTGACGGTCGTCGAAACCGGCGGCGCGCAGCGCGGTCACGTCGCTTTCCGGCAGCGTGCCGCGCGTCGTTATCATGGTTTTCACAAAACGCAGCAGCGCGTCGATATGGGCATCCTGCGCAAACCGCCCGGCACGCAGCGCGCGGGTATCGTCGGCGCTGTAACCCGCTTTTTTCGCCATCAGGGTATGGGCGGCGAGGCAGTAATCACAGCCTGTGGTCTCGCTCACCAGCAGATTGATGGCTTCCAGCTCGCGGGCGCTCAGCGCGCCTTTTTTCAGGGTCATATTGTGTTGCAGCGCCTGGGAGAGAATATCCGGCGCGTTGCTGCCGATGGTGGCATACGCGTTAGGGACTTTACCCATCGCGCTTTTCAGCGTATCAAACAGCTGGGCGGTTTTACCGGTGGCGGTTTCTGTCGCAATGGTCTGTAAACGGCTCATGATGCACTCCTTCGTCAATAAATGCCCGTCTGCGGGCGTTGTGTGCATACTACGCGTGACGCCTTACGCCATCTGCCGCCGGGCGTCGCGGATTTTTGTCTTATCGTCTCAGGAGCTTTATGGACAGCCTCAGCCAGCTCATCGCCCTTCTCGCGCCGGAAAGTTCTGTCGATTTACACTGCCGCTTCGCCGGACGCTGGCAGTCGGATCATGCGCAAAGCCCGGTCGGCCATATTCCCTGGCATGCCATCCTCTCTGGCAGCGCGCGACTGGTGCTCAGTGGTGAAGTCATTCATGCACGGGCGGGCGATATCTTTCTGCTGCCTCACGGCGCGGCGCACCGTCTGGAAAGTCATAAGCAGGACGGTGCCGCCGCCCGCGTGCAGCGGCACGACAATGCGGTGGTGACGGAAGTGGTGACGGAAGGCGACGATACGCCGCTGGTGATGCTGTGCGGTGAGTTTCGCACCGGCGTCAGCGGCGCACTGCTTTTTAGCGGTCAGCCTGCGTTGCAGCGTATCGCCACAGACGGGCGGGAAGACTGCCGCTCGCTCGCGGCGCTTCTGACCATGCTGTCGGATGAGAGCCTGAGCGGGCGACCGGGTGCCGCGGCGATTGTACGCGAGCTCTCCTCCACACTGCTCACGCTGGTCTTGCGCGCCCTGCTGGCCGATGAGAACGGCGCGCCTGGCATGTTGCCATTGCTGGCGGATAAACGGCTGGCACCCGCCGTAAGCGCGGTGCTGACGAATCCGGAACAGCCGTGGACGCTGGAAAGCATGGCGGCACGCTGTTTTCTCTCCCGCGCCACCTTCGCAAGACACTTTGCCAGCCGTTACCCGCTTACCCCACAGGCCTGGCTGAATCAGGTGCGGATGGCGCGCGCGGCAAGGCTTCTTGAGCGCGAACAGGACGCTATCGGCCGCGTGGCGGAGGCGTGCGGCTATCTGACCCAGGCCGCGTTCAGCAAAGCGTTCAAAAACGCCTGGGGCGTTACGCCGGGCCAGTTCCGCCAGCAGCACGCCCGCCCTTAGGGGTTATCGCGAGCAAGCTGCGCCATCATCGCGCAAAACGTCTCGCGTGAAACGCCATGTACCGGATGAGTAAAGCGCATCCCGAAATCCTTTTGCAGGCAGTCATAGACCGCGCCGTCGTCGGCAAGCGTCCGGCGCTCGCCATTCATGGTGAGATGGCGGTTAAGCAGTTTTAAGGGCGTTTGTCCGGGAGGGTGCAGCGCCGCCAGCAGGTGATGGCGGAAATGAGAATCCGGCCAGTGGGCAATAAAATGGTTGGCCATCAGGTAATCTGCCGGATATTGACGCGCCTGGTCAAAGCGGTAAAGTGCGTGCCAGTCGTCGCCCTCTTCTTTTAAGAGCAAAAACTCGCTTTGTCGGCTCTCAATACGAAAGCGCCCTTCCGGGCCGGTTATCTCCGCGCCATGTGCAAGCGGGATCGGCGCGCACAGCGTCGCCCCCCCAAAACCGACATCAGCAATCCACGGCGCATCGTCAATCATCACCTGCACCAGGCGGTGAGTGCGCGGCGGCATAGCGTCAGGATCGGCGATTAATACCCTCGCGGCGAGCGCTTCCACGGCAAAGCCGCATTCCGCGAGCGCGCGGGAGAACAACGCGTTTTGCTCAAAGCAGTAGCCGCCGCGCCCGGCTTCCACCAGCTTGACGAAAATCGCGTCATCATCAAGCAGGATCTCGCGCCCTAACAGCACATCGAGATTTTCAAAAGGAATGGTCGCGGTGTGGCACTTGTGCAGCGCGGTAAGCGTCTCAAGCGTTGGGCGCGGTTCACCGGTGTAGCCAATTCGGGAGAAGTAATCCTGTCGTTTGAATGCCATGCGAAGTCCTTAATCTGCGTCCTTTGTCTGTCTGATGATAGCGCTTTTCCCGTAAAGCATGTGGCAGGGCGTGTTCAGGCTATTGAATTGTCACCGCATAACGAAAAAGCGCCATGCATCGGGCGATATATTAATGAAAATCGTAGTCGCTCCTTTTTACCGCTTCGCTTAAAACCGCTCTCTACATTTATTTCCTTTTATGTAAAGCGAATGTAAAAATAAAATTCACATGCAATTATTTGCTTCCTGAAGTTATACAGAAAAGGAGTTTTCGTACATATTTCGCCGCAAGTGGATAATAATTATCCAGTTAATTTGAGTTAAGATTACTCTCAAAAACCAGGATATCCGCGATTCCGTCTCCCGTTTAAAAATATCTGCTACGCTTTTTAGGGCGTATCAAATTTATAAATTCTGTAGAGGACGCATAAATATTTCTTTACAGGTAACTGTATATTTCGGAAGAGGTGATTTATGACGACATACGAAGAAAATTATCATGACTGGCTGCGTGACGCTCATGCGATGGAGAAACAAGCGGAACAGATGCTGGAGTCAATGGCCTCCCGTATTGAGCACTATCCTGACCTCAAATCCCGTCTTGAGCAGCATCTGGAAGAGACGCGCCACCAGCAGCAGCTGATTAATTCCGTTATTGAAAGAAATAACGTTTCAACCTCTGTTGTCAAAGACACCATGAGCAAAATGACGGCGATGGGCCAGGCCGTTGGCGGTATGTTTGCTTCTGATGAAGTGGTGAAAGGCGCTATCAGCGGCTATGTCTTCGAACAGTTTGAAATTGCCTGCTACACCTCGCTGATTGCGGCGGCAAAAGCCGTGGGCGATGAACAGGGTGTGGTGATTTTTAAACAGATCCTTGAGCAGGAAATTGCGATGGCAGAGTGGTGTCTGAACCATTTACCGGATGTTACTCAGCAATTCCTTAATCGCGCAGCCGCGCCAGGCGTTGAAGCGAAAAAATAATTTCTGAATAAATTCGCCTGTCATTTATATGGCAGGCAAAAAATGAGTGTTGTCGTGTAAACAGGAGAACCTGATGTTCCGACATGTAAAACAATTGCAATATACGGTCCGCGTCGCGGAACCGAACCCGGGGCTGGCAAATTTACTGCTGGAACAATTTGGTGGCCCGCAGGGCGAACTCGCCGCAGCTACCCGCTATTTCACCCAGGGGCTGGGTGATGAAGATCCGGCGCGTAAAGAGATGCTGATGGACATCGCCACAGAAGAACTGAGCCATCTGGAAATTATCGGTTCCCTTGTGGGGATGCTCAACAAAGGTGCTAAAGGCGATTTGGCGGAAGCCACTGAAACAGAAGGCGAGCTTTACCGCTCCATTACGGGTGCGGGTAACGACAGCCATCTGACCCAGGTGCTTTACGGAGGCGGGCCGCCGCTGACTAACTCCGCAGGCGTACCGTGGACGGCGGCGTACATCGATACCATCGGTGAAATCACCGCGGATCTGCGCTCGAACATCGCGGCGGAAGCGCGCGCCAAAATTATCTATGAGCGACTGATCAACCTGACGGACGATCCGGGCGTTAAAGATGCCCTCGGCTTCCTGATGACCCGTGAAGTCGCGCATATGCTCTCGTTTGAGAAAGCGCTCTACTCTATTCGTAATAACTTCCCGCCGGGCAAACTGCCGCCGGTGGAACAGTACACAAATGTTTACTACAACATGTCCAAAGGTGACGACCTGCGCGGCAGCTGGAACAGCGACGAAAACTTCGAGTATGTCGCCGATCCGCAGCCGGCAGTTAATGGAGGCGACGGTATGATTGATATCCAGCTTTCGCCGGAACAGCAGGCGAGCGTACTGACCATGGCACAGCGACTGCAGTCCGATCCGGGCATCAACCCGGTGACCGGCGCGGAAATGGGCGCATCAGTGCCCCCGGTAGAGCGTCAGTCGAAAAAGCCGGTTGAGAAAAAATAACCGGCCTTAAAAGAAAACCCTGCTCCGGCAGGGTTTTTTTATGGCTTACATATCATAGCCTGGCTTGCGGGCCAGCGTATCAAGCTGTGGCGCTATCTCGGTATCCCACACCTCGCTTTTCCACTGCTCCGGCTGGACTTCATTGAGCGCCACCGAAACGGAACTCTCTTTGCTTTGCAGATGTTTAACGATGACCTTAGTGAGTTCATCGGCCAGCGCCTGCTGTTGCGCGTCGCTCAGATCGCGCGGGAAGAATTTCACATCGATATGCGGCATAACGGTTCCTTGAAACGTGAACGGTTCATCATCATGCCCCAGACCAGACTGTTCATTCACGCTTTTTTACGTGCAACACCTTACCTTCTCAGTGACGTTGTCACGCATTTGGCATTTTTTGCCGTCAAGCGGGTTTACCCCTGGCGACAGGTGTTGCTGCCGTCAGGTTTAGGCTACTATCGTTTCCCTTAACGAAGATAATAATGGTGTAACCTGCTCGCGGCCTTTGATAAAGGCACGGCATTCAACCGGGGAACATTTATGAACCTTAATGAGATCATTCGCACTCGCCATACCAGCAAAGCCTACGACAACAGCCGTAAACTGACGGCCGAACAGCAGCAGGAGCTGCTGGATCTGCTGCGTTTTAGCCCCTCTTCCGTCAACTCCCAGCCGTGGCACTTCTTTGCCGTGACTACTGAAGAAGGCAAAGCGCAGATCCTGCCAGCGCTGATGGACGCTAATCAGGTAAAAGCGAAAAACGCCGCCATGACCGTGGTGTTCACCATTAAAGAAGAGCTGAACGAAGCGCATCTGCTGCAGCTGCTGGAAAAAGAGCAGCAGGATGGTCGCTACGACAGCGAGGAAGCGCGCGCCGCGAACGATAAAGGCCGCCGCTTTTTTGTTGGTCTGAACAGCGAAACGCCGGAGCAGCAGCGCGAATGGATGACCCGTCAGGCCTACCTGGCGCTCGGTTTCCTGCTGCTGGGCGCGGCCGCGATGGGCCTCGACGCGACGCCTATCGAAGGTTTCCATCCGGAGAAAATGGATGAAGTGCTGGGCCTGAAAGAAAAAGGTCTGCGCAGCGTGGTGGTAGCGACCATCGGTTATCGCAGCGATGCCGACTTCAACGCCACACTGCCGAAATCCCGTCTGGATCAGGATGTGGTGATCACGCAGCTCTGAGCGCGTTAATTCACAAAAAGGCCGCCCACGGGCGGCCTTTTTTATGACGCGTTACTTATCAAGCTCCTGAATAATCGCATACGCCGCTTTAATACGGTCGTCATTCGGGAACCACTTGTTGGCGAGCATAATCAGCGCGATACGCTTTTCAGGAATAAACACTGCGTATGTAGAAAAGCCGTTGGTCGAGCCGGTTTTGTTATACCACGCGGCCTGCGGCGCAGGCTGCGGCGGAACGATCGCGGTGGCCGCAAGCCCTTTCATGATGCGCTGGCTGCTGTTGCCTTCAACAAGGCGCGAGAGCGGCGACGGCCACGGATAATATTCCCACATCAACCCCTGTGTGAACTCACCGCTGCGGTAGTAGCCGTTGTGCGTGGCGTTAATCGCCTGACGCCAGCCTGGTGCCACCTCCTGCTCGCCAAGCTGGATTTGCAGATAACGCAGCAGATCCGCGCTGCCGGATTTCAGCCCATACGATTCGGCGTCCAGCGGGCCGGGCGTCACCCGCACCGGTTTGTCGTCCTTGTTATAGCCCTGGGCGTAGTCGTCCATCGCAGCCACCGGCACGTTGATAAAGGTGTGCGTCATGCCGAAATCCCTGAGCAGCCCCTGCTCCATCGCCTCGCTGAACGGCTTATCGAGCGCCTTCGCGGTAATCATCCCGAGCAGCCCTATCCCAAGATTCGAGTAAACGCGCTCGGTGCCGACCGGCTTTTCAGGCTGCCAGGCGCGATACCAGTCCATCAGCTGTGTGGTGTTTTTCACCGCATCCGGCACAAAGAGCGGCGTTCCCGCGGTGTGCGTGGCGAGATTCAGCAGCGTCACGTTATCGAACGCGCTGCCTTTCAGTGCAGGAAGATACTGGCTGGCGGGCGCGCTGAAATCCAGTTTGCCGTCTTGCTGCGCCTTGCTTGCGAGCGTCGCGGTAAAGGTTTTACTTAGCGAGCCGATTTCGAAAAGCGTGTTTTCATCCACCGGCTTGCGCGTTGCTTTTGACGCCACGCCGTAATGCCAGAAATGCGTTTCGCCGTTAACCGACACCGCCACCGCCATGCCCGGGATCTGGTAGCGCGCCATCAATGGCTTAACGACCGCATCCGGCGGCGCAACGGGCGCGGCCTGCGCATGGCCCGCAAGAACTATCATCATTAACAGCGCACTGACTTTGCTTTTCATCGGCTCTCCTCGCCTCATTCATCGCACACAAACCGCCATTATCTCCGCTTACTGTGACAAAACTCCATTATTTTCCCTAACACAGGACGTTTTCTCGCCGGATTTGGGTTATCGCGCATACAACAACCCTGACACTTTTACGGGCTAATCCGTTCTGGCTCACACCCTTACTGGTAGGCTTTGCGAAGCCCCCGGTTTGCGGTTAGGATGCTGCGCCATGTTTTGTCTTATCCGCACAACATAATCACAGGAAAGACGAACATTTGCCGTACAAAAACCAGCACAGGCAAACGTTTGGTTGGTATACGGCGGTCGGTTATTTTGGCTCGTTCAGGTTCAGACAGGACTACAGGAAAACCAATGAAAACAACGAAGCAAAACGCGGCTGAGCATCGCGCCGCGAAACGACGCTGGTTGAACTCTCATGAAGAGGGTTATCACAAAGCGATGGGCAACCGTCAGGTGCAGATGATAGCCATCGGCGGCGCTATCGGTACCGGTCTGTTTTTGGGCGCGGGCGCGCGTCTCCAGGCGGCCGGGCCGTCGCTGGCGCTGGTGTATCTGGTGTGCGGCATCTTCTCTTTCTTCATTCTTCGCGCGCTGGGCGAGCTGGTGCTCCACCGTCCGTCCAGTGGCAGTTTTGTCTCTTACGCCCGTGAGTTTCTCGGCGAGAAAGCCTCTTACGTGGCGGGCTGGATGTATTTCGTTAACTGGGCGATGACCGGTATCGTCGATATCACCGCCGTGGCGCTCTATATGCACTACTGGGGCGCGTTCGGCGATGTGCCGCAGTGGGTGTTTGCGCTCGGCGCACTGGCGATTGTCGGCACCATGAACCTGATTGGCGTGAAATGGTTCGCCGAAATGGAGTTCTGGTTCGCGCTCATCAAAGTGCTGGCTATCGTCGTGTTCCTGATTGTCGGCGTGGTGTTTCTCGGCACCGGTAAACCGCTCGACGGCAACGCTACCGGCTTCCATCTGATAACCGACAACGGCGGCCTCTTCCCGCACGGCCTGCTGCCTGCGCTGGTGCTGATTCAAGGCGTGGTATTCGCCTTCGCGTCTATCGAGCTGGTCGGTACCGCCGCGGGCGAATGTAAAGATCCGCAGACTATGGTGCCGAAGGCGATTAACAGCGTTATCTGGCGTATCGGCCTGTTCTACGTTGGTTCCGTCGTCCTGCTGGTGCTGCTGCTGCCGTGGAACGCCTACCAGGCGGGTCAGAGCCCGTTCGTCACCTTCTTCTCGAAGCTTGGCGTACCTTATATCGGCGATATCATGAATATGGTGGTACTGACCGCGGCGCTCTCCAGCCTCAACTCCGGGCTCTATTCCACTGGCCGTATCCTGCGCTCGATGTCGATGGGCGGCTCCGCGCCGAAGTTTATGTCGAAGATGAGCAAATCCCAGGTGCCGTTCGCGGGCATTCTGGTGACGGTTTGCGTCTATATCGTCGGCGTTTTCCTGAACTATCTGGTGCCCTCGCAGGTGTTTGAGATTGTCCTGAACGTGGCATCCATCGGCATCATCTCCTCCTGGGCGTTTATCATGGTCTGCCAGATGCGTCTGCGCAAAGCCATCAAAGAAGGCAAAGCGGACGATGTCTCCTTCAAGCTGCCGGGCGCGCCGTTCACCTCCTGGCTGACGCTGCTGTTCCTGGCCGCCGTCGTCGTGCTGATGGCGTTTGACTACCCGAACGGCACCTTTACCGTGGCCTCCATTCCGGTTCTCGCTATTCTGCTGATTGCGGGCTGGTTTGGCGTGCGTAAACGCGTGGCGGAGATCCACAGCACCGCGCCGCAACCGCATCAGGATTAAATAGCATGTTGTGAAAAGGAGCCGTAAGGCTCCTTTTTTTATGCGTACTATTACTGGTAGCTTGTCCGAAACGCCGCAGCGCTTCACGCTATGGCGCTGCACTACGTCTACAAGGAACCGTTATGAAACCTGCAATCCTTCGCGCACTGGCCCTGACGCCGCTCTGTGTGGCACTCAGCGCCGCCGCTGTTACGCCGAAACCGCCTTACTTTAACCATAAAGACTGGAGCATGGTCTGCGATAACACCGGCACCTGCCGTGTGGATGCCTACGAGGCCGATGAAGGCACCGGCGGCTCACTGCTGCTGACCCGCAAAGCCGGGCCTGACGCGCCGGTTACCGCCATGATCCGCCTGGGTGAAATGGATGACGACGCAAAACCCTCAAAGGGGCCGATGCGCCTTGAGATCGACGGTAAAGACACCGGCATGCTGAAAGAAAATAAGCAGGACGAAACCTGGGAATTGAACGACGCGCAGACCGCCGCCGTGATTAACGCCGTGAAAGGCCGCGGCAACGTGGTGTTTGCCTCAGATAACCGCCGTTTCACGCTCTCTGCGGCCGGTGCCAGCGCCGTGCTGCTGAAGATGGATGACGTGCAGGGCCGCATCGGCACGCCCGGCGCGCTCATGAAAAAGGGCAATAAGCCGGAAAGCGCGGTACCGGCGCCAATCGCCGCCCCGGTGATCCACGCCGCCGCCGTAAGCGACGCACAGCCCGCCACGCTCACCGGCGCGGCGCTCGCCACGCTGCTGCCGCGTCTTGAAGCCACCAAACTCGACGGCGACAGCTGCGACGGGCTCACCGATGAAACGCTGCGTAACGAGCCGGTGACCGTCACGCCATTAAGCAATGGCAAAGCGCTGGTCTCGGCGACCTGCTGGCGTGCTGCCTATAACGAAGGCGACGGCTTCTGGGTCATTGACGAGGCGCTGAAAGGCAAGCCAACGCTGGTAACGCTTATCGGCAGCGATTACGACAAAGGCGTTATCACTTCCGTACAGCGCGGGCGCGGCATCGGCGACTGCATGGGCGGCGCGAACTGGACGTGGAATGGTGAAACGTTCATTCAGAGCGAAGACTACACCACCGGCGAATGCCGCCTCATCCGCGCAGGCGGTACCTGGGAGATGCCGACGCTGGTCACACAGGTCATTCCGGCGAAATAATCACAGCGGGCGATGGCCCGCTTTTTTTATTTCCGGCAAAGCTTCGCTAAAAAAAGCATTTATTTATTCGCGCTAAGTTATTCCAATAAACACTTTTCATTTTTAATCCCGCCCCTGCACGATAAAAGCCAGAACGATATATCACCCTTCACTTTTATTATTAGCGGGATATCCATGAAAAAATTCACGGGGCGCGCCTGGCTCGGGCTGGCGTTAATGTCGGCGGCCGGTCTGGCGCAGGCGGAAGGTAATATCAGCATCGCGCAACAGTTCGGCATTGGTTATTTACTGCTGGATGTAGTGCGCGACCAGCAGCTTATCGAAAAAGAAGGCAAAAAAGAGGGGCTCGATATTAAGGTGGAGTGGCGCACGCTCTCCGGCGCTACCGCCATGAACGAAGCGCTGCTCTCGGGCGCGCTGGACGTCGCCTCGGCGGGGGTGCCGCCGCTCCTCACGCTCTGGGATCGCACCAAAGGCCGCCAGAACGTTAAAGCCATCGCGTCGCTCGGCTCGATGCCCAATTATCTGCTGAGCAACAACCCGGCGGTCAAAAGCGTTCGCGATCTCACCGATAAAGACCGCATCGCCGTACCGGCGGCGGGCGTGGGCTTTCAGTCCCGCACGCTGCAAATCGAAACCGCCCGGCTTTATGGCAACGGCGACTATAAACGCTTTGATAAGATCAGCGTGAGCCTGCCGCACCCGGACGCCAGCGCGGCGCTTGTCGCCGGGAAGTCAGAAATCACCGCGCACTTTTCCAGCCCGCCGTTTCAGTACCAGGCGCTGGAGCACGGCAACGTGCATAAGATCTTAAGCTCTTACGACGTGCTGGGCGGCCCGGCCACTTTCAATGTGCTCTACACCACTCAGAAATTCCACGATGACAACCCGAAAACGTACCGCGCGTTTTATCGCGCCTTAAGCGAGGCGGCGAAAATCATTAACGCCGATAAAAAGGCGGCGGCTGCGGCGTATATCCGCACGGAAAAATCGCGCCTGCCGCAAGCGTTAGTCGAAAAAATTGTGAATGACCCGGAAATTGATTTTACCGTCTCACCGCAACGCACTTTTGTTTATGCCGAAAAGCTGCATGAGCTTGGCGTATTAAAAAATAAAGCCGACAGCTGGAAAGATTATTTCTTTAACGAAGCCTGGGAAAACCCCGGCAGTTAATTCACCTGCGACGATAAAGGAAAAACCGATGACCACAACGCTCAACGCCACGCCGGTTGCCGCGCAGCCGTTTACCATTACGCCCTTTGCGCGCCTCGGCGCGGAAATTACCGGGCTGGATCTGCGCCTGCCGGTCAATAACGCCGACTTTGCGCGCATTCATCAGGCGCATCTCGACCATCACGTGGTGGTGTTCCGCGACCAGAAAATCACGCCGCGTCAGCAGATCGATTTCAGCCGCCGCTTCGGGCCGCTGCAAATCCATGTGCTGAAGCAGTTCCTGTTGCCTGACCACCCGGAAATCCTCATCGTCTCGAACATTATTGAGAACGGCCAGCCGATTGGTCTTGGCGACGCCGGTAAATTCTGGCACTCGGATCTGTCGTATAAAACGCTGCCAAGCCTGGGCTCCATGCTCTATGCGCAGGAGCTGCCGGAAGAAGGCGGCGACACGCTCTTTGCCGATATGGAGCTGGCGTATGAAACGCTGCCGGACGACCTGAAGCGCGCCATTGAAGGCAAAAAGGCGGTGCACTCCTATACCGCGACTTACAGCCGCCCGAAATTCGGCAGCCACTGGCGACCGCAACTGACGGAACAGCAGCTTGCCGAAGTGCAGGCTGTGTCGCATCCGGTGGTGCGCACCCATCCGGAAACCGGGCGCAAGGCGCTGTTTGTCAGCGAAGGGTTCACCACGCATATCGAAGGGCTGCCGGAGGCGGAGAGCCGCGACATTCTGGAGGCGCTCTGGGCGCATAGCGTGCGCCCGGAGCATCTCTACCGCCACCAGTGGCAACCGGGCGATATGGTGTTCTGGGATAACCGTTCGCTGATTCATCTCGCGACCGGCTGCCCGGCGCACCTGCGCCGCAAGCTCTATCGCACCACCATCGAAGGCGACGCGCCATTTTAACGGAGGCAGCCATGCAGAATGCACAGACCAACGGCCCGCTGCTGCGTCTCGACGCGCTGAGCCTGGAATACCGCACCCGGGAAAGCCGCGTTCGCGCCGCGCATGAGGTCTCTTTTGACGTCTGGCCCGGCGACCGGTTTATCCTGCTCGGCCCGTCCGGCTGCGGAAAATCGAGCCTGCTCAAGGCCATCGGCGGGTTTCTTGCGCCCGTGAGCGGCACCATTCGCCTTGACGGTGACGTTGTCACCAAACCCGGCCCGGAGCGCATGATGGTATTTCAGGAATTTGACCAGCTTCCGCCCTGGAAAACGGTGCTGGAGAACGTCATGTTCCCGCTGGTGGCTAGCCGTCAGGCCAGCAAAGCCGAGGCGCGCGAGCGCGCGCTGCACTTTCTGAATAAAGTGGGTCTAGCCGCCTTTGCCGACGCGCTGCCGCATATGCTTTCCGGCGGCATGAAGCAGCGCGTGGCCATCGCCCGCGCGCTGGCAATGAAGCCGAAAATCCTGCTGATGGATGAACCGTTCGCCGCGCTGGATGCGCTGACGCGCCGACACATGCAGGAGGAGCTGCTGGAACTCTGGGAGGACGCCAGCTTTACGCTGCTCTTCGTGACCCACTCCATTGAAGAAGCGTTGATGGTTGGCAGCCGCATTCTGGTGCTCTCACCGCATCCGGGCCAGGTGCGCGCCGAGATCAACTGCCACCAGTTTGGCATGAATGACACCGCAAGCCCGGCCTTTGCGCAGGCTGCTCGCCACATTCACGACCTGCTGTTCCCTGTTAATGCCACGCAACCGGCGAAGGAGACCCGCTATGGCGCAACTGCCCCCCGTCCGTCCCGAGTATCAGCGTGAAACCGCGCTCCCCGGCGCACTGCCGCTGGACACGCCACTGCCGCTCACCACCCGGCTGTGGAACCAGGCATGGGTACGCAAAACGCTGCTGGTCATTGCACTCCTTGCCGTCTGGGAAAGCGTGGCGCGTATTCAGAATAACGATCTGATGCTGCCGGGGTTCTGGCAAACGCTGCGCGCCTTTAGCGAAGACATGCACAGCGGCGAGCTGCCAGCGAAAATCCTCAACTCGCTCGGCACGTTGTTAAAAGGCTATGCCATTGGTAGCGTGCTGGCGCTGGTGTTCAGCGCGCTGGCGATTTCCACACGGCTGGGGCGCGACTTGCTCAGTACGCTGACCGCCATGCTTAACCCGCTGCCCGCGATTGCCCTGCTGCCGCTGGCGCTGCTCTGGTTCGGGCTTGGTCAGGGGAGCCTGATTTTTGTGCTGGTCCACTCGGTGATGTGGCCGATTGCGCTCAATACGTGGTCGGGCTTTCAGAGTGTGCCGGAAACACTACGAATGGCCGGGCGAAACTACGGGCTGAGCGGCCCGCGGCTGGTGCTCAACATTTTGATCCCGGCGGCGCTGCCGTCGATTATCTCCGGGCTGAAAATTGGCTGGGCGTTCGCCTGGCGCACGCTTATCGCCGCCGAACTGGTGTTTGGCGCCTCAAGCGGCGACGGCGGGCTCGGCTGGTATATTTTCCAGAATCGCAACGAGCTGTTTACCGACCGGGTCTTCGCCGGGCTGGCGACCGTCATCATCATCGGGCTGCTGGTGGAAGGACTGGTGTTCGCCACGCTGGAAAAAGCCACGGTGCGGCGCTGGGGCATGCAGCGTTAAAAAAAGCCCCGCCAGTGCGGGGCCTTTTTTTACAGGGCGATGCGGATGACGTCATCCGGGCTGGTAGCTTCCTGCTGACGGCTGGAGGCCTGCTTCACCGTAACATACAGCGTTTTACCATCCGGCGAGAGCGCCAGGCTGTTCGGGTGTACCGGCGTTTTAAAAGTTTTCGTGACAGTGTAACCTTTGGCGTCAATCACGCTGACGCTGCCCGCCTCGCGGTGCGTCAGATAAACCTCATTACGCGCCGGATTGAACAGTACCGCGAGCGCGTTCGGTGCCTCGACGGTTTTGATAACGTTGCCGGTGCGGGTATCCACCACGAGCAGTTGCGGCTGTTTTGAATCCGCCACAAACGCGCGATGGTTAGCCGTATCCAGGCTCAGGTTGATAAAGAAGTGCTCTTTACCGTCGTCAGCGAGCTTTTTGCGCGACAGGATTTTATTGGTCGCGGTGTCGATGGTAATAAATTCGCCATCAGCGTTGGTGGTGTACAGACGCTTCGCGGCCGCGTCGAGCGCGAGCCCGGCGCTGTATTTACCAAGGCCCGTAATGCTTGCGCGGTGTTTTACCGTCTCGCCATCCACCACCCAGATCTCGCTCTCGTTACCGATGCCGCCGATATAAACGGTATTGGTAGTCTCATCGACCACCAGCTCGCGCGGCTGCAATGGCTTCACGCTTTCTGAACGCGCGCGCCCGTCAAGCACCAGACGCCCTTTCACGTCGCCGGTTTTCGCGTCCACCGCCGTTACCGCGCCATTGACCGTATTGCCGAACCAGAGCGTATTGGTTTTGGTGTTAATCGCGGCACCGAACGGTTTGAGATCGTTATGAATGGTTTGGGTAATATCCAGCGTCGTCGGGTCGAGACGGTAGATCACGCCGCCTTTATCCAGCTTGCGGCTCTGGGACGTGGCGACGAACAGCGCCTGCTCCGCCGGGCTGTAGGCCATTTCATACGCGCCTTTGCCGACCGGCTTGCGCAGCAGCTCGTCGGCCGCCTGCGAGGTGAACGACGCGAACGTACCCGCGATAAACAGCGCGCCGAGCAGCGCACGCGGCGTGGAGAGGTGACGTAACGGCATAAGAACTCCCTTTTAAACAAACAGAATGGGTTGCATCACACTGGAACCAAAAGGAAAAACATGGCCCGGTCTGGCCGGAACCTTTTATTATGGATGAGAATAATAATCATTATTCACGTGAAAGGAAGCCTTTTTATGGCTAGCGAAATGACAAAAGGCCGCTACACTTGCCTGAGTTAACGCAACGTGCCGTTAAGTTTTTCAAAAATTTACATAACGTTTAAGATTACGTCACAGATTTTATTGATTTTGTTACTTCCGGGACTCCGTAAACCGCATGAAAATCTCCCGCGCTGTCTATGCGCCCTTCGCTTTTCTGCTGCCTGTCGCTCTCACCCACGCGCAGGCCGCCGCTACAGATGAACAAACCATGATTGTGACCGCCGCGCCCGGCGGGATCTCTGAACTCGACACGCCCGCGTCTGTCAGCGTCGTCAACGGCGACGATCTGCGTCACGCGGCGCCGCAGGTCAATCTCTCTGAAAACCTGGGCAGCGTGCCGGGCCTGCAGATCCAGAATCGGCAAAACTTCGCCCAGGATTTGCAGCTCTCCATGCGCGGTTTCGGTTCCCGCTCCACCTACGGCGTGCGCGGCATTCGTATGTATGTCGACGGCATTCCGGCGACGATGCCGGACGGCCAGGGTTATACGTCGAATTTCGATCTCAACAGCATTGAGAGCGTGGACGTACTGCGCGGGCCGTTTTCGGCGCTTTACGGCAACGCCTCCGGCGGCGTCATCAATGTGAAAACCGAAACCGGCGAGCAGCCGCCGAAAATCGAAGCGGGCACCTGGTACGGCAGCTACGGCAGCGTGCGCTACGGCCTGAAAGCGTCCGGCGCGACCGGCGACGGCACTCAGGCGGGCGATGTCGATTACACGGTTTCAACGACCCGTTTCACCACCCACGGCTATCGCGACCACAGCGGCGCGCGTAAAAACCTCGCTAACGCGAAACTCGGCGTGCGGCTTGACGAGGCCAGCAAGCTGACGCTGCTTTTTAACAGCGTGGATATCAAAGCCAACGATCCGGGCGGCCTGACCCGCGACGAGTGGCGTGAAAACCCGCGCCAGTCGCCGCGCGGCGATGAATTCAACACCCGTAAAACCACAAAACAGACCCAGGCGGGGCTGCGCTACGAGCGCGCGCTTACGGAGAATGACGATATCAGCGTGATGGCGTACGCAGGTGAGCGCGAAACCACCCAGTTTCAGTCGTTCAAACAGGGCTTCCAGGCGGCGCCCACCAACCCCGGCGGCGTTATCGACCTCACCCGCCACTATCAGGGCATCGACAGCCGCTGGACGCACCGCGACGCGCTGCTCAGCCTGCCGGTGAGCTTCACGCTCGGCCTTGATTACGAAAACATGAGCGAAGACCGTAAAGGCTTTGAAAACTACCGTCTGGTCAACGGCGCGCCACAGTATGGCGAGAAAGGCAACCTGCGCCGCAACGAACGCAACCTGATGTGGAACGTCGATCCGTATCTGCAAACCACCTGGCAGTTGACCGACAAACTGAGCCTCGACGCGGGCGTGCGCTACAGCAATATCTGGTTCGATTCGAACGATTTTTATGTGGTGCCGGGCAACGGCGACGACAGCGGCGAGGCCAATTATCACAAGTGGCTGCCGGCAGGCTCGCTGAAATATGCCCTGACCGACGCCTGGAACGTCTATGCCTCTTATGGCCGCGGCTTTGAAACGCCGACCATCAACGAACTTTCTTATCGCTCAAACGGTCAGAGCGGCCTGAACTTCGCGCTTAAGCCATCCACCAGCGATACGGTGGAGATCGGCAGCAAAACGCGCATCGGCAATGGTCTGCTGACCGCCGCGCTGTTCCGGACCGATACGGACAACGAAATCGTCGTGGATCAGAGTGTGGGCAGCGGGCGCAGCAGCTATAAAAACGCCGGAAAAACCCGCCGTCAGGGCGTTGAACTGGCGCTTGATCAGCAGTTCGGCGATGCGTGGAAGCTGAAAGCGGCATGGACCTACCTGGACGCCACCTACCGCACCAACGTCTGCCGCACTGGCGACTGTAACGGCAATCGCATGCCGGGGATTGCGCGCAATATGCTCTACACCTCGTTCGGTTACGAGCCGGAAACCGGCTGGTACGCAGGCGGCGACGTGCGCTACATGAGCAGCATCATGGCTAATGACGCCAATACCGACAAAGCGCCGTCTTACACGACGGTTGGCCTCAACACCGGCTATAAATTCCAGCGCGGCAACTGGCTGCTGGATGTGTTTGGCCGCGTCGATAACCTGTTTGATAAATCGTATGTAGGCTCGGTTATCGTTAACGAATCCAATGGCCGCTACTACGAGCCCGCGCCGGGCCGCAATTATGGCGTTGGCGCAAGCGTCAGCTACCGCTTCGAGTAACGCTTTCGCGAGCTTTTAGCGGCACACAAAAAACGGGCTTCACCGCCCGTTTTTTTATGCCCTCTGCAACCGTTGCAACTGCGAGAGATCAACAGACTGGCGCGCCTGAAAGAGATCGTATTCATTCTGCATACCCAGCCAGACATGCGGCGAGCTGCCAAGGACTGCCGAGAGACGCAGCGCCATTTCCGGGGAGACGTCAGATTTGCCGACCAGCAGCCGCTGCACCGTCGACGGCGCGACGTCCAGCGCTTTGGCCAGCGCACGGGCGCTGAGGCCGAGCGCTTCCATTGACTCTTGCACCAGCCTGCCCGGGTGCGGTGGGTTAAACATCGTTGCCATCAGTGGTAATCCTCATAGTTGACGATAAAGACATCGCCATCCCGAAACTCAAACGTGATGCGCCAGTTTCCGCTGACGGTCACAGCCCATATACCTTTACGATCCCCCGTCAGGGGATGCAGGAAAAATCCCGGTAAGTCGACGTCAGCGGGTCTTATCGCCTGATTCAGCACCGCCAGCCGCAGAGAAATCTTTCTGGCATGGAGGGCATGAATGCCTGCGGTGGAACCCGTTTCGAAATAGCGTTGCAGGCCTTTATGCCTGAAGCTTCTGATCATCCCTGCCACCTCGCTCCTGATGAAGATTTTAAATCAGTGTTGCGCCATGCGCAACACCCAGATAAGCGTTAAGTTACGGCTTACGCTTTCCACTGCGCAGCACCTTATCAGCGTTGCGCATACGCCAGAAGCCTGATGCTGAATGACGGTTAAAACGTTCGGCACGGCTCGCATTTGTGATGAAACCTCTCTGCGCGCTTTACAACACAGAGACACATCGTTCGCCATGCAGGCCGTACCGTCGCGCCTATACTTAACATTCGTCGAATTCCGTTTAACCGCCAAAAGGAATCCGCTTATGAGCCGTCTGTGGCACCAGAACGCCGTCATTTACCAGATAGATCCCACCCGCTTTTTTGACAGCAACGCCGACGGCTGGGGAGACCTGCGCGGCATTGTCGAAAAGCTCGACTATGTTGAATCGCTTGGCGCAACCGCCATCTGGCTGACCCCGTTTTATCTCTCGCCGCGTCGGGATAACGGCTATGACGTGGAAAACCACACCGAGCCGGACCCGCGTATCGGCTCGCTGGATGACGTTGAATGGCTGATAGCCGAGGCGGAAAAGCGGGGAATTCGTGTGATTATCGAACTGGTGGCGCAGCACACCTCAGATGCCCACGACTGGTTTCAGGAGGCGCGCAAAGGCCGCGACAACCCGTTTCATGACTACTATCTGTGGCGCGACACGCCAGGCCCGGATGAACCCGCGCCGATGTTTCCGACAATCGAGCCGCACATCTGGCGCTGGGATGAGCAGGCGCAGCGCTACTACCGCCATCTCTTTTACCATCATGAGCCGGATCTCAACCTGCGCCACCCGGACGTCATTCAGGCTGTCGATCACGTGCTGCGCTTCTGGGCGGATAAAGGCGTGGCGGGCTTTCGTGTCGATGCCGCTTCGCACATGGTGGAACAGGCCAGCCTGCCGGGTGATAAAGAGAGCGGCTACCGGCTGTTTAACCACTTCTACGACCTGCTGACGGAAGATCATCCGGATATGATCCTGCTTGGCGAAGTGGACGTGAACGTCTCGGAATTTGAAGATTTCTTCGGCGGCGGCGAACGTCTGACCACACTGCTTAACTTCTGGATCAACAAAAACACCATTCTGGCGCTGGCCCGCGAAGAGGCGGCACCGCTGGTGAAAGCGCTTAACGAGCTGCCGATGCCGCCCGCCAACGGCGGTTACTGCTTCTGGCTGCGCAACCATGACGAGCTGGATCTTGAAGATCTGGAGCCGGAAGATTACGACTTCGTGATGGAGAAATACGCCCCCGATCCTGACATGCGCATTTACGGGCGCGGCATCCGCCGCCGCCTGGCACCGATGCTCGACGGCAACGAACGCCAGCAGGCGATGGCGCATGCCCTGCTCTTTTCGCTGCCCGGCACGCCGGTGGTGCGCTATGGCGCGGAAATCGGCATGGGCGATCTGCTTTCACAGCCGGAGCGTGAATCGGTGCGCACGCCGATGCAGTGGAATGCGGGGCCGGGTGCCGGGTTTTCCGCCTGCGATCCGGCGCGCTTTGTGGAGCCGTTAATTACCGACGGCCCCTTTCGCTATCAGGCGATAAATGTGGAAGAGCAAGAAGCGCGCGACGGCTCACTGCTGCACCGTATCCGGCAGATTATCGCCGTCTGGCGCACGCTGCCGGAGATCTGCTATCAGCATTTCCACCCGTTCACGGTGCAAGAAAAGAGCGTGTTTGCGGTGCGCTATCAGAACCATAACGTCGCCACGCTGATGCTGACGAACCTGAGCCATGAGGCGGTGACGGTGGATTTGGGCGAGTTAGATCTGGAAGGCGCCTGCGAGATACTGGCGGATGATGAGTATCCGCCAGTCGCCTGCTCACTTCGCATCAACGGCTATGGCTACCGCTGGCTGCGGGTACGGTAAATCAACGGCGGCGGAACAGGGCTTTTATCAGCAGCCCTGCTACCGCCACGGCTGCCACGCCCATCACGCGGGAATCCACGGCAATGGCCTTGTTCTTCGCGTGGCTGTCAAAGCGTCCGTGCGCCTGATGACCGTTCTCCAGCGGCTGAAACAGGTAATCAGGGCGCTGCGTCGGTTCGGCTTCGTCGGTGAGTTGCCCTTCCCAGGTTTTCGCCACATAACGGTCGAGTAATCCTGGAAAGAACATATTGCCGACAATCGACATAACCGTGTTTTTCCCAAGCCACACCTCGCGCGGCGGACGGCGCGCCACGGCGGCGTCGTAAATCGCTTTAGCGGCCACTTCCGGCTGGTAAATGGGCTCTATCGGCTGCATCCGGTGATGAAACTTATTGCGCGCCCAGTTGAACTGCGTGGTGTTAATGGCAGGCAACTGCACCATCGAGACCCGCACCCCGCTTTTCTGATGCAGCAGTTCGCAGCGCAGGGAATCGGTAAACGCGCGGATCGCCGCTTTCGCGCCGCAATAGGCGGACTGCAACGGAATCGAGCGCCACGCGAGCGCCGAACCCACCTGAATGATGGTGCCGCTGTCACGCAACTGCATATAGCGCAGCGCGCTGCGGGTGCCGTTCACCGCGCCGAGATAGGTCACCTCGGTGACACGCCGGAACTCGTCAAAGCTGATATCCTCCACCGGCGCAAGCACGGTTGTCATGGCGCAGTTCACCCACACTGCCATTGGCCCCAGTTCTTCTTCGATACGCTGTGCCGCGTTGCTTACCTGCTGCGGGTCCGCCACGTCAGCGCAGATGCCAAGCACCCGGCCGCCGTAACGCTTTAAGTCTTCTGTGGCCTCCGCCACGCCCTGCTCTCCACGGGCAATGATCGCCACATCATAGCCAGAGGCCGCAAAGTAACTGGCTGTCGCGCGCCCGACTCCTGAACTGCCGCCGGTCACGACAGCAACAAAGGCGTTTTTTGTCATGTCGTTATCCTGATTTGCGTTAAGGGTAACGAAAGCTTAGTACAGCGCGAGAAAAGTGGGCGCCCGGCGAACCGGGCGCGAGAGAAGAAAGTGCGGGAAACGCGGCGTCAGAACGTGGTCCAGCCCTCTTCCGTGACGGGTTTGCGCGCGGTCACGGTGACAGGCGCTGCCGAACGGATGGGCGCGGTGGCTTCCGGTCGCGGCGAAGCCGGTTGCGTATTCAGGCGGAACGCGCCAGCAAGCTGACGCAGGCGCGCCGCCTCGGTGCCGAGCTCGCCTGCGGCTGCGGAGGACGCGCTGACAAGCGTCGCGTTCTGCTGCGTGGTGGCGTCCAGCTCGCCAACCGCGCGGGCGATCTGCTCAATACCGCGGCTCTGCTCCTGCGACGCTGACGAAATCTCTTCCATAATATCGTTCACGCGGGTGACGGAACTCACCACCTCATTCATCGTTTCACCGGCGCGGCTCGCCAGCGTGCTGCCGGTTTTGATGCGGTTGACCGATTCATCGATCAACACCGCGATATCTTTCGCCGCCTGCGCGCTGCGCTGGGAGAGACTGCGCACTTCAGACGCCACCACCGCGAAGCCGCGGCCATGTTCTCCCGCACGTGCGGCTTCCACCGCGGCGTTGAGCGCCAGAATATTGGTCTGGAAAGAGATGCTGTTGATGACCTCGGTAATGTCGGCGATTTTGCGCGAACTGGCGGAGATATCCTGCATCGTCTGCACCACATCGCGCACCACGTCACCGCCGCGCCCGGCGGTCTGTGATGCCTGCGACGCTATCTGGCTGGCATGGCGGGCGTTGTCGGCATTATTTTTCACGGTCGCCGTGAGCTGCTCCATGCTGGCGGCCGTCTGCACCACCGCCGTGGTCTGCTGTTCGGTACGCGCCGCGAGCGCATGGTTGCCAGAGGCAATCTCCTGCGCCGTGTGAGTGAGACGCCCGACGCTTGCGCGCAGCTCGCCAGTCATGCTGCGAAGCCTCTCGTTCACGCGAGCCATCGCGCCGGTGAGCTTGCCAAATTCGTCATGGCGATCGATCTCAATCTGCGCGCTCAAATCGCCCCCGGCGATGCGCTCGGCCAGCGCCAGGTTAAGCTTTAACGGGCGAATTATCTGGCGGCTGATGGCCCACGCGACGATAACGCCGAGCAGAATCACAAACGCGCCCAGGATCAGGGCTAGCGTTGAGGAGCCGGACGCCAGTTCGTCATTCTCAGCTTTAGTGAGCGCCACCATCTGTTTAATCACGCCGCTACTTTGATCCCCTGCCGTTTTCACCGCGCTTTCCGCGCCTTTCAGCGATTCCCGGGCGGCGTAATAATCACGACTCAGCGTCTGATAGCGCACGGTATCCTGCCAGAGCCCCGCGAACGGCGGCAGCAGTTCCGGCGGGAGACGGCTCACGAGCGCCTGGTACTGGCTTTCTACCGTGCTAAAACGGCGCTGGAGCGCCTCGCTTGCCTGCTCTGTGCCGGTAAAGCGCAGCGCGTAAGCATAATCCCGCAGGTTACTGATGGCGAACAGGAGATCGTAAATCGCGTAAGAGAGCTCGGGGTCGGCCACCGGCGTGCGGATAAGCTGGGTATACCGCGCGGTTTCATCCTGGCCTGCCAGCGCGTCAAGCGCGCTTCGGATCTGGCTGAGCTTCGCCGTGGCGTCGCTCATGGTGGTGACGCTGCCCTGGAAGCTTTCCAGATAACGCCTGATATCGGCGACGATGGCGCGCTCGTTGGGGGGCCAGTCGAGGGCGCTGGCCTCAGCGGTTTTCGCGAGCGCCTCGTCAACATAGCGACTCATCAACGCGCGGGCGTCGTCATCGCCGGTATAGAAATAGTTAAGACGGTTAATTTTGGCCTGTAAGACGTCGATATTAATGTCGTCGATAAGATGACTTTTGAGGTTAGCGTCGCGGATGGCCATAAAACGCGCCACAGAGAGCGCTGTCGCCAGCGCCACCAGCAGCAGCACCACGCCAAATCCGGCGGCGAGCTTGCGGGTTATGCGAACGTTGCGTAATCGGTTTACCAGTACAGCCATCCTGCCTCCTGTTTTACGATAGTCGGGCCTCGTCAGGCGCCACAGGAGGTTATCGGCTAAGCCGCAGATTTTTTTAGCAAAATGTGGAAAAAATGGGCAATAATTATTCTTGCTCTTATAACCATGTTAGCGTGAGACTGAGGGCAATGCAGGCCAAATTCTGATTCAAAAAGCAATGCCCAGAATAACCATCCCAATCACAAGGTTAAAAACGGAAGAGCAATATTATTCCTCACTCTCTTACATGGAGTTGAGGAAAAGTAAATGGCATTGAATGGTTCATTTGTTCTTAATGGAGCAGATTATGCTCCGCTCACCTTTCCGGGTATCGGAACGTTTATGGCATTTTCAGGAAATGGCGCAAATCGTAATCGTGCCGGGTGTTCCCACATTCCGACAATCGGCCCGCTTCCACCAGGAAAATACTGGATTGTCGATCGTGAGCAGGGTGGGTTCTATGCGCGAAGCGTGTCAGGTACGAAGGATCTCTACAATAAAGTTTTTCACGATGCGCAGTTTGGTCACGCGGACTGGTTTGCGCTTTGGCGGGACGATTTAGGGATTGATGACTGGACATGGATCAACGGAATTAAAAGAGGAAATTTCCGTCTCCATCCAGGTACAGTATCGGAAGGTTGCATCACTCTGTATCGAAGCTCTGATTTTGAAGTTCTGCGTAACAGCTTACTCGGTACGTCGCTTATTGATGTACCTTGCATGAAAAGTCTTAAAGCACGCGGTTTCATTGAGGTTCAACGACATGTCTATGGCGACACTTGCCCGACGCGCAGCTAAGACGCTGCTCTTTCTCGCCCTTTTCTGCATCTTTGCACGTGTGATTGACGCGTCCCGGTTTATCGGCCTGGAGACGGCTAACGCGTTCGCCACCTGGTTGCATGGCAGCGCTAATCAGGAAAACTATGACGAACTGTGGTTTTTTACCGATCTCATTGCCTCTGCGCTGTGCGCGTTTATCGCCTGGCGCGCCATCATGGGCGTCTGGCGCAAGATAGCGGCGTCGCGTAAGCGTCTGGCATAAACTCACACGCAATAAAAATGGCCTTTTACCCGACAGCCTCCTGCGAAGCTGTCGTGACAAAGGCCATCTGAAGCGTGCATAACTCATTCCAGTAACGCAGCCGGATACCGCGGCGATACCGGTTAGCGCGGGCGGTGCAGGCCCGGATCGATATTGCCGAAATCAAGACCATAGAGATGTCCGTAAGGGATAAAGGATTCCAGCATCAGCGCACGCGTTTCGGGCGGGTGCGGCGTGAGCCAGGCGCGGAGAATGCGACGAATACGTGAGCGCGACGCGTGACGACGTACGGAGATATGCATGATGATCGCCTCCTCGGCGGTGCGCAGGCGTTGTGCTGCCCTGTCAGTAAAGCGCCGGGGAGACGAAAAGGGAAATACGCATTCCGGCAATGTTTTGCCGGTGTGCGGATTAGCCGAAATACTGTTTTTTCAGGATAAGCGCGCCGTCGTTAATCGCTTTATGCACCGCGCGTGCCGCCGCTTCGCCATCGCCCGCCTCAAGCGCTTCCAGCAAATCATCATAATTATGATGACCGCGCACAAAATCGTCGGACTGCGGATAGAGATAGTTAAAGCACGGGCCGATGCGCATCCAGAGCTGCTCAATCAGCGACACCAGCGTTGGCATCTCAGCCCAGTTGTAGAGCTGAAAACGAAACGCGCGGTTAGCCTGCAAAGCCTGCTCGACACTGTCGGACATTTTGGCTTCGCGAAACGCGTCACAGAGTTCACGCAGGTGAGCCATACGCGCTGGCGTCATATTTTTCGCCGCCGCTTCCGCCGCCATTCCTTCAAGGTTTTTACGGATCTTCGTCACTTCGTCGTAACGCGCCTCGCTGATTTCCGGCACCAGAAACGCCTGTGCCGGGGTCGCGTTGAGCGCACCGGAGGAGACCAGTCGCAGCAGCGCTTCGCGTACCGGCGTGATGCTGATCCCCAGCTGATCGGCGATTTCTTTCGTGACCAGACGGGCACCCGGACGCAGGCTGCCAACGATAAGGGCGTTTTTCAATCTCACTTCCACTTGCATGGTTAAACTCAGGCGTTGCGCTTTTTCCAGATCCAACATGTTTATTTCCTGTCGTAAAAAATTTACTTTGTATTAGCAGGCGCTTAACTAACGTCTCGTCATCCTGACCAGAGGATATATTCTATATCTTTGATAACACGGTTTTTATGGTCAGGAAAACCAAAAATAACCAAAACGTTCACTGACCAGTACGACAACCATTAAGGTATTGACCTAATGAAACGACTGTCCCGTAAGCTTCTCTCACTTTCTGTGGCGCTTTCTTTATTCGCTCCGCTCAGTCAGGCCAGTTCGCTGACGATTGCGCAGCCCACTTCCGCTACTGCCATGGATCCCGGCTTCCTGAAAGAAGCCGCGACCCTGGTGGATAACGTTTTCGATACTCTGGTGCTGCGCGACGCGCAGATGCAACTGAAACCCGGCCTCGCCACCCACTGGGAAGCCATCAACGACACCACATGGCAGTTCGATTTACGTAAGGATGTCAAATTTACCAACGGCGAGCCAGTCAATGCCGCGGCGGTGAAATTCTCCATCGACCGCATTCTCGACCCGGCCAACCACGCCCCCACCATTTCTTATATTCGTACGATTAAATCGGTAGAGGTCACCGGCGACTATCAGGTGCGTATTCACACCAACGGCCCCGATCCGCTCCTGCCCACGCGCATGAGTCGTTATCCGGCCTATATCGTGCCGCCTGGTTATGTAAGTAAAGTCGGTGCTGCGGAATTTGCACGAAAACCTGTCGGAAGTGGCGCTTATATCGTCAAAACTTTCATTCCCGATGAGCGTGTTGTGATGGAGGCCAACCCGAACTACTGGCGCGGCAAGCCATCAATCGATGAAGTGACCTGGCGCCCTATCCCGGAAGCGACCGCGCGCATCACCGCGCTGCTGACCGGCGAGGCGCAGCTGGTGGAAGGCGTTCCGGCGGATCTCGCACCGCTGGTGAAAAGCAAACCCGGCGTGAAGCTTGAGCAAGTCAAAGGCGGCGGGCTGACGATTTATCTCGGCATTAAAAACAGCGAGCCGCCGCTAAACGACGTGCGCGTGCGCCAGGCGCTGTCGCTGGCGCTGAACCGCGACGCTTATACGCAGTCGCTGCTGCACGGCTTCGGCACGCCGACCGGCACGCTGGCAGGCCCGAAAGACTACGGCTATAAAGCCATTGCCGCGCCGAAACAGGACCGCGAAAAAGCCAAAGCGCTGCTGAAAGAGGCGGGCTACCCGCAGGGCTTTACCGTTAAATTCCAGGCACCGCGCCGTTATATTGCCAGCGCTGACGTAGGCCAGGCCATTGTGGCCGATCTCGCCGCTATCGGCGTAAAAGCGCAGCTCGAAGTGCCGGAGTGGTCGGTCTACACCCAACAGGTGGCGTCCGGCAAACAGGCCCCGCTCTATATGCTGGGCTGGGGCTCCACCCAGACGCTGGACGCCGACGCCGCGCTCTACCCGGTGCTGCACGGGGGCGAGCCGTACTCAACGGTAAGCGATCCGGCGCTGGATAAGCTCCTGAACGACAGCCGTGCCACGGTGGATGCCGCGAAGCGTAAAGCGCTGCTGGAGCAGATTCAGGAGCGCGTCGCGACCGAACAGCCGCTGATCCCGCTCTACCGCGAAGACGCGATTTACGCTTCCAGTGACAACGTCACGTTTAAAGGCCGTGAAGACGCCCGCGTGTCGTTGTTCGATATGAGGGTGAAATGATCTTCCCTGGCCGTTACGCATCCCGTTCACGTCGCCGTCCCCTACCGGGGGACGGCCTTCTCGGCGGCGCGCTGCTGGCTGTCCTTATCCTGGCAGCGCTGCTCTCTCCCTGGCTGCCGTTACCCGATCCGCTGCAAAGCGATCTCGCGGCAGTCTTTCAGGCTCCTGGCCCGCAGCACTGGCTGGGTGCCGATCAACTGGGCCGCGACGTGCTCTCGCGCATTCTCGCCGGTGCCCGTCTTTCGCTGTTCGTGGTGATTATCGCCGCCCTCATCGCCGCCACCATGGGCACGCTGATGGGCATGGTGGCCGGTTACTTCGGCGGCTGGGTCGACGCGCTTATCATGCGGCTTATCGACATTCAGCTGGCGGTGCCGTTTATTCTGCTGATCCTGCTGGTGATGGCGCTGTTTGGCACCTCGCTTGCTAACATTATTGTGATTATGGGCGTGACCAGCTGGGCGATTTACGCCCGCGTGGCGCGCGCCAGAACGCTGGAAATCCGCGAGCTGGAGTACATTGAAGCCGCGAGAACCATGGGTTTTTCGCACCTGCGTATTATGCTGCGCCATATTTTACCGGCGCTCGCGACGCCGCTGCTGGTTTTGCTGACGCTCGATATTCCGCGTCTCATTGTGCTGGAAGCCTCCGTCGGCTTTCTCGGCATGGGCATCCAGCCGCCGACGCCGACGCTTGGCAATCTTATCGGCGAAGGCCGGGCCTATATGCTGCTTGCGCCGTGGCTGGTGGTCTGGCCCGGCTGCGCCATCGCGATGCTGGTGGTGGGCTGTAACCTGCTCGGCGACTACTGGCTACGCACTACCCAGGCGAGGGTCGAATAATGGCGCGCTATCTGATTTCCCGTTTTTTCCAGGCGCTGCTGGTGATGTTCGGTGTCTCGCTGCTGATATTTTTCAGCCTGCATCTGACAGGCGATCCGGCGGCCGTGATGATGCCGCCGGGTGCCACCACGCAGGAGATTGCCGATTTTCGTCACGCGATGGGCTTTGACAGGCCGCTGCTCACCCAATACGCCGATTACGCGGGACACCTTCTGCGCGGCGATCTGGGGGATTCCCTGCGCTTTGGCCAGCCGGTCTCCGCGCTGATTGCCGAGCGTCTGCCCGCCACCGCGCTGCTGGCGCTGACCGCGCTCGCCTGGAGCACGCTCGCGGGGCTGGCGCTCGGGCTGGTGAGCGCGCTGTGGCGCGACACTATCTGGGACCTGCTGGCGCGTCTGGTGGCCTTTAGCGGCCAGGCGGTGCCGGTTTTCTGGCTGGGGCTGCTGATGATTTTATTCTTCAGCCTGCAGCTGCGCCTGCTGCCCTCCGGCGGCTACGGCGAGCCGTTACAGCTCGTCATGCCTGCTGTCTGTCTTGGCGCATACTATATGAGCGCGATGGCGCGTCTGGTGCGTGCCAGCCTGATTGACGTGCTGGACCAGGATTATATCCGCACCGCGCGCGCCAAAGGGCTCAGCGCCTGGCGGGTGCTGGTGCGTCACGGGCTTCGCAATGCGCTGATCCCTGTCGTGACCGTACAGGGCATTTCGCTCGCCGCGCTGCTTGGCGGCGCGCTGGTGACAGAGATTATTTTCGCCTGGCCGGGCATTGGCCGCCTGGCAGTGCAGGCTATTCAGAACCGCGATTTTCCGCTGGTGCAGGGCGTGGTATTGCTCGCCGCACTGACGTTCGTGGTGGTGAACCTGCTGATTGATTTGCTTTACCTGGTACTGAATCCAAGGATACGTTTATGACCGTTCAGCCGCATGCCAGCCTGGATGCGACCCTGGAGCTGCTCTCTTCTCTTACCGCCTGGCAAAGCGTGGCGGACCAGCCGGATGAGCAGCGATCTCTCGCCGCCTGGCTCGAAGCCTGGCTTATCGACGCACTGGACGCCGAGGTGATTTTGCCGGTGGCGCAACAGCCCACCGACAGCCCGCCGCTGGTGCATGTGCGTGTCGACATCGGTGCGCCCGACACGCTGGTGCTCTACAACATGTATGACGTCATGCCCGCCGATGCAGAGGGCTGGCAGGTTGATCCATTCTCCGGCGGCATTCGCCACTGGGCCGATAAAGGCGATGTGTTTATTTCGCGCGGCGCGGAGAACAACAAAGGCCCGCTCGCCGGCATGCTCACCGTCGTGCGCGATCTGTGGGAGAGCGGCAGGCTCACCACCAATCTGGAGATCCTGCTGGAGGGCGAAGAAGAGTGCGGCAGCGGTACGCTCCGGCGCTATCTCGCCCGCACACCCTGCCCGGTTTCGCCCGCGCTCGCCGTGCTTTTTCCGTCGCTGTGCGAATATGGCGGCGGCGCGCCGCGGCTCTATCTTGGCTTTACCGGCATGACCGCAGGGCGTCTGCGCGTCGCGGGCGGCGACTGGGGCGGCCCGCAGGCCGCCATTCATGCGAGCAACGCGGCGTGGATAGCCAACCCCGCGTGGCGGCTGGTGCAGGCGCTCGCCGCCATCGCGCCCGCCGGGCGCAACGGCGTGCTGGAAACGCTGCCGCTGGATGACGCCGCGCTGAGTATCCTTGACGAGCTGGCCCCGCAGTTCAGCATTGCTGATGAACTGACGATGCGCAAAAGCCAGCGGCTGACGATAACCGGCGATACCCGCGAGGCGCTGGCGTTTTTACTTGGCAGCGCGGTGCTGAACTTAAGCGAGATCCGCACCACGCCGCTACCGGGCCGCGGCATTATTCCCCCGCTCGCCTGCGCTGAATTCGCGCTGCGCACGCCGCCGGGCAGTTCACCGGATATATTGCTCGACGCCATGCGCGCGTCGCTTTCTCATCAGGAGATCGCAGGCGTGGAAATGGTTGTTGATGACAGTTACCCCGGCAGGCGCTTTTCGGCTGACGACGCGGGCGTCATGGAACTTCTCAATAGCTATCACCAGCAGCAGACGCGCCCACAGCTCTGGCCCTGGGCGCCCGGCTGCGCGCCAGCCTACGCCTTTGCGCCGGTGGCGCCCGCGTTTCTCATCGGCGGGCTGGGTTATGGTGGCAACGCGCACGGCGTGAACGAATTTGTCACCCTGCGCGGGCTTACGCGCTATACCCGGTCGCTGCGCGACTGGCTGCTCTCATTCTGACGGACTCAGGAGATAACCATGCGATTTCTCACCGGCCAGCAGGTGGCGGCGCTCGGCGGGCTTGACCCGCACGCCGCACTCAGTGACGTCACCGACGCGACGCTGCTGATGGCGGCAGGCGATGCCGTGATGCCCGCCGAAACGCACGTGCCGCTCGATACCGCGCCGGGTAAGGTTTACGCCCTGCCCGCGCGCGTGGGCGGGCGGTTTAACGCCACCGGCGTGAAGTGGACGGCGCACCGCCCGCAGCCGCAGGACGCGCTTCCGATGGCGCTGACGGTGACGCTCATCAATCGCGCGGACAGCGGCGTGCCGGTGGGGCTGGTGGAGAGCGGCGGCCTGACGGCGGTGCGTACCGCCGCGGTCTCGGCGCTCGCCCTGCGCCACGCCGCGCCGCGCGAGGTGAAGCGCGTCCTGCTGCTCGGCGCGGGCGTACAGGCGCGCGCGCATCTGGAGATGCTACGCGCGCACTTTCCGGCGCTCTCGTGTTCAGGGTTGTGGAACCGCACGCCCGCGCGGCTGGAAAGTATGCCCGTCGCGGCGTTGCCGTTCCCGTGTGAGGTTTACGGCGATCTTCGTGAGGCCCAGAAACAGCCGTGGGATGCCGTTATCACCTGCACCGGCGCGCAAAAGCCGTTTCTCGGCCCCGAATGGTGTCAGCCGGGGCGGCTTATCATGCAGATTGGCTATCACGAAGTGAGTTTTGCGGCGATTAAACGCGCCACCCAGGTGGTGGTGGACGCCTGGGGGGAGTTTCGCCACACCAGCGCCAAAAGCCTGTTCCAGATGTACCGCGCGGGCGAATTTGCCGATGACGGCTGGTCAGCGGATCTCGCGGCACTGTTAACGGGCGCATGGCGCGCAGCGCCGGACGACTGCGTTTACTTTTCGTCGTTCGGGCTGAACGTGTTTGATATCGCGCTCGCCGCCCGGGTATTGCAGCGCGCGACGCAGGAGAATGTCGGCACCGCGCTGCCGCTCTTTGGCGTCGCTTAAGCGCTTTCGCGCAGGCGCAGCGCCTGGTGAATATCCGGTGCGCTGTCGATAAGCCGCCGGGTATACGCATGGGCAGGCGTTTGCAGTACCTGACGCGTCGGCCCTTCCTCCACCACGTTCCCGAGATAGAGCACTAAAACGCGATCGCAGAGCTGACGCACCGCCTGGAGATCGTGGCTGATAAAGAGCACCGACAGCCCGAGCTTATCGCGAAGCTCCGCCAGCAGGCGCAGGATCTGGCCTCTCACGGGTAAATCGAGCGCCGCCACCGCTTCATCCGCCACCAGCAGTTCCGGCTCCAGCGCCAGTGCGCGGGCGATGGCGATTCGCTGGCGCTGTCCGCCGGAGAACGCCGCCGGACGCCGCTGCGCCCATTCCGGTTTTAGCCCCACCAGCGTCATCAGTTCGCTCACCCGTTCGGCAATCGCCGCGCCGTGGCGCAGGCCGTGCACCCGCAGCGGCTCGGCGAGCTGATCGCCGACACTCATGCGCGGATCGAGGCTCGCGTAAGGATCCTGAAAAATCATCTGCGCGCGGCGGCGCACGCGTTTTTGCTCCGTTCGGCTCGCCTGCGCCATATCGACGCCGTCAAAGAAAATCTGGCCGCTGTCAGCCTCGATAAGCCCGATAGCCGCGCGCCCGAGCGTCGTTTTGCCGGAGCCGGATTCGCCAATAAGCCCGACGATTTCACCGCGCGCCACGCTAAAGGTAGTCGGGTGCAATACACGCTGGCGCTCCGGGGGCATAAACGGCAGCCGCGCACGGCGCGCAAAGCTTTTTACGATACCCGTCACCTGCAACAGCGGCGTGTCATTACACGCCACCACACGTGCAGGCGGCTCCTGTGGTGTTGAAGCCGCAATCAGCCGCCGCGTCCAGTCGGCCTGTGGCGAAGTAAAGAGCGGCTCCACCGGCCCCTGCTCGACAATTTCGCCGCCGTTCATCACGCAGGCGCGATCGGCATAGCGCGCCACCACGCTAAGATCGTGTGTCACCAGCAGCACGCCCATGCCCATCTCCTGCTGGAGATCTTTCAGCAGGCCGAGGATTTGCGCCTGAAGCGTGACGTCCAGCGCGGTGGTCGGCTCATCGGCAATCAGCAGATCCGGTTTGCCGCTGATGGCGCTGGCTATCATCACCCGCTGGCGCATCCCGCCGGAGAGCTGGTGAATATACTGACGCGCCCGTTTTTCCGGCTCGCCGATGCCGACATGGCCCAGCAGCGCCACCGCCTCGCGCGAGGCCGCTTTCCAGCCCAGCCCGCGATGGCGCACCAGCACTTCGGCAATCTGCTCGCCCACTTTCAGCACCGGGTTCATGCTGCTCATCGGCTCCTGGAAAATCATGGCGATGTGGCGGCCGCGCAGGCCCGCCGGGTATGGCGCATCAGGAAGAATGGGCGTGGTATCGTCAAAGCAAATCTCGCCGCCGCTCTGCCAGACGCCGCGCGGCAAAAGACCGGTGACGGCAAGGGAAGTGAGCGTTTTGCCACAGCCAGATTCGCCGACCAGCGCCACCATTTCGCGGCGTTCGACGGTCAGACTGACATCACGCAACAGGGTTGCCTGGCGACTTTGCAGGCTAAGATGAGAGAGGGTTAACAGCGGCACAGGCGGCTCCCGACAACAGGCTTTGGTCGAGCATATCGGCAGCCGCCGTGGTTAACAAGTTGTTATTCAGCTGGTTTATGCATCGTCCTGGCCGACGCGGATCACGAGTTTGCCGAAGTTTTTCCCTTCCAGCAGGCCGATAAACGCCTCCGGCGCGTTCTCAAGGCCATCCACAATGTGCTCGCGGTAGTGAATGCGCCCTTCGGAAACCCACTGGCCCATTTCGCGCTGGAACTCTTCGATGCGGTGACCATAATCCTGGTTGATGATAAAGCCCTGCATACGGATGCGTTTTTTCAAAAGCGTGCCCATGAGCAACGGCAGGCGATCCGGGCCAGGCGGCAGGTCGGTGGCGTTATAGCCGGAGACCAGACCGCACAGCGGCACGCGCGCGCCGGTGTTGAGCAGCGGCATCACGGCATCGAAAACTTTCCCGCCGACGTTCTCGTAGTAAACGTCAATGCCCTGCGGGCAGGCGGCGGCGAGTTTATCGGCGAAATCCGCCGCGCGGTGATCGATACATTCGTCAAAGCCCAGGTGTTCCACCGCGTAACGGCACTTCTCTTCACCGCCCGCCACGCCGACCACGCGACAGCCTTTGATTTTGCCTATCTGCCCGACGCTTGCGCCGACCGGGCCAGTCGCGGCGGCGACCACCAGCGTTTCACCCGCTTTCGGCGCGCCGATATCCAGCAGGCCCATATAGGCGGTAAATCCTGGCATGCCCAGCACGCCGAGGAACCACGACGGATGCTCGGGCGATTTTCCAAGCGGCGTCAGCTGTTTTGGATCGCAGATGGCGTAATCCTGCCAGCCGCTGTAGCCGACCACCCAGTCGCCGGGGTGGAAATCCGGATGACTCGATTTTTCCACCACGCCAACGGTGCCGCCGACCATCACTTCACCGATTTGCACCGGCGGCGAATAGGACGGCTCATCGCTCATGCGCCCGCGCATATACGGGTCGAGCGACAAATACACTGTGCGCACCAGCACCTGGCCTTCGCCCGGCTCGGCGATGGAATCTTCCTCAAGGCGAAAATTCTCCGCCACCGGTTTGCCATGCGGACGCGAGGCCAGCACCCAGCGGCGATTACGGGACGATGATTGAGTCATGATGTTCTCCTTGTTTTCAGGGCGTCCAGAAAGCGTAGTGCATTCACGTCAACTGGCGACGTTATTCAGACGCACAATCAGATAGATGCACGGCGCGTCGCTCTGGTTGATGAAATGGCATTCATTCGGCGGGCCGAGTTCGAGGCAGTCGCCTTCATGCATCTGGTGGCGGATATTGCCTTCCTGAAACACCAGTTCACCCTGCTGAACCCAGATGAGCTGGCGGGCAAAGGCATAGGCCGAGGCCGGCATCGGGATGTCGCTGCCGGCGGGCAACTCCACCTGAACCATATCCAGCGGCAGATCAGATTTCGGCGAGACGTGGCGGCGCAAATAGTGGCTCTGCGGATCGCGCCAGACCGGCTGATCGGCAAAGCGCAGCAGCCGCCCTTCGTTCATCTCCGCGCGGGCGATAAGCGTGGACATGCTCAGCCCCAGCGCGCCGGAGAGCCTCCCTAACAACATCGCCGTCGGGCTACTTTCGCCGCGCTCAATTTTGTGGATCATGGCGCGGGAAACCCCGGCGCGCTCGGCGAGTTCGCTCAGCGACCAGCCGCGGGTTTCGCGCTCGACGCGAATGCGTTCACCAATCCGTTGATTTAATGTGTCGATTATATTATTCATAACGTAACATTATAGTGAACGACTGCCGGGGTTCAACCATGCTGATTCGCCATGCCACTGCGGACGACTGCGCCGCTATCGCTGAGATTTATAACTATGCGGTGTTACACACCGCCGCCATCTGGAATGACGCCACGGTCGATACTGAAAACCGCCTCGCCTGGTTTTATCAGCGCGGCAACGCGGGCTACCCGGTGCTGGTGGCGGTGGAAGGCGATCGGGTCGTCGGTTACGCCTCGTTCGGCGACTGGCGCGCCTTTGACGGCTTTCGCCATACCGTTGAGCACTCGGTCTATGTGCACCCGGAGCACCACGGCAAAGGCATCGGCAAAGCGCTGATGACGCGACTCATCGTTGAGGCACGGGCTATCGGCAAGCATGTGATGGTGGCGGGAATCGAATCGCGCAACGCCGCCTCCATCGCGCTGCATGAAAAGCTCGGCTTTACCATCACCGCGCAGATGCCGCAGGTAGGCACCAAATTTGGTCGCTGGCTGGATCTGACGTTTATGCAATTGCAGCTTGATAATCGCACCGAACCGGACGCCATTGGATGAACTCGTCATTAAGCCTGCTGTTCCTGACCGCCGCCGGTGTGGGGCTGGTGGTACAGAATATGCTGATGGTGCGGATCACGCAGTCGGCCTCCACGATCCTCATCGCCATGCTGCTCAATTCACTGGTAGGGATTGTGCTGTTCTGCGCCATTCTGCTGCTGCGTAACGGCACGGCAGGGTTCAGCGAGCTTATCGCCACCGTACGCTGGTGGACGCTGCTGCCGGGGCTGCTCGGGTCGTTTTTCGTCTTCGCGAGCATTAACGGCTATCAGCATCTTGGCGCGGCCACGACGATTGCGGTGCTGGTCGCAAGCCAGCTGATTGGCGGGTTACTGTTTGATATTGCGCGCACCAGCGGCCTGACGCTGCGTATGCTCGCCGGGCCGGTGGCGGGCGCGGTGCTGCTGGTGATTGGCGCCTGGCTGGTCGCCAGGCGCACGTTCTGAAGGTTACGCTTTCGGTTTCTGCCCGCTGCGGCGCGCGCTGACGGTCGCCAGCGCCGCCCAGTCGAGCTGCTCATCACCGTGCGCCAGCGCGTCAAGGTAGTTATCGCGAAGCACCCCTGCAATTCCCATCGGTACGTTTTTACTCTCGGCCGCCTGCTGCGCGAGACGCACATCTTTAAGCCCCAGCTTCATGGTGAACCCTGCGGGCGTATAACGGTCTTCGGCAATCATCGCGCCATAGTTTTTATACGCAGGCGCGGAAAACAGCGTGCTGGTCAGCATACCGAGAAAATCGCCTTTGCCAACGTTATAGGCCTCGACCAGCGCCGACGCCTCGCCCATGGTCTCAATGGCGCTCGCCAGCATAAAGTTTGCCGCCAGTTTCACCGCCGCGGCCTGCGCCGGGTTGTCGCCGAAGGTCCAGGTTTTCTGGCCCAGCACGTCGAAAATCGGCTGCGCTTTCGCTAGCCACTGCGACTCGCCCGCCGCGAGAATATTCAGATTGCCTGCGGCGGCGACATCCACGCGCCCGAGCACCGGGGCGGCGAGATAGCCGATGTTCCGCTGACGGGTCAGCGCGTCCATCGCTTCAGTCAACGCCACGGAAACCGTCGCCATGTTGATCCACAGCGCCCCCGGCGCGAGCGACGCCAGCGCGCCCTGCTCCACCACGACGTTTTCAGTAACCGCGTCATCCGCCAGAATGGTGATGAGCACATCAGCGCCGTGAATATCTTTCGGGCTTGCCGCTACCTGCGCGCCGGATGCGCGCAATGCCTCTGCGGGCGCTGGCGAGCGGTTCCAGACCGTCACCGTAAAGCCCGCTTTAACCAGATTTTCCGCCATCGGCTGGCCCATGCCGCCAAGACCGAGAAAAGCAATATGCATAAAAATTCCTTAAAGTTTATAAAATGGTGCCGCCGCGGGTCAGCTCCGCCAGGCGTTCCGCCGCCTCGCGCTCGCGATCTTCTTTATGCTGACGGCCATGATGGGCAATCGCGGTGCGCAACTGCTGCTGCAGATCGTAACGCTCCTCACGGCTGAGTTGCGCGTCATCGCTGAGCGCAATCAGCAGTTCATTCATCGGCGCTATCACGTGTTGTGCAATCACCGCGTCAACGCGGCGCTGCATGTCCTCACGATGTGACATAAAACCTCCTTAAACGCATCGCCGCGGCAGGGGCCGCGGCGCAGTGCTTAGTTGATTTTTGCTTTCGAGAAGTCGCTGCCCATCAGGCTTACGCTGTACCCCGTCACGTTACTGCGGGTCGCGTAGAAGGTGCGGCCATTGGCGAGCGGCACCCACGGTGCCTGCTGGTAGAAGATCTCCTGCGCCTGTACATAAAGTTTAGCGCGTTCCGCAGGCGTGCTGACGCGCTTCGCCTGATCGATAAGCGAGGTGTATTTCTTATCGCACCAGCGCGCGGCGTTCGAGCCGCTCTGGATGCTGTCGCAGCTCAGCAGGACATCGGCAAAGTTATCCGGGTCGCCGTTGTCTGACATCCAGCCATACAGCGCGGTGTCGTGCTCGCCTTTACGAATGCCGGAGAGGTATTCACCCCACTCATAGCTGACAATTTTCGCCTTCACGCCCACTTTCGCCCAGTCGCTCTGGATCATCTCGGCGATGCGGCGGGAGTTCGGGTTATACGGGCGCTGCACCGGCATCGACCACAGCGTCGCTTCAAAGCCCTTCTCCAGCCCCGCCTGCTTCAGCAGCGCTTTCGCTTTTTCGGGATCGTAATCGTAGGTTTTCAGGTCTTTATCGTAACCGAGCATATTCGGCGGGATCGGCGATTTCGCCACCGTGCCGCTGCCCATAAACACCGCGTTGATGATCGATTTTTTATCAACGGCGTAATTCAGCGCCTGGCGCACCAGCACGTTATCGAACGGTTTTTTCTCGGTGTTAAACGCGAGATAACCGACGTTCAGCGCCTCGACGCTGTGCAGCGTCAGGTTTTTATCGACTTTAATTGCGTCAAACTGTACCGGGCTGGGGGCCGGGATAATCTGGCACTCGTTCGTTTTAAGCTTCGCGAGGCGCGTCTCGACGTTCGGAGTAATGGAGAAGATCAGGTGTTTGGTCGGCACTTCGCCATCCCAGTAGTTCGGGTTGGCGATGTAGCGGATAAGCGAATCGACTTTGTACTGTTGCAGTGCGTACGGGCCAGTGCCGATGGGCCAGTTATCGACGTTCTCTGGCGTGCCTTTTTTCATCATCGCATCAGCGTATTCCGCTGAAAGAATAGACGCGAAATCCATCCCCCAGTCGGCCAGGAACGCGGCGTTCGGCTCGCTCAGCGTGAACTGGACGTGGTAATCGTCGAGCTTTTTCACCTCCGTGATGAGCTTATCAAGACCCACATCTTGGAAATATTCGTAGTTGCCCTGTGACACCTTGTGGTACGGATGATTCGGGTCTTTCTGGCGCATCACCGAGAAGATAACGTCGTCGGCATTAAAATCGCGCGTCGGTTTGAAGAATTTATTGCTGTTAAATTTCACGCCCTGACGCAGCGTGAACGTCCAGGTTTTGCCATCCGGGCTCACCTTCCACTCGGTCGCCAGCGACGGCACCGGCGTATTGGTTTTCGGATCGAAATTCACCAGACGGTTATAAAGCACCTGGGAGCTTGCCACAAAGCTCGGCCCGGAACTCGCGATCTGCGGGTTGAAGGACTCGGGTGATGCTTCAGAGCAGTAAATCAGGGTATCGCTGTTCGCCGCGATCGCGCTTGCCGGTAACAGGGCGCTTAACAGCAGCCCGATCAATGTTTTTCCTGTCTTCATCTTGCGCCTTTTATTTTACTTTTCAGGAGGAAAGCCATCTCATCACAGCACGCTCTGAGTGGCAAATAACAAAAAACTGTAGCTTTATACCTTTCCGGCATTTTTCGCCTGAATATCAGTCAATTTCAGATAAAAATGATTTACGCTCCGGTTAAGTCGCGTTAACTCCGCGAATTTTTGCTTAAGTCAAGAAAATTCCTAAGATTCAATGACCCGAGAATTTACGCTTTTTCGCGTTTCTTTCGCCTTTTGCTTGACCGGTCTATCGTTCAAAGTAGAGCCGTGAAAAAGTTTTCCCAGCAGAGAGAATGACGTGGCAAAAATTTTATTGCGCAGTGGCGACCTTGACGACTTCCAGTCGGTAGGCGAAAACGGTCAGGCAGTTTTCGAGTCGGCACTGCAAATCCGTGAAACGCTTCGCCTGCGCAAACAGCCGCTGGTGGAGTTGCTTGCTATCCCTCAGCTTAATGAAGAAGGTGACCGCGTGGACTGGTATTCGCCGGTCAGCGGCAAAGTCATGGGCTGGGCGTCCGCCAGCCGCGAGGAGCGCGAGCGCGCCCTGCGCTTTCTGGAAAGCGCGCTCTCCAGCGCCCGCGCGCTGAGCAAGCGCTGCCTGGAATCGGAAAAGACCGCCCAGCAACTTTTTGGCGCGCTGCTCGCCAAAGCCGTGCAGTTCCCCGGCGCGAATTTCCTCTATCTGGTGGACGGCAAACCGGTTATCACCTTCTGGGGCTTCGTGAATTTGAACCAGGGCGCGCGCGATGACGTGCTGGAATGTCTGCGTGAAGCTGAGCCCATTGAGCCGGAAATCATCATGACGCCGCAGGAAGAGCCGGAGCCGGAACCCACGCCGGTGATGATGACCGAGCCGGACGCGCCGCTGCTGGCAACGCCGCCTGTCTCGCCTGCGCCCGTAGCGCCAGCGCCTGCCGCCCCCGTACACGCGTCTGCCGCCGCGCTGGCGGCCTATGCCGCTGAAGCCGAGGCGACCACACCACCTGAAGAGACCGCGCCAGCCCCGGTAAAAGCGCCAACGCCAGCCCGCCGCTCGCGCGTACCGCTCTGGACATGGCCGCTTGCCGCCGCCGTCGTGATGGGGGCCGTGGCCGCACCTGTGACCTGGTATCTGTTGCAGCAGAAAGAAACCGCCGCGCCAACCGTTTCGGTCGCGCAGATCAAAGCGCAGGAAATCGCGCCCGCGCCGGTGAAATCGGTCGACGCGCCTGCTGCTCCTGTCGTCCCGGTGGCACCGACAACCTCTCTGCCGCTGGCTGAAGCGAAAGTCACTCCGCCTGCGCCGGTTGTGGAAGAGAAGCCTGTCGCTGCCCCCGCACCGGTTGATAAAAACGCACTGGTCATGGACGCCAACCAGGTAAAAGCCGGGACCACTCGCTTCCTGAACGGCACCTGGCGGCTCAGCATCGGCAGCCCGGACCCGATCACCGGTAAAGCCACCTCGATGCGTGTTGAGATGAAAAACAACAAAGGCACCGCCCGCGTGACGCTTGGCGATAACGTCGTCTGCAAAGCCGAGCTGTTCTCGGGCCTGCACCAGACTGGCGAGCTGATGATCAAGACGCGCGGTAAAGCCCGCTGCAGCGACGGCTCCCGCTACCCGATGCCGGAAATCGCCTGTAAAGCTGGCCCGAACGATGTTGCCGAATGTACCGGTCGCTATGATGAAAAGACCGTGCTGCCCCTGACCATGAAGAAAGTGAGCGCCTGATTTATGCTGGCAAACCTGTGTGATTACAAACAGAGCGTCACCCTGATTGAAAACAGCGGGGTGCAATTTCTTGATTTTGGCCTGACGCCCGTTGAAGCGCCTCACGACGGGCGCTTTGTGCGCAAAACGGCCAACGGGCCACTGCTGCGCCTCGATTACGATATCACCTCCGGCAAATTCACCCTGCCCGCCCGCCACGGCGGCCAGCCTGAAGTGGTGAAACCGGAAAGCAGCGTCGCGCTGAGCCAGTCGCTCGCCATCCTGGATGGCGTCTGGCTGCCGTTGCCGGTGCTGCGCTTTAACCCACCGCGTACCTTTGTGCAGGGCCCTGACAACTGGGCGCGCGTGCAGATCCGCAAACTCAGCGAGCCGGACGGCGCGGGCAACACCCACCGCGTGACGCTGGCGTTCGATACGCAAATCCAGGCCGATGAAGGCGCGACCTCCCAGCTCGCGCCCGTCGAGAATGACGTGCGCAACGGCACGCGTTTCGCGCTTGCCTGGCGCGATGACGAAGTGGCTGATTTCCTTGACCAGACCTGGGTTGACGGCTGGCTGCGTGAAGCCTTCACCCAGTTTGTCGGCGCGAATGAGGGCCGCAGCGAGCAGGAGATCCAGCGCGCGCTGAAAGTGTTTGAATATCAGGCTCACTGGCTCAACCTGATGTCGCTCCTCGGCAACCAGCTCAATGTGCCTGAGCTGAAAATCGTGACCGGCACGCTGAGCTCGCAGCCGGTGGCGGTGGATCTCATCCTGGATGTCGGCAACACCCACACCTGCGGCGTGATTATTGAAGATCACGGTGAAGCGAATGACGGCCTGCGCCAGACGATGGAGTTGCAGGTACGATCGCTTAGCGAGCCGCAGTTTATGAATGCGCTGATGTTCACCAGCCGTCTGGCCTTCGCTGAGGCGCGCTTTGGCAAACAGCATTTTTCGGTGGAGAGCGGGCGCGACGAGGCGTTCGTCTGGCCTTCTATCGTGCGTGTCGGTGACGAAGCACGCAAACTCGCGATGCAGCGTCTCGGCACCGAGGGCAACAGCGGTATTTCCAGCCCGCGCCGCTATCTGTGGGATGAAACCCCGGCGGCTCAGGAGTGGCGCTTTAACCTGATGACCCCGAAAACCCAGCGCGAGCCGCTGGCGACCGCGGGCCCGCTGATGAACCTGATGAATGACGACGGCGAGCCGCTCTGGCAGCTGCCGCCGGAAGAGCGTCTGCCGGTTTTTTCGCCGCAATACAGCCGCAGCTCTCTGATGACGCACATGTTGTGCGAGCTGCTCGCCCAGGCGGTCTGCCAGATTAACAGCGTTGCCAGCCGTCTGCGCATGGGCAACGCCAGTTCGCCGCGCCAGTTGCGCCAGCTGATTCTGACGCTCCCTTCGGCGATGCCGAAACAGGAGCGCGAGATTTTCCGCCGCCGCATGCAGGAGGCCATCGCGCTGGTCTGGAAAGCGCTGGGCTGGCACCCGCACGATGACGATTTCAGCGCCGATAAAGGTCAGCGCAAGAGCCGCGTGCCGGTGCCAGAGATCCAGATGGAGTGGGATGAAGCGAGCTGCGGCCAGCTGGTGTGGCTTTATAACGAAGCGATGGTGCATTTCGCCGGGCAGACCGAGCGCTTTTTCGCAAGCCTCGCCCGCCCGGACCGCGAAACGCCGCCAGGCGCGACACCGGGCCGTCAGCTGCGCGTCGCCTCGATTGATATCGGCGGCGGCACGACGGATATGGCGATCGCCGAATATCAGCTTGATGACGGCGTTGGCAGCAATGTGAAAATCAGCCCGACGCTGCTGTTTCGCGAAGGCTTTAAAGTGGCGGGCGATGACATTCTGCTGGATGTCATTCAGCGCTGCGTACTGCCTGCGCTTCAGGAACATCTGCAAAAAGCGGGCGTGGCTGACGCTGCGACGTTGATGTCCACGTTGTTCGGCGATTCCGGGCGTATGGACACGCAGGCGATTCTGCGCCAGCAGACCGCGCTGCAGCTCTTTATGCCACTCGGCCACGCCATTCTCTCGGCGTGGGAAAACAGCGACCCGACTGATACCCAAAGCGGCCTCTACACCACGTTCGGCGAACTGCTAAAACAACCGCCGACCCGCAACGTGCATAACTATCTCCACCAGGCGATTGAGCATGCGCTGCCCGCCGGCAGCCCGGCGTTTAACGTGCTGGACGTACCGCTGCAGGTGAGCTTCAGCGAGCTTGAAGAAGCGCTGCATAGCGGGAAGTTCAGCATCTGCGCGCCCATTCAGGCGCTGTGCGAAGCTATCTCTTACTACTGCTGTGACGTGCTGCTTATCACTGGTCGTCCGGGCTGCCTGCCGGGCCTGCAGTCGCTGATCCGTCTGCTGCAGCCGGTGCCGGTCAGCCGTATGGTCTGGCTCGATAACTATGAAGTGCATGAATGGTATCCTTTCAGTCAGCACCGCCGCGTGGGCAATCCAAAATCCACCGCCGCCGTTGGCGCGATGCTCTGCAGCCTGGCGCTGGATCTGCGCCTGCCGCGCTTTAACTTTAAAGCGGCGGATATTGGCGCGTATTCCACCGTGCGTTACCTGGGCGTGCTGGATAATGTCGTCAACACGCTGCGCGACGAAAACGTCTGGTATCGCGATATCGATCTTGACGCGCCGGGCGCGAAGCTCGACGCCCGCTTACACTTCCCGCTGCGCGGCAATGTGACGCTCGGCTTCCGCCAGCTCGATAACGCCCGCTGGCCCGCCACGCCGCTCTATACGCTCTCGGTCAACTCACCAGAGCTCGCGAAAGCCATTGCTGGCGACGGCGTACTGAACGTGCGCCTGCAACTGACCGGTGGCAGCAAGCATGAAGCACCGGAAGGCTTTACGCTCAGCGAAGCCTGGCTCTCAGACGGCACCCGCGTGCCGCCGGAGCAGGTCACTTTTAAACTGAATACGCTGGCTGACCGTCGCAGTTCCGGCAGCCATTACTGGATCGACAGCGGGAGCGTTTATCTGAAATGACAGTTTCTACCCTCATTAACCAGACACTCACTACAACTGTCGCCCTGACCCGGTGGGTCGAAACCACCCGCGCGCACGCGCCGCTGCTGGATGAGGACGCAGGCCCGTTGCTGGCGCGTCTGAACGCGCTGCGCGCCAGCGCACAGACGCTTAACGCACTCGCCAGTGAGCCGCGCACGCTCGGCCTTTATGGTCATTCCCAGGCGGGCAAAGCGCACCTGCTGGCGACGCTTGCCAATGGTTCGCAGGGCCAGGTGTCCGTGGCACCTGGCGATAAACACCTCGACTGGCTGACCCATATCAACCCCGGTCACAGCGCGACCGCGATGGCGGTGCGCTTTACCCGCACGCCACCAACGCTTCCGGAGGAGTTTCCGCTGCGCCTGCGCCTTTTCAGCGAAGCGGAACTGGTGCAGATTTTCCTCGCGCACTACCAGACCAGCGGTCAGTCGCGCGCCGTCAGCGAAGAGGAACTGCGCCAGCGTTTAGCCCAGTTGCAAAGCCTCGGCCAGCCGCAGAGCCACCCGGCCATCAGCGCGCCAGACGTCATGACGCTCGCCGCCCGCTGGCGTGAACTGACGCCCGCGCGCCAGCGCACGCTGAGCGACGACGCGTGGCATCAGCTCGCAGAGCTGCTGCCGGCGCTGAATCTCCCAGAACGCGTGCGGCTGTACGCGCTGCTGTGGGGCGATATCGCAGAGCTGACGCAGCAGTTCATCACCCTTTCCGAAGGCCTGTTGCTGCTCGGCCATGCCCGTGAAGTGGCCGCGCCGCTGAGCCTGCTCGTCGATAACTTCTCGCTCCCGGTGGAAGGCTTTCTGCTCCCTGCGGGCTCCGGTGAAGACGCGCTGCCGGATGAAGTCCTGGTACGCGCCCTCGAACAGCAGCAGTTACAGGGTATGGTCAGCCTCCCGCTTACGACGCTGACGCTGCTGTGCGCCGAACTGACGTTGCCGCTCGCCACCCCTTCTGTACCGGAAGGCGTCGATCTGCTGGATATTCCCGGCGCGACGTTTGGCCAGAATGACAGCCTGAACGCCAGTAAAATCGCGTTTCTGCTCGACTATTACCGTCAGCACCAGCAGCCGGACGTGCTGATGGTGTGTAACGCCGTACAGCGCCGTGCTGATATCGCGCCGGTCGCGCGCGCGCTGCTGCGCTGGGTGAACGCCACGCAACCGGCCTCTCCGGACGCGCTGCCGGGGCTCGTGTGGGCCATTACGCCGCACGACGCCCGCTTCCTTGACGGCCAGCATCTGGACGAAGGCGTTCAGCGCTTACTCGGCAAGCCGGGCCACACCTGGGGTACATTGCAGGCGCTCGACGGGCGTAATCTGCAACGTCTGACCGAATGGCTCTCGCAGGCGCTGAGCCAGAGCAGCCGCGAGCGTCGCCTTGCGTTACTCATCGAGCAGGCACAGGCGCAGCCCGCGCTGCTGTTCAGCCGTTATCTGGCCCCGCTGACCACTGACGCGGCGACGCTGCGGTCCACGGCGGAAAACGGCGTGCGCACATTGCAGCGCCAGGCCGCGCGCCACGGCGATCTGCTCCAGGCGCTGCTGCCTGACCCGGCCGCACTGCAGGCGCTGTGCGAAACCGAAGAGCGCCACGAAGAGACGCCGCAGGGGCTGTTCAGCGCCGAGATCGATCTTTTCGGCGAATCCACCTCCGCGCGTCCGGTTGATACCGCCTCCGGCGCGTCGCTCGCCCGTCGCGCGCATCGCCTGTGGGTGAATCACGTTCGCCAGTGGATGCAAAGCGAGGAACACGCCGCGCAGCTCGGCATTGATCCCGCCACGCTGCACTGGCTCGGCGACACGCTGATTATTGCCAGCTACCGGCTGGATCTCGCGGCCCGTCTGGAGACGCTGGCTGCGCACGAAGGGCTTTCCGGCGCGCAGCTACGCGCGGAGCTTGGCAACTTCGTAAGCTGGCTGGGCTTCGAGCGCGTGCCGCAGGCCGAGCGCCCGGCGAGCCGCGTCAATCCGAACGAGCGCCTGTTCGCCTCCGCCGTCGCGCAGGATAAGCGTCTGACGCGCCTTGGCGAAAAACCGGTGCATGCCGCCACCCGTTATGTCTACGACTGGCTGGTCGCGCTTTACACCCGCGCGATTGAGAATATCGGCTACGAACATCCGCTCGATATTAAACCCGCCGACCGTCAGGCACTGGCGAAAATCATCGGACTGCGTTAACCCCTCCCGCCGGTGCACCCGCACCGGCGTTTTTATCCTGCGATTCTCTGTTGCGGTGTGCTAAACGCGCTGCCCACTTTTAATAAGCTGTTCCCGAAACGCTGTTCGTTTCTGCGACGCTGTTTGCGCCCTGATTAACTGTTTATTTATACAGTTATATTGCCGCTACAAACGGGCGCAGGCAAACCGGCGTTACAATTTTGCGAGACATCTTCCGAAGTGTGAAATCCAGGAAAAAGCGCCATCGATTTTTGTTGCCGTTGTGCTGAAATAACGCTGCACCACCTGAATGAGGAAGGGTTATGAAAACGAAACGTTTAAGTGCGCTGGCGCTTCTGCTGGCAGCGTTTACGGTGTGCGCCACGCCTGCGCTGGCGAATCCCGGCAACGGGAACGGCCACGGAAATGGTAACGGTCATGGTAACAGCGGCAATCACGGCAACAATGGTCATCATGGCGCCCACGACCAGAATGACAGCGGCAACGCGTCGGGCCGTAAAAACTACGGTAAACCCGACCACGTTGAGGCGGATATCAGTTATAGCCGCGCGCGCAGCCTCGCTGTGAATTACGGCCTCACCGGCTATGAGTCGCTGCCGCCAGGTATCGCGAAGAATCTCGCACGCGGTAAGCCGCTGCCGCCGGGCATCGCGAAAAAAACGGTACCGGCCAGCATGCTGAACGAACTGCCGTATTATCCGGGTTATGAATGGAAAATGGTCGGTGACGATCTGGTGCTGATTGCGCTCAGCACGGCGCTGGTGACGGCCGTTATCAACAACGTATTTGACTGATCAATGCTTTCTCAGAGAGTAACGCCGGGCGCAGCGCCCGGCGTTTTTATTGAGGTTCCAAACCGAGCATCTCGCGCACCGCCTCGCGCTCATGGCTTCCGGGCGCATAATCCTCAAAGTTTTGCGAAGACACTTTGATGATATGTTCGGCGATAAATTTGGCCCCTTCCCGCGCGCCGGTTTCGCCGTCTTTAAGGCAGCACTCCCACTCAAGCGTCGCCCAGCCGGGATAGTCATAGCGCGCAAGCTTACTGAAAATAGCCCTGAAATCTATCTGCCCGTCGCCCGGCGAGCGGAAACGGCCTGGCCGGTCTATCCAGGGCTGATAGCCGCCATAAACGCCGCTGTCCGCTGACGGCCTGAACTCGGCGTCTTTCACGTGAAACGCCCGGATGCGCGAATGCCAGCGATCGATAAACCCGAGATAATCCATGTGCTGAAGCAGCATATGGCTCGGATCGTAGAGGATATGGCAACGCGGGTGGTGGCCAGTGAGTTCCAGAAAACGCCCGAACGTCACGCCATCATGCAGATCTTCACCGGGGTGCAGCTCAAAGCAGAGATCCACGCCAGCCTCGTCAAAACGGTTAAGAATCGGCAGCCAGCGGCTGGCCAGCTCGTTAAACGCCTCTTCCACCAGCAGCGGATTGTGCGGCGGCCACGGATAGAAAAACGGCCAGGCGAGCGAACCGGAAAAGGTGGCATGCGCCGTGAGATTGAGGTTTTGCGAGGCGCGCGCCGCAAGCTTCAGCGTGCTGACCGCCCACTGCTGGCGCGCAACCGGATCGTGGCGCACCGCCTCGGGTGCGAAACCGGCAAACGCCTGGTCATACGCCGGGTGTACCGCCACCAGTTGTCCCTGGAAATGCGTCGAGAGCTCGCTGATTTGCAGGCCCATATTGCCGAGCGTCTCGCGCACCTGCGCGCAGTAATCCAGGCTTTCCGCCGCTTTGGCCAGATCAAAAATATGCGGCAAATGGGTCGGCAGCTGCACCGCTTTATAGCCGAGCCCGGCAGCCCAGGCCGCCAGCGTATCGAGCTGGTTAAACGGCGGACGGTCGCTGATAAATTGCGAAAGAAAAAGAGATGGCCCCTGTAGCGTTTTCAATCTCACTCCTATGGCGCACATGCGCGAATCGCTGATGCCAGCGTTAAGCATAGCCTGGCGAAACATAAGCCTCGCTTATTGTACCTGATATAGATATAACCCTTTGTTTTGTTGGGAAAAACCCATTTAACCTAAATTTTTTGGCTGACATTCCGATAACCGTCTGGTGGCACTCCTCTTTTTGAGTGACCGGGTCGCTGTGTTACAACCTCACGCAAGGGAACAACATGTCAGTAAGGCGTTTTTCATTTCTCGTTTTCAGTCTGTTACTTTTCATCTTTCTCGTCAGTACCGTCTCTAACCTCTGGTCGCTCACGCGCAGTAACCAGTCGCTGGATAACGTGAATAAAGAAATTCGCGTGGTGCTTTCGGTGATTGATCCGATTAACCATAGCCGTACGCTGCGCGTGCGCCTGATGGAGGCGATGATTAACGCCTCTCTTGGCGATACCCAGAAAACGCAGGCGTCGCTTGAAACCGCCAACGAGGTGATGCAAAAAGCCATCGCGGCGTTCAATAACTACAAAGCAGCCCCTGCGGTTAAAGGCGAAGAAGCGCTGGCGGCCCCGTACCGTCAGGCCTGGCAGGCGTATGTCGATGACGGCCTGCGTCCGCTGATGGATGCGGCGAGTCGCAACGATACCGCGCGGTTTAACCAGCTCGTAAGCACCACAATTCCGCAACTGGATCGTCAGTTTGAAATTACGCTCGATCAGCTGCTGGCGTTTCGTGAGAAATATGCCCAGCGTCTGAACCAGGAGGCGCAGGCGCGTTTTGTAAACAGCATCGTTACCATCGCGGTGTTCGCCCTGCTGTTTACGCTGCTGATTGGCGCGATGTTTATTCTGCTGAAACGCCGCGTACTGTCGCCGCTGGATGCCGCGCGTCGCCACTGCCAGCAGATGGCGGAAGGCGAGCTGCACACGCCGGTGCTCTCCGGCTCGAAAGATGAGATTGGCGAGATGCTCGGCTCGCTTGAGCAGATGCGTCTGTCGCTGGTCAATATCATCGCCCAGGTGCGCGACTCCAGCCAGAGCGTGGCCCACGCCGCGGAAGAGATCGCCGCCGGTAACGTCGATCTCTCGGCACGTACCGAAGAGCAGGCTGCGTCGCTCGGCGAAACCGCCGCCAGCATGGAACAGCTGACCTCGACCGTGAAGCACACCTCGGAGAACACCGCCGAGGCGAATAAGCTCGCGGGCAATATGCGCAGCGCCGCCCAGGAAGGCAACGCGATTGTCGAAGAAGTTGTCGTCTCCATGCAGGAGATCGAATCCAGCTCCAGCAAGATCGACAACATTATCGGCATTATCGAAGATATCGCCTTCCAGACTAACATCCTGGCGCTCAACGCCGCGGTGGAAGCCGCCCGTGCGGGTGAGCAGGGTCGAGGTTTTGCGGTGGTGGCAAGCGAAGTGCGTAATCTGGCGCAGCGCTCGTCGGTGGCTGCGAAGGAGATCAAAGAGCTTATCGAGCAGTCCGGCGAGCAGGTGGTGCTGGGCAGTGACCGCGTGGCGCGCGCGGGCGAGAGCATGAAGCGCATTATCGGCTCGATTAAACAGGTCTCTGAGCTGATGTCAGAAATCGCGCTCTCCACCGGCGAGCAGAGCCGTGGAATTGAGCAGATTAACCAGGCCGTCGCGCAGATGGATTCCGTTACCCAGCAGAACGCCGCGCTGGTGGAAGAAGCCTCTGCCGCCGCCCACTCGCTGAAAGAGCAGTCACAGCTGCTCAATCAGGCGGTCGCGGTATTTAAACTGAGCTAACGGTTGTAAAACGAGTCAGGGCAGGCCTCGGCCTGCCCTTTTTTATTGCCTTTACAGGGGCTTATCGAGCTTTATCACCCACAGTTCATTTTGTGAGGCGGGTTTATCCAGCGGCTTGATGCCGATTTTGCTGGCAACCGGCTTGCCGTCCAGCGTCAAATGCCCCTGGCCGTCCACGTTATAGTCATCCATCTCTTTTTTATCGCCCTGCGGCTCCAGCAGCTCTGACTGTAAACCGAAGTCGTTATCGTTGATGACCGCGAGGGTTTGCGGGTCGACAAGCGCCAGCCCTTCCGCTTTCTCCTGCTGCCAGCCCAGTTCACGCAAATCCACCGCCAGCTGTTTTGTGGCGAGCTTCACGCCGCGCGCGTTGAGTTTTTCCGCATCGTCAAATTCCGGCGGTTCGGTCTTATCCAGCGTGCTCAGATCGGTGGCGTTGCTGAGATCGACTACATAAACACGGTTGCGCATGGTTTTGTTTTTATCACCACCCTGCTCGATAAGCAGAATGCGGTGGTCATCCAGCGCCACGATATCGCTGACTTTGGCGTCTTTGGCTTTTTTATAGACGTCGATGTCGATCGGATAACCGTACATTGCGGTTTTGCCGGTCGCCGGGTCAAAACTCACCAGCCGCGTAAAGCGCGCGGTGTTTTTGGTTTTGCCGTCGATATCCAGCGTGCTCTGCACCGCCGCGATAATGCGCCCGTCCGGCATCCGGGTCAGCCCTTCAAAGCCGCGGTTAGGCTGACGCCATTTAATGATATTCGGCAGGCCGCCCGCCACGCCCTCTTCGCCCTTGCCCGCCTGCGGGCCCTGTTTAGCGAGGATCGCGCCGCCGGCGTCGACATGAATAATAAACGGGCCATATTCGTCACACAGCCAGTAGCCGCCCTTGCCGTCCGGCGTGATCCCTTCGGTGTCCAGCCCGCGTTTATCACCGGTGAGCGTTTGCAGCGCGTCATTGAGCGCCAGCTCATTGGTGGCGCCGATGAGCCCGGCGGGCAGCGGCAGACCGCTGATATTGCCTTTATCGTCATGCAGCGGCATCGGATCGCTCGCCTGCGCCTGGTCTTTGCTGACGCGAATGGTCATCATCAGCGGCGTGTACTCCGGGCTTGCGAAGATTTTCGACTCCTGCTTGCCCATTTTCGGCGAGTCGGCGTTAGGGCCGCGGTCGGTGACGGTCGCGAAAATCAGGTCATCGCCCTCTTTGCGTAAAAACAGCAGGCCGGAGCCCACGCCTACCGGCAGGCCATCAGGAAACGCGCTGGCGTAGTTGCCGGAATAGACTACGTGATCTTCCTGCGGAAACGTCACGACATAGCGTTCCACCTGCGGCGCGGCGGCAAGGGAACAGAGCGGGAAAAGCGCCGCGAAAGCGAGCGTAAGCGGTTTGAATTTCATGGTTCTCAGATCCAGAGTCGGGGTGGCACTGTTATAAGACGCAGGCGTGACAGATTAATGACAGCGCCCTTTTCTCCTGTGGATTCAGCGAGTCACCGCGTTAACCGCCGCGCATGCTGAAGCCGTGACGCTGACAAACCGGGCACACTTTCTCGCCCGGATGCCAGGCGCGCCACGGCTCGCCGCAGCGCTCGCAGCGGGCGTGATACAACGCCCTGCGGATCAGCGGCCCGGCGTCGCCCTCCGTTATCGTTATAGCATCAACCGGGCAAACGGCCTCGCAGTCGCCACAGCCATCGCAGCATTTTGTATCGATCGCGACCGCCTGTTCGCCAAAGCGTATCGCGCCGCTGGCGCATGCCCGGCCACAGGCACCGCATAGCAGGCAGCGCGTGGTATCCAGCATGACGGCGTATGCGCATAAAAACGCCCCCGCCGCACGCCGGGTGGCAACGTCGTGCGCTACGCGTGCGCGTTCACCGTCCGGGCGCAGCAGACGGCGCTTCGACTCACCTGCCGCCGGTGAAACTGCAACACACTGCCAGCCCGGCTCGCCGCGCTTTTTCAGCCACAGGTTAAGTTCTGCCAGCGGCCGCAGCCAGAGCGTGTCACGCGTGAGATCCACCGCGACCGCGCGAATGCGGTACTGCATATGCCAGAGCATCAACTCCTCTGCCGCGACAGGCTGGGTAAACGGCCCGAGCAGCACGCCATCGCGGTGAATTCGCGACAGCGGTACGAGATTCTCCAAGGCGTCCGCCGGGCAGACAAACAGGCAGATCCCGCAACCGGTGCAGTGCTCCGGCGCGAGAATCACCTCATGATGGTGGATGCTCAGCGCGCCGGTCGGGCAGCGTTTCACGCAGGCATCGCAACGGCTTTTGGCCAGCCGTTTTCTGGCGCAGCGCGCGCCCACACAGGGTTGTGCGGGCGCTATGGTGTTGAAGAGACGCATCAGGCGTCGATAGAGAAAAACGCGAGGCGCAGCAGCAGTTCGCCAAGAAGAATCAACGCGCTGCCCGTCATTTGCGACGAGCGCGAGCCGTGCGGGCGCGTCAGCCCGGTCATCAGCAGCATCGCCCCTGCGGCAGAGCAGCACCAGCCCGTAAGACGCAGCCCTGCGCAGGCGTTAAAGGCCGAAAGCGGCTGTAGCGGAAAGGTCACCGGCACTACCGTTTGCGCTAAATAATGATAGTACGCAGGCTGAATGAGAAGCCGGATCAATACCACCGCCAGCGCCAGCAGCGAAAGGCGACGGCTTGCCGCGAGTTCTGCCTTTGCATTAAAAGCCGGACGCAACGCGAGGCGCAGTTGTAACACCGACGCGCCGATAAGCACGACCGAACCCAGGAACATGGCCCAGGTGTTAACGTGCTGCCAGGTTACGACCGACGCGTGGCAGTAGATGGACGCCATAGCGAACATATCTGCAAGCCCCGCCAGGGCTGTCAGCCACAGCAGCGGCCACGGTGTTGCGCGCTTCGTCATCAAAAGCAAAATGCTAAGAGCAATCAGCGCCATAAACACACCCGCCAGCGCAATCTCCCGGCTGAGCCAGGAGCTGGAAAGGTGGCGCAGCGCATTAAAGGCGTTCAGCGGATACCCCAGATGCAGCGTCGAGGCGAGTAAACCAAGCGCCGCGGCGATGCCTGTACAAACCAGCGCAGGCAGCGTCGCGAGCGTGTGTCGCCCCGCGCGCGGCATCTGCCCGGCGGTGAAGCAGAGCATCAGCGTAAAGCCCTCTGCGCCCTGCATGAACAGCGTAAAAATCACTAACGGAAACTCATGCATCGTGCTGTTCCTCCTGCTGTGCGCCCTGATGCGGCTTAATGACCAGATTGGGTCTGGTGACAGATGACGGCGGCAGGCCTTTTACGTCACAGAGCGCGCCGAAGCGTTCGCGCAGCGCGCTAATCGGGCCGAACTGAATCGCCCCGAGCGGGCACGTGGCGACGCACACCGGCGGCTCGCCCTTCGCCAGCCGATCGATGCAGAAATCGCATTTCGACATCTGCCCGGTCTGCGTATTACGCTGCGGCGCGCCGTAAGGGCACGACCAGGCGCAGTAACCGCAGCCGACGCATTTGTCGGTGTTTACACGCACGATGCCGTCGCCGTCGCGCTTGTGCATGGCGGTCGTCGGGCAGTTGCGCGTGCAGATGGGATCGGCGCAGTGGTTACACGAAATCGATAAGGTATAAGCGAAGACGTTTTGCATAAGCCCGCCTGCGCCGGTCGGCGTGAAGCCGCCGCCATGAACTTCATAGACGCGCCGAAAGCGCCGCCCCGGTTCGAGATTATTTTTGTCTTTGCACGCCACCTGGCACGCTTTACAGCCGGAGCAGCGCGACGAATCGATAAAAAAGCCCAGTTGCTCGCCGCTGACCGGGGGATAATCCTTAAACTGGCTCATGTCTGGTTACCTCAACGAGCAGGGTTTGATGGGCGTTGCCTTTGGCAAGCGGAGTGATACGCGCGCTGGTGAGCACATTCGGGCAGCCGCCGTTATCGACGCCTTCCGCGTCCGGCTGCCACCAGGCGCCTGCCTGCATCGCCACCACGCCGGGAATAATGCGCGGCGTCACGTCGGCGGGGATGCGTACCACGCCGCGATCGTTATAAATCCGCACCAGATCGCCCTGCTGAATGCCGCGCGCGCGGGCGTCCTGCGGGTTAATCCAGAGCTGCTGGCGCTGTACCTCCTGAAGCCACGGATTGGCGTATTGCGTCGAATTGGCGCGGTTTTTCCCCTTCCACGTGATGAGCTGTAGCGGGTATTTGTCTCGCAGCGCGTCTTGTGGCCCTTCTTTCGCGGGCACATAGTGCGACAGCGCCGGGCTCTCCGGGTGATTCATCTCCCAGAGCCGTTTTGAGAAGATTTCGATTTTGCCCGAGGGTGTCGGGAACGGATGGTTGTCCGGGTCGAGAATGTTCTCTTCAAACGCGACATACGGCGGCGATTTCAGGTAGACGTGCGGTTTTTTGCAAAGCCCGGCGAAATCCGGCAGGTCGTGATCCGCCAGCGCCTCGCGGGTTTTCTCCCATATATGTTCCACCCACGCTTTTTCACTGCGCCCTTCGCTAAAACGCGCCTCGATGCCGAGCTTGCGCGCGACCTCGCGCAGCCAGTCGTAGTCCGAGCGGCGCTCAAACTCCGGCTCCACCAGCTTTTGCGACAGCAGCAGATAGTTGCCAGTGCCCCAGGTTTCGCCGATGTTCCAGCGCTCCATAAAGCTGGTTTCTGGCAGCAGCAGATCGGCGTAGCGGGCACTTGGCGTGAGGAAGAGATCGCTTACCACGATAAACTCGACCTTACTTTCATCTTCCAGCACTTTCACAGTCTGGTTGATGTCCGGGTTCTGGTTCGCCAGATAGTTGCCCGCAAGATTAAAGATGAATTTGATGTTGCTGGAGAGCGTTTCAGCGCCTTTTAAGCCGTTTTCCGGCGTGACTTTCGCCGCGTCGTCGCAGGCCTGCACCCAGTTCATGATGGAGATTTTTTCCGCCACCGGGTTCGGCACGCTGTAGGGATCGGCGCAGAACAATCGGTTGCCGATGCCGCCGTAGCCGGCGGCCCAGCCGCCCTTCACGCCGACATTGCCGGTGATGGTGGCAAGCAGCGTGGAGCCGCGCGCGGTGCGCTCGCCGCAGATATGGCGCTGCGGTCCCCAGCCCTGGATCAGCGCCGCCGGTCTGGTGGTGGCGTAGTCGCGGGCAAGCTGGCGGATGGTCTGCGCAGGCACATGGGTGATGCGCTCCGCCCACTCCGGCGTTTTTTTCACGCCATCTTTTTCACCAGAGAGATACGCCATCAGCGATTCGCCCGCCGGTACGCCTTCCGGCATCGTATTTTCATCAAAACCAATGGCGTGACGCGCGATAAACGCGCTGTCGTGCAGGTTCTCGCTGATGATGACGTACATCATCGCGTCCATCAGCGCGTTATCGGTGGTGGGCAGCAGCGGCACCCACTGATCGGCGAGCGACGCCACGGTGTCGGAGTAGCGCGGATCGACCACGATAAACCGCGTACCGTTGCGCTTCATCTGCTGAAAGTAGTGGTTAGTGTGACCAAAAACGGTTTCGTTCGGGTTATGGCCCCAGAGGATCACAAGCTTTGTGTCTTTGAGTGTATCAAGCGAGCTGCCGCTGGCGGCGGTGCCATAGGTATAGGGCGTGGCGGCGGCGGTGTTTCCCATACTCACTGAGTGATAGGACTCCAGATAACCGCCGGTCAGGTTCAGTAAACGCCGCGCCATTTTGTCGCCCGAGAACGCGCCGCCGGAGACCGCCGTATCGGTGTGCATAAAGCGCGACGCCGGGCCGTATTTCGCGGTGATACGCCGCAGGTTATCGGCGATAAGCGTCGTCGCCTCATCCCAGCTGATACGCTCGAATTTCCCTTCGCCACGTTTGCCGACGCGCTTCATCGGGTATTTCAACCGGTCCGGATGGTAGACAAACTGACGATAGCCGCGCCCGCGCACGCAGGCGCGCATCAGCGGCATATCAGGATCCACTTCGTTATCCGGGCAGGTGGAGATGCGCGTCACTACGCCTTCTTTAACGTGCGCGCGGATATCGCATTTGCCGCCGCAGTCAAAGGTGCTGCAGGTGGGCACGACGGTTTCCGTTTTCTGTACCTCTACCGCGGGCGTTTGTGCTTTCGCCACGCCGGCCTGCACAAAGAGCGGCGCGGCCGCGAGCGCCGACGTGGCGCGCAGAAAGTCGCGGCGCGACAGCCCGCTTTCGTCCGGTTCATCCTTTGGGGTTAATGGTTCCATTCTGTTCCCTCATAAAAAGGGCGTATTCTGCAAAGCCCCTTAACGGGAAAGCTTGATGAGTATCAACGGGAAAAAACTGGACGGCGCGTAGCGGAAAGTTTCAGAAAAACGGGCGGGGAAAAAGATGAAAAGGAGGAAAACGGCGCCGCCGTTGGCGAGCGGCGCCGTATCGGTTACTCGTGGTGCTGTTGCTCGCGGGCGTCTTTCACCTGCGCAGGCGTGACGGGCGCGGCGTGGTTGCCGAAACTGCCGCGAATGTAGTTAGTCACATCCGCCGCGTCCTGGTCGCTGAGCGCCCAGCCGTAGCCTGGCATGCTGTACGGCAGATGATTTTGCGTCACCGCTGTTTTGCCGCCCTCCAGCACCACACGCAGCAGCGTCAGCGGGTTATCGGCGTTGACGGTGAGATTGTCTTTCAGCGCCGGAACGGCGTATTCCGCCCCTTCACCGTTGCTGGCATGACAGGTAGCGCAGTAGCGGGCATAGAGCCGATGACCGTTCTCCATTTCCGCTTTCGCCACCTTCGACGCATCACGTTTCACCGGCTCGCTGCCCGGCAGGCTTAAGAGATAAGCCGCGATGGCGCGGTTGTCGTCATCGCTCAGGTATTGCGTGCTGTTGGTGACGACTTCATCCATCGGCCCGCTGAGCGCCGCGTGTTTACTGCGCCCGTCGCGCAGCAGCACGGCGAGATCCGCTTCAGACATTTTCAGCCCGCGCAGCGACGGCGCGTACCAGCCGTTCAGCGCCTCGCCCGCGAGGAACTGCTCGTCGCGTTCGTCAAAGGCTTTCTCCTGCATCCCCACGCCGCGCGGCGTATGGCATGCGCCGCAGTGGCCCGGCCCCTGCACCAGATACGCGCCGCGGTTCCAGGCCGCGCTTTTATCCGCGCGCGGCGTAAACGGCGTATCGTCCACAAACAGGCTGTTCCAGATGCCAAGCGGCCAGCGTATCGAGAGCGGCCACGGAATGTCGCTCTCGCGGTTGGCGGTGGCCTGCGGTTTGACCTCTTTCATCAGATAGTCATAGAGCGCGCGCAGATCGTCATCGCTCATCTTCGCATAGGACGGATACGGCATCGCCGGGTAAAGATGATGGCCATCTTTCGCAATACCTTCACGCATGGCGCGAGCGAACTCGTCGTAGCTGTAGCTGCCGATACCGTGGGTGTTATCCGGCGTGATATTGGTGGAGTAAATATCGCCAAGCGGTGTGGCGAATTTCAGCCCGCCCGCGAGCGGCGCGCCGTCCGCGGCCGTATGGCAGGCCATGCAGTCGCCCGCGCGCGCCACATATTCGCCGCGCGACATCTCCTGCGCGCCCGCCTGCGCCGCCCACAGGCTTAACGCCAGTAACGCGATACGTTTCATGCGCCCTCCTTCGCCATCTCGTGCAGCTCTTTCACCGCGCGGTAGCCCTGATCGATGGCCGAGTTGGCATACGGGCTCCAGTCGGCGTCTGAGTTGGCGATGGTGATGCGCCCGACCGGCTGGCGGGCTTTTTCGATGATTTTCTGCGAGCCCTCTTCGTCGTCAAACAGGCCGCTGAAGAAGTAGGAGTAGCCGTGGGACCAGCGGTTAACCGTGATCGCCGCGATATCCCGCTCGTGGTCAAACCCGGCCGCGCCAAACATGCCCTGGAGCTGGTCGCGGATCATCTTCTCATGCACCTCGAACGGCGTACCGAGCAGAAACGCGCGCCCTTTGCGGAACTGCTCTCTGGCGCTGAGCCCGCTGCCGGGAAACGTCGGCACGTAAACCATGTGCAGACCGATGGGCGCGTTCGGATCGCGTGGGTGCTGATAGCCGCCCATATCCACCGGATAATCGAGCTTGACCCGGCTATAAGGTGCCGCGGGCGAGTAGATTTCATGTACGCCGAGCTTCATAAACGGCTGCCAGTTGCGAATGACCACTTTGCTGTAGACCAGCGGCGCTTTGACGTTCTGCTTCAGCGCCTCCTGCTGCTCGTGCGGAATTTCCGGCACCAGATAAGGGATCATCATGTTGTAGCCCGCCATTACGGTCTGCCCGGCTTTTACCTTGTTCAGTTTCCCGTCGCGCAGGTACGTCACTTCTACACCGCCCGCCACATTGGCGGCATGTACGCCAGTGCTGTTGAGGCGCAGACGCACCGGATGCTCGGGTTTATCCAGCTGGCTGTAGTCGAAGGTCGCCAGCACGATATCATCCATGCTGTTACCCGGCGCTACGGCCGGAATAAGATGCCGCACCATCAGGCGCGCCAGCCCGGCGTTGCCGTCCGGGAAGTGATAAATGTACGGCTCTTCGAGATCCGCCAGCGATTCAGCGTCAAGCGGCGGCAGATCCATGCCATCCAGCCCCGGCAGCGCGCAGATACGCGCGTCGCTCGCCGACGTGCCGTCGATGCCAATCGCCTGGAAATCGTTGGTACGCTGCTGGAAATAGCGGATGGCGCTGTCACTGAGCCCCACCTTGTCGCGCAGGAACTGGCTGTAGCTGTGGGAATCGAGCCACGCGACTTTTTCCTCAACGCGCATCCCGGCGAGATAATCTTTTTTCTCAGTGTGCAGCGCGATAAGCGCGTCACGGTCCGCCTGCGGCAGCGGGAAATCGTTAATAAAGGCGCGAATGTCGCGGGCGTTCATGCGATCGGGCGGAATATCGTCCGCCACCGCGCGCCCCGGATCGCCGCTGACGATTTTATCGACGCCAAAGTTGGTTTTATCGAAATAGACGCCGCGGCTTAAGTTGAGATCCGGGTAGAAGGTTTGATCGAAGCTTTTTGCCATGCGCTCAATGCTGACGTTCAGCGTTTTCAGCAGCCCCATCGCGGTTTCACTGAAATTACTGGCGGGCGACTGGAAAGATTCGCTGCCGCCGTAGCCGAGCACGGTTTTCCCGTCGACGTGAAATTCGTTGCGTTTGGCGTGGCCGCCGAAGTCGTCATGGTTATCGAGCAGCAGAATGCGCTGCTGCTTGCCGCGCATCTCCTGCCAGAAACAAGCGGCGGCAAGGCCGCTGATCCCCGCCCCGACAATCACCAGATCGTACTCCTCCTCCACCGGAACGCTGGCCGGGTCGAAGTGCTTACCTTCACGCCCCAGCGCGTGCGCCTGTTCGAACGAGCCCGGATGGTTACCGCGAAGCCCCGTGAGGGTCGGCGGATAATAGAGCGACTGCGCTGCCGTCTGTGGCGAGGCGCGCAGAATTTGCCACGGCGTCATTCCGGCGGCCACGGTGATGGCGACGCCATTGAGAAAATCACGTCGGGTGATTGCCATAGAACTTCCTTAAAGGACAAAAATTATTGTTTTCAGTTTGTTATATAATGGTACAGAATTTTTGCCTGCCAGACACCCCGGCAGGCGTGGATTGCGGAAGGTTTATGCAGAAAGTTTGCCGGTTTGCGCGACTTCATCGAGCCGCTGTTGCATCTCTTTCAGGTTATTCAGCAGATTGGTGTCTGCCTCGGTCGCCGTTTCACCTTTGCCGGTAATGACAAAGTGGTAATTTTCCTCGCGACAGGTGGCCGTATATTCATACGCCCCGCCCGGCTGCTGTTTTTTGTCGATAGACAGTGACATACATCCTCCTTTCAGTCGTTATCTCTTAAAAGGTAGAGTATTTTCGCGCACTGCGTCAGGGGATCGCCGAAAGCTCAGCCAGCCGAAAGTGATCGGGTTTGAATATGCGCGTGCGGCATGGCGCTTCAAAATGCCAGGTATCATCCGGCGCGAGGTTGAAGGTGATGGCGGTGGTATAACCCACCACCATGCCGTTACGCAGGAGATTAAACGCCACATAGACCTGCCGTAAGGAGCGGTCGGTAAGGTTTTTGACCATACCTTCAAGGCGTAGTTTCCCCGCCTCGGTTTTTACAAAATGGACATCAGTGAGCGCCACCGGCGCGATATCCGCCCGCGCGCACTGGATAAACAGCGCGCACGCGAGCGCAAACAGGGTTAAAAGTGATTTCATGCGTTCTCAGGGTTATACGGGTGTGATGTCTGTTCAGAATGTTAACTGATTCATAACGTCGATTTAACCAGCAAAACCGCTAAAGGGTAAAGGGATGTGAATGTTAAGAGGTAGCGGAATTGGTGTTTATACCGGGCGCTTCACAAACCGCTTACGGACTTCGCGATAACCCTGCGCGTCGTAAAAGTGATGCGCGCGAACGCGGCTTTCACTACTCGAAAGCTCAATCTGGGTGCAGCCCTGCGCGCGCGCCTCGTCGTGCGCGGCTTCAAGCAGCCTCGCGCCAGTTCCCGCGCCGCGTAATGTTTCATCGACAATCAGCGCGGAAATGAGCCCCCATTTTCCGGTCTCATGCAGCGGCTGAATAACGTGCAGCACTATTGCGCCACAAGGCGTCCCGGCGGTTTCGGCCACCAGCACACGTGAACTATTAGCCTCGCTGTGCGCAAGCATTGCGGTCACATCTGACAAGGCAATCATATAGCCGAGCTGTTCAAACAGCCGGCAAAGCGCGGGCACATCGTCAATGGTTGCATGGCGAATTATCACTGCTCGCCTCCTTCGCGCCCGGCAGCAGCCAGCGATTTACACAGATACTTCGGCGATTCGGTGTAGCCCTGACGGTAATAGAAGCGGTGCGCGTCGCTGCGACGGCTGTGGCAGTGAACCTCAATGCGATCGCAGCCGCGCGCACGGGCAAGCGCTTCGCCTTCACTTTCCAGCAGCCTGCCGATCCCTTTGCTGCGCGCGTTGCTGCTAACGCAGAAATAACTGATACGGCAGAAATCCCCTTTAAGCGCCAGTTGGGGAATAAAATGCAGTGACAGAACGCCCAGCAGCGCGCCATCCTCTTCCGCCACCAGCACCCTTTCATCCGGGTGCGCCAGCAGCTCAGCGAGGCGTTGGTCGATAAAGTGCGCCGTATCCGGGTAATCCAGTTCGGTTAATAAGGCGCTGATAGCTGTGGCATCAGAAGGCGTCGCGGTGCGGGTCGTTATCATCGTTATCTGTCTCTTTACGCTGGCAAGGTACGAGTGGTGATGGAATGACATTAGCCTGTGCCGCGATAAGTGGCTGTGTCAACTGCGGTTTTTGGGGGGAGAGATATCAAACCTATCATGCAACATACGAATCGCTACGTTGGGATATAGAGGACGGTTTTTGTGAATTCTACCTTGTGCGTAACCTTTAAGGCATGTTAAACAAAGCGCCGAAAAAGGGCTATTTAACAACGGTATTCTGGACTTTACAGTATTTGAATTTTGGTAGGTTGTTATGAGGCTCATAGTTTTACCCTGATTAGACTATACACACTACATATCATAAAAAGGCAACGAAATTGATGTATTAACTTTCCAAAAAAAACTATAAATATCAATAAGTTATTGAAACTGAAATCTTCATCATTGATGACAATGGTTGTCATGGAGAAACAATGAGTTCTATGAACAAGATATCCTCAGTTGAGGGCATTCGTGGGCTAGCATGCCTGATGGTGTTAATATCCCATTTAACGCTTATATTTTTTCCTTATCTTCACGGACAGCAAGATCATCTGATTAAAACGCATTTAGACAAAGTAATATTCCAGTTACCGTTTGGATTTTTATATTCAGGTTCTACTGCGGTATACATATTTTTTGCATTAAGCGGATTTATCCTGACTTATGCTTGTGCAAACAAGGGAAACGAATTAATAAATGCGGGGAAAATGTTTTCTGCGAGATTTTTCAGGCTCGCTATACCGGCTTCGATTTCTATTGTACTGAGCGCGCTGGTATTAAAACTGCTCCCAAATAATGCAAATGGTCTCGATTGGATATCCGGATGGGGTAACTCACTTGATTTAAGCTTTTCAGCCATACTCTATAATGCATTTTTTTCTTCAATTCTGTTGGGGGACGCCACGTATAACTGGGTAGTATGGACGATGAAGATTGAGCTCTATGGTTCATTTCTTATATTTTTCTCAGTCCCTGTCATAAACCAGCTTCGCTTCAGACCCTTGATTTATGTAATCATGGCTCTCCTTTTCTGCTGTAACTTACCTGAAAAGCATGGTTTTGGATATGCTGCTTTTTTCCTGGGGGCGAGTATTTACTATACTCCACCAATTAAAAGTAAAATACTAATCTCTTTTTTATTATTGTTAGGTTTATACCTTACAGGATATCACTATAAACAAGATATTTATTCATTCTTATCACATATTGAAACGCATGAGATGAGAAGCATGGGAGTGGATGGCTCGTTCTTCTACTCTATGATTGGAGGTTGTCTCATTGTTCTGGTAGGGATAAAGTCAAACATTCTCTCTAAATTAACGGATAATATAATATCGGTCTGGCTGGGAAAGGTTTCTTTTTCCGCTTACCTTGTGCAAATGCCAATATTTTATCTAATCACCCCATTTTCATTCAGGTTAAGAGAGATTGGCCTTGGATACATTTCATCTTCTGTTTTTACATCGGTATTATGCTTAATAGCTATATATGGAGTTGCTATTTTTTACCAGAAATATATCGACTCCATGAGTATAAAGCTCTCAAGAAACTGGACAACTATCTTCGGATCCAGAGCCATTTCCTTCTCTGAGATTTCCCTGAAAAAATAAAGCATGGAGAGAGCTCCTTTTTATAAGGTAACAGAATAATTATCCAGAACGAAACATAACCGTTACTACGATTGATCGGTCTATAGGTTAACAATAATCATTACTGACCATATATAGCATCTTGTTTTACCTGTTGATCGATATTATCGTATGACAATAATCCAGAGCTTTTTTGTGAACGATTTGTCACCGGGGCTGATATTTCTTAGCTATTAGCCTCTTCACCAAACTCAGTGATTTTTCGTTGAGCGAATTTTACTTCAGAACTGCGTTGATGTGGTAGAAAACCATGTTTCAGACAATAAATTAAGCAATTAAAACAATGAATTAAATGATGCCAGTTGTTTTGCGCTACTTTCTTATCCAGTTCTGTACCCTTGGTGAAATCGTGTTCAACATTGCCTCCATAGCAACTTGAGATGATGATGACGCCGATTTTTTGTTAATCAGGATTTTGATAAGATGTGGTAAAAATCTTAAACATGGACTACTCGGTGTTTTTTTAAATAAAACACTACAAAAACCGATATTACAGTATTATAAAAATAAATAGCCATACTGAACCAGAACTTGGGCATAAATACCCACTAATTCCCAAGGGCAAAGTGGCTGATACCTGAAATATCAGCCACTTCACCACCCGTTAGTGCTTTATCATTACATGCCGCACCACGGTGTAATCCTCAAGCCCGTACATCGACATATCCTTGCCGTAGCCGGAGAGTTTCTGGCCGCCGTGGGGCATTTCACTGACCAGCATGAAGTGCGTATTCACCCAGGTGCAGCCATATTGCAGGCGGGCGCTGAGGCGGTGCGCGCGGCCAACGTCGCGGGTCCAGACGGATGACGCCAGGCCATATTGCGAATCGTTGGCGTAGGTGAGCGCCTGGGCTTCATCTTCAAACGGCGTCACGCTGATAACCGGGCCGAACACTTCGCGTTGCACGATGGCGTCCTCCTGCTTCGCGCCGGCGAGAACGGTCGGCTGGAAGTAATAGCCCGGCCCGTCGACTTTCGCGCCGCCAGTCACCACGCGGATATGCGGCAGCGCTTTCGCGGCTTCTACCGCCTGGCTCACGCGCTCCAGGTGCGCTTGTGAACTAAGCGGCCCGAGTTCGGTGGTTTCATCCTCCGGCGCGCCCGTTTTCAGTCTGCCCACCGCCGCGCCGAGCTTTTCAACGAGCGTGTCGTAAATCCCTTTTTGGGCGTAGATGCGGCACGCCGCCGTACAGTCCTGGCCTGCATTATAGAACCCGAACGTGCGAATGCCTTCGACGACGGCGTCGAGATCGGCGTCGTCAAACACCAGCACCGGCGCTTTGCCGCCGAGCTCCATATGGGTGCGCTTGATGGACGACGCAGTGCGGCTGATGATGTGCTCGCCGGTGGCGATAGAGCCGGTGAGCGACACCATACGCACTTTCTCATGGCTGGTGAGCGGGTCGCCCACCGTCTGGCCGCGGCCAAACAGCACATTCAGCACACCCGCCGGGAAGATATCTTTGGCAAGCTCCGCGAGCGTAAGCGCGGTCAGCGGCGTAATTTCAGAGGGCTTGAGCACCACGCAGTTGCCCGCCGCCAGCGCGGGGGCCAGCTTCCAGGCGGCCATCATTAGCGGGTAGTTCCAGGGCGCGATAGAGGCCACGACGCCCACCGGATCACGGCGGATCATCGAGGTGTGATCCGCCAGATATTCCCCGGCGGCAAGCCCGTTTAAGCAGCGCGCGGCACCGGCAAAGAAGCGGAACACATCCGCCACCGCCGGGATTTCGTCACCCGCCACGCAGTGCAGCGGCTTACCGCAGTTTTTAGATTCAAGCTGCGCGAATGTCTGCGCGTTGGCCTCAATCACATCTGCAAGCTTGAGCAGCGCCTCGGCGCGCTCTTTGGGTGTGGTGAGACGCCACTGTTCAAACGCCGCGTCGGCACTCTTCACCGCCGCATCCACCTGTTCCGGGCTGGCTTCGGCAATCTCCAGCAGCACCTCGCCCGTCGCGGGGTTATAGACCGGCAGGCGCTCGCCCTTGCCTTCCACCAGCGCGCCGTTAATCAGTAATTGACTCTGCATAGCGTGTTCCTTTGAGGTTATTTGCCGCTACCGGCGACAGTTTCATCATCGCGCGTCAGCCACCATGCGCCCAGAATAGGAATCATGGTGAGGAGCATGACGCACAGCGCCACCACGTTGGTCACCGGCACGTCGCGCGGACGGCCAAGCTGGTTCAGCAGCCACAGCGGCAGCGTGCGCTCGTGGCCTGCGGTAAACGTGGTGACAATAATTTCATCAAACGAGAGCGCGAAGGCGAGCATGCCGCCCGCCAGCAGCGCGGTGCCAAGATTGGGCATCACGATATAGCGAAAGGTCTGCCAGCCGTCGGCACCGAGATCCATCGACGCCTCAATCTGGCTGTATGCCGTGCGCCGCAGCCTCGCTATCACATTATTAAAGACCACCACCACGCAAAAGGTGGCATGGCCCACTACCATCGTGAGAAAGCCCGGTTCGATGTCGAGCTGTTTAAAGGCGGTCAGCAGCGCGATACCGGTGATAATCCCCGGCAGTGCAATGGGCAGCAGTAACAGCAGCGACACCGCGCTTTTGCCGAAAAACTCGCGCCGCCAGAGCGCGGCGGCGGCCAGCGTGCCAAGCACGAGCGCCAGCAGCGTCGCAAGCGTCGCCACTTTAAGTGACAACGTCACGGATTCGAGAATATCCGCGCGCTGCGCCGCCACCTCAAACCAGCGCAGCGTGAAGCCCTGCGGCGGAAAGCTAAAGGCGGATTCTTCGGTGTTAAAGGCGTAAAGCGCGATAATCGCCAGCGGGAAGTGCAGGAAAATCACGCCGCCCCAGGCGGCGATTTTGAGCGGCCACGGCGCGCGGTCAGAGTGCATCGAACGCTCCCAGGCGCTTCACGAACGCCAGATAAACGGCAATCAGGACAATCGGCACCAGCGTAAATGCCGCCGCCATCGGCATATTGCCAATCGCCCCCTGCTGGGAATAGACCATATTGCCGATGAAAAAGCCCGGCGGGCCGACGAGCTGCGGCACGATGAAATCGCCGAGCGTTAATGAAAACGTGAAAATCGAACCGGCGGCGATGCCCGGCACCGCCAGCGGCAGCACCACGTGGCGAAACGTCTGAGAGGGCCTGGCACCGAGATCGGCGGACGCCTGCAACAGCGACGGCGGCAGACGCTCAAGCGCCGCCTGCACCGGCAGGATCATAAACGGCAGCCAGATATAGACGAACACCAGAAACCGCCCGAGCCCGGAGGTGGAGAGCGTGTTGCCGCCAATGCCCGGCAGCGTCAGCAGCGCAGTGAGCGCCCCTTCAAGGCCCAGATGTTGCAGGAACCACTGCGCCACGCCGTCGCGCGCCAGCAGAAGCGTCCAGGCGTAGGCTTTCACGATATAGCTCGCCCACATCGGCAGCATGACGGCGATATAGAAAAACGCCTTCAGCGAGCCGCGCGTATAGCGCGCCATATACCAGGCCATCGGGAACGCCAGAATGGCGCAGGCGATCGACACAACCATCGCCATCACCAGCGTGCGCACAATGATGTCGTAATTAGCGGGATTAAACAGCGCGCTCAGGTTGGCGAGCGTGAAATCCGGCGTTACTGACATCGTAAAGTCGTCGAAGGTGTAAAAGCCCTGCCACAGCAGCGTCAGCAGCGAGCCGAGATAAATAATGCCGAACCACATCAGCGGCGGCAGCAACAGCAGGAACAGCCAGAGCGTCGGACGCCGCCACAGCAGCGCCGCCGCGCGTCGCAGCGGGCCGCTGGCGCGGGAGGGAGGCGAAAGCGTCATGTCCATCTCACCCCTCTCCCTGCAACCGGATCATGGCGGCGCGCGCCCAGGAGGCGGTCACCGCCTGGCCTGCCCGCGGTAGCGACGCATCGGCCACGGGCGACGGGTTCGCCTGGCTTACCAGCAGTTTTTCGCCGCCCTCAAGCGCCAGCTCTACGCGCGTGGCCGCGCCCTGAAACTGCACCGTCTGCACCGTGCCGCGCACCTGGATGTCGCCAGGTTCGTTAAGCCGGATATGCTCAGGACGCAGCGAAAAGGTGCCTGGCTCGCCGCCGAGGTGTCGCATCATGGATTCGCTCAGCACATTGGCGGTGCCGACAAAGCCCGCGACAAACGGTGTGCGCGGGCGCATGTAGAGCTCGCGCGGCGCGTCAATCTGCTCAATACGCCCGTTATTAAACACCGCCACCCGGTCGGACATCGACAGCGCCTCGCCCTGATCGTGGGTGACGAACACAAACGTAATGCCGAGCGAGCGTTGCAGGTTTTTCAGCTCCACCTGCATCTGCTCGCGCAGTTTGAGATCGAGCGCGCCGAGCGGTTCGTCGAGCAGCAGCACGCGCGGCTGATTGACCAGCGCGCGGGCGATGGCGACGCGCTGGCGCTGCCCGCCGGAGAGCTGCGAGGGCTTGCGCGCATGGGTAAAGCCGAGCGCCACCCGCTCCAGCGCCTCGCGGGCGCGGGCAAGCCGCGTTTTTTTATCGACGCCTTTGACCATTAGCCCGTAGGCGACATTCTCCAGCACCGACATATGCGGAAACAGCGCGTAATCCTGAAAGACCGTGTTAACGTCGCGCTCCCACGGCGGCAGCTCGCTGGCTTCGCGCCCGAACAGGCGGATAGCGCCGTCGCTCAGTTGCTCAAAGCCCGCAATCATCCGCAGGCAGGTGGTTTTGCCGGAGCCGGACGGCCCCAGCATCGAGAAAAACTCCCCGTCTTCAATCGTCATGCTGACGTTGTCAACCGCGCGCACGTCGCCGTAGCGCCTGGAAACTTGCTGAAACTCCACTGCGTAAGCCATACGTCCCCCGCGCTTAGCGCCCGCCCATGATGGCGATGTAATCCTGGGTCCAGCGGCTGTAGGGCACATATTTCCCGCCCTGCGACACCGGGGTTTTCCAGAAGGCGATTTTGTCGAAGAAGGTAAAGCCGTTGGTTTCGCAGCCTTTCTCGCCGAGCAGCGTGCTGGCCTTACAGCCTTCCGGCACTGTAGGGAGCGAGCCAAACCAGGCGGCGACATCGCCCTGCACTTTCGGCGTCAGCGACCAGTTCATCCATTGATAGGCGCAGTTAGGGTGTTTCGCGTCGGCGTGCAGCATGGTGGTGTCGGCCCAGCCGGTCACGCCCTCTTTCGGGAAAACGGTGGCAATAGGCTGGCCTTCGTTTTTCAGCGCGTTCGCCTGGTATGGCCAGGCGCTGGCGGCCACGACGCCTTCGTTTTTGAAATCGCTCATCTGTACCGTGGTGTCATGCCAGTAGCGATGGATCAACTGATGCTGATCGCGCAGCACTTTCAGTACCGCGCCATACTGCGCCTCGGTCAGCTGATAAGGATCGGTGATGCCGAGCTCAGGCTGGGTCGCTTTGACGTAAAGCGCCGCGTCGGCGATATAGATTGGCCCGTCGTAAGCCTGCACGCGGCCCTGATTCGATTTGCCATCCGCCAGCGTTTGTTTCACAAACAGCACCGCCCAGCTGTCCGGCGGCGTCGGGAACGCTTTGGTGTTATACATCAGCAGGTTTGGCCCCCACTGGTAGGGCGTGCCGTAGACTTTACCGTCGAGGTTAAACCATTCGCCTTTGACGAGGCGCGGGTCGACATTTTTCCAGTTCGGGATGAGCGCGGTGTTAATCGGCTGTACGCGTTTGCCCATAATGAGGCGCAGCGAGGCGTCGCCGGAGGCCGTGACCAGATCGTAACCGCCTTTCGCCATCAGACTGACCATTTCATCGGACGTGGCGGCGGTTTTGACATTCACCGCGCAGCCGGTCGATTTTTCAAACTCCGTCACCCAGTCATAAGCTTTGTCGGTCTGGCCGCGTTCGATATAGCCCGGCCACGCGATAATATCGAGGCGGCCTTCCCCCTGGCCGAGTTGGGAAGGCGGCTCGGCGGCGCTGGCGATACTGGTCGTCAGGCACAGCGCGGCGGCCGCGCTAAGCGCGAAGGATTTGGTCATGGTCGTTGCTCCTGTCTGAATGATGAGTCGGCCGCCGTGCCGTAAAAATATCTCCCAAAATAACCATATACAGGCACAGATAAACGCGCCTGCGGGCGCTGGCGGAATTTATTCAGGTTGTGACAAACCGCGCACTCTTTATTGTTTCAGCGCTGTCGTTGCATAAATCAGGTGGTGGTTTTTCACAGTGTAGACAGGCGCTTAGCGATGTGAAGCCTTTTCCGTTAACTATTATGATTTCATATGCCCGAGCGGAAAGACGATTAACAGAAATAATCGCTGTGGAATAAGCCTGAATCAGGCATGGTTTTTTATTTCGGCAATAACCTTTTCTTTATTTGAGAATATAAACGCGCATTACCGAAAGGTTATTTCGCGCGTTTATCGCTTCATTGCGGCGCTTTCGCCATTGCCTCGCGGATGAGCCGCGCGAGCGTCTTCACCGCCTGCTCTTCGCGCTCGCCCCACGCCCAGGAGGCGTTAAAGCGAAAATAGTTATGCCAGCGCGCGCTGGTGGTGAACATTTTGCCGGGCGCAATGCTTATCTGGTGCGCCAGCGCCTGCTCGTGAAGCTTTCCTGCATCCAGCGATGCGGGCAATTCTACCCAGAGGAAATAGCCGCTCTCGCTGCGGTGAATTTTAACGGCCTGCGGAAAGTGACGGCGCAGCGACTGCCACGCCGCCTGTTTGCGCTCCGCCAGCACGCGGCGCAAACGCCGCAGGTGGGTGTCGTAGCGTCGTGTGGCGAGATAATCCACCAGCGCCATCTGCATCGGCGAGCTGGTAGAGAGCGTGCTCATCAGCTGAAGCTGCTGGATGCGCTGCGCATGGCGGCCCGCCGCCACCCAGCCGATGCGAAACCCGGCCACCAGACATTTGGAAAACGACGAACAGTGCAGCGTCAGCCCCTGGTCATCCCAGGCTTTCACCGGCAGCGGTTTCTCGCGCCCGTAGTAAAGCTCGCTGTAAACATCATCTTCAATGAGCACCACGTTGTAGCGCGAAAGCAGCGCCATCAGCTGCTGTTTTTTCTGCGCGCTCAGCGTAAAGCCGAGCGGGTTCTGGGCGTTGCTCATCAGCCAGCAGGCTTTCACCGGGTACTCCTGCAGCGCCTTTTCGAGCGCCGCGAGATCGATGCCGTTGACCGCGTCGGTCGCCACAGAGAGCGCCTTCAGCCGTAAACGCTCCAGCGCCTGAAGCGCGCCGTAAAAACAGGGGTTTTCGACAATCACCCAGTCGCCGGGCTCGGTCACCGCCTGGAGGCTCAGATTTAAGGCTTCGAGCGCCCCTGCGGTAATGACAATTTCATCGGGCGAGACGTTCATGCCCTGCATCGCGTATCGCCGGGCGATAGCGTGGCGCAGCGCCTCGTTGCCCGGCGGCAGGTTCTCAATCACGCTCATGGCGTTGGCCGAGCGGCTGACGCTTGAGAGCGAGCGGTTAAGCTGCGCCAGTGGAAAGAGGCGCGGATCGGGAAACGCCGAGCCGAACGGCACCACGGCGGCGTCGGTGCTCGCCTGGAGCACGTCAAAAATATAGGTGTTGATGTCGACCTGTTCGTCGCGGGTCACCTGTTCGAGCGCCTGCGGCGCGCGCGGCGTGGGCTTCGGGGCGACGTAGTAACCGGACTGCGGGCGTGCCACGATGATCCCCTGACTTTCCAGCGTCTGATAGGCGTGGCTCACGGTCATAAAGCTCATGCCGCTGCTCACCACCTGCTCGCGCAGGGACGGCAGCCGGTCGCCAGGGTGCCACACCCCGAGCGCAATCTGATCGGTTATCTGCTGAGCCAGCCGCTGGTATTTTTTCATCGCACCTCGCGGCATCCGGCCGCATTCACAAGGGGTTAACGCAGAGCGCGTATCATCGTGCCGTCTGGTTAGATCAGGCAAGCAAAATCGCAACTTTTTATTTAACTGTTATAGTCAAATAACGTTTTTCTGTTTCTGCACGTTCGTGCTGCCCCGGATTACCATGATCGCGGACAACATTATGTCATGAGGTTTGCATGTTTGGTTTAGATGCGTTTCATCTGGCAAGGATTCAGTTCGCCTTTACTGTTTCTTTCCACATTATTTTCCCCGCTATCACTATCGGTCTCGCCAGCTATCTGGCGGTGCTGGAAGGACTGTGGGTGAAAACAAAAAATCCGGTATGGCGCTCGCTGTACCATTTCTGGTCGAAAATTTTCGCCGTTAACTTCGGGATGGGCGTAGTCTCAGGCCTGGTGATGGCCTATCAGTTCGGTACGAACTGGAGCGGCTTTTCGCAGTTCGCGGGCAGCATTACCGGCCCGCTGCTGACCTACGAAGTGTTGACCGCCTTCTTCCTGGAAGCCGGTTTCCTCGGCGTGATGCTGTTTGGCTGGAACAAAGTCGGCCCCGGCCTGCACTTTTTCTCCACCTGCATGGTGGCGCTCGGCACGCTGATTTCGACCTTCTGGATCCTCGCCTCCAACAGCTGGATGCACACGCCGCAGGGCTTTGAGATCCACAACGGCCAGGTGGTGCCGGTGGACTGGGTGGCGGTGATTTTCAACCCCTCCTTCCCGTACCGCCTGCTGCATATGTCGATAGCGGCGTTTTTAAGCAGTGCGTTTTTTGTCGGCGCGTCTGCCGCCTGGCATCTGCTGCGCGGCAACGATACACCCGCGATTCGCCGCATGTTCTCTATGGCGCTGTGGATGGCGCTGATAGTCGCTCCCATTCAGGCGATGATTGGCGATATGCACGGGCTGAATACGCTTAAACATCAGCCCGCCAAAATCGCGGCCATTGAAGGCCATTGGGAGAACCCGCCGGGCGAGGCGACGCCGCTGACGCTCTTCGGCATCCCGGATATGGACGAAGAACGCACCAAATACGCGCTGGAAGTGCCAAAACTCGGCAGCATTATCCTGACCCACAGCCTCGATAAACAGGTGCCGGCGCTTAAGGAGTTCCCGAAAGAAGATCGGCCGAACTCCACCATCGTGTTCTGGTCGTTCCGCATTATGGTGGCGATGGGGCTTTTGATGATCCTGCTTGGTGTGATTAGCGTCTGGCTGCGCTACAAGAACCGCCTCTACACGTCTCGCCCCTTCCACCACTTCGCGCTCTGGATGGGGCCTGCCGGGCTGATTGCCATTCTCGCAGGCTGGGTAACGACCGAAGTGGGCCGCCAGCCGTGGGTGGTGTACGGGCTGCAACGCACCCGCGACGCGGTTTCCGGCCACGGCGACCTGCAGATGAGCCTGAGCCTTATCGCCTTTATCGTGGTCTACACCTCGGTCTTCGGCGTCGGCTACAGCTACATGGTACGACTGATTAAAAAAGGGCCGCAGCCGCTGGATGATATCCCTTCCAGCACCGACGGCAGACCCGCGCGTCCGCTGTCGGCGGCAGGCGAATCTCTGGATAGCGCAGAGGAGAAAGCGTAATGGGCATCGATCTCTCCATCATCTGGTTCGTGATTATCGTCTTCGCCACGCTGATGTATATCGTGATGGACGGCTTTGATCTCGGCATCGGCATTCTGTTCCCGTTTGTGCGTGACGGTCACGACCGCGATGTGATGGTTAACAGCGTGGCCCCGGTGTGGGACGGCAACGAAACCTGGCTGGTGCTGGGCGGCGCGGGTCTGTTCGGCGCGTTTCCGCTGGCCTACGCGGTGATTATCGACGCGCTGACCATTCCGCTGACGCTGATGCTGATTGGTCTTATCTTTCGCGGTGTGGCGTTTGAGTTCCGCTTTAAAGCGACGCCCGCCCATCGGCCCTTCTGGGATAAGGCGTTTCTGAGCGGCTCGATCCTGGCGACCTTCTGCCAAGGCGTAGTGGTGGGCGCGGTGATCAACGGCTTTAAAGTCACCGGCCGCACCTTCAGCGGTTCGGCGCTCGACTGGCTGACGCCATTTAACCTCTTCTGCGGCGTGGGGCTGGTGGTGGCCTATGCACTGCTCGGCGCAACCTGGATTGTCATGAAGAGTGAAAACCAGCTGCACCAGAATATGCGTCGCCTCGCCCGTTCGCTGCTGCTGGCGCTGCTGGCGGTGATCGCCATTATCAGCGCCTGGACGCCGATCGCCCATCAGGCGGTTTCCGATCGCTGGTTCACGCTGCCTAATCTCTGGTTCCTGCTGCCGGTGCCGGTACTGGTGGCGCTGTTCAGCCTCTGGCTGTGGCGCAAGCTTGCGGACTCTGAGAGCCACACGCTGCCGTTCGTGCTGACGCTGGGGCTGATTTTCTTAGGCTTCAGCGGGCTTGGCATCAGCATCTGGCCTCACATCATTCCGCCTGATATCACGCTCTGGGAGGCCGCCGCGCCGCCGGCAAGCCAGGGCTTTATGCTGGTGGGCGCGCTGCTGATTATCCCGATAATTCTGGTCTATACCTTCTGGAGCTACTACGTGTTCCGCGGCAAAGTTCAGCATGGGGAGGGCTATCACTGATGGAACATCACGATTCGCCGCGCTGGAAAAAGCTGCTGTGGCTGGTGGTCATCTGGTCCGCGAGCGTTCTGGCGCTCGGCGCGGTCAGCATGGTGTTGCGCCTGCTGATGAGCGCCGCCGGGTTAAAAACCCACTAATCTTCTTTCAGGCCAGCTTTCGCGCTGGCCTTTTTCTTCCCCCACCGCGTTTAAATTCCGTTTATTGAAAGTTGTCTGTGCAGGCGATACGATTAAACAATCCATCCAGACGGATTGTTTATTATGAGCAAAGCACATCATCGTTCAAAATCACCCGAGGCGCTGCGCCAGACGCTGCTGGAATGCGCCGCCGGGGTTATCGCCGAGCAAGGTCTGACGGGCCTTACGCAGGAAAAAGTCATTCGCCGCGCCGGGATCAGCAAAGGCGGTTTACAGCACCACTTCCCGACCCGCCAGGCGCTGGTGGACGGCGTGATGCACCACCTTGAACAGGCGCTGCTGGAAGAGATCCAGACGCTGATGGCGCAGGATCCGAACCCGAACGGCCGCGCCACCCGCGCTTATATTCATGCCTGTGTCAGAAAAATGCCGGACAGTGAACAGGCCATGCAACGCGCGCTAATGACGGCGATTTTCGCCGACCCGGCCCTTCAGCAACGCTGGGGCGTCTTTCTGCGGGACGCCCTGCCGCGCGACGACGACGAACATACCTCGCCTGAGAAGGCACGGCGTCGGCTGCTCTGCCGCATGACGGCAGATGGATTCTGGTTTGCCGCGCTCTGCGGCGACCACACGGTGCCGCCTGACGATCGGGCGGCGTTAATCGAAACTCTACTGGCAATGACGGAGTAACATCATGACCTGGCTGCTGCTCTCTGTGGCGATTGTGTGTGAAGTGATTGGCACGACTTTTTTAAAGCTCTCTGAAGGCTTTACCCGTCTGGTGCCGACGCTGGTAACGGCGGTCTGTTACGGCATCGCGTTCTGGTGTTTAAGCGTCACCATGCGCACCATTCCGACCGGCATTATTTACGCTATCTGGTCTGGCGTCGGTGTTGTGCTGATTGGCGTGGTGGGCTGGATTTTTCTCGGCCAGAAGCTCGATCTGCCTGCCATGCTCGGCATGGGGCTGATTATCGCGGGCGTACTCGTGATAAACCTGTTCTCCCACGCCGTCGCGCATTGATTTTCCGCCGGGCACAGTTGCCCGGCTATCACCTTTTCTTATTATTACTCCCTGCCAGTCCTGGCTTTATTGCTTTCTCGACCTAAGGATAATCCTAAGCCGGGAAATAGTTTTATTACCTGCGTAAATATAGGCATAGTATTATTAAGCCTATAAGCGCAGCGGCAAATAAATATATCATTTGAAATTTCCGCGACTATTCCGTGAAATGATAATCACCATAAGAAACCAATTATCTCGCCGCGCTTATTTTCATTCGAAATAGCGGTATGTATTTTTTTGTCATTTATATGGATGGGAAGCGGTATTTATAAAATATAAAAAGCGCGCCACATCGCACCGGGTATTCCTCCGCTACCTTATGCTCACCCTGGCTTTCAGGTATTTCATTTAACGAGGTTTATCATGGTGCAGCAATCAGCAGTGCTGGATAAAGTGACGCCTGCCCAGGACCGACTGACGGTCCGGGAGAAATTAGGTTTCGGATTTGGTGATGCGGCCTGCAATATGAGCTGGGGGCCGGTAACCATGTTTTTAACCTGGTTTTATACCGATATATTTGGCTTAAACGCCGCCCTTATCGCCACAATGTTTTTAGTGGTGCGGCTGCTCGATGCGTTTATTGATCCGGTCATTGGCGCGCTGGCGGACCGTTACCCGACCCGCCACGGCCGTTTTCGCCCGTGGATCCTCTACGGCTGCGTGCCTTTTTGCGCCATCTGTATTTTTGCGTTTTATACGCCGGATTTAAGCACCGGCGCGAAAGAGATATACGCTTTCGTCACCTATTTGCTGCTCTCCATTCTCTACAGCACCGTGAATATTCCTTACTGCTCGCTTGGCAGCGTGATCACCGCGAACCCGGTAGACCGCGTGGCCTGCCAGTCCTATCGCTTCACCATGGCTAACAGCGCCGTGCTGCTCTGCTCTCTGACGCTGCTGCCGCTGGTCGATTATCTGGGCGGCGGCAACCAGCAAAAAGGCTTTTTTATTACCAACGCGATGTTCTCGGTTATCGGCCTGTGCCTGTTTTTACTCTGCTTTTTTAATACCCGCGAGCGCATTATGCCGCAGCGCGAAAAGCAGGAAAATATCGTGCGTAATTTCCGCTCGGCCTTTAAAAATGACCAGTGGCTGATGGTCGTCGCCGGGATGTTTATTGGCTGTATTCCGGCGTTCGTCTGCGGCGGCGCGACTATCTATTTCACCAAATATTTAATGCATCTCGACAACACCATGACGACGCTGTTTATCAGTATTGGCGTGGTCGCCTGCGTGCTCGGTAATCTCGCGACGAGTTTCGTCACCCGTTATATTTGTAAAGTGAAACTGTATATCGCCGTCGGTTTTATTACGGCCGCCATTTCCGTCGTGATTTATTTTGTCGACCCGCAAAATGTGATGCTGATCTTTATTCTGAATACGCTGCGTGCGTGGATTGGCGCGATTACCGTTCCGGTATTCTGGTCGTTTATCGCCGATGCCGACGATTATGGCGAATGGAAACTCAAAAAACGCATGTCCGGTATTTATGCCTCCGGCAACCTGTTCGCGCTGAAAGTCAGCCTCGCCATCGGCGGTGCCATTACCGCGCTGGTGCTTTCCGCCACGCATTATGTTCCTGAAGCCGCCGTGCAGGCACCCGCGACACAGCAGGCCATTATGATGCTGATTACCTTTATTCCGGCCATCGGCGGCGTACTGACCTCCACCATTTTCCTGTTTTATAAGCTCGACAAAAAGACGATGCAGAAAATTCAGGATGACCTGAGCGTCGGCAAATATGCCAGCGATGCCGCCCTTCGTTAATAAGGAGACGTTATGACCACGCTTTCATTTACGCTCGACCCGCAGAACGTGATTTCTGCCATCGACCCGCGCCTGTTTGGCTCGTTCATTGAACATCTGGGCCGCGCGGTCTATACCGGCGTCTATGAGCCGGAGCACCCGCTCGCGGACGAGGACGGGTTTCGTAAGGACGTGATTGATCTCGTCAAAGGGCTGCACGTCACCACGGTACGCTACCCCGGCGGCAATTATGTCTCCGGCTTTAACTGGCGCGACAGCATCGGCCCGAAGGAAGATCGCCCGGTGCGCCTCGATTACGCCTGGATAAGTAAAGAGACCAACCAGTTTGGCATTGATGAGTTTGCGCGCTGGTGCGAAAAAACCGGCGTCGAGCCGATGATCGCCGTGAACCTCGGCACCGGCACGCCGCAGGAGGCGGGCTATTTCGCCGAGTATTGCAATCATCCCGGCGGCACGACGCTCAGCGATTTGCGCATTCAGCATGGCCGCCGCGAGCCGTATAACTTCCGCCTGTGGTGCCTTGGTAATGAGATGGACGGGCCGTGGCAGACCGGGCAAATGAACGCCCGCGAGTATGCGCACAAGGCGCGCGAAACCGCGAAAATCCTGCGCTGTATCGACCCTAAGGCGCAGCTGGTGGCGTGCGGCAGCTCCAGCTCGGCGATGACCACATTCCCGGAGTGGGACCGTATCGTGCTGGAAGAACTCTACGATTACGTCGATTTTATCTCCTGTCACCAGTATTACGAGAACGAAGGCAGCGAGACCGATTTCCTCGCCTCGTTCGTCAATATGGACAATTTCATCGAAACCATCGTCAGCACCGCCAATTACGCCAAAGCGGTGCGGCGCAGCAATAAAGAGATGATGATCTCCTTTGACGAGTGGAACGTCTGGTATCTGCGCGGCGATCCGTGGGACGCGCCGATGAAAGATCCGGCGAACCGCTTCCGTGAGGCCCCGCCGCTGCTGGAAGACCGCTACTCGTTCCTCGACGCGCTAGTGATGGGTGGCCTGCTCTGCTCGCTGCTGAACCACGCCGACCGGGTGAAAATGGCGAGCCTGGCGCAGCTGGTGAACGTCATCGCGCCGATTTTCACCGAGCCTGGCAAAGGCGCGCTCTGCCAGACGCTCTACTGGCCGTTTGAGATGGTCGCGAGCGTCAGCGACGGCGTGGTGCTGCGCCACCAGCTGCCGGTGCCAACGTTTGCGAGCAAATATGGCGACGCCCGCAGCGTTCAGTCGTCAGTGGTGTATAACGAGGCGCGCGGCGAAATTTATATTTTCGCCGTGAACTGCGATTTCACTACCGCTTATGAGCTTGATATCAACCTGCCCGCCTTCAGCGACTGCCGTCTGAAAGAGCACAGCGTGCTGCGCAGCGACGATCTGTACGCGAAAAACACTTTCGACGATCCGAACCGCGTGCGCCCGGAGATTATCGATTACCCGCACGGCAGCCTGCGTGAGAACACGCTCACGCTCGCGCCGCTGACCTGGAATCGCATCACGCTGTCGGTCGCCCGCGCGTAAGGAGTACGCCCCGCGCGTGATGCGCTGAATCACCTCTGAGAAGCCCGCACCGCCGTTTACGAACGGCGGTAAGGCCGCCTTATGCCCAAAAACTGACAACAATAAGAGAGACACGATGAAAAAGATGATGGTACTGCCCTGTGTGTTCAGCCTGCTGGCGCCCTGCGCGATGGCGGAAATGAAAGTGAATACGCCGCAGGGCGATCTGAAATTCTACGGCGACGTGGAGTTTAACGTCGATGCGGCGAGCCGCACCGGGCAGCTTACGTCGCTGCGCACCTCTGACGATAAAGACTGGAAACCGGGCGACCATGAAAAATGGGATGTCAACGGCCGTATTCTTTTGGGCGTGGATGGTTACCGCGAGAAAAACGGCAATTTCGCAGGCTTCACGGTGCAGCCGCTCGCGGATCTGTCGGGGCACACCAATCTTGATGACGCGGCGTTTTACTTCGGCCAGCCGCAGGCCTGGAAAATCAAGGTCGGTCGTTTTGAAGCCTACGATATGTTCCCGCTCAATCAGGACACCTTTATTCAGTATTCCGGCAACACCGCGAACGATATTTACGGCGACGGCTTCGGCTACGTCTACATGATGAAAGAGGGCCGCGGGCGCAGCAGCAACGGCGGCGCGGTGCAGTTCAGCGGCGAATACGGCAACTGGTATTTCGAGCTGAACAATATGGTGAAAGACGGCACCACGCTGTTTGCCGACGATACCTATCACGGCAACGCGCTGGAGAATAAAAAGAACGTTATCTATATGCGCCCGGTGGTTGCGTGGCGCGACGACCACTTCTCCGCCGCCGTGGCGATGGAAACCAACGTGGTGAGCAACGCTTACGGCTATAACGACGCCCAGGGGCGTTTTCAGGATCAGTCAGACCGCACCGGCTATGGCGCGACCTTCACCTGGAACAGCCTGAAGAACGATCCGGACGACGGTACGGTGATTAACATCAATACCGCGTATATGGACGCCGATGACGAAACCGACTTCAGCGCCGGGGCCAACGTGCTGTGGCGTCATCTGGAGCTTGGTTATATCTACGCGCACAACAATATTGATGACTTCAATATGTCGAGCGTCGGTGAAGAAGACGGCCAGCTGAAATACCCCGGCAAATATGACATTCACACCGTGCATCTCTCCTACGGTTTCACCAACGTGATGGATATGGACAACTTCAATATCTATCTCGGCGCTTACTGGTCGCAGCTCTCGCTTAAAGAGAGCGACTACGATAACGAAGGCGATAAAGACCGCTACGGCGCACGCGTGCGCTTTAAATATTTCTTCTGACGCCTTTGCCCCTTCGCGCCCGCGGAGGGGCCAAATATATTTTCCGCATTTAGATAGCGATTTTTGTTGGTTCTCATCCCTGACGCCCTGCGTTTTTATAACGTCGACAGACAGTTAATAACAACGGACGATAAGGGACATTCACCATGCACTTTTCCATTACCGCGCGCGGCGTGGCGCTCGGCCTCGCGTTTGGTCTGATCAATACGGCCAGCGCCGCGCCGGTGAAAGGCGGCACGCTGATTTATCTGGAGCAGCAGGCGCACACGACGCTCTACCCGCCCGCAGGCGGCTTTTACCCCAACGGCGGCATCCTGAACCAGATAACCGATAAGCTCACCTGGCAGAACCCGAAAACGCTGGAGATAGAGCCGTGGATAGCGCAGTCCTGGAGCAGTAACGCGGATAAAACCGAATACACCTTTAAAATCCGCCCCGGCGTGACGTTCTCTGACGGCACGCCACTTGACGCTAATGCCGTGGCGAAAAACTTTGATACCTACGGGATTGGCAATAAGGCGCAGCGCCTGCCGGTTTCCGAGGTGATTAACAACTATCAGCGCAGCGAAGTCATCGATCCGCTGACCGTGAAGTTTTATTTCAGCAAACCCTCGCCCGGTTTTTTACAGGGCACCTCGGCGATTGGCTCCGGGCTGGTGTCGCTCAGTACGCTCGCGCGCAATCTTGATGAGCTTGGCGACGCGCGCCATATCATCGGCTCCGGCCCGTTTGTGGTGCAAAGCGAGACGCTGGGCCGCGAGGTGAATCTTATCGCGCGCAAGGATTACCGGTGGGGGCCGCAGAACAGCACGCAGCAAGGCCCGGCGAATCTCGACGGCATTAAGATTGTGGTGACGCCCGAAGACAGCGTGCGCATCGGCGCGCTGCTGGCAGGCCAGGCGGACGCCATTCGCCAGGTGCAGGCGTATGATGAAAAACAGGCGGCGGATCAGCAGTTCCCCATCTATGCCGCGCCGACCCGTGGCGTCAATGACAGCATCGCCTTTCGCCCCGCCAACCCGCTGGTGGCTGACCTGAAAGTGCGCCAGGCGCTGCTTCACGCGACCAACGCGCGCCAGATTGTCGATACTCTCTTTTCACCGAACTATCCGGTCGCTACTTCTGTGGTGGCGAAAAGCGCGCCTGGCTATCGCGATTTAAGCGCCAGACTGACCTTTGACCCCGCGCTTGCGAACCGTCTGCTGGACGAAGCGGGCTGGCAAAAAGGCGCGAACGGGATCCGAACCAAAGCGGGACAGCCGCTGAGCCTGACCGTCTATGAATCGCTGCCGCAGCCGCAGAATAAAGAGGTGCTGCAACTGGTGGCGCAGCAGTGGAAACAAGTGGGCGTGCAGCTCAACGTGCGCGCGGGCGACGCGGGCACCAAAGCGCAGGACAGCCTGAATCCGGCCAAAACGCCGGTTAACGTGGTGGAAGTGGGCCGCGCCGATCCGGACGTCATCAAAAGCCAGTTCCACCCGTTAAACCGCGACGCGCTGCTGCAAAAAGGCGGCCTGAGCCAGAAAACCAACTTTATCGACGACAAACTCAATGCGCTGCTCACCACCATCGCCTCGGAGGTTGACCCGCAAAAACGTCTCGCGGCAGCGGGCGACGCGCAGGCGTATCTCATTGATAACGCCTACATCATTCCGATTTTCGAAGAGCCGCAGGTCTACGCCGCCGCGCCGTGGGTGAAAAACCTCACGTTTGAAGCGGTAGGCCGTCCGAGCTTTTACGGTGTCTGGCTGGAGAAACACTGATGGACGGGCGTTATCTCGGCGCGCGCGTCGGTCAGGCGCTGCTGGTGCTGTGGGCGAGCTTTACCGTCTCGTTTGTGCTGCTGCAACTGCTGCCGGGCGATGCGATCGCCATTAAGTTTCAGAACCCGGAACTGGGGTTAAACGCTGCCCAGATAGCGCAGATGCGCACAGCCTACGGCGCGGACGCGCCGCTGTGGCGGCAATATCTGGAAAGCCTCGGCGGCGCGGTGCGTGGTGATTTCGGCTTTTCCCTTCAGGCGGGCGTACCGGTGAGCGCCCTGCTCGCCGAAAGCCTCCCCGCCACGCTGCGCCTCGCCGCGCTCGGGTTTACGCTGGCGCTGGTTATCGCCGTCCTGCTCGCCGCGCTCTCCACGCTGAGTTACGGGCGCGCGCTGCGTCGGGCGTTCGCGGCGCTGCCGTCGCTGTTTGTCGCGGTGCCGACGTTCTGGCTCGGGATTACGCTTATTCAGCTTTTTTCTTTCCAGTGGCGGCTGATCCCGGTGATTAATCCGGGCTTCTGGGAGGGGCTGATACTGCCGGTGATGACGCTTGCGGTGCCCATCAGCGCCCCGCTGGCGCAACTGTTGATTCGCAATATTGACGTGGTGATGCACCAGCCGTTTGTCACCGTCGCGCGCGCCAAAGGCGCCAGCCACCGCGGCGTGCTGTGGCGTCACGTGGCGCGCAACGCCCTGCTGCCGGTGCTGACCGTCGCGGGCCTGCTGCTGGGTGAACTTATCGCCGGCGCGCTGGTGACCGAAACCGTGTTTGGCTTAAACGGGCTCGGACAACTGACCCGCGACGCGGTGAATAATCAGGATCTGGCGGTGTTACAGGCGATTGTGGTGGTGGTGGCGCTCGGGTTTGTACTCATCAATCTGCTGGTGGATCTGCTCTATCCGCTGCTCGATCCCCGGCTGTCACTGTCGCGGAGGGCCGCCTGATGACCACACTTGACCTCTCGCATGTCCGGGCGCGCCGCACGCGTTTTCTGCGCCGCCCGCCCCTGCCGCCAGGGCTGATGCTCGCCTGGCTTACGCTGTTGCTGGCCGCGCTGTGGGCGCTCTTTCCGTCCCTTTTCACCGCATTTGATCCGCTCACCGGCACGCCGGGCGCGCAGCGTCTGCCGCCAGGGGCCGAACACTGGCTCGGCACCGATCAACTGGGGCGCGATCTTTACGCCCGGCTGGTCTGGGGCGCGTCGCATACGCTCAGCGGCGCGCTGGTGGCCGTCGCGCTGGGGCTTGGCGCAGGCACGCTCTATGGCGTCGTCGCCGGTGCCGCGGGCGGGCGCACAGAGCAATGGCTGATGCGGCTGGTGGATGTGCTGCTCGCGATCCCCGGCCTGCTGCTGGCGCTGTGCGTCATCATTCTGCTTGGTTTTGGCACGGTGAACGCCGCGCTGGCGGTGGGCGTCACCTCGGTGGCGAGCTTTGCGCGTCTTGCCCGCGCCGAAGTCGTCCGCGTGCGGCATACCGATTATGTCGAGGCGGCGATCGCCTGCGGCGGCACGTTCTTCAGCACGCTGTGGCGACATATCCTGCCCAATTCGCTGACCTCGGTGCTGGCCTTCGCGGCGCTCCAGTTTGGCAACGCCATTCTTGCGCTTTCCACGCTGAGCTTTCTCGGTTACGGCACGCCGCCGCCCACGCCGGAATGGGGGCTGCTCATTGCCGAAGGGCGCAACTATCTCTCAACCGCCTGGTGGCTCACCACCTTCCCCGGCCTTGCGGCGATCGCCGTGGTGCTGGCCGCCAATACCCTCAGCCACTATTACACCCGGAGAGCATGATGAGCGAACCTGTACTGGACGTGCGCAATCTGAGCCTCGGCTGGCGTCACGGGCGCGACGTGCGCCGCGTGGTTCATAACGTCTCTTTTTCCGTCGCTCCCGGCGAAGTGCTGGCGATTGTCGGCGAATCCGGCTCCGGCAAGACGACGCTCGCGCAGACGATTATCGGGCTTGCGGGCGAAAACGGCGTCTGGCTGGGCGGGGATATCCGCCTGAACGGCGAAACGATAACCCACGCAAGCGAGCGGCGGATGAACGCGCTGCGCGGCAAAGTTATCAGCCTGGTGCCGCAGGATCCCGGCAGTTCGCTGAACCCGGTGAAAACCATCGGCGATCAGGTCGCGGAGGTGTTAGCGCTTCACACCGGGCTTAGCCGTCGCGCGCGTGACGCGGAAGTGGTGGCGCTGCTTGCGCGTGTCGGCCTGAGCGAACCGGCGCTGCGGGCGAGGCAGTATCCGCACCAGCTCTCCGGCGGTATGAAACAGCGGGTGCTGATCGCCATTGCGCTGGCGCTGAAGCCTGCGCTTATCATCGCCGATGAGCCCACCAGCGCGCTGGATGTGACGGTGCAGGCGCGCATTCTCGATCTGCTGGATGAACTGCGTCGCGACGCCGGTACCGCCGTGCTGTTTATCACGCACGATCTGGCGCTCGCCGCCTCGCGCGCCGACCGGCTGCTGGTGTTTCGTCATGGCGAGATCCAGGAAATTGGGAGTGCCGCGCAAATTACCCACGCGCCGCGCGCGGCCTATACCCGGCAGCTCTTTGCCGACGCCCCGGCGTTCGCCGACGGTTTTCGGACGCGCCCGGCGCGAAATGGCCCACCGGCTGCGGAGATCCGCGCGCTGACGCAGCGTTTTACGCTCGGCGGCGGCCATACGCTGACCGCGCTGGACGCGGTAAACCTGACGCTGGAGCGCGGCATGACCCATGCGCTGGTGGGCGAATCCGGCAGCGGCAAAACCACGCTGGCGCGCATTTTGCTCGGCTTTCAGACACCGGTCAGCGGCACGGTGACGATTGATGGTAACGATTACGCCACGCTCAGCCGCGAGGCGCGACGCCCGCTGCGCCAGACGATTCAGATGGTGTGGCAGAACCCGTTCTCGTCCCTCGACCCGCGCCAGAGTCTTTTTTCCATCATTGAGGAGCCGCTTCGCAACTTTACCCGCCTCTCCCGCGCCGAGCGGCGCGAGAAGGTTTATGACATGGCCGAGCGCGTGGCGCTGGCCCCTGCGCTGCTGGCGCATAAGCCGCATCAGCTCTCCGGCGGCCAGCGTCAGCGCGTCGCGATTGCGCGGGCGCTCATCCCCGGCCCGCAAATCGTCATTCTTGATGAGGCGACGTCAGCGCTGGATGTCACCGTGCAGGCGCAGATCCTGTCGCTGCTTGAAACCCTGCAGGATGAGCTTGGCCTCACCTACCTGTTTATCTCTCACGATCTGGCGACCGTGCGCCGCTTCGCGCATCAGGTCTCGGTGCTGCGCGCCGGAAAGCTTGTGGAGCATGGCGATGTCGCCACGGTCTTCCGCGCGCCGCAAAACGACTACACGCGCCAGTTGCTTAACGCCATTCCGGCCCCCCGCCCGTTGAATAAGGATGTCGCATGACCCAAAAACGCTTAGGTTTTTTCACCCGCCTGCTGGACCGCGTCAGCGCGGCCGAGCGCTACCGCCTCGCCACCGAGCAGATCCTGCACGCCGAGCGCAGCGGTTTTGACACCGCCTGGGTGGCGCAGCATCACTTTCATGAAGCGGAAGGCGGGCTGCCCTCGCCGCTGCTGTTTTTAGCGCACGTGGCGGCGCAGACCCGGCGCATCCGGCTCGGTACAGGGATCATTACGCTGCCGATGGAATCGCCGCTGCGCGTGGCGGAAGACGCCGCCGTGCTGGATCTGCTCAGTGACGGGCGCGTGGAGCTGGGGCTGGGCTCCGGCGGCACGCCCTCCTCGTTCCCGCCGTTCGGGCTGCAAAGCGAAGAACGTGGCGAGGCGTATGGGCGTCATCTGGCGCTGCTGCGCGCGGCGCTGAACGATGAGCCGCTGGCGGGCACCGATAATCATCTCTACCCGGCGGCGCGCGGGTTGCGCCTGCGGCTCTGGCAGGCGACGTTTTCAGTGGATGGCGGCGCGCGTGCCGGACGCGCCGGTGACGGCCTGATGTTGTCACGCACCCAGCCGCGCCCGGCGGGCGAGCCGGATATGCCGCTGGACGCGCTGCAAAACCCGATTATCGACGCTTATCTCGATGCGCTGCCCGCAGGCGTTGCGCCGCGCATTATGGCCTCGCGCACCGCGTTTGTGACGGATAACAGTGACGACGCCCGCCGCTTCGCGCAAACCGGGCTGGCGGCCCAGGCCGCCCAGTTCCGCGCGCAGGGCCACCGGCTTACGGGCGAGACGCTGGAAGATTATATCGCCGCGTTCGATGTGCATCTCGGCACGCCGCGGGAAACGCTCGCCACGCTGTCGCGCGATACGGCGCTCGCACGCGCCACCGATCTGTCGTTCCAGGTGCATTCCATCGATCCGCCGCACCCGTTTATCTTGCGCTCCATCTCACTGCTGGCGCAGCAGGTGGCCCCCGCGCTTGGCTGGAAACAGGCCGTCCCGTTTGATGTCTCCACCCCTAACCCGATCAAGGAAACCTTATGACCCGCTCGCCCGATCTTCTCGATACCCTGGCGGATATCGCCCCCGGCTCCCCGCTGGCGCTGGCGCGCGGCACCCGCGACGCCGCCACGTTAAATATTGCCCGCAGCCGCGAGGCGCTGTTTAACGGCGCAAGCGATCTCACCCGTGCCGAGCGCCTGCATCTCGCCCGCGAGGTGGCGCGCTGGCATGAGGATGAGGCGCTGTCTGCGCACTATTCGGCGTTGCTGCAAGACGAACCGGCACCGCCCGCGCGTCTCTCCGTCGCGCTCGGCCATGCGGAGATCCTCACGTTTCATCCGGTGCAGACGACCGCGCAGGAAATCGCGGCGCTGACGGAAGCCGGATTCAGCGAAGAAGCCATTGTGACGCTCGCGCAGGTGGTGGCGTTCGTCAGTTTTGAGAGCCGACTGCTGCGCGGCTACCGGTTGATTAACGGCGGGCGCGTGGCGGGCGAAACCGCCATTCCGCCCGCGGGCCGCTGGCATACCGCGCCCACCACGCACAGTGGACAGCCTGCCCCGACCGCCTTCACGCAGGATGAGCTGGACTGGGAGCCGTGGCTTGCACCGAAACCGTTCGCCGCCTTCAGCCCGGATGAGCAGGAGACGCTGCGCCGATTCGGGCATCAGGATTCCGGCTATTTCCGCCTGCTGGCGCGTAACCTGCCCGTGCTGGAGGCGCGAACGCTGACGGACAAAGGGATTTTCTACACCCCAGGCGGGCTGTCGCGGGCGGAGCGCGAGCTGGCGGCGACGGTCGCGAGCAAAGTGAATGGCTGCATTTACTGCGCCTCGGTCCATGCCCGTAAGGCAAGCCAGCTCTCAAAAGATAATGATGCGGTGCAGCGCTTGCTGGAGGTGGCGCCGGGCGGGAGCCTGAGCGCCGGACAGTCGGCGCGCTGGCAGGCGATTATCGATTTCAGCGCGGCGCTGTCGGCCACCCCCGCCACGGCAGGTGCTGCGCACGTGGCCGCGCTGCGTGAGCAGGCGTTGACCGACCTGGAACTGTTGGATCTGGTGCAGGCCACCGCGTTTTTCGCCTGGGCCAACCGGCTGATGCTGACGCTCGGCGAGCCTTTTATTCCTGCCTGATCTGCCGCCGGGCGCGTGAGTGCCCGGCTACGGCGCGTTAAACGGGCTGTGGTGGTTCAGCACAGCGTCAATCACCTGCAGCGCGCCGCTCTGGTTGTTGGAGCCGGTCGCATAACGCGCGGTCTCTTTCACTTCGGCCGCCGCGTTATCCATCGCAAAGGAATACTTCACCAGACGCAGCATTTCGAGGTCATTGGCGCTGTCGCCCACCGCCACGCAGGCCTCCGGCGTGATGTTCCAGCGCGCCATCAGGCGCTCCAGGCCGCTCGCTTTGTGCGATCCGGGGATAATCAGATCCACAAAACCGTAGCCGCTGGTGACCGGCTTAACGACGCCTTCCAGCTCGTTATGCAGGTTCTCAATCAGCGCCGGGATCTGGTCATCCGGCAGGTTAAGCGAGAATTTGAAAATGACGTCGTCGATATCGAGCAGGTTCTCCACCGGCTTCAGGCGGTGATAGTGCTTTGACATCAGGCTGATGAACGCCTCCGGCGCGCCCGCCTGGTAATACGCGCTCGCAAGCCCGCAGACCACATAGTTGAAATCGCCCTGTTCCGAGAGCGTTTTCACCACCTGGTGATACTGCTCGCGGGTCAACTCGCCGTGATGAATGCGCTCGCCGTGGTCATAGACCAGCGCGCCGTTTTCGGCGACAAACGCTATCTCGTCTTTGATCTCCGGGAAGAACGAGATGAGCTGGTAATACTGGTTACCGCTCGCCACCACGAATTTAATGCCTTGCTGCTTCAGCGCCGCATACTGCGTTGTAAACCTTTCTTTATCGTACTGTTTGTTATCGTTAAGAAAGGTGCCGTCCATATCTACTGCGATGAGCTGAATTTTCATACTGCCTCATTGAGTCATTACCACATAAGCGGCTCATGCTATCACTGTTTCATGCAGATTCCATATGAGTAAAGGCCTAATCATTTTCATATGAAACCTTCAGGGTACAGCGATGCGTCGCTGTTTAAAGATAGCGGAAACCGCAGCGCGGCAGGTGGAAGGTGTGATGAAGAGCAACCGGGCGACTTCGCCCGGTGCGGATTAGCGGCTGCGTTTGGCGTGGCGCTCCCAGTTCTCCTGCTTCGCCTCAGCGGATTTTTTCAGCGCCACATAGCAGGCTCCACCGCCGCCGTGGTGGGCGAGCGCGGTGCAAAACGCCTGCACGTCATCAAGCTCGGTCAGCCAGCGCGCCAGATAGCTGCGAATGACATTGGCGTGGGAGTTATCTTCACGGCCCTTGCCGTGGATGATAAGCAGATTACGCAACCCGTCGCGTTTCGCCTGGTGGATGAACGCAAAGAGCCTCTGGCGGCACTGCTCCACCGGCTGGCGCAGGAGGTTGAGGCTCGCCTGCTGGGGATATTTACCGAGCCGCAGTTTATCCAGCACGCCCTGCTGGAGCCCCTCGCGGCGAAACTCCAGCGGCTCATCGCGCGGGATGAGATCCAGAAAACCGGTGGTCAGCGGGTTGTCGAGTTGTAAGGTGTCGACTCGCGGCACGAGACGCGGCGCTTTCGGTTTCAGGCACGGCGCGACGTTGGCGTTTTTCAGGGGTTTGACATCTTCCATGGCGTCAAGAAAGAGTGATTTGTCGTCAGGGTTCACGGTCAATCCTCCGGGACTTCGTCAGGGCGCACACTATAGCCTCCCTTTCAGGATGGCTCAATGTGTGGCGCTGTGCGCACTATTTTCTGTCGTGGTTTTTCATCCAGGGATAGCGAGACGATAAACGTCAAAGAATACGGCGGGCTTTTCGCGCTGCGGTGATGAACATTGCCTGGCGGGATCACATTATTCAGTTTCGCTAATCGTTGGTGTTAAATATATGTGAATGAAATCACCCCTTCGCTGTGACAATATGCGTTTCAGTTGCTATAAATTCTTTATCCGCATGTTAAGGAATAATAATCGCGGTAACAAAGCCTGGACGCGCTGCTGTGTGTACTGTGGGGCCTGAATATGATGTCTTCAGGCTCTATTTTTTTATTTTCCAGAAAAAAAAGAGGCCGCTTTCTTTTTTCCGGAAATGTGGCGGCTTAGCGAAAAGTTTTTTACTTTCCGGTCCAGAATGACATCAGCACGCCGTTTACCGGCTGCTTCGGGCAAGGGAATGCCCGCTATTCCCCCTTCTCCGCTCCCCCTGTGGCGGTATGGCGAGCCACTGAGCGCCATGCTATGTTGACGCCTCAAAAGGAGACCGCGAATGCTGACATTACTGGAAGATAAAATCGAGACGCCGTTAGGCCCGCTGTGGGTTATCGCTGATGAACAGTCGCGCCTGCGCGCGGTGGAATGGGAAGAACACAGCGACCGTATGGAGCAGTTGCTTGCCATTCACTATCGTCAGGAGGGCTTTCGTCGCGTGGGTTGCGTCAACCCCGGCGGGCTCTCAGACGCGCTTCGCGCGTGGTTTGCAGGCGATCTCGCGGTGATTGATTCACTGCCGACCGCCACGGCTGGCACGCCGTTTCAGCGTGAAGTCTGGCAGATGCTGCGCACCATTCCATGCGGCCAGGTGATGCATTATGGCGAGATGGCAGAGCGCTTAGGACGTCCGGGCGCGGCACGCGCGGTGGGTGCCGCGAACGGCTCGAACCCCATTAGCATTGTGGTGCCATGCCATCGCGTTATCGGCCGTAACGGCACATTAACCGGCTATGCGGGTGGCGTGGCGCGCAAGGAGTGGTTATTGCGTCATGAAGGTTATTTGCTGATTTAATTCACACTGTAAAATAATATTTTCTGGAATTTATTAAATACGCCGTAATTCAGATGGATGGCAGTAAACGTCAGATTTAGACCAGGATCTTTTCTTTGTTTGCGCATTAGCCGGATTTACCTGTACGGTCAAAATATGTTAAAATTGACTAATATCAATTAAGGCTTGAGCGAACTTATGATCCCGGAAAAGCGAATTATACGACGCATTCAGTCTGGCGGTTGTGCCATCCATTGCCAGGATTGCAGTATCAGCCAGTTGTGTATCCCTTTTACCCTGAATGAGCATGAGCTTGATCAGCTCGATAATATTATCGAGCGCAAAAAGCCCATCCAGAAAGGGCAAACGCTCTTTAAAGCGGGCGATGAATTAAAATCGCTGTACGCCATCCGCTCCGGCACGATTAAGAGCTACACCATCACCGAACAGGGCGACGAGCAGATCACCGGCTTTCACCTGGCAGGCGATCTGGTGGGTTTTGATGCTATTGGCACCGCGCATCACCCAAGCTTCGCTCAGGCGCTGGAAACCTCTATGGTCTGCGAAATCCCGTTCGAGACGTTAGACGATCTCTCCGGCAAAATGCCGAGCCTGCGCCAGCAGATGATGCGTCTGATGAGCGGCGAGATCAAAGGCGACCAGGATATGATCCTGTTGCTGTCGAAAAAGAACGCCGAGGAGCGCCTCGCGGCCTTTATCTATAACCTGTCGCGCCGTTTCGCCGAACGTGGTTTCTCACCGCGCGAATTCCGCCTGACGATGACCCGTGGCGATATCGGCAACTATCTCGGTCTGACCGTGGAAACCATCAGTCGTCTGCTCGGTCGTTTCCAGAAGAGCGGCATGCTGGCGGTAAAAGGCAAATATATCACTATCGAAAACCATGAAATCCTGGCAGAACTGGCCGGACAATCCCGCAACGTGGCATAAATTTTTCCTCTCCCGCCGGATCGTTAAATTTTCGTGATTTATTGATCCGGCTGGGAATTCTCTCCTGTTTCATTCACACCATATGGGTTACTCTTAAATGACAAACTGTGGGTAAGCAGTTGTAAGGAGACCCTGTATGGCAAGGTATCAAAACATGCTGGTGGCCATCGACCCCAATCAGGATGACCAACCGGCTTTACGGCGAGCAGTTTATCTACATCAGCGAATCGGCGGGCGTATCAAAGCCTTTCTGCCGATTTATGACTTTTCTTACGAAATGACCACCCTGCTCTCCCCGGATGAGCGCACCGCCATGCGCCAAGGCGTCATCAGCCAGCGCACCGCGTGGATACGCGAGCAGGCGAAATATTATTTAGAAGCGGGCGTGCCCATTGATATTAAAGTGGTCTGGCATAACCGCCCCTTCGAAGCCATCATTCAGGAAGTGATCAGCGGCGGTCACGATCTGCTGCTGAAAATGGCGCACCAGCACGACCGTCTGGAATCGGTGATTTTCACGCCGACCGACTGGCACCTGCTGCGTAAATGCCCCTGCCCGGTCTGGATGGTGAAAGACCAGCCATGGCCGGAAGGCGGTAAAGCCGTGGTGGCGGTCAATCTCGCGAGCGAAGAGCCTTACCACACGGGCCTCAACGAAAAACTGGTGCGCGAAACGCTGCACCTGGCCGAGCAGGTTAATCATACCGAAGTGCATCTGGTGGGTGCCTACCCGGCAACGCCGATTAACATCGCCATCGAACTCCCCGATTTTGACCCGAGCGTTTACAACGACGCCATTCGCGGCCAGCATCTGCTGGCGATGAAAGCCCTGCGTCAGAAATTCGGCATCGGCGAGCGCGTCACGCATGTTGAAAAAGGGCTGCCGGAAGAAGTCATCCCGGATTTGGCTGAGCATTTACAGGCCGGGATTGTGGTGCTAGGCACCATCGGGCGCACCGGGATTTCTGCGGCGTTTCTCGGCAACACTGCCGAGCAGGTGATTGATCATCTGCGCTGCGATCTGCTGGTGATTAAGCCGGACGATTTCCAGAGCACCGTGGAGCTGGATGATGAAGAGGACGATGACGACTGAGGTCTCATCTTGCCAGAAGAAAACCCGCCGCCCGGCGGGTTTTTTATTGCCGCAACGCATGCGACAGGCGAAAAAAAACCGCCAGCGGGCTGGCGGCTTTAGAGATACACGCGAATTACAGCGCTTTCAGAATGGCGTCGACGCTCGCTTTGGCATCGCCAAACAGCATCTGCGTGTTCTCTTTAAAGAACAGCGGATTCTGCACGCCGGCATAACCGGTGTTCATAGAGCGTTTGAAGACCACCACGTTCTGCGCCTTCCACACTTCCAGCACCGGCATACCGGCGATGGGGCTTTTTGGATCGTCCTGCGCCGCCGGGTTGACGGTGTCGTTCGCGCCAATCACCAGCACCGTGTCGGTATCGCTGAAATCGTCGTTGATCTCATCCATCTCCAGCACGATGTCATAAGGCACTTTCGCCTCGGCCAGCAGCACGTTCATATGGCCTGGCAGACGCCCCGCCACCGGGTGAATACCGAAACGCACCTTGATGCCGCGCGCGCGCAGTTTCTCGGTGATTTCCGCCACCGGATACTGCGCCTGCGCCACCGCCATACCATAGCCCGGCGTGATGATGACGGACGTTGAGTTTTTCAGCATTTCTGCCGTCTCTTCCGCCGTGATTTCGCGGTGCTCGCCCACTTCGTCGCTCTCACCGGTGGAAGATCCGTCGGTGCCGAAGCCTCCGGCAATCACGCTGATAAAAGAGCGGTTCATCGCCTTACACATGATGTACGAGAGAATCGCACCCGACGAGCCCACCAGCGCGCCGGTAACGATCAGCAGATCGTTACTCAGCATAAAGCCCGCCGCCGCAGCTGCCCAGCCGGAGTAGGAGTTCAGCATGGAAACCACCACCGGCATATCCGCGCCGCCAATAGACGCCACAAGATGCCAGCCAAACGCCAGCGCGATAATCGTCATGACAAACAGCGCAAAGCCCTGCGTGCCGGCGCTCTCTGTCTGCACGAAAATCAGCAGCAGAATGAAGGAGACCACCAGCGCCGCCAGGTTCAGCTTGTGGCGGTTCGGCAGCATCAGCGGTTTAGAGGAGATCTTGCCGCGCAGCTTGCCAAACGCCACCACCGAGCCGGTGAACGTTACCGCACCGATGAAAATGCCGAGGAAAACTTCGGTCAGATGAATATTGACCAGCACCGGCGCGAGGCCCGGCTCATGGTGCAGGTAGCTGTTAAAGCCCACCAGCACCGCCGCGAGGCCGACAAAGCTGTGCAGAATAGCGACCAGCTCCGGCATTTCGGTCATTTCGACACGTTTAGCAAGGCGAATACCGATAGCCCCACCGATCGCCATCGCGATGATTATCCAGCCCACGTTACTGGCGTATGGCCCAAAAATGGTGGCGATCAGCGCAATCGCCATCCCCGCGATGCCGAACAGGTTGCCCTGCCGTGACGTCTCGTGCTTTGAAAGCCCCGCCAGGCTGAAAATAAAGAGAATTGCGGCGACGATGTACGCAGCCGTAACTAATCCTCCAGACATAACTTACCCCTTAGTTCTTCCGGAACATTTTCAGCATGCGCTGAGTGACGGTGAAACCACCAAAAATATTGATGCTGGCGATGAGGATAGCGATAAAGCTGAAGAAGCTAATCCAGCCGCCATCGCCAATCTGCAACAGCGCGCCGACGACGATAATCCCTGAAATTGCATTCGTTACCGACATCAGTGGCGTATGCAGCGCATGGGAGACGTTCCAGACGACGTAATAGCCGACCACGCAGGCGAGTGCGAAGACGGTGAAGTGGCCGAGGAACTCTTTCGGGGCGACATTCGCCAGCCAGCCGAACAGAATAATGGCGAGCGCAATCAGCGCATATTTACGCCATGGCGAAGCAGGTGCCGGCGGTTCGACCGGCGCGGCCTGCGGTTTTGCGCTGGCAGCGGCCTGCGGCTGCGCGGAAACCTGAATCGGCGGCGCAGGCCAGGTGACTTCCCCTTCGCGGATCACCGTCACGCCGCGCACCACAACATCATCGAAATCAACGGTCACCGCGCCGTCTTTCTCCTTGCACAGCAACTTCAGAAGGTTAACCAGGTTGGTGCCGTAGAGCTGTGACGACTGCGTCGGCAGGCGGCCCGGCAGATCGGTATAACCAATCACTTTCACGCCGTTGGGAGTAACGAAAATCTCATTCGGCACGGTGTATTCACAGTTGCCGCCGTTTTGCGCCGCGAGATCGACAATCACGCTGCCCGGCTGCATGGAGTCGACCATTTCACGGGTAATGAGCTTCGGTGCCGGTTTGCCCGGGATCAGCGCCGTGGTGACGATGATATCCACTTCTTTCGCCTGCGCGGCGAACAGCGCCATTTCCGCTTTGATGAAAGCCTCGGACATCACTTTGGCGTAGCCGTCGCCGCTGCCCGCTTCTTCTTTAAAATCCAGCTCCAGGAACTCGGCGCCCATACTCTGCACCTGCTCTTTTACTTCCGGGCGGGTGTCAAACGCGCGCACGATAGCGCCGAGGCTATTGGCGGCACCGATAGCGGCGAGGCCCGCGACGCCTGCGCCAATCACCATGACTTTCGCAGGCGGCACTTTACCGGCGGCGGTGATCTGCCCGGTAAAGAAGCGGCCAAACTCATGGGCGGCTTCGACAATCGCGCGGTAACCGGCGATGTTCGCCATCGAGCTTAAGGCATCCAGAGACTGCGCGCGGGAGATGCGCGGTACGGAATCCATCGCCATCACGGTGACGTTTTTCGCGGCCAGTTTTTCCAGCAGTTGCGGGTTCTGGGCAGGCCAGATAAAGCTAATCAGCGTCGTGCCGGGACGCAGCCGCTCGATTTCATTGTCCTGCGGCGCGTTGACCTTAAGAATGACATCCGATTCCCAGACCTCCGTAGTATCCACCACGCTTGCGCCAGCGGCGATAAACGCCTCGTCATCGAAACTCGCCAGTTTGCCGGCATCGCGCTCCACCGCGACGCTGAAACCGAGCTTCAGCAGCTGTTCCACCGTTTTTGGGGTCGCCGCGACGCGGGTTTCCAGCGCGACCCGCTCTTTTGGTACACCAATACGCATAGTATTCCCTTCCATCGATTTTTAAGATGGTCTGTCACTCGCTTAGCAGACGAAAACGCCCGGCGAAAAAGCGCGGTGCCGTGGTGTTCGCCATCCATATCGTTGTCACAAACTTTCTATAACCTACTGAATTACACGCCTTCGATCCACCGTCCGGGACAACTATTTAACGGTTAATGGGTGAAAGTGTAGCGTCGTTGCGGTCTGACAGGGATTTTTGCTTAAAAACCGCGTTCAGCCGCTACGTTTACGCGCTTTAAGAGGCAGAAAAAACGATTCTGCGCCACAGAAGCAGGCTGATTTAACAAGGATTTAACTTAAAAAGTCATAAGCTTTATCAATTTTAATGGTCAGAGGAGGATTTTCACCATTCATAACCTGAAGTTATTTTTAATCCACGAGCGGTAGCATAAGGTGTGAAAAATGGCGCAGACATCCGGCACCTTTCAATGCAATAATCAACGACTAACCATTTCACACAGGCTGTATCAGTACCTGTTTTGCGCAAGGCGAAGGACTATTTTTATGAAGCTCAAGCATACCCTTCTGGCGACCGCCCTCTTTTCCGCGGCCTCTCTGTCAGCTCAGGCGGCGACAGAGTTAACGCCGGAACAAGCCGCGGCGCTGAAACCATTTGACCGTATTGTGATTACGGGCCGTTTCAACGCCATTAACGAAGCGGCAACTGCCGTTTCTCGTCGCGCGGACGCTATGGGCGCGGCGTCATATTACATTCAGGACACCAGCGACACCGGCAACAGCGGCAACTGGCGCGTGGTGGCTGATGTCTACCGTGAAAACGCGCCGAAAGCCGATGCGCCGAAAAACCGCGTTATTAACGGTGTGGTTGAGCTGCCAAAAGATCAGGCTATCGCGCTTGAGCCGTATGACACCGTGACCGTGCAGGGCTTCTATCGCAGCCAGCCGGAAGTGAACGACGCCATCACCAAAGCGGCGAAAGCCAAAGGCGCGGCCTCTTTCTGGATCGTGCGCCAGGTCGACACCAACCAGGGCGGCAACCAGCGTATTACCGCGTTTATCTATAAAGCCGATGCTAAAAAACGCGTACTGCAAAGCCCTGACGCTATCCCGGCAGATTCCGAAGCTGGCCGCGCGGCGCTCGCCAAAGGCGGCGAAGAAGCCAAAAAAGTGGAAATTCCGGGTGTCGCCACGACCGCCTCACCAAGCAGTGATGTTGGCCGTTTCTTTGAAACCCAGGAATCGAAAGGCGGACGTTACACTGTCACCCTGCCGGACGGAACTAAAGTGGAAGAAGTAAACAAAATCACCGCCGCTCAGATGGTGCCTTTCGACAGCGTGAAGTTTACCGGCCACTACAGCAGTATGACCGATATCTCTTACAACGTGGCGAAACGTGCCGCGAAGAAAGGGGCTAAGTACTATCACATCACCCGTCAGTGGGAAGAGCGCGGCGGCAACATGACCATCAGCGCCGACCTCTACAAGTAAGACAGATTCTCAAAACAAAGCGGCTACGGCCGCTTTTTTTGTTTTTCCGCTACATTTTGTGTACGCCGCATTGCAAGCGAGCTTCGCACTCCGTAAAATCCCGCGCCTTAGTGCGATCCACCATTTTTATGCGCTCTGGCACAATAATTATTCTGGATCTTTCCTTTTGCTAAACAGGTTGTCTATGGAAAAGAAGCTGGGCCTCGCCGCGTTAACCGCGCTTGTTTTAAGTTCCATGCTGGGTGCCGGGGTTTTTAGTCTGCCGCAGAATATGGCCGAGGTGGCGAGCCCCGCGGCGTTGCTGATTGGCTGGGGAATTACCGGTGCCGGGATCCTGCTTTTAGCGCTGGCGATGCTGTTTTTAACGCGCCTGCGCCCCGACCTTGACGGCGGCATTTTTACCTACGCCCGCGAAGGGTTCGGTGAACTGATTGGCTTCTGTTCCGCCTGGGGCTACTGGCTGTGCGCCGTCATCGCTAACGTCTCGTATCTGGTTATCGTCTTCTCCGCGCTGAGCTTCTTTACCGACACGCCGCAGCTGCGCCTTTTCGGCGACGGCAACACCTGGCAGGCGATCGTTGGCGCGTCGGTACTGCTGTGGGTGGTGCATTTTCTGGTGCTGCGCGGCGTGCAGACCGCCGCGAGCATTAATCTCGCGGCGACGCTCGCCAAACTCCTGCCGCTCGGCCTGTTTGTGGTGCTGGCCATCATCGCGTTCCGCCTGCCGACCTTTACGCTGGATTTCACCGGCGTCGATCTCGGCGTACCCGTCTGGGAGCAGGTGAAAAACACCATGCTGATTACGCTGTGGGTGTTTATCGGCGTTGAAGGCGCGGTGGTCGTCTCGGCCCGCGCGCGGCAGAAAAAAGATGTCGGCCTGGCTACGCTTCTCGCCGTGCTCGCGGCGCTCGCGGTCTATCTGCTGGTCACACTACTGTCGCTCGGCGTGCTGGCACGCCCGGAACTGGCGCAGATGCGTAACCCGTCAATGGCGGGCCTGATGGTGAAAATGATGGGACCGTGGGGCGAAGTGATCATCGCCGCCGGGCTGATTGTCTCGGTGTGCGGCGCGTACCTGAGCTGGACCATTATGGCAGCCGAAGTGCCGCTGCTGGCCGCGCAGTATAAAGCGTTCCCGCGCCTCTTCGCCCGCCAGAATGCGCGTAACGCGCCGTCGGCCTCGCTGTGGCTGACAAACGCCAGCGTGCAAATCTGTCTGGTGCTTATCTGGGCGACCGACTCGGATTACAACACCCTGCTGACCATCGCCTCCGAGATGATTCTGGTGCCCTATTTCCTGGTCGGCGCTTACCTGCTCAAAATCGCAAAGCGTCCTTTACATCAGGCGATTGCTGTCGGGGCGTGCATTTATGGCCTATGGTTGCTGTATGCCTCAGGCCCGATGCATCTGCTGCTTTCCGTTGTGCTGTACGCGCCTGGGGTGGTGTTTTTCCTCTATGCGCGCCGTACCCATGTGGATAACGTGGCGCTGAAAGGTCAGGAGAAAATCGTCATCGGCCTGTTGCTGATTGCCGCGCTGCCGGCGACCTGGATGCTGGTGCGCTAATCTCCTGCCGCTAACGCTTAAGGAGAGTTGTGGTGAAAAAACTGGATAAACCCATTGTTATCACCGGCGCGGGCCGCCGTATCGGCCTTGCGCTGGCGCACCATTTCCTGGCGCAGCATCATGATGTGATTGTCAGTTACCGCACCCGTTACCCGGCGATTGACGTGCTGGAAGAGGCAGGCGCGGTGTGCATCGAAGCCGATTTCTGCCATGACGAGGGCATTCTGGCGTTTGCCGACGCCGTAAAAGCGCGCACCACGCATATTCGCGCGCTGTTGCATAACGCCAGCACCTGGCAGGATGAAAGTCCGCCTGTGCCGCCCGCTGAGGTGCTGAACGCCATGCTGCAAATTCACGTTCACGCGCCCTATCTCCTGAACTTTGCCCTGGAGCCGCTGATGCGCGGCCAAGGCCACGCCGCCTGCGATATTATTCACTTTACCGATTATGTCGTGGAGCGCGGCAGCGCGAAGTATATCGCCTATGCCGCCAGCAAAGCTGGCGCTCGATAATCTCACCCGTTCGTTTGCCCGCAAGCTTGCGCCGGAGGTCAAAGTTAACGCCATCGCCCCGTCGCAAATCCTCTTTAACGAACATGACGACCCGGAATACCGGCAGAAGGCGCTGAATAAATCGCTGATGAAAATCGCGCCCGGCGAAAAAGAGATTATCGACCTGGTGGATTATCTCCTCACCAGCCGCTATGTGACGGGCCACAGCTATCCGGTGAACGGCGGCCGCCCGTTGCGTTAATCGGTTGAGCTGCCGTTGCTGGCGCGTTGCGTCTGCCCGGTGTATCCTGGTGTTTTTACCGCAACGCAGAAGCCTATGAGCAAGATCGTTTTTGTTGAAGATGACCCGGAAGTCGGCGAGCTTATCGCCGCCTATCTGGGCCGCCATGATATTGATGTGATTGTCGAAAGCCGCGGCGATCGCGCTGAGGCGGTCATTGAGCGCGAGAACCCGGATCTGGTGCTGCTGGATATTATGCTGCCAGGTAAAGACGGCATGACGCTGTGCCGCGATTTGCGCGCCCGCTGGCAGGGGCCGGTGGTGCTGTTGACCTCACTCGACAGCGATATGAATCATATTCTGTCGCTTGAAATGGGTGCCAGCGATTACATTCTCAAAACCACGCCGCCCGCGGTACTGCTGGCGCGCCTGCGACTGCATCTTCGCCAGCATATGGCTGCCGCGCCCGTGACCGCAGCGGAGAACGCGCCGACGCGGCAACCGCACAAGGCGCTGCGTTTCGGCACGCTGTGCATCGACCCGCTCAACCGCCAGGTCACGCTGCTGGGTGAGCAGATTGCGCTCTCAACCGCGGATTTTGACTTACTCTGGGAGCTTGCGACCCACGCCGGGCAGATTATGGATCGCGACGCGCTGTTAAAAAACCTGCGCGGCGTGACGTATGACGGGCTGGATCGCAGCGTGGACGTGGCGATTTCAAGACTGCGCAAAAAGCTCAACGACAGCGCGACCGAGCCTTATCGCATCAAGACGGTGCGCAACAAAGGGTATCTGTTTGCGCCGCACGCCTGGGAAAGCGAGGCGTAACGCAACGCGCCGCGCTTCCCGCGCGGCGCTGACGCTTATATCTGCACCATCCCGCCATCAACAAACAGCTCGACGCCATTCACAAAGCTCGCCTCGTCAGACGCCAGGAAAAGCACCGCGTTAGCTATCTCCTCCGGTTTGCCGACGCGCCCGAGCGGGATCTGCGTGGTGAGTTCGTTTTTAACGTCTTCCGCCTGCTCGCCTCCGCCAAAGAGTTCATTGAGCCCTGCCGTGTTGACCGGCCCGGGGCTGATGGCGTTGACGCGAATATGACGGTCTTTTAAATCGAGGATCCAGTTGCGCGCAAAGCTGCGTACCGCGGCTTTGCTCGCGGCATAGACGCTGAAGGCGGGCGTGCCGCTGGAGCCGGCGGTAGAGGCGTTCAGCACCACAGCGGCACCGTCACGCAGCAGCGGCAGCGCCTTCTGCACCGTAAACAGTACGCCTTTGACGTTGGTGTCGAAGGTATCGTGATAATGCGCTTCGGAAATCGCGCCGAGAGGGGCAAGCTCCCCGCCGCCTGCGTTGGCGAAGAGCACATCGATATGACTGTGGCGCTGCTGCACCGCTTCATACAGACGATCGATATCCGCAAGCTGGCTCATATCGCCACGCACACCGGTGACGTTGTCACCTAATTGTTGTAATGCCGCATCCAGCGCCGCCTGTCGACGCCCGGTAATGAACACATGCGCGCCTTCATCCGCGAACGCTTTAGCCGTGGCGAGACCAATCCCACTGGTGCCGCCGGTCACGATAACCACTTTATTACTGAAACGTGCGTTCATAGTTTTATCCTCATGAATGTGACTGTTTGTCATGGGCTGAGAATAAGCGCTTCCCATCGGGCTGTGTACCAGGACAAAATGGCACCCTGCGTTCTGTCTGAGGAACGATAATGCAACACGATCTAAACGACTATTTTTACTATGCCGAAGTGGTGAGCCACGGCGGTTTCGCTGCCGCCAGCCGGGCGCTGAAACAGCCAAAATCGAAGCTCAGCCGCCGCGTGGCCGGGCTTGAGGCGCAGCTCGGCGTGCGGCTCATTGAGCGCTCCAGCCGCCGTTTTCGCGTCACCGATATCGGCCAGGCGTTTTATGACCAGTGCCGCGCGATGCTGCTGGAGGCGGAAAAAGCGCAGGCGGTGATTGCCCAGGCGCGCAAGGAGCCGCAGGGCATGGTGCGTTTTAGTTGTCCGACGGGTATGGTCGAAATTATCCAGGCCATGCTGCCTGCGTTTATGCACCGCTACCCGCAGGTGAATTTGCAAATTATCGCCATTGACCGCCCTGTCGATTTAATCGAAGAGCGCGTGGATGTGGCGCTGCGGGTGCGCACCGAACTGACCAGCGACGCCGAGTTGATTTTGCGCACACTGGGCACGTCAAACCGCATCCTGGTCGCGAGCCCGCAGCTTGCCAGTAAACTTAACGGGGCTATTGATACCCTCGCCTGCCATCCGACGCTTGGCACCAGCGACGAGCCCGGCGAAATCAGCTGGGCACTGGAACATGAACAGGGCAAGCGCTGTCTTATTCGCCATCAGCCGCGGTTCAGCTGTAGCGATTTTACGGCTGTCCGCATGGCCGCTATCGCGGGGCTGGGGATTGCGCTGCTGCCTGACCATGTCTGCGCGAAAGCGCTGAAAACCGGCGAGCTGGTGCATGTTTATCGCGGCTGGCAGGGCCAGCGCGGAATTGTGCATCTGGTGTTTACCACGCGTCGCGGTCTGCCGCCCGCGGTCAGAGCGTTTATCGATCATCTGGCCGCGCACTTTCCGCGTACCACTTCGGCTATCCAGTAACCGCGCCGCGGGCGTGAGAGATTTTCATGAAAAAACTCTTTATACAGTTCTATTTGCTGCTGTTTGTCTGCTTTCTGGTGATGACGATGCTGGTCGGGCTGGTCTATAAGTTCACCGCCGAGCGTGCCGGTCGGCAGTCGCTCGATGATCTGATGAAAAGCTCGCTCTACCTGATGCGCAGCGAACTGCGTGAAATCCCGCCGCATGAGTGGAACAAAACCATCAAAGAGCTGGATTTAAACCTGTCGTTTAAGCTGCGTATTCAGCCGATGAATCAGTATCACCTTAACGACATCAACAGCCGTCGCCTGCGCGAAGGTGAAATTGTGGCGCTGGACGATGAATATACGTTTATACAGCGTATTCCGCGCAGCCACTATGTGCTGGCGGTTGGCCCGGTGCCCTATCTCTATTTCCTGCACCAGATGCGGCTCCTGGATATCGCCCTGATTGCGCTGATCGCGATTTCGCTGGCGCTGCCGGTGTTTATCTGGATACGTCCACACTGGCAGGAGATGCTGCGGCTGGAAACCGCGGCGCAGCGCCTGGGCGAAGGTCATCTCGATGAGCGCATCCATTTTGATAAGGCGTCGAGTTTCTCGCGCCTCGGCGTGGCGTTTAACCAGATGGCAAATAACATTAACACCCTGATTGCCAGTAAAAAGCAGCTGATTGACGGCATCGCCCACGAGCTTCGAACGCCGCTGGTGCGCCTGCGTTACCGGCTGGAGATGAGCGATAACCTGAGTACCACAGAATCGCAGGCGCTGAACCGCGATATCGGCCAGCTGGAAGCGTTGATCGAGGAGTTGCTGACTTACGCGCGGCTGGACCGCCCGCAAACCGAGCTTCATCTGACGCACCCGGAACTGCCGCGCTGGCTGCAGGATTATGTGGACGACGCGCGCCTGCTGCACCCGGAGCGGGAGCTTATCGTCGCGCGTGTGGATGACGGCGATTATGGCGCGCTGGATATGCGTCTTATGGAGCGCGTGCTGGATAATCTGGTGAATAACGCGCTGCGTTACAGCGAGCAGCGGCTGCGAATCGGGCTGTCGCTTGAGGGCGCGCAGGCGACGCTTGAAGTGGAAGATGACGGAACTGGGATACCAGAAGATGAGCGCAGCCGGGTGTTTGAGCCGTTCGTGCGTCTCGACCCGAGCCGCGATCGCGCCACCGGCGGGTGCGGGCTGGGGCTTGCGATTGTGCATTCGATTGCGACCGCCATGAGCGGTGAAGTGAGCGTGACGCAAAGCGAACTCGGCGGCGCGCATTTTCGTTTTCGCTGGCCGGTGGTGTTGCCATCAGAAGGCGTGTAGTGGTTATGGCGCATGGCGGGTGCGCTGCGCTTGCCCGCCCTATGGTTAACTGCATTAGCGTTATCTTCTGTTCTGTGGCGGGTGCGCTTTGCTTACCCGCCCTACGGTTAACTGCATTGGCGTTGTCTTCTGTTCCGCGGCGGGTGCGCTTTGCTTACCCGCCCTACAAAACACTACGCATAAGACTCGTAGGGTGGGTAAGCGCAGCGCACCCGCCATTTCCTCCATATGAACCTCTTCCCGCCACACCATTTTCATCTCACTACCATGCCCGCCTCGCCCGCCAATTTTCCTGCATGACTTTTAACTCGCTATGGTCAAACCCGGCGAAACTGTGCTAAACATAAAGTATGTTGTAACTAATGTGAGCACATCATGGCCCGTTACGATCTCGTTGAACGCCTTAACGTCACTTTTCGCGAATTAGAACATGCATTAATGGAGATGCGAGATGGCCTCGCGGCCTGCCGTCTGCTGGCAGCGCGGGTGTTCAGCCTGCCTGAAGTGGAAAAAGGCAAAGAGCACGACCCGCTGCTCACCATTTCGGTGACGCAAAAAATCGGCAAAGAGGCGCAGGAGGCGGCGCTGCGTCACTTTACGCACCTGTTCATCCAGCAGCAGTCGGAAAAGCGCAGCAGCAAGGCGGCGGTACGTCTGCCTGGCGCGGTCTGTTTCAGCGTCGATGATGCACAGCACGAGGCGCTGCACGCGCTGGCGGGTAACATCAACGCGTTGAAAACGCAGCTGGAAGAGATTATCACCGTAGAATCGGGCCTACCCTCCACCCAGCGTTTTGAATGGGTGCACCGCTACCTGCCTGGGCTGATTACGCTCAACGCGTATCGTCGTCTCACGGTGCTGGATAACCCCGCCACGCTGCGTTTCGGCTGGGCGAATAAACATATTATTAAAAATCTGACGCGTGACGACGTGCTGGCGATGCTGGAGCGCGGGCTGAAAGCGCCGCGCGCGGTGGGCGGGTTAACTAAAGAGCAGTGGCACGCGCGCCTCACGCAGGAGTACAACGATATCGCCGCCCTCCCGCAGAAGGCGCGGCTGAAGATCAAACGCCCGGTGAAAGTGCAGCCGGTGGCGCGCGTCTGGTATGCGCAAAACCAGCGGCAGGTGCAGTATGCGTGCCCGTCGCCGCTGATTGTGCTCTGTCACGAAACGCGCGGCGGCGCAGTGCCGGATATTGGCGAACTGCTGAACTATGACGCCGAAAACGTGCAGCACCGCTATAAGCCGCAGGCGGAAGAACTGGTGATGATGATCCCCCGCCTGCATCTTTACCTCGCGCCCTGATCAGGGCTTCATGCTGCCCACCATCTCTTCCGGGCGTACCCAGGCGTCAAACTCCTCCTCGCTGAGATAACCAAGTTTCAGCGCGGAGGCTTTCAGCGTCAGTCCCTCTTTATGCGCTTTCTTGGCGATCTCGGCGGCTTTGTCGTAGCCGATATGCGTATTGAGCGCCGTCACCAGCATCAGCGATTCGTTAAGCAACTGGCTGATGCGGTCGCGGTTCGGCTCAATACCGATAGCGCAGTGATGGTTAAAGCTCTCCATGCCGTCCGCCAGCAGGCGCACCGATTGCAGGAAGTTATGAATGACCATCGGGCGGAACACGTTGAGTTCAAAGTTGCCCATCGCCCCGCCCATATTGACGGCGACGTCATTGCCCATCACCTGGCAGCACAGCATGGTCAGCGCTTCGCACTGCGTCGGGTTCACTTTGCCCGGCATGATGGATGAACCCGGTTCGTTTTCAGGAATCGAGATTTCGCCAATGCCGCAACGCGGGCCGCTCGCAAGCCAGCGCACGTCGTTGGCGATTTTCATCAGCGAGGCCGCCAGCCCTTTCAGCGCGCCGTGGGCATGCACCAGCGCGTCGCAGGTGGCGAGCGCCTCAAATTTGTTGGGCGCAGTGACGAACGGCTGGCCGGTAAACGCGGCGAGCTCTTTCGCCACGCGCTCCGCGTACTCGGGGTGCGTATTCAGTCCGGTGCCGACCGCCGTACCGCCAAGCGCCAGCTCCGCCAGATGCGGCAGGCTGTTATCAATATGCTTAAGGTTATGCTCAAGCATCGCCACCCAGCCGGAGATCTCCTGGCCGAGCGTCAGCGGCGTGGCGTCCTGCAGGTGGGTACGGCCAATTTTCACGATATCGCTGAACGCGCTCGCCTTATCGCTGAGGGTTTTATGCAGCACTTTAAGCTGCGGGATCAGCTGTTCACGCAGCGCGATCACCGCCGCGACATGCATCGCCGTCGGGAAGACATCGTTTGAGCTCTGGCTCTTGTTCACGTCATCGTTCGGGTGCACCTTGCGCGCCATGCCGCGTTCGCCGCCGAGGATTTCGCTCGCGCGGTTGGCCAGCACCTCGTTCATGTTCATGTTGGTCTGGGTGCCGGAGCCGGTTTGCCAGATAGCAAGCGGGAACTCCTGCGGATGCGCGCCTTCCAGCACTTCGTCGGCGGCTTTAATGATGGCCTCGCCGCGCTCTGCGGGCAGTAAGCCGAGATCCATATTGACCTTCGCGGCGGCGCGTTTGGTGAGCGCCAGCGCCGCAATCAGCGCGGTCGGCATTTTCTCGGTGGAGATGCGGAAGTGCTCCAGCGAACGCTGCGTCTGTGCGCCCCAGAGTTTATCGGCCGGCACGTCGATTGCGCCCATGGAATCTTTTTCACTGCGGTAGGCGGTCATTACTTTCTCCTTGATAACAAAGATGGGATTGCTCGCATGCTTCAGGAATAAGTATTGATGGCTTCAGCGAATTTGTATGGCGCTTTGTGCGCTCTTTTTACAGGTAAAAGGCCGGGCGGCTGCACCTTACCCGGCCTGCATCAGGGGCTTTTACATTATTTCAGACATGCCGAGCACTGCCCGGCCTGGATTTGCTGGAAGAAGTCGTTGCCTTTGTCATCCACCAGGATAAACGCCGGGAAATCTTCAACCTCAATTTTCCAGATAGCTTCCATGCCGAGTTCCGGGTACTCGACACACTCCAGATGCCGGATGCTGTTCTGCGCCAGCACTGCCGCCGGGCCGCCAATGCTCCCGAGATAAAAACCGCCATGTTTCTTACAGGCGTCCGTCACCTGCTGGCTGCGGTTGCCTTTGGCGAGCATGATCATGCTGCCGCCATTGGCCTGAAGCAGATCCACGTAGGAGTCCATGCGTCCGGCCGTCGTCGGGCCGAGCGAGCCGGAGGCGTACCCTTCCGGGGTTTTGGCCGGGCCTGCGTAGTAGATCGGGTGATCTTTCACGTACTGCGGCAGCCCTGCGCCGCTGTCGATGCGCTCTTTCAGTTTCGCATGGGCGATATCGCGCGCCACAATGATAGTGCCGGAGAGCGACAGCCGCGTGGAGACCGGATACTGCGACAGTTGCGCGAGGATTTCGCCCATCGGACGGTTGAGATCGACGCGCACCGCTTCGCCCTCGCCTGCGCGACGCAGCGCTTCGGGAATGTATTTGCCGGGGTTGCTTTCGAGCTTCTCGATCCAGATACCGTCGCGGTTGATTTTGGCTTTGATATTGCGGTCTGCCGAACAGGAGACGCCCATCCCCACCGGACAGGACGCGCCGTGGCGCGGCAGGCGGATAACACGGATATCGTGCGCGAAATATTTACCGCCGAACTGCGCGCCAAGGCCTAAATTGCGCGCCTCCTGCAGCAGCTCTTCTTCCAGCTGAACATCGCGGAACGCCTGGCCGTGTTCGTTACCTTCGGTCGGCAGGCCGTCGTAATATTTGGTCGAGGCGAGTTTAACGGTTTTCAGCGTCGCTTCCGCCGACGTGCCGCCAATCACAAACGCCACGTGGTATGGCGGGCAGGCCGCGGTGCCGAGCGTGCGCATTTTCTCCACCAGATACGCTTTGAGCTTGCCGGGCGTGAGCAGCGCTTTGGTTTCCTGGTACAAGTAGGTTTTGTTCGCGGAGCCGCCGCCTTTGGCGATACACAGGAACTTATACTCATCGCCATCAACGCTGTAGAGATCGATCTGCGCCGGCAGGTTGGTGCCGGTGTTAACCTCTTTGTACATATCGAGCGCCGCGTTTTGCGAATAGCGCAGGTTATCCTGAGTGTAGGTCTCGTAGACGCCCTGCGCCAGCGCGGCTTCATCGCCGCCGCCGGTCCAGACGCGCTGGCCTTTTTTGCCCATGATGATGGCGGTGCCGGTGTCCTGGCAGGTCGGCAGAATGCCTTTGGCGGCAATCTCCGAGTTGCGCAGGAATTGCAGCGCGACATATTTGTCGTTTTCGCTGGCTTCCGGGTCGCTCAGGATATCCGCCACCTGCTGCTGATGCGCCGGGCGCAGCATAAACGAGGCGTCGTGGAAGGCGTGGCGGGCCAGCAGGGTCAGCGCCTGCGGCTCGACTTTCAGGATTTCCTGACCTTCAAATTCGGAAACGGAGACGTGATCGCGGGTTAACAGGTAATACTCGGTCTCGTCCTTTTTCAGTGGAAAAGGCTCTTGCCAGAAGAAGGGTTTGCCAGACATTGCACTCTCACTTACAGCTACAGTTAAGAAATTTGTCGTTCCGCCACTGAGTCCGTGTGCGGCATGAAAAAGCGAGTCGCTACATCGTACACAATTTTTTAACAAAAACTGAGACTAAACCGACTTTTTACCCAGCCGGGTTACTTCGGGGCACTTTATTGGTTTAATACCGAAAAGTGTTTTCCTTCGAATACAGGGACTGATCATGCAGAAACTCATTAACTCGGTGCAAAACTACGCCTGGGGCAGCAAAACGGCGTTAACGGAACTCTATGGCGTGGCGAACCCGGAAGGCCTGCCAATGGCGGAGCTGTGGATGGGCGCTCACCCGAAAAGCAGCTCGAAAATTCAGGATGCGCAGGGCCAGACCCGCGCCCTTCGCGAGGTGATCGACGCGGATAAAACCGCCCTGCTCGGCGCGCCGGTGGCGGAGCGCTTCGGCGAGCTGCCATTCCTGTTTAAAGTGCTGTGTGCCGACCAGCCGCTCTCCATTCAGGTACACCCGAACAAGCAGGCGTCTGAAGAAGGCTTTGCGCGTGAAAACGCGGCGGGCATTCCGCTCAGCGCCGCCGAGCGCAACTATAAAGACCCGAACCACAAGCCGGAGCTGGTTTTTGCACTAACGCCGTTCCTCGCCATGAACGCGTTTCGTGAGTTCTCTGAGATTGTCTCGCTGCTGCAACCGGTTGCGGGCGCGCATACCGCTATCGCGCATTTCCTCGCCGAGCCAAATGCCGACCGCCTGCGTGAGCTTTTCGCCGGGCTGCTGAATATGCAGGGCGAGGAGAAATCCCGCGCGCTGGCGGTGCTGAAAGCGACCGTCGCAAGCCAGCAGGGCGAGCCGTGGGAGACCATTCGGTTTATCGCGCAGTTCTACCCGGACGACAGCGGCCTCTTCTCCCCGCTGCTGCTGAACGTGGTGAAACTGAACCCCGGCGAGGCGATGTTCCTGTTTGCCGAAACGCCGCACGCCTATTTGCAGGGCGTGGCGCTGGAAGTCATGGCCAACTCCGACAACGTGCTGCGCGCGGGCCTCACGCCGAAATATATCGATATTCCTGAGCTGGTCGCCAACGTGAAGTTTGTCGCCAAACCGACGGGCGAACTGCTGACGCAGCCGGTGAAGCAGGAAAGCGCGCTGGAGTTCCCGATTCCGGTCGAGGATTTCGCCTTCTCGCTGCACGACCTCCATTCGCAGCCGCAAAGCCTCGCGCAGGAGAGCGCCGCGATCCTGTTCTGCGTTGAGGGCGAAGCGGTGCTGAGCAAAGGGGACGAGCGCTTGACCTTAAAACCGGGCGAATCAGCCTTCGTCGCGGCCAGTGAATCGCCGGTCAGCGCAAGCGGCGTGGGCCGTCTCGCGCGCGTCTATAATAAGCTCAACTAAGTTACTGATCTTTTAAGCAAGGATTGCTAAGCTTGGTAACATCTTTACCAGTCATGCCAGACGGACCGCCGTCTGGCTTCGTTTTAAGGGAACTGAACTATGAAAAAATCACTGGTTGCCGTGGGCGTGATTGTCGCTCTCGGGGTCGTCTGGACAGGTGGTGCGTGGTACACCGGTAAGCAGTTTGAAAAACATGTCGGCGACATGGTGGCAGAAGCCAACGCGCAGCTTAAGCGCAACGCGCCGCAGGCGGGGCTTGAGCTGAGCTACCAGGATTACCAGCGCGGCCTGTTCAGCAGCCATCTGCAACTGGTGGTGAAACCGGCGGCGGGTCAGCAGGAAGCGCTGCTGAAGCCTGGTCAGAGCGTCGTACTGGAGCAGGTCGTAAGCCACGGCCCTTTCCCGCTCGCCGATCTGAAAAAACTGAATATTCTGCCGGCAATGGCGTCTGTGCACACCACGCTTGTGAACAATGACACCACCAAAGCGCTGTTCGATATGGCGAAAGGCAAATCGTTTGCCGATGTGCAGACCCGCATCGGCTACGGCGGCGCGACCTCCAGCGATATTCAGCTCCAGCCGCTCAATTACGAAGCCGCGGACGAAAAAGTTTCCTTTAGCGGCGGCGAATTCCAGCTTGATGCGGACAAAGACGGCAACGACGTGAGCCTGAAAGGCGAAGCGTCCAGCGGCCTGGTGAGCGCGGTGAATGAGTATGGTCAGCATGTGCAGTTGACTTTCAACGGCCTGAAAGCTGACGGCAACACCAAAATGACAAGCTTTAACGAGCGCGTCGGCGAGCAAAAACTGGATCTTGAAAAACTGGCGATTGCCATTGAAGGTCAGGAAATGGCGCTGCTGGAAGGCATTAGCCTGAACGGCAAATCCGACGTGGCGAAAGATGGCAAGAGCATCGACAGCCAGATGGATTACGTCATGAACAGCCTGAAAGTGCAGAATCAGGATCTGGGCAGCGGCAAGATGACGCTGAAAATCGGCAACATCGACGGCCAGGCGTGGCATCAGTTCAGCCAGCAGTATAACGAGCGCAGCCGCGCGCTGATGGCGCAGCCGGGCATTATGGATAATCCGGAGCAGTATCAGCAGCAGGCGACCGAAATCCTGCTCTCTTCCCTGCCGCTGCTGCTGAAAGGCAACCCGGTTATTACTATCGCGCCGCTGAGCTGGAAAAACGCTAAAGGCGAAAGCACCTTTAACCTGTCGCTGTTCCTGAAAGATCCGGGCCAGGCACCGGTGAGCGCGACCCAGGCCGCGCCTGCCGAACAGCTCGATCGCGTGGTGAAAAGCCTCGACAGCAAGCTGGTTATCCCGGTAGATATGGCGACCGAGATGATGACGCAGGTGGCAAAACTGGAAGGCTACCAGCAGGCCGATGCCGAGAAGCTGGCGAGCCAGCAGGTGAAAGGCCTTGCGGCGATGGGCCAGATGTTCCGTATCACCACGATGCAGGACAACAGCATCGTTACCAGCCTGCAGTACGCTAACGGCCAGGTGAATCTGAACGGGCAGAAAATGCCGCTCGCGGAATTTGTCGGCATGTTCGGCCTGCCGGGCATCACCGCGCCAGAGCCACAGACGATGCCAGCGCCGGGTGTGACGCCGCCAGTCGCGCCGCAGCAGTAAAAACGAAAACGGCCTCTCAGGAGGCCGTTTTATATTGCACGTTTCAGCGCCGCGCCACCAGCCGCGGGCCGAGGATCAGGCTGCCGGTGGATTCATCGCCGTGCTGAATACGCTGCATCATGCGCTCGGCCACGCAGTGCCCCATTTCACGCGCAGGCGTCGTTACCCAGGTCAGGGGCACGTCATCGAGTCTCGCCTCCGGCACTTCCGCGAATGCCGCCAGCGTCACGCTGTTCTCAAAATAGCTCTCATAACCCCCTTCGCCACTCTGCCGCCCGGCACGCATCAGGCCGAACCATGCGCCCATCGCCACGGTACTGTTATGGCACAACACGGCGGTAATGGTCGGGTTAACGCGCAGCAGTTCGTTAATGGCCTCCGCCGCCTGTTTCTGCCCGGCCGGACACTCAACAATCCACTCGCTGTGAAACGGCAGGCCGTACTGTAAAAGCGTGGCGCAGTAGCCGCCGAGCCGTTCGGCGCGGGTCAGCGACGAGCTCGCCCCGCCAAGCCAGGCGATACGCTGATGGCCGCGATGAATGAGATGCTCGGTCACCAGCCGCGCCGCCTGCTGGTTGTCCGGGCGAACCGTGTCCACTTCATCGTGATGGCTGGCGCGTGAGGCGAAAAGCAGCGGTATATTGCGCGCGCGGGCCTGCGCCTGCCACGCGGTGACCTGCCCCGTGCCGCCAGCCACCACCACGCCGTCAACGCCTTGGTCGAGCAGCGTATCGAAACAGCGCTGCATTTGGGCTTCATCACGCCCGCCCTGGAGCAGAAAAAGCATTCGCCCCTGCGCTTCCAGCGCCTCGGAGAGGCCCGCGGTGAGCTCGGCGTAAAACGGCGTGGTGAGATCGCGCACGATAAGCCCAATCACCCCGCTTGGCCCGCCGCGCAGCGCCGACGCCTGCCGGTTACGCACAAATCCTAACTGCTCAATGGCCTCGTTCACCCGCTGGCCGGTGGCGCTGGAGATCCGTCCCTTACCGCTCAGCACCAACGAAACGGTAGCGACCGACACCCCCGCCGCCTGTGCGACATCATTAATAGTGATTCTTTTCGCCTGACTCATTGGCTACGCTTTTTGCTCCACAAGTGGCAGATAAAACCTTTTACCTGTCCTTCTATTATAACTGCGAGGCCTGGGTAATGTTCTGTGATTCACCGCGCATTAAACTTTGATAAAACGTTTTATCTTGCAATCCTTCGTTCAGGGGCTGGGATCATTTAATGCGAGGTGTCGTTTATGACGGCGAATACGGGTCAAAAAAATACGCTTTGGGGATTTATGCAGCAGCTCGGCAAGACGTTTATGTTGCCGGTGGCGCTGCTGTCGTTTTGCGGCATTCTGATGGGCATTGGCAGTTCGCTCAGCAGTCATGACGTCATCACGCTGATGCCGTTACTCGGTAATAGCGTGTTACAGCTCATCTTTACGTGGATGAGCAAAATGGGCTCTTTCGCCTTCAGTTTTCTGCCGGTGATGTTCTGTATCGCGATTCCGCTGGGGCTGGCGCGTGAAAACAAAGGTGTTGCGGCGTTTGCCGGTTTCGTCGGCTACGCGGTAATGAACCTGGCGGTTAACTTCTGGCTCACCGCCAAAGGCATTCTGCCGACGCAGGACGCGGCGATGCTGAAAGCCAACAACGTCCAGTCGGTGCTCGGCATTCAGTCTATCGATACCGGCATTCTGGGCGCGGTGATCGCAGGCGTGATCATCTGGCTTTTGCATGAGCGCTTTCATAAAGTGCGGCTGCCGGACGCGCTGGCGTTTTTCGGCGGTACCCGTTTTGTCCCTATCGTTACCACCGTGGTGATGGGCCTGGTCGGGCTGACGATTCCGCTCATCTGGCCGTTCTTCGCCAAAGGCATTAATGCGCTGGGCTGGCTGATTAACAGCACCGGCAGCTTCGCGCCGATGATTTTCGGCACCGGCGAGCGCCTGCTGCTGCCGTTCGGCCTGCAACATATTCTGGTGGCGCTGATCCGCTTTACCGAGGCGGGCGGCACGATGGATGTCTGCGGGCACAGCGTCTCCGGCGCGCTGACCATCTTCCAGGCGCAGCTTAACTGCCCTACCTCGCACGGCTTTGCCGAAAGCGCCACCCGCTTCCTGTCTCAGGGGAAAATGCCGGCGTTTCTGGGCGGCTTGCCGGGTGCAGCGCTTGCCATGTACCACTGCGCAAAACCAGAGAATCGTCATAAGATCAAAGGGCTGCTGATTTCTGGTGTGATCGCCTGCGTGGTGGGCGGCACCACCGAACCGCTGGAGTTTCTGTTCCTGTTTGTGGCACCTGCGCTCTATCTCATCCATGCGCTGCTGACCGGGCTCGGCTTTACCATGATGGCGCTGCTTGGCGTGACCATTGGCAACACCGACGGCAATATTATCGATTTTGTGGTTTTCGGCGTACTGCACGGGCTTTCCACCAAATGGTACTGGGTGCCGGTCGTGGCAGGCGTCTGGTTCGTGGTCTATTACGCTATTTTCCGCTTCGCTATCGCCCGCTTTAACCTGAAAACGCCGGGCCGTGAGGCCGAAACCGCGACCGTGAATGTCGCGCCTTCAGGCCACATGGGCAAATCTGGCTATGACGTCCCGGCCATTTTACAGGCGCTCGGCGGCGCGGAGAATATTACGTCGCTCGATAACTGCATTACCCGCCTGCGTCTTTCGGTAAAAGATATGTCGCGGGTGGACAGCGCCGCACTCAAGGCGAACCGCGCCATCGGCGTGGTGCAACTGAACCAGCACAACTTGCAGGTGGTGATCGGCCCGCAGGTGCAGTCGGTCAAAGATGAAATGGACAGCCTGATGCAGACCGTGCAGGCGTAAACCAGGAGGCGACATGTTCTATTTTTCACAGGCCGTGGATCGCCGCGGCACCTGGTGCACCCAGTGGGATTACGTGGCCGACCGATTTGGCGTGGACAATCTCCTGCCCTTTACCATTTCCGATATGGACTTCCCGACCGCGCCCTGCGTGCTGGAGGCCATATCAGCGCGGCTGGCTCACGGCGTGCTCGGCTACAGCCGCTGGCAGAACCCGGAGTTTACCGGCGCGATTGCCCACTGGTACGCCACGCGTTTCGGCTGTGACATTCCGCGCGAGGCGCTGGTCTACGGGCCATCGGTGATTTACATGGTGTCGCAGCTGATCCGCCAGTGGTCCGCGCCCGGTGACGAGGTACTCATCCACACACCCGCCTATGACGCGTTCTGGAAAACCATCGAGGGCAACGGGCGCCGGGTGCTTGGCGCGCCACTGACGCATACCGCGAAAGGCTGGCAGTGTGACATGACCGCGCTGGAGGCGCTTCTGGCACGCCCTGAATGCAAAATCATGCTGCTGTGCAGCCCGCATAACCCGACCGGCAAAGTGTGGCGACGAGACGAGCTGGAAACCATGGCGGCGCTCTGCGCGCGTCACGGCGTGCGGGTGGTGAGCGACGAAATTCATATGGATATGGTCTGGAGCGTTCATCCGCATATACCGTGGTGCGAGGTCGGCCAGGGGCGCTGGGCGCTGTTCTCGTCGGCTTCAAAGAGCTTCAACATTCCGGCTCTGACCGGGGCCTGGGGGCTTATCTCACAGGCTGAAGACCGTGAGACGTATCTTCAGGCGCTGAAAGGCCGCGACGGTCTCTCGTCACCTGCCGTGTTATCGCTGGTCGCGCATATCGCGGCTTACCGCGACGGCGCGCCCTGGCTTGATGCGCTGCGCGGTTACTTACAGGAGAACCTGCGTTTTGTGGCGGAGCAGCTCAATGGCGCGTTTGCGCAACTTAACTGGCAACCGCCCGAGGCGACTTATCTGGCCTGGATCGATTTACGGCCTCTGGGGCTTGATGACGAGGCGCTACAAAAGGCGCTGATTGAGCGCGGGAAGGTCGCGATTATGCCCGGATACACCTACGGAGAAGAAGGTCGCGGCTTCCTGCGGCTGAATGTCGGCTGTCCGCGCAGCAAACTGGAGCAAGGTGTGGAGCGGCTAATTTGCGCAATTCGTTCACTTTAAGTGCAAAAGGGGCCGTTGCGGCCCCTCTTTTGTTGCGCAACGTAGCATTCTGGCGGCAATTATTTTTATAATGGTATGCACTTTATTCTAAAAAAGAGTGCCATCATGATTGATACCCGCCTTCCCCTTACCGACCTTCATCGCCATCTTGACGGCAACATCCGTGCGCAAACGATTCTCGACCTGGGCCGCCAGTTTAATCTCGCCCTGCCCGCCGATACGCTGGAGACGCTGCGCCCGCACGTGCAGATAACCAAAAATGAACCGGATCTGGTGAGCTTTCTCGCCAAACTCGACTGGGGTGTAAAGGTGCTCGGCTCGCTGGAAGCCTGCCGCCGCGTGGCGTATGAAAATATGGAAGATGCCGCGCGCAACGGCCTGCATTATGTGGAACTGCGTTTCTCGCCGGGCTATATGGCGATGACGCACAACCTGCCGATAGCCGGCGTAGTGGAAGCCGTGATTGACGGCGTGCGTCAGGGCAGCCGCGACTACGGCGTTGACGCTCGTCTTATCGGCATTCTGAGCCGCACCTTCGGTGAAGAGGCGTGCGTGGCGGAGCTGGACGGCCTGCTGGCGCATCGCGACCATATCACCGCGCTGGATCTGGCGGGCGATGAACTGGGCTTCCCCGGCAGCCTGTTCCTGAACCACTTCAACCGTGGGCGTGACGCGGGCTGGCATATCACCGTTCACGCTGGTGAAGCCGCTGGCCCGGAGAGCATCTGGCAGGCGATTCGCGAACTGGGTGCCGAGCGTATCGGTCACGGTGTAAAAGCGGTGGAAGATCCGGCGCTGATGGATTTCCTGGCCGAACAGGGTATCGGGATTGAATCGTGCCTGACCTCCAATATCCAGACCAGCACAGTGGCCTCACTGGCGCATCACCCGCTGAAGACATTCCTGGAGCACAATATTCTCGCCACAATTAATACCGACGATCCTGGCGTGCAGGGCGTCGATATTCGTCATGAGTATGAGGTTGCGGCACCGGCTGCCGGGCTGAGTGCGGCGCAGATCCGCACCGCACAAGAGAACGGCCTGAAAATCGCGTTCCTGACGGACGCCGAAAAACAGGCGCTGGTAGCGAAAGTCAGCGCGGCGTAAACCGCGCCGCCAGGTCAGGAGGCAGAGGCCTTCTGGCCTGTTTTCTCTTCACTGCGTCTCGCATAGCGCTGCGCCATCACCGCACAGACCATCAGCTGGATCTGATGGAAAATCATCAGCGGCAGCACCATGATCCCCACCTGGCTTGCCGGAAACAGCACGTTCGCCATCGGCACACCGTTTGCAAGGCTTTTCTTGGAGCCGCAGAAAACGATGGTTATCTCATCCTCTTTATTAAAACCGAGCAGGCGCGACATCCAGACGTTAACCACCAGCACAATCGTCAGCAGCACCAGCGACACAACGACAACCGCCAGCAGCGCCAGACCCGTCACCTGATGCCAGATGCCCTCTACCACGGCCTCGCTGAAGGCGACATAAACCACCAGCAGAATCGATGAACGGTCCGTCATATTGATAAGCTTTTTATGCCTGTCGACCCAGCGGCCAATGAGCGGACGCGACAGATGCCCCACCACAAACGGCACCATCAGTTGCAGAATGATTTTCCCGATAGCTTCAAGCGTATCGGTCTCGCCCTGCTGGGCCTGCATCATGACGCCCACCAGTACCGGTGAGAGGAAAATCCCAAGAATGCTTGACGCCGACGCGCTGCACACCGCCGCCGCGACGTTGCCGCGCGCAACGGAGGTAAACGCAATGGCGGACTGTACCGTCGCAGGCAGCGCGCAAAGATAGAGGAAACCCATATAGAGCGATGGCGGCAGCACGCTGTGCGGGATGAACTTCATCGCCAGGCCAATGAGTGGAAAGAGTACGAACGTACTGAGAAAGACCATCAAATGCAGCCGCCAGTGCCCCATTCCGGCCAGAATCGCCTCGCGGGAAAGCTTTGCGCCATGCATAAAAAACAGCAGCGCGATGGCCGCCGTAGTGAGGTATTCAAATACCGTTTTGACACGCCCTTCGCAGGGAAACAGCGAGGCGACAATCACGACGCCAATCATAATCAGTAAAAATGTGTCAATTTTCAGGCGCTTCAGCCAGTTCATTGTCAGTTCCTTGTCATGTTGCAGGTTAATCTACTTTGCAACAAAAAGCCGATCCTGGCGAGTTATGCGGGTGAAACCGCGCGCCTGAGTGACGCGCCGTTTAAAATGGAAGAGGAATTGCCCCGGCGAGGGTACGCCGGAGCGTAAGCCTTAACTGCGCAGACAAACCGCGGCGCGGCGTTTCGCGGATTCAATCCCCGCTTCAATTAGCTCCATCACGACGATGGCCTGACTTGCCGGCACCGGGTTTTCACCTTCGCCGCGGATAGCGCTGCGCACGGCAGCGTAATAAGCCGGATAGTTACCCGGCACCGTCAGCAGCGTCTGTTCATCAAGCATCTCGCCGCGAGCCACCGTTAATACGCCGTCGCGCATGTCGTAACCCCAGTTTTCCTGCGGCGGACGCGTACCCGATTTCAGGCTTTCCTCCTGAGGATCAAGGCCAAACTTGACGTAGCTGCCGCGAGTGCCGTGTACGATATAACGCGCGGACTCCGCTGCCGCCAGCATCGTACCGTGCAGCACAACGCGCCGCTCCGGGTACGCCAGCACGGCGTGGAAATAGTCCGTTGCCTGCGCGCTCGGGCGCAACTCCGCGAGATCGACGTTGATACTGACCGGCAGCCCGAAAAGCTGCACCGCCTGATCCAGCAGATGCGGTGCCAGATCGTACCAGATGCCGCTGCCTGGCCCGGCCTGTTCGCGCCAGCGGTCACGCACCTGAGGGCGGAAGCGGTCAAAATGGGATTCGAAATAAGCGACTTCGCCAATTTGCCCTTCGGCGATAATCTGTTTGAGCGTCAGAAAATCGCTGTCCCAGCGGCGGTTATGAAACACCGACAGCACCAGCCCGGCGCTTTTTGCCAGCGTTTCCAGCTCACGTGCCTGCGACAGCGTGACCGTGAAAGGTTTATCCACCACCACATGTTTCCCGGCTTCCAGCGCCGCTTTCGCGAGCGGGAAGTGGGTATCATTCGGCGTGGGAATGACAATCAGATCAAGATGCGGATCGTTGAACAGCTGTTTTGGGTCCGACACGACCGGCATTCCCGGCCAGTCGGCGTGGACTTTCCCCGCGTCGCTGCTGGAGATGACGGCAAGCTCCATCCCCGGCGTACCTGCGATAAGCGGCGCGTGAAAGGTTTTACTGGCGTAGCCGTAGCCGATTAATCCCACCCGGACGTTATCGTTCATGTTCATTCCTCTGCTGAGTTAACCCCTGTATTTGACACCATTCGCAACGCCGCCTCAACGCTTTCATAACCAAACGAAAATAAACGGCTTATTTCAGAATTTTCATCATTTGCTGCCTCGCGCCAGAATCTTTCTGGCGAAACCGCGCAGGCATTTCCTTCTTTGCTGTTCAATAGCGTCTGACTCACGATGCATCGTGAGCAATTTATTGTTTTGATGAAATAAGCAACACGACTTAAAAGAAATAGCGTGGTGTTTATCGCGTCAATAATGCTATGGCCTGAAGGAAGAATAAAACCGGAACGCGCAAGAGAACGTAGATAAAACACCTGGAAATAGCAGGTGTACCGCCAGGAAACGCGCGACAACCAGAGTGACAGTGCCTGAATCCGGTTTACATATTGTCGTAAAAAGGCCGCCCGGAGGCACAAACAGGATATTGCCAGCTTCCGTGAAGCGCGTTACTCTTTCTCTCCCGAAAGCCGGGCCTGCGTTAATTCTCAAGGAAAACTCTTAAATGTTATTCAGGCTTTTATTAAACCTGCATAATGCCATTTTTGCGTTTATTCTTTACCCGGCCCGCCTCTTCTGGCGAAATCTCATTATTATTTTATTGCGCGGATAACGATTAACATGACCGTTCAGGACTATTTATTAAAGTTTCGTAAAATCAGTACGCTTGAAAGTCTGGAAAAATTGTTCGATCACCTTAATTACACCCTTACGGATAATCAGGAAATTATCAATATGTATCGCGCCGCGGATCACCGCCGTGCCGAACTGGTGTCCGGTGGACGTCTGTTCGATCTGGGTCAGGTGCCGAAAACCGTCTGGCGTTACGTGCAGTAAGGCGTAAAGGTAGCAATCAGACAGAAAATCTTTATAATCTTTGCGCTGTAATTATTCTTTAGCCATTTGTTGAATTTATATCCCGGGAGGTTATATGACCGACGCGTCCCCGATGCGTATCGGAGGCTGGTTGCTCGCCCCTCTCGCCTGGTTATTGATGTCGTTACTCAGCACCACGCTTGCCGTCGCGCTCTATGTGATGGGGCTTGCCTCCCCGCAAGTCCATCAGGCGCTCAGCGCGCAAGGCACTACGCAAGTGCTTTTCTGGTATGGCTCGATGCTGTGCGCCATGGCGATGTGGGGCTATACGCTCTGGCTGACCGTCGCCTTTTTCAAATGCCGTCAGGGTGTGCCGCGCCACTATATTATCTGGCTGCTGCTGACCGTCCTGCTGGCGATAAAATCTTTTGCGTTCTCGCCGGTGAGCGACGCGCTGGCGGTGCGTCAGTTGCTGTTCCCGCTACTGGCCGCCGCACTGCTGGTGCCCTATTTCAAGCGCTCTGCGCGCGTGAAGCAGACGTTTGTCCGGGCAAAATAACCTTACAGATTCTCCGTTGTCGCCCTTTGTCGTATGTCCGATAATGAGCGGCTTTTTTCGTTTCAGGTCGAATAATGACTGATTATTTACTGTTGTTTGTTGGAACGGTGCTGGTCAACAACTTCGTGCTGGTGAAGTTTCTCGGCCTGTGTCCGTTTATGGGTGTTTCCAAAAAACTGGAATCCGCGATTGGCATGGGAATGGCGACCACGTTCGTGATGACCCTTGCGACCATTTTTTCATGGATTATCGATCATCTGATTCTGGTGCCGCTTGAGCTGGTCTACCTGCGTACGATGGCGTTTATTCTGGTTATCGCGGTCGTGGTGCAGTTCACCGAAATGGTGGTGCGCAAAACCAGCCCGGCGCTTTATCGCCTGCTCGGTATTTATCTGCCGCTGATTACCACAAACTGCGCCGTGCTGGGTGTTGCGCTGCTTAGCATCAATCTTAACCACACCTTTATGCAGTCGGCGCTGTATGGTTTCTCCGCCGCGGTCGGCTTCTCGCTGGTGATGGTGCTGTTCGCCGCCATTCGCGAGCGTCTGGTTGTGGCCGACGTGCCGCTGCCGTTTCGCGGCAACGCCATCGCGCTGGTCACCGCGGGCCTGATGTCTCTGGCCTTTATGGGCTTTAGCGGACTGGTGAAGTTCTGATGGAAATGATTGTTATCGCGGTTGTCGCGCTGACGCTGCTGGCCCTGCTTTTCGGCATGCTGCTGGGCTATGCCTCGCGCCGTTTCGCCGCAGAAGAAGATCCGGTGGTCGATCAGGTCGATGAACTGCTGCCGCAGAGCCAGTGTGGCCAGTGCGGCTATCCGGGTTGCCGCCCGTATGCCGAGGCGGTCGCTAACAACGGCGAGCAGATCAACCGCTGCGTGCCTGGCGGCGAGCCGGTGATGCAGAAAATCGCCACGCTACTTAACGTCGAGCCGCAGCCGCTGGACGGCGACGCCGCCATGGCCGAGCCGGTGCGTATGCTGGCCGTGATCGACGAGCCGAACTGCATCGGCTGCACCAAATGTATTCAGGCCTGTCCGGTGGACGCTATCGTCGGTGCCACCCGCGCCATGCACACCGTGATGAGCGACCTCTGCACCGGTTGTAATCTCTGTGTAGACCCCTGCCCGACGCAGTGCATAGAACTGCGCCCGGCCGCCACCACGACGGATAACTGGAAATGGGATCTCAACACCATTCCGGTGCGTAACATTCCTGTGGAACAACATGCTTAAGTTATTTTCTGCGTTCAGAAAAGAGAAAGTCTGGGATTTCAACGGCGGCATTCATCCGCCGGAGATGAAAACCCAGTCTAACGGCACCCCGCTGCGCCAGTTGCCGCTGCCGGGCCGTTTTATTATTCCGCTCAAACAGCATATCGGCAGCGAAGGCGAGATCTGCGTAGCGCCAGGCGATAAAGTCCTGCGCGGCCAGCCGCTCACCGTTGGCCGTGGCCGGATGCTGCCGGTACATGCGCCCACCTCAGGCACCGTAACGGCGATTATGCCGCACCCGACGGCGCATCCTTCCGCCCTGCCGGAACTCTCCGTGATTATCGACGCCGATGGCGAAGACAGGTGGATTGCTCGCGACGGCTGGAGCGACTACCAGTGCCGCAGCCGCGAAGCGCTGATTGAACGTATTCATCAGTTTGGCGTGGCGGGCCTCGGTGGCGCCGGGTTCCCGACCGGCACCAAGCTTCAGGGCGGCGGCGATAAAATCGAAACGCTGATTATCAACGCCGCGGAGTGCGAGCCCTATATCACCGCTGACGATCGCCTGATGCAAGATTGCGCCGCGCAGATTATCGACGGTGTGCGCATCCTTGCCCATATTCTTCAGCCGCGCGAAGTGCTGATCGGCATTGAGGACAATAAGCCGCAGGCGATCTCAATGATGCGCGCCGTGCTGCACGGCGAGCATAAAATTCGCCTGCGCGTGATCCCGACCAAATACCCGTCGGGCGGCGCTAAGCAGCTCACCCAGATCCTGACCGGCAAACAGGTGCCGCATGGGGGTCGTTCTTCTGATATCGGCGTGCTGATGCAGAACGTAGGTACCGCTTTTGCCGTCAAGCGCGCGATTATCGATGGCGAGCCGCTGACTGAACGCGTAGTGACGCTGACAGGCGAAGCCGTCGGCCGTCCGGGTAACGTCTGGGCGCGTATCGGTACGCCGGTGCGCCACCTGCTGGAACACGCCGGGTTTATCCCGACCAGCGAACAGCTGGTTATCATGGGCGGCCCGCTGATGGGCTTCACCCTGCCCGGCCTCGACGTGCCGGTGGTGAAAATCACTAACTGCCTGCTGGCGCCTTCCGCCACTGAAATGGGCGCGCCGCAGGAAGAGCAGCACTGCATCCGTTGCAGCGCCTGCGCCGACGCCTGCCCGGCCGACCTGCTGCCGCAGCAGCTTTACTGGTTCAGCGTCGGCCAGCAGCATGATAAAGCCACCGCCCACAATCTGGCGGACTGTATCGAATGCGGCGCGTGTGCGTATGTCTGCCCGAGCAATATTCCGCTGGTGCAATATTTCCGTCAGGAAAAAGCGGAAATCCGCGCTATCGCCGAAGAAGAAAAACGCGCCGCGGAAGCTAAAGCGCGCTTTGAAGCGCGCCAGGCCCGTCTCGAACGTGAAAAAGCCGCGCGCCTTGAGCGCCATAAAAAATCTGCCGTACAGCCTTCAGGCCAGGATCAGGACGCCATTCAGGCGGCGCTGGCACGTGTTCGCGAGAAGAAAGGCGATGATCAGCCGATCATAGTGGCCGCCGGGGCGACACCGGATAACAGCGCGGTGATTGCCGCCCGTGAAGCCCGTAAAGCGGAAGCCCGCGCACGTCAGGCGGAGAAAGTGCAGCAGGAAATGGCCGCGAACAGCTCCGTACCTGCACACGAAGCAACGGAACCGGAAATTGACGCCAGCGCGGAATCCGTCGACCCGCGCAAAGCCGCCGTCGAAGCCGCTATTGCCCGCGCCAAAGCCCGTAAAGCGGCGCAGGCCGGGGAAAACGCGACCGCAGACGAAAAACCCGCCGAACCAATCGACCCGCGTAAAGCCGCCGTCGAAGCCGCTATTGCCCGCGCTAAAGCCCGTAAAGCGGCGCAGGCCGGGGAAAACGCGACCGCAGACGAAAAACCCGCCGAACCAATCGACCCGCGTAAAGCCGCCGTCGAAGCCGCTATCGCCCGCGCCAAAGCGCGTAAAGCAGCGCAGGCCGGGGAAAACGCGACCGCAGACGAAAAACCTGCCGAACCGATCGACCCGCGCAAAGCCGCCGTAGAAGCCGCTATTGCCCGCGCCAAAGCGCGTAAAGCGGCGCAGGCCGGGGAAAACGCGACCGCAGACGAAAAACCTGCCGAGCCGGTCGACCCGCGCAAAGCCGCCGTCGAAGCCGCTATTGCCCGCGCCAAAGCGCGTAAAGCGGCGCAGGCCGGTGAGCGCGCGCAGGCGGCGAATGAAGAAAGTGAAGCGGACGATCCGCGCAAGGCTGCCGTTGCCGCCGCGATTGCCCGCGTGCAGGCGCGCAAGGCTGCCGAAAAGGTTGTTAACGAGGATTAAATGGTTTTCAGAATCGCGAGTTCCCCTTATACCCATAACCAGCGCCAGACGTCGCGTATCATGATGCTGGTGACGCTGGCCACCGTGCCGGGCATCGCCGTGCAGTGGTACTTTTTCGGCTACGGCAGCCTGGTGCAGATTCTGTTAGCCATCGTCAGCGCGCTTGCCAGTGAAGCGCTGGTCATACGCCTGCGCAAACTGCCGCTGAAAAGCCATCTTGGCGACAATTCCGCCCTGCTGACCGGCCTGCTGCTCGGCGTAAGCATTCCCCCGCTGGCCCCGTGGTGGATGGTCGTGCTCGGCACCGCTTTTGCGGTCATCATCGCCAAACAGCTTTATGGCGGGCTGGGTCACAACCCGTTTAACCCGGCGATGATTGGCTACGTGGTGTTGCTTATCTCATTCCCGGTACAGATGACCAACTGGCTGCCGCCTCAGCAGATCGCCGCTACCGCGCCAGATTTTCTCGACGCTTTACAGGTCATTTTCCACGGCGTCACTGCCAGTGGCGATACGATGTCGCAACTGCGTCTCGGCATTGATGGCGTGAGTCAGGCGACACCGCTTGATACCTTTAAGACCGGCCTGCATGCAGGTCATCCTGCCGGTGAACTGCTGGCACAGCCGATTTATGGCGGCGCGCTGGCGGGCCTCGGCTGGCAGTGGGTGAATCTCGCTTATCTGGCGGGCGGCCTGTTCCTGCTCGCGCGTGGCACCATCCGCTGGCATATCCCGGTGAGTTTTCTGGTGACGCTCGCGGTGTGCTCGACGCTCGGCTGGCTTATCGCGCCGGAGAAATTCCTGTCGCCGCTGATGCATCTGCTCTCGGGCGCAACGATGCTTGGCGCGTTCTTTATTCTTACCGACCCGGTCACGGCCTCTACCACGAACAAAGGGCGTCTGGTCTTCGGCGCGCTGGCGGGCCTGCTGGTGTGGCTGATTCGAAGCTTTGGCGGCTACCCGGACGGCGTGGCGTTTGCCGTGCTGCTGGCCAACATCACCGTGCCGCTCATCGATTACTACACCCGTCCGCGGGTTTATGGTCACCGATAAGGAGAGCCCATGCTTAAGACGATTCAGAAACATGGCGTGACGCTCGCCGTTTTCGCGGCCCTGACAACCGGGCTGACCGCGATGGTTAATGCGCTGACGAAGACCACCATCGAAGGCCAGGCGGCGCTACAGCAGAAACAGCTGTTCGATCAGGTGCTGCCGCCAGAGATGTATGACAATGATATTCAGCAAAGCTGCTATCTTGTCAGTGCGCCCGCGCTGGGGCGCGGCGAAAAACACCTATGGGTGGCGCGAAAAGGCGATACGCCGGTGGCGGTCGTGATGCAGGCAACCGCGCCGGATGGCTATTCCGGTGCGATACAGTTGCTCGTTGGTGCGGATTTCAAAGGCACCGTGCTCGGCACCCGCGTGACGGAGCATCACGAGACGCCAGGGCTTGGCGATAAAATAGAAACCCGCATCAGCGACTGGATAACCGGTTTTGCCGGCCAGGTTATCCATGGGCCGAATGATACTCGCTGGGCGGTGAAAAAAGATGGCGGCCAGTTCGATCAGTTTACTGGCGCGACGATTACGCCACGTGCGGTCGTCAACGCGGTTAAACGCGCGGGGCTGTACGCGCAGACGCTGGAGCCGCAGCTTTCCACCCTGCCTTCCTGTGGAGAAAACCCATGAATGACGTGAAATCGATTCTGGTTAACGGGTTATGGAAAAATAACTCAGCGCTGGTGCAGTTGCTCGGCATGTGTCCGCTGCTGGCTGTGACGTCCACGGCGACCAACGCGCTCGGCCTTGGCCTTGCGACCACGCTGGTACTGACGCTCACCAACGCCTCTATTTCCGCGTTTCGCCGCTGGATGCCGGGCGAGATCCGTATCCCCATTTACGTGATGATTATCGCAGCGGTAGTGGGCATCGTGCAGATGTTGATAAATGCCTATGCGTTCGGTCTGTATCAGTCGCTCGGCATTTTCATCCCGCTTATCGTGACGAACTGTATTGTGGTTGGCCGCGCGGAAGCGTTCGCGGCCAAAAACGGCCCGCTGCTCTCGGCGCTTGATGGTTTTGCGATTGGCCTGGGTGCCACCGGTGCGATGTTCGTGCTGGGCTCGCTGCGTGAAATCCTCGGCAACGGCACGCTGTTTGACGGCGCTGACGGCCTGCTCGGCAGCTGGGCGCGCGTGCTGCGCATCGAGGTGTTCCACACCGATACCCCCTTCCTGCTGGCGATGCTGCCGCCTGGCGCGTTTATCGGCCTCGGTATGATGCTGGCGGTAAAATACCTGATTGACGAGCGTATGAAACGCCGCGCCGCGAAGCCGGTTGTCGTGGAGGCCGCGGCGGAAAAAGCGTCATGAATCAGGCCAAACGCATCGAAATCCTTACCCGGCTTCGCGCTAACAATCCGCATCCGACAACCGAACTGCATTTCACCAGTCCGTTTGAGCTACTGATAGCCGTTCTGCTCTCGGCGCAGGCAACCGATGTGAGCGTGAATAAAGCCACAGCGAAGCTCTACCCCGTCGCCAATACGCCCGAAGCGATGCTGGCGCTCGGCGTGGATGGCGTGAAGGAGTACATCAAAACCATCGGGCTGTTTAACAGCAAAGCGGAAAATGTGATCAAGACCTGCCGTATTCTTCTTGAGAAACACGGCGGCGAAGTGCCTGAAGACCGCGCAGCGCTGGAAGCACTGCCCGGCGTCGGGCGTAAAACAGCCAATGTGGTGCTGAACACCGCGTTCGGCTGGCCGACTATCGCGGTTGACACCCATATTTTTCGCGTCAGCAATCGCACTAAATTCGCGCCAGGTAAGAATGTCGACGCGGTGGAAGAGAAGCTGTTAAAAGTGGTGCCAGCCGAGTTTAAAGTGGATTGCCATCACTGGCTTATTCTTCATGGGCGCTATACCTGCATCGCGCGTAAGCCGCGCTGCGGCTCCTGCATTATTGAAGATCTCTGCGAATACGCTGAAAAAGTGTACGATTAATTCACAACGCGGCGGATGTCACCTTTGTCACATCTGCCGCCCGATTATGCTCCTGCAATCCGTCTCGTTAGCGTTTATAGCCGTCCAAAATCCCGTCTTAAATCAGTTCGCCAGGTTGATCGTTTTTTTTCGACAGGAATTTTCTATAGATTTGTGAGAATTATCACACTCGCAATATTCTGTTAAATTTCCGTTGCATTATTGGGCTCAAAGCCATGTGGCACCTCGGTTATCACCATCACCAATAATATATATATCGGACATTTTCTGATAATCAGGTCTATATGACTGCCTGACAGGCATATCAGCAGAACATATAACCAAATACCGCTTCAGCGCCCGTTTCAGCAGTTAAAAAATCTACAATAGTCATTATCATGAAATTTAACGCTGAGCCTTAGCGGAACGACTGGCGGATTATCCCGCCCGGCTTATATGTAACAGATTATTACAAAAGCCTTGTGCCAGCGGTCAGGATAGTGAACATTACCCGCCGTTTCTCACTTCATATAACAATAAAAGCGCATGCCGCCAGGCACCACGCGCATACCACCCCCGCGGTTAATGCGGGCTGTAAAAAAAGAGGTATATGTGTCGACTGCAAACAAAAAACCAGCAGAAAGCGTGAGTATGAACGCTTTCAAACAACCGAAATCGTTTTATCTGATTTTCTCGATCGAGTTATGGGAGCGTTTCGGTTACTACGGCCTGCAAGGGATCATGGCCGTTTACCTGGTCAAACAGCTGGGTATGTCGGAAGCGGATTCCATTACGTTGTTCTCCTCCTTCAGTGCGCTGGTGTATGGCCTGGTGGCTATCGGCGGCTGGCTGGGCGATAAAGTGCTCGGCACCAAACGCGTCATTATGCTCGGCACCATTGTGCTGGCTATCGGCTATGCGCTGGTGGCGTGGTCTGGTCACGATGCCGGTATCGTTTACTTCGGTATGGCGACCATCGCGGTAGGTAATGGCCTGTTTAAAGCTAACCCGTCGTCCCTGCTCTCAACCTGCTATGAGAAAGATGACCCGCGTCTCGACGGCGCATTCACCATGTATTACATGGCGATTAACATCGGTTCGTTCTTCTCCATGCTGGCGACCCCGTGGCTCGCTGATAAATTCGGCTGGAGCGTGGCGTTCTCGCTGAGCTTTGTCGGTATGCTCATCACCCTCGTGAACTTCATCTTCTGCAAGAAGTGGGTGAAAGATTACGGCTCAAAACCCGACTTCGCGCCGCTGCACGTGGGCAAACTGCTGGCGACTATCGCAGGTATCGTGGTGCTGGTCGCTATCGCCACCTGGCTGCTGCACAACCAGGGCATCGCACGTATGGTGCTGGGCGTGGTCGCTCTCGGTATCGTGATTATTTTTGCGAAAGAAGCTTTTGCGATGCAGGGTGCCGCGCGCCGCAAAATGATCGTCGCGTTTATTCTCATGCTGGAAGCGATTGTGTTCTTCGTGCTGTACCAGCAGATGCCGACGTCTCTGAACTTCTTCGCTATCCGTAACGTGGAACACTCAATTCTGGGTATCGCGTTCCAGCCAGAGCAGTTCCAGGCGCTGAACCCGTTCTGGATCATGATTGGTAGCCCGATTCTGGCCGCTATCTACAACAAGCTGGGCGATCGCCTGCCGATGCCGTTTAAGTTCACCATCGGTATGCTGCTGTGCTCTGGCGCGTTCCTGGTGCTGCCGCTGGGCGCGAAATTCGCCTCGGATGCCGGTATCGTCTCCGTAAACTGGCTTATTCTGAGCTATGCGCTGCAGAGTATCGGTGAGCTGATGATTTCCGGTCTTGGCCTTGCGATGGTTGCGCAGCTGGTGCCTCAGCGCCTGATGGGCTTCATCATGGGTAGCTGGTTCCTGACCACGGCTGGCGCGGCGATGATCGCCGGTAAAGTGGCTAACCTGATGGCCGTGCCGGAAAACGTGACCGACCCGCTGCAGTCGCTGGACGTTTACGGCCGCGTCTTCATGCAGATTGGTATCGCCACCGGCGTTATCGCCGTGCTGATGCTGCTCACGGCTCCCCTGCTGAACCGCATGACGCAGGATGATAACGCGACAGAAACGGATACCGCACACGCGTAACCGTTCGGGAAACGTTGTTCAGGCCGTCAGATTTTATGCTGACGGCTTTTTTTTTGCCCGTTCGCGCTCTACCATAATTTGGTTTATTCATGAGAAGGGAGCATTGCCATGAAACTGTTTTACAAAGCCGGCGCGTGTTCGCTTTCGCCGCACATCATTCTGCGCGAAGCCAATATCGATTTTACGCTGGTGGCGGTGGATCTGGCCGCAAAACGCACGGAAACTGGCGAAGACTATCTGACTATCAACCCGAAAGGTCAGGTACCGGCGCTGCTGCTGGATGACAATACGCTGCTGACAGAAGGCGTGGCTATTGTGCAGTACATCGCAGATCTTGTCCCGGACCGTCAGTTGCTCGCGCCGGTTGGCAGTATGACCCGTTACCATACGCTGGAGTGGCTGAACTATATCGCCACCGAGCTGCACAAAGGCTTTACGCCCCTGTTCCGCCCGGATACGCCGGATGAGTACAAGACCATCGCACGCGCGCAGCTGCAGAAGAAATTCGCGTACGTGAATGAGGCGCTGGCGCAGAAACAGTGGCTGATGGGGCTGCGCTTCAGCGTGGCGGATGCATATCTGTTTACCGTGCTGAACTGGGCGAAAGCGGTCGGACTTGAGATGCAGGCGTTTGACAATATCGCTGACTACCATGCCCGCGTGAAAGCGCGCCCTGCCGTGGCAGCCGCGCTCAAAGCGGAAGGTCTGAGCGCGTAACACCTGTCAGCGCCGCGTCTGTTGCAGACGCGGCGTTTTTTTACAGTTTCACTGCCGTGAAGTAATGCTCAGGCTGCGCGATGCCGTCCTGCGCCGCCACGACCTGCAATTCATACTCTTCCATGCGTTTGGTGGTCACCATGATGTCGTAGACCGCCGCCGTCACATGTTCCAGCGCCTCACGAAGCGTCGCGCCCAGTAGCAGTTTCACCAGCAGCAGCCCGCTCGTCACGTCACCCACGCCAACCGGCTGACGCGCGCCAAAATCCACCAGCGGGCGGCTGATATGCCAGGCCTCGTCGGATGTCACCAGCAGCATTTCGAAACGGTCCTGATGATATCCTGCACGCGCCAGATGTTTCACCAGCACAATTTGCGGGCCGCGGGCGATAAGCTCACGCGCGGTCGAGACCGCCTCATCAACGCTTGCTACCGCATGGCCGCTGAGCATTTCGAGCTCCAGCAGATTCGGCGCGATGATATCACTTGCCGGCAGCGCGAAACGCGCGTGAAACTCCGCCACACCCGGCGCCACGATGCAGCCCTTTTCCGGGTGGCCCATCACCGGATCGCAGAAATATTTCGCCTGCGGATTGGCCGCTTTCACCTGACGGACGATCTCCAGAATATGTTCGCCCTGCTCCGCCGACCCGAGATAGCCGCTCAGCACCGCGTCACAGCGCGACAGCTGGCCGATAGCCGCGATGCCCTGCACGATTTCCGTCAGATGCGACGGCGGCATCACCGTGCCCGTCCACTGGCCATACTGCGTGTGGTTGGAAAACTGCACCGTATTAAGCGGCCAGACATTGGCGCCCAGACGGCGCATCGGGAATTCAGCCGCGCTGTTGCCGGCGTGACCAAACACCACGTGAGACTGAATGGCGAGAATATTCTTCATGATTTTCCGGGTGAAACGAGAGGTCGGGTTAAAAATAAAGGGCGTGGTTTCCCACGCCCTTGACTGGCTGAGTGTTATTTCCAGCAGACGAGGCAGTAATTTTTCTTACCGCGACGCAGCAGCGTATAGCGGCCAAACAGGCGGTCGCTGTCGCTGAAGGTGTATTCCGGGTCAGACTGCTTCTCACCGTTGATGGTAATAGCGTTAGACGCGATGGTTTTACGCGCCTGGCCGCGGGACGGCTGCAGCTCGGAATCGACCAGCGCCTGCATCAGATCCGCGCCTTTTTCCATCTCGATCATCGGCACGCCGTCCTGCGCGAGCTGCTCGAAATCCGCTTCGCTCAGCGCGTTGAGGTTGCCGTTAAACAGGCTTTCGGTGATGCGTTTTGCGGCAGCAAGGCCCTCTTCGCCATGCACCAGGCGCGTCACCTGTTCAGCCAGCACGTACTGGGCGCGCGGCGCTTTACCGCTGTTTTTGTCTTCTTCTTCCAGCGCGTTGATCTCATCAATGCTCATAAAGGTGAAGAACTTCAGGAAGCGGTAGACATCCGCGTCCGCGGTGTTGATCCAGAACTGGTAGAACTTGTACGGACTGGTTTTCTTCGGATCCAGCCATACTGCGCCGCCTTCGGTTTTACCGAATTTGGTGCCGTCAGATTTGGTGATAAGCGGTACGGTCAGGCCAAACACCTGGTTCTGATGCAGACGACGGGTCAGATCGATGCCCGACGTAATGTTACCCCACTGATCGGAGCCGCCGATTTGCAGCGCCACGCCGTGCAGTTTATTCAGGCAGGCGAAGTCATAACCCTGCAATAGGTTATAGGAGAATTCAGTGAAGGAGATGCCCACGTCGTCGCGGTTCAGGCGCTGCTTTACCGCTTCTTTGTTGATCATCTGGTTGACCGAGAAGTGCTTGCCGATATCGCGCAGGAAGGTCAGCACGTTCATATTGCCGAACCAGTCATAGTTGTTTGCTGCGATAGCGGAGTTCTCGCCGCAATCGAAATCGAGGAACGGCGCGACCTGGCGGCGGATTTTATCCACCCATTCCTGGACGGTATCTTCGGTATTAAGTTTACGTTCGGTCGCTTTGAAGCTTGGATCGCCAATCAGACCGGTGGCGCCGCCAACCAGTGCAACCGGCTTGTGCCCCGCCATCTGAAAGCGTTTCAGGCACAACAAGGGAACCAGATGGCCCAAGTGCAGGCTGTCGGCGGTGGGATCGAAGCCGCAATAAAGGGCGATCGGCCCCTGCGCCAGTCGCTGCGCTAACGCTTCTTCATCCGTCACCTGAGCCACAAGGCCCCGCTCCTGCAATTGTTTAATCAAATTGCTGCTTGCCATCGATTTCTCCATGTATTTACGACTGCACCTTTGCCGGTACACGGCTTTTCGCCCACTGGCGAAGAATAAAATTCAGGGAGGCATAGAATAAAGCGCAAGCCCTGGGAGCGCCAGCGCTTGCATAAGAAAATCGCTCACTTACGGGGCGAGACGGTCGATTTTCCAGCCATCGCCGTCGCGCTGGTATAAAAAGCGGTCGTGTAGCCGGTGCTCGCCGCCCTGCCAGAATTCCACCTGCTCAAACGAGACGCGAAAACCGCCCCAGAAACTTGGCAGCGGCACTTCGCCCTGCTGGAATTTCTGTTTCAGTTCGAGGAATTTGCTCTCCAGCACGCCGCGCGCGGAAATACGGCTCGACTGCTTCGACACCCAGGCGCCGATCTGGCTGTCACGCGGGCGGCTGTGGAAATATTTCACCACTTCCAGCGTCGAGAGACGCTCTGCTTTGCCGGTGACCATCACTTGGCGCTCCAGCATGTGCCACGGGAACAGCAAACTGATACGCGGATTGTTTTCAAGATGATGCGCCTTGCGGCTGCCGAGGTTGGTATAGAACACCATACCGCGCTCATCGAAATGTTTAAGCAGCACAATACGCTGGTACGGCTGGCCGTGTTCATCAACGGTGGCGACGACCATAGCGGTAGGATCGGCGAGTTTTGCGTCACACGCCTGAGCGAGCCAGCGTTCAAACAGCGGTAACGGCGTCTCGGTGAGGTCGCGGCGGCGTAGCCCGCCTTTGGTATATTCGCGGCGCAGATGCGCGATCTGTTGCAGATGGTCAATATCAGACATAGCGTTGAACCAGTGAGGATCGGGTGGCGCTATTGTGCGCCCCACCCGCTAAAATCTCAACGCTTCGGATTTTGTAACTGACAGTGATTTAACACAATATTGTCGCGATGGTAGACCGTCGCTTCATCGCCTTTCGACCAGAACGCATAGATGCCATCGGTGTAGCGCGTACCGGACGCGGCGCGCCCCTGATTCAGATGCAGCATTTTATCATCCAGCACGAAACTAACCTGCTCACGCTGTTTATTGAGTGAGACCGTCAGCGGTTTTTCATCGCAGCGATATTCGAGGGTGTCGGTGTTCATGCGCTCAACCATAGCGTCATAGTAGCTACAGCCAGCCAGCAGCGTGGGGAGCAAAACGACAAGCAGTTTCTTCATGGCATATCCTGAATGCGTATTTCTGAAGGGGGCCGGACGCCCCCGTAACGCATCCAGTCTAACGTCCTGGCGGTGCAGGAAAAGTCGGCAAACTCCGATTATTTAAGGGGTTGGCGGGAAAGACCGCACCGATCACGCTTGCTTCACGCGCGCCGGTCACGGAGGGAAGATTCCCTGGTTTACCGCTGAGCGTGCGGTACGCAAGCCAGGCGAAGGCCAGCGCTTCCATATCATCGCCGCGAATGCCCATCTCATCGGTTGACGAGACTTCGGTGCCCGGCAACAGCGCGGCAAGACGCGCCACCAACCGCGGGTTGCGCCCGCCGCCGCCGCAAATCATCAGCCGTTCCGCGCCGCCGCTCAGCTGCACGTCCCGCGCGATAGTGCTGGCAGTCAGCTCCAGCAGCGTCGCCTGCACATCCTGGGCGGGCAGCCCGACGAAGGACGAGAGCTGGCGCTCTATCCAGCCGTAGTTGAAATATTCACGTCCGGTGCTCTTCGGCGCAGGCGTTGAGAAATACGGATCGCGGAGCATCTTTTGCAGCAGCGGCTGCACCACATTACCGCTGGCGGCCCACTCGCCGTCTTTATCAAACGGTTTGCCTTTCTGACGCCAGATCCAGGCGTCCATCAGCATATTGCCAGGGCCGGTGTCGAAGCCTTTTACCGGCTGGCCCGGGAACAGCAGTGATAGATTCGCGATGCCACCGATATTCAGCACCATGCGCCGCTCCGTCGGGTGCGCCAGCAGCGCCTGATGGAACGCGGGCACCAGCGGCGCGCCCTGCCCGCCGAGCGCCATATCGCGACGGCGGAAATCACCCACGACGCTGACGCCGGTGCGCGCCACAATCTGATTGTTATCGCCTATCTGCATGGTATGCGGCGCGCTGCCGGTCGGCTCATGCCAGACGGTTTGCCCGTGGCAGCCAATCGCCATGACGTCTTCGGGCTTAAGTTTTTGCTGCTCCATCAGCGCGTTGACCGCATCAGCAAACAGGCAACCGAGCTGATGATCGAGCCTGCCGAGCTGAGAGAGCGTCAGCGGCTGCCCCTGACAGATATCCAGGATCGCCTTTTTAATCTCAGGCGGCATCGGCCAGCTCAGGCTCGCCTGCTGCGCCACCATGTGTTCGTCGATGGCCGCCAGCACCACATCCACCCCGTCGAGGCTGGTGCCGGACATCACTCCAATGTAGCGACCTGATTTCATACGCAATCCTTAAGCCCTGTTTGAAAACGTGCAACGCGACCCACAATCATAAACATTCACCCTGATTGAGCAACGGAATAATCCCGTGCGGTGCAAAAAGCCGGTTTTCCAGCCGCTGTTGATTTACCGTTCAGGCAGAATATTTTAGGATTTTTATCATCGGCTCCGTGAAGAATGTGAAATATCGCGGTCTTATGCCATATAATTTGAATATGATGGATGCTCAGGTGAGCATTTGTTGGTGAACAGGAGATTTACATGATTTCACGTGTACTGGTTGTTGCACTGGCAGGGGTAACGCTGGCGGGCTGCGTCAACAATGATAGCCTTTCCGGAGACGTTTACACCGCCTCTGAGGCCAAGCAGGTACAGAACGTCACGTACGGTACTGTCGTGAACGTGCGTCCGGTGAAAATCCAGGGCGGGGATGATACCAACGTTATCGGCGCACTCGGCGGTGCGGTGCTGGGCGGTTTTCTTGGCAATACTGTCGGCGGCGGCACGGGTCGTTCGCTGGCAACGGCGGCTGGCGCTATCGCAGGCGGTGTGGCAGGCCAGGGCGTTCAGGGCGCAATGAACAAAACGCAGGGCGTAGAGCTGGAAATCCGTAAGGACGACGGCAACACCATCATGGTAGTACAGAAACAGGGCAATACCCGTTTCTCTGCCGGTCAGCGTGTTGTACTGGCCAGCAACGGCAGCCAGGTCACCGTTTCTCCGCGCTAAAACGCACGATTTTACCGCTGTAAATACAAGAACGGAGGAGCATCAGGCTCCTCCGTTTTTTTATGCGCGCGATTTTGATTGTGATGGTGTTGCTTCACACGGTCGTCATACAGACCGTTTACTCTTTCGCCGACAGCGCCTGAATGTTCTTCTCAAGACGCGCCACGATGTGCAGCATCTGGTCGTGCTCTTCCTGCGAAATGCCCGAGAGGATTTCACCGCGCGTTTTCAGAATCACTTCTTCAAGTTGCGAAATGATAGGCGCCGCTTTCTCGGTCAGCTTAATGCGCTTGGCGCGCCGGTCGCTGGCGCAGGTGTGGCGGGCGATAAGCCCCTTCTCTTCGAGCTGGTCGAGCGTGCGCACCAGTGACGGCTGCTCGATACCGATGGCCTTGGCCAGTTGAATTTGCGACTGATCGGGCGGCAGCGAGTGGATATGATGAAGTGTCACCCAGTGGGTCTGCGTTAATTCCAGAGGCTTCAGGCGATGGTCAATCAGAGCACGCCAGATGCGCACCAGTCTTGTCAGGTCAGAGCCTAATGGCGATTCCAATTTCATCTCCTTATAATTAGCTTGCTAAGTTATTATGCTGATTTTAGACTAGTGTGCAGTATTTAGATAGCTAAAACAAATGGCCACACTGGCGATGAATACCGCGACGTCTATAATTTTAGACCACAACGGCGTATCTGAAACGGGTGCCATCTCTCCGATTTTCAAGGATTATCTTTCGTGATATCGCGCTTCTTCACATCAGGGTTCGCGCTTTCGGATCTCGTCGCCGGTGCGTCGGTCTATTTCCCTCCCCTTTTTAAGGCCGTTATTCTCGGTTTTTTTATCTGGCTGATAGTGCACCGTCTGCTGCGTGACTGGATTTACGCGGGCGACATCTGGCACCCGACATTAATGGATCTTTCCCTGTTCGTTTTGTCAGTCAGCCTCGGGCTGCTGATGCTGATTGTGTGGTAATCTCATGCGTCTGAAAACTCTGAAATATTTCTCCACGCTCTTTGTGGTTGCAGCCGCTCTGCTGGCAGGCTGGCTGGTCTGGAATTACTACATGCAGTCGCCCTGGACGCGTGATGGAAAAGTTCGCGCCGAGCAGGTGAATATCACGCCGCAGGTCTCCGGCACCATTACGCGCCTGCTGGTGCGCGACAACCAGAAAGTCAAAGCGGGCGAATTGCTGTTCACGATAGACGACACGCCCTACCGCATCGCGGTGCTGAACGCCGAAGCGCAAATCGCCCGTGCGCAGACCGATCTTGCCAAAGCCAATAACGAAGCGAACCGCCGCCGCCATCTGCCGCAAAACTATATTTCCGCCGAAGATCTCGACACCGCGAATATCAGCGTAAAAGCCGCGCAGGCCGCGCTGAAAATGGCCGAAGCGTCGCTTGAGCAGGCACGCTGGCAGCTTGAGCAGACGCATATGGTAGCGCCCGTCGATGGCTGGGTGACCAATCTCTCCAGCCGCGTTGGGAATTACGCAAGCCAGGGTCAGCCGGTCTTCGCACTGGTGGACAGCCACTCGTTCTACGTGGTGGGCTATTTTGAAGAGACCAAACTGCGCCATATCCGCGAAGGCGCCCGCGCGCAGATCTTGCTCTACAGCACCCATACGCCGCTGCATGGCAAAGTAGAGAGCATCGGACGCGCCATTTACGATCAGAGCGTCGAGAGCGACAGCAGTCTCGTCGCCGATATCAAGCCTAACGTGCCGTGGGTGCGGCTCGCGCAGCGCGTGCCGGTGCGTATCGCGCTCGACAGCCTGCCCGATGGCGTGACGCTGGTGTCCGGCACCACCTGCACCGTTTCGCTCACCGACTAAGCGCCGCTCATGAATCTCGAATGGCTCACCTGGCAGCGATCCCCGTGGGGCAAAGCGACGCCCGCGCAGTGGCGCTACGCGCTGCGCAACGGCATCGCGATGTCGCTTGCGCTGACTATCGCCTATGTGCTGGAACTTGACGAGCCCTACTGGGCGATGACCTCGGCCGCCGTAGTGAGTTTCCCGACGGTGGGCGGCGTTATCAGCAAAAGTCTCGGACGCATCGCTGGCAGCCTGATTGGAGCCAGCGCCGCGCTCATTATCGCCGGGCATACGCTTAACGATCCGTGGTTATTCACCTGGGCAATGGCGCTGTGGCTCGCGCTCTGCACCTGGGTTTCGGGCTATTTTCATAACAACGCCGCCTACGCCTTTCAGCTTGCCGGATATACCGCCGCCATCATCGCTTTTCCACTGGTCAATACGGTTGAAACCACAGAGCTCTGGAATATCGCCCAGTCGCGCGTCTGCGAAGTGATCGTCGGCATTTTGTGCGGTGGCCTGATGATGATGGTGATGCCGGGCCAGCCCGACAGCGTGACGTTTCTCGGCGCGCTGCGCAAAATGCAGGCGCGTCTGCTGGAGCACGCCAGCCTGCTGTGGAAACCGCAAACCACCGACGCCATCCGCACCGCCCATGAGGGCGTGATTACGCAGGTGCTGACGCTCAACGTGCTGCGCATCCAGGCGTTCTGGAGCCATTACCGTATCCGCCAGCAGAACCAGTTGCTGAATTATCTGCTGCACCAGCAACTGCGACTGACCAGTTATATCTCCGGACTGCGCCGCCTGTTGATGAACTGGCCACAGCCGCCGCAAAGCCTGTGGGCCGGGCTTGAGGCGTTGCTGGAAGAGCTCGGCCATCCGAAGCCCTGCCCGCTGCGGGTGGCGCGCCTTCTGGTCGCACTCGCTCCAGATGAAAACAGTGATTTTCGCCATCAGGCGTTCTGGCTGCGGCTGCGCGATTTCTGCCGCGTCTGGATGAACTGTCAGCGCTGGATTGCCAGGCTTGATACCCCCATTCCCGACGACACGATAAGCGTGCCAGCCGCGCCGCCGCTGGCGCGCCATACCGATAACACCGAGGCGCTGTGGAGTGCGCTTCGCACCTTTTGCGTCATCACACTGATTGGCGCCTGGGCGATTAACACCCGCTGGGAGTCGGGCAGCGGCGCGCTGACGCTTGCCGCGATAAGCTGCGTGCTTTATTCCGCCTCACCATCGCCGCATAATTCGCTCAACCTGCTGCTGCGCACGCTGTTACTCCTGACGCTGTTCAGCTTTGTGGTGAAATTCGGGCTGATGGTACAGGTCACCGATCTCTGGCAGTTTCTGTTGTTTCTCTTCCCGCTACTGACCACGATGCAGCTCCTGAAGCTACAACAGCCGCGCTTTGCGGGGCTATGGGGACAGCTGATTGTCTTTATGGGCTCGTTTATCGCGGTGACGAACCCGCCGGTTTACGATCTGGCGGATTTTCTGAATGATAATCTGGCGAAGATTTGCGGCGTGGCATTCTGCTGGGTGGCATTCGCCGTACTTCGGCCCGGCTCTGACCGGCGTAAGGGGCTGCGCCATATCCGCGCCCTGCGTCGCGGATTTATCGATCAGCTCAGCCGCGTTCCGCAGCGCGGTGAAGCGGCGTTTGAATCGCTGGTTTATCATCACATCAGCCAGCTCAGCAACAGTAAAGATGACGCCACGCGCCGCTGGCTGCTGCGCTGGGGCGTGGTGCTGCTGAACTGTTCGCACGTGGTCTGGCAACTGCGCGAATGGGAAACCCGCGCTGACCCGCTCTCGCAGGTGCGTGATATCTGCATCGAAACGCTGCGGGATGTCATGAGCGTTAAAGGGGTTCGCCAGCGGCCGCTAGCGGCGGCGCTCGGCGAGCTTGAACGCATCAGCTTTACGCTTGCGCGCCATCATCAGCCGGACGCGCGGCGGCTGGCGGGAATTATCTGGCGCCTGTGGTGTTCGCTGTCACAGCTGGAACAGGCGTCGCCCTCACCGCAGGAGGACAACGCCCGGCGAGCGGTTAAATAACGCCGCAGGCGTAACGGGCACCGCCGCCGCCCAGCGGTTTCGGATGATCGGACAGGTTATCGCCGCCGACATGTACCATCAGCGCTTTGCCCTTCACTTCATCCAGCTTTTTGATGCGCGGTGCGGTCACCGGGTCGGTGGCTTTGCCGTCGTTGTTCACCGCCAGCACCGGCAGGTCACCTAAATGTCCGTCGCCTTCCGGCCCGGCGTGTTTACCGGTATTTTGCGGGTCGAAGTGGCCGCCAGCGGCTTCTGCCGCGACCATTTTGCCGTCTTTCATGGCGGGTTCGCAGTTGCCTTTGGCATGAATGTGAAAGCCGTGATCGCCTGGCGGAAGGCCGTTAAGATCGGGCGCGAACTCCAGACCTTTATCGGTTTCAGTGATTTTGACCATCCCGACGGACTGACCTACGCCTTTGTCAGTCACCAGGTGTAGTTCCACTTCTTCGCTGGCGGCCTGCGCGGCACCGCATACGAGCAGCGCCATCGCCGCCAGTGTTAATCGCTTCATATTCCCTCCAGTTTCAGGTGATTCCCGTAAGTCTATAACAAGGTAATGAATTTCACCGGAATGGAGGGAATCTGGCTGTCAGGGCACGTCGTAACCGAGCGCGGCCTTGCGAATGCGGAACCACTGCTGGCGAGACATTTCAAGTGACAGCGCGCCCACCGCGCTTTTCACGCGGTCGATTTTCCCCGAGCCGATAATCGGCAGCGGGCACGATGGCAGACGCATCACCCAGGCATAAACGACCTGCTCGATAGTCTGCGCGCCCGTCTCTTCTGCGACCTGATGCAGCTCGGCACGCAGCGGCGCAAAACTTTCATCACTGAACAGCCGCCCGCCGCCCAGGCATGACCAGGCCATCGGGCGAATGCGCAGTTGCTGAAGCAGATCCAGTGTTCCGTCCAGCAGCAGCGGCTGATGTACTGGCGAAATCTCAACCTGATTGGTGGCGAGCGTAAACGGCAGACGCGACTGCACCAAGGAGAACTGCGCAGGCGTGAAGTTAGAAACGCCAAAGTGACGCACTTTGCCGCTTTTATGCAGCTCAAGAAATGCTTCGGCAATCTCATCGGCATCCATCAACGGATCGGGACGATGGATCAGCAGCAGATCCAGCACATCAGTATGCAGATGCCGCAGGGAGTTTTCGGCGCTCTGCACAATATGCGCACGCTCGGTGATGTAATGACCAATCACGTTTTCCGGCTTCGCGGTCGTGGCGATACCGCATTTGGTGACGATTTCCATCTTGTCGCGCAGATGCGGTGCCAGACGCAGCGCCTCACCAAACGCCGCTTCGCACTGATAATTACCATAAATATCCGCGTGATCGACGGTGGTGATCCCAAGCTCCAGATGCTGCTCAATAAACCCGACCAGCTCGCGGGCGGAGTAGTTCCACTCCATTAAACGCCAGTACCCCATCACCAGACGTGAAAATGTCGGCCCCTGGGGTGCCATAAGAATACGCTCAACCATAAGTACTTACCTCAGAAAGGAAAATTGTGGCGATTATACGCAAGCGACGCGGTTAAAACAGTGAAGGCTGCTGTGGTTCTTCGTCTGGATCGGGGCGAGTGGCGCGCAGCTTACGGAGCATACGCTGGCGGCAGAGGCGCAACACCTCCTGCTTTTGCGAATCGCTCATCTTCTGCCAGTTGAAACGCTCGTCGCGGCTGCGCATACAGCCACGGCAGTAGCCACGTTCATCGGACTGGCAGATCCCACGGCACGGACTGGGAACGGGGAAAAACTCAAGCTGCTCGGCCACAACGATTCCTCGTTAACATGATAGTTACAATTGAAGCCTGAACGGCGTCGGGTTGCAAGTCGACCTGTTATCACGCCGATTTATCATCCTCATTCCTGTATTGTTGACCTGCTGTTTACTCTCAAGCTCCCACTCTTAAAAACGGATTAAGGTTTAACTAATCTTTACGTCTTACACTGATGTCATCATTAATGGAGCTTACTGATGGCAATGATTAAAAAATGGCGCTGGAGCGATTTACGTTTTAACCTTTTTAGCGCCCTGCTTTTCACCCTGATAAATGCGCTGTTTATCGCCCGCTGCTGGACGATTATTGCACCGCATCATTTTCACGATATCCTCTTCGCTGCAAGCGTACCGCTGGTGCTGTTCTGCGCCTGGCTGGTCATTTTCAGCATTATCAATGTGCCCTGGCTGCGTAAACCCGTACTGGTTATCTTGCTGTTTGGCTCTGCCGCCAGCAGTTATTTTATGTATACCTACGGTGCCGTGATTGACCAGAACATGATGGTCAATATCTTCGAGACCAATCCCCAGGAGGCCGGAGCGCTGATTACGCCCCAGCTAATCGGCTGGTTGCTTATCGCGGGTGTGGTGCCTGCATTACTGTTTAGCCGCATTGAAGTGATTTCAGGCAGTCTGCTGTGGACTGCCCTGCGCCGTCTGGTCAGCATTCTCGCGAGCCTGCTGATTATCATTCTGGTGGCGTCGCTCTTTTATAAGGACTACGCCTCGCTGTTTCGCAACAATAAAAACATCGCCAAAATGGTGACGCCGCCCAACTACCTCAGCGGCATCGTAAAATATACCCATTCACGGTATTTTGCGGGCGACCAGACGCTGGTGCGCATCGGCGAAGATGCCAAAAAAGGCCCGGTGATCCGCCAGCAGGCGAAAAAAACCGTGCTGGTGGTGGTGATTGGCGAAGCCTCCCGCGAACAGAACTATTCGCTTGGCGGTTATGAGCGCGAGACCAATCCGCAGCTTAAAAAACAGGGCGTGGTGTTCTATCCGCACGCCACTTCCTGCGGCACGGAAACGGCGGTGTCCGTGCCCTGCATGTTCTCCGGGATGCCGCGGGCGCATTATGATGCCGGGCTTGCGCATCATCAGGAAGGGCTGATGGACGTGCTGGCGCATGCGGGCGTCAATGTGCTGTGGCGTGATAACGACGGCGGCTGTAAAGGGGCCTGTAACCGCATTCCACATACAGACATGACTGAATGGAAGCTTAACGATCTGTGTAAAGAAGGCTCCTGCCTCGACGACGCGCTGCTGTGGCGTTTCGATAATATCCTGGATGGCGTGAAACAGGACTCTGTGATTGTTCTGCATCTGATGGGCAGCCACGGCCCGGCTTATTACCGCCGCTACCCGGATAATTTCCGCCGTTTTACGCCGACCTGCGACACCAATGAAATCCAGAATTGCGACCGCCAGGCGCTGATTAACACGTATGACAATACCATTCTGTATACCGACGATGTCCTGAGCCGCACCATAGATGCGCTGCGTAAGCGTCAGGACACCATGAACACCGCGCTGGTCTATCTTTCAGACCACGGCGAATCGCTCGGCGAGAATGGCATCTATCTGCACGGCGCGCCGTATATGCTGGCCCCTGAGCAGCAGACGCACATTCCGATGCTGTTCTGGCTCTCCGGCGATTACGCGCGTCAGTATGGCGTCGATACAGCCTGTCTCGGCAAACGCGCGGCGACGGATGAGGTGTCTCAGGACAATCTCTTCTCAACGGTGCTGGGCATCATGAACATCCAGACTTCGCTTTATCAGCCGCAGGAGGATATGCTTAGCGCCTGCCGGAAAAATTAACGTTTCTGGCGGTTTTCACTGAGGCGACTTGCATTAGACCGACCGGTCTATTAGATTGGATTGTATGAACCGAACACCTGAACACGACACGCGCGAACATCTTCTTGCCACCGGCGAGCAGCTCTGCCTGCAACGCGGCTTTACCGGCATGGGATTAAGCGAGCTGTTAAAAACCGCGGGCGTACCGAAAGGCTCCTTCTACCACTACTTTCGCTCGAAAGAGGCGTTTGGCGTGGCGATGCTGGAGCGTCACTACGCCCGGTATCAGGCATGCCTTGAGCAACACTTCGACCCGGCGGGCCCGGCGCGCGAGCAGCTAATCGCCTGGTTTGAACAGACGCTTCACCATTACTGCCAGACGGGCAAAATGATGGGCTGCCTGACCGTGAAGCTCTCTGCGGAAGTGTGCGATCTGTCGGAAGATATGCGCGGCGCGCTTGATAAAGGTGCGGCGCAGGTCATCGCCCTGCTGGCAGAGGCGCTTGAGCGCGGCCGCGATGCAGAGGCGCTGACCTTCAGCGGTAGCGCGCAACAGCGGGCGCAGGTGTTATACGTGCTCTGGCTTGGCGCAAGCCTGCAGGCCAAAGTGTCGCGCAGCGGCGCGCCGCTCGAAAACGCGCTGGCGCACGTTAAAGAAATCCTTTGAAGAGAGCGCCTGCCGCAAGGCAGCGCTTTTTTATTTCGCTCATTACAAGACGACCGGTCTACTCAGGAGTGACTATGCAAGACGAAAAGCTGTTTACCCCGCTGAAAGTGGGCGCTGTTACCGCCCCTAACCGCGTATTCATGGCCCCGCTGACCCGCCTGCGCAGCATCGAACCGGGCGATATTCCAACCGCGATGATGGCGGAGTATTACCGCCAGCGCGCCAGCGCCGGGCTTATCATCAGCGAAGCCACCCAGATTTCCGCGCAGGCCAAAGGCTACGCGGGCGCGCCGGGCCTGCACAGCGAGGAACAGATCGCCGCGTGGAAGAAAATCACGGCTGCGGTGCACGGGGCCGATGGCCGCATCGCCGTTCAGCTGTGGCACACCGGCCGTATCTCGCACAGCAGCATTCAGCCGGGCGGCGAAGCGCCGGTCGCGCCTTCTGCGATTAACTCCGGTACCCGTACGTCGCTGCGTGATGAAAACGGCAAAGCTATCCGTGTCGACACCACCACGCCGCGCGCGCTGGAAACGCACGAAATCCCGGGCATCGTAGATGATTTTCGCAAGGCGGTCGGCAATGCGCGCGACGCCGGTTTCGATATGGCAGAGCTGCACTCCGCCCACGGTTATTTGCTGCACCAGTTCCTGTCGCCGTCCTCTAACCACCGCACCGACCAGTATGGCGGCAGCGTGGAAAACCGCGCGCGTCTGGTACTGGAAGTGGTCGATGCGGTGTGTAAAGAGTGGAGTGCCGATCGCATCGGTATTCGCGTGTCGCCGATTGGCTCTTTCCAGAACGTGGATAACGGCCCGAACGAAGAAGCTGACGCGCTGTACCTCATCGAAGAGCTGAACAAGCGCGGCATTGCGTACCTGCATATGTCCGAGCCGGACTGGGCGGGCGGCGTGCCTTACACTGACGAATTCCGCCAGAAAGTGCGTGAGCGTTTCGATGGCGCCATCATCGGCGCAGGCGCGTACACCCGTGAGAAAGCGGAAGCGCTGATCCAGAAAGGGCTTATCGATGCCGTGGCGTTTGGCCGCGACTATATCGCTAACCCGGATCTCGTTGAACGTCTGCGTAAAAAAGCGGAGCTTAACCCGCAGCGCCCGGAATCCTTCTACGGCGGCGGCGCGGAAGGCTACATCGATTACCCCACCCTGTGATCCAAATTGATAGCGGCGGCCTTCCGCCGCTATACTAAAACCCTGTTTCACCCAAAAGCATTATCACAAGCCGTTTATTTAAGAGGATCTTATGCGCTTACTTCACACCATGCTGCGCGTTGGCGACCTGCAACGCTCTATCGATTTCTACACCAACGTACTCGGCATGAAACTGCTGCGCACCAGTGAAAACCCGGAATACAAATATTCCCTGGCGTTTGTTGGTTACGGCCCGGAGAGCGAAGAAGCTGTGATCGAGCTGACTTACAACTGGGGCGTGGAGAGCTATGAGCTCGGCACGGCTTACGGTCATATCGCCATCAGCGTTGATAACGCCGCAGAAGCCTGCGAGCGCATCCGCAACAACGGCGGCAACGTCACCCGTGAAGCGGGCCCGGTCAAAGGCGGCACCACCGTTATCGCGTTTGTTGAAGATCCGGATGGTTACAAAATCGAACTTATCGAAGAGAAAGACGCGGGTCGCGGCCTCGGCAACTGATCCCTCCGGCGGGCGTTCTGCCCGCCTTGCTGCATCCCGTCGTGAAATTTGCCATAATGCGCGCTGCTTTAATTCCCCAAACTTAAGAGACGCTGATGTCCGATAACGCTCAACTGACCGGTCTGTCCGACCGTTTTCGTGGCTTTTACCCTGTTGTCATCGATGTGGAAACCGCCGGTTTTAACGCCAAAACCGACGCGCTGCTGGAAATCGCCGCCGTGACGCTGAAAATGGATGCTGACGGCTGGCTCACCCCCGATGAAACACTGCATTTTCACGTTGAGCCTTTTGAAGGCGCTATTCTCCAGCCGGAAGCGCTGGCCTTTAACGGTATCGATCCGCACAATCCGCTGCGCGGCGCCGTCAGCGAATATGACGCGCTGCATGCCATTTTTAAAATGGTGCGCAAGGGCATGAAAGAGAGTAACTGCAACCGCGCGATTATGGTGGCGCACAACGCCACGTTCGATCACAGTTTTATGATGGCGGCCGCCGAGCGCGCGTCGCTCAAACGTAATCCGTTCCACCCGTTTGTGACGTTCGACACCGCGGCGTTAAGCGGGCTGGCGCTTGGCCAGACGGTGCTCGCAAAAGCGTGTATCGCGGCGGGCATGCCGTTTGACAGCACCCAGGCGCATTCGGCACTTTACGACACCGAGCAAACCGCCCTGCTGTTTTGTGAAATCGTTAACCGCTGGAAGCGTCTGGGCGGCTGGCCGGTGCCGCCGCTCGCCGCAGAAAACGCGACGCCGCAGGACGGCGAATAAGCTAACGCAGCGCAAAAAAAAGCGGCCTCTCAGGGCCGCTTTTTGGTCTGCGCGATAACGCGCAACGGGATTACTCTGCGTCCGGCGTGGCCGAATTATATTTCGCCGCCGTCTCTTTGATAAGCGTCTGCAGTTCGCCGCGCTGATACATTTCGATAACGATATCGCAGCCACCGACCAGTTCGCCATCCACCCACAGCTGCGGGAAGGTGGGCCAGTTAGCGTATTTCGGCAGTTCTGCACGGATATCCGGGTTTTGCAGGATATCGACATACGCAAAACGCTCGCCGCAGGCAGACAGCGCCTGTACCGCCTGTGCGGAGAAGCCGCAGCTCGGCAGTTTCGGGGAGCCTTTCATGTACAGCAGAATCGGGTTTTCAGCGATCTGGCGTTGAATTTTTTCAAGCGTAGTGCTCATTGTCTTACTTCCTCAAGCGTCATTACGGCGTTAGCTTTACATTGTAGCGGCTCCGGAGCGTCCCGAAAATGCATAATCTTGCGCTTAAGCCCGGTGCCGTGCCGTGGTGAAAGAGAAGCAAATAATAACACTTTTCTGTAAGCTGCCGATATTCTCCTCTGAGAAGGCGCGCTAAAATGCGCGTCGGCGCAGCGGCAACTGGCGAAAAAGAGTGCGCCGGTTAACGAAACTACGTTCAGAAGACGATTTGCTGCTTAACTTTGGTCATTTTTTTAGATTAGAATCAGCAAGCTCTTAAAATTCATCCGTTGGCATGATTGCCGGCTTTATGCAGGGGAATGCTCAGTGGCGCGCAAAACAAAAATTGCTCTCACGCTCTGTGCTTTATTAATGACTTCATCACTGGCTTTTGCACCGTTCGCGCAGGCGTCGGAGCAGACGCGCGCCTCGAAGGTGCAAAAAGCGCACGCCAGTACGGTGAAAAAGAAAACCAGCACAAAAACCGCCAAGAAAAGTAACAACGCAACGAAAACCAAAACGTCGAAAACCGCCAGCGAGAAGCGAAACAGCACCGCAAAACGCACCAGCAAAACCACCTCTTCCGTCAGTAAAACCGCTTCCCGCAGCATCTCCACCACTTCTGGCAAACAGGCCAGCAACCGCCTGAGCGCGCAAACCTGTGCCAAAACACGAAAAAACCGCAAAGCCAAATGCGTGAACGGGCCGCTCACGATTGCCGACGCACACAAAGCGCGCGTGAAGAAAGCCCAGACCACCGCCATGAACAAGCTGATGAACCAGATAGGCAAGCCGTACCACTGGGGCGGCACGTCGCCGCGTACCGGTTTCGACTGCAGCGGCCTCGTCTGGTATGCCTATAAAGATCTGGTGAAATTCCGCATTCCGCGCACCGCCAACGAAATGTATCACCTGCGCGACGCCGCGCCGGTTAACCGTGGCGAGCTGGAAAGCGGCGACCTGGTGTTCTTCCGCACTCAGGGCCGTGGCACCGCCGATCACGTCGGCGTCTATGTCGGCAACGGCAAATTTATTCAGTCACCGCGCAGCGGCCAGGAAATCCAGATAACCTCGCTGAGCGAAGATTACTGGCAGCGTCACTATGTCGGCGCGCGCCGGGTGATGACGCCGCGCACTATTCGTTAATCGATTTATCCTCACAAAAAAACGGAGAAGGTCACCCTTCTCCGTTTTCTTTTATATGGCAGCATGGATTATTCAGCGCTGCACGCCATTTGCGCTTCGCGACGGCTGGAGATCAGCACCAGCAGCAGGCCGAGTGCGGCAATCAGCGCGCCCATCACTGGCACTACGCTATAGCCGAAGCCCGCATGGATAACGGCCCCGCCCGCCGCCGCGCCAAGCGCGTTACCGAGATTAAACGCCCCGATATTCACCGATGACGACAGGCCCGGCGCTTCGCTGGCGACACGCATCACGCGCATCTGCAGAGGCGGCACTACCGCGAAGGTCGCAGCCCCCCATACTACCATGCTCACCGCCGCGCCGATTTCCGTTTTCGCAAGCCACGGAATAGCCGCCATAATGACGATAAGCAGCATCAGGAAGCCTTTCAGCGTGCCGCTCACCGAGCGGTCCGCCAGGCGGCCACCCAGATAGTTGCCGATGGAAAATCCAACGCCAATCAGCACCAGCATGGCGGTCACGAAGGCCGCGCTGGCATCAGTGATATGGTGCAGAACCGGCGCGATATAGGTATAGAGCGTGAACATCGCGCCCGCGCCAAGCACGGTTGTCAACAGCGCGCTCACCACCTGCGGGCGCATCAACACCGCGAGTTCGCTTTTCACATCCGGGCGCTCGCCGCTGCCGCCTTTTGGCAGGGAAAACCAGAGGCTCGCCATCGCCACCAGGCCAAGACCGGCCGTCGCCAGAAATGACATTCGCCAGCCGATGGTTTCACCAAGCCAGGTCGCCGCTGGCACACCGCCGATATTGGCGATGGTCAGCCCCATAAACATCGTCGCGACGGCGCTCGCCTGTTTATGCTTCGGCACGACGCTTGCCGCAACCACCGAGCCGAGGCCGAAGAACGCCCCATGGTTAAGGCTGGTGAGGATACGCGAGGCCATCAGCGTCATATAATCCGGTGCCAGTGCTGAAAGCACGTTACCGAGCGTAAAAATCGCCATCAGAAAAATCAGCGCGCTACGCCGTGCGCGGTGCGACAGTAAAAGCGTCATCAGCGGTGCGCCTACCATCACGCCGACGGCGTAGGCGCTAATCAGCATACCGGCGGCCGGAATGGAGACGTTGACGCCGTTCGCTATTACCGGCAACAACCCCATCGGGGAAAACTCGGTCGTGCCAATGCCAAAAGCACCGATAGCCAGTGCCAGTAACGGAAAATTGACTTTCATTCATTGCTCCAGAAATTGTACAACAGCGCCGGGAACGCCCGACGTTACAGCAGGATGCAGAAAAGGATGACACTCTCGGTCAGAAAAGATAAGTGACAAAAACAGCAAAATATTATTGCGCAGCTGTTAAGAACACGCGCTCATTGTTATTAGCGAATCTAAAGGGAATAACGGGAAAAAGAAAGAAAACGGCGGGGAATCGGCGCTTAAACGCAAGAAAAGTTTAAGAAAGCGGGAGAACAGGTGCGCTCCCGCCTGTCGCTTAATGCAGAATGGCGGTAAATGCGCCCGCCACAATCAGGCCCAGTACAACCAGCGTCGTGACCAGCGAAAATTTCAGATCGGTACTCATGGTATTCTCCTTAAAGACCCCATAAAAAACAGGTAGTGCGCATTTTTGCATAAACGGGCCGAAAAATCCTGCGACATTTAACCAGATATGCGTTTTCCCTCTTCCCCTTTCGATAAAGATAAGCCAAAATTCGTCGCTACTTTATTCGGTACCGGCCATCGACCCCTCCTCACGAAAAATGTCGCGTTTCCCGGCATGCCGCACTCCCCTCGCGGCAGTCAGGGGTGTGTACAGGCAAACGATTAACCCGTGATTTTGCAGGGCTCAGCCAGGGGTCTGGAGTGATTATTAATGGCAACAATTAAAGACGTCGCGAAGCGAGCCAACGTTTCCACAACAACAGTCTCACATGTGATTAACAAAACCCGTTTTGTGGCGGAAGAGACGCGCAATGCGGTTTGGGCGGCTATCAAAGAATTACACTATTCGCCAAGCGCCGTGGCGCGCAGCCTGAAGGTGAATCACACCAAATCTATCGGGCTGCTGGCGACCAGTAGCGAAGCGCCCTATTTCGCGGAAATTATCGAAGCCGTTGAAAACAGCTGCTTCGCCAAAGGCTATACGCTGATTTTGGGCAACGCGCATAACAATCTGGAAAAGCAGCGCGCGTATCTGTCTATGATGGCGCAAAAGCGCGTCGACGGCCTGCTGGTGATGTGCTCGGAATACCCGCAGCCGCTGCTTTCCACGCTTGAAGAGTACCGTCATATCCCGATGGTGGTGATGGACTGGGGTGAAGCGAAAGCCGATTTTACCGACTCGGTTATCGATAACGCGTTCCATGGCGGTTATCTCGCCGGGCGTTATCTGATTGAGCGCGGCCATCGTGATATTGGCGTGATTCCGGGGCAGCTTGAGCGTAACACCGGCGTCGGTCGTTTCTCAGGCTTTATGAAAGCGCTGGAAGAAGCGGCCATCAAAGTGCCGGAAAACTGGATCGTGCAGGGCGATTTCGAGCCGGAATCTGGTTACCGCGCCATGCAGCAGATCCTCTCGCAGCCGCAGCGCCCGACTGCCGTGTTCTGCGGCGGCGATATCATGGCGATGGGCGCTATCTGCGCCGCCGATGAAATGGGCCTGCGCGTGCCGCAGGATATTTCGATCATCGGCTACGACAACGTACGCAACGCGCGTTTCTTTAGCCCGGCACTGACGACGATCCATCAGCCAAAAGAAACGCTCGGCCAGACCGCGTTCAATATGCTGCTCGACCGCATCGTGAATAAGCGCGAAGAGTCGCAGACGATTGAGGTGCATCCGCGCCTGATCGAACGCCGCTCGGTGGCGGACGGCCCGTTCCGCGACTATCGCCGTTAATCCTTCCGGGAGCCGTATCACTGCGGCTCCCGCAGCCACTCCGTGTTCAGCGTTTCACTGTCCCCCAGATAATCGAGCAGCCAGCGCAGCGCGGGCGAGGCGTCGCTTTGCCGCCACGTCAGACAGCAGGCGGCGTCCGGGAACGGGTTTTCCAGCTTCAACGCGCGCCACTCCCCGCTATCGAGCCATGGCTTCGCGAAATGCGTCGGCACCATGCCGATACAGAGCCCCTCGCTGAGCGCATCGGCGGCGCAGTGCCAGTCCGGCACCACCACGCGCCGCTGGTTATCCAGAAGCCAGGTAATGCGCTTGGGCAGCGATCGCGATGTATCTTCCAGCACCAGCGAGGGGTAATCGCGCAGCCTGTCGTCGCTGAGCGCGCCCGCGTGCTGTGCCAGCGGATGATGGTGCGCCACTACGCAACGCCAGCTCAGCATGCCCATATCACGAAACGCGAAGCGCCCGCCGACCGGAATCGCCTGTGTGGCACCGATGGCAAGTTCCACACGGCCGTCCGCCAGCGCGTCCCAGACGCCGTTAAAGACTTCCTGCGACACCTGCAACTCAACATCAGAAAAGTGCCGGTAGAAATCAAGCACCAGCCGCCGGACGCGTTCCGGGCGCACGATATTATCCACCGCGATGGAGAGCTGTCCGCGCCATCCGTTGGCGATTTGCTGGCACTGCTGACGGGTGATCATCATTTTTTTGATAACAGAACGTCCTTCCCGCAAAAACCAGGCCCCGGCTGGCGTCAGAACCACATCGCGATGGCGGCGCTCAAAGAGCGATACCGCAAGCCACTCCTCAAGCTGGCGCACCGTATAGCTGACGGCAGAAGGCACGCGGTGCAGTTCTGCGGCGGCTGCGGTAAAGCTGCCGGTGCGCGCCACGGCGTCCACCACTTCCAGGGAATATTCAGACCACATTATCTGCCTGCAAATTTTTTGAATGGAATGGGCAAATATTAGCGTTTCACAAGCGGGATTGCACTCCGTACACTCCTGGCTCTTTCGCGTAATAAGAAGTGAGTTAATGTGATGCGACCTGATAAAGGATTTCTTTGCTGGCTGGCCGGGCTGAGCGTGCTCGGTTTTCTGGCGACCGACATGTACCTGCCCGCGTTCGCCGTTATTGAAGCCGATCTGCACACAGCACCTTCGGCTATCAGCGCCTCGCTAAGCCTTTTCCTGGCCGGTTTCGCGCTGGCGCAGCTCGTCTGGGGCCCGCTTTCTGACCGTTTTGGCCGTCGTCCGGTTTTGCTGGCCGGGCTGGGGATTTTCGCGCTTGGCTGTCTTGGCACCGTCTGGGTTGAGAGCGCGGGCGCGCTGCTGGCCCTGCGCTTTATTCAGGCCGTGGGCGTTTGTTCCGCTGCGGTAAGCTGGCAGGCGCTGGTGACCGACCGCTACCCGGCGCAGCAGGCGCGTCGTATCTTCGCGACCATTATGCCGCTGGTGGGGCTTTCTCCGGCCCTGGCACCGCTGCTCGGCAGCTGGATCCTGAATCACTTTTCCTGGCAGGCGATTTTTTTGGTGCTGTTTGCCATTACGGTGGCGCTGATGATTCCGGCCCTGCGTCTGCCCTCCGGCGCGCCTCAGGGCAATAAAGGCGGCGAGCCGCTGAGCTTTATGATGCTGCTGCGCTCGCGCGTCTACAGCGGCAATGTGCTGATTTATGCCGCCTGCTCCGCCAGTTTCTTCGCCTGGCTCACCGGTTCGCCGTTTATTCTGCATGAGATGGGTTACAGCCCGGCGGTAATCGGACTGAGCTACGTGCCGCAAACTATCGCGTTTCTGATTGGCGGCTACGGCTGTCGCAGCGCTCTGCAAAAATGGAATGGCGAAACGCTGCTGCCGTGGCTGCTGGCAGGCTTCGCGCTGAGCGTGCTCGCCACCTGGCTCGTGGGGTTAAGCGACGCCGTTACGCTCACCACACTGCTTATTCCCTTCTGCCTGATGGCGATGGCGAACGGGGCGATTTACCCTATCGTGGTCGCCGCCGCGCTGCTGCCGTTCCCGCAGGCCACCGGACGCGCCGCCGCGCTGCAAAACACGCTCCAGCTGGGGCTCTGTTTTGTGGCAAGCCTGGTGGTGTCGTGGCTGGTCGCGACCCCGTTGCTGTCAACCACCAGCGTTATGCTGGCGACAGTGGTACTGGCGGGCCTCGGCTTTCGGTTGCGTGGACGTCAACGGTTTACGCAATCATCAGCCGCGTGAAAATATGAAATTTTTGTGATTAGCTTGCTAACGGTCAACAGTTGAATCATCGTAAAGCGAGGCCTATACTGGTTCGCGGCTCTACGATAATTAGCATAAATATTATGTAGTAACGGGAGCTGCTGGCTCCCGTTTTTATTTGGAATGACATTTCTGGCAAGGGTCATCTCCCTTCCTCTGTTCTACGTCGGATATCAGGCTCGCGGACCTTTCCGTGATATTTCTCACATACCGAAAATTGCGACTACGCTGTTTGAAGGTTCTGATCACATCAGTGATGGAGAAGCTATGAGTTCATCGTGTATAGAAGAAGTCAGCATACCGGACAACCACTGGTATCGCATCGCAACTGAACTGCTCAGCCGGGCCGGGATCGCCGTTAACGGCGCTGCTCCTTCCGACATTCAGGTGAAAAATCCTGACTTTTTTAAACGGGTGTTACAGGAAGGTTCCCTCGGTCTTGGCGAAAGCTATATGGATGGCTGGTGGGAGTGCGAGCGGCTCGATCTCTTTTTCACTAAAGTGCTGCGCGCGGGGCTGGAAGAGCAACTGCCACGTCACCTGAAAGATACGCTGCGTATTCTTGGTGCCCGTTTGTTCAATCTGCAAACCAAAAAACGCGCCTGGATTGTCGGCAAAGAACATTACGATCTTGGTAACGATCTGTTCAGCCGCATGCTCGACCCATACATGCAGTACTCCTGCGGCTACTGGAAAGAGGCGGACAACCTGGAAGACGCCCAGCAGGCGAAGTTAAAACTTATCTGCGAAAAACTTCAGCTTAAGCCTGGCATGACGCTGCTGGATATCGGCTGCGGCTGGGGCGGATTGGCAGCGTTTGCCGCGCGCCATTATGGCGTATCGGTCACCGGCGTGACCATCTCCGCCGAGCAGCAAAAAATGGCGCAGGAACGCTGCCAGGGGCTGGATGTCACCATTCTGTTGCAGGATTACCGCGATCTCGATTCGCAGTTTGACCGCATCGTCTCGGTAGGCATGTTTGAGCATGTTGGCCCGAAAAACTACGCCACCTATTTTGAGGTTGCCGACCGCAACCTCAAGCCTGACGGGCTTTTCCTGCTGCATACCATCGGCTCACGGAAAACGGATAACAACGTAGACCCGTGGATTGATAAGTACATCTTTCCGAACGGCTGCCTGCCCTCGGCGCGTCAGATAGCCGCCGCCAGCGAGCCGCACTTCGTGATGGAAGACTGGCATAACTTCGGGGCGGACTACGATAAAACGCTGATGGCCTGGTATGCGCGCTTCCTGGCCGCCTGGCCGGAAATTGCGGATAACTATTCCGAGCGTTTTAAACGCATGTTTACCTATTATCTCAACGCCTGTGCGGGTGCCTTCCGCGCGCGGGACATCCAGCTGTGGCAGGTGGTCTTCAGCCGCGGCGTGGAAAACGGCCTGCGCGTCGCCCGTTAAGCGTTCACCCCGGCGCATGCCGGGGGCTTTTTGCCACTCTCTCTTCCTCGCTTTGTGATATTTCTCACGCTTTCGCGACGTTTCCTTCGATAAAAGTGATCCCGGCAGCAATCAGGTGACAGACACATGGAAACCGGTTTCCGTTTTGTTTCAAACTGAGCGCTATTCCCTCTGCCTGATTAAGGAAACATGTCATGAGTCTGTACCAGAGTATGGTCCATGTTATTGAAAATAAAATTACACCGCTGGCGGGTGCGATGGGGTCGCAGCGTCACGTGGTGGCTATCAGGGATGGTTTCCTTGCCGCCCTGCCGTTTATGATTATCGGTTCGTTTCTGCTGGTTTTTATCTTCCCGCCTTTCTCGCCGGATACGCAAATTGGGTTTTGTCGCGCATGGCTCGATCTCTCGCTGAAATATCGCGAGCAGCTGATGCTGCCGTTTAATCTCAGCATGGGCGTCATGACGTTTTTTATCTCGGTCGGTATTGGCGCGAGTCTTGGCAAGCACTATAAGCTTGACCCTATCATGACCGGCCTGCTGGCGTTTATGGCCTTTCTGCTGGTGGCAGCGCCCTATAAAGACGGGCAAATTTCCACGCAGTATTTCTCAGGTCAGGGCATTTTCACCGCGCTTATTACCGCGATTTACGCGAGCGAAATGTATGCCTTTCTGAAGCGCCACAACATTACTATCCGTCTGCCAAAAGAGGTGCCGACCGGCGTCGCGCGCTCGTTTGAGATTTTGATCCCGGTGGTGGTCATTGTCCTTACGCTTCATCCGCTTAACCTTATCATTGAATCCACCACCGGCATGATCCTGCCGGAAGCGATCATGCACCTGCTTTCACCGCTGGTCGCGGCGTCTGACTCCCTCCCGGCCATTCTGATTTCCGTTTTGATCTGCCAGATCCTGTGGTTTGCCGGTATTCACGGCGCGCTGATCGTCACCGGCATTATGAACCCGTTCTGGATGGCGAACCTCTCCGCCAACCAGGCCGCACTGGCGGCGGGCCAGGCGCTGCCGCATATCTATCTGCAAGGGTTCTGGGATCACTACCTGCTGATTGGCGGTGTCGGCTCTACTCTCCCGCTGGCGTTCCTGCTGCTGCGCAGCCGCGCGGTGCACCTGCGTACCATCGGTAAAATGGGCGTCGTGCCGAGTATGTTTAACATCAACGAACCGATTCTGTTTGGCGCACCGGTCATTATGAACCCGGTCTTTTTCCTGCCGTTTATTCTGGTGCCGATGGTGAACGCCGTTCTTGCCTGGACCGCGACCAAACTCGGCTGGCTGGCGCAGGTCGTCTCGCTGACGCCGTGGACCACGCCCGCGCCCATCGGCGCGTCGTGGGCTGCGAACTGGGCTTTCAGTCCGGTCATCATGTGCCTGATTTGTATGGTGATGTCGGCATTAATGTACTACCCGTTTGTGAAAGCCTACGAGCGCACCCTGCAAAAGCAGGAAGCGGCGCAGGACAACACCGAAGGTGACACTGTCACGAATAATGCCTGATTTTATCGCGCCTGCCCTGTTGGCAGGCGCCTGACTACGCTATGAGGATGGATATGCACTACTCATTTCCTGAAGGATTCTGGTGGGGCAGCGCCAGCTCGGCGCCGCAAACTGAGGGTGAAAGCCTGAGCCACGGCAAAACGCCAACAACATGGGATCACTGGTTCCGCCTGCAGCCAGAGCGTTTCCACCACGGCGTTGGCCCGGCGCAGACCTCCACGTTTTATCAGCACTGGAAAGAAGATATCGCGCTGCTGAAAGCGCTTAATCACAACACCTTCCGCACGTCCATCTCCTGGGCGCGCCTGATCCCCGATGGCACCGGCGCGGTGAATCAGGAAGCCGTCGCCTTCTACAATCAGGTAATTGATGAGCTTCTGCGCCAGGGCATTACGCCATTCATAAACCTGTTCCATTTCGATATGCCGTTAGCGCTGCAGGAACAGGGCGGCTTTGAGAACCGTAAAGTTATCGACGCGTTTGAAGCCTATGCCCGCACCTGCTTTGAACTGTTTGGCGACAGAGTGACGCACTGGTTTACCTTCAACGAGCCGATTGTGCCGGTAGAAGGCGGTTACCTGTATGACTTCCACTACCCGAACGTAGTCGATTTCCGCCGCGCCGCGACCGTCGCCTACCACACGATGCTGGCCCATGCCCGTGCGGTGAAGGCCTACCACGAGCGTAACGACGGCGGCGAAATCGGTATTATTCTGAACCTCACCCCTTCTTACCCGCGTTCACAAAACCCGGCAGACGTGAAAGCGGCGCACATCGCCGATCTGATGTTTAACCGCAGTTTCCTTGATCCGGCGCTGCGCGGCAGTTACCCGGAAGATTTAGTCGCGCTGCTGGTGCAATACGATCAACTCCCTGCGTGCCAGCCCGGCGATAAAGAGCTGCTGGCGGCGGGTGTGGTGGATCTGCTCGGTATCAACTACTATCAGCCGCGTCGCATTCAGTGTCGTGATTCGCAGGTCAATCAGGAAAGCCCGTTCATGCCAGAGTGGTTCTTCAGCGCTTATGAAATGCCGGGCCGCAAAATGAACCCGTATCGCGGCTGGGAAATTTATGAGAAGGGCGTCTACGACATCCTCACACGCCTGCGTGTAGAGTATGGCAACCCGCGCTGCTATATCTCAGAAAACGGCATGGGCGTTGAGAATGAGCAGCGCTTCGAGCGCGACGGACAGATTCAGGATGATTACCGCATCGAGTTTGTGCGCGACCACCTGAAATGGCTGCATAAGGGCATCAGCGAAGGTAGCCGCTGTCTGGGCTATCACATGTGGACCTTCATTGACAACTGGTCCTGGTGCAACGCTTACAAGAACCGCTACGGCTTTGTATCGCTCGATCTGGAAAGCCAGAAACGCACGATCAAAAAGAGTGGTGAATGGTACCGCCAGGTAGCGGCAAAGAACGGGTTTGATGAGTAACCGAGTGGCGGCCTTCGCGCCGCCACGCTTTGCAGGAAAACACGATGTCCACCATTAATGATGTCGCGCGCCTGGCGCGCGTCTCGAAAGCCACTGTTTCCCGCGTACTTAGCGGCAATCGCGGCGTCAAGGAAGAGAGCCGTCTCGCGGTGCTGCGCGCCGCCGAGATGCTGAACTATCAGCCGAACGCCATTGCACAGTCGCTCTCAAGCCAGATTACCCACTGCATCGGCGTGATTTGCGCCAGCGAACATATTCAGCAGGCTACCTGCTGGCTACAGGCGCTGGAAAAAGAGCTCAGCCGGCACGGTAAACACCTTCTGCTGCGTTTTGCGAGTACCCCGCAAGAGGTGACACGCGCCCGCGCCGAGCTGGATTCCGGCCTCTGCGACGCGCTGATGATTGTCGGGGCCCGCTTTCCTCTGCCGCCGCTTGATGACGACGTGATTCTGGTGGACTGTCTGAGTGCCGCAACCGCACAGGGAATTTTGTTCGACTGGTTGTTTGCCGCGCAGACGGCGGTGCAGTATTTATGCAGCCACCAGCGGCGCGATATCGCGCTGATTAACTTCCCGGCGGGCGATGCGGCAGCAGAGATCTTACAGGGCTATCGCCAGGCGGCGGAAAACCACCTGATCCCGTTTCATCGCCAGCGCGTCATTGAAGATGAGCCGGTGCTGCGTATCGCCCTGCAAAAACTCATTAACAGCGGCGTGAAATTTAATGCGCTGCTGGTGACCGATGACAGCCAGGCGCGCGAAGCGGTGGCGATGCTGCGCGAATACCGTTTCGCGGTGCCGGAGCAGGTGCTGGTGTTCAGTCTTGAGAGTTCAGGGCGCGGTGTGGGGCTTGAGAGCGTTCCGGCCATCGGGTATTCGCTGGAGAGTATCGCCCGGCAGGCGGTGGCGCTGCTTTCAGGCGGCGCGCCGGGCGAACGGGTACGCGGAACGCTGGTGAGTGCCTGAGCGTACCCGCGATAGATTATTCGGCGGGGTGAAGCTGGGCGGTAATGGCTGCGGCGGCTTCGCGAGACGCCAGTACACGCTCAACCGTATCTACTACGGCCTGGGTCTGCGGATCGATTTCAATATTCACCCGCTGGCCCAGTTTTTTCGTGCCAAGCGTGGTGCGCTGGAGCGTTTCCGGGATCAGGAAAACGCAGAACCGCGTCGCCGTCACTTCCCCTACCGTCAGGCTGATACCGTCAATGCCGATATAGCCTTTATGCAGGATATACTTCATCAGCGTCGGATCCTGAATTTTAAACCAGATCTGCCGGTTATTTTCCGACGTCAGGATCTTCGCAACCTCCGCCGTGGTCATAATATGCCCGGACATTAAATGCCCGCCAATTTCATCGCTGAATTTCGCGGCGCGTTCAATGTTGACCACATCGCCGGTCTGTAAATCCCCAAGGTTAGTAATGCGCAGCGTTTCTTTCATTAAATCGAAGCTGACACGGTTGCCGTTAATTTCCGTTACCGTCAGGCAGCAGCCGTTGTGCGCCACCGATGCGCCCGTCTCAAGCCCCGGCAGCAGCTCATCTGGCAGCTCCACCACATGGGTGCGGAAATTCGGTTTTTCATCGATAGCCACGACTTTCGCGGTGCCCTGAACAATACCGGTAAACATATTTTGCCACTCCTGGATTCGCTAACATGGCGGCGCGCGGCCGCGAGATTCATAACCAGAACAATAACAGGTGGAATATGCCCTTGCCAGCCTGAGCGGTCTTAAGCGCATTATTTCACTGGCTTAATAGTGAACTCTCGCTACAATAGTCTGACTAATTCCCCTGCATTTTCTTCTTGCTGCCCGTTGCGGCGGCTTTTTTGTCTCTCAAATAACAACAATATACAGGTGTTCACGTGCAGAAGTATTTTGTCGAAGCGCGTCAGTTATTAGCTCTGGCAATCCCGGTGATTTTCGCGCAAATCGCCCAGACCTCGATGGGGGTTGTCGATACCGTTATGGCCGGTGGCTACAGCGCCACCGATATGGCAGCAGTTGCCATCGGGACCTCTATCTGGCTCCCCGCCATCCTCTTTGGTCACGGCCTGCTGCTGGCGCTCACGCCAGTCATCGCTCAGCTTAACGGCTCCGGTCGCCGCGACCGCATCGCGCATCAGGTGCAGCAAGGCTTTGTGCTGGCCGGGCTGGTCTCTGTGCTTATCATGCTGGTGTTATGGAACGCCGGTTATATCATCCACGCGATGCACAATATCGACCCGGTTCTCGCCGACAAAGCGGTGAATTACCTGCGTGCGCTGTTGTGGGGTGCGCCGGGTTATCTTTTCTTTCAGGTGATGCGTAACCAGTGTGAAGGGCTCGCCAAAACCACGCCGGGCATGGCGATGGGCTTTATCGGCCTGCTGGTGAATATTCCGGTGAACTATATCTTCATTTACGGTCATTTTGGTATGCCGGAACTGGGCGGCGTCGGTTGCGGCGTGGCGACCGCGTCGGTGTACTGGGTGATGTTTTTCTGCATGCGCTTCTGGGTTAAACGCGCAGGCTCGATGCGTGATATTCGGCCTGAGCCCGCAAGCCGCCGCTTTGACTGGCCGGTTATCCGTCGTCTCGCGCAGATTGGTATGCCGGTGGCGCTGGCGCTGTTTTTTGAGGTCACGCTGTTTGCGGTCGTGGCGCTGTTAGTGTCACCGCTCGGGATTGTCGATGTCGCGGGCCACCAGATTGCGCTCAACTTCAGCTCACTGATGTTTGTGTTGCCGATGTCGATGAGCGCCGCGGTGACCATTCGCGTCGGTTTCCGTCTCGGGCAGGGTTCGACGCTTGAGGCACAGACCTCAGCACGGACAGGCATTATCGTCGGCATCTGCCTTGCCGTGCTGACGGCCCTCTTCACTGTGGTATTCCGCGAGCCTATCGCCCTGCTCTATAACGACAACCCGGAAGTGGTCACTCTCGCCTCGCATCTGATGCTGCTGGCGGCAATTTATCAGATTTCGGATTCGATTCAGGTGATCGGCAGTGGCGTCCTGCGTGGTTATAAAGACACGCGATCGATTTTCTTTATCACCTTCATCGCCTACTGGGTGCTGGGTCTGCCGAGCGGCTACATTCTGGGGCTGACCGACTGGGTCGTGGAACCCATGGGCCCGGCGGGCTTCTGGTTTGGCTTTATACTCGGCCTGACCTCTGCCGCTATCATGATGATGTGGCGTATGCGTTACCTGCAACGTCAGCCCTCGGAAACCATACTGGCGCGTGCCGCGCGTTAATCCAGACGCCGCCCCGAGGGCGGCGTTTTTTATCCGTCTGACGCCTGCCTGCCCAACCCGCCGATCACTTTGTCAGCATTCTGCGCAAATACGCGGCAATCGCGTGAAATATGAAAGAAAATTGACGTTTTCCCCTTGCCAGCTGACGGGGCTGCCGTTAATATTCGTCCCCGCTGTCACACAGCAATGCGTTCATAGCTCAGTTGGTTAGAGCACCACCTTGACATGGTGGGGGTCGTTGGTTCGAGTCCAATTGAACGCACCATCCTAATGTGCGTCCGTAGCTCAGTTGGTTAGAGCACCACCTTGACATGGTGGGGGTCGGTGGTTCGAGTCCACTCGGACGCACCATTCAGTAGTCTTCAGGTTTCCTCTTTCTGTTTCGTCCTAAACCTTCTGATACACGTCATCTCACTTAATCTTTCAGACTGGGCCTGCACATGATTTCGTATTATGCGGATTCTGTGGTAGTAACCAGTGGCCAATCTGATGGAGGTCATCATACGCCCCTGTACCCTGCCGATGACGGCGTTATGCCAGGTGCGTACGCCCCAGACCGCTTCCTGTGCGCCGTCATACAGGCCGGACGGCTCGCGGTACGGCAGGCGGACGTCAAAATGAGAGTTAAGCTGGCCGTCGGCAAGGATTTATATATTCATTTTCCAGATGCTATCTACCAGCGTGCAGCAGTCAAAATCCGCTCAAGACAGTAAACGCCAGGCGAACTGTAAGTCCGCTTCTCACAACTGATTCATGAGGTCATATTTTAGGCTGTATTAAAGCTCTGTCATCAACGGTAACAAACCAAGATCCAGAAGCCTTATTTCTATATCATTTGCTTTACGGATGTGTTCTATGTTGTTTCCGTCAAATATTTCGTTGGTTGAAACCACTATGGTTCCTTTTTGCTTTTCACCGTCGAAAACCGGTACCACTTTAGCTGCCTCGGGTACTATTTCAGGTAAAACCATGTGGGGTAAATATAACATCCAGCCGACATATATGCTGTCAGGAAAAATATTACGATCATGGTACCAATAACCTTTTGAGTCTACTGATATCCATGTTTTGTTTTTTCCTTCAGCTAACAGGAGCAAGGAATCAATCATGTCCGAAGTATTCATAACCATCTGATCAATATCTATTATAAGATTTGATTTTTTAGGGTTATCTATAAACTTCATAAAATGAGATATTGAGCAAGCCAGTCCATCGGGTTGACCATTCCATATAGACTCGTTGACTAAAGGATGGTTCTTTTTATAATGGCGTTGAAAAATATCCATTATATTTTTATTAGGTTCATTACCATTAAAAATAACATATTTTAATGCGTCTTTTCTTGAGTAGCCAGTTAAATACCATGTTTGATTTTTTTTCGTAAGATTTCTGATGACCAATGCACTTCTGTATAGTTCATTCACACAATCAGCTACTGTAATGTCGTATGCATTCAAAGAATGTATATTTATTGACGTATTAAACAGTTCATTCATGGTTGCCACCTCGTAATAATATCCTTATAATCTTTAAACAACTTTCTGAAATATTCATAACTTAAAGGTTGCATAAATATCCAAACCACTTTTAATGGCTGATTTACTGTTGCAACCGCCTGATGACGGGATGCTTGATTAATAGCACTATGGTTACCTGTCCACCACGGTTTCTTCGAACCATCATCCCTGAAAAACTGATCATACCGTGCCTTTGCTTCCCAGAACTGGCACAGCTGAGCTTTCCACCCATCAAACGATACGCCGCAGTATTTATATTCCTCTATCTCTTGTACTTGAAATCAATATTCTTATTAAGAATAAGCCAATATCATCTTTTATTCCCACACTCATATAGAGTCCATCCTGACACACCTTGATCTGTTGGATAAATAAAATCAATCCCAGACCATTTTGGCGAGACCATATCAGAGAACTGATACTCCCAGAAATACCATGCGGAACTTTTTAACTTATCGCCATCTTTACTATAAACAATAAAAAAAGATTGATTAGAAAAAAACCTTAAAAAACGACCAGCGATACCAAAAGGTTCATAGTTGGGACTATATGAAACAAAATAGCATGAATGCGAGTAATTCCATATTTTCCCACTTGGCGCAGCCGTTTTATAAGCTAATATCTTAATGGTAAATAGCATAGACAGCATTATAAAGAAAACCACAAAAAAAAATACAACCATTTTTTAAATAAATTAAGCAACTTTAGCACTCCTTGCTTGGCATTCTAATAAATCTAATTTACTGATATGAATAATAACCTCTACAGGTATTTTTTTACTTTAGAATAAAAAACCCCGGTTTTTATGTTGTTTTCTTTTTTGCATTTTCTCTATACTCAATAAATGAATTATTGGTAACTCTATAATAATCATTACCATTTTTACTAACCACTTTACTTTCAAAAATCTCATTTATTAAACTTGGCTTTATTACACCATGCCATCCCCAATAACCAAGAGGTTGATCATCCCCATCATTCATAAACTCATAGGTATCTCTCACATACAAACCAATTTGATTAATCTCAATCCTATAAAGACCGTCTTTATCATTAGATACAATTTGGTCACTAAGATTTAACAATGTAACATAATGATTACACGCATCCATTGGAATATCGGTATAATAATTTTCACTTTGCCCCTCGAGTTCTTTTATTTTTTGGTCCATTTTTTACGGGGTGTCGCCTGTAATCCAAGTTGCTGTCTGACCCACAGGCTACGTCGAACAAGATTTAAAAGGCTGCGAGAACCGAATACCAGTGACTGACGTGTCAGATGTATCTGTGCAAATATTGACGGATCATCAACCCTACCTTCGGGATGAACCGGCAATACAATGTAAACATGAAATGGCTGAACCATGTGGTTCAAAATTGCACGCTTAATACGTTAACCAGGCCATTCGGCTACCGGGTTTTGGGGCATATTATATCTCAGATAATAGATGTTTTATTCAGAAAAAATTAGCTCAACATATAATCATTAACATTATTAGTAAGTTATGTCTTTATTATCACAGACAGGTATATTCCACCCAGCCCAGCCATCAGCCGTAGGATAAAGAACATAGGTATCTGACATCCATTTAGGTGCGATAAGATCATAAAATTGTTCTTCCCAAAAATACCATGCTGAATTTTTCAATTTATTGCCAAATTTATCATAAACAATAAAAAAATGATCAGACGAAAATATTTTTACAATGCTACCTGTCCGCCATAAAAAATCATAATTACGGTGATAAACTGTCAGATAGCAACTTGATGAACTATTAGTATAAATACTTTCTTTCTTTGCGCTTATGCAACTCACAATATCTAACAATGTTAAAAAAAACAAACCTAATAGAAAAAAGCATAGAAATTTATTTTTTATTTTCATGTTTAGCCTTTGTCTGTGAGATATATTCCCTTATATTTTTATCATCGAGGTGAATTTTAATAGATACAGGAGTTCTCTTTATTGTTGAATAAAAATAAAAATCACCAGCTTCAGGAGGCTTTTTATTTCTACCGATTTTGTTTCTATATTCTAAGAATGAGTTATTTGTGACTTGATAATATCGTTCTCCTCCAGACTCTATCGACAAAGGCTCTTTAAACCAGTCTATTAGATTAGGCCTTTTTACTCCAGCCCACCCCCAATAACCTAATAACTGATCTGACTCATCATTGATGAAGTCGTAAGTATCCCGCACATACCAACCTAATTCGTCAATAACAATCACAAATTGACCAAATTCTGCTTTTTCAACCCGTAATTTAGTGAAGGCAACTTTTATTATAAAAGACCCTAGTGCACCATATACATCATCTAGCTCATCAGTGCCTTTTTCCCATAAAGTTGAACCTATACGGAAGAAATTAAACTGCCCTTTAAAATCTAAATCCATAGCCGGCAGTGATGTAAAGTCAATGTTGCACTCATAAAATTTGTAATTGTTCCTGTCAAAATATCCGTTTTGTTCAATACGGGATATGATAACATTCAGTCCATTTGATAACGTTTTTAACCCTATTGTTTTCTTCCCGAGAAAATTATGATACTCCCGAACAAAAGTAACACTTAGGAGGTTTTGATTGAATATTTTTGCTACTCTCTCTGATTTCAACAACCATTGAAAATCAAGATCAGATAAAATATGTATCTTATCTATTGTTTTTATAGCGCTATCACCTATTTTCTCTTCCATAGTCATTTCATAAAGCGGATCGTTAAACCATTTTCTCATGAATTTAGCTGCAACAACCCACCCCATTTTTTCCATTACCTCAGGTATATCTGTTATTTTAAACAGCCGAACAGACACTTTTTGCTGATTATCTTCCTGTTCAGTGAGGCTGGATTTAACCTTCATCTCATCCATGATATTAACCTATTATCAATGATTCTTGTCTGAGAATAGTTAACTCAACTTCATGTTTTTCTTTATGGCTCATAATATAAGTACACCCTTTATTATTAGAAACATTTTCCACTTTCTCTCCTGATGATAATGTCAGTCTATATGCTATTCCTGCGGCCGGCTCATTTGTTCTGTCATCAAGCAGAATAAAACCTCTGCTATAAACACCCTCCTTGCCGGGCAAATATGGGAATTCAGCCTGCCGGGATTTACTCGCTCCCAGATAAGTTTTTTCCACCTTCCTCAGATATACCTGAGGTGTGCCGTACTCTATTTTCCCGGCTTCCAGCTTCAGATAACTTCCGCCGCCGATTAAGGTGATGCGCTTTTTGCCTGCAAAGGAAATATCGCTCACCGATGTGAGGGTGACTTTCTTCTCTGCCGCGAGCTGCATGCCGCCGTTCTGTGCCTGCACCTCCAGCGGGCCCTCGCCTGATTTCAGGCTCAGCGGCCCGCTGCGGGCGAACAGCCCCAGTTTTTCACCCGCCAGTGCAGTCATGTTGCCCATAACGCCCACGCTGATATCGCCACCCGCACTCACCGCCACATTCTTCGTGGCCGTAAGCTGCGTGTGCTCGCCGCTGGTGAATGCCATACCGTCCGGGGCCTGCATGTGAATCAGTTCGTTCAGCGGTTTCAGCCGCTCGCTGAACATCGCGCTCTGGCTGGCGATGTCTGCCTGCAGCGCGTTCGCCGCGTCTGCTGAAGCGGAGAGCTGCGCTATCTGCTGCAGGCACAGGTCGATTTCCTTCAGCGCCGTTTCCCGGTCCAGCACCTCGCCCGCCGCCTTCTGCTGCCCGTCGGCGCTGATGAACAACCCCTTCGCCACGCGAATGACACCATATTCATCGGTGCGCAGCTCAAAGCCCGCACCGCGCGGTTTATCCTGCCCGTCCACCAGTTGTCCTTCGCCGAGCTGCGTTTTGCCGTATTCGGTGGTCAGGTGGATGTGCTCTTCGCCCCGTTTATCTTCCATGCGCAGTTCGTTCTGCGCGGGTGTGCGCAGGATATTCCGGCTGCGGTTGTCACGGTTCACCACATCCGGGTGCGCCGAATCATGAAAGGCGTGCGCGATATAGGGCCGGTCCGGGTCGCCGCCGTCAAAGGCGACGGACACCTCCGTGCCGGCCAGTAGCGGCGTGTGCCAGCCGTATGTCTCGCCCGCATACAGCTTCGCCAGGCGTACCCACAGATAGCTGTAGCCGCTCTCGCTGCCCTCGCGGTCCATGTCCAGCTTCACCCTGTAGCGGCCTGCTTCGTCCAGCCAGGCGTACGTGTCCTTCGGGTCCCGGCTTTCCACCCGTGCCGGCACCGTGCCGTGTATTTCCGGGCGCGGGATTTCTGGCGGGCGGTAGCAGTAGCGTTCACTGTAGGGCATCCCCCACACCGACACATGCAGGCGCGAATCGCGCGAAGCGCGAAAAGTGGTGAGCGTGATAATCACCCCTTCTTTCAGCGCGCGGATGACGTCGCCCTGCGGCTCCAGCACCATCCCCGGCGTGAGCGCGCCGGCGTTGCTGAAGAGATGCACCCGCAGCGAGTGATTCAGCTCACGCTCATGGTGAATCCGCGCGTAAAACGCCCCGCTTTCGCTTTCCGGTTCGGGATCGGTGTCATCGCCCTGCTCCCGGTACGGCTCCGCGTAGCGGTAATGCTCGCCGGTGGTCACTGCCGCGCTGCGCACTCTGACGGTGGCGTCCAGCGGCGTGGTGGCGGCGGGGTAATAATAGTCGCGCGTCTGCACCCTGCCGGTGACGGCGTTATGCCAGGTGCGCACGCCCCAGACCGCTTCCTGCGCGCCGTCATGCAGGCCGGACGGCTCGCGATACGGCAGGCGGACGTCAAAATGATAATTGAGCTGGCTGTCAGCAAAAATCGTCACATCCAGACCGCGCAGGCTGTCCATTTCCGTGCGCCACCAGATCCCCACTTCTGACAGCAACCGCTGAATAAATTCAAGGTCAGTCTCGCGCCACTGGGTGATAAGCTCACGCTCCGGGTATTCCCGCTCCAGCCGGAAATCAAAATCCGCCCCTTCCAGGCCATGCTCGCGCAGTACCTGCTCCACCACTTCGGGCACCGACTGGTTGAGAAACACGCGGCACTGGCGCGTACGCGACAGCAGCGCCAGTCTTGAAGATAGCGTCACGCTGTAGTGCGACTGATCCATACTGGTGGAGTACCACTCGAACCGGGTGACGATGCCGTAAACCGTTCTGCCGCCCTGCATCCCAAGGCTCGCGTATTTCATCAGCGCCTGTTCTGGCCGGATATCGGCCTGCGGGGTAGTAAATTCGATATTCCAGAAAAACGGTTCGCTTAAGGCCTCGCGCCCACGAAAACGCAGCACGTCCGGTGTGATATCACTGTTGTGGATCACCAGCCCATACCGTGACAGACTCTCCTGGGGCTTGCCCCCATTATCCGTGTTCATAGATCATTCCTTTGTCTCCACCAGATTGAGCCAGCCGTCACCCAGCTCCACCACTCCTGGTTTATCCGGGTCAAGATCCTCCCGGGAAAGCACCAGTCGCCAGCGGTTGTCTTTGACGTCAGGATGGTTAAACAGCCCCACTACCGCTACAAACTGTGCGTTTTCTTCCATCGGCATATCAAGCGTGACATTACCCTTCGGGATAATGAGCAACTCGCGGGAAGCCAGCAGATCATCTTTCAGTACGGTGTCCGCATTCTGCAATAACGAGCCGTAATCAGCCGCATCGAGAGTTTTACGATCTTTTAGCTGATAGACCCTGACCATGGTCGCAAGCGGCGTCTGGTCACCATCCACGTTAAGCGCCGCTCGGGCAGAAAAATCGAGATGTAGTGTTTTGATCTTTTTATAAAACACCGATTTCGCCATACTGACCGTCCCGTCTTTCACCGCCTGGGTAAGACCACAACCCGTCATGACGCAGCACAGCGCGAGCGTTATCGCATGCCATCCTTTGTTTGGCATAAATGTATTCCTTTCTGAAAAATGGTTAGTCGAAGCGGTAACTGCCCTCTGCGGCAAGCGGCAATACCGTGCAACTCAGGCTTTCATAACATCCCAGGCTGACCGTGATGCACTGGCGGTTATCACTGAGTTTGCCGCCTTTCAAACCCAGCAGGCCTGTGCGGCCAAGCTGAATGCGCCGATGTTTCGCAAGCTTTGGTTCAGGGAGTAAATGTACCGGCACTGTCAGGCGAAGCCGTGCGTCACTGCGATAGCCGAGATAAACCCGCATCAGCGCCAGCAAATCAGTATGCAATTGCCCGCCCGGTAGCCAGCCTGCAGCCTCCTGCGGATTGCGGGTGAATAATGTAATGAGCACCCGACTGTTTGCATCACGCGCCATTTTTCCGAGTGTCGCACGCTGCGCTAAATGTACTCGTTCGCCTCCCCCCAGCCCGCTGCGGTTTGTCACCCGCACTTTTACAGGATCGCGCTCATGGATCTCTGCCCGTGTGTCTGGTGCCAGCAGAGTCACCAGCGCGCGTATTCCCTCAGCATTTCGCGTCGGTAAGCGCATGGCGCCGAGCAGCGCGAGAAAACGCGAAACGGGGGTAGCGATATGTTCTGCCGTGCCGGGAATGCCAAGTCCGACCAGCCCTAGCAGGCATTGAGAAGTGGCATCTGTCCCGCCGGGCTCAAACGTGGCCGGGTAGTGCGCGATGCGCGACAGCAGGAAAATGTACGGCAGGCGCGCGTTGATGCGGCTGTTGGCCGTCGCGTCCGGCGTGTCGTACAGCGCCGGTTTCTGCGCCGAGTTCGCCGAGAAGAAACAGGCGTAGTCGCGGTTTTTGTAGTAGGAGAGCGGGATAAAACCGAGGTTCGCGAACTCAAATTCACGCGTCTCCGGGATCATCACTTCCGACGGGATTTTCACCTGATTGCCGGTGCCGAGGTCATAGAGATGAATCGGCAGGTCCTGCACCGCACCGCCCGCCTGCGGGCCGCGGATCTGCACGCACCAGCCGTTATTAATGAAGCTCTTCACCATATTGGCCGCGAAGGCAAACGACGCGCTGGTCCACAGGTATTTTTCGTGGTCCGGCCCTTTCACCTCTTCCACATAGTTAAAGCTGCGCACCGGCACGGTGTCCGGGCCGTACGGCAGGCGGCCCAGCACGCGCGGCAGGGTCAGGCCGATATAGCGGGCATCGTCGGTGTCACGGAAGGATTTCCACTTGATGTATTCGGCGCGGTCAAAGTAGTTGCCGATGTCCTTAATCGCCGCCACCTCTTCCATGGTGTCCTTGAGGAAAAATTCCGGGCCGACGGCACCGATAAACGGCATGTGCGCCGCGGCGGAGACTTTAGAGATATTACGCAGCAGCGCCATATCCTGCGCACTGGCGTCAAACTCATACGAGGAAATCACCGCGCCCACCGGCTCACCGCCGGGCGTGTCATATTCCGCCGTATAGGTGTGCCAGTAGAGGCCGCTCTGGATAATTTCCGGCGCGTCCTCGAAGTCCTGGCGCAAATCCTCTTTGGCGATATCGAGAATTTCCGTGCGCACGTTCTGGCGGTAGTCGGTGCGGTTCACCAGATGCTTCAGGCCGCGCCACAGCGATTCCACCTGCTGAAACTCCGGATGGTGCATCACCGTATCCAGCTGGCGGCTGATTTGCCGGTCCAGCTCAGCGATATGGTGGTCAAGCAGCGTTTTGTCGAGCTTTTCAACCTGCTGGCCGGACTGTTTCAGGCGCTCCAGGAAAACCCGGACCGCGGCGGTCACGCGCTCATCGGCAGAGGCGTCCGCCAGGCGCTGGCTGTCCTGCCAGGCGTCGATATCATCAAGCGCGTCGACCGGGTGAAGGTTAATTTTTTCAAACAGCGAGGCGTAAACGCCGCCGGTGGTTTCCGGTACCTGCGTGGCGCCGGCAGCAGTGGGGGTGTTCTGAACAGACATCAGCATTTCTCTCGTTAATCCGTAATAAACCCGGTGCGCCTCAGGCGTGTTTCGGGGCCAGCGACGCCAGTTCCGCGCGTAAGCCATCGCTCAGCGCCGGATCCTTCAGGATGGTTTCCAGCTCCCTGCGGAAGGTGGCGTTATCAAGGAGATTAGATTTCAGGTCGCGCAGTAAATTGCGCATCGCGAGCATGGCTTTCAGCTGGGGAATTTGCCGCGCCACCTGCTCCGGCTCGAAATCTTTCATCTGGCGGAAGGTCAGGCGCACGTTTTCTTCGCGCCCGTCACCGGCCAGGGTATTTTCCACGGCGAGATTCAGCGCCGGTGAAAATTCCGAAAGCACGCTGTCGAAATTATTTTTGTTTATGTCGATTTTTTTGCGCTCAGACAGCGGCCGGTGCTCCTGGCCGTGACTGAAATCGCCGGTGACCAGTAATTTCAGCGGCAGCTCAACTTTTTTCTGCGCGCCGCCGGTGTGCAGATTTAACTTCAGGTTAATACGGGCTTTAGGAATTTCTTCCTGAAATGAACCAGACATGACGTGTTCCTTCACAATAAGGTTTCAGGTTGTGGAGAACCGGAAGCCGCGAGACTCCGCCCACCCCATCTCACTGCGCTTACGGCAATGAACAAGAAGCTTTAAAACAGAGAGTTACATTGACAAATGCTACGCGCATCGTGGTTATTCACAAGACAATGAACAACGGCAAATGTAAATGAATTTTGCTAAAAAAATGACAACCTATCCATTTTCGAACCTGTATTAATGGCAAATTATTTTCGTCATTAGCGATATCAGGGTGTACACCCGTGTCCGAAAGCGTTCATGCCTTAATTAAAAAAAATATTATTTCCAGCGCGTAACAATTGCGCCGGAATTTATCATCCTTTCCTTAAAAAAGGAAAAGAAAATGGACTAATATCATGTATCCAAGGAATGAATCCGCGAAAACAATTGGCATAAAAAATATTAAATCCACACCAGCCTCACGAATAAATCCATTTGTCTTTCAGTAACGTTATTTTTCCTCCTGCCAGACAACAACAATCCCCTTCTTAATTATCGAGAATTATTTCGGGAAAATGCCAGCGCTGAATAATTAATAATATATATACTGGAGAGCATTAATCATAAGGACACAAAATATACGACAACACCGTCCGGGAGCGTATTATCGAAGCTACGGCCTGAGCAACAAAGATGTTGGCAGCAGGCCGCCTCGCCGGGCTTCTAAAGATTTTCCTCATACAGTATCGTTTCCCGGATCGTTTCAAGCGCCTGCCGTAGTGTCCCCAGCGGTAAAGAGCCGAGTGCGAGCCGTATCGCGTGGGGTGTATGAAGTGATGCGCTGAACGGCTCGGCGGTCGAAACTGAAATCTTTTTATGCAGCAGTTTTTGCGCCACTTGCTCGGCCCGGACGCCTTCCCGCAGCGGCAGCCAGAGGAAATAGGATGACGGATTGCCCATCACCTCAAGCGGAGCCAGCGCCTGCCTGGCAAGACGCTGGCGCGCCCGCGCGTCGCGACGCTTCAGCACCTCAAACCGGTTGACCGTGCCGTCACGCAGCCAGTTGCAGACCAGCGTGGTCATCAGCGCCGGCGTATTCCAGGCGGTGGCGCGGATGGTTCGTTCGAACGCGCTCCGAAAACGCAGCGGGCAGACAATCGCCCCCACGCGCAGGCCCGTCGCGATATTCTTGGAAAAACCGGTCACATACACCGTTCTTTCCGGTGCCAGCGCCGCGAGCGGCACGGGCGCGGGTTTCACCAGCCAGGCGTATGGCGCGTCTTCAATAAGTAGCAGATCGTATTGCCGGGCAATCGCCACCAGCGCGCGTCGCTGGCGCAGCGTCATGACCCAGCCGATCGGATTGTGCAGCGTCGGCATCGTGTAAACCGCCCGCACACGTCGTTTTTCGCAGAGCGCCTGCAACGCCACGAGATCCGGCCCCTGCGGGGTAAACGGCACCGCCACCAGCTCAACATGACAAAGCTGTGCCGCCACTTTAAACCCGGGGTAAGTCAGCGCGTCCACCGCCACGACATCGCCGGGGCGCAGCAGGCTCATCACCGACACCGCAAGGCCATGCTGCGCGCCGCTCACCACCAGCACGTTCTCCGGCGAGGTCTTCAGCCCTGCGCCCGCCAGATACGCGGCGATAGCCTCTCTGTCTTTCGCGCGTCCGGCGTGCGGCTGATAACGTAACAGCGCCTCGATATCCCCGGCCGAAGCAAGCTGGCGCAACGCGTCGCGCAACCGCTCTGCCTGCCCTGGCAGGGCGGGATAGTTAAAACTCAGATCCAGCGCATCGGCCGCCACGGCATGTTGATCAATGCCCAGCCCCGGCGGCAGCGCGATATCCCTTACAAAGGTTCCCCGCCCTGTTTCACCGCTCACCAGCCCCATCGCCTCCAGCTCGGCGTAAACGCGCGTCGCCGTGGCAAGCGAGACATGGTGTTCCGCCGCCAGCCGCCGGTGCGTGGGTAACTGAACGCCTGCGGTTAACTCACCACTGCGGATGGCCGATGCATAGCGATCGACCAGCGTTTTGTAGCGCGCTTTCACGGCAATGTATCCATGACAATTTTTTGATTGTCCTGAATCTAGCGCTCTACGATGGCGGGCGTCAATGGTCGCTATATTACCAGGAGAGTGTTATGGAAAATCCGTCCCGTCCGGGCCCATGGGCAGGCTGGCTGAATGGTCTACTGGGCGTGGTTATTTTCAGCGGTTCGCTGCCTGCCACGCGTGTCGCCGTTGGCGATTTCTCACCCTTTTTTCTGACGTTCGCCCGCGCATCGATAGCCGGAGGGCTGGCGCTGCTGCTGATAATGCTGCGACGTGAAACGCGGCCAACGCGGCGGCAGGCGGCGTCGCTTGCTATCGTCTGCGCAGGCGTGGTGGTGGGGTTTCCGCTGCTGACCGCGCTGGCGCTACAGCATGTGACGTCCGCGCATTCGATGGTGTTTATCGGCCTGTTGCCGCTGGCGACGGCGCTTTTCGGCGTGTTGCGCGGCGGCGAGCGCCCCCGCCCGGCCTTCTGGATCTTCTCATTAATGGGAAGCATGCTGGTGGCAGGGTTTGCTCTCACCGGTAATGTGCGGATCTCGCTACAGGGCGATCTGTTGATGCTAACCGCCGTAGTGCTCTGTGGTTTAGGTTATGCGGAGGGCGCGGCGCTGTCGCGCCAGCTCGGTGGCTGGCAGACAATTGGCTGGGCGCTGATCCTCGCGCTGCCGCTGATGCTGTGCGCCGCCTGGCTGACACGGCCCGCCTCGTTCAGCGCGGTGGCGCCTGCCGCCTGGGTGTCTCTCGGATATGTATCGCTGTTCAGTATGCTGGTCGGCTTTATCTTCTGGTACCGTGGGCTTGCCGCCGGAGGCATCGCCGCCGTCGGCCAGCTTCAGCTGTTACAGCCGTTTCTCGGCCTCGCGCTCGCCGCGTCGCTGCTCAATGAACACGTCAGCGCGCTGATGCTGGCCGTGACGCTTGGGGTGATCCTCTGCGTGGCATGCTCGAAGAAATTTGCACGCTGACAGGCCATTTAATAAGGAAATACCATGTTTAAAGGTCTCGCCGCCTTCCCGCTGACGCCGCTGATTAACGGCAGGGTGGATGAAAAAACCTTTGTGTCGCTGATTGAAAATCTGGCGGCTGCGCGGGTGGATACTATTGCCCCGCTCGGCTCCACCGGCAGCTACGCTTATCTCTCCCGGGAGCAACGCGCCCGTATCACGGCGCTGACGATCGGGGCCGCAGAGGATATTCCGGTCATAACGAGCATCGGCGCGCTGCGCCTGGACGATATCCAGCAAATCGCAGACGACGCCCAGCGCGCGGGCGTGCGCGGCCTGCTGCTCTCGCCGCTCTCCTATCAGCCGCTCAGCCACGAAGAGGCCTACCGGCTTTATGAGCGTGTCGCGCACGCGGTTTCGGTACCGCTGTGCATTTATGATAATCCGGCCACGACGGGCTTTACCTTTACGCAGGAATTACTGTGCGCCGTGGCGCGGCTGCCCAATATCGGCTCGATTAAGCTCAGTCCGTTCCGCGATAGCGACCAGGCGGCAGCGCAAATCACTGCCCTGCGTCGCGAGATCCCCGCCACCGTCACCCTGGGCACCAGTGGCGATCCGCAGGCCGCCAGTGCGCTGCTGGCCGGGGCCGACGTGTTCTATTCTGTCGTCGCCGGATTATGGCCACGCGACATCCGGGCGCTGACCGACGCTGCGCTGAAGGGTGACGAGGCACAGACCGCGGCGCTGAACGAGAAGTTTGAACCGCTGTGGGAATTATTTCGTCGCCACGGCAGTTTGCGGGTGATTGCGGCCGCTGCGGAACTCTGCGGGTGCGTTGCGGCGCCCTGTCTGCCGGAGCCGCTGCTGAGTCTGCAGGGCGAAGCGCGCGCGCAGTTGCAGGCGGTGCTGTCACAACAGGAATATCACTAATCCACTAAACATATTCGGAAATACGAATATGTTGTTGACGTCAGCGTTTGAGCGCTCCACACTACCCTCCACTGTTTTATGGAGGGTGAATGATGTCTCTCACGCCGCTACAGCTGTTTAAATTACTGGCTGATGACACCCGGTTGCGCCTCGCACTGCTGCTGCGCGCGCAGGGCGAGCTGTGCGTTTGCGAGCTCACGTCCACGTTGAATCTTTCCCAGCCGAAAATCTCCCGCCACCTGGCATTGCTGCGCGACAGCGGTCTTCTCTGCGATCGCCGCGACGGTAAGTGGATCCACTACCGGCTTTCGCCTCATATGCCCGCCTGGGCTGCCGCGATAATTGAGCAGGCGTTTTTATGCGAACGTGAAGCGATTGCGTCGCTGGCCACGCAAAACGCGTCAAACACCAGACGCTGCGGCTAAAAATTTTGTTAATACATATATGAATAATCATATTTGTTACGTCGTTCACTGGCATCAAAGCCATGAAATTCAGTCAAGGAGAGCGGTATGTTTCTGGCGGGTGCGATTTTCATCCTGACCCTGGTTCTGGTTATCTGGCAGCCGAAAGGGCTCGGCATCGGCTGGAGCGCGTCGGCAGGCGCAGCACTTGCGCTACTCACCGGCGTGGTACACCTCAGCGATATTCCGGTGGTGTGGAATATTGTCTGGAACGCCACCGCGACGTTTATCGCCGTGATTATCATTAGCCTGCTGCTGGATGAGTGCGGTTTCTTCCGCTGGGCGGCGCTGCACGTGGCACGCTGGGGCAACGGTAAAGGGGCCCGGCTGTTTACCTGCATAATTTTACTGGGTGCGATGGTGGCGGCGCTGTTTGCCAATGACGGCACGGCGCTGATCCTCACACCGATTGTTATCGCAATGCTGCTGGCGCTCGGCTTCAGCCGCGGGGCCACACTGGCGTTTGTCATGGCGGCAGGTTTTATCGCCGATACCGCCAGCCTGCCGTTGATGGTCTCGAATCTGGTGAATATCGTGACCGCGGATTTTTTCTCGCTCGGCTTCAGCGATTACGCCGCTGTGATGGTGCCGGTAAACCTCGCCTCGGTAGCGGCTTCACTGGTGATGCTGCATCTCTTTTTCCGCAAAGCAATCCCGGCGACATTCGATCGTGAAAAAATCAGCGCACCGCAGACGGCAATCCGCGATCGGCGCACCTTCATGACCGGCTGGCTGGTGCTGGTGTTGCTGCTGGTGGGCTTTTTCGCGCTGGAGCCGCTCGGCGTGCCGGTGAGTCTGGTCGCCGCCGTGGCGGCGGCATTGCTCTGGCTGGTCGCGCGTCAGGGACACGTTATCGATACGCGCAAGGTGCTGAAAGGCGCGCCGTGGCAAATCGTCATTTTCTCGCTGGGCATGTATCTGGTGGTGTATGGCCTGCGCAACGCCGGGCTGACCGGTTATCTCTCTACCCTGCTTAACGTCTTTGCACAACACGGGATCTGGAGCGCGACACTCGGTACGGGCGTTCTGACCGCCGCGCTCTCCTCGGTGATGAATAATATGCCGACGGTGCTGGTTGGCGCGCTCTCCATTGAGGCCAGTGCCGCCACGGGCGTGGTTAAAGAAGCCATGATTTACGCCAATATCATCGGCTGCGATCTGGGCCCAAAAATCACGCCGATCGGCAGTCTCGCCACACTACTCTGGCTGCATGTGCTGGCGCAGAAAAATATTGCGATTAGCTGGGGGTATTACTTCCGGGCAGGCATTGTGATGACCCTGCCGGTGCTGCTGGTAACGCTTGCGGCCCTCGCCCTGCGCCTTTCCTTTTAACCTGGTCCAGGGCGCGGCAAAACGCGCCCTGACGGAGAACCCTGATGACCCCGATTACGATTTACCATAACCCGGCCTGCGGCACCTCACGCAATACGCTTGGCCTCATCCGCAACAGCGGCGTGGAGCCGGCCATTATTCTTTATCTGGAAACGCCGCCGACGCGCGACGAGCTGAAAACGCTGATTAGCGATATGGGCATTAGCGTGCGGGCGTTGCTGCGCAAAAATGTCGAGCCGTATCAGGCGCTCGGGCTGGACGATGAGAAAATCGGTGACGAGGCGCTGCTGGACGCGATGCTGGCGCACCCGATTCTAATTAATCGCCCGATTGTGGTGACGCCGCTCGGCACCCGCCTGTGCCGTCCCTCAGAAGAAGTTCTGGCTATTCTGCCCGATCCGCAGCAAGGCCCGTTTACAAAAGAAGATGGTGAGGTTGTCATTGTGCAAGGTCAGTAATGCGTAAAGCGCAGGCAACGGCTCCCGTTCAGGGGGCCGCTTACCGCCAGATTCACGCACGCCAGAAAAACCGCGACAGCAGGATCAGAAACGGATAGATCTCAAGGCGTCCCAGAATCATCGCCAGGCACATCAGGTATTTTGCGCCGTCATTAAGCGTGTCAAAACTCGCCGCCGTCACACCGAACCCAAGCCCCATATTGTTGATGCAGGCGGCCACCGTGCCGAAAGCGCTCAGCAGATCATAGCCCATTAAGGTCAGCGCCCAGATAAACAAAATACTGACCAGCATGTAGAGGAAGAAAAAGCTGCATACCGAGCGCAGCACACGCTCATTGACCACACTCTGTCCGACATGCAGGCTTAAAATTGCCCTCGGATGTGCCAGCTGATGCACCTCATTACGGCTTTGTTTAAACAGGATCAGAAAGCGCAGCGCTTTAATCCCCCCACAGGTTGACCCCACGCACCCGCCAAAAAAGCTCGCCAGCAACAGCATGACGATAGTGTGCGCAGGCCAGCTCGCATAGTCTGACGTCGCAAGGCCGTTATCGGTAATCATTGAGCTTGCCAGAAAGAAGGCGTGAACCAGGCTGCCCGTCAGATCGTACATCCCTTTATGCCAGACCTGCCAGGCGGTCAGCAGCACGATAATCAGCGTGACCAGAAGAAAAAAATGCAGCTCCGCGTTGCGGCGAAACGGCTTCAGAGTGCGCCGGGTGAATGCGACAAACCAGACGGTAAAATTCACGGCAGATAACAGTGAAAACAGCCCTGCCACCAGCTCGACCGGATAACTGTCATAAAAGCCGATGCTTTCATTCCGCGTGGAAAATCCGCCGAGAGAAACCGTAGAAAGCCCGTGGCACAGCGCGTCAAACCACGGCATGCCCGCTATGCGGTAAGCCACAGCGCAGGCTGCGCCCAGCAAAACATAAGTGAACCAGAGCGTGCGCGACGTATCAGCCAGACGCGGCGTTAAGCGCTCTTCCTTAAAAGGCCCGGGCATCTCAGACTGATACAGTTTCATGCCGCCGATCCCAAGTAGCGGCAGCACGGCAACCGCGAGAACAATAACGCCAAGACCACCGATAAAATTAAGCTGCGCCCGGTAGTAAAGGTAAGCCTTCGGAAGCCCGCTCACATCGTTAATGATGGTGGCCCCCGTTGTCGTTATGCCGGATACACCTTCAAAAAGCGCCTGCGCGGCGTTCAGGCCGAGCGCGCTATCGAGCCAGAACGGCATCGCGCTGATAAGAGAAAACAGGATCCAGAACAGCACGATAATCAGAAAACCGTCACGGGTTTTGAGCGGCGCGATGTGGCGGCGTGTGGCAAGCCATGCAGCGCAGCCCGGCACAAAAAAAATGACAAAGGTCATCAGAAAAGAAAAATAACTGCGATCCTTGCAAAACAGCGCAACGAGCATGGGAGGCAGCATTGAAAAGCTGTAGAGCAATACCAGAAAACCACACAGATGAATGACAATGGCGGGACGCGAAGACGTTGCAGGAGCGAGCTGTAGCAAAACCAGGCCTCAAAACAATCGACTGACAGATCTGCTTATTAAACTGCCCTGCGTATAAAAATGTTGTAAAAAAAGTGGCACAGACCGCAGCAGCGCGGCCATACATCCCTGTACAGAGACCATCAGGCGCGCATGTTATGGCAGGCCGCCGCACAGCGATCGCACGCCGTCGCGCAGGCGTAATACGCCTCAATACATTGCGCATAACGTAGCGTCATTCGATTTCTCCTGTAGTGGTTAAACACAGGAAAAGTGTGTCAGGCAGGATTCGACTGCGCCATGTTTTGGGCTGGTTATGAATAATCTGTATAAAAAAGCGCTCAGCATTGCCCGAGGTCATAACCATGACCAGAGCCGGAGAGAAAAGTTGCGGGCGGGGCTAACGCCGCCGCCGGAGAAGGGAGAGCAAAGCGACGGTTGCCCGCCGCATGCGGGAACGCTACAACCGGCTCGCGATATTCTGCAGTACGGTCATCTCTTCCTGAGTAAACTGCTTAGTGCCGCCACGCAGCGTAGTGAGTGTGATTTGCCACGGATTGCCACGGCTGATAACCACTTTTGAGCGGATATCATAGTGCTGTGTCGCGAAATCCTCGGTGATGAGCTTTTCGATCGGCGACAAATCGGCGTAAACCGTCGAGCCGCCTGGGCCTGCCGCGAAGCGGGCCGGATGTGAGGCAAGACCGGATTCAAGCTGTGTTTTCGCTTTCGCCGGATCTTTCACTACCTTGTTATTGGTCTCTTCGAAAAACTTATTCACTTTGGTACGGATTTTCACGGCCTTTTTTACGGTTTCCAGAAAGCGTTTGTTATTCGCCGTCTGTCTGTCTGACATCGTATTGCGCAGGAGTACCAGAAAGCCACCCACAACCCCGCAAAAACCGCCTGCGACCAGAAATGCGGTACGAACCCCGGTTGTAGACGCCGCTTTTGCCGCTTCGCTCCCTGTTGTGACAACCGCAGTGACCCCGGCGGAAACACCAAAAATCCCACCAATGCCGGCGATAACTTTTCCGGCATAATCATAAGAGATTTTGGTAGCTTCATTATAAATGTTACCCGCACGGCGGCCTAAAAGCGGTACGCGAGTATTAAAACGGTTGAAAAAATTACTGTTATTCTGAATCGTCGTATTCGGTCCCGAATTAAGTAACCCCAGCTCGATATCGCGCCCGCCATTATTGATGCCAATAGGTCTGGAACTGGCCAGCAATTGCTCATAGCTATACATTACGCTGCGTTCTTCAGCATTTTCAAACTGATACAGCATGTCATCATCGAGTTCATTCACGAAGTCGATAATGGTATGTATTTCTTGTTCAGTAAAGTGGGACCGATCGGAAAGAAGGGCATTTATCATGGAGTTAATTTCTGCCATCTTGCCACTCCTTTCTTATCAGAGCTCTTTATTTTGTTTAATATCCCAACCGGCTTTGGTTTCCGCACCTTTGGTACCCTGGTTCGACTGTTCCCAGTAATGGAAATTCACTTTCGCGGCCTGGAAGTAGTAACTGACAAGAACCGTATCTGTCTGCCCAACGCCCGTGAATTCCGTGCGGGTCACCAGCACATCTTCAAGAACGATTTTTGAATATTCTACCTGCTGACCACCGGCTTTACAGACAGAAAGCTCAACTTTATTCACGTGTTTACCGCTGGCGCAGAATTTAAGAACCGCAGGGGTGCCTTTATCCACAATGGCCTGAACGGCTAAATCCTGAAAGTTAACTTTACCGGCACCGCCACCACCGCCGACCGCCATATTGCCCGGCTGCGCTGCGCCCCAGTTAAAAGAAAGAACATCAATCCAGCTGGCATGATTAGCATCTTTAGATTCGCCAGTCACGCCTTCCACTTTCAGGAACATATCAATAGCCATGTAATACTCCGTGTTATCAGATAGCAGGTGAGAATAAGCAAAGCCCGCAGGCAAATAATTCGGTTTCACTGTAAGTTTATTCAAAACGCTAAACAATACCGCCCCGGAAATTAAGACGAATCTCATTCGAATTATTTCTGCGTATATCCTGTATTTGTTTCATTTTTATTGCCGGAGCATTAATCTTATGAACAAATTAAATGTGGTGTAGCTCACAAAAATTAGCAAACCATTTGTAGGAAAATCCAAACTGACATTTTTTAAATTTAATAATGAAAAATTATCATATTCTCTTGTCATGAACAGTTACGGTAAGAATATCTTATAAAACAAACAGCTTTTACGATTGCTTTTCTGAAAACAAAAACACGTACCTGCGATTTATCTTAAATGGCCTTATTCGATTGAAAGTGAAGTATTAATAATGTGATTAATTTCCTGGAAAAATACCTCAGCGCTTATTCAACCCTCTTAAACACAGGCCTACCTCCCAGAACAGGTGGGGAAAGGGATACATACCTAAAGGGATGAAACCACCCGCCGATAAGCTCCTTGATGCTATTTCAACCGGAAGGAGTTCGGAAAGTGACCACCATCGTACCCGCCATGCAGGACAGCTACGCCGTAAGCAGTGATTATTACACCCGTAAAAAAGCCCCGGAAACGGTCGCTATATCAGCCGACAAAGCCAGCGCCGTGCAGTCCGGCAGTGACACGCCCGTCAATGCCGGGCAAAGCAAAGAAGAGCGTGAAAAAAGCCTGCAAAACATGCTGGCACAGCGTCGCGCCGTGCTGGAGCAACAGGCGAACAGCAGTGTGCCGGGCCTTGTCCTGCACAGTGAAATCAACGATAACTTTGCAGACTTTTCTAAACTCTCCACACTCTCGTCTCTGGATATGGGCAGCCTACTCTCCGAAGCGCTGAACACACCTGCCGCCAGCACGTCCAACTCAACGACCAGCGATATGGATCTCGCCATGCAGCAGGCCAAACTTAACTATCTTGTGGCGAAGTATGTGCCGCAGGAGAATCAGGCCAAAGCGCAGGATATCGTCACCGCATGGATGACACAGAAAACCGCCGCGCGGGATGACGAGATGAAAACGATGACGCAGGCGTTTATCGACATCGCCAAACAGAGTGGCGATATGGCGAGCGTGAAGCAGTACGAAAATCAGCTTAGCCTGCTGGAGGCCGGTAAAGGGGAATCCCAGAAAGCGCGCAACGATATACTTGCCGTGACGGCAAGCTCTTCCAGCGCACCGCAGTGGTTTTCTGGCTTTATGAGCAAAGTGAATGAAAGCCGGGACCCCACGCCAGTAAAACAGCTCGAAAAAGCGCATGTCGATGCCCTGAAAGCGCAGTGGGACACGTTCCTGGCGCGTGTCAGTAAGCATTAAAGACCCCACACCGTCAGGGAAACGCGCCTGACGGTGAATCCCCGTCGTTTACCCACGCACGCCTTGCCCTGCTCCACGCGCCTTAAGCCGCGTAAATCGACTTATCATTGCCGGTCGCAATGGTATTTGAGAACCGATATGCCTGATTACGCCCGTGGTTTTTCGCAAGATAAAGCGCAGTATCGGCACCACGAATGAGTACGCTGAATGCGTCCTCGCGCCCGTTGCCCCGCACCGTATGGCAACCGGCGCTGATGGTGACGATCTGCTCCGGCAGATCCGTCGACGGGTGCGGCAGATGTTTTTCCCTGACCATACAGACAGCCCGCTGCGCCAGCGCCAGCGCTTCTTCGCCGGTGGTATCCGGCAGCACGATCGCGAACTCTTCTCCACCGTAACGCGCCACCAGATCGCTGGTGCGCAGCGTCACCATCTGCAACGTATTGCTGATAAGCCGCAGACAGGCGTCCCCGGCGGCATGGCCGCGGCTGTCGTTGTAGCGCTTGAAGAAATCGATATCGAGCATAATCAGCGACACCGGGCTTCCTGTAGCCGCGGCGTCCGCCAGCACTTTCGCGAGGGTGGTATCAAACTTGCGGCGGTTGGCAAGCCCCGTCAGGCTGTCGGCCATCGCCATCGATTTAAACGTCTGGTTTGCTTTGAGAAGCTCGTCGCGCAGTTGTTTGAGCTCCTGCTGATCGCGAATGCTGCCACGCACTTTGCGAAACACCACGGAACTGAACAGCAGAAACCCGAGCAGCAGCATAAAGTTGGAGAGCAGCCCCGGCAGATTATTACGCAGCCAGTGCATACGTACTTCGGCGCGATCGTAACCGGCGACCACCACCAGCGGCAGTTTTTCCGTACGGGCAAAGCCGAATACCCTTTCAATATGATCGAGCGACGCCACCCAGGTGCCGGTGCCGCGGTCGGCGCGAATCAGCTCGCGGGTAAACAGCGGACTGCCGGCAATATTCATGTCAATTTTCGCTTCATCGTAGGGTCGCACACAGAGCACCGAACCGTCGGTCAGCAGCAGTGCCAGCATGTCGCGCGGGCCGAGCTCGAAATAGCTGTAAAAGCGGCGGAAATAGTCAAGCTTAACGGTAGCGAGCACCACGCCCGCGAAGCCACCGCTGAGATCGTTAACTCTCACCGATACCGGGATCACAAGCTCACCGGACGCCAGGCTTTTAATCACGCGCCCGATATGAATACCGGTCTGGCGGTTCTCATAATGGAACTGGAAATAGTCCTGATGCGTAATATCGCCCGGAATGCCGCTGATGCCGGATGAGGAACCTTTGATAACACCCTGCGCGTTGTAGAAATAGAGCCCGTCGAGCAGCGGCTGACGCGCTTTCAGGCGCACCAGATAGCTATGGTACGTTGCGGCCTGCCCGGCACTGACCGCCGCGCGCACGTCATCAAGCGTCTGGCCGACTGCCATAAAGGTATCTTCCGCCTGACGCACCTGGGCGACAGAAAGGTTGACTGCCTTATTGGCGGCCTGTGCTATCTCATCATCCCAGGAGTGCATAAACACCAGTACGTTCGTGCCGATCCCGCCCACCAGGAGGAACAGAAGTAAGACAGCCAGACTTCGGCCAAGCGACGTGCTCAACCCAAGTCGGTAGGAAATAAACTGTCTGAGAGTCACGACACGGTTCCCCGGAAATCACCAACATGGCTTCAGGGGTTATCGGTATCGGCGGCCGTTTCTGGAGGGGCTTGCGCCCGCCTGGTGACAATAATTTAACCGTGCGGAGCACATACTCACACTGTTAACGGTAACATGCCAGATAATGGTCAGACGGCAGGCGTGCCCTGATGAAAAATAAGCTGCCAGCGCGTTTCATCCACACGCACCCAATGTGACGCGCGCCATGCCGGACGCTGGCCTTCGGGCGTACACGTGCGGTAGCGCAGAATAGCGCTACCGGCGTTTACCGACAGCAGCGTAAAACCATCGCTTACAATAAACGCGGTGCCGGTTTCCTGTGTCAGCGCATCAATTGTTTCATCCCGGCTGACCAGGACACCGGAGCGTGTCACCTCGCAAAACTGCGGGTGAAGCAGGTATTCAAGCCAGGCGCGGTCGCGGCGCTGGTCGCCATGCAGGCTTTGTTCGAGCGTAGTGAGCCTTTCCAGTAACATGGTGCCTCTTTTCGATCGCAATGAATAAGTGCCGTTCAGCCCGTTATTTAGGGTTATCTCTTAATGTACTAAAAGCGTATTATTGCGCTGAACAGCAATCGTTTCGTAGAAATCAATAACGACAATAAGGATACCAAAATGTCGATGGTGTTTTGCCGCGGGTGCGGGAAAGAAATTCATGAATCGGCCAGAGCCTGCCCGCAGTGCGGTGCGACGCAGTTCACTGGCGGGGATAAAAACAGAATCAGCGCCGCGTTACTCGCATTTTTCCTGGGCGGTTTCGGAGCACATAAATTCTATTTAGGTAAAATCGGCCAGGGCTTACTTTATCTCATCTTCTGCTGGACCTTTATTCCTTCGATTATCGCGTTTGTCGAGTTCATCATTTACCTGTGTGATACCGATGAAAACTTTGCGCGTAAATATGGCTGATAAGTCCTGATATTAAAGTCATTCCGCATGCCGCTCATGTGGAATGACTTTTCTGTTTTTTGCTTCCAGGCAGCCCCTGCCTCACGCTTACCCGCAGCGATTCACCACACAGCTTTCCTTCCGGCAGACTGAAAAAAACGCCGCTAAATGATACGCTTAACCCCGCGCTTCCCGCCGACGTTATGCAGGTAAAGATAATGAATAAAACAGAGTTTGTGACTCAGGATCTGCTCAGCAAAATTTACCAGGACACTACGACTGGCCCGCGGAAGCTGTCGCCGGAACGGCAGTTAGCGGAAGAATATGGCGTCTCGCGTTTTACCATTCGCCAGGCGCTGGAAAAGCTGGTGAGCATCGGCGTGGTGCGGATTGTTCAGGGCTCAGGCGCCTGGATCAACGAGCAGGCGCGCAATAATCCGCTGGTGTATAACTCGATTACCGAAAAACGCTTCGATCAAATTCGCTACCGGATGATTAGCCTGCATAAAAAGCGTCCGGACAAAGCGGCGCAGCAGATTTTCGGCATTGGTGAGGAGAGCTTTATCTGGCATTTTTGCCGCCTGCGCTATGTCGACGACGCGCCGGTTCAGCTGGAAATCTCCTGCATGCCGGCGGCGGATTTTCCTGACCTTAACCAACAGGTGATTGAGCATTCCATTCAGCAATATGTGCTGAGTAAAGGGCTGACGATTTCGCACCTGCTGACCACCTACCGCGCCGTGAGCGTGGGCCGCGAACAGGCGATACTGCTGGGCTGCAAGAAAGGCAGCCCGGCGATGCATATTAACAATCGAGGCATTCTGGAAGGCGGTCGCGTGTTTGAGGTGAGCGATATTATTGATATCAACTACACCTGCACCTATGTCATTCCGTATAACCGCGACACGCTGACCCGCCGCCAGCATCAGGGCGTGTGAAGCGTGCCGTCCGGCAGGCGGCTTTGCGTCCATTCATGCGGGCGATACATCACCGGATGCGCCTGCGCCAGCGCCTCGTTAAACCCGACGCCGATGCCGGCATTGACCGGCGGATAGATAAACCCGTCTTTCACCTCCGGCGCGCCGGGGAAAACCCGATCGGTCATCACAGAGCGCGGAATAAATTCCTGAATCGCCGCGTTATGCAGATGAATGTTTAAATGCGTGTTCACCGCCACGCCAATCGGGGTCATATCGCCCGGACCATGCCACGCGAGCCGCACGCCGAACGCCTGACACAGATGCGCCAGCTTCAGCGCCGGGGTGATCCCGCCGATTTGCGACACATGACAGCGGATAAAATCGATACGGCGATTGACGATCAGATCATGCCATTCACTTGGGTTATTAAAGAGCTCGCCCATCGCCAGCGGCACGCAGCTGTGCTGGCGTACCTGTTCAAGCCAGGCGCTCTGCTGGGGCGGCAGAATATCTTCAATAAAATAGGGCTGGTAAGGCTCCAGTTGTTTCGCAAGCTGTATGGCCTGCTGCGGGAACAGACGCTCGTGAACATCATGCAGAAAATGCAGGCTCCAGCCATATTTCTCACGCAGCGCGCGGAACATATCGACGGTATTGCGCATATATTCCTGCTGATCGAACCACGCGCCGGGCGTCGGGTTTTCCGGCGCGTGCAGGGCGGAAGGCGTACCGCCGTAAAAACCGAGCTGGCAGCGAATATGGCGATATCCCTGTTCGATGAGCGCATCCACGGACGCAAAAAGCGCCTCCAGCGTGTCGCCGCTGGCGTGGCTGTATGCCGGGATCGCGTCACGGGATTTACCGCCGAAAAGCTGATACAACGGCATACCGGCGAGCTGGCTTTTAATATCCCACAGCGCCATATCCACGCCCGATATTGCGTTGTTCATCACCGGGCCGTTACGCCAGTAGGCGTTGACGTTCATCATCTGCCACAGATCTTCGATATTGTTCGCATCACGGCCCGTCAGCAGCGGCTGTAAATACTCCTCCACCATCGTTTTAACAGCGAGCGGCCGTTGCTGGAATGTGGCGCAGCCGTGTCCCGTCACGCCCTGGTCGGTCGTCACGCGGACCGTCACCAGGTTATGTCTGTCCGGACGGGTAATAAAACATTCGATATTTTTGATGTTCACAGGCGTCACGAAATAACTCCTTTACAGCACTGTGGGAATACGCAATACGAATATCATCACCTTAAAAATAATGGCGGGTAAACCCTTTTTTTGACTATTTATTTTGGTCAGTAATTTGGCATTGAAATCATCTATAAACCGTACCAATTTTACCATTACACTGCTTTCAATCCACACCAGAAGCAAAGATGTGAGCAGAATCAACTTTTATTGGTTTGTTTTGTCAAAAAGGTTTAATTATTCTTCACAGGACCATTAAAACGACAACAACACCCGGCAGGAGTCATTATGGGGACGCAAGAAGCCATTAATAATATTATTCGTCTGGTCGGCGGCCAGGGGAATATTAATAAAGTCTGGCACTGTATGACGCGACTACGTTTCGATTTAGTTGATGATGCAAAAGTCGATCAGGCTGCGATTAAAAAGCTCCCCGGCGTGCTGGGCGCACAGCTTCAGAGCGATCAGTTTCAGGTCATCATCGGGCCGAAGGTCACTAGCTGGTACGAACAGATGCTCAGCGCGCTGGGCGATAAACCCGCAGCCGCCACGACGCCCGCTAAAGGGCGCAAAGGCCTGGTATCGCTCTTTATGGATACGGTCTCTGGCGTGTTCGGCCCGATTGTGCCGGCAATTGCCGGGGCCGGGATGATCAAGGGCTTGCTGGCAGGCTTAGTCGCCCTGAAAGTGGTTTCCGCCAAAAGCGATACGGTCGTGATCATCGATCTTATCGCCAGCGGCGTCTTTTACTTTCTGCCCTTTTTCCTTGCCGTCTCTGCCGCCAGAATCTTTAAGGTCAACGAGTATCTGGCAGCCGCTGTCGCCGCATGCCTGATGTATCCGTCGCTGATTGATGCCGCCAAAGCGCTGGCGACGCATCAGGAAGGCGCGGTCAGCGCGCTCTGGCTGCTCAATGCCATTCCGGTCTCGGTGTTTAACTATTCGGCAAGCGTTATCCCGGTGATTTTCTCTGTCCTGGCGTTGAGCTACATCTACCGCTGGGTCGACCGCATCATGCCTGACGTGCTGAAAACCGTATTTACGCCCACGTTAACCCTGTTTATTGGCGCGCTGGCGGCGCTGGTGGTGATAGGCCCGATTGGTATCTGGCTTGGCAAAGGGCTGGCGCTGTTTATCGAAGGGCTGTTCAGCGTCTCGGCGAGCTTTGCCGGGCTGATTGTGGGCGCGATCCGCCCGGTCGCCGTCCTGACCGGGATGCACCACGCCATGACGCCAATCGCGCTGCAAAACTTCAGCGATCGCGGCTATGACATGCTGATGCCGATGATGTTTATGGCGAATATGGCGATTGCTGGCTCGACATTTGCCATCTGGCGCCTGAATAAAGAACGCCACGAGAAAACCGTCACGTTGTCCGCGGCCATCTCCGCGCTGCTGGGCATTACTGAACCCGCGCTGTTTGGCGTACTGACGCGCTACAAAAAAGCGTTTATCTCCGCAACTATCGCCAGCTCGCTGGCCTCGGCCTTTATCGCGTTCTTTGGCGTGCGGCTGTACGGATACATTCTGTCGAGTATTTTCAGCCTGCCCGCCTATATCGGCCCGTATTTTATCTTTGCGCTGGCAGGCGTCGTTATGGCGCTGGTGATATCGTTCGTGTTAACCACGCTGCTGGTGGGAAAAGAGGCCTCCGGGGAGGCGTAACGCCGCAGTGATACGCTGGCCGGAAAACCGGCCAGCCAGAGCGCTTTTACAGGGATTTCAGGAACGCCAGCAGATCGTCGTTCAACTGGTCCTGGTGGGTCACGGCAAAGCCGTGCGGGCCGTTGTCGTATACTTTCAGTTCCGCGTTAGCAATCATTTCCGCCGCCACTTTACCGGTGGATTCAAACGGCACGACCTGGTCGTTGCTGCCGTGGATAACCAGCGTCGGCACATCCACTTTTTGCAGGTCGCCGCGGAAGTCGGTTTCCGAGAACGCGGTCACGCAGTCGATAGTCCCTTTCAGCGAGGCCAGCAGCGCGATATTCAGCGTCTGGGTCAGCACGCCTTCCGACACCGTCTGGCCCGCGTTAGTGCCGTAGAACGTCGCGGCGAAATCGCTGATAAACTGCGCGCGGTCTTTGCGCAGGCCGTCGCGAATACCTTCAAAAACAGAGAGATCCACGCCCTGGCTGTAATCGCCGATTTTACCGAACACCGGCGTCACCGCGCCCAGCAGCACCAGCGCCGCAATGCGCGACGTGCCGTAGTTGCCGATATAGCGCGCCACATCGCCGCCGCCCATGGAGAAGCCCACCAGCGTGACATCGTGAAGATCCAGCGCCTCAATGAGGTCGTTGATGTCAGACGCAAAAGTGTCGTAGTCATAACCGTTCCATGGCTGATCGGAACGCCCGAAGCCGCGACGGTCAAACGCAATCACGCGATAGCCGCGCTCCGCCAGGAAATTCATCTGGCTGTCCCACATATCCGCATCCAGCGGCCAGCCGTGGCTGAACAGCACCGGTTTGCCTGCGCCCCAGTCTTTGTAATAGATCTGCGTGCCGTCCTGCGTCTTGATCGTGCTCATCAGTGGTTCCTCATTTAGCGATGGTCCAGGGCTGATAAGTATAGTGTTTGCATGACGGGACGATGAATTATCATGCGGTTTTCAGACTGTTACCGCGCCATTAACAGCGAAGACGCGTTGCAGCGCAGCGCGCCCGACGGCAGTGACGGTCACTTCCCGGTAGCCTGGCGTTCTCAGAAGCCAGCCTTCCTGTAAAAAGAGCGTCAGTAGCGCCGCACCGGCATCGCCGCCCAGGTGATAACGCCGCTCGCTCCAGTCGAGACACGGGCAGCACGCTTTGCGCCTGGGTTTCGGATTAAGCGGTACGCCAAGCGCCGTAAAGCGCTCGCGCCCGTGTTCGGTGAGCGCATTGCCGTCCGGCGTCAGCCATTTTTCCTCCAGCATAAACGCGTAGAGCTGCACGGCGAGCTCGCCCGCCAGATGGTCATAGCAGGTGCGCGCCTGGCGTAAATGCCCCGGTGTGCTGGACACTGGCTGGCGCTGTGGATTCATGGAGACGCCCATCAGCGTCTCCAGCAGCCCGGCTATCTCACGTCCCGCCAGCCGGTAGTAACGGTGCCGCCCCTGAGAAAGGCAGACCACCAGACCGTGGCTGAGCAGCCGGGCGAGATGCGCGCTCGCGGTGGACGGCGCGATATCCGCCACCGCGCTAAGCTCTGTCGCGGTCCACGCCTGGCCATCCATCAGCGCGCACAGCATCGCCACGCGCGACGGATCGGCCATTGCCGCCGCGACGCCCGACATCGCCTGTCCAAGCTCTGGCGCGGTGTCGGCGTCTGTCAGGGGGTGTCGTCCGGGATTGCCCATGGTCTGGTTACCTTTTCCGCCTGTTCAGGGTTATCGGTGACAAGAATCAACCGGTTGGCGTGATCGCTGTACTGCACAAGAATATTCACGCCGCCGTCGGCGAGCGCGCGGGCTATCTCGCCAAGTTCGCCCGGTCGTGCCTGCGACAGTTTACGGATAAGCGGACGGGTGACGTTTTGCACCGTAAACCCGGCGTCCTGCAACACGCGCCGTGCCGTTTCGCCCTCTTCCACCAGAAAATGCGCATGGCTTTCCTGCGCCAGTGAAAACACGCCGCCGCCTTCCAGGCCGACGCCATTTTTACCAAGCAGCGTCCCGAGCGTCGCCAGCGCGCCCGGCGTGTTACTGATGATCACGTGGATATCATACATGTGAGTTATCCTTTGTCTCAGAGGAATAGTCGCGGAGCACCTGCGCCACGCGGATACGATAATGGGCAAAAATATGTTCCCGTCCTTCCTGCTGCGCGGCCTGATGCATCAGGTTGCCTTTCCACGCCCGCACCGCCGCTTCGCTTTCCCACCAGGAGAGCGAGAGAATTCTCTCGGGCGCGGTGAGGCTCTGAAAGCGCTCAAGGTCGATAAAACCCGGCGTATCCGCCAGCAGCGGCTTCAGGGCGGCGGCGAGTTCAAAATAACGTTGTTGCGCCTCTGGCAGCGCCTGCGCTTCAAATAAAACGGCTATCATGGGCTTTCTCCATCACGGAATGTTGTTGCAGTGTAAAGTGATGAAAAAACGATGCTTCGTCCGCGGGCGAAATATGGATACGGCAAAACAGGGAGACCGAAATGACATTTCGAATCAGAAAGACCGCAATCAACGATATCGCAAGCCTGGCAGCCATCGAGCGCTCGGCGGACAGCGCCTTTGAGACGATCCCGACGCTCGCCTGGGTGGCGACCGATGGCGTTCAGCCCGACGATTTACATCGCCGGTTGTGTGAGCGCGGCTATTCCGCAGTAGTGGTCGATGCGAATGACGCTCCCGTCGGGTTTATCAACGGTGACTATATTGACGATGCGCTGCATATTCTGGGCTTGGCGGTGATGCGAGACTGTCAGGGAATGGGGCTTGGGAAAATGCTGATGGCCGACGCCATTCGCCATGCACGGGAAAAACAGCTCACCGCGCTGACGCTTACCACCTTCCGGAACGTGCCGTGGAATCAGCCGTTTTATGCGCGTCTGGGGTTTAGCGTGATTTCAGAAGCAGATATGCCGGACGCGCTGGCACGTCTGCTTGATGAAGAAGCCGCGCACGGCTTTGCGCGTGACAGCCGATGCGCCATGAGGTTATCGCTTTAGTGTGTGACTGATTACTGATGCGACAGCGCAGAACGCTTACCACGCCTGATTTTGCACCACCACCCGGTAACCATCATGGTCCATCCAGGTTTGCCCGTTGATATCCCAGTAAGGGTTAAAAGAAGGCGTGCGGATAAACCCAACTTCTTCAAGCGAGCGGCATACGCGCTGCCATTCGTCGTGCTCAGGGTAATAGAGCACCAGCAGATCTTCATGGCCGGGCGACGGTATAACAGGACTATCGAGGCATACCGTAAATTCCAGGTGCCAGGGCAAATCCTTGCGCCCCAGCATCACGCCGCTGAAGCCTGCGTGATCGGTAAATTCTCCCAGTCGTACAAGGCCGAGCCCCTGCGACCAGAGCCGGAAAGAAGTTTCCAGGCTGGTGACTGGCCTTGCGATACGCATATGAGTAAAAGACATATCCACCTCGAATGAATAATGAATGCGTCTCCAGTTTACCCGTCAGGCGCAGCGCCATTTGTCCTCAAAAGCTTTTTATCGGATGTTTTCTCAGCTGAATTAGCCTGCTAATAAATCCGCCACCAGTCAATATTCTGAGCAGGCTTATGGTTATTATGAAAAGCATTAAAAAATAACGCCACACCGTTCTCAAATTGTTAGTTTCGTCACAAACACAGAATAAGAAAAATAACCAAACCATTGATTTATCTGAAACGTAAAAAAGATTAAAGATATATCCTGCATAAACACTAATAACCTGCCGATAACTCTTATGGATTAAACAGACCATAACTGGCCCGACGCGTTAAAAGCACGCGCACGCTTGCGGCGCGCCCAAAGGCGGCGTCGGAACGGGTGATATCAGAATGATGAGCAGCTGAGGAATCAACAATGACAGGCAAACCCGGTATTTTTAAAAATCTTTCCGTAGCAGCGAAATTATTTGGCGGTTTTTCAGTATTAGTTGGCGTTATCATCATCTCCTCTGCCATTAATATTAAACAGCTTTCGGCTATCAGCGAGCATTCTGATAAAGAGCAACTGGTTAATCAGATTAATAACGATCTCAATACCGCCAGACGCAACCGCCTCACTTATCAGTTAACCCATGACGATAAAGCGGCTCAGGCCAATCTGGCTGCCATTAATAAAATGGCGGAAAAAATCAAAGAAGGCGATAAATTTACCTGGGAACAAGACGCTGGTGTGTTATTTGAGGCGCTGGGCTCACGGGTAAAAGAGTACAGCGAGGCGCGCAGCAATTTTATCAGCCTTGAAAGCGCCAGCATTGAGCAGAGCAAAAACGTGCTGGCCGCGGCCCAACAGCCCGTTTTTGATGAAGTCACGAAAACCTTGCGTAACAGCGAGTCACTGTCGAAAAGCAGCGCTAATCTGCTCTATTTTATTGAGAAAATTCGCTCAGACGCGGGCGTTGTCGTTTCATCACGCGGCGTCAGCGGGCAGCAGCAATTTACGGCTGACACACAGCAGGCGCTTGCTTTACTCGCCAGCCTCAACAGTGACGCCACCTCCCCTCTCGCGGGTTCCGTTACCGCGTTGCAGTCAGCGTTCAGTACACTCGACAGCGCGGTCAATGCCTACAGCCTCGCGCTGAAAAACGCGAAAGGCGGCGCGGATAACATGACGCTTGTTGCCGACAAGCTCAATAGCGCCACCGCAGAGCTGGCGCAGCTTCAGGCGGATAAAAGCAGTGCCAAAATCGCCCATGTTATCTATATCGTGCTGATTGTCGCACTCTGCTCGGTGGTTATCGGCCTGTTCATCGCCTGGCTGATTACGCGTCAGATGACGTCGCAAATCCGCTATAACCTGAGCGTTGCCGAGCGAATCGCCGCAGGCGATCTGACCGCGGAGATTGAAGCGAGCTCCACCGATGAACTGGGCCGTCTGAGCGCCGCGATGGCGACCATGAACCTGAGACTGCGTGAGCTGATTACCCAGATTAAAGAGTCAGTGGTGTATGTCGCCTCGGCGTCTTCACAGATTTCCATCGGCAACACCGATCTGGCGTCGCGTACCGAAGAGCAGTCGGCAGCCGTCGTGGAAACTGCGGCCAGCATGGAAGAGTTAACCTCAACCGTGAAACGTAACGCCGATAACGCCCGCGAGGCCAGCACGCTGGCGAACACCGCCGCGCAGAATGCGCGCAGCGGCGGGCAAATTGTCTGGGATGTGGTCGAAACCATGCAGACCATTACCGACAGCTCGAACAAGATCAAAGACATCATCACCGTCATCAATGGCATCTCCTTCCAGACCAATATTCTGGCGCTGAATGCCGCTGTGGAAGCCGCCCGGGCGGGCGAACAGGGTCGCGGTTTCGCGGTGGTCGCCGGTGAAGTCAGAACGCTGGCGAGCCGCAGCGCGCAGGCGGCGAAAGAGATTGAAAGCCTGATTCAGGAATCGGTAGACCGCGTCAGTTCTGGCTCCGCAATGGCCAACAAAGCGGGCGCCACCATGAAGGATATCGTCTCCTCCGTCGAGGGCGTCAGCGGGATCATGACGGAAATCTCTCACGCTTCAGATGAGCAGAGCCGCGGTATCGACCAGATAAGCAAGGCCGTCAGCGAGCTGGATTCCACCACGCAACAGAACGCCGCGCTGGTACAGGAATCTTCTGCCGCCGCCGCGTCGCTCGAACAGCAGGCGGGCGAACTGTCGCAGCTGATCTCGCGCTTCAAACTGGGCGACGCCATTGTGAAAAAACCAGTCGCGAGACCGGCGATAGTTCCTGCAAGGACGCTGGCTGTCGATGGCGCGGGAAGCTGGGAAACGTTCTGAGCGCTGTCCTAAGCGCAACAAAAAGCCCGGCCGGTGCCGGGCTTTTTGCGGTTCAGTGAATGACCGAAATGTTTACCGTTACGCGGATTTATTCCCGGTCAGGAAAGTAATGGCGTAACCCTGCGCCTTCCAGTGCGCAGCGCGCTCCTGCTGCTCAGCGTTCAGCGGCTCGTCAGTCCAGACGAAAAAGTGCTGATTGGGAAAGAGCTCCGGGTGCGGCAAATCGAGCGGCTCGGCGAGTAAATCAATATGCCAGCCCTGGTGCGCCAGACGGCAGGCTTCCAGCCACAGGCGGGCGCGATCCACATTGCCCCAGCCCATCAGCAGCGCTTCTTTGGTGGTTTTTTTGCGCGCTTCGGCCAGAAACAGCGTGGCGTATTCGATAAGCGCGCCATCCATCATGCTGCGCATCGACGGTGCGGTGTATTGATCGAGGCTTAACCGATGGCGTACCGGCAGAAAGACGTTATCGATAAGCCCGTCCACGGCGTTTTCACGCACCAGCGCAGTAATTTTGGCACGCAGCGTCGCCGGCCGCGCCTGGCGCACCACGCCCATCATCTCTTCCTGCACCACATTCCACGCTTCCGGCCCCACCACGACATCTTTATCCAGCAGCGCTTTCACTTTGCCGACCGGCACACCGCTTTTGATCCAGCGTTTAATCTCTTCGATACGCTGAATGTCATCTTCATCAAACTGGCGGTGGCCGCCTTCGCTGCGTTGAGGTTTTAGCAGGCCATAGCGCCGCTGCCAGGCGCGTAGCGTCACGGGGTTGATCCCGCACCGTTCTGCTATCTCGCCAATGCTGTAAAACGCCATAGGATCTTCACTCACGATCAAAACCGACACAGGAATCTCTCAAAAAGTTAACTCCCCTTAGCTTGTACAATTTTTAATAATTGTACAACCGTGAAGTTAATTTAAGAGCCGTCTGGTTGATAAGGGTATGAATTCAACGTGCTGCGGGCAACAAAAAAGTGTACATAAAATGCATTAAATCACAGAGAGATGGCGCATGCGGCTTTGACATGCGCCAGAGAGAAGGTCAAACCGTTACAAGCCGAACTTTTTTTCAGGCCAGGCGACGGCAGGAATGCCACCGAGCGCTGGTTTTGCGAAAAGATGCCCCTGGAAGAGCGTAATGCCTGCGGATTCGAGCCACATCCACTCTTCGGCTTTCTCCACGCCCACGGCAGAAATCGCGATTTCCAGCGACGCGCAGCATTTGATCAGCGCCTGCACAATCGCCTGGCGCGGGCCACTTTTATGCACATCGCGAATAAGCTCGCGGTTGATTTTAATGCGGTCTGGCTGGAACTGCGCCAGCAGCAACAGCCCGGCGAAACCGGCACCAAAGTGGTCAATCGCCACGCGCAGCCCCGCCGCTTTGAGCTGGCGAATCGCACCGGTAAACTCATCGAGACGGGAAATCACTTCGCTTTCGGTAAACTCAACAATCACCTGATCCGGCACCAGCCCGTTGGCGTGGATCTCCTGTACCAGAAACTCCACCGCGCCAGGGATTTTCACCAGAGTCATCGGCTGCAGGTTTACGCACAGCGTCTGCTGGCCAATATTCAGCGCGCCGGCGATTTCAAACGCCGTTTTCTTGCTCTCTAGATCGGCCTCATACAGCGCTTCGCCTTCCAGACCTTCAAAAAACGTCTGCGGCGGCGCGCCGTCAGGGGTACGCAGCAGCGCCTCCAGCGAGACCACTTCGCGGGAGAGCGGGTCGATAATCGGCTGAAACGCGAAGGTACAATCGGTACGCGCGCTGACAGACGCGGGCGCCTGAACGCCGTCGTCCTCGGTGATGAAATCCCAGCTGTCACCCGGCGGGATCTCAAAATAGTTTTCTTTTTCAGTGGCTTCGACAAACGTCTGGAAGAACTGCAGCGCGCGGTCGCCGTACACCAGCTGGTATTTCGAGGTGCCTTTATCCAGCACATGCTGGAGCACTTCGTCACGCTCATAATCCCGTAAATCAAAGAGTTCCATACCCGATTTACCGAAGCGACGCGACGGCGCGTAGTCGCACAGCAGCTCCACCAGATTGTAATGACGCGTATCCGCGCAAATGGCGCGATAGATAGCTTTAACCCCTTCTTCCGGGCCTTCCAGCAGCTGGAAAAAGTGGCGGCCGTTAAAGAGCAGAATGCCGGTCACGTCGGCCTGGCCATTTTTGTTATTCGCTGCATCCACCATCTCTTCCAGCACGGTGACCGGAACGTCGTCGCAGATATGGCTGCGATAAATTATGGTTGTGAGCATCATGCATCCTGTGAATAGGTGAATAAGCAGCCACCTTAACAGATGACCTGCCGGGCGTCTTGCAGTGATGTCTATAAAGAGACAAATAATGAGTCAGGTAAGGATTTTAGCGACTGAGGCTCAGGTGGGTTTCTGTACAGGTTTTTACAAAATGGTTACGTCCATCCCGCCTTGTACAAGGCAAAACGGCATATTTTGCACGCCAGGATGCATAATCAGTACAATTTCAGACCAAAAGCTAAAAATAAATTTTACTGTAACCACATGAAATTAATGAACTAGTTATTATTTGCGCAAAAAAAGATCGCTAACTTATACAATAACGGTGTACAAGATTCACGTAATTAGTATACTGCTAACTATTCCTTGCGTAGTTACGAAATTTTAACAGGAGTGACATATGCGTCAGAACGGTTACATTCCGGATACAGCTAATGCCATTGCCCGATACTTTGATAAAGCGGCTCTGCCGACTCAGCAAGAAACATTAGGGCAAATCGTCGTAGAGATCCTGCGCGATGGTCGTCTCCTGAATAAAAAAAGTATTTGCACCAAATTGCTTAGTCGTCTTGAAATGGCGTCCAGCGTTGAAGAAGAAAGTCACTATCAAACGCTGATCGGTCTGCTTTTTGATCGCTAACACCAGGGCGTTCTTTCACCGAACTGTTTCCTGATGATTAAGACAATTGTGGCGGAGGGATATTGCAGGCCTTAGCACAGCCTGACAATTTTCAGTGGCAGGACGCCACCGGAAAGAAGTTGTATCCCGCGCGTGTGGCGCGGGACATGCGGCATTCAGAGACGCATTTATGAACAGAAGTGAAAAAGATCAACTGACAGATGAAATCATCGGAGAGGCAGTACTGTCTCTGCTGAGAGAAAAAGGCCCGATCAATATGCGGGTACTGATTGCGCGTCTGCGCTCGATGGAAACCAGTGAGTCTGATCCTCATCGGCGCGAGGCTATTGCCCGCGTCATTGCAGAGATCAGCGCGACCACGGTGTCCGGACGGCGCAATGGCGCGCGTGAGCGTAAAGAATGGAGCGGCGATAACGTCCATTCACTGTTTGGCGAGAGTGCCTCGCCGGATGGTAGTAAAAAACACTGACTACATTCAGCAAATTTCAACCTAAACACGGTGCCAGTACATGAGCCAGCTGATGCTTAAACCTATTGATTTGCAGGCAGATCTGCCCGACACGGCACTGTCTGAATACTTCCGTAACGCCGGCGATATGCTGGCGCAGGAATCTGCCCTGCTGGGCGCTGTTGTGAGCAATATTCTCGCCACAGATGGTCACCTGACCCATAAAGCGATTATTTTGCAGCTGATCGGCGTGCTGGAAACCACCGATGACGTGGTGATGGCTGATGTGATCCGCAAGACGCTGGAAATCGTTGTCGACCATACCGTAGACGACATCTGATCCTGACGTTGTATTCCTTCTTTTAAAAGCCAGCCCGTCTCTCACTTCGGCTGGCTTTTTTCTTTGTGACACCTTTCCCCTCCCTCTTCTATCATCATTTCACGGCCAAACCGATAAGACAGAAGAGCAATTCTTGATAATCGCGCAGCTTTCAGATATTCACGCCGCACCGGATAACGATAATCTGGCGCGTTTTGACAACGCCCTGGCGTGGCTTACGCCGCTCGAACCCGATGTGCTGGTGATAAGCGGCGATCTCACCGACGACCACTGGCGCGACGGTTATAGCGCCATTGCGGCGCGGCTGGAAACATTGCCCTGCCGGACGCTTATCCTGCCGGGAAATTCTGATGACTGCGCCGCCATGCGCGCGGTCTGGCCTTCGCTGGCGCAGGAAGGGCCGCTGCATGCGGTTGTGGATACGCCTGCGCTTCGCGTGATTGGACTGGATTCTACCGTGGATGGAAGTGCGGCGGGCAGCGTGGCCGCACATCTCGACTGGCTGGCGCGTCAGCTGGATGAAGCAGACGGGCGACAGACGCTGCTGTTTCTGCATCATCATGTATTTATGAGCGGCATTCCGTCGATGGATGCGGCGGCGTGCCGCGACGCGCAGGCGCTCGGCGCACTGCTGCGCCATCACCCGGCAACGCCGCTCGCGATTGCCACAGGGCACGTTCACCGTCCGGCAGCGGGAATGCTGGCCGGTATTCCGGCGTACATCTGCGGTTCGGTCTGCCCGGCGAACCCGTTATGGCTGGGTGGCGCGCACGTGCCTGCGGTTTGCGATCCGCCCGCGCTGATGGTGCACCGGCTTGAGAATGGCACACTCGCCAGCCATTTTATGGCGGTCTCACCGGTGAATGGCCGCTGACCGCTTATCAGTACAACGCGGCGAATAGAATGGATTACAGCGCCGCAATGGTCTCAACTTCATGCTGAAACACCCACGGATCGGAGAGCAGCTCAAACTGTTCATCGTCAGGGTAGGTCACCGCTACCTGATAATCCTCACCTGCAAACGCCTTAACGGCGTTCAGATCTTCCCAGTAGGTTGCCAGGAAAAAATGCGCCCGGTCGCCCTGTATTTCCTGACGGACAAACGCGCCACGGTTACCGGCGGTGCGCTGCGAATGCTCCACGCCGGTTTTCTGTAAATGCGCGGCAAAGCCGTCGGCGTGTTCCAGCGGCACGCAGCCATGCCAGGTTCTGACTATCATGTTTTCTCCTTTATTAAGTGCTTAATCAGGCGCAGCCCAGCCGAGATAACCAAAGGCGGCGCGGTGAATGCGGCGCTTCAGCGCAGCCGGCGAGCTCTCGCCTCGCGCGATGGCCATCGCGATCATGCCCTGCACCAGCGCGATGACATCCCATGCCGTGGTCTCACTCTCTTCAAGCGCCGTTGCAACACAGCGGTGAAGTGCTGTCAGCATCGCCTGCTGATGCGCCTGAAATTCCGGCGCCGCCTCCTGCAGATCCAGCGTGCGTGCAAGCGCGGGCCGTGCAAACTCATAATCCACAGCCACGTCAACCATGCCTGAAAGGCGATCCGCCGGATTGGGTCGCGCCGCTGCGTGCTGCATGGCCGTAAGCAGCGATTCATGTTCGCGCGCCACCAGCGCCGCCGTTAAGGCATGTCGGTTCGGGAAATACTGATACAGCGAGCCGATGCTGACGCCTGCGATTTCCGCGACGGCATTCGTCGTGCAGGCCGCCGCACCCTCGCGCTCGAAAATGCGAGCCGTCGCCTCGATAATCGCCTCCACCAGCGCGCGTGAACGCGCCTGGCGCGGCGCTTTACGCGGTGTCAGCGGCGGCTGAATGGCATACATAAACGCGAGTCCCTGAATATAACGTGTCCCGATATCATAACGGCGTCGTCTTAACACAACATCTACAAGCATTAATAGTTTTCAGGGAGAGCGTTATGAATACCGCAACAGAGACCGTCACGCTGTTTATGCTGGTGAAAGCCAACCGTAGCTGGCTTGATGCCAGCGCCGACGAACGCCAGCGTAATATCGCCACGCATCTTGCGCCTTTACTCACGCAATATGAGGGCGCGCTCAGGCTGCGCTATTTCGATACCGAATTTTACTCGGCGCGGATTTCCGATATCTGGATCTGGGAGGCCGCAAACCATGCCGTCTGGCAGGGCTTTACCGAAGCGCTGCGCGACACGCCGTTCTGGAATGGTTTCTTCGAGATCAAAGAAATTCTCCAGGGCGTCGAGGCGCAGCATTTGTAAGCGATGGCCTGCTGAGGCGGCTCACCTCACGGTATCGGCTTTCAGAAACGCCCGCACGTCATCTATGATAAAAGGCGTGAATGATAAACGCCGCTTTATAATGTCGCTGTGAGACGCTGAAAGGATGCCGCTGCCATGCCTGTAAACTTTGACCTGAACGATATCTATGCGTTTCGCGCATTAATGGAGTATGGCAGTTTCCGGCTCGCGGCGGAGTCCATCTGCCTGTCGCAATCGGCGCTCAGCCGCCGCATTGAAAAGCTGGAGACGGCGCTCGGCGCGCGGCTCTTTGACCGCACCACCCGGCGCGTGGCGCTAACGCTCTACGGGCAGAGTTTTGCCGAGCGCTCAGAACAGCTGCTGGCGAATGTCGAAGCGGTGCTGGCGGATATCCAGCAGGCGAGCCAGGAACGCACGGGGCTTGTCACCGTCGCGACGGTGCCGTCGGGCGCGTATTACTTTATGCCGGACATTATCCGTCAGTTTCAGGCGCGCTACCCGCGCGTGCGCATCAAACTCATCGACAGCAGCGTCGGCAATGTTATCGACGCCGTCAGCAGCGGTCAGGCCGATTTCGGCATCTGTTTTGGCAGAAATCTGCCGCCGCACATTGAGTTTGTCCCGCTGGTGGAGGATGTCTACGTGGCAGCCTGTCGGCGCGATCATCCGCTGGCGAAAAAAGCGCAGCTCACCTGGAAGGCCTATTTTGAGCAGGATTATATCAGTCTGGATAAAGTCTCCGGGAACCGTACCCTGCTCGATCAGGCGCTGGGGCACATTACGCCCGCGCGTCCAAGTATTTGTGAAACCCGCCATGTCACAACGGTGCTTGGCATGGTGGAAGCCGGCATTGGCATCGCCGCGGTACCAGCAATGTCAATGCCTGTGGCGGGGCACTCCGTTCTGGTGCCACTGCGGCTTGTCGATCCGGTCGTCACACGCAGCGTGGGGCTGATACGCCGCAGCGGGCGTATTCAGTCTTACGTGGCAGCGGAACTCGAAAAGCTCATCACTGAACAGTATCCACCAGCCTGACCGGCGCTTTTTGCGCGACCGACCGCATGCCGGTGGCGCGTACCACCTTTTGCGCGTCGGGTGACGCCAGAAACGCCAGCAGCGCGCGGCCTTCGGCGGCATGCGCCGCGTTGTTCGTTACCGCGCCCGCAAAACGGGTGATGTACTGCACGCTGTCAGGCAACTCGCCGACAAACGTCACGCCGGGCTCCGGCAGCAGTTCGCTGACCTGCTGAAACCCCACGGCATACTTCCCTTTCGCCACTTCTGACGCCACCGGAATGCGCTCCACCATCCGCGCGCGGGTCTCCACCTGCGCCTCTATCCCCAGTTTTTTAAACAACGTCGTACTGACATAGCGACCGCTGGCGCTGTCGGAATAGGCAATCGAACGGGCCTGCAGCAGCGTCTGGCGCAGCGCGTCCGGGGTGTTTATTGCGGGCACCGGCGCGCCCTGCTTTACCACCATGCCAATGGGCGAATCCGCAAGCTCCGTGCGCGACCCCGGCGCGGTACGCCCCGCTTTTTCAAGGCTGGTCAGGGCGTCGCCCACCATGATCACCACATCCGCCTTTTCGCCGCGCGCCAGCCGGTTCGGGATCGCCTGCGGCGTTTTGCCCATCGACGGGCCGGGAACGATCACAATCTGGTTGCCGCTCTGCTTTTCATATCCCGGGCGGAGCTGTTCCAGCGCCGCCTTAAAGCCGCCTGAAATCATCACCGTAATTTCCTGCGCCAGCGCCACACTGCTTAACGACGAGAGCATCAGCGCGGCTATCCATGTCGTCATTCTCTTATGCATGGCGGCGTCCTGCGGTCTGTAATGTCATGGTACTGCGGCGGTAAAGGTACAGCGTCGCCAGCAGCGCGCAGAGCGCAGCAAAGCTCATCCAGTAGCCGGGCGAGGCTTTGTCGCCGGTGTACTCAATCAGCGCCGTCGATATCACCGGCGTAAAGCCGCCGAAAATCGCCGTCGCGAGGCTGTAGGCGAGCGAGAAACCAGCGACACGCACCTCGGCGGGCATGATTTCAGTAAGCGCCGGAATCATCGCACCGTTGTACAGGCCATACAGAAAAGAGAGCCACAGCAGTACGCCCAGCATCATCGAAAAGCCCGGTGCCGCTGCCAGCATCATCAGCGCCGGATACGCGGTGGCCAGCGCCAGCAGCGTCATGGCAATCAGCACCGGTTTACGCCCGAAACGGTCAGAAAGCGCGCCACCCACCGGCAGCCAGAAGAAGTTGGAAATCGCCACCAGCAGCGTCACCAGCAGGCTGTCCGAGGCGCTCAGCATCAGCACTTTTTTGCCGAAGGTGGGCGCATACACGGTGATGAGATAAAACGCCGTGGTGGTCATCGCCACCATCATCATGCCCGCGACAACCACCGGCCAGTGGGTCAGCAGCATGCGGAACACCTGTTTCATGTCGAGATGGTGACGGCGCGCGCTGAACTCCTGCGTCTCTTCAAGCTTGCGCCGCAGCACGAAAATAAACGGCACAATCAGGCAACCGAAGAGGAACGGGAGCCGCCAGCCCCAGCTACTGATAGCCGACTGATCCAGCGCCGCGTTGAGGGCAAAGCCCATTGCCGCTGCCACCATAATGGCGACCTGCTGGCTGCCTGACTGCCAGCTGGTGTAAAAGCCTTTGCGCCCCGGCGTCGCGATTTCGGCGAGATACACCGACACGCCGCCGAGCTCCGCACCGGCAGAAAAGCCCTGTAACAGGCGGCCAATCAGCACGAACAGCGGCGCCCACAGCCCGATGGCCTCATAAGACGGGATCAGCACAATCAGAAAGGTGCCCGCCGCCATGATAGAGAGCGTCATAATCAGACCTTTGCGGCGGCCCACTTTATCGATGTACGCGCCCAGCACTATCGCGCCGATGGGGCGCATCAGAAAGCCTGCGCCAAACACCGCGAACGTCATCATCAGCGAGGCGAATTCGCTGCTCGCCGGGAAGAACGTGTGCGCGATGTAGGTGGCATAAAAGCCGAACAGGAAAAAATCAAACTGCTCCAGAAAGTTGCCGGACGTGACGCGCAAAATAGCGCCGATCCGGGAACGGGTGTTTACAGGTGAGGTAGCGGAATGCATTGATGTCTCCAGTTGTCATTAACGCTTGTGGTTGCGTCTCTTACTGAAGACTGGAACAGAAATATCGAGGTAATAAGCGTAATAAACGCATCGTCCGATGCGTTTTATGCATCAATCGCTTACCGGTTAGCCATAGCGCTTTTATATACAAAGATTTAACAATCACGCCCAGGACGAGGACAGGCCCGGATGAAAAAATGTCAGTTTTCCGTTTTGTGACAAAGGCCTGAGTGTGAACGGGCATGTTTACCGAGTTTTCACAACCCTCAGGCCCGCTTATGGAAAGCGACCGGCACCGCTACACCAGCAAATTCTGTCCGATAAAATCGTCGATATCGTCCTGTGCCTGGCGGAGCGCGTCATCAGAAGGCAGCGTGTAGAGATGATCGCTGTAGCCGAACAGCATGGCGTCGAGCTGCCTTGCGAAACGCGCGGTATTGATATGGCGAAACACGCCTTCCTGCGCGCCCGCCGCGAGAATATCTACCAGCGCGTCATGCCAGCGCGCGAGTATCGATTCCATTAACTGTGCATACTCAGCATTATGGGCCGCGAGCTGCCACAGCGAGCCGTACAGCTTCGCGGTCGGGTCCGGTGTGGTGGAAATCACCCCTTCGATAAACGCTTTCAGCCTTTCGCGGGCGGGCAACGATGCCGTCCGCAAGACAAATTCATTCAGTTCATTCTCAAGAAACGTGGAAATCGACTCCACACACAGCGCCTGCCAGTTTTTGAAATAGTGATAGATATGGCTGCGCGAAATCCCCAGGTGCTCCGTCAGATCGCGCGTTTTGACGTTTTCAATGCCCTGTTCAATAAACAGGGCGATCGCCGCATTAATGATTTTCTCTTTCACAAAGGCCCGCTCTGCTGTTCTCTGGTTGACTTTGAGCAGTTGCTCAAATAGCATCCCACCCCACTTGAGCAAATGCTCTAACCGAAGATTAACAGAAATCATGAAGACGCACAGCGTAAATATCCCGACCTCACCTGCCACCGCCAGCGCCGCCGGCACGCTGAAAACGCTGGCGCGACGCCACCGCAAGAAGCTCTTTTTTACCTTCTTTCTGGTGATCGCCGAGAACGTCACGTACCTGCTCTACCCGGTGCTGGCGGGGATCTGCATTAACGCGATTCTGGCAGGCAACGTCTGGAACGCGATGCTCTACGGGCTGATGGTGCTGTTTATCTGGCTGCTGGGCGCGACGCGGCGCAGTGTCGATACGCGCACGTTCGCCCGTATTTATGCGGGCCTCGCCGTCTCGGTGGTGCTGGCGCAGCGGCAGAAAAGCCTTAACCATTCGACGATTGCGGCGCGGGTCGCGCTCTCCAGAGAGTTTGTCGATTTCTTCGAGCTGCATCTGCCGACGCTGATAACCTCTGTGGCGTCCATGGCCGGTGCCGCCGTGATGCTGCTGCTGATTGAGTTCTGGACGGGGATGGCGTGTCTCGGCATCCTGGCCGTGCTGGCCTGCTTTCTGACGCGGTTTACCCGGCGCAATGAGGCGCTTTACGGCAGGCTCAATAACCGGCTTGAAAAAGAGATCGATATGGTGACGCACGCCGCGCCGCGCGCCCTGCAGCGGCATTATCAGCTGCTGGCGAGGCTTCGCATCACGCTTTCGGATCGTGAAGCGATGGGATATTTCACCATTGGCGTGCTGGCCGCGCTGCTGTTCAGCTTTACGGTGGTGATGATGACGCACTCAGCCGCGATCAACGCCGGGCACATCTATTCGGTCATGACGTATATGTGGATGTTTGTCACGAGTCTGGATGATGCGCCGCAACTGCTGGAAAAGTATTCACAGCTGAAAGATATCGGTAAACGCGTGACGACAGAGGCGGAAACCGCGGCCGCTGAATAACATCGGTAAGTCTGTGGCCGCTCCGTTGGGCGGCCTGGGATCACACATGATCGCGCAGGAAAACCGTCAGCACATCCTTAAACGCGACGCCGCCGCACTCCGCGACGAGCCAGCCGACCGCGCCCCGGTGATAGGTGCCGTGGAAAAGCATATGGTTCAGCATATCAAGCGCTTTCATCTCGCCGTGGCTACCGTCGGTAAACCGAAAGCGAATGGTCTCATCGAAATCCGCCTCGCTCATCGCGCTCACGTGGGCGATATACCCGTCCACATAGTCGCGCATTGTCGTTTCCAGCGTTTCAACATCCGGCGTTTCCGGGGTATTGAGCGCCGTATAGCCGTGCGCCTGTCCCGTCAGGTTGGCCTGAAAAATGCGGTCGACCACATAAATATGGTTCATCAGCCGCTGCATCAGGCGACGCTTCTCCGGGTGCGCCGTGGCGTCAACGGCTTTGACGGACGCCAGCGTTCCGGCATCGGCCCAACGCTTATATTTCAGCAACGTAACCAGCGTATCCCTGTTCATTCTGTTTTCCTGTTGAGTATTTACTTATGCCACTAAATTAACACAGCGCTGCGCTGACCGTGGCTGCCAATATTAAGGGTTCAGGCAAATCTGTGTGTGCATTCCGGTATACTCGCTGCGGCGTTAACACTTGATAAAAAGGCCCTGTCATGCGTACACGTCCCGCCTCACGGCTGCTGATTATGAGCCCCGATCACCGGTTATTGCTGTTTCACTTTACCCACCGCGACGACGCGCTTGCCGGGCGCACCTACTGGGCGACGCCGGGCGGCGGCGTCGAAGACGGAGAGTCCTTCCAGGAGGCGGCGATACGTGAATTACGGGAAGAAACCGGTATTGTGCGCACATCCTCCGGCCCGGAAGTGGCGCAGCGCACCTTTACGATGCTGTTGCCGAATGGCGAAACGGTACTGGCCGACGAGCGCTTTTTTATCATTCACGTTGACCATGAAGAGACCGACTTTTCAGGCTGGACCGCCAGCGAAAAGCGCGTCATTCACGATAACCGCTGGTGGTCGGCAGAAGCCCTCACTAACACGACCGACACCATCTACCCGCGGGAACTGCTGCTTGAGGTAATGGCGGCGCACTGAAGGCAGTTACCTACAAATTTCCACGGGTTTACAGCCAGGCTCAGGCTGTTAGTGTAACTTCTGACCTGAGGGAAATGCCATGAACCTGCCGCTGCAACTCGAAGATACGCTCTTTACCGCCATGAAAAACTCTGACGTGGCGGCCCTTACGGCGTTAATCGCCGACGATCTGCTCTTTATCAATCACGCCGGACAGCGCGTCACCAAAGCGCAGGATATCGGCCTGCATAGCAGCGGTGCCATTACTATCCAGGCGATCGAGCGTGAATCCTTTGAATCCCGGCAAGATGAGCACTGTATTATTATCGATACCTGCGTGGTCATCACCGGCACTTACGCCGGTGAGCCGCTGAATGGTCGGTTTCACCACTTTCGCACCTGGGTTAAACGCCACGGTGACTGGCAGGTTCTCGGTTTAAAAACCACGCTACTCTGACGCGCATTTGCCCGGCGCGCGGGCTTGTGCCGTCCATGGAAAAGTCAAAAGCGTTTTATCAGCGCCGGGCATGCGAGAATTCTGCCGAAAGTCATTTCACATGAGTCAATGCTTTTGGTGGGTGGCAATAAAAAGCCCGCCGTTACGCGGGCTGGAAATGGCTATATCACAGAAACCATTGCGGCTTAACGCCAAAGCGAGCGGAAAGTGCCTTAATGTGCGAGATCGTCAGGGAGCGCTGACCGGAAAGGATCTGGCTGACCAGCGATTTAGAGCCAATTTCTTCCTTCAGATCGGCGTAGGACAGCTTATGCTGGTCAATCAGCGTGCGCAGCAGCGCGACGCCCACCGGCATTTCTGCAACTTCTTTGTTGAACTCTGCAAAGCGTTCGCTGTTGTCTTCGTAATCGGCAATTTTGGCTGCCAGTAAGTCGATCAGCGGGTTTTCGTCGTCGTGGTCAATCAGGTAATCCACCAGCGCCAGCGCGTCACGGTAGTCCTTCTCAGAAGAGCTTCCCCCCAGCAGAGGGACAGCCGCTACCAGTTGTTTTGTTGCTTCAATAGCTTTAGTGGTGTCGGCGATCATTCTTTGTTCTCCCGATAGTAGCGAGTCAGCTTATCGTATTCGGCGTGGGTAGCGATATGCTTCACGTAGAAGCGTTTATTCACGAAATTGATGTAGGCGATAACCCTCAGGTTGTTGCCACCCACATCTAACACCCACCATTTGTTACGGTACTTAAAATTGTCCAGACTTGGCACGGCGGCGCGAAGTTCATCAGGCGATTTAAAATCTGTTTCGCATACCAGGCGAAACAGCGCCTTTATGGCTGTGGCGTCGTTTGGAAAGAGCCGTGCCGCTTGTTCAAATGGCTCTTTGGAAATGACGTGCATTGAGAGATTCCCTTCTTTCGTTCACATTATGTAAACACTATAACGCACTATAACCTTGTCGACAACACAGCTTATGGTGCGGCTGAGGAGGTCGCTGATAGTAATGCTCCTTTAAGGGCATATTCATCGCGATAGTCGCCCAGCCCGCCTCCTGCCCCCCACTGGCGAACCGACAACCAGCACAAGCTGCTCAGAAGACGACTTCTGTGTAACGGATACCTTCTGATTGACCACATAAAACACGCGATGTCATGCAAGCGGCTGACGCTGCGCGTGTGCTTAATGTTCTCTTAACCTGGCGAGAGCACAATGGCGGATATTTTCTGCCTGACTGTCTATTTAAAGTCATGTTTAACGCATTTTCACAGCAATTTTATACAGGTGCAGCACTATGCAGTTCAAAAACGTCATCGGAAACCTGACAGGCTGGCAACCCTGTGACGCGGCCCATTACGCGCGGATATACCATCAGTTCGGCGGTTCGATTTGCTGTCATCCTGATGTGCTGCATTTTTTAAGTCGTGAGCAAAATCTGACGCTGCGTTATTTCGCGCTCAGAGACGGTAATGAAGATACAGGCGCCTGCTTTTCCGTCAATGGAAAGTGCAGCCTGCAGCACCGGCATTTTCCTGTTGTCTTTGATGATGTGTTATTTCCCCTGCGCGCCAATAAACGCGGCTATCTGCCGGTCACCAATAAACGCCTTTCACCCCACCATAAAGGCGCGTTTGTGAATGCGCTTTTCTCCGGGCGACTTAAGCATAAGGTTGCGTATATCAAAGAGAACATCTCGAAAACGTCGGAGAAAAAGCGCCGCAAGGAGTTTGAGAAATTCTGCGCCATGGGTGGTGTGGTGCGTGACGCGAGCCATTTTTCCTCAGAAGAGTTAGCCGCGATATATATCGAGCTTTTCACCCTGCGCTGGCAGGGAAAAATTTACTGCTTTAAATATGAAGATCTGGTGCGCACCTTTGATGCGCTGCGGCACCTGATTTTTGGCAGCATACTGTTTCTGCATGACAGGCCCTGCGCGTTCGATATTATTTTTATGTGCAACAACCCTGAGTGGATCTATTTCGATGATATCAATGGCGGCTACGATCCGCAGTACACCACCCTCAATCTGGGCAGCATTTTGTTATGGCTGAATACAAGTAACGCCCGCGCGTTGTGCGCCAGAGAAAATAAGACGATGCGTTTTTCGCTCGGGATCTATAAAGCGTTCTGGAGCTATAAAAAACAGTGGTGCGATATTATCCCGCTCGGCAGAACTTTTTTCTGACAGGGGCGTGAATGCAGGAAAACTGGCGCTGACCAGTTTTCCTCACTGCTGGTCACATTTCCGGATTGAGATAACAGACGCGCAAACGGTGACCGTCCGGATCCATCACCGCGAAGGTGTAACCGAAATCAAGCTCGACCGGGCTCTGGATCACCGTCGCGTGACGCTCCATGCACCACAGCGTATAAAAATGTTCGACCTCGTCCCGCGCCTGCACCTTAAAGACGATTTCACCCGATGGCACTAGCGCACGCTGATTCACGACCGGCTCAACCGTATAGCATGACCACAGCCCCAGTTTAAAACCGTTCTCCAGCACGAATAACGCGAACCCAGGCTGTTTCTCAACCGGCTCGCAGCCGAGCAGCGTGGAATAAAACTCAGCGCTCTTAAGGACGTTCTCAACATAGAGAATAGACATATCGGCAGTGATCATTTGGCTCTCCTTGTGTAGTGAGCCATGACAGTAACAGCGAGGTGTGACAGTTTTTGTCAGTAGTTTTTCGCCTGCGCGATACCTTCCGCGCTTTTCCACTCTTTCAGCAACTTATAACGCGATTGCGGACACAACTGCTCGCTAATGGCCACCTGTTGCATCCGGTCGATACGAAAATGGCGGAACGCCTGGCGCAGCTCGCACCAGCACGCCAGTACCCTGACCGCGTCAAAAAAACCCAGCGCAATCGGCCACACGAGACGCGATGACGCCGTGCCGTCTTTATCGGTATAGACCAGCTCAAGCTTTCTGCGCTGATGGATTGCGCTGCGAATATCCGTCAGAAACCGAAGGCTACCTTCATTGCCGGTCGGTGCCACCATCAGCGACGGGGAATTTATCTGCTGCGCGAGATTCTCCGGAAGAATGGCGTGAATTTTCGCCACCGCGTTACGGGCCGCGGCTTCCAGTTGCGGGTCGGTATGGCGCATCACCCAGTGCAGGCCGAGTATCAGCGCGTCAACTTCATGCGCATCAAACATCAGCGGCGGCAGGTGGTAATCGGATTGCAGGACATAACCAATCCCCGCGCTGCCTTCGATATCCACACCCTGCATTTTCAGTGTCTCGATATCGCGATAAATACTGCGCACGCTGATATCAAGCCGTTCCGCGAGCGTCATCGCCGTCACCGGGTAACGGTAGGATCGCAAAAGCTGGAGCAGTTCTAAAAGCCGTTGTGTCCGGGTCATGTCGGGTCTCAGTGCTGTATGCGTCCTAAGCGGCGTGTTGTGGGATCAGCCTACGACAAGTAAAGCCCTGTCCGTCGCCCGTCTCACAGAAACTTATCCAGATTCAGTGTGCGAAAAGCCTCGTCCACATCGCTGTACGCGGCGTCCGTCACGTAACTGCCGGACGGCTGCCAGAAAAAGGCCGCGACGCCCGGATCGGCGGTATTACTGGCTATCCGGTAGCGCGTGAACTTCACTTTCGTGGCATCGGTTAAATCAGTACTTTCTGAAGACTCCGCCATTTTCACCGCCCGGACCAGATAGAAAATATGATTAACCTGATACGGTTCATAGCCGCTGATTTTCGTGGTTGAGGCGGAAAGCCGAAAATCGTTCCACGTAAAGCCATCGTCATCCGGCACCGGAACAATCAGCCAGGCGTGGTCTTTCTGAATATAAACCGTCAGCGTGCTGCTGGGGTGAGAGGTATTATTGTCATAGGTGGCGCTGAAAATCAGATCGTTCGCGCCATCCTGATTGATATCCAGCGTGTTCGGGCCATCTTTCAGCGCCACGGGAACAGCCTGGCTGGTACTGACATAGCCCGCCATGAGCAGAGAGGCGATAAACAGCGCGCTCAGTTTCATCTCAATGGATCCTTTTGAAATAAGTATTGTCGGCAGAAAAATCGCCTTTCGCCAGCGCCAGTCGCCTGACGAAATATAGCATGATGGAAGTTCGCTTTCTGATCCACATATCGATTGAGGATATTCTTCAGAAGCGTGCAGTTTTAGCGGGGAACAGCCACGAGGAAAGGGATGAAGAAATGCTGACGAGGTTATCGGTACAGGATATGTGTGAAAAAAACCCGCCGGCAGCGGGTTTTTTAACGGCATCAGAAACGGTACTGAAGACCTGCGGTAATTGTATAGTTTTTGTTTTGCAGGCCGGCGGCATCGCCATTATCCGAAAAAGACGTTCCGGTCGCGTTATTAATCATCTGCGTACCGCTTTTCCCTTCCTCATAGCGGTTATAGCTGAACTCAGCGAAAAGTTTCGTATTCGGGAGCACATAATAACCGGCATCAACGGCGAGGCCATAGTAACGGGAGTCGTTAGCTTTTTCACGGAACGTCAGATCGCGCATATAATGCTCGTCGTTATCCTTCGCGGTCACCCAGTCGCTGAATTTAAACTGCGCGTTCACTTCAAAGTCCTGATAACGATACTGACCGGTCAGGCCAATATACGGCATGCTGTATTTCTGCTGGTAACCGATACCGCGGGCACCGTTCGGGAAGCTGCCAACATCATTGCCATTCGCATAGTTAAAGGAGCCGCCATAGGCGGTCCAGCTGAAACGGGTTTGTTGATAACCGGCCATAACGCCGACTTTATAATCATCCCCTTTCAGTACCCAGCCTTTCAGGTTTAAATCATATTCATTGGCATAATTCAGATCGGTATCAGGATGGCGTGAACGATCGGTCCAGTGAGACTGATCTTCTTTTTGCCAGTCATAATCTTCCATATGCCCGTTACCAGAACTCAGGGTTGTCCAGCCGCGCGCATTCAGGGTCAGGAAAGGCCATGCATCCCAGGAAACATCGCCTTTAAGGATGAGATTATTTTTAATTTTCCAGTTCAGCTGACTGATTTTACGACCTGTACTGGAGTCATATACAAATTCTTTCGACTCCCCTGCCAGCATCCCCAGTGATGTGGAGACAGCCACGCTTTGCGCAGAAAAATCTGGCATCAGTGTTACAGAAGAAGCGGCATTCGCCGAGCCGGAAGCAGCTATCATCGCCACGACAATAAGTTTCTTATTCATATATTATTCCATTAAATTTTTACGCACATTAAAAATGCGCGTAAAGAATATCCCTGTAGATATAGGTATTCAACCGACGCTGCAGATGACTCTGAAATATGGCAGGCTCGGCAAAAAATCTCTCAAGTTTTTAGAATAGCTGACGATAGTAGTAGGTTTACAATATTTCTGCCGGTAAAGAATTTGCTTATGGCACTTACCCGCTACCGCTACGCTTCGGGCGTTTCACTTTATTTTATGGCTTTATTATTCGCGGGCTAATAAAATCGCGTGATGTTATATTGCGCCAGCGCCGATCGCCTGGCGCAATATAGGCTAATAACGGTTTAATGACGCCGTCGCTCGCCGTTTTTCAGCCAGCAACGCTATCATGGCGACGACCAGCGGCACCAGCGAGCACCACAGCACGGCGTTCCAGCCCACCAGCGTTAGCAGGGCACCAGAAGAAAACGAGCCCACGATCATCACGCCAAATACCACAAAATCATTCAGCGATTGCACACGGTTTTTCTCCTCCGGGCGGTGATAGTCAAGGATTTGGGCCGACGCGCCGGTAAAACCGAAATTCCAGCCGATACCGAGTAAAATCAGCAGCAGCCAGTAGTGCCCGACCGCCGTTCCGGCAAGGCCCGCCACCACAGAAAGCGCAGAGATCGCAAGCCCCAGTGCGGCGATGCGCGTGGCACCAAAACGGGTAATCAGCTTGCCGGTAAAGAAACCCGGCGCGTACATGGCAATGACATGCCACTGAATGCCCAGGTTCGCATCCTGGAGTGAAAGGCCATGCATATGCATCGACAGCGGCGTGGCCGTCATCAGAAAATTCATCACCATATACGCCACCGCGCCGCTGAATACGGTGCGGCTGAAGCCCGGCTGGCGCACGATGTCACGAAGCGGTCGTCCGCGTACCTGATGTTCAGGCGCGACCGGATCGGGCGCTTTTACGCCCCAGAGCACCACCGCGGACACCGCCGCCACCAGCGCCTGGGCAAGGTATGTGGCGGCAAAGGTATAGGGCGGCCAGAGATCCATCGTACCGTTGACCAGCATCGGGCCGACAATGCCTGCCGCCACGCCGCCGCCCATCACCAGCGACAGCGCCCTCGCCCGCCGTTCGCGCGCCACGCCATCGGTGGCCGCGAAGCGAAATGACACCGCGACGGCGGCATACGCGCCACTCATAAACCCGGCGATGCAAAAGAGCCAGAAGGAGCCGGTCACCACGGCAAAGGCAGCGGTCAACCCGGTCAGCACGCCCGTACTGGTACCTGCCATAAACGCCGCGCGGCGGCCATAACGGCGGGCAAGCGCGCCAAAAGGCAGGATCAATGCCGCCATCCCGACGACGAAAATCGTCAGCGGCAGCGTCGCCAGCGCCTTATCGGGTGCCATCACGTCACCGACAATCGCCCCGGTCGCGTAAAACACCACCGAATTTGCGCCCGCGAGCGCCTGGGCCGTCGCCAGCCGAAAAATATTTCTGTTCTGCTGCCCGACAGGCAGGGTGACTTCCGCACGCATTACTACTCCTTTCGTCGTGGTCGCGAGGCGACACACATGATGACAGGGAACCGGTAGCGGCCAGTCCCTGTTTCGCCCGATATATCTTTACACTTTAACCATAAACTATTTTTTGAAGGCCGTTCAGACACTTAACACGAGCCGCCGAAAAATCTTCAGAAAAGCAGACCGGCGGATTATTCGACTGGTCAACTCTCCTTAGGCGTTATCTTTTTCCTTATGACCAGACGGTGAGTCGTTCTGTATCCGCATCTGCGCTATAACAGAGGCGGCGCAATTTTGAGGAAATACGTATGTTTGCAGAGACGGCGCGTCTGCGGCTGCGGCCGGTCACAGAGGGCGATGTGGACGATTTATTCCGGATTTACGGCTCTCCGGCGACCAACACCTTTAACCCGGCGGGGCCGTACCCCAACCGCGCGCACGCGGAAAGTGTGATGGATCGCTGGCTGACGCACTGGCAGGCTTATGGTTTTGGGAACTGGCGCATCGCGTTAACCACTGCGCCCGATGAGACCATCGGTTTTGGCGGGTTGAGCCTGCGCCGCTATGCGGACGTGGAAATGAATAATCTCGGCTACCGTTTTGCAACGCAGGCGTGGGGACAGGGTCTGGCGACAGAGTTCGCCCGCTTCGCCGTTCGCTATGGGTTTGAAGATCTGGCGCTTGAGGCAGTCTCTGCGGTAGTGCGCAGCAATCATCTGGCATCTCGCAAAGTGCTGACGCACGCAGGATTGCGCTACGTGCGTGAGATCCATGATGTCGATAACGCGCCGCCGAGCCTGCTGTACACTCTGGCTCACGACGAGTGGCGCGCGTTGTAAGCCTTCACCCGGCGTCGTCGACCGGGTTTTCCGTGCCGTTAAGGACATTCTCAAGATACGTCGTCTGTCCGTGGCGGCGCAGGTAAGCCGTGACCTCACGCGCCCAGCCTTCGCCGTTGCCGAGCGTGGCGCGGCTGTGCGTTTCGGCGTAAAGATAACGCCGGTCCCACAGATTAATTAACGTCTGATTAATGCCATCAATATTGCAGCCCGGATTGTTCGCCTGCTGTAACGCCAGCGCCCGCTGCACCCGCTCGCGCTGCGCCTCGTCCGCCGGGAACTCCCGCTCGGCGTATTCGCTCAGCACCAGGAATGAAGGCGGGATGCCCTCTTCCATCGCGGCGTGCAGGCGATAATGGCCGTCCAGCACGATATAAGACGCCAGCCCGGCGACATACCAGACCAGCACCGGCGGCAGCGCGCCCTCGCGGCATTTTTTACGCCACCACTTAAGACGCCCGGCGTGCGGATCAACCGGATAACGGCCCATCAGCAGATGGCCGCCCCACCACCAGTCCACCAGCCGGACGTGCTCCGGGTCAGTGAGCGAGCGAAAATCTTCGCCATAAAGCGCCCAGTCCACACTCCAGTCGCCTGCGCTGGGGGGCGTTTTGAAATACCACTGGTCGATGTCGGGCGTGGTGTTGCGCAGGTATGACGACTGGCGTTTCGCGGGCAGCATCGGGCGCAACAGCCAGTCGCGCGGCGCCAGCAGCGGCGCGGGAGAATCCATCAGCTGACGCGCGAAATAGCGGCACCACTCGCCCGTCCACGCGCCGTCACCCTTGCGTTTGATGGCTTCAATGTCCTCAGAGCGCACCGGCGGCAGCAAATTTTGCTGATCGGGATGCTCACGGTTGGTGACGAGCCAGACGCCGGAATAATCTTTCAGCATCGAAGCCCAGAAAAGCGTTTCGCCGCGCAGCTGCAACGCCATGCGTCCGTGATGTCCGCTCCGCATCTCCAGCGCCAGGCCTGGGGGCGTTTCGCCCTTTACCGTCAGCGCAAGCCCCAGCCAGGCGTCATTACGATCGTGTAAATCTTTCCACCAGTAATGTGTCATTTGAGCTTCCTGCATGTGTACTAAGAGACAGTGTACGGCACAGGGCAGCGAGGGCAAAACCGTTGTGAAAGGAAAAACAGAGAGGAGAACCCGCGGCGCGTGCCGCGGGTAAGAAGGAAGAACTCAGAATACCGGTGCGCGTTTTTTCAGCGCTGCGCGATGCGGGAAGACCCACAGGCAGACCAGAATCATTCCTACCAGTGTGGCAGATGCGCCGTAACGGCTGAGCTCAAGACCGCCTTTGGCGATGGGTTTATCGAGGAAATCGCCCACCACCGCGCCGAGTGGACGGGTGAGGATAAATGCAGCCCAGAACAGCACGGTGCGCGAAATCGAGGTAAAGCGGCTCGCGAGCCAGATAACCGCCAGTGCGCCCACGAACAGCAGGATGCCGCCGTCATAACCGAAGCCTTCACTGTCTGCTGTCCAGTCGCCGAGCGCCGTGCCAAGCGTCTGGGAGAACATAATCGTCACCCAGTAGAAGCTTTCGGTACGCACGCTGTTAACCGAATCCACGGCAATAGTGCCGCATGTCACGCGCCAGACCAGCAGCGAAAGCACCAGCAGACTACTCAACAACACCGTACCGCCGAGATAACCGATACCTAATGAGCGGTCGGCGAAATCTGCAAGCGTGGTGCCGACCGTCGTGGTGGCGACCACCGTGAACCAGTAGATCCACCTATTAAAGCTGTGATGGCGGATCTGCACGACCACCGCTGCGAGGAAGATCGCCGCGAAGATGAGCGTGCCGGTGAGATAACCGAGATCCATGGACATCGTGACCGCATCGCCGCCGGTTTCACCCAGCGTGGTCGCGGCGATTTTCGTCAGCCAGAACGCGGCGGTGACGGCAGGAACTTTGCTGAGCGCAGAGGTAGTGTTTTGCATAGAGTGTGCTCCGGTACGGCCCGACAGGGGCAGGATCCAGAGTGAAGTTATAGGATTAATCTTAAGGAAGACTTAAGAGCGGCGAAAGTTTTCGGCGTTTATGACAGGTGTCGCAAATGGGTCGCGATGCCCCACTGAATGACGTCGCAGCGGTCCGCCGTAAACGTTAACCGCGCATAGCTGGCGTTAGGCTGCGCATAGCGCGGGAAGTTATCGATATTGCCGTCTTTGAGGAGCGCCAGCGCGCCCTGAAGGATATGCCCGTGCGTCACGACGCAGCAGGTTGCGTGTGAGGTTGCGGCGAGATCATTCTGGATGAAAGACAGAAGACGCTGCGCGGCATACGCGAGCGATTCACCGCCGGGCGGCGTAAATAACGCATCAGTTGAAAACAGCGCTTCTGCGCTGAGAGGCTCATCTCGCTGCAACTGCACCCGCGACAGGCCTTCGTAATCACCAAACGCCTGCTCACGTAATAGAGGCTCAACAGAGAGTGGGCAGCGAAAATGGCTCGCGATGGCGTCACCCATATGGCGCGCGCGGCCCGCGGGAGATGTGTACACCGCGTCAACAGAGGGGAATTCGTGCGCCAGAGCAGTCAGGAGCGCTGTGGTTTCCTGCAAGCCACGCGCCGTCAGCGCGCTGTCATGATGCCCCTGAATGAGCCCGCCACGGTTCCATTCTGTTTCGGCATGACGGATAAGGAGAAGATTCATAACGTCATTCCCTGCAAAAAAGCGGTTCCGGTCACAGACCGCCATGCTAAAACGGTAAAGGCCCCCTGTTTCCGTTATGGAAAAGACAGAAGACTCGCGGAAAATTATGGGGGTAACCACTCGCCACGCTCTTTTATCTCTAACTCGCTGTTTTTGCACAATTAAGAATCAGAGTTTCACGCTGAAATCGCCAGTTCATTCACGGTATTTCAGGATCCAATGTGGCTAATTAGCTTTGTATCCACTGTAGAGAGTATGCAGGCGTTAAATATCCACTAAGGAGAGTAACATCCACTATAGAGAGGAAAATCCACTGTAGCGAGCATAAGAGTAAAACCTTCACATCCCGTACTCACTACAGTGGATATTCAGATCTGGCCTTTACGGATTTTTTCCAGCAGCGCCAGCTCTTCTTTGGTCAGCATCACCATTTCGCCCTGCTCTTCCGGTACAGCGCTGTTTTCTACCGGCAACTCGTCACCGGCAGGCAGCGCGCCTGGCAGGCTTTGTGGGCGAAGTTTTGGCCTTCTGTAGTGGATATGAAAGTAGACTACCCGCCCGCGCTTGATCTCGGTGTAATCGAGATAGCCAATCTCCTTGAGCTGCTCCATCGCCTTACGCACGGTGGAGTTCTGCGTGATGGTGCGGGAGGTGAGATTCAGGCGCGCGCGCAGACGTGCAAGCGAGACCGGCGCCGGGTTAGGCGGCAGGCTCTCAATAAACGTATACAGCGCCTGAGCGGATTCCTTACGCGAAAGCTCATTTATGGCCCGCAGCTGCAGCAGAACTTTTTTATCGAACTGGTACAGCTCGAAGATTTTCGGATCGGCCTGCAGCGTCACTTCATCCTTTTTGGCGCTGTACTTGGCGGACTGCACCAAGTGCGTGACGTAATACTCCCCTTCTTTATTGCTGAAGGAGATGGTATTAGTGGCGATACGGGTCAGCGAGGCATCAAGACGTTTACGCAGCTTTGCCGACGAACGCGCCGAAGGAATACCGCACAGCTTCACGAACTCCACAAACGGCAGCGTCACGCTGTCGCCAAGCACGTTGTATTTGGCGAAAGCATGGATGATCCCGACCCAGGTTTTGAAGTCGTTATCCATGTCCAGGCGGGCACCGGTGATTTTGATATTCTCGTAGCCTTCAGATTTAACGAGCGAGAGCTGTTTCAGCTCTTCTGTCACATCCATCGAGGACATCTGCCCTTTACGGCCACGGGCGGTGGATTTCAGCGTCGGGACAAACAGGCCAAGGCGCATCAGCGCGACCGGCTGTACCGTGTTGTTACGGTTCGGCATCAGCGTGACCACTTCGCCGGTTTTACGATCCAGTTCACTGAAGGCATCGTTGATATTGATGTTCTCTTCATCAGCCACGTGCGGGGTCTCCTGTCCTGAATGCCGGTGCTTACTCACCATAGTGGTTATTATCTTCGCCAGTGAGAGTATCACTCACCATAGTGGATATGTCACATGCTTATCCGCGCTGTTTACTCTCCACAGTGGATGTTTGCTCACTACAGTGGTTATTTACTCTCCGTAGTGGTTGTTTTAGTTGATGGCGTGACACGATCCAGTCATTCACTCGCTATAGTGGATAGCCCGAACGCATACAGGAACCTGTCAGTCTGTTACAGTCACCCGCAGCCAGACATAAAAGACGTACTGACGCTGTGAATAAACATGTTGATGCGCAGGAGTAACTTGACAAGAAGAAGGTGAAACCCTTTTTAATACAGTTAGTTATAAAGAGAGGGCCGTCATGGAAAAGTCCTGCGTTTTACTCGCTACAGTGGATGCCAGGCACTCTCTTCAGCCGTTACTCTCCTCGCTACAGTGGTTATCCGGCTCGCTTCAGTGGATGTTCTGCTCGCTATAGTGGTTAGAAACTGCCGCAACCTTCTGATCGTATTAAGAAATTCAGAAAAGGGATCTTTAAGGATCATATAAGGGATCTTATCTGGATCGAAAACTTAGATCTGGCCTGTGGATAAAATCAGGTCATATGCATCCCACGCCCCATTTAATCTCCGCTCTTTTGCGCTTCCTCAAACGAACGGCTGACGCCCGTTCGTTTTTGCGGTGAGCGCTGCTGATTCTGGCACTAACCTCTTATGACGTCAGCGATTTGAACACGCGCACACAAGTACAACATTTATGTTTACCACCTGACTTTTATGCTGTATTTTCGTTTAAATTAATAAATCCTGCATACAGTGAGTGTTGTGATGGATAATGAGCAGCAGTTAACGAAAGTTGCCGAACGTTCAGAAAGAATGCTTCTCGGGCTGACCGAGCAGATCCAGCATCAGAAAGATGAGCTTCAGGAAAACACCTTCTATCAGGTCTACGCCAAAGCGGCACTGGCCAAACTTCCGCGACTGACCCGCGCCAGTGTTGATTATGCCGTCAGTGAAATGGAAGCGAACGGATACGTCTTTGATAAACGCGCGGCGGGCTCTTCCACTAAGTATGCGATGTCCGTTCAGAATATTATCGATCTCTACCATCACCGTGGCGTGCCTAAATACCGCGACCGCCATGATGAAGCGTTCACCATTTTTGTTGGTAACCTGAAAGGCGGCGTCTCCAAAACGGTTTCTACGGTTTCCCTTGCTCATGCGCTGCGTGTGCATCCTCACCTGCTGTTTGAAGATCTGCGCATTCTGGTGATTGATCTCGATCCGCAGTCTTCCGCGACCATGTTCCTTAATCACACCCGCGCCGTGGGTACGGTCGATACCACCAGCGCGCAGGCCATGCTGCAGAACGTGTCGCGCGAAGAGCTGCTGGAAGAATTCATTGTGCCGTCGATTGTGCCGGGCGTGGACGTGATGCCGGCTTCGATTGAAGACGCCTTTATCGCCTCGCGCTGGGAAGAGCTCTGTGCGGAGCATCTGCCGGGCACCAGTATTTATGGTGTCCTGCGCCAGAACATCATCGATAAGATTGCCAGAGACTACGATTTTATTTTTGTCGACAGTGGCCCGCATCTGGACGCGTTCCTGATGAACGCGATTGCGGCCTCGGACGTTCTTTTCACGCCGGTGCCGCCTGCGCAGGTAGATTTTCACTCGACGCTCAAATACCTGACGCGTCTGCCGGAGCTCATCGCGCTGATCGAAGAGTCCGGCTGTCGGGTGAGACTGCAGAAAAACATCGGCTTTATGTCGAAGCTGCTCAACAAGGCCGACCACAAGCTCTGCCACAGCCTCGCCAAAGAGATTTTCGGCGGCGATATGCTGGATGTCGCCCTGCCCCGCCTGGACGGCTTTGAGCGCTGCGGAGAGTCATTTGATACGGTGATTTCCGCAAACCCCGCCACTTACATCGGCAGCAGCGAGGCGCTGAAAAATGCGCGTGCCGCGGCTGAAGATTTCGCCAAAGCGGTTTTTGATCGCATTGAATTTATTCGTATGAGCTGAGAATACTATGAGCACAAAAAGAGTCACGATTGGCCGTACACTCACCCACTCCCCGTTTAAAGAGAGCACGGACGCTGAAACTTTCACGTCAGTATTTGTACTCAGTTCCGGGCGTAAAGCCACCTTCCGGCTGGAAAGCGTCGCGCCTACAGATGTGGCGGAAAAAACGTTTGTTCGTCAGGAAACCAACGGGCGCGAGCAGTCAGCGCTGACGCCGGAATCGCTGCGCGATATCACCCGCACCCTGAAATTCCAGCAGTTCTTTCCGGCGATTGGCGTGAAAGCCGGTGACCGTATTGAAATACTGGACGGCTCCCGCCGTCGTGCGGCGGCACTCATCTGTCATACTGGTCTGACCGTGCTGGTGACGGAAGCGGCGCTGACGTCAGAAGAGGCGCGCAAGCTCGCCAAAGATATCCAGACGGCAAAAGAGCACAACATCCGTGAAATCGGATTGCGGCTGATGGCGCTGAAAAACGCAGGTCTCAGTCAGAAAGAGATAGCCGAGCAGGAAGGGCTGTCGCAGGCAAAAGTCACCCGTGCGTTGCAGGCGGCGTCGGTCTCTGCTGAACTGCTGGCCTTCTTCCCGGTGCAGTCCGAGCTGACATTCAGCGACTATAAAACGCTGAGCGCTGTCGAAGAAACGCTGCTGAAAAATGACATCGCACTGAAAACACTGACCGATTCCATTGCCAGTGAAGTGGATATCGTGCTGTCAGACACCGATCTGGCGGAAGATGAAGTGAAGAACCGCATCATGCGCATTATCGCGCGTGAAGGGGAGCTGCTCACGTCACCGGGCCCGAAAGACAAAGCGGTTATTTCCCCGCTCTGGCGTTTCTCTGATAAAGACCGTTTCGCCCGTAAGCGCACTAAAGGACGACTCTTCAGCTATGAGTTCAACCGCCTGTCGCGTGACGTACAGGATGAGCTCGACCGGGCCATTGAAAGCGTTCTGAAGAAACATCTCTCCTGAGCTGGCGGCGTGCTCGCCATGGTGATTTCACCGTTAACTCCCTGAAATACCGTTTTTTCCTGAACGGATTTCACGGTGAAATCGCCACTATTCGCCTCGCCTTTCTTTATTCCACAGCATCGCCTCTGACTTGTTCGCCTGCTCTCTACAGTGGATGTTTTACCGTCTGCTGCTGGCGCGCGTACTGAAATTTCACGCATTTCGCCACGCTGGTTATGATGTTAAGTGTTTGATTTTAAATGGTATTTATGAGTTATTTCACGGTGAAATCGCCATGCTTATGACGCCCTTCCTGCCAGAAATTTCAGCGGACGGCGAAGGCAGAAAAGCCAGCGCCACAGGAAAAGAAGATCATTTAAGGGAGAACAGAAAGAGTTATTAACCAAAAGCTAAGGCACACAACACGGAAAGAACGGAAATCAATAACCACTACGGTGAGCTCTGTTGGCGAGCGCGTTTTTGCGAGACATCTTCAGAAAGCAGCAATAAAAAAGGCCGCGCTCAGGCGGCCTGTGTTATGTGGCGGCAATCAGAACAGAACGGAGTAATTCAGGCCAAACGTACGACCGCGGCCTTTGTAGGTATAGAGATCCGGTGAGCCATAAGTCGGACTGTACAATCCTGGCGCGCGCTGACCCCAGACGGTGGTGTAATCCTTATCCAGCAGGTTTTCGACACTGAACGCGATTTTACCGACCGGGAGCGCATAGCTGCCGATAAAGTCCATCGTGTTATAGCCGTCGATTTTCTTACCGGCATCATCAGACACATCGAACGTCTGGGTGCTCTGCAGGCGCAGGGTCCAGTTATCCGGTGCCCAGTTAACCCAGGCGCTGACTTTAGACGGGCTGGCGCTGTCGACCGTCAGCTTTTTCCAGTCGCCGTCCACGCGGGTTTCCGATTTGATGGCGTTAAAGTTCGCGCCGGTGCTCCACGCGCTGTCACTGAAGAAGTAATCGACCTGGCCTTCAAGCCCATAGATACGACGCTTGTCGTCATCCAGGGTGATGGTCATATCGGTCTTGTTAATGTTAATGGTCTTGTCAGAAACCGAGTAGTACGCCGCGAGCTGGGTACGCAGGTTATCGCCGGTGTAACGCCAGCCGAGCTCATAGCTGTCGACTTTAATACCGTCCAGACGCGAGTCATTCACGTTAACGCTTTTGAGCAAACGGTAGTGGCCATTCTCAAGACGATAGGTGCCGGAGCCATAATATTTGGCGAGATCGGGCAGTTCGAACCCCTGTGAGAAGTTAAACCACAGCTGCTGACGTTCACTCAGGTGGCCGAGAATACCGGCGTTAAACAGCAGATTGTTGTAATCCGTTTTGCCGCCCGGCACGGCATCCGCAGACGTCGCTTTACCGGTGGCGATGCCCTGCTGCTGGGTATAACCGACAAAATCATCGACCTTATTCTCGGTGTACTGATAGCGCACACCGCCGCTTAACGTGATCGCATCGATGTCATAACTTGCCTGCAGGAACGGAGCCAGGTTCGTAATGCTGTAATCCGGGTAGCGCCCGACGTTATACGCGTTATCAAGCTTCATGCCGCCGCTGGCGGCCGCTTTATTCAGATCGAAAAACTGCTGGTTGGCATTAAAGGTTTCATGCTCGGCATCCACACCATAGGTCAGAGAAAGGGAATCCAGCGGCTTGCTGTTGACTGTGAGTTTGCCGCCCCAGAAATCCGTTTTCTGCTGTGAGGCACCAATGCTGGTTACCCGCGTTTTATCGCCGTTCAGCGTCGGGAACGGGTAATAGGTCAGGCTCTCATCGCGGTAGTAAATCTGCGCGACCAGATCCTGGCCCCAGGCATCAGAATTTGAATACTGGAGATTAATCAGGTGGCGTTCAGTGCCGGGCAGACGGTCTGAATCCAGATTACCTTTGTTGTAGGCGGTGCCGTTGCCGGTAACCGCTGAGAAATTCTCGCCGAGGAACAGCCCGTGTTTACCGTCGGACTGGCTTTTGTAGTATTGCGTGGTGAGCTGCAGCTGCTGGTGATCATCAATATTCAGCGTGCCGGTGCCCATCACGTCCAGTCGGTCAGAATACTGAAGGCCGGTCTGGGTGTTATCGATAATGGATTCATCACCGTTACCGTCGTACCAGCCGCCGTAGCGCTGATAGGCGACGGACAGACGCCCGGAAGCATTGTCATTGCCGCCGCTCACCGCTGCCGCCATATTTTCGTCATGATCGTTATGGCTGTTAAAGCCGGTTTTCATCCCGGTCTGGAACTCAACCTGCGTCTCCGGCTGGCCTTTTTTGGTCACGATATTGATAAGACCGCCGGTGCTGCCACCGCCGTACAGCGAGGTCGCACCGGAGATAACTTCGATGCGCTCAATGTTAAACGGATCGATGGAATCCAGCTGGCGGCTGTCGCTGCGTGAGGAGTTCAGACGCACGCCGTCAACCATCACCATCATGGAGCGGCCACGCATGTTCATGCCGTAATTGGTGCGCCCCTGACTGCTGACATCCATGCCGGGGATCAGCTGTGCCAGCACTTCTTTTAACTCTTTACCGCCCTGAACCTGCTGTTCAATGTCAGCCTGTTCGATAACCCACGTGGTCTGTGCCATATCCGCCGCGCTGTGTCCGGTACGGCTGGCGGCAACCACCAGCGTCTCTTCTTTCTGCGGTGCCCCCCAGGCGGAGGCAGAAATCATGGCAAGTAAACAAGGATTCAATACCCAAAGATGATGACGCTTCATTGTTATGGTGTTCCTGAGTCTGTTAGTAGTCAGTGCTGTTTACAGGTTGAGAAACCTGGCGGGTGACCGTTTCTGGCCGGGAAAGCCACTGGATCACGCCAGGGGTGGTGCTCAGTTCAAACGGCATGTCAGGATGCGCGACATTAAGAATGCGCGCGGCCCGCCAGGCCATCAGGCTGAGCTGAGGTTCCGCAATGCCGAGGCTGTGCATTCCGGCATTGACGGCAAAAAGATGGTTTGCGCCGGGGCCGTTCCACGCCAGCGTGAAATCGGTGTTAACCCGGAAGCCTTCGCGTTCGTCCAGCTCCAGCCGATGCGCCAGCGGGGCGAGGAACGCCGGACGGGCAGGGCGATAGCCGGTCGCGAAAATCACCACGTCGGTATCCAGCGTTTCCTGGCCGCCGTCCAGATGATGGCGCAGCGACAGACGCTGGCCCTGCGCCTGTGGCGTCACGCGGGTGACCGAGCGCGACGGCAGCAGCTGCGCCCAGGGTTTTTCACGCAGCACTTCAAAGCGGTGGTACATGGCGCGATAGATAGCGAGCAACGATTCACAGGTGACGCCGTCAGACGTCATCTTCTGCTCGGCGAGCAGATCGCAGCGCGTTTTCTCATCGAGCGTGGCGAAGCTTTCCAGATACTCCGGCGTGAAATATTCGTTCGCGAATGCGGCTTCATCGAGCGCGTTGTAATTGTTGCGGCGCGACACCCAGTTCAGCGCCGCGGGCTGGCCCCACTCGCCGCGGAAAATATTCAGGAACAGATCGGCGCCGCTCTGGCCACCGCCAACGACCGTGACGCGCTTACCAGCAAGCGATGGCGTGCGCAGCATCATTTCGCTGGCGTGGAAGCAACTGTCGTTCTGCGCCGGTACACAGTCGGGCAGGTTGACCTGTTTACCGATGCCCATGCAGACGTGGCGTGCGAAGAAACGGTCGCGCTGGGTCACCACTTCAAACAGCCCGCTGGCCTCGTTAAAGCTCACCTGCTGCACCTGCTGGCTGAACGACAAATTACTCAGGTTATCTGCCGCCCAGCAGAGGTAATCGGCGAACTCTTCGCGGGACACCGTGCGCTGTTCGGTGGTCAGGAAACGGTAAAACTTTTTACGCTGCACCAGGTAGTTCAGAAAACTGTAACGGTTAGTTGGCTCCACCGCGCTGACCAGATCTTTAAGGAAACTGGTCTGCATATGGCAGTCCGGCACCATCATGCCCGGATGCCAGGAGAAGTGCGGTTTGCGTTCAAGGAACAGCGAGCTGAAGCCGTCAAGCCCTTCGGCGAGCGCGGCGATGCTGAGATTGAACGGGCCGATGCCAATGCCGATGAAATCGTACGTTTTCATGATGCGGTCTCCCTGGTGACCAGATACAGCGGGTTATCAAGATCGGTAAGGTAATTGGGCAACATGCGGCTGCCGCCGTCATGCTCGGAGAAAGTGAGTTTGACCGGGTTGAGCACCACGCGAATGATCTGCGGTTTAAAGAGATCAAACAGCGCGAAGCGCGCCGCCATCTCCGGGTGCGCGGCCATATAGTCCTGCAGCACGTCCGCGAGCAGGCGATAGAACCGGGTTTCGCTGACGCCGCACTGTTCAGTCAGGCGCGAGACGAAACGCAGGACGGTGACAAAATGCCCGGTCTGTAAATCGTGAATAATGTAATCAGCAGAAAGGCGCGCCGTGACGGCCTTGACCGGCTCCGGCAGGCTCTCCATCTCCGGGAACGTTTCATCCACAAGACGCATATCGCCCTGGAAATCCTTCAGCAGAATGCGCTGCGGCACATGGTCTTTCATCACCAGCGTCACGTTCTGACCGTGGGCGATCAGCGCCACGCCGTAGCGGCACAGCAGGTGATAAAACGGAATAACAACCACGCGGAAGAGCTGTGCAAGCCACGCTTCAGCGCTCAGGCCAGAGCGGGCGATCCACGCGTCAACCAGCGGGCGTCCCGCGTTGTCGGTTTCCATCAGCGCGGCCATCAGCACGGCCTGTTCGCCGGGGTGCAGCCAGCAGGACGGATTTTCGCGCCAGATCACGCCAAACATCTCCTGATAGCGATAGGGCGCGGTTTTCAGCGCGGCGTAACCGGTGTGCGTCACGTAACCGGCCGCAGGCTCGCCGAGGATCTGCGCGCCCAGCGCCAGCAGCGTTTTATCAGCGGCGAACTGCTGTTGTAGCCAGCGCGAGGCGAGCGGCCCGGCGGCGATGTATTTGCCGGGAATGCCGCGATAGCAGGAGGTGTTGTAAATGGTGAGCGGCAGTTTGATATCGAACGCCGAGCGGCGGCTGACGTTAGTCAGCGTGCGCAGCGACTGCTGGGCGATATACTCATCGCCAAATACGCCGAGATCGATAATCTCGCCGCGCGCCAGCTGCGGCAGAAAATGCAGGGCGATTTTCTGCTGCCACTGCCACGGATGCAGCGGCACCGGCAGCCAGTTTTCATCCAGATGCAGCGCCTGCCAGTAGCGGGTAAACCGCTGGCGTTCGCCGTCGTCCATGGCGCTAGCCAGTAAGTTATTGATGTCGCAGTCGGCGTCGCTGCTCCAGATCATCAGGTCACGGCGTACCGCCACCCAGTGCAGGCGAAAACGGCCACGGTATTCCGGCGCGTAAGCTTTCAGCGCATCCAGCCCCCAGCCACGACGCCCTTTGTTAAAGATAAATTTCGGATGCCCTGACATCAGGCACTGCAGTTCATCCGGATCCATATCAATGAGCGCGTCGGCGTTAAGTTCCTTGCGCGCGTCCAGCAACTGCATATCGCCCCTGAGCGTCGCGTAGAGATCTTCGAGATGCTCCGCCGTCTGCGCGTCGCTCATCTTCAGCACCACGGCCAGCTGGCGCAGGGCGCTTTCGGCCTCAATAGCGCTGCCGCTTTCATTCGCGAGCGTCGCCGGGTTGATATGCAGCCAGCCCCAGATGCCGCGCTTCGCGTCAAACGTCCAGGTCTCATCGCCGAGCGCCATCGTCCAGCGGTTGGCCTGCGTTTCCTGCGCCGTCAGCGTGCGCTCATACTCCAGCTCGGCGAGCATTTTCGCCACCATGTCGCGGTTCACGCGCTCCCACAACGCTGTGGTCATAATCCCACCTCGCTGAAGAAACGGCTGCGCTGGCTCATCACCAGCCGCGAGCGCTTGTGCGGAAAGTCGAACTCTTTCACGGTCTCAAAACCGGCGACCGGCAGATGACGAAACAGGCGCTGGTTATCAAAGCGCGGTTCCGCCACCAGACGCTGCGTGCGCGGCTCGTCCAGCCACAGATAGTGGCTGAGCCCGCGCAGCCAGCTGCGGATGTACTGCGCGCCGCGCCACTGCTCTTCGCCCACCAGCATATGCAGCCCGCGATCGAACGGCTGCCAGCGGTAGTGGCGGCCGATACGGTCTTCCGCTGCCCAGTAAATTTCAAAATAGCCGAAAGGTTCGTCGTCGAAGCAGCCGATCAGCGGGTAGCAGCAGGTGGCGTCGAGCTGCTTACGCAGGTAATTTTCCTGCTCCGCCTGTGGGCCGGCCATCTCCCAGAAGGCGTTCACGCGCGGCGCGTTCATCCAGCGGGTGAAGCGCTCCGCATCCCGTGCCACATCGGCCACGCGGAAACTGAGCGTGCGTTTGATTTGCGGATCGTAGCGGCGATAGACCTCGCCTTCTGGCCGTGGCGGACGCGCCGGGAACGCGAGCTGGCGCGTCTCGTCAAACTGTATTCCCGCACGCGCCGCGATGCGTTCGCCGCGCAGCCACAGCGGCAGCTGCCAGAACGCGTCGCGTGCCAGATAATCACACTGCATGGCGTCAAACAGCGCCTGCGCCTGCGGCTCATCGCGCCACTGCGCCCACGGCAGCGTAATGCCCGTGAGGGCAGGCGCCGCGACAAACAACTGATCGAGAGCGGCCGCCAGCCACCCGTCTGGCACGTCGCCCGGATGATGCAGTACGGCGCTGCCGTCAAGCCCGAGGGTCAGCGGCAGCGCCAGATTGAGCGTCGCGCAGCGAAAACCGTAACCGTCATGAACAATGTGCGCTTCAGGCATCATGCGTGCTCCCTGCAAACGGATTGTCGAAGTTAAAGTAGATGACCGCCGGGTCGGCGATGGTGTTTTCGTTGTGATCGTGCAGATAGCAGAAGAAGTTGCCCTTGCAGTTCCAGTGGCGGCTCTCCAGCACATAATCGAGACAGCGGGTGTCGCGCGCGGTGGCGCGCAGTTGGGTCAGCGCGTTACGCACCAGCGCCATCAGCTTTTCTTCGCTCTCAAACCCGGCGGCACCCAGCGCGGCGGTTACCGCGAGCGTGGAGTTCACCAGCAGGTAATATGGGAAGTAGCGCAGCAGCTGGGCTTCGCTGAAGCGGTTTTCCGCTTCCGGCTCGCCGGCTTCTGCAAGCCACAACAGCGCGCCGTCGGTAAAGCCGCTGCCCTGACAGTCGCGATAAATCAGGCCGACCGGCAGATCCTGCTGCATCTCCACCAGAATATTTTGCTGATGCGCCAGCAGCACCAGGCCGTAATCGGCTTCGGCGCTGAAAAGCGGCAGCAGAATGCGTTCGCAGTACGCCTGCACCCAGCAGCGCGCCGCCTGTGCGAGCGGCAGGCTGAGGCGTTCACTGAGGCGGCGCACGGCGCAGGCCAGCAGGCTGTCGCCGCCATCCGGCGCGGCCTGAGTCAGGCTCACCAGCACGTTGGTCTGTGTTTCTGGCGTGTCGAACAGCAGATTGACGCGCAGCGCCATCAGGCTCTCTTCCTGAATAGTCCCCTGCGCATCGCGCAGGCCCACCCAGCCATCTTCCTGCATCACGCGCATCGTCGGGTAGCGTGCCTGTAACGCCTGCCAGCGGCTGGTCTGCGCCATCCTCGCCAGACGCATTCCGCGTTTCACTTCTTTTACCGACAGCGTGCGCACCGAGTTGGTGAGGCGCACGCTGAGCGAGAATTTGATCATGTCGTTATTGGTTTCGCTGTAAAGCGAACGCGATGAACTGGTCGGCAGCCACGGCGCGCCCGCTTCGCCCAGATCGGTAAGCTCGCCCTTCTCCACCAGCGCCTGGCACCACGGTTGCGCGAGCAGATACTCGGCCTGCCACGGGTGCATCGGCACCAGCCAGCGTGTATCGGTAAAGAGCTCAAGCAGCGCAGGCGCGCTCTGGGCCGCGAAACGCAGCAGACGCGTGCGCAGATCTAACGCCAGACTCTCGCCTGCCACATACGCCTTATTCACCGCAAACCAGCGCAGCGGAAAGCGCGGCGCGAAATCCGGCAGATAGCGGCGGGCTTCGGTCTCATTAAACGGCTCGTGCGATTTCGGTGCCGGGTGAAACGCATGCCCGACCAGCAGCGCCTGTTCAGCCTCTGCAAAGTTGAGCGGCTGCGCGCGAAGCGTGGCCCAGTCGTGACGCAGTTCAATCGCCTGCCAGGTATGGCGGTGGCTCTCCTGAACGCGGCGCGCAAAACGGGCCAGCACGTCATCGGTCAGTTCACCTTTCACGGCGGGCTTCGCCAGAACGAGGTCGACAAGTTGCGTGAAATCAATGGGTTCGCAGCTATCGTTATCGCTTGCCACCAGCATTGCCGGAAACAGATACTGATGATGTTGCGTCGGGGAGAAGTAGCGCAGCGCAATGCGGATTGCCTGCGTCTCAGAGAGCGGTAAATGGATCTGCGCCGGCTCCTGCGGTAATGCGCCGGGGATCAGTTGCCAGTCCCGGGTTTCACGCAGCAGCGCGTTAAGAAAACACTGAGCCGCGACATCTGTCGCGGCAGGGCGGGGCAGGGAAACCATAACAAACACATCCTTTGTTGATAATGATTATCGTTATGATAGGGATTCTATTTACAGTGGCAACTATTTTTGCAATATTTGTTTTCATTAATTTCATAATTCCCTCATCTTTATTGACAATATATTTACCTGCTTATGGATGCTTCTTCTCACGCTGTACACGCCCGCCGCACAGGACAATCGCTCTGGCCGCTGGCGCTGTGCGCGGGTCTGCTCGGGATCGGGCAGAATGGTTTGCTGGTGGTGTTACCCCAACTGGTGCAGATGACGGGACTGTCGCTCTCCGTCTGGGCCGGCCTGCTAATGTTCGGCTCAATGCTGTTTCTGCCCGGATCGCCCTGGTGGGGACGCCAGACGGAAATACGTGGCTGTAAATTTGTGGTCGTGGCGGCGCTCGGCGGCTATCTCCTGAGTTTCGCCGTGATGGCGCTGGTGGTCTGGGGGATGGCGCGCGGCGTGATCGGCGCTGCCTCAGGGCTTGCCGGGCTGATTGTCTCCCGCGCGCTTTACGGCCTGACGGTTTCCGGCATGGTGCCCGCCGCGCAGACGTGGGCCATGCAGCGGGCGGGCATGGAGCACCGGCTCGCGGCGCTTGCGTCCATCAGTTCCGGCCTGAGCTGCGGGCGTCTTATCGGCCCGCCGCTGGCCGCCGCCGCGTTAAGCGTTCACCCGCAGATGCCGCTCTGGCTGATGGCGCTCGCGCCTTTTATCGCGCTGCTGCTGGTGGCGCGCCAGCATAACGATCCGCCGCTCGCGCCCGTGGCGCACCAGTCGGCGCGCCTGCGTGCGGATATGCTGCCTTTCCTTTTGCTCGCGTTACTGCTGGCCGCTGCGATCAGCCTGATGCAGCTCGGCCTGTCGCCGCATCTGAGGCCGCTGTTTCATGGCGATCTCCGTGCCGTCAGCCATCACGTGGCGCTGCTGTTAAGCCTGGCGGCGGCGAGCACGCTACTGGCGCAGTTCCTGGTGGTGCGTCCACAGCGCCTTCAGCCGCGCGCGCTGTTGCTGGCGGCGGCGGTCCTGATGGCCGCCGGTCTGCTGTTGATGATCCTGCCGGGGCTTATTGCCTTTTACGCCGGTATCGCCGTGACCTCTTTCGGCGCGGCGATGGCGACGCCTGGCTATCAGGTGTTGCTGAATGACCGTCTCACCACCGGCAAAGGCGCGGGCGTTATCGCCACCAGCCACACGCTCGGCTACGGCGCAAGCGCCCTGCTGGTGCCGGTAATTTCTCTCTGGCTTGGCGAGCATATGCTGATTGCCGCCGCTTTTATCACTGCCGCGCTGTTTTTACTGTTAAGCATCGGCGTCTGGCGTCACGCCGCGCCGCAGGAGCCCACCGTATGACCGCCAGTTACCGCATTTTCAACGTGACGCTGCGCCGCCGCATTGCTGTCACCCCTTCGCTGCTGCGCTGCGTATTTACCGGCCCGGATGTGGCGCACATGAAACATGAAGCGCCCGATCAGCGCATCAAGCTGATGTTCGCCAGACCCGACGGCAACACCGCCCGGCTGCCGGTGAGCGACAGCTGGTATCAGGATTATCTGGCGCTGCCGCGCGAGCGGCGGCCTTTTATGCGTACCTACACGCTGCGCGCGCTGCGCAGAGCGGCGTGCGAGCTGGATGTCGAGTTCGTCCTTCATGGCGACAACGGCCCGGCGTCGCGCTGGGCGATGAACGCCAGACCCGGCGATACACTGCAAATCGTCGCGCCGGATCGTGATTTCCCTGGCGACAGCGGCGGCTATGAATGGAGCACTGACGACGCCCTTCGTCAGGCGCTGCTGGTGGCCGATGAAACCGCGCTGCCCGCCGCGCTCGGCATCCTTGAACAGCTCGCGCGCCAGCCTGCGCCGCCGCGCGTCCAGGCGTTTCTGGAAGTGCCGCTGGCGCAGGATATCCAGCCGCTGCGTTACCCCTTTGCCGATATTCACTGGCTGGCGCGAGATGAAAACGCGGCGCACGGCGAACGGCTGCTGGAAGCGGTGAAAGACGCCGCGACGCTGCCCGTAAGCGAGCAGGTTTCGGCGCAGATGACCGAAGAAGATGACGAAGAGGCGCTCATCTGGCAGCGCGCTGGCGGGGCAGGGGCGTTTCGCGCCTGGGTGGCCGCGGAATCCGGCGCGGTGAAACGGCTGCGTCACTACCTGACGCGTGAGCGCCAGCTCGATCCCGCCCGTGCCTGTTTTATGGCGTACTGGTCGCGCGGTAAAAGCCACGTATAATGCCGTTTTACAGCGTTCAGGCTGTATTCTGCGTTTAACACCCTTTACGCTGTAATTGCATGCTACAGCCTGAAGGGTGTAAAATAGAGAATACAGCTTATCGTATGTATCTGAAGGTGCGACCAGCAAGATGAACACCCGGTATCCACTGAAAACGCTCAGCCAGCTGCGCCCGCTGCTGGTGGGCTTTCGTAAAAAACAGGGGCTGACCCAGAAAGAAGTTTCGGCGCGGCTTGGCGTCACGCAGCAAACCTATGCGCGGCTGGAGGCGAACCCCGAGACGGCCAGCATCGAGCGCCTGTTCCGCGTCTTTAACGTGCTGGGCATTGAGATGACGCTGTGCGAAACGCAGGCGGCGGAGACTGACGCGCCCGCGCGTGACGATTCGCCTGCCCGACGCGAGGCGTGGTAATCATGCGCCGCACGTCGCGTTTAGCGCTCTGGATGAACGGCCTGCCGGTCGGTTACTGGGATAAACACAACGGCGAAGACCGGCTGACCTATCTGCCGGAGTGGATTGCCGATCCGCAGGGCAGGCCGCTGTCGCTGTCGCTGCCGTTCACGCCCGGTAATCAGTCCTACCGCGGCGCGCAGGTGCGCGATTACTTCGACAACCTGCTGCCGGACAGCGAAAACATCCGGCGGCGGCTGGCGATGCGTTATCGGGCGCAGAGCCTGGAGCCGTTCGATCTGCTGGCGGAGCTGGGGCGCGACTGTGTGGGCGCCATCCAGCTGCTGCCCGCCGGTGAAGCGCCGGAAGGGCTCTTTACCATCCGTGCCCGTCCACTCTCCACAGTGGATATTGCCGCGATGCTGCGCCACACCGCAGAGGCGTTCCCCGGCCAGCATGGCGGCGAAGAGGAGCTGCGCCTCTCCATTGCGGGCGCGCAGGAGAAAACTGCGCTGCTGTGGCACGAAGACCAGTGGTGCCTGCCGGAGGGCAACACGCCCACCACGCATATTTTCAAACTGCCGCTGGGGCTGGTGGGCAATATGCAGGCGGATATGCGCACCTCCATTGAAAACGAATGGCTCTGTGCGCAACTGCTGGCGGCCTGGGATATTCCGGTCGCGCGCACGCAGATGGCGCAGTTCGAAGAGCAAAAAGTGCTGATTGTTGAGCGCTTCGACCGCCGTCTGTCCGGTGATGGCCGGTGGTGGCTGCGTCTGCCGCAGGAGGATATGTGCCAGGCGCTGGGCGTTTCGCCGCTGCGTAAATATCAGGCCGACGGCGGGCCGGGCATCGGTGATATCATGACGGTTCTGAGCCGTTCAGAAAACGCGCAGGCGGATCGCGCGAATTTCTTCCGCGCGCAGATTATCTTCTGGATCCTCGCCGCGACCGACGGCCACGCCAAGAATTTCAGCATTGCGCATCTGCCCGGCAACCGCTACCACCTGACGCCGCTTTACGACGTGCTCTCCGCCTGGCCGGTCATCGGGCCGGGTAATAACCAGATTGCGTGGCAGAAGTGCAAGCTGGCGATGGCGGTGCGCAGCGGCAGTAACTATTACCATCTGAGCCAGATCCGCCGCCGTCACTGGTTGCGCCAGGGCGAGCTTGCCGGGCTGTCGGCGGCGCAGGTCAACGACATGATTGATGCGCTGACAGCCAGCGCGCCTGCGGTGATCGCGCGCGTAGCCGACGCGCTCCCGGTGGATTTCCCCGCCTCTCTGGCCGACGTTATTTTTAACGGCATGCGCCAGCAGTGCGCGCGCCTCGCGGCCGCATAATTTCTCATCCTGCGCCGTTTCGCACGCGGCGCGGATACCTCTTCTTCTGACGCGCCCCGCCGCGCGTCCCGGCACTTCTCCGGTAATGGTCTATGATTGTTCACGTATGCCGCCAGGGTCGGGACAATCCGTTATCCGTTGTACCTCCCAGGCAGAAAACCGCTTTCACACAGGCGGCCTGCGCGCTACCGGCCCGCTGCGGCACCCGGATCATGCTTTCACATTCACGCTCCTGAGGCGCGCCACAGGAGCGGAAATCGCGCGATCGCGCCACTGCTCACTTCTGGATTAAATGAGGTAACAGAATGGAGTCAACATTCCTGAAAAGTTGGGGTAGCGAATATGCGGCGGACGGCGCCGCTCGCTTCCGTCTCTGGGCGACCGGACAGAAGCGCGTGACGCTGCGCCTCGCGGGCCAGGATTTGCCCATGACGCCGACAGGCGATGGCTGGTTTGAACGGGAAGTGCCGGGCGTTGCACCCGGAACCGAATACTGTTTTGTGCTGGAAGACGGCATGACCGTGCCGGACCCGGCTTCACGCGCCCAGAAAGCGGACGTGAACGGGCCGTCGCTGGTTGTCGATCCCGCCGCGTATCAGTGGCAAACCACGGACTGGCACGGCCGCCCGTGGGAAGAGACGGTCGTCTATGAGATGCATATCGGCACATTCACGCCGGAAGGCACTTTCCGCGCGGCGATTGAAAAGCTGCCGTATCTGGCGCAGCTTGGCGTCACGATGCTGGAAGTGCTGCCGGTGTCGCAGTTCGGCGGTAACCGCGGCTGGGGTTACGACGGCGTGCTGCTTTACGCGCCGCATTCCGCCTACGGTACGCCGGACGATTTCAAAGCGTTTATCGACGCCGCCCACGCCCACGGGCTCTCCGTGGTGCTGGATATCGTGCTCAACCACTTCGGCCCGGAAGGCAACTATCTGCCGCTGCTGGCGCCCGATTTCTTCCACAAAGAGCGCATGACGCCATGGGGCAACGGCATCGCCTATGACGTCGATGCGGTGCGCCGTTACATCGTCGAAGCGCCGCTCTACTGGCTGAAAGAGTACCGCCTGGACGGCCTGCGTTTTGACGCCATCGACCAGATTGAAGATACCTCAGCGAAACACGCGCTGGTCGAAATCGCCGAGCGCATCCGTGCGGAAATCACTGACCGCCCGGCGCATCTCACCACCGAAGACAGCCGCAACGTGATTTTCCTGCACCCGCGTAACCCGGACGGCAGCGCGCCGCTGTTTACCGGCGAATGGAACGACGATTTTCACAACGCCATCCATGTCTTTGCCACCGGCGAAACGCACGCCTATTACCAGGACTTCGCCGATCAGCCTGAAAAACTCGTCGCCCGCATACTGACGGAGGGTTTTGCCTATCAGGGCGAAGTCTCGCCGCAGAGCGGTGAGCCGCGCGGCGTGGACAGCACCGGCCAGCCGCCGGTCGCGTTCGTCGATTTTATCCAGAACCACGACCAGGTCGGCAACCGCGCCTGGGGCGAACGCCTGATTGAGCTGGCAGGCAGCGACCGTACCAAAGTGCTGCTCGCCACCCTGCTGCTCTCGCCGCACATTCCGCTGCTGTTTATGGGCGAAGAGTACGGCGAAACCAACCCGTTCCTGTTCTTTACCGATTTCCACGGCGACCTCGCAAAAGCCGTGCGCGAAGGCCGCGCGCGTGAATTTGAAGGCCACGGCGACTGGGACGGCGACAGCGTGCCGGACCCGAACGCGCAGCAAACCTTTGAGATGTCGAAACTCGACTGGCAGAAGCTGGAAAGCGAAGAGGGGAGGGCGTGGCTTGCGCTCACCCGCGAGCTGCTGGCGCTTCGCCGTGCGCATATCGTGCCGCTGCTGTCCACGGCGGGCGGCCACAGCGGGCGCGTTATCGACACCGCGCCGGGCTTTGTGGCGGTGAGCTGGACCTTCCCGAAAGGCACGCTGTCGCTGGCGATCAATATCGGCGAGCGCCCGCAACCGCTGCCGGAAATGCCGGGCGATACGCTGTTCGCCTGGCCGCAGGCTGGCGACGAACTGCCTGCTAACAGCATTCACGTTCGCCTGGCGAAAGGAGACGCGCAATGAGTATTCCCTCTTCAACGTACCGCATTCAGTTTCGCAACGGCATGACGTTTGACCGCGCGGCGGGCCTGGTGCCTTATCTGAAGCGGCTTGGCATCAGCCATCTGTACGCGTCGCCGGTGTTTACCGCCACCACCGGCTCCACCCACGGTTATGACGTGACCGACGCCAATGAAATCGAGCCGTCCATCGGCGGGCGCGAAGGCTTTGACCGCATGGTGCAGGCGCTCAAAGCCGCCGGGCTGGGGCTGATCCTCGATATCGTGCCCAACCATATGGCGGCGTCGCTGGAAAACCCCTGGTGGCGCGATGTGATTGAACACGGCGAAAAAAGCCGTTACGCCCGCCATTTCGATATCGACTGGACGCGCCGCCTGACGCTGCCGTTCCTGGGCGATACGTTTGAGAACGTGCTGGAGAACGGCGAAATCAGCGTTAAGCCCGATCCGAAAACCGGCAAACCCGCGCTCGCCTATTATGACAGCTACTACCCGCTCAACCCGGAGACCTGGCAGGGGCGTGAGGCGGACGTGCTGGCCATTACCGATAAACAGGCGATTGCGGCGCTGCATGACCGCCAGCCGTACCAGTTAATTTCCTGGCGCGCCGCGCCGCGCTCGCTCTCCTACCGCCGCTTTTTTGAGATAACCGGGCTTGCGGGCGTGCGCGTTGAAGATGACGCCGTGTTTGACGACAGCCACCGGCTGATCCTCGAACTGGTGCACGCCGGCGCGGTGGATGGCCTGCGGGTGGATCACGTCGACGGCCTTGCCGATCCGAAAGCGTATCTGGAGCGGCTGCGCGAAAAAGCCGGGCCGGATTGCTACATCACCGTCGAAAAAATTCTCGGCAAGGGCGAGCAGATCCCCGACGACTGGCCGATTTCCGGCACGACGGGGTATGAATTTATCGCCGCGCTCTCGGACGTGCTGGTGGATGACGCGAAGCTCGACGATCTCAGCAAGGCGTATCACGACGTGGTCGGCCAGGAAGTGGATATGTCCGCCGAACTTCGCGACGCCAAGCTGCTGATGGCCGACCGGAATTTTGAAGGGGAGTTCACCACGCTGCTGCGGCTCGCAACCCGCATTGCACAGCAGGAAGGCGTGACCCTGGAAGAACCGGTGCTTCGCGGCGCGCTGCGTGAATTACTGGTGGCGTTCCCGGTGTATCGCACCTACGGCACCGCACAGGGGCTGACGCCTGCTGACAGCGCGCTGCTGCAGAAAGTGGTCGCGAAAGTACAGGCCAGCGAGCACGCGCCGGATGCGCAGGCGCTCGGGTTTCTCGCCGATGTGCTGGCCGGCAACCTCTCCGGCGGCTCACTCGCCGACGCCGCCACGTTCCGCACCCGTTTTCAGCAGCTTACCGGCCCGCTGATGGCCAAATCAGTGGAAGACACGCTGTTTTTCCGCCAGAACATGCAGCTTGCGCTCAATGAAGTGGGGGCCGAGCCGCTGCCGCGCACCTACTCGGCGGATCGCTTCCATAAAGAGATGAAGCTGCGCCTGGCGCATCAGCCGGACGCGCTTACCAGCACGTCAACCCATGACACCAAACGCGGCGAAGACGCCCGCGCCAGGCTCTATGCGCTCACCGAAGCGCCGCTGTTTTATGCCGAGTGCGTTGCGCGCTGGCGTCAGCTCAACCAGACCAAAGTGGTGTTCCTCAATGACGGCACCGCGCCGAAGGGCGCCGATACCTGGATGCTCTATCAGGCGCTGGCGGGCGTCTGGCCCGCCACGCTGAAGCCGGATGATGCCGCAGGCCTGAAGGCGCTGGAAGAACGCTTCCTGGGCTTTGTGGAAAAGGCGCTGCGTGAAGCGAAGCTGCGCACCGACTGGGCGGACACCAACGACGCCTATGAAAAAGCGGTGCTGGATTACGCACGCCATATGCTCTCGCCGGACAATCAGGATTTCCTGAAGGATTTCCACGAGGCGTTGCAGCCGTTTATCCGCGCGGGGCTGGTGAACAGCCTGACCCAGACGGCGCTGAAGCTGACCGCGCCTGGCGTGCCGGATATCTACCAGGGCAGCGAAGCGCTCAACTTCAGCCTGGTGGACCCGGATAACCGCCGCGAGCCGGATTTCATCGCGCTCGACAGTATGCTGGCGCCGCAGGCGAATTTTGCTGCCACCTCGCAGGACTGGATCAGCGGGCGGCTTAAGCAGCACCTGATCGCCCGCGTGCTGCACCTGCGCCAGCAGAATACGGCGCTGTTCCGCCACGGCGACTATCTGCCGCTTCACACCGAAGGCGAGTTCGACAGTAACGTGATTGCTTACGCCCGCACGCACGGCGATGACGCCATCATCGTGATAGCGCCGCGGCTGATGTTCACCGCGCTTTATGAAAGCGCGTCGCTACCGGCCCGTGCAGGCTGGCACGACACGCAGATTATGCTGCCGCCGACGCTCACGCAGCGTCGCTGGCGCAACGTGCTGACCGGCGAGACGGTAACGCTCGCCGATCGCATAAACCTGGAGACAGCCGACGGCTGCTCGTCCGTGATACTCATAACCGACTGATTCCATGCAAATAAACATCATGAATCGTGGTAGTCCTGAACATTTATGGTCCGGAGGGAGAGGGAGATATGTCAAACGGTAAGGCTTTTGAAATCACGGCGGGATGCAGTTATCCCCTCGGCGCAAATTACGACGGCGAGGGGGTGAACTTCGCGATTTTCTCCGCACACGCCGAGCGCGTGGAGCTGTGTCTCTACGATCCGAGCGGCAAAAATGAAATCGCTCGTCTGACGCTGCCGGAATATACGCATGAAGTCTGGCACGGCTATGTGCCGGGTCTGCAACCTGGCGCGCTGTATGGTTACCGCGTACACGGGCCGTACGATCCGGAAAACGGTCATCGCTTTAACCCGAACAAGCTGCTGGTCGACCCGTACGCACGCGATCTCGTCGGCAATATCGAATGGAACGAAGCGCATTTTGCCTACGACCTGCTGCACGAAGATAAAGACCTTACCTTCGATGAGCGTGACAGCGCGCCCTATATGCCGAAGTGTCGCGTCATCGATCCGAACGAATTTGACTGGCAGGATCAGAACCGGCCAACCATCGCCTGGCCACACGCGGTGGTGTATGAAACTCATGTCAAAGGCTTCACGCAGCTCAATCCGGCGGTACCGCCTGAGCTGCGCGGTACCTACGACGGTATGGGGCATAAGGCGACGGTGGATTACATCAAGAGCCTGGGCATTACCTCTGTTGAACTGCTGCCGGTGCACTGGTTCCCGGACGATCAGCACCTGCTGGATAAGGGGCTGAAAAACTTCTGGGGCTACAATTCGCTCGGCTTCTTCGCACCTGCGTCGCGCTATTTCGGCCCGCGCGGCATTCAGGGTTTTCGCGATATGGTGCGCGCCTACCACGACGCCGGTATCGAGGTGATCCTGGATGTGGTCTATAACCACACCGCCGAAGGCAACGAGCTTGGCCCGACGCTCTCGTTCAAGGGCATCGATAACTTCTCTTATTACCGCACGCTGCCCGATCAGCACCGCTATTACATCAATGATACCGGCACCGGCAATACGGTGAATACGTCGCACCCGCGCGTGCTGCAGATGGTGATGGATTCGCTGCGTTACTGGGCGGAATCGATGCATATCGACGGTTTCCGTTTCGATCTTGGCACCATTCTTGGCCGCGAGCCGGAAGGGTTTGACCAGCGCGGCGGTTTCTTTGACGCCATCATGCAGGATCCGGTGCTCTCGAAAGTGAAACTGATTGGCGAGCCGTGGGACATCGGCCCTGGCGGCTATCAGGTGGGTGGTTTCCCGCCGGGCTGGGCGGAGTGGAACGACAAATACCGCGATACGGTGCGTGAATACTGGAAGGGCGATAACGTCTCGACCGATTTTGCGGCGCGCCTGCTGGGCTCCGGCGATCTCTACGATCAGCGTGGCCGCCGTCCGTGGGCGAGCGTCAACTTTATTACCGCCCATGACGGCTTCACGCTTAACGACCTGGTGTCGTACAACGAGAAGCACAATGAGGATAACGGGGAAGACAACAACGACGGCCATAACGACAACCGCTCCTATAACTACGGCGCGGAAGGCCCGACGGACGATGAAGGCATCAACGCGGTGCGTGAGCGCCAGAAACGTAACTTCCTCGCCACGCTGTTGTTCTCCCACGGTACGCCGATGCTGCTGGCGGGTGACGAGTTTGGCCGCAGCCAGATGGGGAATAACAACGGCTACTGCCAGGACAGCGAAATTTCCTGGGTACACTGGGAGAACCTGCCGGAAAGCGCCGAGGCGCTGCGCGAATTCACCCGTAAGGTGATTAAGCTGCGCGCCGAGCAGCCGCTGCTGCGCCGTGAAAACTGGCGCGACGGGATGGTTATCGAGTGGTTCAACGCGGGCGGCGGCTATCAGCAACCGGAGCAGTGGGACGAAGGCTCGACGCTCGGGGTGTACATCGGCAGGCCCGATCTGGAAACCGAAGAAGGTATCTGGCACGACGTACTGATGCTGTTCAACCCGTTTGAAGGCAACGTGCCGTTCCGTATTCCGCAGTTTGGCGAAGGCGGCTGGGTGCTGGAGCTGACCACATCCGACACCGCGAATCACGGCCTGGTTATCACCAAAGAGAAGGATTTCGAGCTCGAAGGGCGCAGCATCGCGCTGTTCAGACGTCCGTAATGGCGATGCCATAAAACCAACGGCGCAGGGGTTATCTTCTGCGCCGTTTTTTTATGGCAGATTAAAACGCCACGTTCATGCGCGCCATGATGGTCTGGGCGCGTGAACCTCTGTCATCCAGCCCCAGCGTACCCTGATACGCAAGCCCAGGCGTGACGCCATTCGGTAGCGCCATATCAAGCCCGACGCCAAGCGCCAGCGTCTGGCGGTTTTGCTCATACAGCGACATGCGCCAGGTGTCATTGCCGGTATCGGCATACCCGACGCGCGCGCTGCCGGTGTCATTCATCAGGCGTGAATACTCCACGCGGCTTTGCAAACGAATATCGCCCCAGCTTACCGGTACACGGTGTTCGGCGCGCAGGCCCGCGCTGCCCGTCACCTGTGAAAAACGCTGCGGCGCGAACGCCAGGTTATACATGCCCGCGTCCGATTCGCTGTAGCTCTCCAGATGCGTCTGTGAAACCTGTACGCGGCCATACGGCGAGACGAGACTCTGCGGCAGGCGGAATTCGTAGCCGGAGGTCAGCGCGCCAAAGACCTGGCTGCCGGCGCGGCTGCCGCGCGCATAGATATCCGTTTCACTCACGTGGCGTTTGCTGTCGAAATCGAGGCGGCTGTAACCTAACAGCCCGTCGACGAAAACCGCGTCCGGGTGATAGCTCGCATAGAGCGCGGTGCTCAGTGAGCGACCATTGCTGCGGGTGCCGGTGTCGCCGATATCGCTGACGTCGCGCCCGAACCCCATTCCCACACCTGCCGTCACGGTGGGCGTAAAGCGGTAATCCACGCCGGTGCTGACGCCCACCAGCGTATGGCTTAAGCGCATCGTCGCGTCTTTATCGCGCCCGAAATCGACATAGCCGCCCGTCCAGTAAGAGAGCCGCTGGCCAGGCATCTGCGTGCCAAATGGCAGCGCGGGCGGCAGACTGTTCTGCGCATCCAGCTGCGCTTGCTGCTGAAGCGCGGCGTTCCAGAGATCGGTATCCAGCCCGCGCTCCGCCGGCGAGGTGGGCAGGGCAAAGTGTACGCCGTTCAGACTGGACGGTACGTCTTCGCTGCCGTGCAGCTGTTCAAGGCGATCGTTGAAGTTACGGATCTGCGCGCGGGCGAAGTTTTGCGCCGCCTGGTACTGCGCGCTGACGGTGCCCGTCACGCTGGCGTCTTTCGACGGATCGGGGCGTGAGGCGATGGAGAACGTAATGGTCGCAGGCGGCGTGATGCCCGAAGCACTTAACAGCACATAGCGCAGTACAACGGTGCCGCTGGCCTGCGGCGCGGCGGTAAATGTCAGTTCGTAATCGCCCCCCTGCGGCTGGATGCTGGCCGTGCCCTGGCGTTTATCCGGGGCTGTCAGCAGACGCGCGCCGGTGAACGGGCCGCCGGTGGCACCGCGCGTGAGCGACACGCGGGTAACGCGCCCGGCAGAGAGCGACGCGCTTTGATCCACCGCCTGCGCGGCGGCGTTAATGTGCAGCGTGTAGGCCGCGTGAACCGTGGCGCCGTTCGCATCGGTGGCTGACAGCGTAAAGGCGCTGTCGCCTGCCACGCCCGGCGTGCCTTTCAGGAGGCCGTCGGAGAAAGTGAGCCCTGCGGGCAGCGAGCCGCTCAGCTGCCAGCGATATGGCGCTGCGCCGCCGCTCACCGCGAACGTCTGCGATAAGGCAGTGCCAACGGTGCCGGAGGGGAGCGCGCCCGCCGCTGGCGTCATCACGAGCGTGGCGGCAGGCGGCGCGCCGTTCGCGACCACCAGCGTATAGGTTACGGTACCGGAAACGCCGCGGGCATCCTGCGCGGTCAGCGAAATGCTGAAACTGCCGGACGTGGTGGGCGTACCGGAGAGCGCGCCGGTCGCGCTGTTGTGCGTGATACCTGCCGGCAGGCCATGCGCAGTCCAGATATAAGGCGCTGTGCCGCCGGTGACGGAAACGTTCTGCGACCAGGCGCTGCCCACGGTGGCAGGCGCGAGTGCGCCGCTGGCGGGCGATATCGTCACGGCAGCGGGCGCGGTAATGGTCAGCGATGCTGTGGCGTTCGCCGAGGTGCCCGCGCTGTTACTGGCGTTGTAGGTAAAACTGTCGCTGCCGCTATACCCTGCCAGCGGCGTGTACGTAACCGTCGTACCGGAAATCATCAGCGTGCCGTGCTGCGGCGCGCTAACCAGATTCACCGCCGTTGCGGTGCCGCCGGAGAGCGCGAGTGCAACAGGGTTATCCTGACTGTTGGCCGCCACCTGCGCGCTGACGTTACCCGCCACGGGCATCTGCTCGTTGCGCTGGATAACAACGCTGTAGTTTTTGGTGGTGCCATCTTCGGCGGCCACGACGATCGTGAGGGTATTTACGCCCACGCTCAGGTTTACAGAGGGCGATGCGGAGCCGGAAGACACGACGTTGCCATTCACGGTGACGGTGGCGGCGGCGTGGGTGGTGACTGGCGTCAGCGTCACCGAGGAGACCGCGTAATCGACCGTCGCGTGGTAGCTGGTGTTGCTGGCTGAGAAGCCAGGCGAGAGCGCGCCGCCGGAAAACGAGAGCCCGCTCAGCGTGGCATCGGAGGAGAGCGTGACCGCCGCGGTACAGGAAATAGTCACCGGGCTGATAAAGCCGTTGGCCGTTGAGACTTTTAACCAGAGTCCGCCCGCCGTGAGCTGTGCGCCGGTCAGCGTGGTGCTGAAACTCCCCGCATTGCCGTCGGAGCTGTAATGCACCAGATAATGCTGCGAGAAGTCACGGGATTGCATGATGACGGTATCCGCATTCATCGGCAGGCCGCCTGTACCCGCGCCACTGTCGGTAAACGAGACGGTGAGGGTTTCATCTGCGCTGAAACTGCTGGCGTTGTACGTGCTGAGGCCGGAACTCACCGGGCTTGCCGCGTTCAGCGCCGTGCACGCGGTGGAAAGCGCGCGGGCAGGGGAGAGCGTCACTGCAAACAGCACGGCAAAAACAAAGAGGAAACAGACCGCTTTCAGCAGCCCGGAAACGTGACGCGCCATCAATCACCTGCCGTGAAATTATTAAAATGACTGGATTATCACGCAGCGTAACATTGCGCAGGTGGCAGCGATGGGCCGATATAACGGGGTTTTCGGGGATAATTAGCGGCGTAGGCGCATGCGATTATTCGGGCTCTTTAGGCTGCTCGTCTTTTTTCAGCGGATCGCCTTCGGGCATACGAAACAGCGGCTTGTGTTTGAGCGAAGGAATGGCGTTTCTCCCCTCCGGCGGCGGATTACGGGTTGGCCAGTACAAAATAAGATCGGAAATCAGTTCCAGCAGATAATGCATAAGCCCTCCGGCGGTAAACAGCAGTACGCATCATAGCGAAAAACAAGGCGCATTGATAATGCGCGGGGTCAGCGCTTGACCCATGACAAGGCGCTGAACCACCCGGCCTTCTTATAATCGCGCCCTCAATCCTTCACTGGTGTGATGCTATGGCTTACCAACTCAATCTGAACTGGCCGGAATTTTTAGAAACCTACTGGCAGAAAAAACCTGTCGTACTGAAACAGGCGTTTGCGAATTTTATTGACCCGATCACGCCGGACGAACTGGCCGGGCTTGCGATGGAGCCGGAGGTCGACAGCCGCCTGGTGAGCCATAAAAACGGTAAGTGGCACGCCAGTCACGGCCCGTTTACACATTTCGACGGGCTGGGTGAAACCGGCTGGTCGCTGCTGGCGCAGGCGGTGAACCACTGGCATGCACCCTCCGCCGAGCTGGTGCGCCCGTTTCGCGTGCTGCCGGACTGGCGTCTGGACGATTTAATGATTTCGTATTCCGTACCGGGCGGCGGCGTCGGCCCGCATATCGATCAGTACGACGTGTTTATTATTCAGGGCATGGGCCGTCGCCGCTGGCGCGTGGGCGACAAGCTGCCGATGCGTCAGTTCTGCCCGCATCCGGCGCTGCTGCATGTCGACCCGTTCGAGCCAATTATCGATGAAGATCTTGAACCGGGCGATATCCTCTATATTCCGCCCGGATTCCCGCATGACGGCTTCACCCATGAAACGGCGCTGAATTACTCCGTCGGTTTCCGGGGGCCGAACGGGCGCGATTTAATCAGCAGCTTTGCGGACTACGCGCTGGAAAACGATCTGGGCGGCGAGCACTACAGCGACCCGGATCTGACCTGCCGCGACCATCCGGGCCGCATCGAGGCGTATGAGCTTGAGCGTATTCGCCAGATGATGATTGAGATGATGAACCAGCCGGAAGATTTCACCCGCTGGTTTGGATCGTTCGTCACCACGCCGCGCCACGAACTGGATATTGCGCCTGCCGAACCGCCGTACACCGCTGAAGAGGTGCGCGAGGCGCTGCTGGGCGGCGAAACGCTGACGCGCCTCTCCGGCCTGCGGGTGCTGAACGTCAACGGCGGCTTTTTCATTAACAGCGAGCCGTATGAGACCGTCGACCCGCGCGCGGCAGATGCGCTGTGCCGTTATACCGCTCTCAGCCAGCATGAACTTGGCGACGCGCTGCATCACCCCGCATTTATGGAGGAACTGACCGCGCTGATAAATCAGGGCTACTGGTTCTTTGACGAATAAACGGCTGGCACACGGCCTTCATTTCTGATGAAGGCCGTTTTCTTTTTATGAAATAACCTGGCAGTCGTTAATAAAATAGCGTTATGCGATTTTACGCACCCCGGAAATAATACGTCTCAGTGAATTCAAATTGAGTACGCCGCGTGTTGAAATAAAAATCTAAACGCTCTGTAAACCTCAGGCCGTTAGGCATTTACTTTACAGGGCCGCGCATTATACTGCGGGAAAATTATTGATGGAGATTCCCCTTCTGAACAGCGATACCGGAATTTATTAACGGGCAAACTCGCGACAATCCCTGCGCTGTTTGCCTCTCATGGCGGGCAGCAATGTACGTTTTCATCTTATTGCACCCCGGGCGTTAATCCTTGTTTTATTAAGGAGTGCTTACCTATGTTTTTTATTCACACAGCCCTGTTCCCTCCGCCTCTGCGTTAATTCCTTTCTGTTTTTAACAATATGCTTTAGCACGCCTTTACTTTTTTAAAGGTGAAATGGCGTGCGCGTTTTAAAACCTGCGGTAAGACGCCCGCGCGTTTTGCTGAACCCTGAATAACAGGTGCCGGTATGGCAAAGTACAATTCCAGAAAAATGAATAATGCCGCAAAAAAACAGGCGGCGACGTTTTGCATCGAAATGGCGTCAGCAGAGCGCCACCAGGAGACATTAGCGCGGCTGGAAAGCAGCGAAAAAGGACTGCTGGAAAAAGAGGCGCAGGCGCGCCTTGCCGCTTACGGCCCGAATGCCGTGGCGCATGACAACGCGCCGCCCGCGCTGGTGCAACTGCTTCAGGCGTTCAATAACCCGTTTATCTATGTGCTGATGGCGCTGGCGCTGATCAGCTTCTTTACCGATTACTGGTATCCGCTGCGCGCAGGGCAGGAGACCGATCTGACCGGCGTTATTATCATTGTGACGATGGTGTTGCTGAGCGGCTTATTGCGCTTCTGGCAGGAGTTTCACACCAATAAAGCCGCGCAGGCGCTGAAATCGATGGTAAGCACGACGGCAACCGTGCTGCGCCGTACCGTGAGCAACCGTGACGGCGAGAAACGCGAAATCCCGGTCGAGGAACTGGTGCCGGGCGATATCGTGACTCTCTCGGCGGGCGATCTGATCCCGGCGGATTTACGGCTCATTGCCTCACGGGATCTGTTTATCAGCCAGGCGATACTGAGCGGCGAGTCGCTGCCGGTGGAAAAATATGACGTCACCGGCCATGTGCAGGGGAAAGGCGTAAGCGCAGACGATATCCCTGATAACAGCGCCAGCCTGCTGGAGCGGGGCAATATTTGCCTGATGGGCACCAATGTCGCGAGCGGCACCGCCTGCGGCGTGGTGGTGGCGACCGGCGCGAAAACGTATTTCGGATCGCTTGCGAAATCGCTCGTCGGTAACCGCACCCAGACGGCGTTTGATAAAGGCGTGAACAGCGTCAGCTGGCTGCTGATCCGCTTTATGCTGGTGATGGTGCCGGTGGTGCTGCTCATCAACGGCTTCACCAAAGGCGACTGGCTGGATGCCACGTTTTTCGCGCTGGCCGTCGCGGTGGGGCTGACGCCAGAAATGCTGCCGATGATTGTCAGCTCTAATCTGGCGAAGGGGGCGATTGTCATGGCCCGTCGCAAGGTGATTGTGAAGCGCCTGAACGCGATTCAGAATTTCGGCGCGATGGATGTGCTCTGTACCGATAAAACCGGCACGCTCACCCAGGACACGATTGTGCTGGAAAAACATCTCGACTGCCACGGCCGCGACAGCCTGCATGTGCTCACTCTTGCCTGGCTGAACAGCGTCAACCTGAGCGGCTCGCAAAACCTGATGGACAAGGCGGTACTGGCGTCCGGGCAGGCCGCGCTTTCACCATCGATACAATCCGGCTATTTCAAAATTGACGAGCTGCCGTTTGATTTTGTACGCCGCCGCGTTTCTGTGGTGGTGGAAGGATATGGCGAGCATCAGCAGACGCTTATCTGCAAGGGTGCCGTTGAAGAGATGCTCTCTGTCTCGACGCATATCCGCGAGGGCGACACGGTATACGCGCTTGATGACGCGCGCCGCGACGCGTACCTGCGCTTAACGCGCCAGTACAACGCGCAGGGCTTCCGGGTGCTGGTGGTGGCGACACGCGAACTGCCACAGACCGGGCTTGATCATCCGCTCTGCGTGGCGGACGAAAACGGGCTGATTATTGAAGGGATGCTGACGTTTCTCGATCCGCCAAAAGCGAGCGCGGCGCAGGCGATCGCCGCGCTCCATGAGCATGGCGTTAGCGTGAAGGTGCTGACCGGCGATAACCCGCTGGTAGCGGCCTGCATCTGCGAGCAGGTAGGGATCGACCGCCGCGAGATCCTGACGGGCGATGTCATTGACGATATGGACGAAACGCAGCTTGCTGCGGCGGTTAAACGCTGTGCGATTTTCGCGAAGCTGACGCCATTGCAGAAATCCCGCATTCTGCGGGCGCTGCAAAATAACGGCCACACGGTTGGGTTCCTTGGCGACGGCATTAACGACGCGCCGGCGCTGCGCGATGCGGATGTCGGGATTTCGGTGGACAGCGCGGCGGATATCGCCAAAGAGTCATCGGATATCATTTTGCTCGAAAAAGATCTGATGGTGCTGGAGCGGGGCGTGCTGACCGGCCGCGAGACCTTCGGCAACATCATCAAATACCTGAACATGACCGCCAGCTCTAACTTCGGCAATGTCTTTTCGGTGCTGGTGGCGAGCGCGTTTCTGCCGTTCCTGCCGATGCTCGCCATTCATCTGCTGGTGCAGAACCTGATGTATGACATTTCGCAGCTCTCGCTGCCGTGGGATCGCATGGATAAGGCGTTTCTGCGTCAGCCGCGTAAATGGGATGCGCAGAATATTAAGCGCTTTATGATCTGGATGGGGCCGACATCGTCACTGTTCGATATGGCGACCTTTGCGGTGATGTGGTTTGTGTTTGCCGCCAACTCGCCTGCGGCGCAGTCGCTCTTTCAGTCCGGGTGGTTTGTGGAAGGGCTGCTGTCGCAGACGCTGGTGGTGCATATGTTGCGTACCCGGAAAATCCCGTTTATTCAGAGCCGCGCCGCGCTGCCGGTGCTGATAACCACAGGGATCGTGATGGCAGTCGGCATCGCCATTCCGTTCTCGCCGCTCGGCCATATGATTGGACTGGTGCCCTTGCCGTTGAGCTATTTCCCGTGGCTGGTGGGGATTCTTTTCACCTATTGCGTGGTCGTGCAGGGCATGAAACGGCTGTACATCCGCAAATTCGGACAGTGGTTCTGAGTAAATCAGTGACAAAGGGGCCGACGCCCCTTTGTTATTACCACGCGCGTCGTTGCGTTTATTTACGTTTTATCCGCCGTGAACTTCGAATTCAGCGGCCGATTTCTATATCATTCAGCCCCTGTTTGCGCCCTGTGCGTTTTTCCTTAACCGGCCTGTGAAAACGGCATCGGTACATTCTTAATCTATAAGCTGAAAACAGAGACAATGACAATATCAACCACTACGGACAGCACTCTGCCTGCCCGTACCGGCTGGAAATTCAGAGATACCCTCTGGATGCTGGGCGTTTATGGTGCCACCGTTGGCGCAGGGACACTGTTCCTTCCTGTCGAAATCGGCACGCGCGGCCCGCTGGTTTTTCTTCTGCTGCTGGTGCTGGGCATTCCCCTCTCGCTGGTGCCGCATGTGCTTATCTGCCGTGTATTTATGCGCGACAACCAGCCCGATGACGGTACGTTACCGCTTTTTGGTGCCTTTTTCGGCGCAAAGGGGAGAACGGCAATTCGTGTTTTCTTCTGCGTCGCCCATTTCCCGGTCACCCTGGTCTATGCCATCTCGCTGGTCAACGCGCTTTCAGATTTTCTGGTTAATCGTCTGCATTTTGCCCCGGTGAACCGCGCGCTGCTGGCGTTTATTGTCGTCGCGGCTTTATTCCTGGCGCTCAGTAAAGGCCGTGACAAAGTGGTGAGCATGATGGGCGCGCTGGCGCTGCCGTTTGCGGTGTCGCTGCTGCTGATAGCGGTTATCCAGATCTCCGCCTGGAGCCTGGCGAATTTCAGCATGCCGCTGATTCCGGCAGGCGAAGGCGCGGGTGACGCGTTTAAAAATATCTGGCTGACGCTGCCGCTTATCTCTTTCGCGCTCTGCTCTGCGCCGCTGATTGCGCCGCTCGCGTCGTATTATCGCGAAAGCGGTCATGGCGGCGAGATGAAGTCGGTGCGGGTTGTGCGTGTGGCCTATGCACTGATCATTTTCAGCATCGTGTTCTTTGTGCTGAGCTGCCTTCTGGCGAACCCTCCGGCCACCTTCGCCCGGGCGAAAGCGGAAAACCTCAATATGCTCTCGGTGATGCAGAGCCAGGGCGGCCTGGATCTGCTGTTTATGATCGCGCCTTTTATTGCCATCGTCGGGATGACCAAATCGTTTCTTGGCGTGTGCCTGCCTGTTGCGGAAACCATTACGGCGCTGGTGGCCGGGCACGCAGGCATGAAGAAACAGGCGAAGACGCTCGCATTCCTCGCGATGTTTATCGCGACCTTCGCCGTGGTGGATCTTAACCCGGACGTGATTACGCTGATTGAGACAGTCTGCGGGCCGCTGACCGCCATCTTTCTTTTCCTGATCCCGACGTACCTCATTTACACCCGCGATGCGCTGCGTTCACTGCGCGGCCCGACGGCTGTCATGGTCGCCACCGGTGGCCTGCTCACGGTGTCCGCGCTGCTTTACAGTACGTTCTGATACGCGATTTGCATCTTATTGCGCAACAAACCCTGCTCCGGCAGGGTTTTTTCTGTGTACGCATGGCAGATTGCGGCCATTTCGTTGCCGTCAGTGTTTAACCGCGTCAAAAAATAACCGGACAAATTACCGCTTTATTTCCGGAATTAATACTGAGGAAAATCTTAATTCGCCGATTCACGGGATAAGGAATAACTTATTTATCGATAATTATTTCGGCGGTTGACGGCTTTAAGATTTTTGCCTATCTTCACGCTAAATCAAATTTTAGTGATGCTTAATTATCAAGTTTTCCTGATGCAATCTCGTGGGGTATTGATGACCTGCAAGCCTGACGGGAGATGCAAAACCTACATGGGGTATTCAACGGGACGCTTTTAACATCGTAATGCGCAGAAAAGACACGTAAAAACGCAGGCAGAAATGACTCTGGCGTCGGATAAATCGTGTCTGCTCACTGGCGCCATCATTATTCTTAAAGATAAAAGCGTAGCGCGATAAAAGGCCTTATTCCGTAATGAATGAGGCCGGGATTATTACATTTGTAATTACACGCTTAAGGAAAATAAAATGACACCACCTAACAATTTGTTCACGATTGAGCCACAACATGACAGGAAGGCGTTTTATTCCGGGCTGGAAGAGAACGGCATTCACGCCACCGATTTGATGGCTATGCTTGCGGTCGGAAATATTCCTGACGTGATGTATCGTGAAACGGAAATTCTTTCGGCGCTGGCGATTCTGTCATGCCGTAATACCAACAGTCTGGTGGTATCGGGAAATGAAGGGGTTGGCAAATCCTGTTTTGTCCGTAATCTCTCGCGTTACCTGTTGCAGATCCAGCCAGGGTGCCATCTGGCTGAAATAAATATGGTGTCGCTGTTTGCCGGGAATGCCAGTGAGGAAGAGATAGAGAAAAAGCTGGCACTCGCCGTGGCGCTCGCCGGGCGGTATAAGGTCATACTGTATCTGGATGGCACGCACGCGTTCACGGCGGAAAACGACGAGATGTCGCCGGGAATGCGCTTGCTGCACTTGCTTAAGCCGTATCTGATGACGCCGTTCCGCTGCATTATTTCCGCGCCCTGTGAGGCGACGGAAAAACTGAAAAATGACGCCACGTATAAAAAACGCTTCCGCTATATCACACTCTGTTCGCTGAACGGAATACAAAAGAAAAATGTGATCTTACATCGTTTTGGCCATTCGCCTTTTATTGAGGATGCGCTGGCGGCGTCGGGCGGCGAAACCCGGGAATTACATCAGCTTATTGAGAATATCGATTATCTTCAGTCGCTTGAACGCGTAAAAGCGAAACTGGAGTTTGTTGAGTCCTGATCGTGCGGGCGCGGATGCCCATCATTTTTATTGCCTGCGGAACGCGCGCTTTGTAAATATTTAAGATTTAACTTATGCCTTAAGTTTCCCTTAAGGTTATGGCGCTACGATAGCATCATCAGGAAAAGGGGCACCTTAGCCAATATTCTGTTTACGGGCCGCTGCGATGTCAGGCGGCCCGCTTTTTTTTCTGAATCCAGTCTGTTTCCCTTCTCGTTGATCGTAATACGTTTCCCCGTTTCGCTTATTCCGACCCGTTTGCGTTAAGAAAATTTAATGGCCTGTACGCATAAGGCTTCCTGGATAGTTGCCGATAGTGAGTAAATATGTCCCGCCTTTCTGGCGGCGTCCGGGAGAAGAGAATGATTGCTCAGCATCCTTCGAAAAGAAGGCTTAAGACCAAAACCCTCATGTTGTTATCGATTTTCGTCACGATAACCGCAGGCTTTGGTATCACGATGGGTTTACTGCTCTGGCAATCGATGTCGCAGCAGGAATATGTCGCGAAAAAACACCTGCAACAAATTGCGCAAACGGAAACCTTAGAGGTGAGCCGTCGTCTGGATTCGGCGTTAACCGCCGCGCGCGATGTGGGTATCAGCGCGTGGTCGCTGCGCGAGTCCGGGCTTAACGATCGTAAAGGCCTGGAGCAGCTATTAGTCAGCTTTCTGCGCGCTCATGATGATTTTTTATCGATGTCACTGACCTTTGAACCCAACGCGTTTGATGCCAACGACGCCACGTTTGCAGGGCAGGCGGGCCAGGATCCCAAAGGGCGCTATGCGCGTTATGTGGATCGCGACAGTGCAGGCAACCCGGCGCTGCATAACCTGGTGGATTATGAAACGCCTGGCAGCGGCGACTATTACGTCCTCCCGCGTCAGCGCCAGAAAGATGTCATCATCGAGCCGTACATTTACCCGTACAACGGCGTGGATGTGATGCTGACCTCGATCGCCGCCCCGATAATGCGCGACGGCAAATTCCAGGGCTCGGTGACGTCCGATTTCTCTCTCGAAACGCTGCAAAAAATGGTGGGCGCGATCAAACCCTGGGATGGCGTTGGCTATGCGCTGCTCCTCTCGGCTGACAATAAAGTGATCTCCGCGCCGGATAAAGCGACTATCGGCAAGCCTTATAAGGGCACTGTGACGGGCCGCGAAGTGATTCGCTATGACGATCCGGTGCTGGGCGAACCGGCGTTTATCACCTGGAACACGATTGCCGTGGGCAACAGCGGCACGCCGTGGAAGCTTGCCGTGGTGACGCCGGTCAGCGTGGTGATGGCCGAAGCCTGGCAGGGGCTTATCAATGCCCTCATTCTGATGGTGCTGAGCATCGCGGTTGTGAGCCTGGTGGTGGCGCTGGTCTTTACCCGTAAAGTGGCGCGCCCGGTGGGCGGTGAGCCCCTTGAGGCGTCCGAAATTGCGCTTTCTGTCGCGCATGGCAACCTGAATAACGCGATTCCGGTACAGCAGGGCGATACCCGAAGCATCTTTTATGCGTTAAGCACCATGCAGTCGCGGTTGCGCGAGATTGTCGGCGATATCAGCGACGCCAGTCATTCCGTGCGCGCCGGCAGCAGTGAAATCGCCGCAGGCAATACCGATCTCGCCTCCCGCACCGAGGAGCAGGCGGCGGCAATTGTCGAGACGGCGGCCAGCATGGAAGAAATTTCCGCGACGGTGAAAAACAACGCCGAAAGCGCTTCACGCGCTATTGTGCTGACGGAGCACGCGAAAGATATCGCAGGCGCGGGCGAAGCGCTGGTCGATCGCGTGGTGCATGTGATGTCGCAGGTGGATGAGAGCTCGCAGAAAATCAGCGACATCACCAGCATCATCGACAGCATCGCCTTCCAGACTAACATTCTGGCGCTGAACGCGGCCGTGGAAGCGGCACGCGCCGGTGAGCAGGGGCGCGGTTTCGCCGTCGTGGCCGGTGAGGTACGAACGCTCGCGAGCCGCAGCGCCAACGCGGCGAAGGAAATTTCGCAGCTCATTGCTGAATCAACCGGGCGCGTCGGGCAGGGTGTGACGCTGGTCAATGAAACCGGCTCGACGATGAAACAGATAATCGAAGCCGTGACCAGCGTTCACCTGGCTATCAATGAAATCGTGCGGGCGCTGGATGAACAGACCCGCGGCGTGGATCAAATTAGCGTGGCGGTGAATCAGATGGATAGCGTGACCCAGCAGAACGCCTCGCTGGTGCAGCAGGTTTCGGCCGCGGCGATGTCGCTTGAAGAGCAGGCGAAAGCGCTGGAGACCGCGCTGGCATTCTTCAGTACCCGCCAGCAGAGGGGCTGACGACGTAATGCTGCTGATAAGCCGTGCAGGGCTCACCCTGCGCGGCTTTTTTATAGGCATCGGACAAATGCATGTCTTCTGAGTTCACGCAATCCCCTGATTCGGTATGTATTAACCCTGTATTCAGCGCGGTAATATTTATCCCTTGATACATGGGGTTAGCGCGCAAAAGCAACATGTGCCGGGCCTCAACACGATAAACAGACAACTTCAGGAAGACAATATGAGGCGTTATGGAATGGTAGTCGTGGCTGTGGCTACGCTGTTAGCAGGATGTACGGCCAGAACGTCGCCAGAAATGCACGCGCGCCACTATGTTTTGCAGGGGATGGAATCACACGACGCGAATTTGAGGGTCGATAAAGCAGGCAGCATCGCCGCGTTTCTGCCGGCATTTACCAGCGTCTACAATCAGGGCAAAACGGATAAAGCACAGGGACGCGACATCGCCTGGGCAGAGCGTCAGGCGAAGGCTTACCGTGACGATGCCTGCGGTATGCAGACCACCAGTGAATTTGCCAATCATCGCGGCCAGTTTCTCGATGACAACACCAGCCCGCGCGAAAAACGGATGCTGGGTGACGATTTGGCGCAAACCTACCTGGACGGCTTTTACGGCCGGTGAGGGCATACGCGGTGGCGATAATATACCTGCTGGCCGTCATCACTGGTTATTTCGCTGCTGGGCCTGGATAAACGCGGGGCGGGAAAAGGCGCGATTCACGTAATTTTCGAGCGTCTCGCCAAGCGTAATACCGCCCAGTTTTGCCCAGAAAAGTGTATGCGACATAAAAATATCGGCCAGCGTAAAATCATCGCCCGCTATCCACGGCGCGTTGTCCGCCAAATCCACCATCGCCACGGCTTTTGCGGCTTCGGTTTTGAAGTAATGTGTCAGTGCGGCGGACCGCTGCGCTTCCGGCACAAAAATCATCTGTTTAAGTAAATTCCATACCGGCGATTCCAGATCCGTTAAGGCGAAACTGATCCAGCTGTTTATCGCGGCGCGTCGGACGGGATCGGCGGGAAAAAGCGCGGTGGCAGGCTGTTTTTCGCAAAGCCAGGTGCAGATGGCCAGCGTCTCGCAAATGGAAACGTCGCCATCTGTCAGAAACGGGACTTTACCGCGCGGATGCGGCGAGGGTACTTCCGGGGCGTCGCAAAGAATATCGGCTTTGATGGACTCATACGGCATGCCCAGTTCTTCAAGCGTCCAGAGCACCCTGAGCGAGCGGCTCTTGGGATAAGTATAAACAATCACGGAACGTCTCCTGTTAGCGTCGTAGTTACGTAACTTTTACGCTTACTGACGGCAATACACTATCGATGTTGTCAGTCACCATTACCAGTAAAAGCACACCACAAACGGCATGTTGATAGTTACAACATACAACCAGGCTATACTGGACCGCCACTGAAACCGTAGGCACCGTTCGGAAACGCCCGCGTCGCTTCCGGCCACGGTTGTGGCGTCAGATTCCTTCCTGAACCCCTGAGCGCGCAATTGCCCATTGCCGGGCCGCCCGCGCCCGCCCGAAGGGCGGGTAAACCAGATTTGCTTTAATGTATGTTGTAACTACACCGCCAGGCGGCTCCTGCGGACCCGCAGGCCGGAGATACGGCCTGACTTCGTCAGTCCCACTCCGAAGATGTAGTGAAACCATTAATCCGCTGCACGGTTTTTGGCTTAGCAGGATAGAAGCACGCCGTTTCAGCCAGTGCGCCGGACATGACGTGCGCCATCGCAATGCCGTTCAGAGAGAAAATCCTATACTACGAAAAGTGCATTAAAACCCATCAACAGAGAGTCGCAGAAGAAAAAAATACAGACTGCAGGAGGTGATGATGTCAGCAGAACAGACCTTAAAAGCCGTACGCACCAGTTTTATTGATTTCACAAGGACCGCTGAAACGCCTCAGGAGATAGCACCGGCGCTGCGGTTTATGGAAGACGGCTTACTGCTGATTCGTCACGGGAAAATTGAATGGTTCGGTGAGTGGGAAAAAGGAAAACAACAGGTTCCGGATACGGTCCGCGTGCGTGATTACCGCGGGAAACTGGTGGTGCCGGGCTTTATCGATACGCATATTCATTACCCACAGAGTGAAATGGTCGGCGCGTATGGCGAACAGCTCCTCGACTGGCTCAATAAATATACGTTCCCTGCCGAGCGACGCTATGAAGATCGGGAATACGCGCGCGAAATGTCCGCTTTTTTTATTAAGCAGTTATTACGAAACGGCACCACAACGGCGCTGGTTTTTGGCTCAGTGCATCCGCAGTCAGTGGACGCGCTGTTCGAGGAAGCCAGCCAAATCAATATGCGTCTTATCGCCGGTAAAGTCATGATGGATCGCAACGCGCCCGACTGGCTACTGGATGATGCGCAAAGCAGTTATGAACAGAGCAAGGCGCTGATTGAACGCTGGCATAAAAAAGGGCGGCTGCTGTATGCCATCACGCCGCGTTTTGCCCCGACGTCGACACCGGAACAACTGGCGATGGCGCAGCGCCTGCGCGAAGAATATCCGGATACCTGGTTCCAGACGCATTTGTCTGAACATCAGGCTGAAATCGAGTGGGTGAAAACGCTGTATCCGGAGCGTGACGACTATCTGGATGTGTATCATCACTATGGCCTGACCGGGCACAACTGCATCTTCGCGCACTGTGTTCATCTTGAAGAGCGCGAGTGGGATCGCCTGCGAGACACGGGCTCCAGCATCGCTTTCTGCCCCACATCTAATCTCTATCTCGGCAGCGGTTTGTTTAATCTGCCAAAAGCGTGGCAGAAAAAAGTGAAAGTCGGAATGGGAACGGACATCGGCGCGGGAACCACGTTCAACATGCTGCAAACGCTGAACGAGGCATACAAAGTCGGGCAGTTGCAGGGCTATCCGTTATCCGCTGACGAGGCGTTCTATCTTGCCACGCTCGGCGGCGCGAAAGCGCTGGGGCTTGATCATCGTATTGGTAACTTCATGCCCGGCAAAGAGGCCGATTTTGTAGTGCTGGAGCCGACCTCAACGCCGCTGCAGCAGCTCCGCTATGACAATTCCGCGACCCTGTTTGATAAGCTTTTCGTGATGATGACGCTGGGTGACGATCGCGCGATATACCGCACCTATGTTGATGGTCGGGTCGCGTATGAACGGGCCTGAGCGTCACGAAATAAAAAAGCGTTAATCCGCACGATTGAGACACGCCACATATTTTTCGCCCGAACGGCGCACCCGCTCACTGGCGTCGGCAGTGATTTCACGGCCTTCAAACGCGCCCCATAGCGTCGAAAATGACACGCCTCGCAGCCGGTCGGTCATCGCGCTGACGGTGGCGGCCGGTAGCGGCAGCATATTCGGGTAACTCCACATAAATGAGACGCTCTCCGCGCCCGGCGTCACCTGCAAAATATCACCGCTCAGCAGCAGGCCGTCGCCGCGCGCGTCATGCAGTACGCAGCCACCGGCAAAATGGCCGCCGAGGCGAATCACGCGGATATCCTCAGCCAGCGTCAGTTCATCTCCCTCCCAGAGCCGGATAAACGGGCTGTCGCGCATTATCCATTCGCGGTCGCTGGCATGCAGATACACCGGCGCGTTAAAGGCGGCCGCCCAGTCCTGCATGGTGGTGTAAAAGTGCGGATGCGAAATGGCAATGGCCATCAGACCGCCCAGCGCGGCAATCAGGTTTTTCGTGGCGTCATCCAGGGTGGCGACGCAGTCCCAGAGAATATTTCCCTGCGGGGTACGCAGCAGAAACGCACGCTGGCCAATCGCAAAATCCGGCACCGTCCGGATGCTGAAAAGATCCGGGGTATGCTGCTTCCATTTATTGGAATGGGTCGCCAGCAGCGCATCACGGTCCACCCATTGCTGCCCCGTTACCGGAACAAACTGCCGCTCATCGTCGCAAATTTTGCAGCGTTGCGGCTGGGCATTGTCAATCTGATATGACGTGCCGCAGGCGTTACACAGTGTGATCACAAAGGCCTCCTGAGGTGTGGCGACGCCTGCGCAACGGCGCACAGGCTCTCGCTTACTGACATAAACCTTAGAGCAAACCGCCGTGGCGAGCCTAAAAAAGCACCGCAACAAATTCCCACACAATTGCCAGGCCATTACTTTAAGAAATTTAATGTTTTGTTAATCATGGGCATACGAGAAAGCGTCTGCCGGAGGCTAATTATTGCATGCCTGGCTGCCGATATTCGTTGTGCCGGTTTGATTTAAGCACTGGCTCCATACAGCAAAAATAAGCATCACCGAGGAAACACTCCATGTCCATTACACAACGTCTTATGCTGACGTTTTCATTACTTTCTGCCGCGCTGATCGCTATGGTGATTACGTCGGTGGTGGTCGTCAGCAATTTTCAGGCAAGGTTCCAGTACGTCCAGGAAAACACACTTCCGTCGGTGCTTGATATCGGCAAAATGATTGATGGTAGTAATACGTTGATTATCTGGCTCTACCGCCACCAGAATACCGCTGACGCATCAGGTCAGGCCGAGATTGAAAAAGAGATTGATACGGTCATTAATCGCATCACCACGCAGAACCAGTTTTACCTGCAAAATGAAATCTCCAGCGAGGAAGACCGGCAGATTTCTGAAAGCGCCGGTACGCTGATTCAGACGGTTCAGTCCCGGTTACCGGCATTTTTAGAGAGCTCGCGTGCGCACAACAACGCTGTCGCGCTCGCCGCACTGCGTGATGACAACGGTGTCGGCGGTGCCGCGCGTCAGTTGATCGCGCTGTATCAGAAACAGCTGGGGGTCAACATTGACGTCGGCAAAACGCTGCGTAAGGAAAATGATAGCTCCTATTACCAGACGCTCTGGACGCTGATTGGCGGCTCGGCAGTGGTCATCCTTATTCTCGGCTTTTTCACGCTGAAGACCATCTTCTCGATTCGCAACCAGCTCAACAGCATGCGCCAGACGCTGGAAACGGCGAGCGAGCATCTTGATCTGACACTGCGCGCCGATGACTCCCGTAAGGATGAGATAGGCCAGACGGCCAAAGCGTACAATACGCTGGCAGCCAATGTGGCTTCATCACTCGCCGCTGTCGAAGCGTCCGCGCAGTCGGTCAGCTCGGCCTCCGGGCAGATCTCCGCCGGTAACGAAGATCTCTCGTCGCGCACAGAAGAACAGGCCGCTTCGCTGGAGCAGACTGCCGCCAGCATGTCAGAGCTGAGCGAAACCGTGCGTCAGACTGCGGAAAATACCCAGCTTGCAAGCCAGCTTGCGAAAAACGCGCGTGATATTTCGGAAGACAGCCAGTCGCGCGTCAATACCATGCTGACGACCATGAGCAGTATTCGCGACAGTTCCTCGAAAATCACCGACATTATCGCGATGATCGAGGGGATTGCCTTCCAGACCAACATCCTGGCGCTCAACGCTGCGGTAGAAGCCGCGCGTGCGGGCGAGCAGGGCAGAGGGTTTGCCGTGGTGGCCGGTGAAGTGCGCACGCTGGCGCAGCGTTCGTCCTCCTCCGCGCGGGAAATCAAAGAACTGATTGAGAACTCAATGCAATACGTCGAAACCGGTTCCGCGCAGGCGGAAGGCGTCGGCCAGAATATCGGCAAAATGACCGAGGCGGTGCGTCAGGTAACGGATATTGTTGATGAGATTTCGGTCGCCGCGCAGGAGCAGGCGCAGGGCATCAATCAGGTGCATCTGGCCGTCAACCAGATGGACGATGTAACCCAGCAGAACGCCGCGCTGGTCGAGCAGGCTTCGGCGGCGTCGCAGTCGCTGATGGAGCAGGCCGCATCCCTGAACCAGCTGGTTGGTGCATTTACCATCGCCGCCGCCAGTCATGCGAAAAGCGCGGCGCGTCATGTCGCCGCGCCGGTGACGCCAATCAAAACGCTGCGCCCGGTGCCCGCCGCCGCCGCGGTATCAGATAACGACTGGCAGAGCTTCTGATTAGCAGATAAAAAACGTTATTTTTTATGCCACGCCCGGTACCTGTACCGGGCGTTTTTACAGGCGGATTACCGATCATTCCCTGTATGCCCGACCGCCCTGCGAATAATTCCCCGCCACCACTTCCTCTGTTTTTCCATTCCGGCTGATGGACACTTATTCATGGTTGTATGTATCAGCGACGGTCTGCTTTTCTGCTAAAAGCGCTTTAAGGTATTCATGTACAAAATGTATTCCGCTCCGGTATGTTAGGCATAGCGCGTCACCACGACAGGAGTCCACCATGACCACATTTGTCTTCTATAAGAAAGGCACTCAGCTGTTTGCGTTCGATAAAGCCGATACCGAAAAAGCCTCGCGGCTTAAAGCCAAAGGCTATGAAAAGCAGTTCGAAGAGATTGACGCGCCCCTGGCAGAGCAGGCACTAAAGCGTTACGCGGATATCAAAAAAGAAGAAGAGATCGCTCCCTTCGCATGGGCCAGCGGAGCGATTTTCTCAGGCGTTATTGTGGTGGTACTGGCGCTGGTGGGATATTTTTTTCACGCCAGGTAAACCACCCGTGGAATGGAAGATATGGAAATTATTCTGATGCGTCACGGCAGCCCTGATATAGCGCATTCAGGCGCGATCGGCTCCCGCGATATGCCAGGCTGGATAAGCCGTTATAACGAGGCCGGTACGGGGAATGACTTACCGCCTGAGGCAAGCCGCGCGTTAGCAGCCAGAGCGGGCATTGTTATCAGCAGCGATTTACCTCGTGCCCTCTCTTCTCTAAAAACAATGGGTTGTGATCCAGTGCAAACCGATGCGCTATACCGGGAGGCAGAACTGCCGGTGCACAGTATTGGCAGGCTGCGTTTGTCGCCGCTGGCCTGGAGTGGCATTTTCCGCATGTTATGGCTGTGCGGGTTATCGGGCAATGCTGAAACGCTGCATGCCGCAAAAGCACGCGCGGCAATGGCTGCGCAAAATCTCGCTGCGCTTGCCGGTAACGCGCAAAGTCCGGTGCTTTTGATGGGGCATGGCATCATGAATCGTTTGATTGCCCGCAGCCTTGTTCGTCAGGGCTGGCGTGAAATCCGTAAACCGGAAAAAGGCTACTGGGGAGCAGGGGTCTACCGCCTTGCGGAGTGTTAAGCCCATCAGTATGGGTTCATTATTATTGCAGGTTAAAAAATCATGACTGTACAACATATCCTGATTATCGGCGCATCGCGCGGGATTGGCCGTGGTCTGGCGAATGCTTTCGCGCAGGAGGGCGCCGACGTGATAGCGACGGTGCGTGACGCAACGCACAAAGACACCCATCCGCGTATCACCACGCAAATCGTCGATATGACCGACACGGCAAGCGTAGTCCACCTCAAAGAACACCTCAGCGCTGTGACCTTTGACGTGCTCATCGTCAACGCCGGTATTTTTGGCCCCGATCATCAGAGCGTATCGCAGGCCACCGAACAGGAGATCGCCTCACTCTTTCTGACCAACGCTATCGCGCCGGTGCGACTCGCGGAGACGATGCTCTCGCAGGTCCGTGAAGGCGGTGTCATCGCGTTTATGTCCTCCAGTACCGCAAGCTTTACGAATAACGATACCGGCGACATGGCGCTCTACCGCGCCAGTAAGAGCGCGCTGAATTCGCTGGCGCGCTCATTCGCGGTGACATCGGCGCTGCCGGGTAAACGCAGCGTGCTGTTGCTGCATCCCGGCTGGGTCCAGACCGATATGGGCGGCGAACGCGCGCCGGTGACGGTAGACGAAAGCGCGGCTGGACTGAAAAACGTCATCAACGCCGCGCTGGATAATCTGCAGTGCCGGTTTATCGATTATCGCGGGCAGGAGATTGCGCCGTAGCCGGCGTTACGCTTTACCGGACCGGCCGGGCGGCTTAAGTGATATCAGCCCGCCGGCAAGGGCGTCTTCAGAGATCGGGGCGTTATGGCTGAGACTTGAGAGTAAGTCCTCCTGTCTCGGCTGTCCGAACGCCAGGCGATACAACGCGAGCCCCTGCTTCAGTCTTTTGAGCTTGCCGGTTTCCCGGCTGTAAGGCAGCACGGGAATACGGCGCTCCACGCGCGCCGGGCCGTCCTCAAAGATCCAGTAAGGGATAAGTTCGGACTGCCCAGGCGCTCTGTCCTGCGCTGCCCGCGCAAAAAGGGTTTGCCACGGGTCGCCCGCGTTGTGGCCCTTAAGGCTCGCAATGCCATAAGCATGCGCGATATTTTTCCGCACCGCATGCCCTTTGTAGCGATGTACCCGGCCCTCGCGCTGCTCTAAATCGACAGGATTTGCGGGAAGATTCCAGTGCATCACCGCATGACACCACGTATGAAAATCGAGCCCTTCCTGGCCAATGGACGTGGAGGCCAGCACAAACGGGCGAAACGGCGAATTGAAAGCATCGCGAACGATTTCTGCCCGTACCAGCGCGTCGTTATTGTCATCCCGGATATCACCAAACCGCAGCGCAAAGCGGCAGCGGGTCGAAAACTCTACACGCTCAAAGCCCGCATCGTTAGCCTCCAGCGCGTCCAGATGCAGCCGGGAGACACGCAACGATAGAACAGACTGGATATGCGCGGACAGAGTGGCCACCTGTGCCGCGACGCCAGATCCCTGCACGCCAGGCGATTCCCGGAGCGTATGGACATATTCATCCAGCATGGATTGCAGATTGCCCTCAACGCCATATTTCAGCGTTAAACGCCAGTAGGTCTCCTCACTTGCGCCACGCAGCATCGCAATGGTCTCCGGCATGTTGAACAGGGTTCTGAACCCCGAGGCGATGGTCGCCGCACCGGTGAGAAGGGCCATGCTGTCGCACCCCGTCTGCGGATCCAGCCTCTGTAACGCACGCAATGCGCAGGTACCAGGCCCGCCAAGCGCGAACAGCGCGAGCACGTCCGCCAGATCGTCTGGCTTCGGCCCGAGCGTAAGGCGTCCCTCGGCGGCGTCTGTCAGCTGTTCCAGATGCGCGGTGAAGTGGGAGTCGTCATCCGCATCAGGCGTCACCAGCGCCCGCCAGCCTTGTGGATCTTTACACCACGCCAGTAGCCCGCCCTGCGCATCGAGCAGTACCGGCGCAGCCCAGTACCAGCGCGGATCGGCTTTGCCCTCCGCCGGGCTGGAGGGTAAAGCGGCGACAAGCGTCTCGCAGATGTCACGGGCGGCTTCCAGCACGGTTTCCAGCGGGAGCGGGCCGTTATCCCCGGCACAGGCCATCGTGAGTGGATCAATCGCCGTCGCCAGGACCGGTGAGGGCATCAGCCATGCCATGACTGGCATACCGGTCAGACGGTCGTCCGCGCTGGCTTTCGCAAACCGCAACAGCGGTTTGATTTTCTGATAAAGCTCGCGATGCGTCACCGACTCGCCGCTGACCATCCGGCGCTCTGCCTCATAAGAGCAGAGCGTGGCGATAGCATCCGGCACCGCATTCCAGCAGGAGAAGATAAGCGTCTTGGTCAGATGGCTTTTCCCCTGCCAGACGCCGCCTGGTGTGTAATACGGAAGCGATGGCGGCATCCATAACAGTTGCCAGAGCCCGTTATCGATGGTGTCTTCAAAAAGAAGCCGCATCCGCGCGTTGCCGGGTTCAAGCGGCTGGTAGTCATCCAGCTGACCGGGCGTTAGCCACTCATCGCGGGCCGCTCTCAGCGCCGCAGAGAGCGCAGGTGACGGCGCATCGATAGCCGCATCAAGTTTATTACGCAGCGCATAGCGCTTCAGAAAGTTGAGCAAATGGGGCGTCGATTTCCAGTACTCCACCAGATCGCCTGCGTCCACACAGGCCGCAACCGCATCAACGGCACGAATATGCCGGATATCCGTGGCCTGCAGCGGCGCTATGCGGGGAACTTCAACGAGCATGGCGTTACGGTCGCGGGTATCAGAAATCCTTTCGGTGCGGCACATCACACGCAAAAGCGCATCCTGAAGACGTGCTTTTTCACCTTCAGGCATACCGGCATGCAGTGCGGCCCGGTGAGCGGAAAGCAGCGCGCTGACGTGGTTGACCTGCGCCGGATCGCGCATCAGAAATGACAGTGTGCGGATAAAATCCGGGTAATGATCGTCTTCCCCGGTTTCGTTATCCAGCGTGAACATTTTATAAGGCGTGGCGGAAAGCAGCAGAACACGCGCCTCCTTCTGTTCAAACAGGGCCGTGGCGAGCCGCGCGGTATCGTCTTCAGCGTCCAGTAGATGCTTAAACCGCTGAAACTCATCGAGGATCACCAGGTCGGACTTCAGGGCCTTCAGACAAACGAAAGCCAGTTTCTGACGCAGCGCCATGATAAGCCGAAGCCGTAACTGCGTATCGTCTGGCGGGATCCGGCTGCTGTCACGGTAACGTATAAACTGCTCGCAACCCTGCTTAAGCTGCGCGTAAAGCGGTTTATCGTCGAGCACTTCGCGTCGGAACATCCTGCAGAGGTCATTATCCAGTTCATCAGCCCGCAGCCCCTGCGCGGTGGCGCGCCAGCTCGCTTTTCCCATTCGCGCCTGTAGAAGATTTAACAGCCCTGTACGCAGCCGGGTGCGTCGCTCGCCCTGGCCCAGCGGGAGGTCGTACAAAATCCGGTACAAAGTGGCGCGCTCTCCCGCATGGCCTTCACGGCTTACGGTATGGTCGAAGGTTGTGCCTGACGTCAGGCTGATAAAGTTGACTTTATTATTGCGCAGCTCGCTGACCTGCCGTGGCAGATAGGTCAGCCGGGTAGAGAGCGAGAACCCTTCCGAGCCGCTGAGATTGAGCCTTTTTTGATTCTGACCAGCAATCGCCGCGCTGGAGCAGATATAGATGATATCGACGCGATCTTTTTTATCCTGCAGATGTTCCAGCGTTCTGGCGATAACGCCCCGTGCAATCAATGTCTTGCCAAGCCCGACTTCATCGGCGACAAGAAACCGCGTGGTGTTGTTTTCGCCAAACAACCGCTCAAACACATAATCGACCGTATCACGCTGAAAATCTTTCAGCGTGGCCAGCGCTGCCTGCGCAGAAAATCGATTATCAGGCATTCGCGTCCTCCATGGCGGCTTCAAATACCGTCCAGAGCGCCAGAAAATCCTCCGGGATCACCGCGTTCCGGTTTCCCTGGCGCAGCTCACTGATAAGCGACGCGATTTCTTTTAAACGTTCTGGCGTACGGCTGGCGGCGCGTGTCAGCATTTCCAGCAGAGGAAAATCCTCACCATCGACAAGACGGGCCAGCCACCCGGCAGCGACTCTGTACTTTTCCTGTAGCGGCAGTGCGGGGTCATCCTGATCCAGCAATAACAGCAGATAACGCAGAAAGCCGTCAGGGTTGCTGATAACGCTTTGCAGAATAGCCGCGTTGCGCTCTGAAGGCATGCCCGTCACGGGCAGATTAAGCACAAACCGGACGCATAACGCGGGCTCGCGGGTAGAGAGCTCAAACGCCGTCAGCCCGGTGACAGCCCGCAGCGAAAACTGCCCGAGGGGGAAAGGGCCGTCAGCGCCTTCTGTCGGCAATAAAACCGCGTGTTCGCCAATGAGCGTGACCGGCCACGCCTTGAGCGTCGCAACACCTTTAAACTTCGGCAAAACGCCCTCCAGCGTGAGCCGCCACTGCTCATCGTCCACCGGATCGCAGATAAGCGACAGCGGCAACGCGGCCAGTTGTGCTCTGGCGTGTTCCAGCGCCTGCGCGGCAGCCTGGGCGTTTGCATCCACCGGCGGTAACTCATCTGCCTGAAAATCCACCAGATATTCGCCCATCCCCTCTTTGTCAAGCAACGTATCAATTCCGCCGATATCGCGCTGACGACCCTTTAGCTCGACCAGCAGCTCAATATTTCTGGCAGCTTTTAGCGCGGCATTAGTCGCGTTGGCAGAGCCCATTACGAGGTGCGTATATAAAGAATAATATTGGGTTTCAAAAAGATACGCTTTGGCGTGCAGGCCCGTCGCGAGCGATGCCGCCATATCGACAGCGTCTGTGTCTTCACCATCGTCGGTTTCCGCAGCATCGTCTAAATGAGAGCACTGCGTGAACGCCTCCCGCGTGGCGGGTTTTAACGCTGCCAGCGCCTCCGGGCGGGAAATCAACGCCTCGGCGCGCTGTGTCGTTTGTACCAGCGCGTTCAGCGCCTCATCGGAACAAAACGGTGAAATGACAGCCATGCGCAGTGAGGCAGGCGGGATCCAGTTAAATGCCTTAATACCCGGCAGATAAAACGCCATCTCCTGAAAACCTGCCGGTAACTCCCATTCAACGCGATAAAGCTCATCAGCAATTCGCTGCGCCTGCATCGTTTTCTCATCTGCAATGCCTCTGCTCGCGAGACCCGGCAGCAGGCGCAGCAGATAAGCCAGCGGCTTATTCACCGGCCTTTTTTTGCGCCCCATGACGCCTTCAAGCTGCAGCGAAAGATCCCACGAGCGATCGGTCGTTATATTGCGGGTCAGCACCAACAGGCGGTACATCACCGTGTCCTGACCGGGAGCGACAAAACGCAACACCCAGATTTTCGGGTGAAACACACCGCCGTTGGGCGCGCTCACTTCGACAATCATCGGCTCAAGCAGACTAAATAACGGATTGGGTCGCACTATGGCAGGCAACTGAATGCGTCCGCGCTGAACATAGACCGTCATGCGTCCGGCGTAACGACGCAGGGATTCAAGCATGGCAAGGCCGTCCTGTTCCGCCTGGTTTTCCATGGACATCAGTGCAAGATGCACCGGCGCTTCGAGCAGACAGGTAGGATCCAGTGAAAATGTCGTGGCCAGCGCTTCATCAAAACGCATACCCGGCGGTGGCGTCAGCGCGGCGGTATAGAGGCTTCTTGCATCCGGGCTTAGCATACCGCCTCCTGACACAGCCCCTGATGCAAATCAGCGAGCAACGTTTTAACGGTATTCCAGCGATAATTGATCCGTCTCGTACCCGAGTGACCGCGCCATTGCTCCTGCGCGCGCTTGTTAGTGAACCGCGAGCGCGGTCCTTTTAATTTTTGTTCACGATACTGAATCAGCGCGCTGGCATCGCCCTTCAGAAGCGCGTCTGGCGTCGTGCGAAGATACCGCACCCAGGATTCGATAAAATGGCGTGTCTGCGGAGCTATCTGATGGCCTTCCCGGTGAGTAAGCGCCCACAACTCGTTTATGTTCCAGCGTGCAATCTCCGCAAGCGGCAGAGCATTGCGCCATTCCTGGAAATTCTCTTCATGCAGTTCACGCAGCCCTTCACGCTCGATCTTTCCGGCAAGCTGGTAGTTATAGGAGAGCGCCGCGCCATGCATGACTTCCGAGAAAAGCCGCGCGTGGTGAAGGATCGTCTGATGTGTCGCGGAAAAGCGACCGCTATTGGCATACTCCCAGGGATACGCGCCTGTCGGCTTATCGTCCTGTAAGGCCAGAAAGGCCAGCAGGCTGTGCGGACATGCCGCCTGGAGACGGTCGCGGATGAACTCAGCCTCATCGCGAGTGAGCAGGAACGTCACCTTTTCAGGAAAGTCAGCAGGCGTCGCCGGTAACCGCGGATGCCAGTTATGCACGTTGTCGGGTTCGGTATCGGGATCATCCGCGCGATCGCGGGCGTGACGCTGCTGGCGTGCAATGCGGTGCTTCTGGCGATAGGTCTCATCGATCCGCTGGTGATACTGGCCCTGAGAAAAAGGTGTAAGCCGAATGTGCCAGGCACCAAGACCAGCCCAGTAAACGGAGCTGGGCAGACGTTTAATATCTCCACCGGCATTTTTACCGAACATCCCGTGATGGTCATCGGCCGTCTGGAGCCGTCTGACCAGTTCTCTTTCGTGCTTATCCGCAGCGCCGGCAAACTGCGCGGCAGTCACTTTTTTGTCTTCCAGCGCCCGGTAAATCCAGGGAACGAAGAGCATATAACGCAGCCGTGTCTGGATGGTGCTGGTGCCGGGAAAAAGTAAGTCCGCGAGGCTATCACGCACCGTGCCGATGCCGAGTTCATCCCGGCTCTCTTTTTCCTGAAACTGTGCGAGGATGCGAAGTGTGCGTTCACGCGCGCGGCTGTCGTGGTCAATCCATGTCAGTGTTGAAACCATACCTGTCCCTGGTTTTGGAAGTTGAGAAAGGGTTAAACGATGATGGTGAGCGTAACATTTTGCCGGGCCACGCAATGGGCCGTTAACAGCTTTTTTAAAGCTTAATTTTGCCTGCCGCGCGGCGCAGGCGGGCATCGCCACGGCGGTCATATTTTTGCGTTGTCGTGACGCTGGCATGGCCCATTGCGTCGCGTACCGTTATCAGATCTTCGCCATTATCGAGCATCATGGAAGCGAACGTGCGGCGAAGATCGTGCGGCGCGCAGTTATCGATGCCGCACTGCAGACGGCGTTCGTTCAGAATATGGTACACCGCCTGTGGGGTCAGGCGCTCAGACGTGACATCGTCACCCGCGCGGATGCGGGTGAAGAGCGGGCCGGGGTGTTCGCCGCGTACGCTGTCAGTCCAGTGCCGGAGCCGCTGCCAGACGGTGTCCGGCATAAATGCCAGCCGCTCTTTGTTTCCTTTGCCGAGCACGCGCAGCGCCTGGTCCTGCTCAAGAATGTTCGCATAATCCAGCCCGACCACTTCCGAACGGCGCAGTCCGCAGCCCAGCATCACCGCCAGCATCGCCGCGTCACGCGGGCCTTTACAGCTTTTGTCCTGCTCGCAGAGCGAAAACAGCGCGCGCACTTCTTCCGGAGTTAATGCACGCCCGCGGGTGAGACGACTACCGCGTACCGCCCGCACGGCAAGGATTTGCTGATAGCTGTCGGTGTCCATCAGCTTCATCATCCACGCCTCGCGCGCGGTGCCTTTCAGGGCAGACAGATAGGTATTGATGGTGGCAGGTGCGCGCCCGGAAGCCGACAGCATCTCCAGTAAGCCCTGCACATGATGACGCCGCAGGCTGCCCCACGGGCAGTGCTGCAACGCGCGAGCACCGAGCATGCCTGCGACGATATGCAGGAAGGATCGCATGGTCTGGCGGCTCGCGGCGGAAGGCAGGCTTAAAAGATAGGCCATCGCCGGGTTGAGGGGCCGCGCCTCGTCACCCACCGACAGCGCATGGGGATCGAGACCTGAAAAAGCGCCAGGCAGCAGATTGTCGTCAGGCATTTCCGTCATCATCCCCTCGTAAACGCACACAGCCGCGATGTTGCGTCTCGTAAAAAGTAGCAGGATTATCCCCTTAAGCGTGCTTTTCGGTAAAGCTACTTTTTCAAAGGTACATTTTAATAAGTAGCAATCTGCAGAGGTGGTACGTGGAGGAGAACAGAAAGGGCGGAAACAGCGGATCATCCATTTTTGCTATGACAACCGAACGCAGGGGTTATGGTAGCGTAAATCAGCAGGCGTTTTTTTCACCAACATGGACGTGCATAACAAATAACCTCAGGATAAAACCTGCGCCGGTTTAACGTGCTATTGATAATGGCTTGCGGCACAGAATATTATTAAACGCAGACTAAACAGCCCTGAAAATAATAAAGATGCATCTGTAATATAGATTCATGTATGATATACCGTCATTATTAAAATAGTCGCACCATCAGGAAGGTTATCGTCAAAATGACCATAGCATTGATTGTCTTTTTGGTTGTCATCATCGGCTATGCTTTTTATAAGCATACTGTTCTGGTGAAAGCGCGTACGCTGCCTTCACGCGGCGGCAAGCGCCGTTAAACACTCTCCCGGAAGCGTTATCAGGGCTGATGACGCTTCCGCTCTTCCATTAAATCTCCTTTTTTCATCCACTTATCTGTATCTTCTTTAATCACCGTGGTGAAATAGCGTACGGCTTTTATTACCTCACCCATTATTCCTTTTATTTAAAACACAGTTTTAGAACTTATTGAAAAGGTTATATCGTGCCATCTATTTAAAAAATTATGGAGATATTGTCAGGAAAGTATCAGTAAAGGTAAGTCTGATTAAAAACACAAAAATAAAGCCATATGTGGATTGAAAGATGAGACCGGTTTCAGAAACCAAGAAAATTCTTAAGCGTTTCTAATATTATTCTGCTGTTTTTAACCATTCATAAAAAGTAAAGAGAGACGGCAGGCATCAACGCCTGGCATGGTGTGTGTTTATGCGCTGCGATCCGTCACACCCAACAGTCACGTCCTGGGATCCCGGCGCGCCCTGCGGATGATAACTGGCCTGATAATTTGCGCCTGAACGTTCTCTTCAGGCAGCCGACGCTGCACACTGGCGTGTGCAGCGATAGATTAATTTTGTTAAAGATAAGTTACCGTTTGACCTGTTCCGCTAACGCGTACCGTAGTGCACACATAGCATTCAAAGAAGCCAGCCGTTGTGTGGTTTCCCCGCCGCCATAGCGGGTTAACAGCCCACGGAACCGCTTAAAAAGTGACAACGTCACTCAGCGAGTAATATTCCTTCTCCCGACTGCGTCTTAGCCCTTCGGCGCGTAGAAGCGACACAGCACAGCCATCGCCAGCGCGCTGCACAGCGGAAAGACCGCCAGCAGCAGCCATGGCACCGCTGCCTGCGGGCCAGGCGTCAGCGCGTTATCCAGCGCGTCGCCCAGCAGAAAATTGCCGGTCAGCACCGCCACGCCGCCCATCGAGGCCAGCGCGCCGTAGTGCGCGCCGAGATTACGGCCCGCGGCGAAACGCGGAACCAAATCCATCCCCACCGGAACGATAATCATCTGACCCAGCGTCAGGAGCGTCACCATGCATGCTGCAGGCAACAGCCTCAGCCAGCCCGCAAAAGGCGGGAGCGGGGCAAACAGCGCCACGCTGACAAACGAGGCCGCCAGCAGCCCGAAACCGAGCGGTAACATACGCGCCGCCCCGAAACGGCGCGAGACGCGCGCGAGCGGCAGTTGCAACGTGATAATCAACAGCGAGGCGAGAATAAAGAGCGGCCCGAGCGCGGCATCGCTGCTGCCGGAGCGGCGCAGCTCTACCGGCAGCGCCAGATAGAGCTGGTTATAGCTGTAAAGATAGGCGCTGTAGGCGAGGATAAACGCGACAAAGCGCGGCTGATGAAAGGTCTGCCACCAGGGAACAATCTGCAGCGGGCCGTCGCGATGCGGCGTGCGCGGCAGCAGTATAAACAGCGCCACCAGCGCGACAATAAATACGCCTGCGCCTGCGAGCGCCATCGTTTTAAAACCAAACCCGGCCATCAGCGAGCCAAGTACCGGGCCGAGCACCGCGCCCAGTTCGCCACATACGGCAAAGAGCGCGAACCACTCGGCGCGGCTGCGCCTGCCTTCCGCTTCGCTGCGCGTGCCGGCCTGCGCCAGCAGCGATTCAATCGACGGCGAAAACAGCGCGCCGCCAACGCCCGTCAGACACGCGCCGAGTACCACCGCCCACAGCGAGCCGCCCAGCGCCAGCAGCAGATAGCCCGTAATACGCACCACACAACCGCACAGGATAATGGCGCGCGCACCGTAGCGGTCGGAAAGCGCGCCGCCCAGCAGAAACATGCCCTGTTGTGAAAACGTGCGCAGCCCGATGATGGTGCCGATAAGCCCGCCGGAGAGCAGCATATCGTCGCGCAGATAAATCGCCAGGAACGGTACAACCGCATAAAAACCGATGTTAAACACCAGCTGGCTGGCAGAGAGCAGGTAAGGAGAAGTATGCCTCGCGGCATGGGGTGCATGAGTGGACATGAAGACCGCATAACTGTTCAGAAAAAGTGAGGGCTCTCTTAAAACATATTTGCGCCGTCTCTGGCAACTTTCACCTGCCAAAGACCGCTTACGAGGCGATATTGACTTCCCGCAGGCGCCCCGGTATAAGACCTCCTCTTAAGAATGATTTTCATTTGCATAATACAAATTCTAATTTGTCCGGCCCGTAACCATTCCCGTGCGGCACGCGGCGATAAAAACACGTTAAGGTTGATGTTGATGAATGCTTTAGTAAAAAACGCGCTGGCGCTCTGCCTGCTCTGCGCCGCTTCGGCGCCCGTTCTTGCCACACAATACCCGCTGACCCTTGATAACTGCGGCATGAAAGTCACCTTCAAGAAAGCGCCGGAGCGCATGGTGGCACTCGGGCAGAACACCGCCGAAATCATGCTGCTGCTGGGTCTTGAAGACAAAATGGCCGCCAGCGCCTTCTGGCCGACAAAAGTGTTGCCGCAGCTCGCAAAACAAAATGAAAAGGTCAAACTGCTGACGGTTGAGATCCCGACGCTTGAGTCAATCCTCGCGCAGAACCCCGATTTTGTCGCCGCGCAGATCCCGCTGCTGTTAGGCCCGGACAGTAAAGTGGCGAAGCGTGAAGATTTCGCGGCGGTGGGTATTAACAGCTATCTGTCGCCTGGCGTCTGCGTCACGAAGAAAAACACCGGCGATATCTACGGCAGCCGCAGCCAGCTGTGGGATATGACGTACCTCTATAAAGAAATCGACGATTTAGCGAAGATTTTCAACGTCGAGGCGCGCGGCGAGGCGCTCACCAAAGATTTCAAAGCGCGCGAAGCGGCCCTGAAAGAAAAATTCGGCAAAAACCATAAAAACCTGTCGTATCTCTTCTGGTTCTCCAGCGCGTCGCCTTCCTCTGACGCCTACGTTGGCGGCAAAAACGGCGCTTCGGGTTACATCGCGCATCTGCTCGGCGGCCACAATGCCGTCACGTCAGAAAGCGAGTGGCCAACGCTGAGCTGGGAGAGCATCATCGCCACCAACCCGGATGTGATCGTCGTTTCAAGCCTTGACCGCAACCGCTGGGCGCTGGATAACGCCGACGCCAAAATCCAGTTCCTGAAAAGCGATCCGGCGGTCAGCCAGCTCGACGCCGTGAAAAAAGGCCATATCGTGGTGATGGATGGCCAGGCGATGAATCCGACCATCCGCACCCTCTATGGCGCGGAGCAGGTGGCGGCGCAGCTTGAGAAGCTCGGGCTGAACTGATGGCGGACGTCTCTTTAACCGTCACCCGGCGTCTGCCGTCGTTCATATTGCTGGCGCTCTCTGTCGCCGTGCTGGCGCTGGTGATCGCGCTGAGCGTGGGCATCGGCGAACTCTCCATTCCGCTGCAAACCACCTTTGCGGCGGTGACTAACAAGCTCGGGCTGACCGCCGTGCCACTTAACCGCATCCATGAAACGGTTATCTGGGATTTTCGTCTCAGCCGGGCGCTGGTGGCCGCGTGCAGCGGCGCGGGCCTCGCCATCTGCGGCGCGGTGCTGCAAAGTCTGCTGAAAAACGCGCTGGCGGAACCTTACGTGCTCGGCGTTTCCGCCGGGGCGTCAACCGGCGCGGTGTCGATCGTGGTGCTCGGTATCGGCAGCGGGGCGGTGTCGCTCTCTGTGGGCGCGTTTACCGGCGCGTTCGCCGCGTTCGCGTTCGTCGCACTGCTGACCAACGGCGCGCGCGGCGGCAATGAGCGCACGATCCTCGCAGGGGTCGCCGCCTCACAGCTTTTCAACGCCATCACCGCCTATACCATCAGTACCGCCGCCAGCGCCCAGCAGGCGCGCGACGTGATGTTCTGGCTGCTCGGCAGCTTCAGCGGCGTGCGCTGGCCGGAATTTCAGTTGGTGCTGGCGGTGGTCGTCATTGGGCTGGCGGTCTGCCTGTGGCACGCCAAAGCGCTGGACGCCTTTACCTTTGGCGATGACGCGGCGGCCTCACTCGGCATTCCGGTCGGTTACGTGCGCCTGATCCTCTTTGCGGTAACGGCGCTGATGACGGCGGCTATCGTCAGTATGGCGGGCTCGATTGGCTTTGTCGGGCTGGTGGTGCCGCACGTGATGCGCTATTTCTTCGGGCCACTGCATCGCCGGTTGCTGATCGCCTGCGCGATGATGGGCGCTATTCTGATGGTGCTCGCGGACATCGCCTCGCGCACGCTGATTGCGCCGCAGAGCCTGCCAGTGGGCGTGGTGACTGCGCTGGTCGGCGTACCGTTCTTTGCGGTGATCCTGTATCGCTCAAGGAGATTCTCATGAGCATCCGCGCGGAAAACATCAGCTGGTCGGCGGGTAAAAAGCGCATCGTGAATAACGTGTCGCTGAGCGTACCAACCGGACAGACACTTGGTCTGCTCGGGCCGAACGGCTCCGGGAAATCGTCGCTGCTGCGCATTCTCGCCGGGCTTCGCCGCCCGGATGCGGGCCGGGTGCTGCTGGACGATGGCGATATCGCGCGGTTGTCCAGGAAAAGGCTGGCGCAGCGCGTGGCGTTCGTTGAACAACACGCGATGACCGATGCCAATATTCGCGTGCGCGACGTGGTGAAACTCGGACGTATCCCGCACCATTCGCCGCTCTCGTCCTGGACTCACCAAGATGACGAGATCGTGCGCCAGGCGCTGGAGCGCGTGGATATGTTCGACCGTCGCGACGACGGGTGGCAGCATCTTTCGGGCGGCGAGCGGCAGCGCGTGCATATCGCCCGTGCGCTGGCGCAGTCGCCCGGCGAGATTTTGCTGGATGAACCGACCAACCATCTCGATATTCATCATCAGATGCACCTGATGCGCCTCATCAGCGAGCTGCCGGTGACGAGTATTGTGGCGCTGCACGATCTCAACCACGCCGCGATGTTTTGCGATGCGCTGATTGTGATGCAGGGCGGGCAGGTGGTGGCGAGCGGCACGCCGGATGAGGTGCTGACGGAGGCGATGCTGCGCGAGGTCTTCAAGGTGGAGGCGCGCATTGAGGTTTCACCCCATCACGGCAAAAAGCACATCCACTTTGTGTAATCAGAAACCGTAACGTAAAACGGCCCCGTAAAGGGGCCGTTTTTTTTTTCGCAAAGGCTGTGTAGCGCAGAGGCGTTACTCGTTGCCCCACTGATTCAGGAAGTTGGCGATTTCATCGATACGCCCTTCAGGGATCCCCGCTTCGCGCGCCATCTCATGCTGCGCTTCTTCGCTGATTTCTTCGTTGTTCATCAGACGGGTGATTAACAGCTGGAAGTAGTGCGCCAGGCGGTCGCGCTCTGCATCGCTTACCGGCAACTCTGTTTCCGTCGCGTACTCGTCAGCGATGTCATAAAACTTGATAGGAATATCATTACTCATAGGGCGTTCCTGATGGTGGTGTTTATGCCTGCCGGGACAGGGCGTTATGAGTAAGATAGTACCATTTCTGGCTGCGCGCTGGCGCGGGAAATGGCGAAGCGGCGTCAGCAATGGCTATCACAGATCACGCGTTACCTGCATTCCCTGAGCAAGCGTATTGTCGATAACGCTTTGATAGAATTGCGTAAATGTATCGCTTAACCTGTAAAGGTTGCCGCACTCATTTTGCTCAGGTATCTCAAACTGTTGAAGGATATCTTCAGCATGCAGATGCGTTCTGTCCCAGTAAAATATGCCCTGCTGGCGTTCTCCATTCAGCATCAAATAATAGTTACCACCCGGATCGTCGCCGATGATTAATTTGCTGTCGATAAAATCCAGTTCACTGAATAGTTCTTCATTATTATACTCAATATCATAGTATTCATTTTCAGTTCCCAACCCAAACAGGGCATTAAACGCAATAGCGCCCTCATCGACACCGCCATACGCTAAATTACAATAATCCGGGCTTTTAACCACAAACCCATTATTTAACAGGAGGAACGTTTTATAATCTTCAGGCAAGCTGATGCAGTATGTTTTTTCCAGCCGCTGGATATCCGCTTCTGTAATCATTTTTCCACAGGAAACCGGCATACTTTTCCTTCTCTGAGTTAGGGTGACTGGCTCTTTCAATCTATCAGTAGAGATATTATCTTGACAGCTAAAGATAAGTTCACGCCAGATTGCTTTAAAATACTATAAAAATGCCGTTTCGCTACTACCTGTTTTTATCAACCGCAACCCATTGAATTTCAATCCCAATCCGTGTTCGGGATCCACATCGACAGAAAACATAAATCCAAAACTTTTTTCCGTCTCAGGAGAAAGATAAATTTTTATCAGGAGCAGATTTTTTGCAGCGCAACCATACACTCGCTGGCAGTATTCTCTGGCTTCCTCAGTAATTTTATCAAGAAAAAAATTTTGCTTCTCAATAAGAAAATGAATATCAGCCTGGTATTTTTTATCGACTGTATCAGTATCCAGATTTATGCACTGGACAGGTTTTTCGCCAAACGCCGACAACACCAGGTCAACGGAAATTCCTTCATCATCCACATAAAACGTCAGTTCTGGAGCTGTCATAAAATGCTTTTCTCTTTGTCGTTTACGCTGTTGATAAGCCCAGGATCCGGCTTTGTGATAAACGTTTTATAGTAAGCATGACATGGAGAAGAGTGGCAACTGAAAACCGGAAATTATCAGCCACAATATGGTTATTTAACATAAGATAGATTGCGCGCACTATTAAACTTGATATCGACACCAGGGCATCTGCCTCCAGACCGTAACATTCGTCAGCCATTTACGATACACTTGCGCCACTTTTCATTCTCGCTGTTTATGCAACTACATGGCGTCGCCAGCAGGTACAAACGCCAAAACACCGCGGGAAAACAAACCGGAGAGATCATGCTGGAAAAACTGCGTACCCGTGACGGGAAAAAATTTCTGACGGCGCTGGTGATTGTCTTCATCACCGTTCTGACGGTCGTCTCCCGCGTCACGTTTGAGGGCGTGGAAGAACAGTACAACATGCCGATGGAGCACTGGAGTGCGTCGATGTTTATCATGCAGGGCGCGTGGGTGCTGATTTACAGCGTGCCGTTCTCGTTTATCATCTCGCTTCCCTTCGCGTTCTATTTTCTGGGGCCGAAAGACGATCGCGGCTGAGTTTGCGTTCGGGCGGGTTTTATTGCCGCGCTGAATGGCTTTGCGTGAATTGTCATGATTACTTTACAAAACAGCGCTTGCCCGATAACCGGGCGCTCACTATTCTTTTGCCGATGATGACGACCGCAGGCTCCGCTTACACAAAAAACCGGCAACTGAAAGCAACACTGCTTTTGGTCATTGCCTGTTGCGTGATGCTGATTTGCCTGACTCAGCGCGCCAGCATTCTGCATCAGATGCAGGTCAAAGCGGCTGAGATCAGCCTCGCGACGCAAAACAGTGGTCATGAAGCGACCACGCCGTCGCTCTCCCCGTGTGAACTTAGCGCGCATTCGCTGCTTGCCGCGCAGCCGCTACACTTCGACACCATTATTCTCTGGCCCGGCCTGCTGGTTATCCTGCTGGCTGTGCTGATCGCTGTGAACGTCCGCGCCCTGCCGGATGCAATCCCCCGCCCTCCCCAACGACGAATACATCTTAAAAACTGCGTGTTCCGTGAATGACTGACCGGGTTCGTCCTGTTCGGTTAATTATTCATGGAGAAAACAGATGAAAATGCTTTTCAGGAGCCTGTGGCTTCTGGTTCTCGGCGTGTCTGCGGCCTGGGCTGCGGACAGCGGCTGGCTGCCACCGGCGCAGCCTTCACACGCCCATATTCAGGTACGCAGCGACGCGCCCGCCGATGGCAAAGTGCGTCTGCTGCTGGCTATCACGCTCGATAAAGGCTGGAAAACCTACTGGCGAACACCCGGCGACGGCGGGTTCCGGCCCGTTATTGACTGGTCAACACCAGCGCAGACCACCTGGCACTGGCCGCAGCCGGTGCGCTTTGACGCCGCCGGGTTCAGCTCGGTCGGCTATCATGACGGCGTGACCTTCCCGCTGGAAGTCACTACCACTGAAACCGCGCGGCTGCGCGGCACGCTGACGCTATCACTGTGCAGCAACCTCTGCGTGGTGAACACCTTCCCGCTGGATGTCGATCTGGCCGATGGTCCGTCGCCTGGTTTTGATGATGACTGGAACGCGGCAATGGCGACCGTTCCGCCAGACACCGGCAACATTACGGTGACGAACGTTTCCGCTCGCGGTTCAACGCTCAGCCTGATGGCGACCTCACCCGATGGCTGGCCGCAACCGGCGCTGTTTGCCGATAACCCTGACAACGTGTCGCTTTCAGTTCCGCAACTGCAAACGGACGGCGACACGCTCACGGCGCGGTTCACTACCCTCAACGAACGTGGCGAACCCACAGACGCCAGCCGTATTCAGGCGGTTTCGCTGGTGCTCAGTAGTGGGGCCACCAGCCAGCAGATGACGGTAAAACCGGACGGCGCGCCGCTGTTCTGGCAGGCCGTCGCGGTGGCGCTGCTCGGCGGGCTTATTCTGAACCTGATGCCCTGCGTGTTGCCGGTGATGGGAATGAAGCTCGCCTCGCTGATGACGCTGGCGCAGGCGGACCGTCGCCGGACCCGCATCCGCTTTCTCGCCACCAGCGCCGGGATGATTTTCTCATTCCTGGTGCTGGCGGCCGTTATGAGCGCGCTGCGGCTCTCGGGCGCGTGGACAGGCTGGGGATTTCAGTTCCAGCATGCCGGGTTTATCGCCACGATGGCGGTCGTCACCTGGGCTTTCTGTTTTAGCCTCGCGGGCGTGATGGAGATCAGGCTGCCCGCCGCGCTCACTACCCGGCTCGCCACGGCGGGCGGCCAGGGGGTTGGCGGCAGTTTCCTGGAGGGTGCCTTCGCGACGCTGCTGGCGACGCCCTGCACCGCGCCTTTTCTCGGTACTGCCGTCGCTTTTGCACTGGCCGCGCCGTTACCGGAGCTGTGGTTGATTTTCCTCGCGCTCGGCACCGGCATGAGCCTGCCGTGGCTGCTCGTCAGCCTGAGGCCCGGCGTGGCGCGCTGGCTGCCGCGGCCCGGCCCGTGGATGAGTAAGCTGCGCCTGGTGCTGGTGCTGCTGATGCTTGGCTCCAGTCTCTGGCTGATGTCGCTGCTGGCGAAGGAATGGGGCGCGCGCTACGTTCTTATCGCAGGCGGTCTGATGATTGCGCTGTTTCTCTGGCGCTGCGCAGTAAAACTGCCGCGCCATCGGGAAAACCTGCGAACGCTGGCGTTCGGCGTGCTGTTCGGTGCCGGGTTATATGCGTTTCTGGCACCTGCACCGGACGGCCGCCGCGAAGGGCCGCTTCACTGGCAGCCCTTCAGCCAGGCGGCGCTGGATAACGCGCTTGCCGCGCATAAACGGGTGCTTGTGGATATCACCGCCGACTGGTGCCTGAACTGTAAGGTCAATGAAGTGTTGGTGCTGCACCGCCCCGATGTCGTAGACGCGCTGCATCAGAATGACGTGGTGCTGTTACAGGGTAACTGGAGCAAGCCATCTGCGGAAATTGAAGCATTTTTGCGCCGCCACGGCGCAAGCGGCATTCCGTTTAACGCCGTGTTCGGCCCTGCTATACCGGATGGCGAAGTGCTCTCTTCGCTGCTGAGTAAAACTGAACTGCTTGACGCGCTGGATAACGCTGGCGCGGCCACCTCTCAGACAATCAATAAGGACAGACAATGAAAAAGTTACTGATGGCGGGCGCACTGCTCGCCGCGTTCCATGCGCAGGCTGATGATTTACCGGAGCCGGTAAAAGAGATGGAAAAACAGGGCATTACGATTATCAAGCCTTTCACCGCGCCGGGCGGCGTTCAGGCGTGGCTTGGTAAATATCAGGACACCGGCGTGACGCTTTATCTGACGCCCGATAAAAAGCATGTCATCACCGGCTATATGTATGACGCGCAGGGCAATAACCTCAGTGAAAAGCTGATTAACGACGAGCTGTACATCCCGGCCGGGCGCGAAATGTGGAAAACGCTGGATCAGGCGAAGGGCATTCACGAAGGCAGCGAGCAGGCCGCCTGCAAAGTGGTGGTGTTCGCCGATCCGTTCTGCCCTTACTGCCATAAGTTCTGGGAGCAGGCGCAGCCGTACCTCAACGATAAAAGCATCAGCCTGAAAACGCTGCTGGTGGGCGTGATCCGCCCGGACAGCGGGCGCTACGCCGCCGCGGTGCTGGGCTCCGACGATCCGCAAAAAACCTGGCAGGATCTTGAAAGCTCAGCCGGGAAAAACAAACCGGCGCTGCCGGAGAAAACGTCGCCTGCGGCCTTTAAGCAGATTCAGTATAACCAGCAGCTGATGACGCAACTTGGCGCAAACGGCACGCCAGCGATTTATTATCTGAACAAAGACCGGCTGCTTCAGCAGATAATCGGCCTGCCGAACGCCGAACAGATGGCCGATCTGGTGGCCTGTAAGTAATAAAAAGGGCCACTTTTGCGGGTGGCCCTTTCTTTATTTGTCGTTAACCGGCTGAAGCGTGAGGCGATTATTGCTGGCCTCAATAATTCTCGGCGTATCCGGTTCGAGATCGTCACGTGACAGCACCAGACGCCAGCTATCGTTGGTGTCGTCAGGGGCCATAAACATCCCCGCCACGGCCACATACTGCGCCGTCTCCTCCAGAGGCATATCCAGTGAGAATGATTCTCCTGGCCGCAACTGGATATCTTTTTCAGCGACCAGATCCGCTTTAATGGCCTGGCTGTCATCGGCGAATAGCGAGGGGTAATCAGTGCTGTCAAACGCCTTACGGTTTTTCAGCTGGTAAATACGCACGACCGTCGCCAGCGCCGCCCCGCTCTCATTGTTATTGACGCCTTCCCTTGCCCGAATATCCAGATGCAGCGTTTTTATCTGTCTGAAGAACAGCGAGCGGGTCACCGAAGCGGCACCGTCTGTGACTTTTTGCGTCAACCCACAGCCCGCCAGCACTGCCATCGTCAGCATTACAGCCACCACTTTACCAGCGGTATTCGCCATCTTCATCGCTCTCCCTACGGTGAATGTTTTCCTGAACCTGTTCCCAACGGCCCAGAGGAATGGTAATCATCTCATTATTGCGCCGCGCAGCGGCATTAAGCGGCTTCAGCAACGCCGTGCGGCCCAGTTGCACGGGATATTCCGGCTTACAGCACAGGCGGGCATCCGCTAATAAGTGCCGCGGTACGCGCAGCTGCATTCGCACATTAAGGTGCACGCCGAGATAGACGTGCAGCAGCGCGTTAAGATCGCGGTTAAGCTCTCCGTCAGGCAGCCAGCCCCGGGCCTCTTCGGCATCGTCAGTGGTGAGCATCAATAAGACCTGACCATTAACGTCGGTGGCGTAGGTTCCCATGACGGGACGATGCTTCAGGCTAAGCGGCTGACGCATACTCATTCTGGCGGACGCTTTCAGCGGAACACGGCAGCGGTCGTGATGAAATACCGCAGTCTGCGTTTGCGGCGCAAGAAGCCTGACCAGCGCGCCCAGGCCTTCTGCCGTGCGCCCGGGCAACATCATTACAGGCAACAGCGCCAGAAAACGTGAAAGTGGCGTACCCGCGGCAGATGCGCAGCCAGGGATCCCAAGCCCCACGAGGCCGAGCAGATACTGTGAGGTGTTATCCACTCCGCCTGACTGAAAGGTGGCGGGATACGAATATTTTCGCCAGATGCGGTAGTACTGGGCTATTAACCGGTGATTAAAGATATCGAGAAAATCGCACGTCGCCTCGTAGCCTTCCCGCCGCTGCGCGATGTCGTCGATATACTGCGTCGGCAACGGTGCCTCAATACCATAAAGCCCCATGAAAGTGATACGTACTGTCGGCGGGAGATGCGGATGTTCGCTGGTCTCTGAGCCGCGTATTTCACCAGCCGGAAATCCCATACCCGGATGCGGGCGAAAACGTACCGGCTCATGGCGAAGTTGCCAGTCGCTACCGGTAACAGGAAGCCCCGGATGGCTTCGCTCAAGCCACTGACAAAACCGATAAAAATTCATATACGGCAGCTGTTGCCGCGTCTCTTCCTTCAGCCGGGCAGGCGCGGACTGTGATTCTCTTTCCAACGGATACATTTCCCTTCTGGCTGAACAATAAGCGTTAGCTGATTAAACTGGTTCATATCGGCATAGCGCGCGAAGAAGCGGTTGAGCATTTCCCCGAAGAGGTGGATATCGCCTTCGCCCGCAAAACCGTGACTGTCGAGCGTGACTTCGATGTCGAGCCCACGTAAAAGAAACCCGTCTTCAAACCGCTGAATGCGGTAGTGATTTATCGCGAGGATCGCCTCCAGCCGACGGTTATTCAGTTCATCATCACGCCAGTTGTACAGCGCCAGCGTGCCGCGAAGCACTTCTGCGCTGCTCATCATGTTGATAAATCGGGTGCCCAGATGACTCATTACCCGCCAGTGGAAACGGTCCTCGACGGGGGGATACGCGGGTAGCGTTGGCTTACACAGGTTACGAACGGTCAGTGGCGTTTCCGTGACCTGTTCACAACGATCCAGCAGCGTGCTTTGCAAAGCCCGGCGCGGCAGTTGTCCGTTGGTGCAGGTGATGCGCAATGAGATGGTTTCTTTCTCCAGCATCCGATCCCTCTCCCACTTCTCGCCGCCCAGAATAAGCCAGGTATCATGCATTCCGGTGACGCCACGCTTTACGCGGGTGTGGTAGTAACGTTCAGGCGCGTGACGGCGCATCATGCCGCCCTGATGACGGAAGCTGGTGAAAGGCACATACCGGGCCTCGCCGGTTCGGCCCGATCCGGTGACCGCATCCACGGAATAAATTTCGGTATGCCCGTCCTGCAGGCGCTTCGGACGCAGCAGATATTCGTTTTCCAGCCCGTTTATCGTCAGCGGATCGGCTTCCAGCGTGAACAGGTTAATGACCGGCACACAGTGCAGGCGCAGCGCGCTGTCGGTGACGGGTAAATCGGCCTGCCAGAGCTGGCTGAACACCACGTCGATGTCAAAATGCGACGTTCCCGGCGGCAATGTAACCCCTTCCAGACCGTTAAGATGAACGAACATAAACTTTTCACGAAAGGTGAAGTACTCCAGCAAAAGCTGCCAGCCGCTGAAGGCGCTATCGCCTTTCGGCCATAGCATGTCGTCGTCGCCAAACCCGCCTGGAGAAAAATAGCCATCCAGTTTTATTCGTTCTGTCTTTCCCGGCAGCCGCAGATAGAGAGCCGCCTGACGTTTAGTCAGCATGAAGTGGAGCGCATTGGCTGTTATAGCGTCCTCGCCGAGATACATCGGCAGGTGGCGCAGATCCACCTGTCGCCAGTCGGCCTGTTCGCTGCAGGCGAAACGGATACGCAGCACGGAACGCCCGTCAGGCTCCACGGTCATGGCAACCTGTGATATCGCAAGCGGGTTCAGCGCCACATCACGGGTGGTGCGATACCCGTCGTCCTGACTGTCACGGTTCATCACGCTTTCATCGATCAGCGCGCAGTACGCATACACCATCGTTTCACAACTCGCCTCGCTGAAACCTGCGTCAGTCAGCGTCTGGCGTGCTGTAGTGATCCACTGGCAGGCGCGGCGATAAAGCGCTTCACCATCGTTGACCACCTGCCCGCTGCGTAACTGGCTGACCATCAGCCAGCCAGGATAAAACACCCTGTTTATGAGGTTTATTTCATCTTTTTTCATGACCGCAGCACCGCAAACAGTTCCAGTTTCACCTCACCGAGAGACTGCGGCGTGTAGAAGGCGCAGTTCCCGGCGTCGAGCATGGCGCGGGCGGCATCGGTGGTCAGATCCAGCGCGAAATACTGATTCTCGAGACGCAGCGGAATCGCTGCAGGAACATGACTGAGCGGTTTGATAACAATACCGCTGAGCGCGATATTGACGACCTCTGAAACGTCGTCATGGCTGCCCGCTTTGCACAATTGCGGAAAACGGGTCTGGAGTTCGTGATTCGGCAGCGCTGAACGCACCGAAAGATAGAAATCCGCCCCTTTCCGTGCGCACGTTCTGGCGGTAGTCGGTGCGGTTCACCAGATGCTTCAGGCCGCGCCACAGCGATTCCACCTGCTGAAACTCCGGATGGTGCATCACCGTATCCAGCTGGCGGCTGATTTGCCGGTCCAGCTCGGCGATATGGTGGTCAAGCAGCGTTTTGTCGAGCTTTTCAACCTGCTGGCCGGACTGTTTCAGGCGCTCCAGAAAAACCCGGACCGCGGCGGTCACGCGTTCATCGGCGGAGGCGTCCGCCAGGCGCTGGCTGTCCTGCCAGGCGTCGATATCATCGAGCGCGTCGACCGGGTGAAGGTTAATTTTTTCAAACAGCGAGGCGTAAACGCCGCCGGTGGTTTCCTGCACCTGCGTGGCGCCGGCAGCAGTGGGGGTGTTCTGAACAGACATCAGCATTTCTCTCGTTAATCCGTAATAAACCCGGTGCGCCTCAGGCGTGTTTCGGGGCCAGCGACGCCAGTTCCGCGCGTAAGCCATCGCTCAGCGCCGGATCCTTCAGGATGGTTTCCAGCTCCCTGCGGAAGGTGGCGTTATCAAGGAGATTGGATTTCAGGTCGCGCAGTAAATTGCGCATCGCGAGCATGGCTTTCAGCTGGGGAATTTGCCGCGCCACCTGCTCCGGCTCGAAATCTTTCATCTGGCGGAAGGTCAGGCGCACGTTTTCTTCGCGCCCGTCACCGGCCAGGGTATTTTCCACGGCGAGATTCAGCGCCGGTGAAAATTCCGAAAGCACGCTGTCGAAATTATTTTTGTTTATGTCGATTTTTTTGCGCTCAGACAGCGGCCGGTGCTCCTGGCCGTGACTGAAATCGCCGGTGACCAGTAATTTCAGCGGCAGCTCAACTTTTTTCTGCGCGCCGCCGGTGTGCAGATTTAACTTCAGGTTAATACGGGCTTTAGGAATTTCTTCCTGAAATGAACCAGACATGACGTGTTCCTTCATTAAGGCAATTTGACGTTGACGGAAAGAACAGGGAGCGTCAGCGACAATCCCTGCCGCATTCTCTGCCGCATCCTTTACGGCAGATAAAATCAAACACTTTAAATATGTTACGCCCGAAGCCAGCGTATACAAGAGGCCCGATTCTTATATCTGTTACACTGCATTTCAAAAAACAATAAAGCTTACAGACAGCCTTTGATATAATACAAAACGACTCCTACTCCGTGTATTTATACACAAACACAGAAACCGGCAGGTGAAAATGACGTCCGGATCTGGACTACGAAGAAATAAGAGGAAAAATCCGCACTGCGCAAAGGCGAATCCCCCACCAAAAATTCAGCCTCAAAAAAAATTCACCATAAAAATATATTTCAGGGAATAACATTCACCCGCAGGCAATTCATCCCAAAAATACATTTGACGCACTAATAATAATCAGGGCGCCAATTCGAAATCATCCATTAATAAATAATACTACTGCTCGTTTAAATGTCGGCGTTAATAGCACGACACATGTTCCCTTTCACCACGTATACTCGCTGACAAACGCTTTCTTTTTTGCTTTGTCATACAGACAAATCAGGCTAACCTTGTGTTTCATCTTGCCAGTGTTGCCTTTCATCATTAGCCCTGCCATACCCGTTTCATCCGGGAATAACACCGGTTTCGAAACTTGCACCTCGTCTATCCCCGCCGCGCTGACACAAGCCTTGTTCATCGCGGAGAACAATGCCTGCCAGCTGTCATCGCTTGAGGCAAACGCAGGGAGACTGCACATCCCGCCGAAAAACATCATCGTCACGATTAATTTCATCACCTTACTCCGCATAAAAGTTCGCGCGAGGCGCGCCCCAGAAAGCATAGCGTGCGAACAGACTTCTGAAAGCAAAGAGGCCGTTATTATGATTTTAACAACCCGTAAAATCGTCATCACAGGCGGGCCCGGCGCAGGCAAAAGTACGCTACTGGCGAGCCTTGCCCGCGCGGGATGGAACACATCGCCAGAAACCGGCAGAGCAATTATTCAGGAACAGGTAAGCGCGGGCGGCGTTGCGCTGCCGTGGCTCGACAGAGAAGCGTTCGCGGCGATGATGCTCAACCGGGAAAAGCAGGCATGGTATGCAGCCGACGCGATGAATGATGTGGTGTTCTTCGACAGAGGCATTCCGGATATCATTGGTTACCTGAATCTGTGTGAGTTGCCTGTACCAGAAACGCTTCACGACGCCGCACTTCGATTGCGCTACGACGCCACCGTTTTCATCGCGCCGCCCTGGAAAGCTATCTTCACGCAGGACGCCGAACGCAGGCAGACATTTGAAGAAGCGGTACGTACCTGGGAAGCAATGAAGCAAGTCTACACGCGCTACGGCTATGAACTGGCGGAAATTCCATTCGCCACGCCGCGGGCACGAGCCCACTGGATACGGGCACAAACCGCGTTAATTCCGCCATGCCAGTAATCAACACAAACTGTCCTGATGGCCTGGCCTGTTTCTCATTCCGCCTCTCCCGCGCCGGGATCAAAAAAGGCCACTCGCGTGGCCTCATTCCTTTACACCTCCGGGAAAACCAGATTATTGCCCGGCGCTTCGCGATGAAGATGAATAAAGTTCAAATGACGCTCGTACTGGTCGAGAATATCGATAATCACCTGCTCTTTGTTGTAATCCATCAGATCATTGCCCTGGCTGCCCTCCAGCAGGAAGGTTTCCAGACGGAAATAGTGCGATTTCCCGCGGCGGGCGCGGTAGGTAAAGCCCGGCACCGAATATTGCTGCGGCCACACCTGATAAATAAAATCCTGCTCCTCGCCAAGATGCACGCGCAGATCCAGGTATCCCAGCGGCGTCTCGTCGTCCGGCGCCACTTTTCTCAGCGTCACGCGGCCGCCGCGCAGCTCCAGCTCTTTCGCCACGTCTTCCATTGCCGGGTAAATGACGGTTTCCATCATCTGCTGGGTATAGCGTGTTCCCGGATAATTCATCAGCCGTGACAGGCGTTTTTTCCAGCTCAGACGGTCGTTGCCCGATGGAATATACGGCGCCGTATCGCGGCTGGCGCTGGCGCGACGGTGATCTTCCACCTTCAGCGATTTATAGAGGCCTGCCATGATGAAGAAAATGACGAAGCTGAACGGCAGGCCCATGATAACTGTCGTGTTTTGCAGCGCCGAGATGCCGTTGGTCATCAGCATCCCCATCGTCAGCACGCCGATGGCGACCGACCAGAAAATACGCAGCCAGTTAGAAGCGTCGCTGTTAATGTCTTTCAGCTTCGAGGTGAAGTTCGCAAGCACCAGCGAGCCGGAATCGGCGGACGTCACATAAAACAGCATGCCGGTGATGGTCGCGACCGACGCGCTCAGTTTAAACGCCGGATACTCCGCCAGCAGGCTGTAAAAGCCGCGTTCGGCGTGAGCGATAACTTCCTGCGCAAAGCCTGCGTCGCCGTGAATGATCTCATACAGCGCCGCGTTGCCGAACACCGAGAGCCACAGCAGCGTAAAGGTAAACGGAATAATCAGCGTGCCGAGCACGAACTGACGAATGGTGCGCCCGCGCGAAATGCGCGCCAGGAACAGCCCGACAAACGGCGACCACGCCACCCACCAGGCCCAGAAGAAGAGCGTCCAGCTGTTCATCCACTGGCGCGGCATATCAAAAGCGAAGGTATTGAGCGTCATCCCCATAAAACGGTTGATGTAATCGCCAATATTGAGCACCAGCGCGTTCAGCAGGAAATCCGTTTTACCCATAAACAGCACAAACAGGATAAGCCCCAGCGCCAGAATAACGTTCAGCTCCGAAAGAAAACGGATGCCTTTATCGACGCCCGATGTCACCGAAATGGTGGCGATAATCACCGACAGCACAATCAGCGCCATCTGCGCCGTCAGCCCTTCCGGGATATCAAACAGCACTTTCAGGCCGTAGTTAAGCTGCACCACGCCGATGCCAAGCGTCGTCGCGATGCCAAAAATGGTGCCGATCACCGCCGCGATATCAACGGTGTGGCCGATAGGTCCGTTAATGCGTTTACCGAAAATTGGGTACAGCGCGGAGCGAATGGTCAGCGGCAGGTTATAGCGATAACTAAAGTAGCCGAGCGCAATACCCATCAGCGCGTACATTGACCAGCCCGTAAGACCATAGTGAAACAGCGTCCAGACCATCGCCTGTCGCGCGGCTTCGATGGTTTCCCCTGCCCCTGTCGGCGGCTGCATATACTGCGTGACCGGCTCAGCCACGGAGAAAAACATCAGGTCGATACCGATGCCTGCGGCAAACAGCATCGCCGACCAGCTCAGCAGGCTGAATTCGGGTTTTGACTGTTCAGGCCCGAGTTTAATATCGCCATAGCGCGAGCAGGCCATGAAAATAACGAAAACGATATAGAGCGTGGCGGCTAGCATGTAATACCAGCCAAACGTCGCCGAGACCCAGTTGACCGCCGTCTGGATCCAGGCCGCAGACAGCTCACTGAAGAAGATAGTGACCAGTGAAAAAGTCAGAATCAGCGCGGCTGAGGTGTAAAACACCACGGGGTTAATTCTGTTTTTTTCACTGGCAGGTGGATTAGTCATCGGTTACCTCTGGTTAATATCCTGTCAAAAATGAAAGCGTTAGCGTGTTTATTGTTCTCCGCCCCTAAGGCGCGTCTCTTCTCCTTTCCAATAATTCATGACGGTGATTAATCACCTTTTAGCGTAGCGTACCGTTTCGCTTTTGCGACAAAACAATCACAGCATCTTAACAATTTCTTTTTTTATATTGAACGTCCAATCAAAAAAAGTTCTAATAGATATTAACAACGTGGTGAAGCGGAGTCCGGGTCATGCCCAAAGTAGGAATGCAGCCGATACGGCGCAGGCAGTTAATTGATGCAACGTTAAGCACCATTAATGATGTTGGGATCAACGACGCCACCATCGCGCAGATCGCGCGCCGGGCGGGCGTCTCGGCGGGCATTATCAGCCACTACTTTAAGGACAAAAACGGCCTGCTCGAAGCGACCATGCGCGACATTACTCGCCAGCTTCGCGACGCCGTCGCCGCCCGCCTGAGGCCGCTGGCGCAGGCCAGTACTGAGGCGCGCCTGCTGGCGATCGTCGAAGGCAACTTTGATGACACCCAGGTACACAGCGCGGCGATGAAAGCCTGGCTCGATTTCTGGGCCAGCAGCATGCATCAGCCGCAGCTCGGGCGGCTTGAGCGCGTCAGCAGCCGCCGCCTGTTTTCGACGCTCGCCGCCGAGTTTCGCCGCGAGCTGCCGCGCGAACAGGCGCGGCTGGCGGCGCATGGTCTGGCATCGCTCATTGATGGCCTGTGGCTGCGCGCGGCGCTGAGCGGCCAGCCGTTTAATCTGGAGACCGCCCGCACGCTCACCACCCAATTCATCCGCCAGCAACTGGCTGGCGCAGCACCCCATGAGAAGGAGGAATGATGTCCCGATTCGCAGAACAGCCGCTTTATATTGACGGCAAATATGTACCCTCCGCCACGGGTAACACTTTCCAGACCATCAACCCGGCAAACGGCGACGTGCTCGCCGAGGTGCATGAAGCAGGCAAGGCCGATGTCGATAGTGCCGTGGAAGCGGCCCGCAAAGGCCAGAAAATCTGGGCGGCGATGACTGCGATGGAGCGCTCGCGCATCCTGCGCCGCGCGGTCGATATCCTGCGCGAGCGCAACGATGAACTGGCCGCGCTGGAAACGCTCGACACCGGTAAACCGCTGAGCGAAACCCAGGCGGTGGATATCGTCACCGGTGCCGACGTGCTGGAATACTACGCGGGGCTTATCCCCTCGCTTGAAGGGCAGCAGATCCCGCTGCGCGACACCGCTTTCGTCTACACGCGCCGCGAGCCGCTCGGCGTGGTGGCGGGCATCGGCGCGTGGAACTACCCGATCCAGATTGCGCTGTGGAAATCCGCGCCGGCGCTTGCCGCCGGTAACGCCATGATTTTCAAGCCGAGCGAAGTGACGCCGCTTACCGCGCTTAAGCTTGCGGAAATTTACACCGAAGCGGGCGTGCCGGACGGCGTCTTTAACGTGCTTAACGGCAGCGGTGCCGTCACCGGACAACTGCTGACCGAACATCCGGGCATCGATAAAGTCTCTTTCACCGGCGGCGTCGCCAGCGGCAAAAAAGTCATGGCGAACGCGGCGGGATCGACGCTGAAAGAGGTGACGATGGAGCTGGGTGGTAAATCGCCGCTCATCATTTTTGACGATGCGGATCTCGATCTCGCCGCCGATATCGCCATGATGGCCAACTTCTACAGCTCAGGCCAGGTCTGCACCAACGGCACGCGCGTGTTTATCCCGGCGAAATGGCAGGCGGCCTTTGAAGAGAAAATCGCCGCGCGCGTGGCGCGTATCAAAGCGGGCGACGTGAACGACCCCGCCACGAACTTCGGCCCGCTGGTGAGCTTCGCACACCGCGACAACGTCATGCGTTATATCGACACCGGCATTCGTGAAGGCGCGCGCGTCCTGTGCGGCGGTAAACGTCTGACCGGCGACGGGTTCGATAACGGTGCCTGGGTTGAGCCCACCGTCTTTACCGACTGCCGCGATGACATGACCATCGTGCGCGAAGAGATCTTCGGGCCGGTGATGTCGATTCTGACTTACGAGCGCGAAGACGAAGTCATACAGCGCGCCAACGCCACCGATTACGGCCTCGCCGCAGGCGTCGTCACGCAGGATCTCAACCGCGCGCACCGCGTGATTCACCAGATTGAAGCCGGGATTTGCTGGATCAACACCTGGGGTGAATCCGCAGCCGAGATGCCGGTCGGCGGCTACAAACACTCCGGCATTGGCCGTGAAAACGGGCTGATGACCCTGCAAAACTACACGCAGGTGAAATCCGTGCAGGTCGAGATGACCCGCTTTCAGTCCGTATTTTGATCCACCTTTTAACCTGAGGAACGACTAATGGAATTTGATTACATCATTATCGGAGCCGGATCCGCAGGGAATGTTTTGGCAACAAGACTGACCGAAGACAGCGATGTCACTGTATTACTGCTGGAGGCGGGCGGTCCTGACTATCGTTTTGATTTCCGCACCCAGATGCCGGCGGCGCTGGCGTACCCGTTACAGGGCAAACGCTATAACTGGGCCTATGAAACCGAGCCTGAGCCGTATATGAACAACCGCCGCATGGAGTGCGGGCGCGGCAAGGGCCTCGGTGGCTCGTCGCTGATTAACGGCATGTGTTATATCCGCGGCAACGCGATGGATCTCGACAACTGGGCGCAGCAGCCCGGCCTTGAGCGCTGGACCTATCTCGACTGCCTGCCCTACTACCGTAAGTCGGAAACGCGCGATATCGGCGCGAACGACTACCACGGCGGCGACGGCCCGGTCAGCATCACCACCTGCAAGCCAGGCAACAACCCGCTGTTCGCAGCGATGATAGAAGCAGGCGTGCAGGCGGGCTATCCGCGTACCGACGATCTGAACGGCTATCAGCAGGAAGGCTTCGGTCCGATGGATCGTTTCGTCACGCCGAAGGGCCGCCGCTCCAGCACCGCGCGCGGCTATCTGGATACCGCGAAACAGCGCCCGAACCTGAAAATCATCACCCATGCCACAACCGACCGCATTCTTTTTGAGAACAAACGCGCGGTGGGTGTGGCGTATCTTCACGGTGCCAGCAACACGCCGCAGGAGGTTCATGCGCGCCGTGAAGTGCTGCTCTGCGCGGGTGCTATCGCCTCGCCGCAGATCCTCCAGCGTTCCGGCGTCGGTAATGCGGAACTGCTGAAACAATTTGATATTCCGGTGGTGCATGATCTGCCGGGCGTCGGCGAAAATCTTCAGGATCACCTGGAGATGTATCTGCAGTACGAATGTAAAGAGCCAGTCTCGCTCTACCCGGCGCTCAAATGGTGGAACCAGCCGAAAATCGGCGCCGAGTGGCTGTTTAACGGCACCGGCATTGGTGCCAGCAACCACTTTGAAGGCGGCGGGTTTATCCGCAGCCGCGAAGAGTTCGCCTGGCCGAACATTCAGTACCACTTCCTGCCAGTGGCGATTAACTACAACGGTTCGAACGCCGTCGAAGCGCACGGATTCCAGTGTCACGTCGGCTCTATGCGCTCGCCGAGCCGCGGCCACGTGCGCATTAAATCGCGCGACCCACACCAGCATCCGGCGATCCTGTTTAACTACATGTCGCACGAGCAGGACTGGCAGGAGTTCCGCGACGCCATTCGCATCACGCGCCAGATAATCAACCAGCCCGCGCTGGATAAATTCCGTGGCCGGGAAATCAGCCCGGGCATCGACTGCCAGACTGACGAACAGCTTGACGAATTTGTCCGTAACCACGCAGAGACCGCCTATCACCCGTGCGGCACCTGCAAAATGGGCAGCGATGAGATGGCCGTTGTGGATGGCGAAGGCCGCGTGCACGGGCTGGAAGGCCTGCGCGTGGTGGATGCGTCCATCATGCCGCTGATTATCACCGGCAACCTGAACGCGACCACCATCATGATCGGCGAGAAAATCGCGGATAACATCCGTGGCCGCACGCCGCTGCCGCGCAGCACCGCCCGCTATTTTGTGGCGGGCGACCGCCCGGTGCGCGGCGAACCCCTGCGTCCATAACCCTTCCCTTGCCGGTAAGCTCGCCGCTTACCGGCTTTTCGCCCGCCAGCGCGGCGGCAAACGCCATCTCGTGTATATAGCCTCACCCCGGCGTGATCGCACATCTTGTTTTGGCGCGGACCTTTATCTGGTCACGTTTCTGCTAACGCGGTTCTTCTGGCGCAGGCCGTCACTTTTCAACCGGCGTGTAACGTAAATAACCGGCGACCCCGCCCCCACCGTCGTTCGGGTGGTGAATACCTTCTGTCACTTTGATTTCAGGAAAATCAAAGGGCGAAACGCCTTCAAGGCAAGCCACATTCACGCCATATTGATCCGGGTTTGAACGTCGCTGGTGAAAGGTATAAATGCCGCACACCGAACAGAAATAGTGCGCGGCCTGGCGGGTATTAAAACGATACTCCGTCAGTTTTTCCTTACCCTCCAGCACCGTAATACCACTGAGCGGTGCCGACACCGTAATAGCGCCACGCATCCGGCAATAAGAGCAGTTGCAGCGGCGGGCGGTATTCAGCCCGTCCGTTAATTCCACGGTAAATTTCACCGTACCGCAGTGACACTGGCCATTCATTTTTTCCACGCTATATATCTCCTTGCCAATAAATTATTTTCAGCGGCGCTCGCCCGCGCGAGGCGGTACGTGGGGATTATGCGATTACGCCCGCGCTTTTACGTGTGAATATGCAGACAGACGGGCCTGTTATCGTATATATAATAGGTACCCCCTCTCTTTTAATGACAGCTTTTAACGACTTTCTCTGAACCACACCTGCGCGCAAGGCACAGGCCGTTGCGTTCAGCATTCTTGCGGCGCGCTGCGCTGATTTAAGACTACACAACATTGCCCGTGCTCGCCTCCCTGATATGCTGGTCGAGCAAAAGGAGGAAGTGCCATGAATAATGTGATTTACAGCATGATTGCTAAAATCTCGAAAATGGATGCGGAAGCGAAAATTCTGACGGCTCAGGTAGAAGCGCAGGCACTGCTGTTAAGCGCCATGCTAATGACTATCGGGAAAAACGGCGGAATGGATGAGATGATTGAGGGCGTGAAAAAAGCCATCAATGCGGCGCTGGATGCAGAAGATAACGCGTTTAAATCGGACACTGAAATATTACTCAACCAGTTTAACGAGCTGTTATCCATTGCCTGCGTACTGGATAAAGAGAAGCCGGAACTGGATATTGACGCCTTGCGTAAACTCTCATCCTCTCTCACCAGCGATAAGCAATTCTGACCGCGAATAAACGTTACAGGGGCTCTGTGCCCCTGTAACCCAACATTAATAGAACTGTCGGATCGCGTTTTCGGTTTCCTGATCGCTCACCAGCCCGGAAAACCGCGCCACCAGATACGTTTCTCCGTCGAGCTTATAACTTTCGATCGGCAGCTCAAGCGTGGCGCCCTTTTCTCCGCTGATCCGCATGACCTGCAGCTCATCATCCACAGCAACATGCTCAACCTGTCCGCCTGGCAAAATTGTCACGACATTCTTTGGCATTTATCAGCCCTCTGGTTCGATTAAAAATCGACCTTAACACAGGCTACGCGGGCGCGCCTGATTTTATAACCCGCCCGGTAACGCGGGAATAGCACAGGTGACCGCCCTGTGGCCTTAACGCTTGCGTAAACGACTGACGCTGAAGGCCAGCGCCAGCAGCGAGGCCGCAGCGGCGATCCACAGCGCGAGACGCACGCCTGCGACCTCGGCGATACCACTGGCAGACGTTGCCCCTACAGTGAGGAGCACACCCACCAGCGCCGCGCCCAGGCACTGCCCGAAGGTGCGCATAATCGCCAGCACGCCGGAGGCGTAACCGCTGTATTCACGCGGCGCGCCCGCCAGCATCTCGCGGTTATTCGGGCTCTGAAAGCAGCCGAACCCAATGCCGCACAGCAATCCGCGCAGGCTGATGTCCCAGGCGGCGGCGTGCGCAGGCAGCAACGCCAGCGCCACCAGGCCCGCCACGAAGAGCCCCAGGCCTACGGTTGCGATAACCGACGGCGCGTAGCGGTCGGCCAATCGCCCGGCGTGCGGGGCCACCAGAATGATCCCGACAGGCCAGGCGGTGAAGAGCAGCGCGGCGTGGAGCGCGCTGTAACCGTAGACGCTCTGGAACAGAAACGGCAGCGCCACGAAGGTCATCCCCTGGCTCACAAACGACGCCAGCGAGGTCAGCGCCGCGAGCGAAAACCGCGCGTTGGCAAAGAGCTGTGGCGGGAGCAGCGGCGCTGGCGCGCGTTTTAAACGCCAGGCCAGCAGCAGGCCCGCCACCAGCGCCAGTGCGCCGAAGCCGAGTAGCGCCTCAAGCGACAGCGCGTCTGACGCCATCACCGCCGCGCCGAGCATCAGCGCCGAAAGCAGCGCGCCTGGCACATCAAACGGCCCGCGCGACGGGTGTGTATCATTGGGTAGCGTGCGCAGCGTCAGCAGCAGCGCCAGCACGCCCGGTGCAATGTTGATCGCGAACAGCCAGGGCCAGCCGAGCGTGGCGAGCAGCGCGCCGCCCAGCACCGGCGCGATGGCCGTGCTGGTGGCGATAAGCAGCGCGTTCATGCCGAGAATGCGCCCGAGCAGCCGGTTCGGGAAAATGGTGCGCAGAATAGCGGGCGCGATGCTGAGCGTCGCCGCGCCGCCCACGCCCTGTAAAATTCGCATCGCCACAAGCCAGGGGAGCGACGGTGAAAGCGCGCAGCCGAGTGAAGCGAGCGTAAACAGCCCGACGCCTGCGGCAAATAACGTGCGAAAGCCGAGCCGCCCGGCCAGCGCGGCGAAAATCGCGAGCGTCATCGCCGCCGAGAGCAGATAGCCGTTCGCCACCCAGACAGTCTGCGCCGCCGTCGCATTCAGGGTATGGGCCATTTCCGGCAGCGCGATATTCACCATCGCGCCATCAAAAACCGCCATCGTGGTACTGGTCATCACCGCGATCATCGCCAGCGCGCGCTCGCGCCCCGGCAGCCCTTCATCGCCGGGCAGGTCAGTAAATAACGTCATGGTCACTCCGAAAATGTGTGCTTGCGTTCACTCTACTTTCCGGCGATACATAGCGGAAGACGCAACGATTGCATTTTATCCCTGCATGAAACGCCATCTGTCATGATGACACCCGGAGCCTGACGATGAATGACCCGGATTTAAATTTGCTGTTCGCGTTGGATGTCCTGCTCGCCGAGAAAAGCGTTGCGGCGGCGGCGCGTCGCCTGAATTTAAGCGCGTCGGCGATGAGCCGCACGCTAAGCCGCCTGCGCGAGACCACCGGCGACCCGCTGCTGGTGCGCGCCGGACGCCAGATGGTGCTCACGCCCTACGCTGATTCCCTTCGCGAGCGCACGCAGGGCGCGGTCTTTGCCGCGCGCGCCGTACTGCGCCCCGCGCCGCAGGAATTTGATATCACACGCCACCAGCAGACGTTTACACTGCGCGCCAACGACGGTTTTGTGGAGGCGTTCGGCCCGGCGCTGATTGCGGCGGCTGCACGATGTGCGCCCGGCATACGCCTGCGTTTTGCGCCCAAGCCGGTGAAAAGCGACCGGCCCTTGCGTGAAGGCGAGGCGGATCTGGAAATCGGTGTGCCGGGCGAGATGGGGCCGGAAATCAAACAGCAGCGGCTGTTTAGTGACCGCTTCGTGGGCGTGGTGAGAAGCGATCACCCGCTCGCCGGGCGTAACGTCACGCCAGAGGATTACACCGCGTGGAACCATGTGGCGGCGTCGCGGCGCGGCGTGCTGACCGGGCCGGTCGATGACGCGCTCGAGCAACTGGGGCTGTCACGTAATATTGCCGCGGTGGTGCCGGGGTTCCCGGCGGCGCTCGCCGTCGCGCGCGGTACCGATCTGGTGGCGCTGGTGCCCGCCTCGTTTCTGATTAATCTGCCGGGCGATACCGGGCTTACGTGGTTTGAATTACCTGTGGCGACCCGGCCCATTACCGTCTCACAGATGTGGCATCCGCGTCTGGATGCAGATCCGGCGCACCGCTGGCTGCGCCAGTTTGTCCTGGCGGAGTGCCGCGCGCGGATGCCGGAAGGCTGAATGCCGGGCAAAAAAATCCCCCTTGCGGGGGATTAGCTATTTAACCCTGCGCCGACTCCCGCAGCCGGGTTTTCAGGGCGTTATACTCGTCAATCACATACTGCTCGGCGGCTCGCTGATCGGCTATCGGTTCGACCCGCACGGCGCAGTATTTATACTCCGGCGTTTTCGTGATCGGGCTTAGATTCTCCGCCACCAGCTCGTTACAGGCACCAATCCACCACTGGTACGTCATGTAGACCGCGCCTTTGTTCGGCCTGTCGCTCACCTGCGCGCGGGTAATGACTTTGCCTTTGCGCGATACCACCCACACCAGCGCCTCGTCTTTAATGCCGAGGCGCTGTGCGTCGGCGCTGTTGATTTGCGCATAACCCGGCTCATCCGCCAGCGCTGCCAGCGCGGCGCAGTTGCCGGTCATCGAGCGGCAGGAGTAGTGCCCCACTTCGCGCACCGTGGAGAGCACCAGCGGATACTCCTCATTGACCCGGTCGAGCGGCGGCGCCCAGTCGCAGGTGAAGAACTGCCCCAGACCGTTAGGCGTGGAGAATTCCTTCTCAAAGAGGTAATCGGTGCCCTGATCGGCGTCGGATTCATCACGACACGGCCACTGGATGTAGCCAAGCTCACCCATTTTCTCGTAGGTGGCACCATAAAAATCGGGGCACAGCGCGCGCAGCTCATCCCAGATCTGTTTAGTGTTGTCGTAATGCATCGGGTAGCCCATCCGGGTGGCGATCTCGCTGATGATCTGCCAGTCGGTTTTCAGATCCCACTTCGGCTCCACCGCTTTAAAGAAACGCTGAAAGCCGCGATCCGCCGCCGTGTAGACCCCTTCATGCTCGCCCCAGGAGGTGGAAGGCAAAATCACGTCCGCCGCCGCAGCGGTTTTGGTCATGAAAATGTCCTGCACAATCACCAGCTCCAGCGTCTCGAATGCCTGGCGCACCGCCGAGAGCTCGGCATCGGTTTGCAGCGGATCTTCGCCCATGATGTAAGCGGCGCGCACTTCGCCATGCGCCGCGCGGTGCGGCAGCTCGCTGATGCGATAACCAGTATGCGCCGGCAGCGACGCCACGCCCCAGGCTTTGGCGAATTTCTCACGGTGCTCAGGGAATTTCACATACTGATAGCCCGGATAAGTATCCGGCAGCGCGCCCATGTCGCACGCGCCCTGTACGTTATTCTGCCCGCGTACCGGGTTAACGCCCGCGCTCGGTTTGCCGAGGTTACCCGTCAGCAGCGCGAGGCTGGTCAGTGAACGCACGGTCTCGACGCCCTGGTAAAACTGCGTCACGCCCATGCCCCAGAGGATCGCCGCACGTTCCGCGCGGGCGTACATCCGCGCTGCTTCGCGGATCTCCTCAGCGCTGACGCCGGTAATAGCTTCCACCGACTCCGGCGTATAGCCCTCGACGATTTTGCGATACTCTTCAAAACCTTCAGTACGCGCCGATACAAAGGCGTGGTCCCAGAGATCTTCTTCGATAATCACGTGCCCCATCGCGTTCAGCAGCGCGATGTTGGAGCCGTTTTTCAGCGCCAGATGTCTATCCGCAATCCGCGCGGTTTCGATTTTCCGCGGGTCACAGACGATAATTTTCGCCCCGTTTTTCTTCGCTTTGATCACGCGATTAGCGACGATCGGATGCGAATCCGCCGGGTTGTACCCAAATACAAAGACTAAATCGGTATTTTCAATGCCAGTGATGGAGTTGCTCATGGCGCCGTTACCGACCGACTGGTGCAGACCTGCAACCGAGGGGCCGTGTCAGACGCGCGCGCAGCAATCGACGTTATTGGTGCCGATCGCCGCGCGGGCAAATTTTTGCATCACATAGTTGGTTTCGTTGCCGGTACCGCGTGAGGAGCCGGTGGTCATGATGGCATCGGGCCCATATTTGGCTTTGATGTCGCCAAGGCGCTGCGCCACATAATTGAGCGCCTCCTCCCAGGAGACCGCTTCCAGCCGGCCGCCGCGGCTGCGGCGGATCATTGGCGTTTTCAGGCGCGGGGTGAGGATCTGGGTATCATTAATAAAATCCCAGCCGTAATAGCCTTTCAGGCATAAATCGCCCTGATTCGTTTTCCCCATTGCCGCTTCCGCCTTAACGACCTTGCCGTTATCGACGATCAGGTTGATTTTGCAACCCGACGCGCAATAGGGGCAAACCGTAACGACTTTTTTCATCGGTTATGCTCCAGAGTTAACTGCGTAAAGAGTGGAGCGAATAATGCAGAAAGCGTGCCAGCTGCCGGAAAGCGCGCCGCACGCGGGTTGAAAAGGAAAAATCACTGTCGAGGGCGCGCCTTTCGTCAAAAGTGACGTGACGAAAGGCGCGTGGCGGCTCAGCGCGCAGGCAGCGCGTCGTAGCCTTTCAGGCGGTAGTTGAGAATAGACAGCGCCCAGCAGGCGATGAACAAACCAACCACGATAAACCCGGCGTCGCCAAGATTATCGTTCACGCCCGCCACCCAGCTCCAGAAACCGCCGGAAAGACCGAATTTATCCATCAGCAGCCCCAGCGCCTCCAGCCCGCCGATAAACAGCGCCACCACCACCGACGTGCCGGTAATGGTCATGTTGTAGTAGAGCTTGCGCTGCGGTTTGCTGAAAGCCCAGCCATACGCGCCGACCATCACCAGATTGTCGAGCGTGTCGACAAGCGCCATACCGCTGGTAAAGAGCGCCGGGAAGACCAGAATCGACCAGACCGACATGCCGTGTGACGCGCCCGCCGCCGAGATGCCCAGCACGCCAATCTCGGTGGCGGTGTCAAAGCCGAGCCCGAAGAGAAAACCGACCAGATACATATGCCAGCTTTTACTCACCAGCCGGAAGGTGGCGCGAAACACCCAGCTCATCAGCCCGCCGGCGGTCACGGCATCCGCGGGCATATTCAGCGGTTCGCCACGTTTTAAGCGGCTGAAGCTCTGCCAGATACCGCGCAGGATAACCAGATTCACCAGCGCCATCGCCAGCAGAAATACCGCCGAGACGGTGGTGCCAATCACGCCGCCCACCTCATGAAACCAGGCCATGTCTTCTTTTACCGCCGCGGCGGTCGCGGCAATGGCGACCGACGCCAGCACCACAATGCTGGAGTGGCCGAGCGAAAACCACGCCCCGACGCCACACGGGTGTTTACCCTGCTGCATCATTTTACGCGTAACGTTATCAATGGCGGCGATATGGTCGGCGTCAACCGCGTGGCGCAGGCCGTAGCCCCAGGCGAGCAGACTCGCGGCCATCAGCGCGGGAGTGTCGTGAAACGCATAAAACGCCCAGATCCAGGCGGCCAGGTTGGCAAGACCGAGCACGGCCACCAGGGCCAGCGCGCGGGGGGGAAGATTACGCATTTGAGTCAGCATGACGTCGTTCCTGTAAGTGATGAAAACGCGGCGGCGGCAATCGCCGCCTGGCCGAACGCCACCGCGCCGTCGCCTGCGGGCAACACGTGCGGCAGCAGCAGCCGGAAATCGTGAAGATAAAAGGCGAGCCGTTCGCGCATAAGCTGGTTATGCAGCACCCCGCCGCCGCAGGCGATGGTGGTGATGCCGCGCGCGCTGGCGTGACGGCGCGCCATTATCGCGAGGCCGCTTGCGAGTGCGTCGTGAAACGCCCAGGCGCGGGCACCCGATGGTGCGTCAAATGCCAGCAGACTCGCCCAGAAGGCGGGCATGTCGAAAGCATCGCCCTTAAGTGACAACGTCACTGAATGCGACACCGGGCCATGACGCTGCGCCAGCGCTTCCAGGCGGCAGGCCGCCTCGCCTTCATAGCTTTGCGTCTCAGGTGCCACGCCGAGCATCGCCGCCACGGCGTCAAATAAACGCCCGGTCGATGACGCAAGCGGCGCATTAATGCCGCGCACCATCGCGCGCGTAAGCGGTGCCCAGGGTTTAACGAGAAGCCCGGCGGCCTGCGGAAGCGTTTGCCACTGCGGCACAAACGCCTGCCACTGTGCGAGCCAGTTACGCCACGGCTGACGCGCCGCGAGGTCACCGCCCGGCAGCGCCACCGCAGGCAGGCCGCCGAGCCGTTCGCAGCGGTCATAATCCACCAGCAAACACTCGCCACCCCACAGCGCGCCGCCCTCTCCCATGCCGATGCCATCCAGCGCCAGCGCAATGACGGGGCCGCCGTCGCGCGGCCAGCGGTGCTCGGCAAGGCAGGCGGCAATATGCGCATGGTGATGCAGAACGCGTTTCACCGGCAGCCCCATCGCCTCACCGAGCGCGCTGCTGCGATACCCCGTATGCGCATCCACCACCACCTGCTGCGGGTGAAAATCGTAAATGTCGCGAAACAGCGCCAGCGCCGTGCGCCACTGCGCTTCGGTCTGCGGATTGCTGAGATCGCCCAGATGCTGGCTCAGCACCGCCTCGCCGCCGCGCGCGAGACAAAAGGTGTTTTTAAGATCGGCTCCGAGGCAGAGCGTGGCGGGGATATCGGCAAAGCCCGGCGGCAGCGGGATGGCGTCCGGCACAAAGCCGCGCGCCCGGCGCAGCATCTCGCCGCAGGATCGCATCACCGAATCATCCATCCGCTGCAGGATGTCGCGGTTATGCAGCAAAAAGCCGTCGGCAATCTCACTAAGCTGCGAGAGCGCCTGCGCACTGGTGAGCGCGGGCGGCTCGCCGCTGCGGTTGCCGGAGGTCATCACCAGCGGACGCCCGACGCCCTGCATCAGCAGGTGTTGTAGCGGGTTCGCAGGCAGCATCACGCCAGTTTCGTTAAGCCCCGGCGCGATGGCCTCACACAGCGGCGGCAGGTGCGCATTATTCACCAGCACAATCGGGGCAGCAGGCGTAGTCAGTTGCGCGCGGGCGTCATCCGGCAGCCCTGCGGCGTCCGTCAGCATCACCGCCAGCGGTTTGGTCGGGCGATGCTTACGCACGCGCAGGCGCGCCACGGCGATAGCGTTTTGCGCGTCGCAGGCGAGATGAAACCCGCCGATGCCTTTAATGGCAACAATCTGGCCTGCAATGAGCGCAGCGATGGCGGCCTGCAGCGCCGCCTCTTTTTGTGCCGTCTTTTCACCGCTCACCCAACTCAGCTGCGGGCCACATGTCGGGCAGGCCACGGGCTGCGCGTGAAAGCGCCGGTCGGCCGGATTGCGGTATTGCGTCTCGCATGGCGCGCAGAGCGGAAAGCCCGCCATCGCGGTATTGGGACGGTCATAGGGCATCGCGCGAATAATGGTAAAGCGCGGGCCGCAATGGGTGCAGTTAATAAACGGATAGCGCCAGCGCGGGTCTGCGGGATCGTTGAGTTCGCGCAGGCATTGCGGGCAGGTGGCGGCGTCCGGGGTGATTTGCGTGCGCATCGCCCCGCCGCCGCTCTCGCGAATGGAAAACGCGTCAGGCCGCTGCGGCCAGCGAAACGGCGCGGCGCTGACGCTGTCGATACGCGCGAGCGGCGGGCAGTGCTGCCACAACGCGGCGATAAACGCCCCTTCGCCGCCGGTCAGGCGCACTTCCACCCCCGCGCCGTCGTTGCAGACGTCGCCGGTAAGCGCCAGCCGCTGCGCCAGTTGCCAGACGAAGGGGCGAAAACCGACCCCCTGCACGCGGCCCTGAATGCGTAAAATCGTACCGTTAAGGTTCATCGTCTCGTCAAAAACGCGCGGGCACAAGGCCCGCGCAGGCTGAGCTATACCGCAGCGGCGTCGCGCAGGCGCGCCTTCATGCTGGTATAGGTGGTCTGGACATAGGCTTCGGCCTCGCGCTGATCGGCGATAGCCTCGACATTCACCGCGCAATATTTGGTTTCCGGCGTTTTGGAGACCGGGTCGAGATTGTCCTGGGTGAGCTCGTTGCACGCGCCGATCCACCACTGATAGGTCATGTAGACCGCACCGGGATTGATGCGCTCGCTGACGTCAGCGCGGCTGATGACCCGCCCGCGACGCGAGTTGACCCACACCAGCTGACCGTCCCGCACGCCGAGGCGTTCCGCATCCTGCGGGTGCATCTGCACGCGGCCCGGCTCGTCGGCGAGCGTTTGCAGCGCCGCGCAGTTGCCGGTCATCGAGCGGCAGGAGTAGTGCCCCACTTCGCGCACGGTACACAGCACCAGCGGGTAGTCGGCGTCCGGCTGTTCCGCCGGCGCGCGCCACGGTGCCGCGAAAAGCTGGCCTTTGCCGGTCGGCGTATCGAAGTGATTCCCGGCGTAGAGGTACGGCGTGCCGGGGTGTTCCAGCGTCGGGCATGGCCACTGCACGTGCCCCATATCGCCCATTTTCTGGTACGTCACGCCGTAGAAGAGCGGGCAGAGTTCGCGCATTTCGTCCCAGATCTGCTGGTTGTTGTCGTAATGCATCGGGTAGCCCATCGCGGTGGCGATAAGGCTGATGATTTCCCAGTCGCGCTTGACGTTATATTTAGGTTTCACCGCCGCTTCAAAGCGCTGGAAACCGCGATCGGCGCAGGTAAAGACACCGCCATGTTCGCCCCAGGAGGTGGCGGGCAGCAGAACGTCCGCCACTTCGGCAGTTTTGGTCATAAAGATGTCCTGCACCACCACAAAATCGAGCGCGTCGAAGCCCTGACGGACCAGGCCGAGATCGGCTTCGGTCTGGAGCGGATCTTCGCCCATGATGTAGTAGGCTTTGACTTTGCCTTCGAGCGCCAGGTGCGGCACCTCGGTGATGCGCACGCCGATTTTGTCGTCCATCACGGCCGGATCGATGCCCCAGGCGCGCGCGAATTTTTCCCGCACCGCCGCGTCTTCGACATCCTGATAGCCAGGGAACTGGTTTGGCAGCACGCCCATATCGCACGCGCCCTGCACGTTGTTCTGGCCGCGCACCGGGCCGACGCCGACATGCTCGCGCCCGAGATTACCGGTAAGCAGCGCCAGGCTTGAGAGCCCCTTGACGACATCCACCGCCTGGCCGAACTGCGTGACGCCCATGCCCCACATAATGGTGGCGGACGGCGCGGCGGCGAAGGTGCGCATCGCCTGGCGGATCTGCTGCGCGCTGACGCCGGTGAGATGCTCGACGGCTTCCGGCGCGTAATCTTTTACGGTCTCGCGGTAGGCGTCGAGCCCTTCGGTGTAGCGCGCCACATACTCTTTGTCATACAGCGCTTCTTCAAGCAGCACGTAACCAAAAGCGTTGACCAGCGCCATGTTGCAGCCGTTATTGATTTGCAGATGCTGATCGGCGATACGCGCGGTTTCGATTTTGCGCGGGTCGCAGACAATCACTTTCGCGCCGTTTTCTTTGGCTTTCAGCACGCGACGCGCCACAATCGGGTGCGAATCGGCACAGTTATAGCCAAACACCAGCAAACATTTTGAGTTTTCAATATCGCCAATGGAGTTGCTCATCGCGCCGTTGCCGAGCGTCTGCTGCAGCCCCGCCACCGACGGCCCGTGACAGACGCGCGCGCAGCAGTCGACATTATTGGTGTTGAGCACTGCGCGGGCGAATTTCTGCATCACGTAGTTGGTTTCGTTGCCGGTGCCGCGCGAGGAGCCGGTGGTCATGATGGCGCGCGGGCCATACTGCTTTTTGATGGCCGAGAGGCGCTCTGCGGTATAGCGAATGGCCTCATCCCAGGAGACCGCCTGGAATGCGCAGCCTTTCTGGTAGCGGATCATCGGCTGGGTGAGGCGCGGCGTCAGAAGCTGGGTATCGTTTAAGAAATCCCAGCCGTAATAGCCTTTCAGGCAGAGCTGGTTCTGGTTGGTGACGCCTTCGGCGGCCTCGGCGCGAACGATTTTATTGTTATCCACGACGAGCTTGAGTTTGCAACCCGCACCGCAGTACGGACAGACGCTGGTGATTTTTTTCATCAGTAACAGACCTGTTAAAAGTGAAATCAGTGGCTTAGAAAGCCAGGGATGAGAGGCCATCGAGCGCGGCACGGCGGCGGCGTTCGGCGCTGAGCGCTTCCAGGCGGTTGCGATCGATGCAGACGATGGCGTTAGTCGGGCATGCCTCGATGCAGGCCGGGCCTTCGGCGCGGTGATGGCAGAGATCGCATTTGTTAGCTTCGGCTTTCTCGGCCAGGACGTTGAGGCCCGCGCCGCTGTTGCGTACCACCGGGCGCACCACGACTTCCATCGCGCCGTACGGGCACGCCACGACGCAGGTTTTGCAGCCTATGCAACGCTGCTGGTGGACGTGGACAAAATCATTGTCGCGGGTGATCGCGCCATTCGGACAGACGCTGGCGCACGGTGCGTCTTCACACTGGCGGCACATGGTGGCGGTTGAAACGTTGACGCCTTTAACGACGTGAATGCGCGGCAGAAAGGTTTGCGGGGTGAGCGCGGCGCAGTCCTGGTTTTCCTGGTGCGATACCACGCACGCCACCTCGCAGGTGCGGCATCCTATACATTTACTTGAATCAGCAATGATGAAGCGGTTCATCATGATCTCCGGCTATGGGTTGAACCCACTCGCTAATACACGATCCGTGCCAGATTTTAATATGATGATTTTAAATGATTTTATTTTCGAGGGAGGCTGGAGCGAAGGTGTCATCGACATTTATGACGATGAAATTGACGGATTTCAGGCAACAAAAAAGCGGGTCTGATAACCCGCTTCATCGGTAGTACGTTTTATGCCGTTATGCGCACAGATCCGTTTCATTACGGGCGGCGCTCATTGTCAGTTGCAGCCCTTGTTTACGGTAGTGGTTGTAACGTTCACGAAACCAGGCGGACTGCGCCTCGCTCATATTGCCGGTGACGGCATCGATATCGATACGACGTCCTTCTCCGTTCATACGGGCAAAACTGCTCGCCAGAAAATCAAAGTTCTTGAACGAATAAATATCTTGTCTGTTCATCAGTTTCTCCCTCCAGTTCAACAACTGTATACGATGCTGCACCGCGCTTTTTTTATTCAGAGGATTCCTGGTAGGCATGAGGCGGTTTCGGAAGGTTCCGGTAAGCGGGAGGCGTTGATTTTTAAAGATTGAGTTGGTGAGTGAGCAAGATATGTACAATGAAAATAAAGGTGGGTGCGCGATGCTTACCCACCCTACAAAAAAGCATTCTCACCGTAGGGCGGGTAAGCGAATGCGCACCCGCCATCCAAAGGCACTCACCTTCACCGTAGGGCGGGTAAGCGCACCCCACCCGCCATCCAAAGGCGCTCACCTTCGCCGTAGGGCGGGTAAGCGCAGCGCACCCGCCATCCAGCTTTTAATATATCAGGTCGGTGAATTCGTTCCGTTCGCCACAACGTCATCTTTATATGGGCGCTTCCCTCACGCGAACGTGCAAAGGGGGCTCGCCGCCGCCCCCTTTGCAATCCCGGCTCCCGGCGGAAATCGGCCCTAAGGGGCCGATTTTTTTTAGCCGGAGCATAACCACCGACATCAGCGCCGCGTGGTTTGTAGTTTGTAGGGCGGGTAAGCATCGCGCACCCGCCATCCCACCTGACTACACGCCCTCCTCCACCGCCAGCGCCGCAAACCCGCCGTTGTCGGTCCACTGCGCCAGACGGTCATACACGGTATCAACGGCGCGTTTTACCGCGTCAGTCATCGGGTAATAAAACCCCACAATATCAGGCTGGATGCCGAGGAAAATCACCTCGCCCACATCCTCGCGCAGCTGATCCACCAGATAATTCAGCGGCATATTGTGGGTCGTCATCATAAACATCTCTGAAATATCGTCCGGATCAATGATGCGGATCTCGCCTGGGTTCAACCCCATCTCGGTGGCATCCACCAGCAACAACCGACGCGGGCGCAGTTCGCGGATGGCACCGATGTCATTCTCCGGCGCGCTGCCGCCATCCACCAGCACCCACTCGCCCTGCGGCGCGGCGCGGAATTTCTCGGCGAGCAGCGGCCCTGCGCCGTCGTCGCCCATCATGCTGTTCCCGACACACAATAAAACGTCAGACACGATCTCTCCTCACCATCACATACACCGCCGGCTCACGCTGGATGGCCTGAAGCAGCCCTAAAAGCTCGCGGCTCCACGCCTGCTGCTGCGCGTTCTGGCGCGGCAACGCCTCGTCAAACGCCCGCGCCAGCAGCGAGACATGATTCTGATCGATAACGATCTCTCCGTAGCGCGGCACGCCCTGCATTTTGCGCTGCGCCTCGCCGGGCGCGAGGGTGGCGATCCACGCCTGATAGGCCTCAAACGGGCAGACCAGCGACGCCTTAAGACAGTCGATCACGCCCAGATGATGGCCTATCGCCAGGCTGTAGTAGATAACCTGCTGCGCCTGCGGCGGCGTCGTATCATTTTCATCAACGAACTTGCGCGACAGGCGGCTGAACACGACGGTTTCGCTCATCCGATGCGCTCCTGCGCCACCACCGCCTCAAGCTGCGCGACGATTTCGCTAAGACGCGGGTCGTTTTCCTGCGACAGCCACCCCGCCACGCTCTGCTCGCCTGCCGTCAGATGGCGCAGGTAGGCATCGGCAATCTGACGACCGTAGCGATACCCCGCCAGACGACGTGCGGCGCGGTCAACGCGCACACGCAGCGGCTGCACCATCTCCGGTTGCAGAATGGCGGCAGCCTGATTGTCCTCATCACCAGGCGCGCGGGCGTGGATTTTCTGCTCCAGCAGGCCGAGCGCCATCGCAAAGCCGTAGAGCGTCGCGGCGGGCGTCGGCGGGCAGCCCGGGATGTAAACATCCACCGGAACGATTTTGTCGGTGCCGCCCCACACGCAGTAGAGATCGTGGAAAATGCCGCCGCTGTTGCCGCACGCGCCGTAAGAGATACAGATTTTCGGATCGGGCGCCGATTCCCAGGCGCGCAGTGCGGGCGAGCGCATCGCGCGCGTCACCGCGCCGGTAAACAGCAGAATGTCGGCGTGGCGCGGCGACGGCACCACTTTGATGCCGAAGCGTTCGGCGTCAAAGAGCGGCGAGAGGGTGGCGAAAATTTCGATTTCGCAGCCGTTGCAGCCGCCGCAGTCGACGCGGTAGACATACGCCGAGCGCCTGATGTTTTTCAGAAGCGACGTTTTCATACGCGCGATGGATTCCTCCACCGTCACGGGCACCGGAATGTTGTTGCCATCGCGTGGGCCGAGCAGGTTCATCACACCGCCTCCTTCATTTCGCGGGTCAGGTCGATAAGCTCCGAGGGCGCAAGGCCCTGCTGGCGTTTGCAGTCAGGACAGGTTTCAAAGCTCGCGCGATGGCGCTCGGCGCGTTCATCGCCGTTATGCGCCAGCAGCGCTATTGCGTAATCCACCTCTTTTTGTACCGCGAACGGCTGCTGGCAGACGCGGCAGCGACAGAGCGCGAAGCTTGCCTGCTGGAGAAAATCCTCTTTGCGCCAGACCGCCAGTTCATATTCGGGCGTCAGGCGAATGGCCGCCGTCGGGCAGACCTCTTCGCAGCGGCCGCAGAAGATGCAGCGGCCGAGATTGAACTGCCAGTCGAGGCGGTCGTGTTGAAGGTCAGTTTCAACCGTCAATGCATTGGACGGGCAGGCGTTGATGCAGGCCGCGCAGCCGATACACTGCTGCGGATTGTGCTGCGGCTTGCCGCGAAAATTTTTGTCGACCGGCATCGGTTGCAGCGGATAAGGCTGCGTCGCCACGCCGGTTTTTAAGGCTTTTTTGATAAAGGTAAACATGTTGTCTCCTGTCGCCTGCGCGACGGTTTTACCTGGCGGGTGCGCTGTCACTTACCCGCCCTGGGAACACTTTGCGACGGTTTTAACCGGCGGATGCGCTGTCGCTTACCCGCCCTACGATCATTTTGTGACGGTTCTACCCGGCGGGTGCGCTGCGCTTACCCGCCAGGATTAACAGGTGAGCCGTCTCCGTAGGGTGGGTAAGCGCAGCGCACCCACCGTGGCCGCCTATTTCAACGGCGAGTTCTTGCGCTCAATGCTGTAGCGCTCCAGCTCTTTGTACGGCACAACCTGGCTTTTCTTCTTGCGTACGTCCACCACCGTCATGCGGTCAGTGCAGGAGTAGCACGGGTCGAGGCTGCCGATAATCAGCGGCGCGTCCGACACCGTATTGCCGCGCAGCATATAGCGCAGCGTCGGCCAGTTGGCATAGGTCGCCGCCCGGCAGCGCCAGCGGTAGAGCTTCTGGTTGTCGCCGGTCATGCTCCAGTGAATATCATCGCCGCGCGGCGCTTCGGAAAACCCCAGCGCGAAACGGTTCGGAATATAGGTAAACCCTTCCACCAGCAGCGGCCCACCGGGCAGGTTATCCAGCCCGAAGTCGATCATATTGAGCGCGGTAAACACCTCGTTAATGCGCACTTTCAGGCGGGAAATCACGTCGCAACCTTGCTCGATGTGCACTTCCATCGGCAGCAGGCCGTACCCCACAAACGGATGATCGGCGCGGGTGTCGCGGGCGTGGCCGCTCGCGCGCACCATCGGCCCGACATTACTGAAATCGCGGGCGATCTGCGGGTCGAGACGGCCAATGCCCGCCGTACGCTGTTCGATATTCGGCGTGCTGAGCAAAATGCTCACCAGATCCTGCACCTCGCGGCGCATCTGCTGGGCCAGTTGACGGGTCTGCGTCATGTCATCTTTCAGCAGATCGCGGCGAATGCCGCCAATCAGGTTCATGCCGTAGGTTTTGCGTGCGCCGGTCAGGATTTCCGCCATCTTCATGGAGGTTTCACGCACGCGGAAAAACTGCATAAAGCCGGAGTCGAACCCGACAAAATGGCACGCCAGACCGAGATTCAGCAGGTGGCTGTGCAGCCGCTCGACTTCCAGCAGAATGGCGCGGATCGCCTGCGCGCGCTCCGGCACCTGAATACCCATCGCGTTTTCCACCGACGTGGTGTAGGCCGTACTGTGGGCGAACCCGCAGATGCCGCAGACGCGGTCGGAGAGAAACGTCACTTCGTTGTAGCCCATGCGGGTTTCGGCGAGTTTCTCCATGCCGCGGTGGACGTAAAAAAGCCGGTAGTCGGCATCGATGATGTTTTCGCCATCCACAAACAGCCGGAAGTGGCCCGGCTCGTCGGAGGTGACATGCAGCGGGCCGATGGGCACCACGTTATTTTTGGCATCGCCCAGTTCGTTAATGAACTCATAGGTTTCTTTATCGCTGGTCGGCGCCGGGCGCTGGCGGTAATCCATGCTGTCTTTGCGCAGCGGATAGAGGTCGTCCGGCCAGTCATCCGGCAGCACCAGACGACGCTCATCTGGCAGACCGACCGGGATCAGGCCATACATATCGCGCACTTCGCGCTCGCCCCAGACGGCGGCGGGCACGCGAGGCGTCACAGACGGAAACTCCGGTTTATTCGCGTCCACCTCGACACGCACCGTTATCCAGCACTTCACGCCCTGCTCCATCGAGAGCACGTAGTAGACCGCGTAGCTGCCGCAGAGCTTGCGCTCGTCGTTGCCAAACAGCACCGACAGCCAGCCGCCCTGCTGGTAGTAAAGAAACTGCACCACTTCCGGCAGATAATTGATTTTCACCGTGACCGTCAGCTGGTCTTTGGTTTGCCAGGCTTCATCGAGCACCACGCCGGGAAACGCCTCGTGCAGTGCGCGCAGATAGTGTTGCCCTGTTTTTTCTTCAGACATCGTTCAGTTCTCTTATCACGCCGCCAGCAAGGAGACGAAAGCTAAAAAGGCCAGGCCGAAACCGGTCCAGGTAACGCGTGAAACGGCGTTAAAGCGCAGGCGCGCCATGCTGTTTTCAAAGAGCGCGATAATCAGCACGCCCACCAGCAGTTTGACGACGGCCAGTGCCAGCGCTATCGCCAGGCCGCCCGCACTGAAAGTCAGCATCTGGCCCCAGGGCACAAACACGCCGACAAACATCTGTAACACCACCAGTTGCTTGAGGCTGACGCCCCATTTCAGCAGCGCAAAGCCTGCACCGCTGTACTCCGACAGCGGGCCTTCCTGTAACTCCTGCTCCGCTTCGGCGAGATCGAACGGCATCTTGCCCATTTCGATGAACGTGGCGAAGGCGCAGGCCGCGAGCGCCAGCACCAGCGTCAGGCTGTGCGCGACGGGCCAGTCATAGACGCGTGCGGCTATCTGGCTGATATGTGTTGAACCCGCCACCGTTGCCGCGACCCACAGGCCGAGCAGCAGAATCGGCTCCACCAGCACGCCCAGCATCGCTTCACGGCTTGCGCCGATGCCGGTGAACGGGCTGCCAGTATCCAGCCCGGCAATGGCAAAAAAGAAGCGCGCAATGGCGAAGAGATAGATAAGCGTAATGAGATCGCCCGCGCCCGGCAGCGGCGAGTGAACGGTCACGACCGGCAGCGCGGCGGCGATGGTAAACATCACCGCCAGCATGGCGTACGGCGTGAACCGGAACACCCAGCCGGACGCCGCAGGCGCGACGCTCTGGCGGCCCAGCAGTTTGATGAGATCGCGATACTCCTGCAGCACGCCCGGCCCGCGCCGGTTATGCAGACGGGCGCGCGCCACGCGGGTGACGCCCGCGAGCAAAGGCGCGCAGGCAAACAGCACCAGCGCCTGTAAAAGAGGGAAAATAACGTTTTGCATCTCAGACTCCCCGTGAAATCACGACGACCAGCAACACGGCCAGTTCGACCGCCGCCAGACGACGACACAGCACTGGCAGGCCAGCGCTCTGCCAGCCCGGCAGCAGACGCGCCGGATTAAGGATGTGGCGTAGCTGAATCAGCGGCGCGAAGGCGGCCTTGACGGGCCGTGCGAACCCATGCGCGGTAATGACCATCTCCGGCTCGTGGTCGTAACCGCAGACCCAGGCGCTGCCGCGCGTGCGCGCCGGCAGGCGGTCGCCTTTAAAGATCGTCATCAGCAGGAACGGCAGCAGCAGCGAGCCTGCCAGCAGCAGCGTAATCACCGGCTGCGAGACGGCAGTGCCTGCGGTGACGATCGGCAGCGGAACGGCGCGGCCCAGCAGCGGCAGCAGCCACGGCGCGGCGACGCCGCCTGCCACACAGCACAGCGCCAGCATCGCGACACAGAAGCGCATGAGCCAGGGCGCGTCAGTCGCCTGCGCAGCGGCCTGCGTGCGCGGCGCGCCGAGGAACGTCACGCCGTAGACTTTCGCCATACACATCACCGCCAGTGCGCCGGTAATCGCCAGCCCCACCGCCAGCAGCGGCCCGAGCAGACGGGCGATAAGCAGCGGCTGCGCGCCCAGGTTAAAGAACGCCTGATAAATCACCCACTCGCCCGCGAAGCCGTTCAGCGGCGGCAGCGCGGCCATCGCCATCAGGCCTACCAGCATAGAGATCGAAATGAGCGGCATGGTTTTGCCGATACCGCCAAGCTTTTCGATATCGCGCAGGCCGGTGCGGTGAAAGACCGCGCCCGCGCCGAGAAACAGCGTGGTTTTAAACAGGCTGTGGTTGAAGAGATGATAGAGCCCACCCACCAGACCGAGCGCCACCAGCGCAGGCTCACCAAGCGAAATGCCCACAAGCCCCGCGCCGAGCCCCAGCAGGATAATGCCGATGTTCTCAAGCGTGTGGTACGCCAGCAGCCGGTGGATATTGTGCTCAAGCAGCGCGTAAAGCCCGCCGATAAACGCGGTCAACATGCCGAGCAGCAGCACCAGCACGCCGCACCAGAGCGGCAGCGCGGCGTTCATCAGTGAAAAGACCAGGATGCCGTACAGCCCCACTTTCAACACCACGGCGGAGAAGAGCGCGGCGGCGGGCGCGGTGGCCTGCGCATGCCCCTGCACCACGCCGCCGTGCAGCGGAATAACGCCTGCGAGCAGCCCAAACCCTGCCAGCCCCGAGAGCCAGATGGTCGCGCTAAACGGCTGCCCGGCGGTAAGGGAACTCAGCGCCAGCATGTCGAGCGTGCCGTACTGCCGCCATAGCAGCCAGCAGGCGAGCGCCAGCAGCAGCGTGCCGAGACGCCCCAGCGCAAACCAGAGCTTGCCGCCCGCGCTGTCGCCGGTCAGGAATACCGCGGCGAGCGCCATGATTTCCGCCATCACCACCAGCGCGGCGAGGCTCTGCGCCGTGACCGCAAGGGTAGCCGCGCCAAGCAGCAGATTGATAAGCGCCCCGCTGGCGCGCGCGTGGCCGTCGCGCGGAGGGATAAGCGTAAACAGGCAGATAAAAAATCCTGGCAGGCCGAGTGTCGCAAGCCAGATGGCGTTAAAGGCGGTGAGATGCACATCAAGCGCGCCGATGTGCGTCGTAAGCGGCCCGTCGTTCACGTTGAGCAGCAGCCAGCCGCCCGCCGCCAGTGCGCACAGGCAACCGAGCGCGCCGCCAAGGCCACCAAGCAGCGCGCTGAGCGGCTTATGCCAGGCGCACAGCAGTGCGAGCGCAAGCCCCGCGCCAAAGGCCGCCAGCGCGCCCTGATATAAGTAAATCGCGTTCATTATTCTCCTCCGCGCGGTTGCAGCAGCAGCGATAAATCGCCGAGGTCGGCGTTAATGGTCAGCTCGCGTTTACGGCGGCTGGCGCGGGCGATGTCGTGGTTATCGACAAGCTTCAGCGCGCCGGTCGGACAGGTGCGTATGCAGGCCGGGCCGTCTGCGTCGAACTGGCAGAGATCGCACTTCACCGCCACAGCGCGCACGCCGGGGGTCCAGTCGAGAAACGCGCCGACGCGCGCAGGCGCAGGCGGCGCGGGCGGCGCTTTCGGGCTGTTGACGTTAGCCGGAATATGCAGCGGGCGGCTGCCGGAGAATTCAATCGCGCCGAACGGACAGGCGATGCCGCAGAGTTTGCAGCTCACGCACAGGCTTTCATTGAGCTGAATCGCCCCCGCCTCGCGGGTAATGGCGTTCACCGGACAGACCTGCGCGCACGGCGCGTCTTCGCAGTGGTGGCACAGCTGCGGGGCGGAATCTTTTTGGTTACGCATAACCGTCAGGCGCGGCCTGGATTGCAGTCCATGCAGGCGGTGCGTCTCCGAACAGGCGGCCTCACAGGTGTGGCAGCCGATGCAGAGCGTGGAGTCGGCAATGATAAAACGGTTCACCAGGTGTTCCTCAGGTGATGGACATTTTTGACGAAAAGTGACGACGACGGACGATTTCGACAGTCAGCGACACCTCGCCCGGTTAATGTGACGACGCGTCGCGGGCCGCCAGGATCTCGCTGATGCGCAGCGGCGTATCCTGCTGCACGGCGTCATAGAGTCCGTCGACCAGCGCGCCGATTTTGTCGAGATAGTGCGCCAGCACCCGCTCGCGGTCGCGGATATCCACAACGCCATCCAGCAGGCCTTTTGCGTCGAGCTGCGCGGTGGCGAGCAGCGTCTCTTCGCTGCCGTCGCGGCGGGCTATCAGATAGTTAATGGTGCGGCAGTGAAAGCCTTCGGCCTGCTCCACGCGGATGGCGAAGTGCTCAAAAAGAAAGAAGCACAGCCCGTTTTGCGGCTCGCAGCCGAGCGAGTGATGCAGCTTCTGGCGCGACAGCGTAATGGCCTGGACCAGCGTGTTGCAGTAGGTGTGCCAGTGCGTCTGTAACGCGCGGTGACGATCGGCGATAAATTCCGCCTTCTGGCTTAATTCGGAAAGGATCATAGTTATTAGCTCATTTAACAGAGATACCCGTCTTTAGCAGGAACCATGCCATTTTTTAATTTGCTGTTTTTTAATGATTTATTCTTAAACGTCACGTTTTAACGTCTGTCATGACGTGTCATTTCGACAGCCTCGACACCCGCCGCGACAGCCTCCCGCCGCGCCTCTCATGCGCTGGCACCGTTATTGCATTGCCTGTGGCATTCGCAAACGCAAAGCGTACCGGAGGCGTTATGCATGAACTCACCCTCTGCCAGCGGGCAGTAGAAATCATTGAACAACAGGCGCAGCAGCGTGGCGCACGAAAAGTCACCGGCGTGTGGCTGGAAATCGGCGCGTTCTCCTGCGTTGAGCGCGGCGCGCTGGAGTTTTGCTTTGATCTGGCGTGCCGCGACACCCGCGCCGAAGGCTGCACGCTGCATTTAAGCCAGCAGGAGGCGAAGTGCTGGTGCCCGCAGTGCCAGCGCAACGTTCAGTTACTCACGACGCTGGTACGCCGCTGCCCGCATTGCCATAGCGCGGATCTGCGCATCGATGCCGATGACAGCGTGCAAATCAAGCGTCTCGAAATAGAACAGGAGTAGAAGATGTGTACGACCTGCGGTTGCCAGCACGGCAACCTTTATATAGAAGGCGATGAGCACAACCCGCATTCGCCGTTTCGCGCCGCCCCCTTTGCCGCCGCGCCGCGTGTCACGGCCCCCATCTCCAGCATAAACGTGAACGCGTTTACCCCTGACGAGACACCGGATGGCTCTCTCAATTACGGCCTCGGCGAGGCGGGCACCCATGCGCCCGGCTTAAGCCAGCGCAAAATGGTGGAGATTGAAATCAACGTGCTCGATAAAAATAACCAGATTGCTCAGCGCAACCGCCAGCGGCTCGCCGCGCGCGGTCAGCTGGCGCTGAACCTGGTCTCCAGCCCCGGCTCCGGCAAAACAACGCTGCTCACCGAAACGCTTAATCGCCTGCGCGACACCACGCCCTGCGCCGTTATCGAAGGCGATCAGCAGACGGTAAACGACGCCGAGCGTATTCGCGCTACCGGCACCCCGGCGATTCAGGTCAATACCGGCAAAGGGTGTCATCTCGACGCGCAGATGATAGAGGACGCGATGGCGCGTCTGCCGCTCGCGGATAACGGCGTGCTGTTTATTGAAAACGTCGGCAATCTGGTCTGCCCGGCGGGGTTTGATCTCGGCGAGCGCCACAAAGTGGCGGTGCTCTCGGTAACCGAAGGTGAAGATAAGCCGCTCAAATACCCGCATATGTTCGCCGCCGCCTCGCTGATGCTGCTCAATAAAATCGACCTGCTGCCGTACCTGAACTTCGACGTTGAGAAATGCATGGCTTACGCGCGTGAAGTCAACCCGGATATCACTATCCTGCTGGTCTCCGCCACGCGCGGCGACGGCATGAGCGCGTGGCTCGCCTGGCTGGAGGAACAGCGATGTGCATAGGCATTCCGGGGCAAATCTGTGAACTGCTCACCGGCAATCTCGCGCGCGTCGAGGTGTGCGGCGTGCGGCGCGACGTCGATTTAACGCTGGTGGGCACGCATGACGAGAACGGCCAGCCGCGCCTCGGCCAGTGGGTGCTGGTGCATGTGGGTTTCGCCATGAGCCTGATTAATGAGCGCGAGGCGCGCGAGACGCTGGAGGCGCTGCAAACGATGTTTGAGGTGGAGCCGGATGTCGGCGCGCTGCTGTATGGCGAGGAGAACCGCTGATGCGTTATGTCGATGAATACCGCAACCCGGAACGGGTGCTGCGCCTGATGGACCGGCTGTGCGAGCGCGCGCCGCGCTTAAGCCACACGGCGCAGAAACCGCTGCGCATTATGGAAGTGTGCGGTGGCCACACCCATGCCATTTTTAAATTCGGCCTCGATCGCCTGCTGCCGGAGAACATCGAGTTTATCCACGGCCCCGGCTGCCCGGTCTGCGTACTGCCGATGGGACGCATCGACAACGCCACCGAAATCGCCCGCCGCCCCGGCGTTATTTTCTGCACCTTCGGCGACGCCATGCGCGTGCCGGGCAAAAACGGCTCGCTGCTCCAGGCCAAAGCCGAAGGCGCGGACGTGCGTATCGTCTATTCGCCGATGGACGCGCTGAAGATCGCCGGGCAGAACCCGGCGCGCGAGGTGGTGTTTTTCGGCTTAGGCTTTGAAACCACCATGCCTGCCACCGCGCTGACGCTTATCCAGGCGAAAGCGCGCGACGTGCGTAATTTTTACTTTTTCTGCCAACACATTACGCTTATCCCGACGCTGCAAAGCCTGCTGGAGCAGCCGGATAACCAGATCGACGCGTTCCTGGCGCCGGGGCATGTCAGCATGGTGATCGGCACGCACCCGTATGATTTCATTGCCGGGCGTTTCGCGCGCCCGCTGGTGGTGGCCGGTTTTGAGCCGCTGGATCTGCTACAGGGCGTGCTGATGCTGGTTGAACAGCGCATCGCCGGAGAAAGCCGCGTGGAAAACCAGTACCGCCGCGTGGTGCCGGACGCGGGCAACCCGGCGGCGCAGCAGGCGATCGACACGGTGTTTTGTGTCGAGGGCGACAGCGAATGGCGCGGGCTCGGCGTGATAAACCACTCCGGCGTGCGGCTTCGCCAGGCGTTTCAGTCCTTTGACGCCGAGGCGCATTTCGCGCCCTCGCCGCAGCAGGTCAACGATTCCCCCGACGCCCGTTGCGGCGAGGTGCTGACCGGTCGCTGTAAACCCGCCCAGTGCCCGCTCTTCGGCGCTCACTGTAACCCACAAAACGCCTTCGGCGCACTGATGGTCTCCTCGGAAGGAGCCTGCGCCGCCTGGTATCAGTATCGTTCAGAGGAGTGCGACGCATGAACACGATTACCCTCGCCCACGGCAGCGGCGGCCAGGCGATGCAACAGTTGATCGACCACCTGTTTATGCAGGCGTTTGCAAACCCGTGGCTGGCGGAGCAGGAAGATCAGGCGCGACTGCCGCTCGCCGAACTGACGGCGGCTGGCGACCGGCTGGCGTTTTCCACCGACAGCTATGTTATCGATCCGCTGTTTTTCCCCGGCGGCGACATCGGCAAGCTCGCAGTTTGCGGCACCGCCAATGACGTCGCGGTGAGCGGTGCCGTTCCGCGCTGGCTCTCCTGCGGGTTTATTCTTGAAGAGGGGCTGGCGATGGCGACGCTTGAGAAAGTCGCCCACAGTATGGCCGCGACGGCGCGCGCGGCGGGCATTCAGATAGTCACCGGCGACACCAAAGTGGTGCCTCGCGGCGCGGCGGATAAGCTTTTTATCAATACCGCCGGGCTTGGGGCTATCCCTGCGGATATTCACTGGGGCGCGCAGCAGCTTGCGCCCGGCGACGTGCTGCTGGTCTCCGGCACGCTTGGCGATCACGGCGCGACGATTCTCAACCTGCGAGAACAACTGGGGCTTGAAGGAGAGCTTGCAAGCGACTGCGCCCTGCTCTCGCCGCTGATTCAGCAACTACGTGCCGTGCCTGGCGTGAAAGCCCTGCGCGACGCCACCCGCGGCGGCGTTAACGCCGTGGCGCATGAATTCGCGGCAAGCGCGGGGTGTGGGATCGAATTACAGGAACGCGCGCTGCCGCTCAAACCCGCCGTGCGCGGCGTTTGCGAGCTGCTCGGGCTGGATGCGCTGAATTTCGCCAACGAAGGCAAACTGGTGATAGGCGTGGCGCGCGAGGCGGCGCAACACGTGCTGGAAGCGCTGCGTGCGCATCCGCTGGGGCAGGATGCGGCCATCATCGGCGAGGTGGTGGCGCAAAAAGGCGTGCGGCTCGCCGGGATTTACGGCGTGAAGCGCACGCTTGATCTGCCGCATAGCGAACCTTTACCCCGGATCTGCTAAACCCTGTTTTTGCGCAAGAACCTGATAAACAGGCTGTGCCTACAATATTGATTTACGTTTCTGCACGTTGCGAACGCATTCTGGATGAGCCAATGTCATACACACCCATGAGCGATCTCGGCCAGCAAGGGCTGTTCGACATCACTCGCACTCTGATGCGCCAGCCCGATCTCTGCGCGCTGGCGGAGGCGCTGAAATCGCTGCTTAACGCCTCCGGCATGGCGGATCGGGTTAACATTCTGCTGTATCACCCGAAACATCAGCGTACCTGTTTTTACAGCGTCGACAGCGTCGGCAATGCCGTGACGTATGAAGACGAAACGGTGCTCTCTCACGGCCCGGTGCGTCGGCTGCTCTCGCGCCCCGAAGTGCTGCACTGCCAGTATGATGAATTCGCCGAGACCTGGCCGCAGCTTGCGGCCCTCCCGCTCTACCCGGCCTTTGGCTACTACTGCCTGGCCCCGCTCGCCGCCGAAGGCCATATTTTCGGCGGCTGCGAGTTTATTCGCGACACGCCCGCGAGCTTTAGCGAAAAAGAGTTTTCCCGGCTGCAGACGCTGACGCAAATCGTGAGCGTCGCGGCGGAGCAAATCCAGACGCGGCTTGGCAACAGCCAGGATTACGCGCTGCTGTGCCGGGAGCGCGACGACTTTCGCATTCTGGTCGCCATCACTAACGCAGTGCTCTCCAAACTGCATCTCGACGAGCTGGTGACCGAGATTTCGCATGAGATCCACCGCTATTTCAGCATCGACTCCATCAGTATCGTTCTGCCGGCGTCGCGCAAAGGCAAACTGACGATTTACTCCACGCACTATGTCGATGAAGCCGCGCCGCTGCACGATCAGAGCGAAGTGCAGGAGAAAGGCACGCTCTCGGCGCGCGTGTTCAGCTCGCGCGAAATGCTGCTGGTGAATCTGCACCAGCGCGACGATCTCGCGCCTTACGAACAGATGCTGTTTGAGATGTGGGATAACCAGATCCAGACCATCTGCCTGCTGCCGCTGATGTTTGGCGAGAAGATGCTGGGCGTGCTGAAGCTCGCACAGTGCGAGGAGCATATTTTCACCGCCGCTAATTTAAAACTGCTGCGCCAGATTGCCGAGCGCATCGCGATTGCGGTGGATAACGCACTGGCGTACCAGGAGATCCACCGCCTTAAAGAGCGGCTGGTGGATGAGAACCTGGCGCTGACCGAGCAGATTAACAATGTTCCGGCGGATTTCGGCGAAATCATCGGGCGATCGGATGCGATGATGTCCGTGATGAAGCAGGTGGAAATGGTCGCCAAAAGCGACAGCACGGTGCTAATTCTTGGCGAAACCGGCACGGGTAAAGAGCTTATCGCGCGCGCGATTCATAACCTGAGCGACCGCAACGGGCGGCGCATGGTGAAGATGAACTGCGCGGCGATGCCCGCAGGGCTTCTGGAAAGCGATCTCTTCGGCCATGAGCGCGGCGCGTTTACCGGCGCCAGCGCCCAGCGCATCGGACGTTTTGAGCTTGCCGATAAGAGCAGCCTGTTTCTGGATGAAGTGGGCGATATGCCACTGGATTTGCAGCCGAAACTGCTGCGCGTGTTGCAGGAGCAGGAGTTTGAGCGGCTCGGCAGTAACAAAGTTATCCAGACCGACGTGCGACTGATTGCCGCCACCAACCGCGATTTACGCCAGATGGTGGCGGACCGCGAGTTCAGAAGCGATCTTTACTACCGCCTGAACGTGTTCCCGATCCACCTGCCACCGCTGCGCGAGCGCCCGGAGGATATCCCGCTGCTGGTGAAGGCGTTCACGTTTAAAATCGCGCGCCGTCTGGGGCGCAGCATCGACAGTATTCCCGCCGAAACGCTGCATGCTCTGAGCGAGATGGAGTGGCAGGGTAACGTGCGCGAGCTGGAAAACGTGATTGAGCGCGCGGTGCTGCTGACGCGCGGCAATGTGTTGCAGCTCTCACTGCCGGAGCTGACGCTGCGCCCGGCGAAAAAACCGGTCGCGCCGCCGCCCGTCGAGGTGCGCGACGGCGAAGATGAGGTGGCGCGGATAACGCGGGTTTTGAGGGAAACCAACGGCGTGATCGCCGGGCCGAAAGGCGCCGCCGCGCGCCTGGGCGTGAAGCGCACGACGCTGCTTTCACGAATGAAGCGGCTGGGGATCGATAAGGAAGCGCTGTAAGCGTTGCGGTTTTGGGGAGTGATTTTTGGCGGGGGATTTTTGGCGGGTGCGCGTTGCTTACCCGCCCTACGAGATATCGGGCCTCACGTTTAATGTAGGGTGGGTAAGCGAAGCGCACCCACCGTTTTTTCACCCTGCCACAAAACGAACGGTAAGGTAATGGTTTTAACTCCGGCTAAAAAAAAGCGGCCCATCAGGGCCGATTTTCCGCCGGGAGCCGGGATTGCAAAGGGGCGGCGGCAAGCCCCCTTTGCACGTTCGCGTGATACGTACATCCATATAAAGGGAACATTATGGCGAACGGAATGTGTTCACCGCCCGGTATATATCATCTGAACACCTGCCTGATGGCGGGTGCGCTGCACTTACCCGCCCTACGAGATATTGGGCCTCACGTTTAATGTAGGGTGGGTAAGCGAAGCGCACCCACCGTTTTTTCACCCGGCCACAAAACGAACGGTAAGGTAATGGTTTTACTCCGGCTAAAAAAAAGCGGCCCATCAGGGCCGACTTTCCGCCGGGAGCCGGGATTGCAAAGGGGGGGGCGGCGAGCCCCCTTTACACGTTCGCGTAATACGTACATCCATATAAAGGGAACATTATGGCGAACGGAACGTGTTCACCGCCCTGGTATATATCATCTGAACACCTGCCTGATGGCGGGTGCGCTACGCTTACCCGCCCTACGGCAACGGTGGTTTCCGTTTACTGGCGGGTGCGCATTGCTTACCCGCCCTACGCTAACGGCGGCTTTCGTTTGCTGGCGGGTGCGCTGCGCTTACCCGCCCTACACGAATCATTCACCCTTAAACATCGGCGGCGGGCGACGGAAACGGCGCGTCAGCCACGTCAGATACATCAGCCCCAGCGCGGCCCAGATAAGCCCCATCGTCAGCGAACTCTTCTCCAGGTTCAGCCACAGCACCGCAACCGTCAGCGCGCCCACCAGCGGAAGGATCAGATAATTAATTCGGTCCTTCCAGCCTTTGTTACGCCCTTCCCGCAGGAAAAAGTGATTCACCACCGAGAGGTTCACAAACGTAAACGCCACCAGCGCGCCGAAGTTAATCAACGCTGTCGCGGTCACCAGGTCGAAGGAAAGCGCGCTCAGCGCCACGACGCCCACCAGAATCACGTTCAGCGCAGGAGTGCGCCATTTCGGGTGCACATAACCGAAGACCTTTTCCGGGAAGACGTTATCGCGGCCCATCACATACAGCAGGCGCGACACGCTGGCGTGCGACGCAAGACCAGACGCCAGCGTGTTCACAAACGTACAGCACAGGAAAACCGACTGGAACAGCTTGCCGCCCACATAAAGCGCGATTTCCGGCAGCGCCGCGTCCGGCTCTTTAAAGCGTCCCATCGTCGGGAAAAAGAGCTGAATAAAAAACGAGGCCGCGATGAAAATCACGCCGCCGTAGAGCGCCGTCAGGAAAATCGCGCGCGGAATGGTTTTGCCAGCATCCGGCGTCTCTTCTGAAAGCGTCGTCACCGCGTCGAATCCGAGAAACGAAAAACAGACGATGGTCGCCCCGGTGATAATCGGCAACAGCTGCGCGTTTTCACTGACAAACGGCTGTACCGACCAGATGGTGCCCGTCCCCTCGCCTTTATGCAGACCGTGGATCACCAGGAAAATAAACACCACGATGATGGCCACCTGCACCGTCACAAACAGCGTGTTGAAATTCGCCACCAGATTGACGCTTTTCAGGTTCGCGAGCGTCATGATGCCCACGTAAAGCACCACCCAGATCCACTGCGGCACGTCGGGGAACATCGCGGAGAGATAGAGCTTCGCCAGCAGCACGTTGATCATCGGCAGGAACAGATAATCGAGCAGCGACGACCAGCCCACCAGAAACCCGACGTGCGGGTTAATCGCCTGCTGGGCGTAGGTATAGGCAGAGCCTGCCGTCGGAAAGCGCTTGACCAGTTTGCCGTAGCTGATGGCGGTAAACAGCACGCCCGCCAGCGCCAGCAAATAAGAGGCTGGCACGTGGCCGTTGCTGATACCGGATACAATGCCGAAGGTGTCGAACACGGTCATCGGGGTCAGATAGGCCAGGCCCATCATCACCACCTGCCAGAGTTTGAGCGATTTGCGCAGCTGCGGACGCGCCGCGGCAACGTTGAGATCGTAGTTAATCGCCATCGCGCGTTCCCCCTTTCGTCTCTGTGATTCGTCGCGAAACAGAGGCCGGAGGGAGTCGTCGTGACGCGCGCTGAAAACGCGGATGAAGCAATGCCTCGGGCGCGGGCCCGTAGTTACTGCGGCTCAGGCGGGTGCCCGCGCGCAGCGGACAGACATAAAGTGGCACCATCTCAATATCCTCGTAACGTATCCTGAACGTCGTCTGTAAACCGCTGTCGCGCGCTAATCCTTCACGCGACACCGGAAAAGCCGGCGCAACAGGCCCGGCGAGCTTTTGCCGCGGCCTTCTGTGGCGCGGCATGGTGCGTACTGAATCCGCTTTGGGTATTAACAACCTGTAGCCTGGATAACGCCCGCCTGCCATAAAGCGGGTGAAAGTTTCAGGCCAGCCGTCAGGCGTTTTTCAGCATCCACTCAATTTCCGTTTCGGTGATGAGCCGCTCAAACTGGATAAGCTCGTCGTTCTTGCAGGCGTGAAACACCTCGCAAAAACGCGCGCCCAGCCGCTCGCGCATCGCCGGATGAACCTGGAATTCATACAGGGCGTCGCTCTGGCGGATAGGAAACGGCGCTCCTTCCTGCTCCAGACCGTTGCCCTCCACCGCCTCTGGCAGCGGTAAGTCGTTTTCCAGGCCGTGCACTATACCTGCAAGTACCGCAGACATCACGAGATAAGGGTTCGCATCCGCGCCCGCCACGCGATATTCCACGCGGTGGCTGTCGCGATCGCCGCAGGGAATGCGCAACGCGACGGTGCGGTTGTTGTGGCCCCACGAGGCCTGAGTCGGGACATACATCCCCGGCTGGAAACGGCGGTAGGAGTTAACATTTGGCGCAAGCAGCGCCATCGAAGCGGGCATCATGTCGATCATCCCGGCGAGCGCCTGCTTAAGCAGCGCGGAATCGTCACCGTCGGGAAGCGCCAGCACATTCTGCCCATTATCATCAACGATGCTGATATGGATGTGCATTCCGCTACCGGCGTGCTCTTCATAGGGTTTAGCCATAAAGGTGGCCTGCATGCCGTGTTTTTCGGCTACCAGGCGCACGAGACGCTTGAGCGCCAGCGCGTGATCGCACGCCTGTAAGACGTTATCGGTATGGTGCAGGTTGATTTCAAACTGGCCCGGCGAGGCTTCCGCCACCGCGCCGTCGGCGGGGATCTGCTGCATACGCGCCAGCTCGTCGATATCGCTTAACACATCAGCGAAGCGATCAAGATTATCGACTGAATAGACCTGGCTTTGCGTGTTGCGATCCTGAGTGCCGGGCGCGCACGGCGGCTGGAGATAGCCTTCGGCGTCACGCTGGCGGTCAATGAGATAGAACTCCAGCTCTACCGCTACCACGGGGTGCAGACCGCGCTGGCGCAGCTGCTGCCAGAGCCGGTTCAGCACGTTGCGCGGCTCAACGTCAAAGGGAGTACCATCTTCGTCCTGCATGGTCAGCAGAAGCTGGCCGAGATACTCCGGGTCGGTGGCGGACGGCACCAGGCTTCCCAGTACCGGCACGCAGCGGCGGTCCGGCTCGCCGAGATCCTGCCCCAGTCCCGCCTCTTCCACCACGTTGCCCAGAATATCCATCGCAAAGACCGAAGCCGGGAAATAACAGCCTTTCTCGACTTTTAAAAGACCCGCCACAGGGATGCGTTTGCCGCGAAAACAGCCGTTGAGATCCGTCAGCATTACGTCGACATACTCGGTCAACGGGTAACGCTCAAGATAGGCATTCACTTCGCGGGCAAACGCACTGGTTCGCCTCTCTTCACTGTGATGCACAAAATTTTCTACTTCCACGATATTGGTTTCCATGATTCACCGCCGTTGTTGCAGATGCCGGTCCCGCAATCAGACCGTTCGATATAATTTCCACTTTTAGAATCTAGATGCAACAGAAATGTTTTTCAAATGTTAAATCTCGTTTGAATTTTGGTTACAGCGCTGCTAGATTGAGAAAATATTGAACAGAAGGCGGTGCAAACGTAGCGTTTGTGCAGAATTTAGACCAGCGCGAGAGGACAGTATGGGCATTATATTTAACAGGCCGATGATAGGCGTCGTGATGTGCAGAAACAGTATCAAGGGGCACCCAAGCCAGACGTTACAAGAGAAGTACATTAACGCCGTGCTGAACGCTGGCGGCTTGCCGGTGCCCCTGCCTCATATCGTCGCTGAGTCTGTTCTTCTCGATCAGCTACTCGCTGAACTTGACGGCCTTATGCTGCCGGGCAGCCCCAGCAACGTTCAGCCGCACCTGTATGGTGAAAACGGCGATGAGCCTGCCGCCGATCCCGGGCGGGACACTCTGAGCATCGCGCTGATAGAGCGCGCGCTGGAAAGGCGCATTCCCCTTTTCGCCATCTGTCGCGGGCTTCAGGAACTGGTTGTCGCCACCGGGGGGACGCTGTATCGTCGGCTGTTTGACGAGCCGGAACTGCTGGAACACCGCGAAGATCCTGAACTGCCGCTGGACCAGCAGTACGCGCCCTCTCACGAGGTGCAGGTAGTGCCGGGGGGGCTTCTTGGCAAACTGATACCGGGCTGCAACACGTTTTGGGTAAATTCGCTGCATGGCCAGGGCGCCCGCACGCTGGGCACGCGGCTGCGCGTGGAAGCGCGCTCGCCGGATGGCCTTGTGGAAGCCGCAAGCGTTATCGATCACCCGTTTGCACTGGGGGTGCAGTGGCACCCGGAATGGAACAGCAGCGAGTACGCACTCTCGCGGCTGTTGTTTGAAGGTTTTATTACCGCCTGTCGGGGGTTTCGGGCTGAAAAGCCCCGACCCGCCTGACGTTACTATGAAGGAAGAGACTCTATGAGCGATGTCACCCTGGCGCCGGGGAAGCGTTTAGCGCAGATCCGCCAGCAACTGGGTTTGTCGCAGCGCCGCGTCGCTGAACTTTCCGGGCTTACGCACAGCGCTATCAGCACCATTGAACAGGACAAAGTGAGTCCGGCCATCAGCACGCTGCAAAAGCTGCTGAAGGTGTACGGGCTCTCGCTGTCGGAATTTTTTGCCGAACCAGAAAAACCGGACGAACCGCAGGTCGTCATCAATCAGGAAGATTTGATTGAGATAGGCAGCCAGGGCGTCTCGATGAAGCTGATTCATAACGGGAATCCGCATCGCACGCTGGCGATGCTGTTTGAAACGTACCAGCCCGGCACCACGACCGGGGAGAGGATCAAACACCAGGGTGAAGAGATTGGCACCCTGCTGGAAGGGGAAATCGTGCTGACCGTTAACGGCCAGACGTTCCACCTGACCGCAGGCCAGAGCTATGCCATCAATACCGGCATACCTCACAGCTTCAGCAATACCTCGGCCGGGATCTGTCGCATCATCAGCGCGCACACGCCCACCACCTTCTGATAACCGTTCAGCGCGTTCGGTTGGAAGAAGACGCCGGGCGCGCCTGACACGGGCCGCATCTGACCTGAGCTAAACGGGCTTTTTTTCGCCTGCGGGCTTCTGCGTCAAAAATTCAGGCGGAACCGCCGCCTTACACGCGCTAACCCTTTGTAATCACAGGAGAGGCTATGGAATTTCACGATTTAACCTACTGGCAGAATAAGGCGGCGCGGCTGACCATCGAAGGCCGGCTATTTTATCAGGGCGACTACCGGGCGGCTGCCAGCGGCGACACTTTTAGCATACTCAACCCGGCCACCGGCGAGCCACTTGCCGAAGTGGCGCGCGGGGCGAAGCGCGACGTGGACGCCGCGGTGGCGAGCGCCCGTGCGGTGTTCGAGCGCGGCGACTGGTCGCAGGCGGCACCCGCTGCGCGCAAAGCGGTGCTCATGCGCCTGGCCGCGCTAATGGAGCAGCATCACGAGGAGCTGGCGCTGCTGGAGTCGCTCGACACCGGTAAACCGATTCGCCATAGCCTGCGTGATGATATTCCAGGCGCGGCCCGCGCGCTGCGCTGGTACGCCGAAGCGGTCGATAAACTCTATGGCGAGGTGGCACCCACCGATAACGCGTCGCTTGCGATGATCGTGCGAGAGCCGGTCGGCGTGGTGGCGGCGGTCGTGCCGTGGAATTTCCCGCTGCTGCTCGCCTGCTGGAAGCTTGGCCCGGCGCTTGCCGCCGGTAACAGCGTGGTGCTCAAACCCTCTGAGAAATCGCCGCTCTCGGCGCTGCGCCTTGCGGGGCTTGCGCGTGAAGCGGGGCTGCCGGATGGCGTGCTGAACGTAATACCGGGCTTTGGCCACGAGGCGGGCCAGGCGCTCTCGCTGCACCCGGATGTGGACGTGATGACCTTTACCGGCTCCACCCGCACCGGCAAACAGCTCCTTAAAGACGCGGGCGAATCGAACATGAAGCGCGTCTGGCTCGAAGCGGGCGGCAAGAGCGCTAATATCGTCTTCGCCGATTGCCCGGATCTCGACCAGGCCGCGGCGTCGGCCGCCGCCGGGATTTTCTATAACCAGGGCCAGGTCTGCATCGCCGGTACGCGCCTGCTGGTGGAAGCCTCCATTAAAGACGCGTTTCTGGCGCGCGTGAAAGCACATGCGCAGAGCTTTACGCCAGGCGATCCGCTCGACCCGCAGACCACCATGGGCACGCTGATAGATGACGATCACGCCGCCAGCGTGCGTCGCTATATTGAGCTTGGCCAGGCGCAGGGCGCGACGCTGTGGCTCGATGGCCGCGCGCAGCCGCACCCGGCCTGCGTTGGCCCGACGATTTTTACCGATGTGGATAACCAGATGCGCGTCGCCCGCGAGGAGATTTTCGGCCCGGTACTGGCGGTCACGACCTTTACCGGCGAAGAGGAAGCGCTGCGGCTCGCCAACGACAGCGACTACGGGCTCGGTGCCGCCGTCTGGACCCGCTCGCTCTCACGCGCCCATCGTATGGCCCGGCGGCTGAAGGCGGGTTCCGTCTTTATCAATAACTATAACGACGGCGATATGACCGTACCGTTCGGCGGCTATAAGCAGAGCGGCAATGGGCGCGATAAATCGCTGCACGCGCTGGAAAAATTCACCGAACTGAAAACCATCTGGATGAGCCTGGAGCACAATCATGACTGAACATGTAAACAGCTACTACGCCGCAAGCGCCAATCCGCATGCGCCCTTCCCGACGCTTACAGAATCGCTCCAGTGCGATGTCTGTATTGTCGGCGGCGGCTATACCGGGCTTTCTTCGGCGCTGCATCTGGTGGAGCAAGGCTATGACGTGGTGCTGCTGGAGGCCGCGCGGATTGGGTTTGGCGCGAGCGGGCGCAACGGCGGCCAGGTGGTGAACTCGTACAGCCGCGATATTGACGTTATCGAAGCGCGCTACGGCGCAGAAACGGCGCGGATGCTTGGCAGCATGATGTTTGAAGGCGGTGAAATCATCCGCGAGCGCATTAAGCGTTATGACATTCAGTGCGACTACCGCCCCGGCGGGATGTTTGTGGCGCTGAACCGTAAGCAGTATCTCGGGCTGATGGAGCAAAAGGCCAGCTGGGAGCGCTACGGCAATAACGGTCTTGAGCTGCTGGACGCCGACGCGGTGCGCGGAGAAATCGCGAGCCAGCGTTATACCGGCGCGCTGCTCGACCACAATGGCGGCCATATTCATCCGTTAAACCTGGCGCTCGGCGAGGCGGAGGCGATTCGCTCGCTCGGCGGTAAGATTTTCGAGCAGTCGGCGGCGGTGAGTATTACGCACGGCGAGCCTGCCGTGGTCAAAACCGCGCAGGGCCAGGTGACAGCGCGCTATGTGATTGTGGCGGGCAACGCCTATCTCGGCACGCGTCTTGAGCCTGCGCTCGCGCGGCGCAGTATGCCGTGCGGCACGCAGGTGGTGACGACCGAGCCGCTGGCCCCGGACGTGGCGGCGTCGCTGCTGCCGAACAATTATTGCGTCGAGGACTGCAACTATCTGCTCGATTATTACCGGCTGACGGCGGATAACCGCCTGCTCTACGGCGGCGGCGTGGTCTACGGCGCGCGCGACCCGGATGACATTGACCGGCTGATTATGCCGAAGCTTTTGAAGACGTTCCCGCAGCTGAAAGGCGTGAAGATCGATTATCGCTGGACGGGGAATTTCCTGCTGACGCTCTCGCGCATGCCGCAGTTCGGGCGGCTTGAGAACAACATTTATTATATGCAGGGCGACAGCGGCCACGGGGTGACCTGTACGCACCTTGCCGGCAAGCTTATCTCCGAGGTGCTGCGCGGCGACGCCGAGCGTTTCGATGCGTTCGCGACGCTGCCGCATTATCCGTTCCCCGGCGGGCGTTCGTTCCAGATCCCGTTTACCGCGATGGGCGCCGCATATTACAGCCTGCGGGACCGGCTGGGCGTGTGATTGTTATGTTGAGAGTGTAATTGACACGGTGGGTGCGCTTCGCTTACCCACCCTACAAACCACGCGGCACCGATGTTGGTGGTTTTGCTCCGGCTTAAAAAAATCGGCTTCGCCGTTTCGCCGCAAACACGGTGGGTGCGCTTCGCTTACCCACCTTACATCTAACGTGCGGCCCAATATCGTAGGGCGGGTAAGCAACGCGCACCCGCCATCCAGCATTATGGAGAACGCCTGGGCCGGGTGATATATACAAGGACGGTGAACACGTTCCGTTCGCCATAATGTTCCCTTTATATGGATGCTCGTTTCACGCGAACGTGCAAAGGGGGCTCGCCGCCGCCCCCTTTGCAATCCCGGCTCCCGGCGGAAAATCGGCCCTGATGGGCCGTTTTTTTTTGAGCCGGAATAAAACCATCACCTTACCGTTTGTTTTGTGGCGGGTTAAAAAAACGGTGGGTGCGCTTCGCTTACCCACCCTACGAACCACGTGACGCTGATGCCGCCATCACATCCATTCCTCTTCCTTTATTACACGCAAAAAAAAAGCCGCCCCGTGTGGGGCGGCTGTCCTCATTGCCTGTTATCAGAAGCTGACTTTCAGCGTCACCTGGCCACCGTAGCCGCCGGTACCGGCGTCGTCGATGGTTTTGGTGTAACCGGCGCGAACGCCCAGCGTCACGTTGTCGCGGATCTGGCCGTCGATACCCACATCCAGCGCGGCGGCGGTGCCGTCCTGATCCGGATTGAAGGAGACCTCGCTGCCTGCCACACCCGGCGCGCTCACGTTAACGTCGCCTTTGGAGTCAAACGTCTGGATAAAGGACGGACGCACCCACCAGCTTACCGGCGGCGGGTTGCCGCTCTCTTTCAGCGTCGCGTTGTTGCCAAAGCGCAGACCGGCACGCACCTGCTGGCTGTGGCCGTCGCCGAACTGCACATCAGCAGCATCGTCGTTACCATCTTTCAGGTTCACGCCGCGGTACTGGTATTGCACCTGCGGTTCGAGCACCAGGCCGCTGCCGATATCAAACGGCAGACCGGTTTCGAAGGAGCCGACATAGCCCCAGCCGTGCGTTTTCATGCCGTCGCCGTCGCGCGGGTTGGTATCGAAGTTATGACGCGTACCCTGCGCCACCACATCAACCCACCAGCCGCTCTCATGCACGCCGTTGACATACAGACCGGCGCTGTACGCGTCGTCACGCACCGTACCCGCTTTCGATTTCTCGCTGCGCTGAACGTCGATAGCCGACAGACCTGCCGCACCGTAGATGCCGACACCCCATTCCATCGAGGATGCCTGGCCTCTCCACAGATCGCTACCGATCTGCAGGAAGGTGTAGCCGCCTTTGCTTTCCGGCGTGTTGCCGTTACGCAGATCCGCACCGCCATGATCGTGGCTCAGCTGGCCTGCCTGGAAGCGCGCCCACAGATTGCTGCCATCTTCAGACGGGCTGCGTGCCGCGTAGCGACGGCTGTCGAGCGAGCCAAGCAGCGCGCTGTCGTAGTCCATCGCCTGCGCATACAGCGAGGTGTAGAGATACATGGCTGAACGGTAGTTCTGCGGGCCGTTTTCATCGCCGCTACCGGACGCGGTCGTCAGATACCAGCTTTCGTTGCCAGCGCCCTGACGCAGGCTGTAGTTATACGCCCCCGCCTGCAGGTTGTTGGCAAGGCTGAACGCATCGTCGGTGGTGGTCGCACCGTTGATGGCATTCACAACCTGGATGCCGTCGCCGGTGGTGCGCGCGCCCAGACCGCCCTGATTACGGATAGCGATGCGGGTGTTGCCGGTCGCGGTGCCGCCGTCGAGGATCAGGCTGTCGGTGGTCGCCGTACCGCCCTGGAACAGGGTATTCAGCGTGATGGTGCCGCCGTTACCCGTCAGACTGGTGACCGTCAGGGTTTTCGGAACAAACGCGCCCGTCGGTGCCTGATAATCGATGGAGCCGCCAAGCGTCAGGTTGTCCAGCAACGAGTTGCCGGTCATCAGCCAGGTGGAGCCAGCATCAACGGTCAGATCGGTCGGGTCAATCATACCGGTGAGCGAGGTGCCGTTGGTCAGTTGCAGCGAGGTGCCAAGCTGCGCGATAACGTCCGTCACCGCTTCGAGGCCGCTGAATACCAGCGTACCGCTCTGCAGCCAGGTGCCGCCGGTCTGCTTCAGAATACCGCTGACGGTCAGTTTGCCGTCGCCGTCTTTGTACAGGCTGCCGGTGCCGTTGATATTCGCGGCAATGGTGTTGTCGCTCTTATCGGTGGTCACGCTCAGCTTGCCGGTATTGGTGACGTTGCCCGCGATGGCCGAGCCATCTTTCAGCGCGGTGGTGCCGGTCAGGATACCGCCATCCGCCACGTTGAGTTTACCGCCATCCTGCACCACGGTGTTGTTGGCGATACCGTCTGCTGCAACAGTCAGCACGCCGCCGCCTTCCAGCAGTACGCTGTTCGCCAGTTTGTTCGCGATAGAGAACTGACCCAGCGCGTTGGTGCCGTTAACCGTTGTGTCGGTGCCGGCGATAATGCCCGCGCCGCTGTTAAGATCGATGTTGGTCGCTTCGGCCGCATCCGCCACCGCCAGCATACCGCCCTGGTGAATGATGGTCTGGTCGGCGACACCGCCTTTACGGATGTACTGTACGCCGCCTTTGGTCACGGTGGTCGCGATAGCCGTACCGCCCAGCGTCACGCTCTGGCTGCCGTTTTCGCTGACGGTGGAAGACGCCACCGTACCGCCGTTATTGACGACCTGATCGCCCACCACGGTGTTGTCGATGACAATACCGCCTTCATTGACGTTCTGGATCCCGCCCGCCTTGATGATGGTCGAAATCACCGTACCGCCGCTGTTGACGTTCTGCGTACCGCCCAGATTGATGGTGGTGCTGGTCGCCGTACCGCCGGTCAACACGTTCTGAACGCCGCCGTATTCAATATTGGTATTGAAAGCCTGGCCGCCGTTGTAGATATTCTGCGCAGTGCGGCCATACAGGCTGGTGTTTTTCGCCACACCGCCGCGGTAGACGTTCTGCACCGCGTCAGCCGCGAGTTCAGCGCCGTCAGCGGTACCGCGCACGTTCTGTACGGAGCCGTTAATCAGCACGGTATTCTCAGCCGTAGCGCCCGCGCCGATGTTCTGGACAGCGCCGGTATCCATACTGGTGTTCACGGCGCGACCGCCGCTCAGCAGGTTTTGCTCGCCGCCGCGGTTATTGGTTTCGGTAACCACCGCGCCGTTGTAGACGGTCTGTTTCGCATCGTCGTTCAGCCAGGTTGAGGTGACGTTCGCGCCTGCATACACGCGCTGTTCGCCATTCTCATACAGTTCGGAGCCGATAGACGTCCCGTAAACATCCATCACGCCGTTGTCGAAGACCATCGTCACGTCCGCCAGAGCGTCTTTGTTCACGCGCTGGTAGCCGTTGTTTTGCAGAATGGTCACGATGGAGTGGCCGTCCACAATCTGCGTGCCTTCCACCGTTGTCATATCGGTGGTGCCGCCGGTAAAGACGTTTTCTCTGCCGCCCGTGGCGATGGTGCCGCCGTAGGTGTAACCGCCGGAATTAACGTTCTGAACGCCGCCTTTCTCAACACGGGTGTCGAAGGCTTTACCGCCGCTGCCGATGTTCTGCGTGCCGCCCAGCAGACGGGTCGCCAGCGCCTGCGCGCCGTTGTTGACGTGCTGCTCGCCGCCGTTCATCACGGTAGAGATAGCGACCGCCGAGTTAGCCAAAATCTGGGTGCCGCCGGCGTTAATCACGGTGCTGCGCGACCAGCCGTACGGGTCGACAATCTGCTGCCCGCCGTTGTTAACAACCGCGTCGAACGACTGACCATCGACGCGCTGGACGCCGCCGCTGTTGACCAGCGTGCCTTTCGCGTGACCGCTCGCCATGATGAGCTGCACGCCGCCGTCGCTGATGCTGGTGCCGGACGCGGTGCCTTCAACCAGCTGCGTGCCGCCGCCAAAGACGGTGCCGTCAGACGCCGCGCCGCCCAGTTTCACGTGCTGGACGCCGCCGCTGTGAACGATAGAGCCCGCCGCCAGACCGCCCACATTCACGATTTGCAGGCCGCCGTCGTTGATGACCGCAGAGATAGCCGTGCCGTCAACCGCCTGGGTGCCGCCCTGGTTGATTTGCGCGTCCACCGCTTTCCCGGTTTCCTGCACGAGCTGCGTGCCACGGTCGCCAATGCTGGTGCCGGACGCCGTACCCGCCACCACCTGGGTGCCGCCTGCGAAGATTTTCGCAGTAGACGACGCGCCGCCTTTGTTGATGTGTTGCAGGCCGCCGCTGGTGACGATAGATCCGCGCGCCAGGCCGCCATTGTTGATAATCTGCGTACCGCCATCTTTCACGACCGCGGACGTCACGGTACCGTCGACGCTCTGTACGCCGCCGCGGTTCACGTGGGTATCGTTCGCCATGCCGGTTTTGGTAACGAGCTGAACACCGCCGTCGCTGATGCTGGTACCGGACGCCATGCCCGCAACCACCTGAGCGCCGCCGCCGAAGATAACGCCATCGGACGACGCGCCGCCGAAGTTAATATGCTCAAGCCCGCCACTGTTGACCGTGGTGGCACGCGCCAGACCGCCGCTGTTGACGAGCTGAATGCCGTCTTTATTCACGACCGCCGAGGTGGCCGTGCCGTCAACGCGTTGCAAACCGCCCGCGTTCACCAGCGATGCGAAAGCCAGACCGCCGGTTTTCACATGCTGAATAGCGCCCTGACCGATAACGGTACGACCCGCCGTACCGGAGACCGACTGAATGCCGCCGAGCAGCACGGAATCAGACGCCGCGCCGCCCAGTTTCACATCCTGAACGCCGCCGCTGCGCACCACGGTGCTGTTGGCGTGGCCGCCGTTCTGCACCAGCTGTACGCCGCCGTCGTTGATGGTCGCGTAGTTGGCGGTACCATCAACATTCTGCAGGCCGCCGCTGTTAACGGTCGCGCTAACCGATTTACCGGTCGCTTCGATATGCTGCTCCGCACCGGCATCGATCTGGGTATTAGACGCGGTGCCCGCGAGCTGCTGCGTGCCGCCAAACAGATGCGCGTCGGCAGAGGCGCCGCCCACGGAGACGTGTTGCAGACCGCCGCTGTTGACCTGGGTGTTTTTCGCCAGGCCGCCGCTGTTAACAATCTGGGTGCCGCCGTCTTTGACGATGGCGGAAATCGCCGTGCCGTCAACAGCCTGAGTACCGCGATTGTTGATTTGCGTGCCGGTCGCCTGGCCTGTCACCTGCACCTGCTGCGAGCCGCCGTCGTTCACGCTGGTGCCGGATGCGTTGCCGGAAACCTGCTGGATGCCGCCGCCGAAGACGACGCTGTCAGAGGCGGAGCCGCCTTCTGCCACATACTGCAGGCCGCCGCTGTTGATCGCCGTGCTGTCCGCTTTGCCGCCGCGGTTAACGAGCTGGATGCCTTTATCGTTGATGGTGGTGGTTTTTGCAGTACCGTCGACGCGCTGCAGACCGCCTGCGTTAATGAGCGTGCCGGAGGCATTCGCGCCCACCTGCACATGCTGCACGCCGCCGTCGCCGATGATGGTGTCGCCCGCCGTACCCGCCAGTTGCTGGGTGCCGCCAAGCAGGATGGAGCCCGAGGCCGCGCCGCCGAGTTTCACATCCTGCACGCCGCCGCTGCGCACCACGGTGCTGTTGGCGTGGCCGCCGGTCTGAATCAGCTGGGTGCCGCCGTCGTTCACGGTGGCGAAATTCGCGGTGCCGTCCACGTTTTGCAGGCCGCCGCTGTTGACCGTCGCGCTGACAGAAAGGCCCGTCGCTTCGATATGCTGTTCGCCGCCAGCGTCAATCTGCGTGTTAGACGCGGTGCCCGCGAGCTGCTGCGTGCCGCCAAAGAGATGCGCATCGGCAGACGCGCCGCCGAGCGACACATGCTGCAGGCCGCCGCTGTTGACCTGGGTATCTTTCGCGAGACCGCCCTTGTTGACGATCTGGGTACCGCCCTCTTTCACCACGGCGGAGATTGCCGTGCCGTCAACGGCCTGGGTACCGCGATTGTTGATCTGGGTGCCGATCGCTTTACCGGTCACCTGCACCTGCTGGGAACCGCCGTCGTTCACGCTGGTACCGGACGCCATGCCGGAAACCTGCTGAATACCGCCGCCAAAAACGGTGCCTTCAGACGCCGCGCCGCCCTGAGCGATGTATTGCAGACCGCCGCTGTGAACCGCGGTGTTGTCCGCAAGGCCGCCGCTGTTGACCAGCTGGATGCCTTTGTCATTGATGGTCGTGTCTTTCGCGGTCCCGTCGACGCGCTGCAGGCCGCCTGCGTTAATCAGCGAACCGGACGCCGAACCGCCGGTTTTCACATGCTGTACGCCGCCATCGCCAATGATGGTGCCGCCCGCGTTGCCCGCGAGCTGCTGCGTGCCGCCGAGAAGAATGGAGTCAGACGCCGAACCGCCGAGGGCCACGTCCTGAATGCCGCCGTCGCGCACCACGGTGCTGTTGGCATGACCGCCGGTCTGCACCAGTTGCACACCGCCGTCTTTGATAGTGGCGTAGTTGGCCGTGCCGTCGACATTCTGCAGACCGCCGCTGTTGACCGTCGCGCTCACGGAAAGCCCGGTCGCTTCGATATGCTGCTGTGCACCGGCGTCGATCTGGGTGTTTGACGCCGTACCCGCCAGCTGTTGCGTGCCGCCGAAAAGATGGGCATCGGCAGACGCGCCGCCGAGCGACACATGCTGCAGGCCGCCGCTGTTCACCTGGGTGTTTTTCGCAAGGCCGCCACGGTTGACTATCTGAGTACCGCCGTCTTTGACGATGGCGGAAATCGCCGTGCCGTCAACGGCCTGGGTGCCGCGATTGTTGATTTGTGCATCGCGGGACTGACCACCAACCTGGACCTGCTGGCTGCCGCCGTCGTTGATGCTGGTGCCGGACGCAGTGCCGGAGACCTGCTGAATGCCGCCGCCAAAGATCACGCCGTCAGAGGACGAACCGCCCGCGCTGACATACTGCACGCCGCCATTATTGACGGTGGTGTTACGGGCATAACCGCCGCGCTCCACCAGCTGATGGCCCCCGTCGTTGACCACGGCGGAGATGGACGTGCCGTCAACCGACTGCGTACCGCCATTATTGATAATGGTGGTGGTTGCCGTGCCGCTCGCCTGTACATGTTGCTCGCCGCCATTGCCGACGACGGTATGCACCGCTGAACCGGCTACCTGTTGTACGCCACCCTCGAGAACAACCGTTCTCTGCGCCTGGCCGTCTTTTTCCACGAACTGCAAACCGTCATTGATGACAGTGCCGTTCGCCACGCCCTGCTGGCGAACAATCTGAACACCGCCATCATTCAGCGTGGTTTTCTGTGTCAGCCCGCCTGCGACAATCTGATTGCCCTGCGCGCCGATAATATGATTTGTCGTCGTCCCGCCGACCAGAACCTGCTGGGTGCCGTTCTGCACCAGCTCATCCTGTACCGACGAGGTGACATCGGGCGTGAACGCGAACGCGCCGCCGCTGGCAAGCGAACTCCCTACCGCTGCCGTCAACAACACCGCCCCGCTGGCGCGTTTGCCCTTCGCTCGCGTGAGCTCGGAGACCACAATAAACGCGCGCTGGACTTCACTCCACACCAGCCGGTAACTGCAATTAAGACTTCTCTTCATATTGATGCCCTCGAAACCCGCTCAGACGCCGTTATGCGGCATGCTGATTTGGGTCTGCCAATGCTGTTGTTTTGATGTCGAATGGGTTGCTTTTCAGGGAGATCAGCCGACGCAAGTGGCCAATCACCTGTTTACCCGTGATAAAACGCGTGCACTCGTACTGCCGGTCCGTGCCTTTGTGGCGCGGACACCAGAAATAGTCCTGATGATCAAAATTAAGCCGCACGTCATCCCAGCAGCCGTTGCAGACGTGGGTGTTGATGACGCGCCAGGGGGTATAAAACTCGCTGGCCGGCAGACTGAAACCGCTAATCAGCACCACCGGAATGCGACAGCCCCAGGCAAGCCAGGAAAGACCGCTGCCGAGGCCGATGAAAAACTCTGCGTGTTCGAGCAGCGCCACGCGGTCGCGCAGCGGCAGGTTGCCGGTGAAATCTTCCGCACCGTGGGGGATTTTGTTCCAGACATAGCCGCGCCCGACAACACGCTCTTTGTCGATGCACAGCACGCGGTAGCCCTGCGCTTTCAGAAATTCGATCACCTCATGCCAGCCGGTGCCGTTATTCCAGAACTTGGCCTGGCTGGTGGATTGCGTGGCGATACAGACATAGGGTTCGGCTATCTGGCGCGGCGAATGGACGCGCAGATCGGGGACGATTTCGCTCGGGTCGACGCCCAGAATATGGCCTGCCGTGCGGTGCAACCCGACCGCGCGAAAATCAAACGGCTGCTTGTCGAGATCGCCCTGAAAGAACAGCCCGACGCGCCAGGTCGCGTAAGGCGGCTCGCGGTGCGTCCGCTGGCTTGCCCAGTTCTCCGGTGCGTAAAACTGCAACTGTGGGTAGACGGGCGCGAAAAGATCGATAATCGGCTGCGCCATCGTGCATTCCACCTGGCAGCCGTAAGTCTGACGAAAGCGTTCGGCATAGGGCACCCATCCCACAAGATCGCCCAGCGTGCCGGTGGGAAAGGAGATCAGCACCGGTTTGTCGCGCATATCGAGCGCGTGGTCGAGCAGCGGTTCGCTCTGCCCTTTTTTCCAGACCTGTAACCGAAACGGGACATAGTATTTCTTGGTACTAATTACCCAGCCTTCGGCGATATCACTCGCAAAAAGTATATTTCCCGTTTCGTCATCGCTTATTTCGACGCGCCAGTCACCTGCGGGAAGCAGCAGTCTGGCGCCGTCATTGAAATCGTACAAAATGCCTTCCGGACCCTGCTGTGTGGGTATTTCCGGGGGTAAAATAAAGGCGTAGCCATTACTGGCAGATGAAGAAAGCGTCATCGCCATACCTACCTTAATTATCAGTATCAGGGTTATGTTGCTATTAAATAATTAACCCAACGTGTTTCAGACACACGTCAACTCTCGGCGCGCTGTTGCCCGAGACAGTTATTTATCCGACATCTTTACCGTTCCTTGAGCCATCTTAAAGCTGGTTTTAGTGTAGCTACATCGTTACTTATTGCAAATTTTTACCAAATATAAAAATCCTTTTAAATCATATAGATGAAGAAATGCCACCCCGAGTGACTTTTCACTAAAGCTAAACTTTACAAGCATTTAGCTCTGCTATAGAGACACTCTTTTAGGATTATCCTTACCTTGCAATACGCAGATCAGGCTATTTTCGGGTAGGGAGAATATATTAACCGGGCGACAAGCCAGGCGCTAAAAACATATTCTTTGAAGGATTTCAATAGGACAACCGGAAGCTATAGGCTTTTTCTTAAGACAGATATTAGTAGGGATTGGTTACTGACAGCCATTAATTAATGAATAAAAAATAAACACCCACGACTGAAATCTTATGCGAATAATGATTTTTAGGACTAATACATAAACGATAATAGATATTCCGAAACGTTTTGGGCTGATGAATATATTTTGAGCGTGTTGTTTTATAATTGCGAGCGCATTCACAAGACACTTGTACAATAACGACGCGCCTATAACGTTTTGTCATCCTTCCTTAACGGGTAAGTAACAGAAACGAAGCGGTGGCAGCTTTTCCATTATGAAACAGCGTTTTTAATTCCTTTCTGTCCTGGTGGAAGCTATAATGCGGGCATTCTAACTTGAATGGTTTCAGCACATTGGATATCGCCTTTACCGTCGAACAATCGCTCACTCGCCGCCTGGCTGAACCACAAGCACACTTTCTCCTGCACGCTTTTTTGATGTCACCTATCCTTAGGCTGTGGCATCACAACTTTCGCAACACAAGTTTACCCAAACGGCAGAGTACGCCGCAGGGCATGATTTCCATATCCTTCAACTAAAGATTAAGACTGTCATGAAAAAGACGAAAATTGTTTGCACCATCGGCCCGAAAACCGAATCCGAAGAAATGCTGACCAAAATGCTCGACGCGGGCATGAACGTGATGCGCCTTAACTTCTCCCACGGCGATTACGAAGAACACGGTCAGCGCATCAAAAACCTGCGCAATGTTCTCGCGAAAACCGGCAAGCAAGCCGCCATTCTGCTGGACACGAAAGGCCCGGAAATCCGCACCATCAAACTGGAAGGCGGCAACGACGTCTCCCTGAAAGCGGGCCAGACCTTTACCTTTACCACCGACAAATCCGTTGTCGGCAACAGCGAAATTGTTGCGGTGACCTACGAAGGCTTCACCAAAGACCTTTCCGTCGGCAACACCGTGCTGGTGGATGACGGCCTGATCGGCATGGAAGTGACGGCCATCGAAGGTAACAAAGTCATCTGTAAAGTGCTGAACAACGGCGATCTGGGTGAAAACAAAGGCGTTAACCTGCCGGGCGTTTCCATCGCGCTGCCAGCGCTTGCTGAGAAAGACAAGAAAGATCTGATTTTCGGCTGCGAGCAGGGCGTTGACTTTGTGGCGGCCTCCTTTATTCGTAAACGCTCTGACGTCGAAGAAATTCGCCAGCACCTGAAAGCGCACGGCGGCGAGCACATCCAGATCATCTCCAAAATCGAAAACCAGGAAGGCCTGAACAACTTCGACGACATCCTCGAAGCGTCTGACGGCATCATGGTCGCGCGTGGCGACCTGGGCGTGGAAATCCCGGTAGAAGAAGTGATCTTCGCGCAGAAGATGATGATCGAAAAATGTATCCGCGCGCGTAAAGTCGTTATCACCGCAACGCAGATGCTGGATTCCATGATTAAGAACCCGCGTCCGACCCGCGCTGAAGCAGGCGACGTGGCGAACGCCATTCTCGACGGCACCGATGCCGTGATGCTGTCTGGCGAATCCGCAAAAGGCAAATATCCGCTGGAAGCAGTAACCATCATGGCGACCATCTGCGAGCGCACCGACCGCGTGATGACCAGCCGTCTGGAGTTTAACAACGACAGCCGTAAACTGCGCATCACCGAAGCCGTCTGCCGCGGTGCGGTAGAAACGGCCGAGAAGCTGGAAGCACCGCTGATCGTGGTGGCGACCGAAGGCGGTAAATCCGCGAAATCCGTTCGTAAATACTTCCCGGACGCGACTATCCTTGCGCTGACCACCAACGAACTGACCGCGCGTCAGCTGGTGCTGAGCAAAGGCGTGGTGCCGCAGCTGGTGAAAGAGATCTCTTCTACGGATGATTTCTATCGTCTGGGTAAAGATGCCGCACTGGAAAGTGGTCTCGCGAAGAAAGGCGATGTGGTGGTAATGGTCTCTGGCGCACTGGTACCGAGCGGTACGACCAATACCGCGTCTGTACACGTCCTGTAATAATATCCACCTATTTTTATGTATGATTAAAAAAGGCGCCGCGAGGCGCCTTTTAATTTGGCTTAAATAGACGCTGTGAATAAAAAAGCAAATCGGATTTCACTATTTAAGATTGTTTTTTTCTAAGATGAATCCGATGAAAGTTAGCTGTTTTCCCTCAATTTTTTTAATGATCCGCGTAAGGTCGATGCTTCTTTGAGCGAACGATCAAAATTAAGCGTATTCCCATCAAAAAAATATTCTCAACCTAAAAAACTTTGTGTAATACTTGTAACGCTACATGGAGATTAACTCAATCTAGAGGGTATTAATAATGAATCGTACTAAACTGGTACTGGGCGCGGTAATCCTGGGTTCTACTCTGCTGGCTGGTTGCTCCAGCAACGCTAAAATCGATCAGCTGTCTTCTGACGTTCAGACTCTGAACGCTAAAGTTGACCAGCTGAGCAACGACGTGAACGCAATGCGTTCCGACGTTCAGGCTGCTAAAGACGACGCAGCTCGCGCTAACCAGCGTCTGGACAACATGGCTACTAAATACCGTAAGTAATAGTACCGTGTGAAAGAAAAATGGCGCACATTGTGCGCCATTTTTTTTGCCTGTCTCCTGCTCTCGCCTCTTCTGTTTTTACACTCTGCACTGATAACCAAAACCCGATGCCATAAACTTCCCCATCACCGGGTTGCAGCCAGACACGATCACTGAATCGTTACGCGCCCTGCTGTGGGCTCTGCCGCGTCAGAGAGCGTCTCACCGCCTGACGGCATCACAGCCGCTTTCACGCTCTGTATCGTCGTCACGGGCGCAGGCGTCGTGCTGTGTGCATCCACCTGAACGGGATATCCCGCCCTGCGCGTCAGCGCGTTATCCACCGCCACCGCGTCGGTGCCTGCGTCATCAATAAACTGTCCGAAAGCGGCGTTAATCGCCACGGGCATGGTCTGCGGATTATCCGCATCGCTGCGTGAGAGCGGCTGGTGCACTTCCACGTAGCGCCGTCCGTCCGGCTCCGTGGAATATTTCACCGGTTCATTGATGATTTGCACCCGCGTGCCCCACGCCACCTGGGTAAACAGCGCTTTGATATCGGCGGCGCGCATACGGATACAACCTGAACTTGCGCGCAGCCCGATACTGCTGCGGGCATTAGTGCCGTGAATAAGATATTCGCCGCCACCCTGCTGTAAACGCAGCGCAAAGCGCCCTAATGGGTTATTTGGCCCAGCAGGTATCACAGCAGGCAGCGTGATGCCCTGCGCCTGTGAGCGCGCGCGCATGGCGGCGGTTGGCGTCCAGGTCGGGTTTGGGATTTTCTGGATGATGCGTGTGGTCATGACCGGCGTTTCGCGCCCCGTCAGGCCGATGCCTATCGGATAGACCTCCACGCGGTTCTCGCCTGGCGGATAGTAGTAAAGGCGCAGCTCAGCGAGATTAACCACTATCCCCTCGCGCGGCGTGTCGGGCAGCAGCATTTGCGAAGGGATCGTCAGCTCGCTGCCGGGCATCGGCAGATAAGGGTCAACCGTATTATTGGCTTCCAGCAGTAACAGCACGCCGGTCTGATATCGCTCGGCGATTTTCTCAAGGCTTTGACTGTTTGCAGGAACAAGCCAGGTCTGGTTCTGGCCAATCAGGCGGCTGCCGGGCGGCGGGAGCAGGTAATCCACCGCCGACGCCTGCGTCGCGCCCATCAGCAGCAGCGCGAACAGCGGGAAGGAAAAAATCGGTTTCATAAGCACGACCTGTTTTCACCGGCGAGGCCGGAATGCAGAACATCCGCGAGGCCGCAGAGGCCACGCGTGACGAGGAAAAGCCGTGCTTTAAGATTAGCTCAGGTCGGCGGCTTTCGCGCGAATCGCGCGGATCATCGCCTCTAAGCCCTGAGAGCGGGACGGGGTGAGGTGCTGGGTAAGCGACATCTCTTCAAACCACGGACGCACGTCGAAGTTTACGATGTCCTGCGCCGTCATCTGCTGGTAGAGCGCGAACACCACGGCGATAAGCCCTTTGACGATGGCGGCATCGCTGTCGCCGCGCATCTCAATCACGCCGTTCTCGCCGGGGTTCATCACAATCCAGACCTGGCTCTGGCAGCCCTGGATGCGGTGCGCGGGCGTGCGTTCGGCGTCGTCGAGCGGTGCCAGGCGCTGCCCCAGCTCGATGATATAGAGATATTTTTCTTCCCAGTTGGCGCAGCGGTTGAAGTTACGCAGCAGTTTTTCTTTTTCCGGCAAACCAGCCATTCTCGCTCCTTTTAGCCTAACAAACGATGAATGCGGATAAGCCCGGCCACCAGCCGGTCCACTTCATCTTCGGTATTGTACATCGCGAGCGACGCCCGACACATCGCAGGCACGCCGTAAAACTCCATCAGCGGCATCGCGCAGTGATGGCCGGTGCGTACCGCAATACCGTAATTATCGAGAAAACTGCCCACGTCATAGGCGTGGTGCTTGCCAAGATTAAACGCGATAACGCCAAGGCGTTCCTGAGGGCCATAAATCTGTAAGTCCGGCACCGCCTGCAACTCGCGCAGCGCATACGCCATCAGCGTGCGCTCGTAATCGTGAATATTCTCAAGGCCAATGGCATCGACATAATCCATCGCCGCGCCAAGGGCGATGATGCCGCCCGTGTTCGGCGTTCCGGCTTCAAACCGCCACGGCGCTGCCGCCCAGGTGGTGCCTTCGGTCAGGCTCACGGTCGCTATCATCGCCCCGCCCCCTTCCCACGGCGGCATCGCCTGGAGAATCTCTTCTTTGGCGTAGAGAATGCCGATCCCGGTCGGCCCGTAAAGCTTATGGCCGGAAAAGAGGTAGAAATCGCAGTCCAGCGCCTGTACGTCCACTTTGTGGTGCATCACCGCCTGCGCGCCGTCCACCAGCACTTTGACGCCCGCCTGGTGCGCCGTCGCGATAATATCCGCGATCGGGTTTTCGGTGCCAAGCACGTTAGAGACGTGCGTCACCGCCAGCAGGCGGGTGCGCTCGTCCATCAGCGACGGCAGTTTATCGAGCTGTAGCGTGCCGTCCTGGTTAATCGGCAACACGCGAAGCTCAGCGCCGGTACGCGCGCAGAGCATCTGCCAGGGCACGATATTGGCATGATGCTCCATCGCCGTGACGATCAGGTTATCGCCCGCGTGCAGCTGACTGTTGCCCCAGCTGTTCGCCACCAGGTTTATTCCCTCGGTGGTGCCGCGCACAAACACAATCTCTTCCGGCAGACGCGCGTAAATGAACTGCGCCGCGCGGGTGCGCACAGCTTCCATACGCTGGGTCGCGTCTGCGCTCAGGGTATGGATACCGCGATGCACCGCCGCGTAGCCGTGGCGGTAGAACTCCGCCTCAGCCTCAATCACCGCCGTCGGCTTCTGCGCGCTGGCGGCGCTGTCGAGATAGGCCAGCGGCTGGCCGTTAACCTCGCGCGTCAGCACCGGAAAATCGCTGCGGATCTGCTGTAGAGAAAAACTCATGCCTCTCCCCCTGCAAAGCGCTGACCGATACGCGCCAGCACCTGCTGTTTCAGCGCTTCGTCGTGGATGCTTTCGGTCAGCTCCGCGGCAAAGGCGTAAATGATCATCTGCTGCGCCGCCTGTTCGTTAATACCGCGCGAGCGCAAATAGAACATCTGTTCGTCGTCGATGCGGCCTACGGTAGCGCCGTGGCTGCATTTCACGTCATCGGCGTAAATTTCCAGCTGCGGTTTGGTGTCCACTTCCGCCAGCCTGCCAAGCAGCAGGTTGTTGTTGGTCATCTGCCCGTCGGTCTTAATGGCATGCTGCGCCACTTTAATCAGCCCGTTAAAGACCGCGCGGCCTTTATCACGCACGATGGTTTTATGCAGCTGACGGCTGTTGCAGTAGCCTTTGTTGTGCTCAAGCCAGGTGCGAGTGTCACACACCTCGTTATTCACCGGCAGCGCCAGACTGTTCACGCGAAGCGTAATGTTCTCGCCGTTGAGCTGCGTGCTGGTGTGGTGGCGCAATACGCCCGCGCCCAGCAGATAGCTGCTGCTGGCGGCATGGGCATCCTGCGACACGATTAAATCGTTATGCGCGAAGTGCCAGCTCACCGGGTTTTCAAACGCGAGCTTATAGTGATTAAGCTGCGCGTTAGCGCCCACCTGCATGGTCAGGCGCGCGCCGGTGAAGTGCGGTTTTTCGTCACGGCTGACGTAATGCTCGATAACCGTCGCCTGCGCGCCTTCGGCAAGCTCCAGATGATGACGATAATGTACGGTGTTGATTTCATCGCCCGCGCGGCCCGCGCTAATGTGCATCAGCAGGAGCGCTTTTGACGGTTGCTGGTTACGCGCCACGTGAATATGCGTCACGCTCTGCGCCAGGCTTTCGGTCAGGTGTAAAAACGCCTCCGGCTGCACCGGCGTGGTCAGTCCGCGGCGGCTGTCGTTCACGCTTATCTCAAAGCCGCTGTTCCCGGTCGCGTCGCTCAGTTCCGGCGCGAAGCGACCATCGATAAACACAAGGCGCAGCGCGTCAACGGGCAGCACCAGCGCGCTCAGTGCTTCCTGGCTTAACGCCTCGGCAACCGGCGCCACGAAATCGTGCTTCAGCAGGCCGTCGAGCGGCGTGTATTTCCAGTCTTCATGTTTACGGGTCGGAAGGCCGAGACGCAGCAGTTGTTGCAGATGCTCGCGCGCCTCTTCTGAGCGCTCCCCGCCCTGCGCTTCAAACAGGCGATGCCACTGTTGCAGCGCGTTACTGCTGTTCGGTAAGCCAGCCATAGCCCTGCTCCTCCAGCTGTTTGACCAGAGAGAAGTCGCCAGACTTCACAATGCGCCCCTGGTAGAGCACATGGACGAAATCGGGCTTGATGTAGTCCAGAATGCGCTGATAGTGGGTGACGATGATGAATGAACGCTTACCGTCGCGCAGCGCGTTCACGCCTTCGGAGACGATTTTCAGGGCGTCGATATCCAGGCCCGAGTCGGTTTCATCGAGAATACACAGGTCTGGCTCCAGCACCGCCATTTGCAGAATGTCGTTACGCTTTTTCTCACCGCCGGAGAAACCCACGTTAACGGAACGGGTCAGCAAGTCTTCCGGCATTTGCAGCAGCTTGATTTTCTCTTCCATCAGATCCTGGAAATCGAAACGATCAAGCTCTTCCTGGCCGCGATATTCGCGTACCGCATTCAGCGCGGTTTGCAGGAAGAACTGGTTGCTGACGCCCGGAATTTCTACCGGATACTGAAACGCCATAAAGATGCCTTCACCTGCGCGCTCTTCCGGCGACAGCTCCAGCAGATCTTTGCCTTTGAAACGCACTTCGCCGCCGGTGATTTCATAATCTTCGCGCCCGGCAAGCGTTGCGGAAAGCGTACTTTTGCCGGAGCCGTTCGGCCCCATGATGGCGTGTACTTCCCCTGGTTTTATTTCAAGGTTCAAACCGCGCAGGATCGCCTTCTCTTCCACGCTGACCTGTAAATCTTTGATGCTTAACATGTCTTATCCTTTTTCTTACCTTAGCCGACGCTGTGCTCAAGGCTAATGGCTAATAATTTTTGCGCTTCGACCGCGAATTCCAGCGGCAGCTCTGAGAAGACATCCTTACAGAAGCCGTTAACGATCATGGAGATAGCGTCTTCTTCGCTGATCCCGCGCTGCAGGCAGTAGAACAGCTGGTCTTCGCCGATACGCGACGTAGTAGCCTCGTGCTCAAGCTGGGCGCTGTTGTTGCGGCACTCGACATACGGGAAGGTGTGCGCGCCGCAGTCCGGGCCAATCAGCATCGAGTCGCACTGCGTGAAGTTACGGGCGTTGGTGGCGGTCGGCATGATTTTTACCAGGCCGCGGTAGCTGTTCTGGCTTTTCCCGGCGGAGATGCCTTTGGAGATGATCGTCGATTTGGTGTTTTTACCGATGTGGATCATCTTGGTGCCGGTATCCGCCTGCTGATGGCCGCTGGTCAGCGCCACCGAGTAGAACTCGCCGATGGAGTTGTCGCCGCGCAGGATGACGCTCGGGTATTTCCAGGTGATAGCCGAGCCGGTTTCCGACTGCGTCCAGGACATCTTGCTGTTTTCGCCTTCGCACAGCGCGCGCTTGGTCACGAAGTTCAGAATGCCGCCGGTGTTGTTATCGCCAGGGAACCAGTTCTGCACCGTCGAATATTTCACTTCGGCGTCTTTATGGATGATGACTTCCACCACCGCCGCGTGAAGCTGGTAACTGTCGCGCACCGGCGCGGAACAGCCTTCGATATAGCTCACGTAGCTGCCTTCATCCGCCACCAGAATGGTGCGTTCGAACTGGCCGGTTTTCTCGGCGTTGATACGAAAATAGGTGGAGAGCTCCATCGGGCAGCGCACGCCTTTCGGCACGTAGATAAAGGTGCCGTCGGAGGCGACCGCCGCGTTCAGCGCGGCGAAGAAGTTATCGTTCGACGGCACGACGGTGCCGATGTATTTCTTCACCAGCTCCGGGTGATCGTGGATAGCCTCGCCGAACGAGCAGAAGATAATGCCCTGCTCCGCCAGTTTGTCGCGGTAAGTGGTGGCGACGGAGACGGAGTCAAAAATGGCATCCACCGCCACTTCCCGGCCTTCACGCACCGGTACGCCGAGCTGGTTAAACGCTTCTTCCACTTCCTGCGTCAGGTAGCTGTTATTGTTGCCGCCCGGCTGCTGCACCGCGCCCGGCTGTGACGCGCAGGCGTCGTCGCAATGACCGCAGGAGGGGGCAGAATAGTAGCTGTAGTCCTGATAATTCAGTTTGTCGTAATGCGCATGCAGCCAGTGCGGCTCTTCCATCTCAAGCCAGGCGCGGTACGCGCTCAGGCGAAATTCAAGCATCCACTCAGGCTCGTTGCGTTTGGCTGAAATGGCGCGCACCACCTCTTCGCTGATGCCGTGCGCCAGTTCATCGGTCTGAAGCCGGGTAAAGAAGCCCTCTTTATAGTTCAGGGGGCCGCTCCAGGTGTTTACATCGTCAGTTGCTTCACTGTTACGGGACATAATTACTCCGCCTGGACCCCAAAACTTTCTCCGCAGCCGCACGCGTGCTGCGCTTTAGGGTTATTGAATTTGAAAATCTGATTTAAGCCTTCGCGCACGTAATCCACTTCGGTGCCGTCGATAAACGGCATCGCCTGAAGCGGAACATAAAGCCGCGCGCCATCGGTCTCGAACATGAGGTCTTCGTCTTTCGGCTCGCTGACGGTGTCCAGCACATAGCCAAACCCGGCGCAGCCGCTCTGTTTAACGCTAAGACGCACCCCCAGCAGACCCGGCTTCTGCGCCATTAAGTCGCGAATATGTCTGGCCGCGTCTGGGGTCATCGTCAGGCCCTGCCAGTTAAACTCGGCGGGGTTGAACGTACCGGTTTGTGATTCCATAGGTCTGCCTCCTGGAGTGAGTGCCTTTCGGGCGATAACGCTATGTTAGTGGTAATAATTCTCACTTCAACCTCTGCGCATCAGGGGTATTACCCTAAACGGCACTTTTTGAACACTTTCATTAAGCATAGACCCTCTCCGCAAGCGTGCAGAGGGCAAAAATGGCGGATGAAATTTTTTAATTATCAAACGATTAACAAGCGAGACGACGAGATTAAGCGGCAGCGTGAGCGCCTGAGGAAAAGATGTATCGTTTATACCTATTTATGCTATAGATTCCTTGGGCAACGATAAATCAAACACTTATTTTTTCTGAGACTGAAAGAGTATCGTGGGCAAGCATAAACTTATGCGGGCATCATTTCGCCTCAAAACGCGCCCCGGGGGGGTTTTGCCCGCAAATTTACTCCAAAGGCATGTCTGCCCCAAAATTCGCTTTTAAGCGTACATCTGCCTGTCACGCGCTTTTATCTCCCCAACACCCCATAAAGGATATTTATTGGTCTATCTCAGCCATGACTGCACATTGTGGAACACGTATTGTCTGCACAATGTCATTAAAGCGTTTTAACGAGCACATTCCCTCAGCATTTTTATCCTGACAGGAGGGCAACGGAAGCACAATTTTGTGTGGTAAAGAGGATGATGATGAAGACTTAAACTCTCGCATTTGTTGAAGGGTCTGATAAACAAAAGAAATTTGAATCCAGTCAGTATTATCACTCACTCGCTTCCATCTTTCAAAAACCAGTTCCCCGCCAGGAGGCGTATTATCAGGCTGCCCGGGTAAAGACCAGTTAAGATCAAATACCCCACTGAGATTGGCAATATTGGTGTCATGCCCCGCAATAAATAATAACGAGACGGGCAATTTAATGCCGTAAGGATTTTCTGTTGCCCCATCACTGATTAATGCCCGGCTTATCAAATCGAGTAGCGGAGTCGCTCTGGTACGTGCAACTTCAGGCGTTCTTTGCAAAAGGTCAAACTGAGCATTATGCAGACGTAATAATTCTGTCCATTGTTTCTCGCCGTGAATTCGTCCCCATGCGACCTCTGGCATTCCCTGCGCCTCTTGCAACAGAAATATTTCCGTCAGCGTGGAAGACAAACCCCATGCGCCGGATAATGAGACGTTATCTGGCGAAACCCTGAGTTCTGAAGGTAAGACTCCCGTGAGCGTGCAGCCCGGCTGACGTGGTGATTTGCATGCTGCTGACTGTGAGAAATTGAGCACCTGTTCCAGAGTACGGAATGCAGAGTCATAACGCTGTGTGTACCGTTCAATATTTCCTTCCGCCCGTGCCAGAATCGCTGCCTGAGTCTTAGATACATTAAACGAGCACACACCTGTTTTAACTGGATCGAACAAGGGATCTTTTTTATCAAGCTCTTTTTGATAATGAACTTGATTTTGACATCCCGGCGCAAATCCAGCCAGAAATGCCTCACCGGTTTTACGCGTGCGCTGATCGGTATCTGCAATAACGGCCACCTGATCGGGTGAAGGACATCCGTGACTTTCCAGAACCCCTTTATCGAGGAGTACTCTCTTTTGGTATCGTCCCAGTTCGGTGACAAGCTCACCGCCCCGGGCCGTCAACCAGCCCAGCGGAACATCCCATAGAGGCCAGGGGTAAGGTGTGATTTCCTGCATTAACGGCGTAAACTTTGTTGGCGCTCTGACTCCGTGGCGACTGACTATCACAACGCGTTCAAGCTTCATTTTATCAGCCCCTTGCGCATGTAACGGGAAAACACCAGGCATCAAAATAAAAATGAAGAGGAATAAATGAAGAAATAGCGTTTTCATTGTCAGCCAACCTTATAGTTAAGGAACCATAAATAGCGAACACAGGAATTATTACCTTGTTATTTTATCACATCAGAACGCCTGACACGCCACTTTTCCAGTGGTTCTCCTTGTATAAGAGAGTGAGATCATTACCTGCGCCGCTATTATTCACCACTTTAAACAATCGCAAGCATGGATTATTTCAGGTTAAATACTTACCTGTGCCTCTGACAAAATCGGCGTGTGTGATTTAACTGATGACGTGATGACTTTTTATAGAAATAAAAAGGTGAAATAAGATGTTTAATAGAGTTTCACTATAAAAATGAAATCTACAGGCCACAATCAAAAGTAATAACAGTGAAAGCGCTGGGCAAACCAGGAAAAATCGGCAAACTGGCATGGAAATAATGAAAAAAAAGCGCCATCACTGGCGCTTTTTATGCCGGTGCGAAATCTACACCACCGCTGTCGTCAGCCGTGATGAACAGCAGAGGCGGTCCTGCTCGTCGAAGATCTCTATCTGCCACACCTGATGACGCCGCCCGACATGCACCGCGCGGCAGACGCCGCGCACGCGGCCACTGCGCACGCTGCGCAGGTGGTTGGCGTTAACCTCAAGCCCGACGACTTTCTGCTCGCCCTCGGTGCAGAGATAACCCGCCACCGAGCCGAGCGTTTCCGCCAGCACCACCGACGCGCCGCCGTGCAGCAGCCCAAACGGCTGATGCGTGCGGTGGTCCACCGGCATGGTGGCTTCAATCTCACGCTCATCAAGCCGGGTAAAACGGATATCGAGCAGCCCGACCATATTATTCGCGCCCATGGCGTTGAGCGCCTCAAGCGTCGCGGTACGTTGCCAGATCATACAATCATCCCCAGAAGCGCCTGTAATGGATGGCGCACGCCGCTGCCCTCGATGCGTTTCACCTGGCTGCGGCACGAATAGCCCGTGGCGAGGCAGCGCGTGCGCGGCAGCCGCTGCATCGCCTGGTGCCAGGAGAGCTCATAGATACCGAGCGAGTTGGCGTGGTTTTTCACCTCATGGCCGTAAGTGCCCGCCATGCCGCAGCAGCCGACGTTCACGCCTTCAAGCTTCGCGCCGAATTTGGCGAAAATCGCGGCCCACTGCCCGGCGGTGCCCGGCAGCGCGGTCACTTCCGTACAGTGACCAAAGAGATACCACGGCTCGCCGCCCACCGGCGAGGCCGGGCGCTCCGCCAGCGCCGTGGTAAGCCACTCATGCACCAGCTGCACGTGGAATTCGCCGCGCGTCTCGCCAAGCGTCTGCTTATATTCATCGCGATAGCACAGCACCAGCGCCGGATCGACGCCCACCATCGGCATGCCGAGCGCCGCGACGCGGTTTAAGAAATCAGCCGTTTTGCGCGCGGTACGGGCGAAACGCTGGAGAAAGCCTTTGATGTGCTGGGCTTTGCCATTCGGCGAGAACGGCAAGACTACCGGCTGGAAGCCGAGCTTTTCACACAGCCGCACGAAATCGGCCACCACCTGCGCGTCGTAATAGCTGGTGAACGGATCCTGCACCACCAGCACGGTGCGCGCTTTTTCGGCTTCGGTGAGCCGTTCCAGCTCTTCCAGCGTCATGCCCGCGCTGCGATGCCCCACCAGTTGCTGTTGCAGCGTCGGCGTGGAGAGCAGCGGCAGGTCGACCATGCCGATATGCCGTTCCGAAAGTGAGCGCACCCACGGCTGGCTCATAAAGAAGTTAAAGGTTTTCGGCGCACGGGCCATCAACGGCGCGTAGCTTTCCACCGTCGCAATCAGGTGGTCGCGCACCGGGCGCAGATAGCGCGTGTGGTAAAGCTGCAAAAAGCGCGAGCGGAATTCCGGCACGTCGATTTTGATCGGGCACTGTGTCGAGCAGGCTTTACAGGCGAGACAGCCGCTCATCGCCTCTTTGACCTCGTGCGAGAAATCGTATTCGCCGCGATCGGCGTGCCAGCTGTTGCGGGTGCGCTCAATGAGCGAGCGCAGGCTGGCGCGCTTTTGCGGCAGCGCTTTTTCGAGCGCCAGCGGGTCCACGCCACGGTCGGAGAGCAGCCGCAGCCACTCGCGCACCAGCGTCGCGCGCCCTTTCGGCGAGTGAATACGGTTGCTGGTGATTTTCATCGACGGACACATCGGGCTTTTCACGTCAAAGTTAAAGCACAGGCCGTTGCCGTTACATTCCATCGCGCCGCGCCAGGAGGTGCGCACCGCGAGCGGGATCTGACGGTCAAACGTGCCGCGTTTCACCGCATCCACCTTCATCATCGGCGCGTCGAGGCCATATGGCGCACAGATTTTACCAGGGTTCAGGCGGTTATCCGGGTCGAACGCCGCCTTGATGCGCCGCAGTTCGTCATACAGCGTTTCGCCGAAAAACGCCGGGCTGTATTCCGCACGAAAGCCTTTACCGTGCTCGCCCCACAACAGGCCACCGTAGCGAGCGGTGAGCGCCACGACTTCATCGGAGATGCGCTTCATCAGGACTTCCTGCTGCGGATCGCACATATCCAGCGCCGGACGCACGTGCAGCACACCCGCGTCCACATGGCCAAACATGCCGTAGCTCAGCCCGTGACCGTCCAGCAGCGCGCGGAACTCGGCGATGTAATCGGCCAGATGCTCCGGTGGCACGCAGGTGTCTTCGGCAAACGGAATCGGCTTGGCGAGCCCTTTGGCGTTACCGAGCAGCCCCACCGCTTTTTTACGCATCGCGTAGATACGCTCGACGCCCGCGAGATCCCGGCAGACCTGCCAGCCGATAATGCCGCCCTGCTCCTGCGCCATAAACTCATCGAGCCGCGCGCACAGCGCTTCAACGCGCTGGTCAATCAGCGCTTCGTCATCGCCCGCGAACTCTACGATATTAAGTCCGAGCATCGTTTTATCCGGCACATCGGTAATCAGCTCGCGCACCGAATGCCAGACGATATCTTCCCGCGCCAGGTTCAGCACGCGTGAGTCGACGGTTTCCACCGACAACGCCTGCGCCTCGACCATAAACGGCGCGCTGCGCAGGGCGGAATCGAAAGAGTCATATTTGACGTTCACCAGACGGCGCACTTTGGGCAGCGGCGTGATATCGAGCCGCGCTTCGGTGATAAACGCCAGCGTACCTTCCGATCCGCACAGAATACGGGTCAGGTCAAATTCTGAAAGTGAGTCGTTAAAGACGTGGCGCAAATCATAACCGGTGAGGAAGCGGTTGAGCTTCGGAAACTTCTCCAGGATCAGCGCGCGCTGCTCGCGGCAGCGCTCCAGCACGGTGTGGTAAACGCGCCCGAGCGTGGTCTGCGCGCGACCCAGCTCCTCGGCAAGCGCGGTCGGCATCGCCTGGGTATCCAGGATATCGCCGCCCAGCAGCACCGCCCGTACGCCGAGCACGTGATCGGACGTTTTGCCATACACCAGCGAGCCCTGCCCGGAGGCATCGGTATTGATCATCCCGCCAAGCGTGGCGCGGTTGCTGGTGGAAAGCTCCGGCGAGAAAAAGTAGCCGAAGGGCTTCAGATATTCATTAAGCTGATCTTTGATAACGCCCGCTTCGACGCGCACCCAACCCTGCTCCGGGTTGATTTCAATAATGCGGTTCATATAGCGCGACATATCAACGACAATCCCCTGATTGAGGGACTGGCCGTTGGTGCCGGTGCCGCCACCGCGCGGGGTAAAAATAAGCGATTTAAAGCGCGGTTCGGCGGCAAGACGCGCCATCAGCGCCACATCGGCGGTGGAGCGGGGGAAAATCACCGCATCGGGAAGGAGCTGGTAGATACTGTTGTCGGTCGCCATCGTGAGGCGATCGGCGTAGTTCGTGGCGGTATCGCCGGTAAAACCCTGTTGCTCCAGTGCCTGCAAAAAATTCAGCACCACCTGTACCAGCCCGGGTGCCTGAGAAATTTGTGGGATCATGGATCCTGAACCTGCCTGACAATGAGATGTTGGAAGTTATCGTTTGCGTTGTGCCTTCAAGGTTGTATCACATTTTTATATGTCATGCCTGCCAGAAATGCTCCAGGCGTGCGGCTATCCAAATGCGCGGAAATCACTCATCATAAGAGCGCCCCACATGGGGCGGGAGCGCCTGTTCGGGCGTAACGCGAATGACAAAAGGTGAATGTGGTTTATGGTAAAACTTCGACAGCCCATGGACGTGCCGCAAATTCTGCTGTCCGTGTTGTTTCTCTCGGTCATGATCATCGCCTGCCTGTGGATTGTGCAGCCCTTTATTCTGGGCTTCGCCTGGGCAGGAACGGTGGTCATCGCCACCTGGCCGCTGTTGCTGCGGCTGCAGAAGATGCTGTGGGGCAGACGCTCACTCGCCGTCCTGGTGATGGTGCTTATCCTGATCATGCTGTTTGTGATCCCGGTGGCGCTGCTGGTTAACAGTCTTGTGGACAGCAGCGGGCCGTTTATCCACTGGCTTAGCTCCGGGAAGATGACGATCCCGGATCTGGCCTGGCTTAACAGCATCCCCTATATCGGCAATAAACTTTATCTTGGCTGGCATAACCTTGTGGAGAGCGGCGGCTCGGCCATTATGGCGAAAGTACGTCCGTATCTTGGCACAACCACCGGTTGGTTTATCGGCCAGGCGGCGCATCTGGGCAGACTGCTGATGCACTGCGGCCTGATGCTGCTGTTCAGCGCCCTGCTCTACTGGCGCGGCGAACAGGTGGCGTATGGCATTCGGCATTTCGCCATTCGTCTTGCCTCAAAGCGCGGCGACGCGGCCGTGCTGCTGGCAGGCCAGGCGATTCGCGCCGTGGCGCTCGGCGTGGTGGTTACGGCGCTGGTACAAGGCGTGCTGGGCGGTATCGGGCTGGCGATTTCCGGCATCCCTTATGCCACGCTGCTGACGGTCGTGATGATCTTAAGTTGCCTGGTACAGCTTGGGCCGCTGCCGGTGCTGGTTCCGGCGATTATCTGGCTCTACTGGAGCGGCGACGCCACCTGGGGCACCGTACTGCTTATCTGGAGCGCCGTCGTCGGCACGCTCGATAACATTATCCGCCCGATGCTGATTCGTATGGGTGCCGATCTGCCGATGGTGCTGATCCTCTCAGGGGTTATCGGCGGGCTGATTGCATTTGGCATGATTGGCCTGTTTATCGGCCCGGTATTGCTGGCGGTATCCTGGCGTTTGTTCTCCGTCTGGGTGCGCGAAGCGCCGCTGCCGGAGGATGATTCAGAAACGGTTATCGAAGCGCTGGAAGAGAGCGACAAAGAGAAAACCGCACAGTAAAAAACGCAGGCGGGGAAACCCGCCTTTTACTTAAGTATTGCTTATTAATTATTTCACTTCCCTACTGGTCAGACCCGTGATTTATCGTAAATCCCGTGGTTTGAGTCTTTAATAATTCATTAACGCTGAACTATTGAGACGAATCTGATCGACGCTAAAAATGGATAAGCCTACTATTAATCCACGGTTATAAATCAACGCCTTGATTTATAAACATGGAAATCCCCTGAGTGAAACAACGAATTGCTGTGTGTAGTCTTTGCCCATCTCCCACGATGGGCTTTTTTTTATTCTGTGGCTGGTTAATTATTGCTCAACACAACACTCACTCAGCATACGCCAGTTATTTCCGAGCACGTGCGTTTCCCCTTCCACGGTCACGGTGCCACGGCTGCGGATATCGCCACTGTTAGCGCCAACGCGAATTTCAAACTCGCCAGGCTCGACAATGCGAACACCATCGCGGCTCGTGAAATTGAGCATATCGACAGGGATGCGGAACGTGACGCGCGCGCTCTCGCCAGGCGCAAGCGAGACCCGCCCGAAGGCTTTCAGCTCCTGCACCGGCCGTACCAGCGACGCTACTTTATCGCGCACATAGAGCTGCACCACCTCGCTGCCCGGCTGCGTACCGCTGTTAGTGACGGTGACAGATGCCTCAACATCGCCATTCATCGGCACGCGCGACTGCGCTATCTCCAGCTCGCCGTAGCGGAACGTTGTCCAGGTTTTGCCATAGCCGAACGGATAGCGCGAGCCGAAGTGAAACGCGTAAGGCGTGCCGCCGCTCTTGAGCTTGTGGTTGTAGTAGTAAGGCATCGCGCCCGCGCTTTTCGGCACCGATACGACCAGCCTGCCCTGCGGCTCGCGCTTCCCGGTCAGCAGATCCGCAATCGCGTGGCCGCCCTCCTGCCCCGGCGCCCAGGCCATCACCCACGCCGCAACGCGTGATTCCAGCCCGCCCAGGTGATAAGGCCGCCCGCCGGTCATCACGACCACCACCGGTTTGCCGGTCTCCACCAGCGCTTCCAGCAGCTGTTGCTGCACGCCCGGCAGTTGCAGGCTGTCGGTGTCAGAGCCTTCGCCCACGGTGCCGCTCTGGAAAAGCCCGGAGAGATCGCCTACAAACGCCAGCACCACATCGCTTTCGGTGGCGAGCCGCACCGCCTCGGGGATCAGCGACACATCGTCTGAGACCGGCGACTGCTGCATCGGTTTTTCGCCGCTGTCGCCGGGGAAAACCGGCGCGCCCGCCATGCGTTTTTCAATGATATGGCACCCTTTCGCGTAACCCGTCAGCGCGATGCCAGGCTGTTCGCGCAGCGCTGCCAGAGGCGTCGTCACCTGACTGGTCTGCTCCAGCATATCGCTGATAATGAGATGCACCGGGAAGCTGTAGCCGCTCAGCAGTGCCAGCGGATCGTCCGCCGTCGGCCCGACAACTGCCACGCGCGGCGTGCCTTTAAGCGGCAACACGCCATTATTTTCAAGCAACGTCAGGGAACGCGCCGCTACCTCACGGGCGATGCGGCGCGTGTCGTCGCTTTGCAGCACAATGTCATTCTCATCGGCGTAAGGATGCTCAAACAGCCCAAGACGGAATTTCTCCGCCAGCACGCGCGCGACAATCTCATCCACTTTTTCCATCGTCATCAGCCCGCGTTCCAGCGCCTGCGCCAGATGGCGCGCGCAGTCATCTTTCGGCAGCTCGATATCCAGACCGGCGTTAAAGGCGAGCGCCGCCGAGTGCGCCGCATCCTGCGCCACGCCGTGATGCTGATGCAGCAGGCTCACGCCGCCGTAGTCGGCAACAATAATGCCGTCGAAGCCCCACTGTTCACGCAGCACTTTGGTGAGGAGGAAATCGTCCGCGTGCGTCGGCACGTTGTCGATATCGTGGTAAGCGGGCATCACTGAACCGGCGTGCGCCAGCTTCACCGCCATCTCAAACGGCAGCAGGAAGGTATCACTCAGTTCGCAATACCCGAGATGTACCGGCGCATGGTTGCGCGCGCCCTCGCTGAACGAGTGACCAACATAGTGTTTGAGCGTCGCCAGCAGGTCGCGTTTTGGCCCCTGTAACCCTTTCACATAGTGCGTCGCCATCAGCCCCACCAGCCACGGATCTTCGCCAAAAGTCTCTTCCGTGCGGCCCCAGCGCACATCGCGCGAGACATCCAGCACCGGTGCCAGCCCCTGATGGCAGCCGACAGCCCGCGCCTCCTGGCCAATCGCCTGCGCGGCCTGTTCCACCAGTTCCGGGTCCCAGGTTGAGCCGTAGTTGAGCGAGGACGGAAACAGCGTCGCGTCTTTACACAACAGCCCCACCAGACACTCTTCGTGGAACATGGCCGGGATGCCAAGCCGCGTTTCTTCCACCAGCATCCGCTGTAGCCGGTTGGCGGCGCGCACGCCTTCGCGCGGTGCGACGATATGCGTGCCAAGCGGGCGCGTTATCTGCCCTGCGCCGCGTTTCAGCCGCTCCGCCAGCGCCGCCTGTTGGGTGGCCCCGGAAAACTCATCGCTCAGGTCGGTACGCTCCCGGTGATCGCCATCCGGCGACAACACCAGCCAGTAAGCGTGCATCTGGGCGAATTTCTCCTCCGGCGTCATGCGGGCGAGCAAATCGGCGACGCGTTCAGCCACCGGACGGGTTGGGTCCTTATAGATTGTCATCGGTTACTCCTGAATAGCAGGCTTGAGAGAAGGGGTGTCTTCACGCAACTGGCGTTTTTGCACCAGCTCCGCGGCGATAGCGGCCACGCGGCGGCTGCTGAGCTGATAGAAACAGAGCAGCAGCGCCATCAGTAAAAAGAGCGCGCACGGAATGAGTGTGAACAGCGCGTTAATGGTGGTCAGCACGCTGGCGCTCTGGGTCGCCTGGTTTGGCAGATAATCGACCATGCCGAGGATCCAGCCCACCACGGCCCCGCCGAGCGCGAGACCCAGCTTGATGGCGAACAGCGCGGTAGAGAAGACCAGGCCGTCGAGGCGACGCCCGCTGCGGTGCTCTTCGTAATCCACCACGTCGGAAAACATGGTCCACTGCAGTGGCGTGGTCAGGTTCTGAATAAAGCTAAAGACGATATTAATGGCGAAAATTAACCAGACGGCGGTTGGGGGAATAAAGAATATCAGCGCGGCAAGAACCACGAAGCTAATAATCGTCCACTGGTAGGAACGCACGCGGTCATATTTCCCGAGCAGGCGCTCAGATAATAACGCACCGGTAAGATTCGCCACCATGCCGGAGACAATAAATACAAACACTAAATCCGGGCGCAGCAGAACATATTTCACGTAATACATGGTCGCGGAGCCGCGCGTCACCACTGCGGTTAATAATAAAATATTGAACAGGAATATGATGCGCCACTGGCTGTTGGCCGCCAGCAGTTTTAAATCCTTGAGCATTGAGCTACTGGCGTCATTTACGGGCAGATAGCGTTCGCGTGTCATAAAAAAACAGCAGAAAAAGAGCACCACGCCCAGTAATCCCATCAGCCCCATCGCGTAGAAATAGCCTTTCTGCGCATCGCCGCTGCCAAGCCAGTCGACCATCGGCAGCGCGATGACGGTGACGATAAGCCCGCCGATAAACGACAGCCCAAAGCGCCAGGATTGCAGGGAATGGCGCTCGCGCGGGTCCATCGTCAGCGAGCCGGGCATGGCGCAGTACGGGACGTTAATCGCCGAATAGACGAGGCTCAGCAGGCTATAAGTGACGCAGGCGTAAACAATTTTGGTGGTTTCGCTCGCCTGCGGCACATAGAAGGTAATCAGACAGCAGACGCCAAATGGAATGGCGAACCAGAGCAGCCACGGACGAAAACGGCCATAGCGGGTGCGGGTGCGGTCCACCAGCGCGCCGATGCACGGATCGACAAACGCATCCACCGCCCTGACCAGTAAAAACATGGTGCCCATAATCGCGGCGGGCAGGCCGAAAACATCCGTATAGAAATAGGCGAGAAATAGCGTGGCGGTTTGCCAGACGAGCGCGCTCGCCATATCGCCTAAGCCGTATCCTATTTTATCTTTTGTCGTAAGAGCAGAGGTGAGGTTCATTATTATTGGCCTTATCAACGTTAGAAAGCGTGTTTCTCGCACGCAAACCACGGGTGCGATATCAGGCCTAAGTATTGTGAACGTGCCGCCCCCCAACAATTGCAGAAATCCACAGCCAGTTTATGATTTTTTGCTTTTTCCCGTATTTGTGATGTGGTGCAAATTACCCGTTGCAAATAAAAAACCCGCCATCAGGCGGGTTTGAAAATATATCGCAATTATTTTTTTAGCTCGGCCAGACTCAGCCAGGTTTGCACCACGGTATCCGGGTTAAGCGAGAGCGAATCGATCCCCTCTTCCATTAACCAGGCGGCGAAATCCTCATGGTCCGACGGCCCCTGGCCGCAAATGCCGACATATTTGCCCTGCTTTTTCGCGGCGCGGATCGCCATCGACAACAGCGCTTTCACGGCGTCGTTACGCTCGTCGAAAAGCTCCGAGACCACGCCGGAGTCGCGGTCGAGGCCGAGCGCGAGCTGCGTCATGTCGTTAGAGCCAATCGAGAAGCCGTCGAAGTGCTCAAGGAACTGCTCGGCCAGCAGGGCGTTGGACGGGATTTCGCACATCATAATGACTTTCAGCCCGTTCTCGCCGCGCTTCAGCCCCTGGCGCGCCAGTTCGTCCACTACCGCTTTCGCCTGATCCACGGTACGCACAAACGGGATCATGATCTCCACGTTGGTAAGACCCATCTCGTTTCGCACGCGTTTCACCGCCTCACACTCCAGCGCGAAGCAGTCGCGGAAGCTGTCAGCCACATAGCGCCCCGCCCCACGGAAGCCGAGCATCGGGTTCTCTTCATGCGGCTCGTAACGCTCGCCGCCCACCAGGTTGGCGTATTCGTTAGATTTAAAGTCAGACAGACGCACAATCACGCGCTTCGGCCAGAACGCCGCGCCAAGCGTCGCGATGCCTTCCGTCAGACGGCCCACGTAGAACTCCACCGGGCTGTCGAAGCCTTTCATCATCTCGCGGATCTGGTTTTGCAGCGCCGGCTCCTGCTGGTCAAACTCCAGCAGTGCGCGCGGGTGCACGCCAATCATACGGTTGATGATAAATTCGAGACGCGCGAGACCCACGCCCTCATTCGGCAGACAGGCGAAATCAAACGCGCGGTCCGGGTTGCCGACGTTCATCATCACTTTCAGCGGCAGATCCGGCATGGTATCGACGCTGGAGCTTTTGACGCTGAAATCGAGAAGATCGGCATAGACGTAGCCGGTATCCCCTTCGGCGCAGGAAACCGTCACTTTTTCGTCATCTTTAATACGCTCGGTGGCGTCGCCGCAGCCAACCACCGCCGGAATACCCAGCTCGCGGGCGATGATCGCCGCGTGACAGGTACGCCCGCCGCGGTTGGTGACAATCGCCGCCGCTTTTTTCATGATAGGTTCCCAGTCCGGGTCGGTCATGTCGGTGACCAGCACATCGCCTGGCTGAATACGGTTCATCTCGCTGATGTCATGAATGACCTTCACGGTGCCCGCGCCGATGCGGTGGCCGATGGCGCGCCCTTCCGCTACCACTTTCCCCTGGGAATGCAGCGTGTAGCGCTCCATCACCTGGCCGCGCGAGCGCACGGTTTCCGGGCGCGCCTGGACGATAAACAGCTTGCCGGTGTGACCATCTTTAGCCCACTCGATATCCATCGGGCGGCCATAGTGTTTCTCAATCTGTACGGCCTGTTTCGCCAGCTCCTGCACCTCTTCCGGCGTAATGCAGAAACGGTCGCGTTCGGCCTGCGGCACATCTTCGATGCGCACCTGCTTACCGTGCTCCTGGGTATCGGCATACACCATACGGATTTTTTTCGAGCCCATGGTGCGGCGCACGATCGCCGGACGGCCTTCCGCCAGACCCGGTTTATGCACGTAGAATTCGTCAGGGTTGACCGCGCCCTGCACCACCATTTCGCCAAGGCCATAGGCGGCGGTGATAAACACCACCTGATCGAAGCCTGATTCGGTGTCGATGGAGAACATCACGCCAGAGGCGGCGAGATCGGAGCGCACCATGCGCTGCACGCCCGCCGAGAGCGCGACGCCGCGGTGATCGTATCCCTGATGCACGCGGTAAGAGATGGCGCGGTCGTTAAACAGCGAGGCGAACACATGTTTCACCGCCACCATCACCGCATCGATGCCCTGTACGTTAAGGAAGGTTTCCTGCTGGCCTGCGAAGGAGGCGTCCGGCATATCTTCGGCGGTGGCGGAAGAGCGCACCGCAAAGGAGGCGTCGGCGTCATCGGCGGAGAGCTGCTCGTAGGCTTCGCGGATCGCCTGCTCCAGCTCCGGCTGGAAGGGGGTGTCGATAATCCACTGACGGATCTGCGCGCCCGCTTTCGCGAGCTCAGTGACGTCGTCGATATCGGTTTTATCCAGCAGTTCATAGATACGCTGGTTAACGCCACGGCTTTCGAGGAACTGATTAAACGCCACGGCAGTGGTCGCAAACCCGTTAGGCACAGAGACGCCCATACCGGACAGGTTAGTAATCATTTCACCGAGGGAGGCGTTTTTGCCCCCAACTCTGTCTACATCATTCATGCCGAGCTGGTTATACCAAAGTATGAGCGATGACGAGCCATTGTTGGACATCGAAGCAATCCTTTTATGATATGAACGGAATTAAGAAACACCTGACAGCCGTTTTAGCCTGGCATAGAAAACGCTGCGGGAAAAACGGTGAATCGTTCAAGCAAATTGAAAATTTCAAATTTTCAGATAAATTCCGGATTGGGTAACTTCTTGATTAGGCTGGATTACTCTTTTGCACTATGATTTACAGTGATATTTGAAAAATGAAACGCGGCGTTCACTTAAAATAAAAACACCGTTTCAATGTTAAAAATAAGAGAAGTGCCATGCCCCCGGTATAAGCATTATTTTATGCTTAAGATGATAATCAACCTGAATTAAGGACGGATACAATGGATAATGTTGTCGATCGCCAGGTCTTTTATATTTCTGATGGAACCGCTATCACCGCAGAAGTATTAGGCCATGCGGTGATGTCGCAATTTCCGGTCAGCATCAACAGCATTACTTTGCCGTTTGTGGAAAACGAAAGCCGCGCCAGAGCGGTGAAAGAGCAGATTGACGCCATCTACCAGCAGACCGGCGTGCGCCCGCTGGTCTTCTACTCCATCGTGCTGCCTGAGGTCCGTGAGATAATTCTGCAAAGCCAGGGGTTCTGCCAGGATATCGTTCAGGCGCTGGTGGCCCCGCTTCAGGAAGAGCTTCGTCTCGACCCGTCGCCGGTCGCTCACCGTACCCACGGCCTTAACCCCGCCAACCTGAATAAATATGATGCGCGCATCGCGGCGATTGATTACACGCTCGCCCATGACGACGGTATTTCGATGCGCAATCTCGATCAGGCGCAGGTGATCCTGCTTGGCGTCTCACGCTGCGGCAAAACGCCCACCAGCCTCTATCTGGCGATGCAATTCGGCATCCGGGCCGCCAACTACCCCTTTATTGCCGACGATATGGATAACCTGAATCTTCCGGCGGCGCTGCGCCCGTTCCAGCACAAACTGTTTGGGCTGACGATTAACCCGGAGCGGCTGGCGGCCATCCGTGAAGAACGGCGCGAGAACAGCCGCTACGCCTCGATGCGCCAGTGCCGGATGGAAGTGGCCGAAGTGGAAGCGCTCTACCGCAAACATCAGATCCGCTACATCAACAGTACCAACTATTCGGTGGAAGAGATCGCCACCAAAATCCTCGACATCATGGGGCTTAATCGCCGAATGTACTGACAAACTAGTACAAAGGTGCGAGAGTCTGTGTTAGGGTAACGTCACGTGGCCCGGTGAATCTTTTAATAGCCTTGTATTCAGGGCGGATTGGTTTATCGTGATGCCCATCACTTCCGGCACTGATGCCGATGAAGCAACAGATTCTGAGACACCCATGATTAAAACCGATGAACTTCGTACTGCGCGCATCGACAGCCTGATTACCCCGGCGGAACTCGCAGAACGCTACCCCGTGACGCCGGCGGTCGCAGGCCATGTGCTTGACGCCCGTCGTCGCATTGAAAAAATCCTTAACGGTGAAGACCCGCGCCTGCTGGTGATTATTGGCCCCTGCTCGATTCACGATCCACACGCGGCCATTGATTACGCCCACCGTCTGGCGCGAGCGCGCGAGAAATACGATTCCCGCCTGGAAATCGTCATGCGTACCTACTTTGAGAAGCCGCGCACCGTGGTGGGCTGGAAAGGCCTGATCTCCGACCCGGATCTGAACGGCAGCTACCGCGTCAATCACGGTATCGAACAGGCGCGTCGCCTGCTGCTGGAGGTGAACGCGCTGGGCGTGCCGACCGCGACAGAGTTTCTCGATATGGTGGTCGGGCAGTATATTTCCGATCTCATCAGCTGGGGCGCTATCGGCGCGCGCACCACCGAGAGCCAGATCCACCGCGAAATGGCCTCCGCGCTCTCGTGTCCGGTGGGCTTCAAAAACGGCACCGACGGCAACACGCGTATCGCGGTGGACGCCATTCGCGCCGCGCGCACCAGCCATATGTTCCTCTCGCCGGATAAACATGGCCGCATGACGATTTACCAGACCAGCGGCAACCCGTACGGGCACATCATTATGCGCGGCGGTAAAACGCCGAATTATCATGCCGAAGCCATTCGCGACGCCTGTGAAGCGCTGCGGGAATTTGATTTACCGCAGCGGCTGGTGGTGGATTTCAGCCACGGCAACTGTCAGAAACAGCACCGCCGTCAGCTCGATGTCTGTGATGATATCTGCCAGCAGATCCGCGCGGGCTCAACCGGTATCGCAGGCGTGATGGTGGAAAGCTTTCTGGTTGAAGGCACCCAGAAAATCACGTCCGGCACGCCGCTCACCTACGGCCAGTCGATTACCGACCCGTGCCTTGGCTGGGATGACAGCGAAACGCTGCTGGAACGGCTCGCCCGGGCGGTGGAAAGCCGTCTCTGAAAAGTGCTTTCTGCGTGCATACTAAAAAGGGAAAACCAGGGTTTCCCTTTTTTACGCGCCTGCGTTAAAGCATCAGCTTGAACAGCTCACTTCCAGATGCTTACCCCAGTCCGGCGGGCGATGGGTGTAGTCATCATCGCGATCGGCGAAGGGGTTACGCAGTGCCTCCAGCAGTCGTGACAGCTCGCTGGCGTCGTCACGCTCCGCGGCTTCGATGGCGCGCTGGGCCAGCCAGTTGCGCAGCACCAGCGCCGGGTTGACGGATTTCATCAGCCGCTGACGCGCATCATCCTCCACGCCCTCTTCTTCCAGCCGCGCGCGGTAGCGGGCAAACCAGGCGTCAAAGGTGGCGCGGTCGATAAACTCATCTCGCAGTGGCGAGGCAGACGAGCGCTGTTCCGTCTCGCTCAGCATTCGGAACGTGCGCGTGTAGTCGCTCCCTTCGCGCGCCATCAGGGTGAGCAGCTCCCGCAGATAGTCGTTGTCGCCCTCTTTTTCGACGGTAAAGCCGAGTTTAGCGCGCATCTGGCGGCCCCACTCGCGCAGCAGCGCGGGCTGGTAGTCATCCAGCAGCGCATTGAGCCGCTCCGCCGGAATAATCGGCGAAAGCGCCTGCGCCAGACGTTGCAGGTTCCACAGGCCAACGCCCGGCTGGTTGTCAAAGGCGTAACGCCCCTGGTAATCCGTATGGTTGCAGATAAAGCCCGGCTGGTAGTCGTCGAGAAAACCGTAAGGACCGTAATCCATCGTCAGCCCGAGGATCGACATGTTGTCGGTGTTCATTACACCGTGTGCGAAACCGACGCACTGCCAGCTCGCCATCAGTTGTGCGGTGCGCGTCACCACCTCGCCAAACCAGAGCGCGAAACGATCTTCCTCCTGCGCCAGATGCGCAAAGTGATGTTCAATCACATACTGCGCCAGTTCACGGACGCGCTCCGGTTCACGACGGTAGTAAAAATGCTCGAAATGGCCGAAGCGCACATGGCTTTCGGCGATACGCATCAGCATCGCACCGCGCTCGGTGGTTTCACGACGCACCGGCGTGTCGCTGGTGACAATGGTGAGCGCGCGGGTGGTGGGAATACCAAGCCCGTGCATCGCTTCTGAGGCGAGAAATTCGCGCACCGTCGAGCGCAGCACCGCGCGGCCATCGCCCATCCGCGAATAGGGTGTGAGGCCCGCGCCTTTCAGATGCCAGTCCAGTTTGCGGCCATCGCTGAGCTGCTGTTCGCCGAGCAAAATACCGCGACCATCGCCGAGTTGGCCTGCCCAGACGCCGAACTGATGGCCGCTGTAAACCTGTGCCAGCGGCGCCATGCCCGGCAGCAGCGTTTCGCCGCCCCAGACACCTGCCGGCCCCTGATAGTCAAACAGCGTTTCCGGGAGTTCCAGCGCCCGCGCCAGCGGTGCGTTATGACAGAGCAGACGGCTGTTGTTGAGTGGCGTGGGCGTTAATTCTGTATAAAAACCTGGCAGTTCATCGCGCCAGGTGGCGGTAAAACGGGGATGTTGGCTCATGGCTCCTCCTGCACTAAGTGTAGTGCGTTATGGAGGCATTAAACACGGTAGAGGTTTAAGGTTATTGCGCCATAGCGAGTGTCAGAACGAGGGTTTCACCATCCATTGCGGGCCACAGTGTGCCCTGAGCGCCACTAAAACCGAGACGGCGCGCTTCTTCTAATGTTTCATCGTTATCGACACCAGGCAGGATCAGCGTCTGGCAACTGGGGCCGACCTGATTGGCGATCGCATACATAAACGGCTCAAACATCCCGCCCGCGCGGCGCTTCTGCACGAACGTTTTATCGAGTGCGACCCGGCGGAACAGACCGTCGAAGATCGCGCGCCCCGTGGCAGCACCAGCACCAAAGTTGCTCAGCATTAATGGAAAATAACGCGAAAGTGAAAACATCGTTTTATTTTCTTTACCCTTATTAAGTTCAGGAAAATTCTCATTAATACCTAACTCAAGAAACGGTAATTGCGCGAGGCGCGCCCGTAATGTCGGGCTGGATAAAATGGCGCTGGCTATCTTCTGATCAATGTTTACAACGGCGAACAGCGAATTTTTTATAAATGCTTCACGCCACTTTTCAAGCAAACTTATTTTTTCGTAAAAAAGCATTAATCTTTCTTCAGAATTAATTCGTGGGATAATGAATTCCGTCGGAAAGCGAATCTGCGCATTCAGGCTGGTAAAATGGGCAATAACTTCCATGCCCAGCAGCCCCCCGGAAGTGTGGGCGATCGGGGCGAACAGCAGATGAGACTGATACCGTGTATCGAGCGAAACAATCATATTGTCTGCCCTGCGCGTTATTAATGGGAGCCCGCTATACTGTATTAAGTCGCTACCACGTGCAACCAGGTTGATTCTGTTAGACTATTTATCCTGCCGTTTCGGCATCAATTTCAGATTACTCCTTACAGAATGAGCTTATCCTGGTATTTCATTTTTCACCAGCGCCAGTCAGATCCTTTACAGAATCACGCTCCATCATTTTTGGCGTGAATATTTGCTGCTCAGTTTCTTCTTCCAGTAATTTTTTCGCGCCGTAACGTGCCATTTCCGTAATTGGGAAGTGAACGCTGGTCAGACGTGGACGAACAAAATCGGCGCGCTCGCCGCTGTCATAACAGATACAGGAAATATCGTGCGGGATCCTTAAGCCTTTTTCATTAATCGCAAGCATGGCCCCCACGGCCATCTCTTCGTTACAGCAGTAAACCGCCGTTGGCTGGTGACGCTCAAGCAGCGCCTGCATGTTCAGATAGCCGCCCTGGAGCGAGTAATCCGCCTCCAGACAGGCCACCGGCGTCAGGCCTGCCGTTTCCATGACATCAAGAAAGCCCTGCAGACGCAAACGGCTGGAGGCGCGTGAAAGTGGGCCGTGGAGACAGGCAATGGCCGTGTGGCCACGCGTGAGAAAATAGCGGGTGGCAAGCGCGCTGGCCCCCCGATGATCGAACGTGACGCAGCGGGATTCCAGCCCCGGCACGTCGCGATCGAGGATGACAAAGCGTCGCCCCGCCGCCGCCATCGCGCGCAGCGCGTCGTCTTCCAGCATACGCACATGCAGCAACAGGCCGTCGCAGCGCAGATTATAGAGCTGGCTGATGGCATCACGTTCGTTTTGCGCGCTGTCACGCCCCTGCGTCACCAGCAGCTGTTTGCCGTGGCGCTGCGCCTCGCTCTGTACGGTATCCATCAGCGCGCCGAAAAAGCCGCCGCGGTAAGAGGTGGTGACGAGCCCAATGGTATGGCTCTGGCTGGAAGCGAGCGCGCGCGCCGCCGGATTAGGCGAATAGCCGAGCGCCTGAATCGCCGCTTCGACGCGCGCTCGGGTTTGTGATTTGACGTTGGTGTCGCCGTTGACCACGCGTGACACCGTGGCACGTGACACGCCCGCATGGGCGGCGACATCTTCCAGAGTAACCATCAGGCGATCCCTTTCATCTGTGAGGCCACCTGATAGTACCCGAAATTTTCGCGCCGGGTGAGCTTATCCCCGGAATTGCGGCAGGTAGTCGCGGTTCAGCGTCAGCACTTCTTCGAGCAGTGATTGGGCAAGTACCGCGTCGCCCACCAGCAGGTTGGTCACGAGCGCCAGCAGTCCGCTGTCGCGACAGCCTTCCACCGCCGCCTTAATGGTGAGCCGTTCATACGTTTTCACCTGCACCGTTAAGGCGTGCATCGCAGGCGGCAACGCGCCGAACACCAGCGGGTGCGCGCCCTGCGCGTCCACCACGCAGTTGGTTTCGACCACGGCGTCATCCGGCAGCCCGTGAATAGCCCCGCGGTTGGCAGTGTTAACCACAAGCGTTGTGCCGCGGTCGTTATGAATGGCATCGATAAGCTCCAGCGCCACCTGCGAATAGAACGCGCCGCCGCGAAAGCTGAGCTGCTCGGGTTTTTGCGCCAGGTGCGGATCGCTGTACAGTCTGAAGAGTTCGCGCTCTACCGCCATCACCTGTTCGGCGCGGGTGCCACGACCGCGCGCCGCCTCAATCTCTTCTTCCAGCATCTGACGACTTAAGTAGAAATAGCGGTGGTACGGGCACGGAATAGCGCCGAGCGCGCGCAGCAGCGGCGCGGGCCACGGGGCTTCCTGGATGTTGTTCATGGTGAGCGTCGCCCCGTTACACAGTTTGTCGAGCACCTCCTGCGTGCGGTCCTCGCCGCGCACCGTCACCTGATGCACCCACACCATATGATTCAGCCCCGCAAACCGCAGCGCCACCTCCTGCGATGGCGCGCCCATCATCGCGGCTATCATATGGTGCATGGTGACGGGCACATTACACAGCCCGATGATTTTCGCCCGGCTGTGGCGCTGCACCGCCTCGGTGACAATCGCCGCCGGATTGGTGAAGTTGATTATCCAGGCGTCCGGTGCCAACGCTTCCACTTTGCGGGCGATATCCAGCAATACCGGAATGGTGCGTAGCGCTTTCGCAAAACCGCCGACGCCGGTGGTTTCCTGGCCAATCAGCCCATATTTCAGACCGAGCCGCTCGTCGGCGGCGCGCGCCGGGAGCTGGCCCACGCGCAGTTGCGTCAGCACAAAGCGCGCGCCGCGAATCGCTTCATCGGGCGTGAAATGCACCGTCACGCGCACGTGTGCCAGCCCGTTTTTATCAAGCATACGGCGCGTCAGCCCCGCGATGATCTCTACTTTCTCGCGCCCCGGCTCGACATCCACCAGCGCAAGTTCATGCAGCCTGATGCTCGCTTTGCGGGCGATAAGCCCTTCCACCAGCTCCGGCGTATAGCTGCTGCCGCCGCCGATAATGGCGATTTTAATAGTCTGTTCGGTCATGAGGTTCTCCCTGTGGTGTGGGCCGAAGCGGCGACGGCATCGCTTTCCTGCGCCTGCGCGCGCTCCTGGCTGATAAGCTGTTTTTCGTACACTTTAAAGAAGGGGTACCAGAGCAGGCCGTCCACGACCAGCAAAACGACCACCAGCAACGCGGCACGCATATCCCAGGCAGCGGAAATCATCGCCCCCAGTGGCGCGGGTGCGGTCCAGGGCGCCATCGCTACCATTTTCTGCACCAGATCCATCTCCAGCGCCACATACGCCAGCACGGCGTTAACCAGTGGTACCAGCAGCAGCGGCACAAACAGCGTCGGGTTCATCACTACAGGCGACCCGAACAGCAGCGGCTCGTTGATATTAAAGACTGCCGGCACAATACTCAGCCGCCCGATGGTTTTCAGATGCGCTGAACGGCTTCGCAGGTACAGCATCGCCAGCACCAGCGTTGAACCGGAGCCGCCGATGCAGACATAGAACGCCCAGAACGGCGCCGTGAGAACCTGCGTGGTCTGCGCGCCGTGAGAGAGCAGCGCCGCATTGGCAGCGATATTCGCCATAAACAGCGGGTTCAGTAACCCCTGCACCAGATTGTCGCCGTGGATACCCGCAAACCAGAGCAGATTCGCCAGCAGCACGCAGAGTAAAATCGCGGGCAGGCTGTCGCCTGCGGCAATCACCGGCTGGAAAAGCTGCATCACCGCCGCCGGGATAAGCATCTGGAATTCGCTCTGCATGACCAGGCTTAACGGGTAGAGAGTGAGCAGAATGCCGGTCATCGGCAGCAGCAGATCAAACGAGCGCGCGATAGCGGGCGGTACCTGCTCCGGCAGGCGCAGCGTAATGCCATATTTTTTAAGCAGCCGCGTCAGCTCAACCGACCAGACAGCGCACAGCAGCGCGGTAAACACACCCTGCCCGCCGAGGAAATCGAGCGACAGTTTATTATCAGCCTGCGGCGCGGCCACGAGCAGAAAGGCGGTCAGTGAGAGCAACCCGGCGGTAAGACCGTCCAGCTGGTACGATTTTGCGAGGCTATAGGCCGTCCCGACAGAAACAAACACGCTCATTAACCCCATCGTCATAAAAAACGGCATGGTGATGGTGTTCCAGTGCGCTTTGGCAAAGCCGAGCCAGAGCCTGCCGAAGGCAGACGTCGTCGCCTCATCAAACGGCGGATTGGCGATGATAAGCATCATGCTGCCAATAATGAGAAACGGCATGGCGCAGATAAAACCATCGCGAATAGCGATGATATGCCGCTGGGTGCCGATACGTCCGGCGAGCGGCGCGACATGGCGCTCGACCAGCGCCATCACTCCGGTATAAAGACTCATAGCGCACCCCGTGTTGCGTGATACATGCGATTTCCCCCGTTGCGTGACGTTAAAATGAGAGCGCTCTCAATACATAATCACTGTAACTCAGTCGGCAAAGCGCCATTGTGAGAGCGCTCTCATTATGGTTATAAAAAAGACAGCACAGATAAACGTCGGGAGAAATCCCACCGCGGACGCGGTGGGCGAACACTAGATGCGGCGCGCCTGCCAGAACTTTTTGCGCCAGTAGACGTTATCAAGAGAAGAACGCATCACGCCGCGGCTGGTGGAGGCGTGGATAAACTGGTTATCGGTGTCGTAGATGCCGACATGGAGGCCGTTTTGTCCGGAGCCGGTTTTAAAGAAGACTAAATCGCCAGGCAGCAGCTCGTCCTTGTCAATTTCAGTCCCGATCTCCGCCTGCTGACGGGTTTCGCGTGGCAGCATCAGCGAGAAACGATCGCGGAAGGTCATCATCACAAAGCCAGAACAGTCCACGCCACCGCGGCTCATGCCGCCGTAGCGGTAAGGCGTGCCGTACCAGTGGTTCAGCTGGTCGTTGAGTTCAGCAATCACGGTGATGGAGTCGGAAAGTCGTGCATTTGGCGGCGGCGCGCGGTGGGAGCTACATCCCGCCAGCAGCAGCGTCGCAACAAGAAAGATCCATAGCCGCATTTTTCAGGCAAATCCTCTGGCCTTGTGATTTTTCGCTAATGTAGCCGCCAGCGCGTCGGCTGGCAAGATGGTCGCGCTCAGAGCGCATTGATAAGCAGGCTGTGGCCGTCAATCTGTAAGCGGCGAAACGGCAAGCAGTAAGCCTCGCCGAGCCGCGCTGGCGTCATCACCTCATCACGCGCGCCCTGGGCGAGCATTTTGCCCTCGCGCAGAAGCCAGACGCGATGCGCGTGGCGCAGCGTATGGTTTAAATCGTGACTGCTCATCACCACCGCAATCCCTGACGCTGACAGCGTAGCCAGAAGCCTGTCGAGCGCGGCCTGCTGCGCGACGTCCAGACTGTTCATCGGCTCGTCGAGAATCAGCAGCCTGCCGTGCGGATGATTGCGCGGGTGGATTTGTAAGATAACACCGGCGAGGCGCACGCGCTGCCATTCGCCGCCGGAGAGCGCGTTAACCGGACGCGTCAGCTTGTCGTCAAGCATCAGACTGCGCGCCACCTCTTCCAGCGCGGCGGCGCACTGCGCGCCACCATGGAGCGTAAGATAGTGCCAGACCGGCATGGCGAATGGCGGCGTCTGCTGCTGCGTCAGATACGCCCGCTGACGCGACAGCGTGGCCGCGCTCAGCGACGTAAGCGGTTGGCCGTCCAAGAAGATTTCGCCTGCGCCATCAGACAGGCCCGCCATACGATGCAGCAGCGTGCTTTTGCCCGCCCCGTTAGGGCCGACCAGATGGACAATATCGCCCGCCTCAAGCGTCGCGCAAAGCGGCCCAAGGCGGGTGCCCACCGCAACATCACGCAGCTGCATCAAAGGCATCGTTACTTCGCCAGCGCCAGCTTAATGGCTTCCATTACGATGGGATCTTCCGGCGTCATATCCGGCGAGAAGCGCTGGATCACCTGACCGTCGCGGCCCACGAGGAATTTTTCAAAGTTCCAGAGGATGTCGTCCGGGTAGAGCGGCGCGCGGCCTTTACTCGCCATCCGCTCATAGAAACCGCTCTGCTCCGGCGCGACGGCTTTCGGCGCGGCGGCGATGAGCTTCTGATACAGCGGATGGCGGTTATCACCGTTGACGTCGATTTTGCTGAACATCGGGAACGTCACGCCGTAAGTGGTGCTGCAGAACGTTTTGATCTCGTCTTCGCTGCCCGGCTCCTGGCCCAGAAACTGGTTGCACGGGAAGCCCAGTACGCGAAAGCCGGACGGCTCCCAGGCTTTATGAATATTTTCCAGCTGCTCATACTGAGGCGTCAGCCCGCACTTTGAGGCGACGTTAACGATCAACAGCACTTTGCCTTTGTACTGCTCAAGCGAAATGGTTTCACCGTCAATGGTGGTCACTTCGGTATTAAGAATGTCGTGTTGCATAGCTTCCCCTTAAGAAGAGTGAGATGGAACTAGCGTCCAGCCTTTAATAATAGCCAGATAAATACCGGCGCGCCCAGGGTGGCGGTGACTACGCCAATCGGCAGCTCTGCGGCCGCGAGCGTCAGACGCGCGATGATATCGGCCGCGAGCAGCACGCCACCGCCTGCCAGCATCGCGGCGGGCAGTAATGCCCGATGATCGGTAATGCCGCACAGGCGCAGCATATGCGGCACCACAAGGCCGACAAAACCAATCGCGCCAGCGAGCGCCACGCTGACGCCCGCAAGCCAGCCGGTGACGATGACCAGGGCGTTGCGCCACAGCCAGACCGGCAGGCCAAGCTGACGCGCGGACGTTTCGCCAAGAGAAAGCATATTCAGCGCCCTCGCCTGCATCCCGCCCCAGACGAGCGGCGGAATCAGCGCGAGCATCAGCCAGCCCTGCTGCCAGTCGATGCCGCTGAAACCGCCCATCATCCAGTACATGAGCTGGCGCAGATCAAGACTGGTGGAAAAATAGACGGCCCAGGTCATGAGCGCACTACAGACGATGCCGAGCGCGACGCCTGCCAGCAACAGACGGCTGGTGGAGAGATGGCGCCGCGCGAAATGCAGCAAAATAAGCGTGGCGATAAGCGCGCCCGCGATGGCGCAGAGCCCGAGCGACCAGCCTGGCAGCACGCCGCCGCCAAGCATGACCGCCGCGACCAGCCCCACGCCCGCGCCATTAGAGACGCCAAGAAGCCCGGGTTCTGCGAGCGGGTTTTCAAACAGCGCCTGCATCATCGTGCCGCAGAGCGCAAGCGCTGCGCCCACCAGCACAACGGCAAGCGTTCGCGGTAGCCTGATTTGCCAGACGAAGAGTTTCCCTGCATCGCCTGCCCATGCCGCAGGCCAGAGCCAGACGTCGCCCGCGCAGAGGCTCACCATCACCGCCAGTACGAGCGCCAGCGCAAGGCCCATGAGCACGCGTCGCTCGCGGCGGCGTTGGGTATGAATACACAGGGAAAGTGAGGCGAGTTGAGATTTCATGCCTTTGATTTTACGGCTCGCTTTACGCACGACAAAGAAAAAAGGCCGCGGGATGCGGCCTTTTTGGTCAGGTCAGATTAATTTTCTTTCGGCGAAGCGTTCTCTACGCGACTTTTCAACTTCTGCCCCGGGCGGAAGGTAACCACACGGCGAGCCGTAATGGGAATATCTTCACCGGTTTTCGGGTTGCGTCCGGGACGTTGGTTCTTATCACGCAGGTCAAAATTACCGAAACCGGAGAGTTTTACCTGCTCGCCATTTTCCAGAGCGCGACGGATCTCTTCGAAAAACAGCTCTACCAGTTCTTTGGCATCCCGCTTGCTAAGCCCAAGCTTATCAAACAGATATTCTGACATTTCAGCTTTTGTAAGCGCCATAGGTTCAATCCCTCAATGATGCCTGGAATCGCTCTTTTAGTGCCGTTACACATTTCGCAACAGTAGCGGCAATCTCGTCTTCTTCGAGTGTACGGCCGGTATCCTGAAGGATCAGGCTGATGGCAAGGCTCTTATAACCCTCCGCAACACCCTTACCGCGGTACACGTCAAATAAGTTTACGCCAACTACCTGATTTGCGCCAACTTTCTTACACTCGGCCAAAATATCTGCTGCCGGTACGTTTTCAGCGACCACAACGGCGATGTCGCGGCGGTTCGCCGGGAAGCGGGAAACCTCCTGCGCCTGCGGTATGGCACGCTCGGAAATCTTGCTCCAGAGCAGCTCAAACACCAGTGTGCGGCCATTGAGGTCAAGCTTACGCTCAAGCTCAGGATGCACAACGCCAATAAAACCAATGCGTTCGCCTTTTAAATAAATGGCAGCACTTTGGCCGGGATGCAAGGCCGGATTGGCTTCTGCACGGAACTCAATTTCAGATAATTTACCCGTAAGTTCCAGAACCGATTCCAGCGTCCCTTTCAAATCGTAGAAGTCAACGCTGGCTTTCGCCAGATCCCAGTGCTCCTCATAACGGTTGCCGCACAGCGCGCCTGCCAGCATAAGATCCTGGCGAATACCGAGGTCTGCCTGTGTATCAGGCACAAAGCGCAGGCCCGTTTCAAAGATACGAACGCGGCTCTGCTGACGGTTCTGGTTATAAACGACCGTGGTAAGCAGACCGCTCAGCAGCGACAGGCGCATCGCCGACATTTCGCTGGAGATCGGGCTTGGCAGGATCAGCGCTTCTTCACCCGGATGCAGCAGCTGCTGCACTTTTGGATCGACGAAGCTGTAGGTGATCACTTCCTGGAAGCCGTGATCGTTTAGCAGCGTTTTCACGCGCTTGAGCGAGAGATCCGCTTCACGATGGTTGCCCATTACCAGCGAGGCCTGTACCGGCTCGTTCGGAATGTTGTCGTAGCCGTAAACGCGGGCCACTTCTTCCACCAGATCTTCTTCAATCGCGATGTCAAAACGCCATGACGGCGCGACCGCCTGCCACTCGTCCTGCCCTTCCGTCACCTCACAACCGAGACGCTTAAGGATATCGGTGACCTGTGCATCGGCAATGTGATGGCCGATCAGGCGATCGAGTTTACTGCGGCGCAGCGTGATGGTCGCGCGCGTCGGCAGATGGGTTTCACTGGTGACATCGATAACCGGGCCTGCTTCGCCGCCGCAGATATCAAGCAGCAGACGCGTGGCGCGCTCCATCGCTTTGAACTGCAGCTGCGGGTCAACGCCGCGCTCGTAACGGTGAGAAGCGTCGGTGTGCAGGCCATGACGGCGTGCGCGGCCGGTGATGGCGAGCGGCGCGAAGAAGGCGCATTCCAGCAGGACGTTGCGGGTTTCGCCGTTAACGCCAGAGTGCTCGCCGCCGAAAATACCGCCCATCGCCAGCGCTTTGTTATGGTCGGCAATAACCAGCGTATCGGCGTTCAGGGTCGCTTCGTTGCCGTCCAGCAGCGTCAGCGTTTCGCCCTCTTTCGCCATGCGTACTACGATGCCGCCGTCGATACGATCGAGATCGAACGCGTGCATCGGCTGGCCCAGTTCAAGCAGCACGTAGTTAGTTACGTCAACCACGGCATCGATTGAACGAATGCCGCAGCGACGCAGTTTTTCACGCATCCACAGCGGCGTCGGCGCGGTCACATCGATGCCTTTCACAACGCGGCCCAGATAGCGCGGGCAGGCGTCTGCGGCGTCGACCTGAATCGGCAGCGTATCGTTGATGGTCGCCGCGACCGGCGCGATGTCCGGCGCATTCAGCGGCTCGGCATTAAGCACTGCGACATCGCGCGCAACACCGATAATACCCAGGCAGTCGGCGCGGTTCGGCGTCACGCTGATTTCGATGGTGTTGTCATCAAGCTTCAGGTATTCGCGAATATCCGTACCAATCGGCGCATCGGCCGGCAGTTCGATAATGCCGCTGTGATCGTCGGAAATCCCAAGCTCAGAGAACGAGCACAGCATCCCTTCGGACGGCTCGCCGCGCAGTTTCGCCGCTTTGATTTTAAAATCGCCCGGCAGGACCGCGCCGACGGTCGCTACCGCCACTTTAAGCCCCTGACGGCAGTTCGGCGCGCCGCAGACGATATCGAGCAGGCGTTCGCCGCCCACGTTGACTTTCGTGACGCGCAGTTTGTCGGCATTCGGATGCTGGCCGCATTCGACGACTTCGCCCACGACCACGCCGTGAAACGCGCCCGCGACCGGCTCCACGCCATCCACTTCGAGACCCGCCATCGTGATTTGATTCGCCAGCGCCTCGCTGTCGAGGGCCGGATTAACCCACTCGCGTAACCACAGTTCGCTAAATTTCATTGTTCTGTCCTGCCCTTATTTAAACTGTTTGAGGAAACGCAGATCGTTTTCGAAGAAAGCGCGCAGATCGGTCACGCCATAGCGCAGCATGGTGAGACGTTCCATGCCCATGCCGAACGCGAAGCCGGAGTAAACTTCCGGATCGATGCCGACATTACGCAGCACGTTCGGATGCACCATGCCGCAGCCCAGCACTTCCAGCCACTTGCCGTTTTTCCCCATAACATCCACTTCAGCGGAAGGCTCGGTAAATGGGAAGTAAGACGGACGGAAACGAATCTGCAGATCTTCTTCAAAGAAGTTACGCAGGAAGTCGTGCAGCGTGCCTTTCAGATTGGTGAAACTGATGTTTTTATCGACGATCAGCCCTTCCATCTGATGGAACATCGGCGTATGGGTCTGATCGTAGTCGTTACGATAAACACGGCCTGGCGCGATGATGCGAATAGGCGGCTGCTGATTTTTCATGGTGCGGATCTGCACGCCAGAGGTCTGGGTACGCAGCAGGCGCGTCGCGTCGAACCAGAAAGTATCGTGATCCGCACGTGCCGGGTGGTGTCCCGGAATGTTCAGCGCGTCGAAGTTGTGATAGTCATCTTCAATCTCCGGGCCGGTCGCTACCGTAAAACCGAGTTCACCGAAAAAGCTTTCGATACGATCAATAGTACGAGTGACCGGATGCAGACCGCCATTCTCAACGCGGCGGCCCGGGAGCGAAACATCGATAGTTTCTGCCGCCAGACGGGCATTCAGCGCGGCGCTTTCCAGCTCATTTTTACGCGCGTTCAGCGCCTGCTGAACCTGTTCTTTGGCTTCGTTGATAACCGCGCCTGCGGCCGGACGCTCTTCCGGCGGCAGTTCGCGCAGGGTGGTCATCTGAAGGGTCAGATGCCCTTTTTTCCCTAAATATTCGACGCGTACGTTATCTAACGCGGCAACATCCTGGGCGCTGGTTATGGCCGCCTTTGCACTGGCAACCAGATCTGCGAGATGTGGCATGGTTTTCCTCGTTATTCGGCGCTTGCGCCGGTTTGTTGAACTCTGTCTTGTTATTCTTCTGTTTCAGGTGACACGCCTTGCGGCCAAATAAATCTGCGGCGCGTGTGTCGCCTGCCACTTGAAACAGACCCAAAAACGGCAGATATAAAAAAAGCCTCCTGATGGAGGCTTCTGGCGTTGATTTTCCGTTTCTTTTCTTACGCGCAAAGCCCCTCTGATTCAGGCGCTAAAGTAAAAAAAGAAGCGGAAAATGGCAGCGTTCATGCTTGCGTTACCCTGAGGCTTAATGGCGAATTCTCTTATTGAAAGGCGCGCCAGTAAAAATGTCAACAGATTGATATGGCAGAAATTAAAAGAGGGAGCGTGGCTCCCTCTTTCAACTGGCTTACGCCAGAGCTGCTTTCGCTTTTTCAACCAGGGCAGAGAATGCCACTTTGTCGAATACGGCGATGTCAGCCAGGATCTTACGGTCGATTTCAACAGAGGCTTTTTTCAGGCCGTTGATGAATTTGCTGTAAGAAATACCGTTCTGACGTGCTGCTGCGTTGATACGTGCAATCCACAGCTGACGGAACTGACGCTTACGTTGACGACGGTCACGGTAAGCGTACTGACCTGCTTTGATAACAGCCTGGAAGGCAACGCGGTATACGCGAGAACGCGCACCGTAGTAGCCTTTAGCTTGTTTCAAAATTTTCTTATGACGTGCACGTGCAATCACACCACGTTTTACGCGAGCCATAGTGCTCTCCTGTTTCTATTCTGTAAAAAAGTTAAAAGTTAAACGGCTTATGCGTACGGCAGGCACGCGATTACCAGACCCAGATCGCCTTTGGAAACCATGGCTTTCGGGCGCAGGTGACGTTTACGCTTGGTCGCTTTTTTGGTCAGAATATGACGCAGGTTAGCGTGCTTGTGCTTAAAACCACCTTTACCGGTTTTTTTGAAGCGCTTAGCAGCACCGCGTACGGTCTTAATTTTTGGCATCTTAATTACATCCACTTCGCATTGTTAATTAAACGAAACGTAGGCGAACAAAATCTGTGAAGCCCAAAGGCTCCACAGAAACTGTTACTTGAAGGCCTTACTGTTTCTTCTTAGGAGCGAGCACCATGATCATCTGGCGGCCTTCGATCTTCGTTGGGAAGGATTCGACCACTGCCAGTTCTTGCAAATCGTCTTTCACGCGGTTAAGCACTTCCATACCGATTTGCTGGTGGGCCATCTCACGACCGCGGAAGCGGAGCGTGATTTTGGCCTTATCGCCTTCTTCGAGAAAGCGAATCAGGCTGCGGAGTTTTACCTGATAGTCGCCTTCATCTGTACCAGGACGGAATTTAATTTCCTTAACCTGGATAACTTTTTGCTTCTTCTTCTGTTCCTTAGAAGACTTACTCTTTTCATAAAGGAACTTGCCGTAGTCCATGATACGACAAACTGGCGGCTCGGCGTTAGGGCTGATTTCAACTAAATCTACTCCAGCTTCTTCAGCCTTTTCGATAGCTTCTCTCAGACTCACAATTCCCAGCTGCTCGCCTTCCAGACCTGTTAAGCGAACTTCCTGGGCGCGAATCTCGCCATTGATACGATTCGGACGTGCCGTTTGAACTCGTTTTCCGCCTTTAATACCTTATTCCTCCAGTTGTTGAAGACTGCGGCTGCGAATCTCTTGCTGCAGCTTTTCAATTACGTCGTTAACGTCCAGGCTACCGAGGTCTTTACCACGGCGGGTACGAACGGCCACTTTGCCTGCTTCGACCTCTTTATCGCCACAAACTAACATGTATGGAACACGACGTAATGTATGCTCGCGGATTTTAAAGCCAATCTTCTCGTTTCTCAAGTCTGCTTTTACACGAATGCCTGCATTTTGTAGTTTACGGGTCAATTCGTTAACGTATTCAGACTGCGAATCGGTGATATTCATCACCACGACCTGTACCGGAGCAAGCCATGTCGGGAAGAACCCGGCGAACTCCTCGGTCAGGATACCGATAAAACGTTCCATTGAGCCCAGAATCGCGCGGTGAATCATCACCGGCACCTGGCGCTCGTTGTTTTCGCCCACATAAGACGCGCTCAGACGCGACGGCAGGGAGAAGTCGAGCTGTACGGTGCCACACTGCCAGGCGCGATCGAGGCAGTCATAGAGCGTAAACTCGATTTTCGGGCCGTAGAACGCGCCCTCACCCGGCTGATATTCAAACGGGATATTGTTCTCTTCCAGCGCAACCGCCAGGTCGGCTTCCGCACGGTCCCACATTTCGTCGGTACCAATACGTTTTTCCGGACGCGTGGAGAGCTTCACCACGATCTTTTCAAAGCCGAAGGTGCTGTACATGTCATAAACCATGCGAATACAGCTGTTCACTTCGTCGCGCACTTGCTCTTCCGTACAGAAGATATGGGCGTCGTCCTGCGTAAAACCACGTACGCGCATCAGGCCATGCAGTGCGCCCGAAGGCTCGTTACGGTGGCAGCTACCGAACTCCGCCATACGCAATGGCAGGTCGCGGTATGATTTTAGACCCTGATTAAAGATTTGCACGTGGCCCGGGCAGTTCATCGGCTTGATGCAGTATTCACGGTTCTCGGAAGAGGTCGTGAACATCGCGTCTTTATAGTTATCCCAGTGACCGGTTTTTTCCCACAGTACACGGTCCATCATGAACGGACCTTTAACTTCCTGATACTGATACTCTTTAAGCTTAGAGCGAACAAACGTTTCCAGCTCGCGGAAGATAGTCCAGCCGTCGTTATGCCAGAACACCATACCCGGCGCTTCTTCCTGCATATGATACAGGTCGAGCTGTTTACCGATTTTACGGTGATCGCGCTTCGCGGCTTCTTCCAGACGCTGCAGATAGGCATTCAACGCTTTCTTATCCGCCCATGCGGTACCGTAGATACGCTGCAGCATTTTGTTGCTGCTGTCGCCACGCCAGTAAGCACCTGCGGTTTTCATCAGCTTAAAGTGATGGCAGAAGCGCATATTCGGCACGTGCGGACCGCGGCACATATCCACATATTCTTCGTGGTGATACAAGCCCGGTTTATCGTCACGGGAAATATTTTCATCAAGAATAGCGACTTTGTAGTTCTCGCCACGCTTCACAAACGTTTCGCGGGCTTCCTGCCAGCTCACTTTTTTCTTGATGACGTCGTAATTAGTTTCCGCCAGCTCGTGCATACGCTTTTCGAGGGCGTCGATATCTTCCTGAGTCAGGGTATGGTCGAGATCGACATCGTAATAAAAGCCGTTGTCGATAACCGGGCCAATCGCCATTTTGGTATGGGGCCACAGCTGTTTGATGGCATGACCCAGCAGGTGCGCACAGGAGTGACGGATAATTTCCAGACCGTCTTCATCTTTCGCGGTAATAATCGCGAGCTGAGCGTCCTGTTCGATACTGTCGTGAGCGTCCACCAGCTCGCCATTCACGCGGCCTGCGATACAGGCTTTCGCGAGGCCCGGACCGATATCCAGGGCAACATCCATGGGGCTGACAGCATGGTCGTAATGGCGTTGGCTGCCATCAGGAAGCGTAATAACAGGCATTATAAATCCTTATTCACAGTGGTGACCCACACGCAAGATCACATATGATTTGAAAATGGTTTTGATTCAGTAAGTTATGTAGCCATCTGACCAACATTCGCCAAATTGGTACACACTTTTGGTACGCAACGCCTATTCCATATGGCTTTTAGGCTTTGCTTCTATACCCATGGTAACACTAATAAAATGGATAAAGCTATCCATGCTCAGATGGCCGGTACTCATGCCCGGAATGAGCGATAAGCGTCAGTTAGAGCGCAAAGTCTCTGTTTCCCGCTTCCTGGACTTAGCGCTCATCGCTGATTACGCCAGTAATAAAAGGCGCATTTATTCGGCAAGCTTCAGTAGCGCCTCGCCATCAAGGCGATAGCGTACCCATTCAGATTGCGCCGCCGCGCCAATGCTGAGATAAAAATCGATGGCAGGCTGGTTCCAGTCCAGCACGCTCCACTCAAGGCGACCACATTGCCTTTGCACCGCGCACCGGGCGATATGTTTTAACAGGCCCCTTCCCGCCCCTTTACCGCGATATTCAGGCGAAACATATAAATCTTCCATATAAATGCCGTTACGCCCGAGCCATGTGGAATAGCTGGTAAAGAAAACGGCATATCCTACGGCTTTATCGTCAATCTCGCATATCAGCGCTTCCGTTTTGCTGCCTGCGCCAAAAAGCGTTTCCCGAATCTCCTCTGGCGTCGTGACCACTTCATGTGGGGCTTTTTCATAGACCGCCAGTTCATAAATCATTTCATAAATTGCCGTTGCATCTTCCGGACGGGCTGCGCGAATGGTGTAGCTCATTGGTTTTCCTGTTATCTCATCATGGGCAGACATTGATGGCGTTAAGCATACGGGGTAATGTCAGGAGAATTAAGTGCAATGAAATCACTCAATGATGAATATTATGCATCCATCCTTAAGACGTCTTGATTTAAATCTTTTACCGGTTTTTGACGCTATCTATCGGCACCGCTCCGTTCGCAAGGCTGCCGATGAACTGGCGATGAGCACTTCGGCCCTGAGCCACGCGCTGTCGCGGCTGCGCACCACGCTTAACGACCCGTTATTTTACCGGGAAGGCCACCGCATGTGCCCCAGCGTATACGCCACACAGCTTGCGCCTTCCATCGCTTCGGCACTGAAATTTCTCAATCAGGAGCTGACGCCGCAGCCGGAGTTTGACCCGGCCAGCAGCACAGAGTGCTTACAGATTGCCATCACCGATTTCACCGCATTTTGCATTTTCCCTGCCCTCATGCACCGGCTGCAGCACGACGCGCCCGGCCTGCGTTTTGAGTTACGCTATTTACCCCACAGCCCGGCGCTGAATGAACTGCTGGCGGGCGAAATGGATCTGGCGCTTGGATTCAGCGCACCGGAGGATATCCGACACGCGGAGCTGGACGAAATCAACTGGCTGGAAGATGACTATGTTGTTATCAGCAGCGCACGCAGAGCACAGCTGACGTTTGAGGATTATCTTGCAGCCAGACACGTGGTGGTAACGCCCTGGAATGAAAAGCAAGGCGTGCTTGATTCTCAGCTGGAAAAGATGGGTTATGCGCGCCACATCGCGCTCAAAACCCCTTCTATGCTTGGCGCGCCGTTTATCGTTGCAGAAAGCGACTTACTCATGGCGCTTCCCCGCTTTGCCGCGCAGAAACTGCTGCCGGCAACTGATATCAGGATATTTGAATTACCTTTCAACGTACCGTCGTTTGAAGTGAAAATTTATTCGCATCAACGCAGTGGTAAACGCGGCGCAACCGACTGGCTTAAGCGCGTCCTGCAAGCGCTGGCAAGAGATAGGTAACACGTGAAAATCACGTTCTCGTTAATTAAGCACTCAGCGCGCTACAGGCGTCCCGGGCTTTCATCGCGCAGGAGATCCCCCTGCACGGCAGTGTAACGCTCTTTTGCCCTGATGCTTGTGTCAGCGACCGCCTGGTTCTGGTGGGTGAACTTTTCCTGACAATCGCAACACTCTACACTGCGGGATTCATTTGCTGGCATCGTTAACAAAGGAAAAAAACGCATGGCGCTGGAACCAGAAATTGCACGTCTTGTTGATGACTTTATCGCGGCGGGCCGCCCCTCCCCGCGCACGCAGACATTTGAAGAGCGTCGCGCAGGTTATATCGCCAGTACGGCGCTCGCCGGTGTTTCTGAGACCCGCGTGAATATTGAAGATACGAAGATTGACGCTATTCCTTTACGTATTTTCTCGCCTCTGAATAGAGAGAACGCGCTCCCGGCGATTATCTATTATCACGGCGGCTGTTTTGTAAGCGGCGGGTTTGCTACACATGATAATCAACTGCGCCAGCTGGCCTTCCTGAGTGGTTGTCGGGTGATTGCCGTGCAATACCGCTTAGCGCCAGAGCATACTTATCCCGCCGCACATGATGATGCCGAACGCGCCGCGCAGCTCATCTGGCGGAAAGCGGAAACACTGGGCATAGATCGCCGCCACATGACATTTATGGGCGACAGCGCGGGCGGTCATCTGGCGCTGATAACCGCTCTGCGATTAAAAAATAGCGGCGCGTGGCTGCCCCGCCAGCTGGTGCTGATTTATCCGATGCTGGACGCCACGGCATCCTCTGAGAGTTATCGATCAAACGGTACCGATTATGTCCTGACGAGCGACGCGTTTCTGAGCGGTTTCGAGGCTTATCTTGCTGATACTGATGTTTTGCACCCTGAAGCCAGCCCGTTATTTCGTAATGATTTCGCAGGATTACCGCCGATACACATCATTACCGCGGAATATGATGCGTTACGTGATGAAGGCGAAGCGCTGTTTGCGCGAATGACGCAGCAAGGGGTGAACTGCACGGCACAGCGTTATCTCGGCGTTATTCACGGTTTCTTTCAGCTTGGCGGCATCAGCCAGGCCGCGCGCAATGTAATGCAGGATATTTGTGCCTTAATACGTTCAGGAAATACGCATTAGGGCGCTGCATTTAACCAAGCGTTCTGGAGAGAATAATGAGCCCCTGATGCTCGTCGAACCCATGTTTGCGGTAGAAGAAATCGGAGGGGTAAGCTTTATGGGTGTTGAGAATGATCGCATTCAGACCTTCGTTTAAAGAACGATCGGCGATGAAATTCATCAGCGCGCTACCAACACCCTTTCCCTGACAATCGGGATCGACGAAAAATTCATCGATATAATACTCAACGCCCCCCGGCCACGGTTTCTTAAAACCGATGCTCGCTGCGACTATTTTCTCGTCATATCTGGCAATGTAACCTCTGAAATAATTATTTTTCAGATGTTGCTGGATAAAAGCGATGACCGGCGCCAGCTCGCTCTTTTCAAACCAGGGCGCTTCTTTATAGACCTTACAATAGAGATGGGCGCATTCGGTGATATGGGTATCGTTAAGCGCTGAAAAATCAATTTTCATTTAAGTCCCTGCGTGAGCCGGTTTACGGATCAGGCAAATCTACTTCACCGCACAGAAAAGTGTCAAAAAGAAGGCGTCAGAAAGGAGCAATGAAAGCGAGTCTTAGCAGCTAAAAAGACAGCGTCAGGCGGCCTGATCAAGTGCCTGACGCTGCGAATCATCGAGAGACGTTATTTCTTGTTAGCGCTAACGAGGGTCTTGTCCGCTTTCCAGAGGCGATATTTCACGTCGATATTTTCGGGCGCATACACCACCACCGGCAGCTTGCTGTTGTAATTCAGCATGCCATTTTCACCAAGGTTTGCGGTGACGAATTTTTTCTCTTTTTTACCGTCCGGGCAGGCCATCATGGTTGAGGTATACATGACCGAGCCGTCTGCATTTTTGGCGGACTCAAACGTGTAATAGTCATATCCCCAGCCTTCGAGTGTTTTACGCTCAAATTTTCCGGCCAGCTGATGCTTATTACAATCAACGTCAAGGGTCTGGCCTATAACCAGTTCGACTTTGTAGGATGCTTCATCCTGGCGCTCAGGCAAGTCGATCACCTGACGAACCATGCCTTTTTCCGCCTTTGGAAAAGGCGCGATATTTTCAGACGTTTTTTTCGGCGGCGAATACGCTACCGGAAATGCAACCGGCAGCAGCCAGGCTTAACATGAGCGCTGAAATTTTATTCATTATGAAAGTTCTCCACAGGTTTTAGCTCCACGGTAAAAACTGAATTCAATTTCAAAAACCGTGACAATCACTGCTATATTATTCATAAGCAGTGTTTTATGTCACCCTCACGCAAACCATAGCTAATTTTTCTCTGTATCATTTATTTTACAACGCGTAAAAATCAACGGTTACTCACGTTAATAATCGTTAACCGGCTTAGCGCTTCAGAACCGCGGTGCGATACCATGCTTCGGCGATTTAATATTGGCTGCCCAGACTTTAATCTCCTTCTGGCTCATTAAAGTAAAATCTGAACGCAGCTTTTCGACGAGCGCGTTGACTTTATCGGCGTCACGTACCAGATAGTGCTCAATCTTTTCTGAGCCCTGCTGGGTACAAAAATAGTCAGCGGGAATGATGTCACTGTTGATTTCCAGTGCTCTTGGCTGCGCCGGGCATTTTCCTGGCGTCAGAGAAGAGATCACCATATTCGCTGAACGGAAACCCGCCTGCGAAATACTCAGCATGACCGGACTGCCCCCGGCGGTCTGGGTCATATCATATAAAACTGCGTCTTTTTCATACCACGTATTATATTCGCGGCCCTGAACCACAGCGCTGGCAGGGCCAGTGCTGCCAAGAAAAAGGCAGCACATCAGAAAGGATTTTTTCATTGTTATTCATTGCCGGTGTGTGTGCAGCGATCATTCACAATCTGATTTTAAGAATCAAGCTATTAAGTTTTTACTGAGTACAACGGAATGCGGGGATTCAGGAATAACTAAAAGCAGGAAAAGCAGGAAAAAGAAAAGCCCCCGAAGGGGCTTAAGTTTTACTCGTTAATGCGAGGATGCTGATCGACCAGACGGGTGCGTTTTTCCTGCAACTCGGCGATCTCTTTGTCAATATCTTCAATTTTCTGTTCGATATTGTCATGGTGCTCACGCAGAATTTCGCGCGCCTCCTGGATATCCGATGCCGCAGGCGTCGCGCCCTTCAGAGGACGGTTTGCCGTCTCTTTCATCGTCAGGCCAGTAATCAGACCAATGACCGCGATAACCATCAGGTAATAGGCTGGCATCATCAGGTTTTCTGTACCTTCCACCAGCCACGCTGTCACGGTCGGCGTCAGACCAGCAATCAATACCGAGATATTGAACGCGCTTGCCAGCGCGCTGTAGCGGATGTGCGTCGGGAACATCGCCGGGAGCGAAGATGCCATCACACCGGTAAAGCAGTTCAGGATCACCGCCAGCATCAGCAGACCAGAGAAAATCAGGCCGATAACGTTACTGTTAATCAGGACGAACGCAGGGATGGCGAGCACCATCAGCGCCACGCTCCCAAAAATCACGAACGGGCGACGACCAAAACGGTCGCTCAGCAGGCCCATCACCGGCTGGACAAACAGCATACCGATCATAATCGCGATAATAATCAGCACGCCATGCTCTTCCGAGTAGTGCAGATTATGCGACAGATAGCTCGGCATATAAGTAAGCAGCATGTAATAGGTCACGTTGGTGGAAATCACCAGACCGATACACGCCAGCAGGCTGCGCCAGTGTTTAGTCGCAATCTCTTTAAAGGAGACTTTCGGGCCGTGCTGCAAACCTTCGCGATCGCCCTGCTCCAGCTTATCAACATGCTGCTGGAACGCCGGCGTTTCTTCCAGCGCATGGCGCAGGTAGAGACCAATCAGGCCAAGCGGCAGCGCCAGGAAGAACGGCAGTCGCCAGCCCCAGCTCAGGAAATTCTCTTCGCCAAGGATAGCAGAGATAAGCACCACCACGCCTGCGCCCAGTACGAAGCCCGCGATAGAGCCGAAATCCAGCCAGCTGCCCATAAACCCACGTTTACGGTCCGGGGAATATTCCGCGACAAATATTGACGCGCCCGTATATTCGCCGCCTACCGAGAACCCCTGCGCCATTTTACAGAGTAACAGCAGGACAGGCGCCCAGATACCTATCGACGCATACGAGGGAATAAGCCCGATACAGAATGTACTGACGGACATAATCACAATGGTTATGGCGAGGATTTTCTGACGACCATATTTATCGCCGAGCATCCCGAAGAACAGCCCGCCCAACGGACGGATAAGAAAGGGAACCGAAAACGTCGCCAGCGCGGCGATCATCTGCACGCTTGGGTTGGCATCCGGGAAAAACACTTTGCCGAGCGCGTAAGCCACAAAGCCATACACACCAAAATCAAACCACTCCATCGCGTTACCGAGAGAGGCTGCGGTAATCGCCTTACGAAGTTTCGCATCATCAATAATCGTGACGTCACTCAGAGAGATCGGTTCTACTTTTTTTCTTTTAAGCTTCATATCCATCCTCATTGAATTCGCTCTTTGACTTGGGTGGCGGTCAGCCGCTTCCCTCAGTCCGCTTCCTTAGCGATAAAGAAGCCTTATCTTTCCAGGACTTCCTTTAAGAGCGTAGCAGGATCTCGTCCCGCTGTTAGTAATGACACATCCGAATGTGCTTACCTGCGTTTTCAGATGCCTGACCCTTCTTTACCCTAACAGCGAACAAATTTGCGATCAACTTCACAGTTTATTTTATCGCGTTTAAGCGCCTTGATTTGGCATATTTCATTAATCCGCTAAGGGATGTCAGGCGAAAATACCTGGTTCTGTCAGGGATAATTTTATCAGGGCATTGAGACTGGCTGAGAAGCAGGTAAATAGCGTTGTCAGATCATTATTCTGATAAGAATGAACTTATCGGTGCGCACAAGGGTGCATAAAAAATGTAAGAAACATTAAGTAAAATTATGACGAATAGCAGTAATAAAAAAGCCGAATCAGAGGATCCGGCTTTTACCACGATAAAACATCACTGACCTTCATCAGGACCAGTCGCCTGCAACCAGCGTTTGCGTGTTAAACGCATCATTCATTGACTGGCCTGTCGAGGCTGCACCTGGCTGAAGACTGGTGCCTGCTTCGATGTCGCTTACGCGCCATCCGGCATACGGGGCTTTATTCTGTGAAGGCTGGGTCGTCGGGGTCGCGAAAGCGCTGAAGGAAAGCACGCTCAGCGCCAGGGCGGCGGCCGCGGTTTTGAGGGTATTCATTTTGTTATCTCTTCTTTGCAGCATATAAATGGGTGACGTGTTATTCATCACCTGTGTATAAATGGTAGATCCACATCACACTTTCGAATAGTCAAATTATTTGGTGTGCGACCTCAAAGAAACTGAACCCGGCTACAGCACACTGATAAAAAAGGCTTTTCATTAAACACGCTGCAAAGGCAATAGACACACAATGCTAAAGGAAGCTGAAAGTAACGCATTAAAAAAGGCTGGCAATGCCAGCCTTTCAGAGCCGCGCTAAGCGACTTTACATACGGTAACCCAGCGTGACGGACGTGCGAGTATCGGTATGATCCGGCGCGCTCGCAGGCGGGTTAGAGTTCCAGGTCACGTTATAGGCGACTTTCAGGCCAAAATGTTCGTTGATAGCCACGTCCAGCGCCGTTTCGGAGTTGACGTTGGTATCTTCAGAGCCGAACACGGAAACGCCCTGTGTGAACTTAGCGTTATCGGTAAGCTGCCAGGTATAGATGCCAGACGCGTAACCCAGGCCCTGCGTTTTGGTATCACCGTTGGTGTATTCGTCGTAACGCACACCCGGACCGAATTCAAAACGCAGGCTGTGCACCGGGCCATTCAGGAACTGACGACCATAACCGAGCGTCAGCACGTCGCGCTCGCGATAGCCGTTATAACGGTCTGTCAGCCAGCTCGCCTGACCAAACAGGTAATCATAATCGGTTACGTTTACGCGGCTACGTCCGCCCACCGCATATTTTTCGGAGGAGCGTTCGTCATTAGAAGAGGTATTGCTGGCATTTCCCCAGAGCGACCAGGCGGTGGTTTCACCATACCAGGTCAGGTTGCTGTCAGCCGTTAAAGAAGAACTTTTGGTATTGCCGGTTTGTGCCAGGTAACCCGCGTTTAAATCACCTTCAAACGGTTTTTTCGCGGTGGAAGGATCGTCCATGACAGTAAAAACGGTATTATCAGCCATCGCGTGCTGGCTCAGCAGCGCGCCACCCGCCAGCAGCATAGCCAGGGGCACTGTCTTAAAAAGCTTCATGTTGATTTTCAGGTCCATACAACAAAAAAAAGGACCATTACGGTCCCGTAACTTTTTCTCTGGATCAATAAAATCTGCCCACAGAAAGGTAACGAATTATAAAAAGGCACCTGTGGCTTAGCAATGAATTCCTTTCGCTATTTAAGAATAAGCGGACTCTTAAAAATAAACTTTTATTTATATAGAACGGTCATCCGATTAATATCGGGCACAAGGTAAAATCAGCACGTTATTCACCCACCGTCTGGCTGTCGGGTGCTACGCTTAGGGCAGTCTAAAAAAACGGAGGCGATATGGTACGTATTTATACGCTCACGCTGGCGCCCTCGCTCGACAGCGCCACAATCACGCCGCAAATCTATCCGGAAGGGAAACTACGCTGCAGCGCGCCGGTTTTTGAACCCGGCGGCGGCGGTATTAACGTCGCACGCGCCATCGTCCATCTGGGCGGCAGCGCCACGGCCCTCTTCCCGGCGGGTGGCGCGACGGGCGAGCATCTGGTCTCGCTGCTTAATAATGAAAAGGTCGCGGTCGAGACGGTTTCCGCCCGCGACTGGACCCGCCAGAATCTTCACGTGCATGTCGAATCGAGCGGCGAGCAATACCGCTTCGTTATGCCAGGCGCCACGATTACCGACGATGAATTCCGCCAGCTGGAAGAAAAAGTGCTGGCGATTGAATCGGGCGCAATCCTGGTGATAAGCGGCAGCCTGCCGCCCGGCGTCAGCGTGGAGAAACTCCAGCTACTGATTAAAGCGGCACGTGCGCAGGGGATTCGCCTGATTGTCGATAGCTCCGGCGACGCGCTGGCCGCCGCGCTGGAAGTTGGCGATATTGAACTGGTTAAACCCAATCAGAAAGAGCTGGCGGCGCTGGTGAAACGCGATCTGACCGCGCCGGACGATGTCCGTAAAGCCGCAGAAGAACTGGTGCAAAAAGGGAAAGCCCGCCGCGTTGTGGTTTCACTGGGGCCGCAGGGCGCGCTCGGCGTTGACGGTAAAGACTGCGTGCAGGTCGTGCCGCCGCCGATGAAAAGCCAGAGTACGGTTGGCGCGGGCGACAGCATGGTCGGCGCCATGACGCTGCGCTTATCCCAGGATGCCCCGCTGCTGGATATGGTGCGTTATGGTGTGGCTGCCGGCAGCGCCGCTACTATCAATCAGGGTACGCGGCTCTGTTCGCAGGAAAACACCGATAACATTTATCAGTGGCTGACTCGCTAACATTCCGGCCAGCCCCGGCGGGCTGGCATTTTATTGCTGACAATGAGGTTCGCCATGAGTGAAGTGACCCGCTATGTCGTCACCGTGAAGTTTCATGAGAAAAGCCTGACCGATATTAACGAACTGAATAACCATCTGACGCGCGGCGGTTTCCAGCTCACGCTTGCCGACGACGATGGCAAAATACACGAGCTGGGCACCAATACCTTCGGGCTGGTCAGCGCGCTCAGTGATAAAGAAGTAGCTGAACTGGCCGAAGGGCTTGGCGAGGCGGCGCTCGATCAAAAGCCGCAAGTCACCGTCACCACGTTCGAAAACTGGCTGCGCGACAACGATACCGTGTAACGTCGTCCGCGCGCGGCAGGTTGTGCGCTCGCGCAGATTTTCCTCTGCACGGGCGCGTTACGCTGATGTTCTTTAAGGGAAACCTGGGAGAGTAATCATGTGGCATGCCATTACGCGTTTGTTAAACGAACAGCTGGGCGCCGGTGAAATCAGCCAGCGAACCGAACTGCCGGGCGGTGAAATTCATGCCGCGTGGCGAATCGACTGGGCCGGGCGCGCTATCTTCGTGAAATGCGATGATTCAACGCTGTTGCCCTGCTTTACCGCCGAAGCCGATCAGCTCAACCTGCTGGCGCGCAGTAAAACGGTCACGGTGCCGGAAGTGCTCGGCGTCGGCAGCGACCGCGAATACAGTTTTCTCCTGCTGGAATACCTGCCGCCAAAACCGCTCGACGCACATAACGCTTTTTTGCTCGGTCAACAGCTGGCGCGCCTGCACCAGTGGAGCGAGCAACCGCAGTACGGTCTCGATTACGACAACCACCTCTCCACCACGCCGCAGCCCAATGCGTGGCAGCGCCGCTGGGCGAGTTTTTTCGCCGAACAGCGCATCGGCTGGCAGCTGGAGCTGGCGGCGGAAAAAGGCATGGAATTCGGCGATATCGACCGAATCGTGGATGCGGTACATCAGCAGTTGATCTCGCACCAGCCCGCGCCTTCGCTGCTGCATGGCGATTTGTGGTCCGGCAACTGCGCGCTGGGGCCGGACGGGCCGTATATCTTCGACCCGGCCTGCTACTGGGGCGATCGCGAATGCGATCTGGCGATGCTGCCGCTGCACCCGGAGCAGCCGCCGCAGATTTACGACGGTTATCAGTCGGTGCTGCCGCTGCCCGCCGGCTTCCTTGAGCGCCAGCCGCTCTATCAGCTTTATACCCTGCTAAACCGCGCCATTCTTTTCGGCGGCCAGCATCTGGTTACCGCACAGCAGGCGTTAACCCGCGTTCTGGGCATATGAGAAAGGCGCGCCGCAGCGCGCGTTTACAAAAAACCAAGCAGGGAGAAGAACACGTAGCCCAGCACCAGCACAATCACCGGCAGGATATAAAGCGGGAAGATTTGCAGGAAAATGGTATGGCGCGGCACCACGATGCGTGATTCCAGCGCCTCGCGGCTCAGCCCTTCTTCGCCTTTGGCGCGCTCAAGGATCAGGCTGTCTTCAACATGCTCACGCAGAAAACGCGCCTGGCGACACATCCGCGCGCCCGACGCCTGTAACGCCAGACCAACAAAAATCAAAATATAGATTATCCAGAAGCTGATATTCGCGTGACGCGTGAAATCGGGTTGCGGCGAGTTGTACCAGAAGACATTCAGGAACGGCGTATTAAAGCGCACCATTTCAATCATCACGTGGGCGAAATCCATCATCACGGCGTTAATGCCCGGCTGCTTTTCGCTGTGCTGATACATAAATTTCAGCACGGAGATAATCGTGGAGAGCGTGGCAGGAATAAAAATCACCCATCCGGCGATGCGTTTTAAGACACCAATGCGTCCAGCTTGTTGATACGTCATGCTTTCCCCTTGATAGCGACGCGACAGATTGGCCTAAGTTTACCCTGTGAAGCGCCTTTTCGCCTGAACTTTCCGGCACATGGCAGGAAAGCGGTAGCCATAACGCGTTTTTCCGGCTATTCATTAACCTTCCCGCGTAACAAAAAAGGAGTGACACGATGTCTTCGCCGCGACAGATCCTCGCCGCTATTTTTGATATGGATGGTTTACTGATTGACTCCGAACCGCTCTGGGACCAGGCGGAGCTCGAAGTCATGGCAACACTCGGGGTGGATACCTCCCGCCGCCACGAGCTGCCCGACACGCTGGGCCTGCGCATCGATCTGGTGGTGGCGCTGTGGTTCGCGCAGCAGCCGTGGAACGGCCCGTCACTGGATGAAGTGACGCAGCGCATTATTACCCGCGCCATGACGCTGGTGGAAGAAAAACGTCCGCTGCTGCCGGGCGTGGCAGATGCGATTGCGCTCTGTAAAGCGCAGGGGCTGAAGGTCGGCCTCGCCTCCGCCTCGCCGCTGCGGATGCTGGAGCGCGTACTGACGCTGTTTGATCTGCGCGAGCAGTTTGACGTGCTCGCTTCCGCCGAACACCTGCCTTACAGCAAACCGCACCCGCAGGTCTACCTGGATGCGGCGGCAAAGCTTGGCGTCGATCCGCTCTGCTGCGTGACGCTTGAGGATTCCGTTAACGGCATGGTCGCCACCAAAGCGGCGCGTATGCGCTCCATTGTGGTTCCGGCCGAAGAGAACCGCAGCGACGCGCGCTGGGCGCTCGCCAACGTGCGTCTGAACTCGCTGACCGAGCTTGAGCCCTGGCATCTGAAAGGCTAAGCCCCTTATCGCCGCTGCTGCCCGGCAGCGGTTTTCAGCTTTTGTTCCAAAAAATACCGCCCGCCGTCATATTTTTAAAACGCAGTTTCATTTAGCTTTGTTTTTTCTGCTGGCGACTCCTATCATTGCTCTGAATGCGAAAGGGACTTTCCCTGCGCCGCAATGATGAGTCAAAGAGGAACGGAACATGCTGGAGACATTCTCGCTTGCCGGAAAAGTGGCGATGGTGACCGGTTGCAATACCGGGCTTGGGCAAGGCATGGCGCTTGGGCTCGCCGCCGCCGGATGCGATATCGCAGGCGTCAGCCGTCGTCCTGCGCGGGAGACCGCCGCGAAAGTCCACGCGCTGGGCCGCCGTTTTGTCGCGATTGACGCGGATTTAGCCACGGCACCGGTACAGCCGCTCGTCACCGAGGCCGTCGACGCGCTGGGGCGTATCGATATTCTGGTCAACAACGCCGGGATCATCCGGCGCGACGACGCGCTCGATTTCAGCGAAAAAGACTGGGACGACGTGATGGATCTCAACCTGAAGGCGCTGTTCTTCCTCTCTCAGGCCGTCGCCAGGCAGTTCATTGCTCAGGGTAGCGGCGGCAAAATCATTAACGTCGCCTCCATGCTCTCTTTTCAGGGCGGCATTCGTGTGCCTTCCTACACCGCGTCGAAAAGCGGCGTGCTCGGCCTGACACGGCTGCTCGCCAATGAATGGGCACCGTATGGCATCAACGTTAACGGCATTGCACCGGGCTATATGGCGACCAACAACACGCAGGCGCTGCGCGAAGATGCCGAACGCAATGAGGAAATTCTGGCGCGTATTCCGGCAGGCCGCTGGGGAACGCCGGAAGATTTACAGGGGCCGGTGATTTTTCTCGCCTCAAAGGCATCAGATTATGTGAACGGTTATACCCTTGCGGTGGACGGCGGCTGGCTCGCCCGCTGAGCGCAACGCGAGGCGTCACGCGGGCTGCGGTGACAAAGTGTTACACCGTCACCACTTTTCTCTACTGTATAAAAACCCTATACTGGATAGATTGACAGTTACAGGGTTTTATCATGACGGCGGAAGGCCACCTGCTTTTTTCGATTGCCTGCGCGGTATTTGCCAAAAATGCCGAGCTGACCCCTGTGCTGGCGCAGGGCGACTGGTGGCATATTATCCCCTCCGCCATTCTCACCTGCCTGTTGCCGGATATCGATCACCCGAAGTCCTTCCTGGGACAGCGGCTAAAGTGGATATCAAAACCCGTGGCGCGAATGTTCGGCCACCGGGGGTTTACGCACAGCCTGCTGGCGGTGTTTGGCGGGCTGACGCTGTTTCTGTTAAAAGTGCCGGAAACCTGGATACTGCCTGCCGATGCGCTGCAAGGGCTGGTGCTCGGCTATCTCAGCCATATTTTCGCCGATATGATAACGCCCGCGGGCGTGCCGCTTTTATGGCCCTGCCGCTGGCGCTTTCGCCTGCCGTTGCTCTACCCGCAAAAAGGCAATCAGCTTGAGCGCGTATTATGCATGGCGCTGTTTATCTGGGCGGTCTGGATGCCGCAAAGCATGACCGACAGCAGCGCGATGAAATGGTCTTCGGCCGCCATCAATTCCCTGCAAAACACCTTTAATCGGTTTATTCATCACCAGATGGAACAGTAAATAAACTGAAATCGCGTTTTGATATAAACCATTCCATTTGGATATAAGGCACCCTGTTTTGATTCTGATACCCTTTGCGGCATAAAGGCATGCCATTTCGGCCATGCCGGTTATAAAAAAATCAGGAGAACGGGGATGAATTTTCCACTGATAGCGAACGTTGTCGCGTTCGTGGTTCTGCTGCTGTTGCTGGCGCGCACGCGCCATACGCAGTGGAGCCTGGCAAAAAAAGTACTACTCGGTCTCGCCATGGGCGTGGTCTTTGGCCTGGCTTTGCACACCATCTATGGTTCTGACAGCGAGACGCTGAAAACTTCCATCCAGTGGTTCAACATTGTCGGTAATGGCTATGTGCAACTGCTGCAGATGATCGTAATGCCGCTGGTGTTCGCGATGATCCTGAGTGCGGTAGCGCGTCTGCATAACGCCTCGTCGCTGGGTAAAATCAGCGTGCTGACCATCGGCACCCTGCTCTTTACCACGCTTATCGCGGCGCTGGTCGGCGTGCTGGTGACCAATCTCTTCGGCCTGACGGCGGAAGGTCTGGTTCAGGGTAGCGCGGAAACCGCGCGTCTGAACGCCATTCAGACCAACTACGCCGGTAAAGTCGCCGATCTGACCGTACCGCAACTGATCCTCTCTTTCATTCCAAAAAACCCGTTTGCCGATCTCACCGGCGCGAGCCCAACGTCCATCATCAGCGTGGTGATTTTCGCGGCGTTCCTGGGCGTGGCGGCGCTGAAACTGCTGAAAGACGACGCGCCGAAAGGCGAGCGCGTGCTGGCCGCTATCGACATCCTGCAGAGCTGGGTGATGAAGCTGGTGCGTCTCGTTATGCAGCTGACGCCATACGGCGTGCTGGCGCTGATGACCAAAGTGGTCGCAGGCTCTAACCTGCAGGACATCATCAAGCTCGGCAGCTTTGTGGTCGCCTCTTATCTGGGCCTCGGTATTATGTTTGTGGTTCACGGCGTGCTGCTGGCCGTGAATGGCGTGAGCCCGCTGCGTTACTTCCGTAAAGTGTGGCCGGTGCTGACGTTTGCCTTCACCAGCCGCTCCAGCGCGGCGAGCATTCCACTGAATGTGGAAGCGCAGACGCGTCGTCTGGGCGTGCCGGAATCCATCGCCTCTTTCGCGGCGTCCTTTGGCGCGACGATTGGTCAGAACGGCTGCGCGGGTCTCTACCCGACCATGCTCGCGGTGATGGTCGCCCCGACGGTCGGTATTAACCCGCTCGACCCGGTGTGGATAGCAACGCTCGTCGGCATCGTGACCTTAAGCTCCGCCGGTGTAGCGGGCGTGGGCGGCGGTGCGACTTTCGCTGCGCTTATCGTACTGCCAGCGATGGGCCTGCCGGTGACGCTGGTGGCGCTGCTGATTTCCGTCGAGCCGCTGATCGATATGGGCCGTACCGCACTCAACGTGAGCGGCTCCATGACTGCAGGTACGCTGACCAGCCAGTGGCTGAAGCAGACTGATAAAGCCATCCTGAACAGCGATGACGAGGCCGAACTGGCGCACCGTTAATCACGTAAGATGATGCCCTTATCAACCCCGGCCTGTGCGCCGGGGTTTTCTTTTATGGGCGTTAGTCAGCGATAAAGACGAAAAAGCCCGCCGGTGAGCGGGCTTTTTTTCAGGCGACAGCTTTCTTCTGCGCGTCGCGCCGGGCGATAAACTCCGCGGCGGGTACGATGCGGCTGAACGCTTCCTGAATGCGCATATCATTCTCGACCTCCCACAGATCGACAGCCGCCTGCAGGTCAAGCCAGAAATCAACTGAGGTTCCAAACGCTTTTGCCAGACGAAACGCCATATCTGTAGTGAGTTTGCGGTTATTGTTCACCAGCGCGCTCACGCTATTACGATGGACGCAAAGCATCTCCGCCACCTCGTTGATTTTAAGGCCGAGCGGCTCCAGGTATTCGTACACCAGGATCTCGCCGGGCGTCGTGGGCTTTCTGGTTGCCTGTTTCATGTTCATTTCCTTAACGTTGCGGCGCGCCGCAATCAGTAATTATGCGGATCTAAATAGAGATCTTCCTCTTTGCCTTCCACCCATCTGAAAATCAGGCGGTAGTGATGGTTGACCCGAATCGATGAATACCCCTGCAATTTACCGCTCAGCGCCTCAAAGCGGTCGCCAGGCGGCGAGCGAAGATCGCGGTATGACGTTGCTGCGTTGATGATGTCGAGCTTGCGCGCCAGTGTGGTATGAATCTCCGCCGGGATGTTGCGGTGTGGCGTCGAATACACGAAAAACGCCGCCAGCCAGGCGTCACGAAAACTGCCGATATGCTTCTGCATTCCATTGATACCTCCCTGTTTCTTTTCGTGATCATTTTAATGCACCGCCGCACAGTGCACAAATGCGGTTCTAAGGTAAAATAAAACCCGCATTAGCGGGCTTCGTGGCTGACAGTCGGCAGCCTTAGGACAGCGGCTGCCTGTACGGGGCGATAAACCCCGCCCTATACCTCATCCTGTTTGAGCTGGTTCGCCCAGCGCTGGGCGGCTTCGGGGCTGCTGAAGGCGGGCGAGCGGCGAAAACGATCCCCGGACATCACAAACGCCACATATTTGCCCTTCAGCACCCAGACATCCTCAAAACCCTCCATGCGATCCGCATGATCCGGCGGAGCCGGCTCCACGCGTGGAACATAGCTGATAACGGGACGATTCTGATGACGAAGTGGTTTCATAAGCGTCGGATTCACTGGCTGAAAACAAAAGATAAACCACTATGATAGCGGATCGGACGGCTCTGCGTCGCATCCTGCGTGCGCTGTACCGTTCATTTGCCGCTTTTTACGCCGTCCCCTTTTCCGCAAGAACTTCAGTGCTGTTCTATAGTTACCTTACATTTCATGCAGCCATCCGGTTGCTTAAGAAAAAGGAAAGGAGACGAGTTCAATGTCGAATGATGAGAAACGCCCTAACCATGAAGCCCCGTTCCACGACGCGCGTTCATCAGAGCCGGGCATGGGATCGCTGGCGCCTGCCGATGGCTCCCACCGCCCTTCTCCGACGCCGACCCCGCCAGGCGAGCAGCCGACCGCGCCAGGCAGCCTGAAGGCACCGCAGGTGACGAACGATAAGCTCGGCGCGCTGGAGACCTTCCGCAAAGGCGGTGAGAACGAGGCGCTGACAACCAACCAGGGCGTGCGTATCGCCAACGATCAGAACTCGCTGCGCGCCGGCACCCGCGGCCCGACGTTGCTGGAAGATTTTATCCTGCGGGAAAAAATCACGCACTTCGACCACGAGCGTATTCCTGAGCGCATCGTCCACGCGCGCGGCTCGGCCGCCCACGGCTACTTTCAGCCATATAAAAGCCTGAGCGATATCACCAAAGCCGCGTTCTTAAGTGACCCAGAAAAAATCACGCCGGTGTTTGTGCGCTTCTCGACGGTGCAGGGCGGCGCGGGCTCCGCGGATACGGTGCGCGATATTCGCGGCTTCGCCACCAAGTTTTATACCGAAGAAGGGATTTTCGATCTGGTCGGCAACAATACGCCGGTGTTTTTCATTCAGGACGCCCATAAGTTCCCGGATTTCGTTCATGCCGTGAAGCCGGAGCCGCACTGGGCTATTCCGCAGGGCCAGAGCGCGCATGACACTTTCTGGGATTACGTGTCGCTCCAGCCGGAAACGCTGCATAACGTCATGTGGGCGATGTCTGACCGCGGCATTCCGCGCAGCTACCGCACCATGGAAGGCTTTGGCATTCACACCTTCCGCTTTATCAACGCCGAAGGCAAAGGCACCTTTGTGCGCTTCCACTGGAAGCCGGTGGCGGGCAAAGCGTCGCTTATCTGGGATGAATCGCAGAAGCTCACCGGGCGTGACCCGGATTTCCACCGTCGCGATCTCTGGGAGGCCATCGAAGCGGGCGACTACCCGGAATATGAACTCGGCGTGCAGCTGATCCCGGAAGAGGACGAGTTTAAGTTTGATTTTGACCTCCTCGATGCCACCAAGCTCATCCCTGAAGAGCTGGTGCCGGTGCAACTGGTCGGCAAAATGGTGCTGAACCGCAACCCGGATAACTTCTTCGCCGAAAACGAACAGGCGGCGTTCCACCCGGGCCATATCGTGCCGGGGCTGGATTTCAGCAACGACCCCCTGCTGCAGGGCCGTCTGTTCTCTTACACCGACACCCAGATAAGCCGTCTCGGCGGGCCGAACTTCCACGAAATCCCGATTAACCGACCGACCTGCCCGTACCATAATTTCCAGCGCGACGGCATGCACCGGATGGATATCGACACCAACCCGGCGAACTACGAGCCAAACTCGATCAACGACAACTGGCCGCGCGAGACGCCGCCTGCGCCAAAAGCGGGCGGGTTTGAAAGCCATCAGGAACGTATTGAGGGCCATAAGATCCGCGAGCGCAGCCCGTCGTTTGGCGAATATTACTCCCAGCCGCGCCTCTTCTGGCAGAGCCAGACGCCGGTCGAGCAGCGCCATATCATCGACGCCTTCAGCTTTGAGCTCAGCAAAGTCGTGCGCAGCTATATCCGCGAGCGCGTGGTGGATCACCTCTGCCATATCGATATTTCGCTGGCGCATCCGGTGGCCACTAATCTTGGCATTACGCTCACTGAAGAGCAGATGCATGTCGCGCCGCCGAAGGACGTTAACGGGCTGAAGAAAGACCCGTCGCTGAGCCTGTATGCCGTACCGGGCGGCTCCGTGAAAGGCCGCGTGGTCGCGGTGCTACTCAACGACCATGTGAAATCCGCCGATCTGCTCGCCATGCTGCAGGCGCTGAAATCGCACGGCGTGCATGCCAAATTGCTCTACAGCCGCATGGGTAGCGTGACGGCGGATGATGGCTCGCAACTGGAAGTCGCCGGCACGTTTGCGGGATCGCCGTCCGTGACCGTCGATGCCGTGCTGGTGCCGGGCGGTGCGGCGAGCGCGCTTGCCGATAACGGCGATGCGGTCTACTACCTGCTGGAGGCGTATAAACATCTGAAAGCGATCGGCCTGATGGGCGACGCGCGCGGCCTCAAGCGCCATCTGGCGGTGCCGGACACCGGCGAGGAAGGCATTGTCGAAGCTGACGACGCCGCCGGCAGCTTTATGGACGATTTCATCCACCAGCTCGCCTGCCACCGTGTCTGGGCGCGTACGCCGAAAGTGGCGTCAATTCCGGCTTAATCGCCATTGTGCTATCCAAAAACGCCGCCTGCTGCGGCGTTTTTTGTGCTTGTGCCAAAAACATCAGACATAAAAAAACCGGCCGGAGCCGGTTTTTTTGTCAACAGCGCGATTATTTCTTCGGCGCCTGCGGGTCGGTGTCGTACTCGGCACAGGTCTGGTAGCCGGAGTTCATCACGTGGCCTGTATCGTCCAGCGCAACGAAATAGGTTTCGGTTTTACCATTACGGCTGCCCAGAATATAAGTCTGGCAGGTACCGCGAGCGTGGATCATGGTCACTTCAGAAGACGGCTTACCGGCAATCTGCATCACCTGCTGACGGCTCATGCCTTTTTTCACATCTTTTACTACCGGCTGGGTAAACTGATCGGCGGTGCGATCGTAAGCGGTACACCCTGCCAGCATCGTCATAACAGCCGCTGCACCCAGAAACCCTGCAAACTTCTTGTTCATTGTGTCATCCTCTTTTTTTCAGCGTGTGCAGATAAGCCTGGAATATAAAATAACATTTTTCAACTTGTTACCTGAAACAACGTCAAATTAAGAGTATTCCCTCAGCCAATACTGATTACGTTAAAACCGCCTGACACCGCGCAGGGCGGCGACAACTTGTCGTTTTGCCCACAACGGGTTAGCTTTAACCAATCACCGTTTCAATGCCTGCGCGTTGCAGGCGAACAAGACTGGAGGGGTAAATGGCATTACAACAAGAAATTATTCAGGCACTTGGTGTGAAACCGCAAATTGACGCTCACGAAGAGATCCGCCGCAGCGTCGATTTTCTCAAATCCTATCTGAAAACCTATCCGTTCCTGAAAACGCTGGTGCTGGGCATCAGCGGCGGTCAGGATTCCACGCTCGCGGGTAAACTGAGCCAGCTTGCCATCAGCGAATTGCGTGATGAAACCGGCGATCAGAGCTATCAGTTTATCGCGGTGCGCCTGCCTTTCGGTGTGCAGTTCGACGAAAAAGATTGTCAGGATGCGCTGGCGTTTATCCAGCCGGATAAAGTGCTGACGGTCAATATTAAAGAAGCGGTGCTGGCGAGCGAGAAAGCACTGCGTGAAGCAGGCATTGAGCTGAGCGATTTTGTGCGCGGCAACGAAAAAGCGCGTGAACGTATGAAAGCGCAGTACAGCATCGCCGGGATGACCAAAGGTGTGGTGGTGGGCACCGATCATGCCGCCGAAGCCGTCACCGGCTTTTTCACTAAGTATGGCGATGGCGGCACCGACATCAACCCGCTGTTCCGTCTTAATAAGCGCCAGGGCAAACTGCTGCTGAAAACCCTGGGCTGCCCGGAGCATCTCTATCTTAAAGTGCCGACCGCCGATCTCGAAGACGACCGCCCGTCTCTGCCGGATGAAGTGGCGCTCGGCGTAACGTACGACAACATCGACGATTACCTGGAAGGCAAACAGATTGATGAGAAAATCAGTCAGATCATCGACGGCTGGTATGTGAAAACCGAGCACAAACGTCGCCCGCCGATCACGATTTTTGACGATTTCTGGAAACAGTAAGCGCGTTTCGGCACCCTCCCCGACCCGGGAGGGTGTCTCTCTCAGCGTCACGTTTTGCGCCACAACGCTTTTTTCACGGATGACGTATGTCAGTTTCAACGCAGCGCGCCACGCTGCCGGGCCTTCTGGCCATTCTGCTCTGGAGCACCTCCGTCGGTTTATTGCGCAGCATCAGCGAGGCGTTCGGCCCGGTGGGTGGCGCAGCGCTCATTTATACCGTCAGTTCGCTGTGTCTGATGGTGTCGCCTGGCCTCATTCACCCTGGCCGCTTACCGCGCCGCTATTTAATCATCGGCGGTGTGCTCTTCGTTGGCTATGAAATCTGCCTCGCGCTGGCGATAGGTCTTGCGCATACCCGCGCGCAGTCGCTGGAGCTGGGGATGATTAACTACCTCTGGCCGAGCCTGACGGTGCTGCTGGCGGTGCTTATCAACGGCCAGCGCTGCCGCGCCTGGCTCTGGCCTGGGCTGCTGCTTGCGGTCGCGGGCGTGTTTCAGGTGCTGAAAGGCGACGGCGGCTGGTCGCCTGCGCAGCTCTGGCTCAACATGCAGGATAATCCGCCCGCCTATGGCCTCGCGTTCAGCGCCGCGCTGGTCTGGGCGCTCTACTGCAACCTGACGCGCCGCTGGAGCAACGGGCAGAACGGCGTGGGGCTCTTTTTCTGCGCCACCGCCGCCGTCCTCTGGCTGCAATATAGTCTCGCGCCACAGCCCCCGATGCAGCTTTCGCTTCCGGCCGTCGCGCAACTGCTCTTTATGGGGCTTTCCACCGCAGCCGCTTACGCCGCCTGGAACTACAGTATTCAGCACGGCAATATGACGCTGCTCGCCACCGCCTCTTACTTCACGCCGGTGCTCTCGGCGCTGCTGGCGAGCCTGTGGCTCGGCCTCGCGCCGGGCATCGCGTTCTGGCAGGGCGTGGCGATGGTGGTGGCAGGCTCCCTGCTCTGCTGGCTTGCCACGCGCAATCTCAACTAAGATGGCGCTTTTTCAACCACACATTCCCTGATAGACTGGATAAGTAAACAGTATTCAGGAGAGTGATGTGGTAAGGCGTACTGGCGCGCCGCGGCTGGAGTTTGAAAAAGCGGCAATTTATGAATATCCCGAGCATCTGCGTCCGTGGCTTGACGATCTGCCAAAGCATCCCGGCGTCTATGTTTTTCATGGCGAAAGCGAAACCATGCCGCTCTATATTGGCAAGAGCGTCAATATTCGCAGCCGGGTGCTGTCGCACCTGCGCACGCCGGATGAAGCCTCTATGCTGCGTCAGTCGCGGCGCATCACGTTTATCCGCACCGCGGGCGAAATCGGCGCGCTGCTCTTAGAAGCGCAGATGATCAAAGAGCAGCAGCCGCTGTTTAATAAACGGTTGCGCCGTAACCGGCAGCTCTGCTCCTTGCAGTTCAAAGGCGAAAAACCGGACGTGGTTTACGCGCGCGATGTCGATTTCTCGCACCAGCCGGGCCTGTATGGACTCTTTTCGAGCCGCCGCGCGGCGCTCGGCACGCTGCAGTCAATCGCCGACGAACAACAGCTCTGCTACGGCCTGCTGGGGCTGGAATCCGTGCGCCCGGGGCGCGCCTGTTTCCGCTCGGCGCTGAAACGCTGCGCGGGGGCCTGCTGCGGTAAAGAGCCGCTGGAGGCGCACAACGCGCGCCTGATGGAGGCGCTGGAGCGCATGCGCGTTATCTGCTGGCCGTGGGACGGCCCGGTCGGGCTGCGGGAGAGTTTCGGTGACATGACGCAGTACCATATCATCCATAACTGGTACTGGCTGGGATCGGTCGCCTCGTTAAGCGACGCGGCGAGCATCTCGCGCGCGCCGCAGGGCTTTGATAACGACGGCTATCGTATTCTGTGCAAGCCGCTTATCAGCGGCGAGCATGAGATAGTGGAAATCGGCGCGCACGCGCCTCAGAGATAAGTAATTTCGCTAAACAGCACCTGCCCTTCGGCCTTCAGCAGCCGGAGGGTATGGCTTCCCTCCTGCCACCAGGCGCCCTGCTCCGGCGTCAGCAGTTTATCGTTAAGCTGCCAGGCGCCGCTTAAAACATACACAATCCCGCCGCGCGCGCGGCCAGTGGTAAACGTGCGATCGGCGACGCGCACCTGCGCACGACAGCGATCGCGCCGGGTCATCAGATTAAAATCAAGCGACATGCGCCCGTCGGTCAGCTCAGCGCGTACCGGTTGCTCGCCCGCGAAGGTAAACGGTTGGTGGCGCTTTAACGTATGACGAAATGCGCCACCGCCAAGCAATGTGACTTCGCCGCCATCGAGCAGCGTCACCACGCGGTCAACCTGCGGCACGACGTTAAATTCGCCATTGCTGGCAAGAGAAGCAATGCTGGCGCGCCAGTTAAAATCCCGGCTCGGCGGGTAACAACAGATCTCGCGGGTTTCGCCTGCGCCATTACGCCACAGGTTCACCGGCATCTTTTTGACGTCGAAAAATTCCATCCCCACTCCTGGAACGCGCATCATGCGCCAGTCGCCACAGGCTTACTGCGGCAAAAATTATTGTTATACATTTACAGGCCTGATTATTGGCACGTCAGAGGATGGCGAACGCAGATCCTTAACATACGCAGGCTAAATGCGTCGCACGGCGGCAGCGATGAATGATAACCAACAGAAATTACGTGGCAAGAGGCGTGGGAAAAGAAAAACCGCCGGCCCTGGCCAGCGCCATCAAAGGACGCTTGCCAAAACCGGCGGTCTTAAGCCAGTCAGAAATTATTCTGCATCTGCGGGCATTTTACCTTCCGGAGCCGGACGTTCTGTCAGACGCTTCTCAAAATTGGCATTAAATTGCTTTTTCTGCTCCGGCGTCAGAACGTTATAGATTTTGTTCTGGGTTTCCATGTGCGCCAGCATACGGGCTTTATGCTGCGCTTCCATTTTATCGATCTGGGCCTGCGCTTTGTCTTTATCAAAGCTGTCGCTGGCGATCAGATTGTGCATCGCGCGGCGTTCTTCCAGCGACGGACGCTCGAATTTTTCACGCTGGGCTTTACGGATGTCGCGAATTTGCTGCTTCTGCGCATCGGTCAGGTTCAGCCCCTGGAACATCATATCGTGATGCGGGCCGCGCGGACCTTTATGGTGCATCATCGGTGCGTTATTCGCATCAGGTGCCGGGGTCTCCGCCGCCTGTGCCAGGTTAGCCGCGCCAAGCGCCAGGGTGGAAGCAACGAAGATAGCCGTTAATTTACGCATAATGTTGTCCTTACTTTCAGTTAATTCAGCAACAGGTTGTCGCCTTGACGAGATTAATTCTACGGGCAGATTCGTCAATCAGTCAGAGTCTGAGTAAAACAGTGAAAGCATAAAAAACAATTATTGTGCGATTATGGAGAAAATAAGAAAAAACGGAGGAGAAGATTCTTTAAATATCACAACCGATTGATTGTGAAGAGAGTGTGAGCGCAGTATATAAGCGCACCGCTGTAAAATAAAGCGCCGCGCTCAGAATTATCCGCATTATTTTCACGGCCCACAGGGGGCCGCATATTATTTAATTTCCCGCAGCATTAATCCCGCGCGTAAACCGAGCGCGACAGAGGGATTCGGAAACAGCACCCGTTCATTTTCCTGCGCGTAATAGCGTTCATCGCCATCTTCCGCAAGCAGCGTGCCTGCGTCGAATGCCGTGAAATTTTCGGTCTCAGCGGACATATGCAGCACAAAGCGATCGCTTCGCCGGGTGATTTGCTGCGCCACCTCAAAGCGGCGCGGCGCATCCATAGCGGCAGGCGCGGGCGAGCCGTCCAGCAGCGCCGACAGCGCCCGCTGCGTTGGGGCGAACTGGCTGAGATCGTTCTGGCCGAACGGCAGCGCCTTCCCAAGCTCCAGCGTACAGCTGAGTGCTGCGAAGCGCTCGCAGGAAAAGTGCGTGAAGGTGCCGCCCGGCGCGCGATGAAATACCAGCGCCTGTAGCCCGGCGTCGCCAAGCCAGGCGAGAAAATCCTCCGGCCACGCCGTCGTGCGCGCGGGCAGTACGCCAAAGCGCGGAAAGCGTGACGCGCGAATGGCGGTATGCAGATCCAGATGCCAGCGCACCGTTTCATCGCCCGCCGCAAAAAACGTCTCCAGCGCCTGCTCAAGACATTCCGCGCGGGCGGTTTCCACACCCGGCGTGACGGTTTGCCAGCGCCCGCCGAAAAGACGGTTAAGATCGTAATCGACAAACCGGCGTCCGGCCCGCAGCGCCGCCGGGCTGCCGAGCACCACCAGCAGCCGCCAGATGAGCGGCCGCTCGCCGCGCACCAGCGGCGCGAGGAGCTGCTCCAGTATCTCGACCGGCGCGGTTTCATTACCGTGAATGCCCGCGCTCACCACCAGCGCGCCGCGCACCTCGCCCGCGGGCGTCAGTTGCAGAATGCCTTCATCCAGCCACTCGATAGTCACACCGCCGCGTTGCAGCGTTTTGGTGGCGGGCGTCTCGCCGCGCAGCGTCTTCGCAATAAAATCGTCCACGGCGTCTCCTTACTGCTGGAACGGATAGACATTGCCGAGCGAAAGCAGGCGCGACAGTTCATCCAGCGCCTCGCGTCCTTCGCGCAGCAACTGCGGGTCTACCAGATCTTCCTGCGTCAGCCGGTCGCGGTAATATTTATCCACCCACGCGTTAAGCCGCGTAAAGAGCGCGTCGTTCATCATCACCGCCGGGTTGACCGCCTGGCGCTCGTCGTCGGTCAGCACCACGCGCAGGCGCAGACAGGCGGGGCCGCCGCCGTTGGCCATGCTTTCGCGCAAATCGAAAATTTTCAGCTCGCTGATCGGGTTATCCGCCGCCACGAGCGTATTCAGGTAGCGCCAGACGCCCTCGTGGCGGCGCGACTCCTCAGGCAGCACCAGCACCATAGCGCCGTCGTCGCGGCTCAGCAGCTGGCTGTTGAAAAGGTAGGTTTCCACCGCGTCCTGCACCGACACCTCGCCTGCGGGCACCACCAGCGGCGTAAAGCCCGGTACTTTTTCAGCCAGCGCGTCAAACAGCGCCTGCTGATGCAAAAACGCGTGCTCATGGCAGAACAGCACCTGGCGGTTGGAAACCGCAATGACATCGTTATGGAACACGCCCTGGTCGATGACCGCCGGGTTTTGCTGCGCGAACATAACGCGCTGCGGATCCACCTGGTTAAGCCGCGCCACGGCCTGCGAGGCTTCCAGCGTCTGGCGCGCCGGGTAACGGGCCGGCACCAGCGCCCCGCTCTCTTCGCGCCCGTAGATGAAAAGCTGAAGCCCCGGCTCGCCGTAGTCACCGCCAAGCCGGTTATGGTTGGCCGCGCCTTCGTCGCCGAACATCGCCACCTGCGGCAACGCGCCGTGTACGGCAAAACGAGACTCATCGCGGAAAATTGCCCGCAGCAGCCGTTCGGTGCCGGGCGCTTCGCTGGCGCGGTGGAATTTATTGTTAAGGTTCGCCACGGTCAGATGCACTTTGCCATCCAGCGCGTCGGCGGACGGACAAACCGTTGCGGCGTTCGCCACCCACATCGACGATGCGGAGCTGGCGGCCGAAAGCAGATGCGGCGCGGCGCGCCAGGCTTTCTCCAGCACCTGTTGATCGCTGCCGGTAAAGCCAATCTGGCGCAGCGCCGCAAGGTTCGGACGCTCCTGCGGCGGGATCACCGCCTGCGGGAAACCGGCGTCCGCCAGCGCTTTCATCTTCGCGAGCCCCTGTTTCGCGGCAAGCTTCGGGTTTGAGACCTGGAAACGATGTTTCGTCGAGGCCTCATTACCGAAAGAGAGCCCGGCGTAATGGTGGGTCAGCCCCACCAGCCCGTCAAAGTTGACTTCACGTGCTTTCATGCCTGCTCCTTCCCGCTGAAATCGAGGCCGGGGTTTAACGTCTGCGGCAGCGCGAAGGTCGGGCTTTCCAGCGAGGCCATCGGCCAGGCGCAGTAATCCGCCGCATACCAGGCGCTCGGACGGTGATTGCCGGACGCCCCGACGCCGCCGAACGGCGCTGTGCTCGCCGCGCCCGTCAGCGGTTTGTTCCAGTTCACGATACCGGCGCGCGCTTCCAGCAGCAGCTGGTCGAATTTCTCGCGAACCGGCGAAATCAGCCCGCAGGAAAGTCCATAACGGGTGGCGTTGGCAAGCGTAATCGCCTCGTCGAAATCGTCGTAACGCCAGACGCCCAGCAGCGGCCCGAAGACCTCTTCATCCGGCACGTCGCGCACGCCGGTTAGCTCAATAATGCCCGGCGTGAGCAGCGAGCTTCCCGCCTGCACCAGGGCTGGCGTTAACAGCGGCTTGCCGCCGCGCGACAGATGCCCCTGCCAGGCTTCCAGCACCCGCTCCGCCGCCTGCGCGCTGATAAGCCCGCCCATAAACGGCTGCGGCTCGGCATCCCAGCGGTCGGGGCGTAAACGCCCGGCGATCTCAACGAGGCGCGCCAGGAAGGCGTCGCCCGCAGCACCGCGTTTTACCAGCAGGCGGCGCGCGCAGGTGCAGCGCTGCCCGGCGGTGATAAATGCCGACTGGATCGCCAGATGCACCGCGCCGTCGATATCGTCAGGATCTTCGACAATCAGCGGGTTATTACCGCCCATCTCCAGCGCCAGAATTTTTTCGGGCTGCCCCGCCAGCTGGCGATGCAGTTGATAACCGGTGCCGGCGCTGCCGGTAAAGAGCAGGCCGTCAAGTTCCGGCCGGGCGGAAAGCGCCTGGCCGGTCGCGCGCGCGCCCTGCACCAGATTCAGCACGCCCGCAGGCAGGCCCGCCTGTTCCCAGAGTTTCATCACGGCTTCGCCGGTGTGCGGCGTCAGTTCGCTCGGTTTAAACACCAGCGTGTTGCCCGCGAGCAGCGCCGGAACGATATGGCCGTTCGGCAGGTGGCCGGGGAAGTTATACGGCCCGAAAACCGCCAGCACGCCGTGAGGACGGTGGCGCAGCGTGGCTGCGCCGTCCGGCATCGGCGAGTGCTGTTCGCCGGTGCGGGTCTGGTACGCCTTGAGCGAAATGCCCACTTTATTGATCATCGCGGTCACTTCGGTGGCCGCTTCCCAGCGCGGTTTGCTGGTTTCCAGCGCGATGATGCGCGTCAGTTCTGTTTTGTTCGCCTCAAGCAACGCGGCGAATTTCTCAGCGATAGCCTGCCGGTCGGCGAAAGGCCGTTTCGCCCAGGCCGGAAACGCCGCGCGGGCGGCGGCGCAGGCCGCTTTCACCTGCGCGTCGTCCGCCGCATGTCCTTGCCAGAGCAGGCCGCCGCCCACCGGATCGCGTTTTTCCAGCGCCTCGCCCTGCCCCGTTGTCCACTCACCGTTGATCCATAAACTCATACTTTTTTCTCCTCAGGGCACAGGCGCACCAGGCGTACACGATCGCCGTGGCGGCATTGCAGGGCATCCAGCGTGGCGGCGTCCAGAATCAGCCTGTCGGCGTCCGGTCTGGCGCGGATTAACATCACGCGGAAGTTATCGTAATTTTCGTTGGCGACCATGCAGGCCGGCAGTTCGTCGTCGGTAACCGGCTGGCCTTCCGCGACCTCCACGAGGCGGCTTTTACGGATAGCCCGCACCCGGTCGATATCACACTCCAGCGTCGGCCCGCCGTCAAAGATGTCGACATAGTTGCGATAGCGAAATCCTTCGGCCTCCAGCACGGCGCGCGCGGGCGCGGTGTCTTTATGGACCTGGCCGATAACCGCCTGCGCCTCTTCAGAAAGAAACTGGGTATAAATGGGGTGTTTTGGCATCAGCTCAGCGATAAACGCCTTCTGCCCTGTACCGCACAGGTAGTCGGCGCGGCTGAACTCCATCGAAAAAAAGCGCTGGCCGAGGCTTTCCCAGAACGGCGAGTAGCCGTGCTCGTCAATGACCCCGCGCATTTCCGCCACCACTTTTTCATTAAAGCGCTCGCGAAACGCGGCCATAAACATAAAACGCGATTTGGAGAGCAGATAGCCGTTGCCGTTTTTGCGCCACTCCGGGTCGAGAAACAGCGTGCAGAGCTCGCTGCTGCCGGTGTGATCGTTGCTGAGAAACAGCGTCGGCAGTGCGTTGTAGACATTCAGCTCTTTTGAGGCGTGTACCAGCGTGCCCACACGGTAATTATACCAGGGCTCGCTGAGCCCGACGGCCACTTCAATGGCGCAAATGCCGGCAACCGTGCGGCTTTGCGTATCTTCCAGCACAAAGACATAGCCCTGATCGCCTGGCGGCAGTTCGCCGCGCCAGGTTTGCAGGGAGCGCTCGACGCGCGCGCTGAGCGTTTTTTCATCCACCGGCAGCGAGGTCAACCCGCCGCCGGTTTTTGCAGCGAGGCGCAGCAGCGCCGGAACGTCGTGGTGTGCGACGGGGCGAATCACCATCATGATGCGCCCTCCTTCAGCCAGTTTTCGCAGGCGCGCGCCATGCGGGCAAGCCCGGTTTCAATCTCCTGATGGCTGATGTTGAGCGCAGGCGCGAAGCGCAGCACGTTAGCGCCCGCGATCAGCACCATCGCGCCTTCTTTCGCGGCGGCGAGCGAAATCGCCTTCGCCTTGCCCGCATACTCGTCTTTCAGTACGCAGCCGATGAGCAGCCCCAGGCCACGGATCTCTTTAAACAGCCCGAGGCGCTGGTTGATGGCGTTCAATTGCTCGACAAACGCGTCGTGACGCGCTTTCACGCCATCGAGCATCTCCGGCGTGTTCACCAGATCCAGCACCTGGCCTGCGACCGCCCCCGCCAGCGGGTTGCCGCCGTAGGTGGTGCCGTGCGTACCGACGCCCATCACGGCGGCGCAGCGTTCGGTGGTGAGCATCGCGCCAATCGGGAAACCGCCGCCAAGTGCTTTGGCGGTAGAGAGCACATCCGGCGTCACGCCGTAATGCATATAAGCGTAGAGGTGGCCGGTGCGGCCCACGCCGGTCTGCACTTCATCAAAAATCAGCAGCGCGTTATGGCGATCGCACAGCTCGCGCAGACCCTGCAGGAAGGCTTTAGTAGCAGGCACCACGCCGCCCTCGCCCTGCACCGGCTCGACAATCACCGCGCAGGTGTCGTCATTAATTAACGCGGCGGCGGAATCGAGATCGTTAAACACGGCATGGCTGATTTGCGGCGGCAGCGGCGCGAAATCCTGGGAATACGCAGGCTGGCCGCCAGCGGAGACGGTAAACAGCGTGCGGCCGTGGAACGCGTTTTTAAACGCCACAATGCCGCTTTTCTGCGCGCCGTAGTGGTCGTGAGCATATTTACGGGCGAGCTTCAGCGCCGCCTCGTTGGCTTCCGCGCCGGAGTTACAGAAGAAAACGCGATCGGCGAAGGTGGCGTCAATCAGGCGTTTGGCGAGGCGCAGCACCGGCTCGTTGGTATACCCGTTGCCGGTATGCCAGATTTTCGCCGCCTGGGTCTCCAGCGCTTCGCGCAGTTTCGGGTGTGCGTGCCCGAGCGCATTTACCGCGATGCCGCCCGCGAAATCGATATACTCTTTGCCTTCCTGATCCCAGAGCGTGGAACCCTCAGCCCGCACCGGAATAAACGCGGCAGGAGCATAAACGGGGATCATCCACTCATCAAAGTTCTGGCGGGTAATTGACTGCGACATAGCGACCTCGTCCGGTAAATAAAAGGTTGTTTAGTTGTTAATTAAATGTGCATTTGCGCTCTTACTGTAGATTGCACGCTTCGTGCCAGCCAGAGGAGAAACTGCATACCGGAGAGTCAGTAACGTTAAATCAATAGGTTACGAATCAGTGTTATTCACTTTTATTGCATAAAAAGTGAATACTTTTATGACAAAGCGGCCTTCACCATAAAAAAACCCGCACTTTTATGCATTGATAAAATATTGTTCTGGATTTGTGATCGTGACCGGGATTTGCCATATCAACGCGCCCCATTTCAGGGCGCTCGCGCCGTCCTGGTGCAAAAGCACAGGGTTTGCGCCGCTTTTAACAATCGTCACAACCTTGCCGGGCCGGGAGACGCGCGGGCGGTTTTTCTGTTACCATCGCGCCACTCTTGTTCATCCAGTGTGTTCGCGACTATGAAATTCATCTCTTTTAACATCAATGGCCTGCGCGCCCGCCCTCATCAGCTTGCCGCGCTGGTGGAACAGCATCAGCCGGACGTTATCGGCCTGCAGGAAACTAAAGTCCATGACGATATGTTCCCTCTCGAAGAGGTGGCGAAACTGGGCTACAACGTTTTTTATCACGGTCAGAAAGGCCATTACGGCGTGGCGCTGCTGACTAAAGCCACACCGGTTTCTGTGCGCCGCGGCTTTCCGGGCGACGGCGAAGAAGCGCAGCGCCGTATCATCATGGCCGAAATCCCTTCTTCTATTGGCGATATCACGGTCATCAACGGCTATTTCCCGCAGGGCGAGAGCCGCGATCACGAGGTGAAATTCCCGGCCAAAGCGAAGTTTTATCAGGATTTGCAGGACTATCTTGAGACGGCGCTGAGCAACGATAAGCCAGTGCTGATTATGGGTGATATGAATATCAGCCCAAGCGATCTGGATATCGGCATCGGCGAAGAGAACCGCAAGCGCTGGCTGCGTACCGGCAAATGCTCGTTCCTGCCGGAAGAGCGTGAATGGATGGGCCGCCTGCTGAACTGGGGGCTTAAAGATACGTTCCGTCACGCCAACCCCGAAACCAGCGACCGCTACTCCTGGTTCGACTACCGCTCGAAAGGCTTTGACGATAACCGCGGCCTGCGCATCGACCTGCTGCTGGCGAGCGATCCGCTGATGGCGCGCCTGGCTGAGACCGGCATCGATTACGATATCCGCGCGATGGAAAAACCGTCCGATCACGCGCCGGTCTGGGCGACCTTCTCGCTGTAATCTGTTCCGCTCCTCCTGCTCGGGGAGGAGCCTTTACGGAAAATCACCATGCAAATCATTGATGTCGTGGCGGCAATCATCGTGCGCGACGGCCAGGTGCTGCTGGCGCAGCGCTCGCCTGATTGCGATCAGCCGGGGCTGTGGGAATTTCCCGGCGGCAAAGTGGAGCCGGGCGAAAGCCAGCCTGCGGCGCTGGCGCGTGAGCTTGCCGAAGAGCTGGCGATACGCGCGCGTATCGGCGCGTATGTGGCAAGCCACACGCGTGAGGTTTCCGGGCGGGTTATTCGGTTACATGCGTGGCAGGTGGACGATTTTGACGGCGAGCCGCAGGCGTTATGCCACAGCGCGCTCGTCTGGTGTGAGCCGCGCGAGGCGTTCGGCTATGCGCTCGCCCCGGCGGATATCCCACTGCTTGAAGCGTTTATGTCCGCACGCGACGCCACACCAGCGGATTTGTGCTGAGGGTTTTCTCGTCGCGCTGGCACTGCAGCAGCACACCGTCGGCTTTGATCACCGCCCCTTCGGAGTAGTTCTGATCCTGATAGACGCAGCACTGAATACACTGCTGCTGCGAACGCTGGCCGCCGGTACTGAACACCTCTTCCGGTATGTTGACCTGCACATCCGGGCGCAGCCTGTCGGCACCCGCCGGCAGTGTGGCCAGCAGCGCCAGCGCCGCCAGTAAGCATTTTTTCACTGACACCCCGTTTCCCCTCTTGTGATGTGATGCTGATTTCACTATAGCGCGCCGCGCTCTCCTTAAGACGTTATCGGCGAAACGGGCGCGGAGTTTAGCGCGGCGGGTTACTCCGCCGCAGGATGGGCGCTGCCGCGCTTGCGGGACGCAGGCTTTTTGCCGCCTTTGCCCGCGCGGCGTTTTTGCGCCTGCTGGGGCGCCACCAGACCGCGGAACTGGCGCACCGGGGCGCTGCGCGCCTGATCAATGAGCGTGTAGAGCGTCTGCACCAGCGGCTGCATGAAATCCTGATAGCGGCACTGCTTCTCGCTGATTTGCGTCAGCGTCGATTCCCACTGCGCGGTCATGTCCGGGCGTGCGGCAAGCTCCGGCAGCGCGTGGATCAGCGCTTTCCCGGCGGGCGTCGAATGAATATAGCGCCCCTGCTTTTCAAGAAAACCGCGCTTAAATAAAAGCTCGATAATGCCTGCGCGGGTCGCTTCGGTGCCAAGTCCGTCGGTGGCGCGCAGGATCTTCTTCAGATCTTTATCCTGCACGAAACGCGCGATGCCGGTCATGGCCGAGAGCAGCGTGGCGTCGGTAAAGTGGCGCGGCGGCTGGGTCTGGCGTTCAACCACTTCACCATGCTCGCAGTGCAGCTCGTCGCCTTTAGCCACCACCGGCAGCGGCGTACCGTCGTTCTCTTCGTCGCGCTCTTTAGCGCCAAGCAGCGCGCGCCAGCCCGTCTCCGCCAGAAAACGCGCTTTGGCGATGAATTTGCCGCCCGCGATTTCAAGTTCAATCACGCATTTGCGGAACTGCGCGTCCTGGCAAAATTGCATCAGGTACTGACGGGCGATGAGCCCGTAAATTTTCGCCTCGCCGTCAGAGAGCGACGCGGGCGCGCTGCGGGCGGTCGGGATAATGGCGTGGTGCGCGTCCACTTTTTTGTCATCCCAGCAGCGGTTGCGGCGCTCCGGATCGACGGCGGGCTGCGGCAGGAGATCCGGCGCGTGAACGCCAATCGCCTTCAGCACCGCATGACGGCCCGCGAAGTGCTCCTCCGGCAGGTAGCGGCAGTCGGAGCGCGGATACGTAATGAGTTTGTGGGTTTCGTACAGCTTCTGGCAGATATCCAGCACCGTCTGCGCGCTCAGATTGAAGCGTCTGGCGGCCTCGATTTGCAGCGTCGAGAGGGAGAACGGCAGCGGCGCGGCCTCGCTTTCGCGCTTGTCGTTATAGCTGGTGACGACCGCAGGCTGCCCTTCTATGCGCTTAACGACATGCTCCGCCAGCGCGCGGTTGAGGAGCCGCCCCTCTTCATCCTGGTACGGTTCGCAGGCCTCGCTCGGCTGCCAGAGCGCGGTGAAGCGCTCCTGCGCGGGCGTGATGATGTGCGCTTTAACCTCAAAGAAATCTTTGGCGACAAAGTTTTCTATCTCTTCGTCGCGCCGGACCACCAGCCCCAGCACGGGCGTCTGGACGCGGCCTACCGAGAGCACGCCCTGGTAGCCCGCGTTCTGCCCGAGCAGCGTATAAGCGCGCGTCATGTTAATGCCGTAAAGCCAGTCGGCGCGGGCGCGGGCGAGCGCCGAGGTGCTGAGCGGCACAAACTCGCGGTTCTCGCGCAGTTTATCGATAGCGCGCTCCACCGCCTGCGGGTTGAGATCGTTAATCAGGCAGCGGCGCACCTGCTGGCGCTTTTCCGCGGGCAGTTGCAGGTAGTCGAGCACTTCATCCACCAGCAGTTGCCCTTCGCGGTCCGGGTCGCCTGCGTGAACAATCTCCTGCGCCTCGCGCAGCAGCTTTTTAATCACATTAAGCTGCTTTGCAACCGACGGTTTCGGCTGGAGCTGCCACTTTTCCGGCACGATGGGTAAGTCGGCGAGATTCCAGCGGCCATAGCGGCTGTCATAGGCGTCCGGCTGCGCCTGCTCCAGCAGGTGTCCGACGCACCAGGTGACCACCTGGCCGTTCCCGCACTCAATAAACCCGTCGCCCCGGCGGTGCGGTTTCGGCAACACGTCGGCGATGGCGCGCCCCAGACTGGGCTTTTCGGCAATAAACAACCGCATCGATTAGCGAATCTCCACCATCGGACGGCCGCCGCGCGCGGTTTTCAACTCGCCGATGGCGCTAAGCGTGATGCCATGCTCCGCCGCCACGGCCTGCACCTGCGCTTCTGCGGCGGGCTCCACCGCCAGCAGCAGGCCGCCGGAGGTTTGCGGATCGCACAGCAGGCTGCGCCAGGCGTCCGGCATATCGCCCATCAGGTGGCCGTAGCTCGCAAAGTTACGGCTGGTGCCGCCCGGCACCGCGCCCTGCGCGATGTATTCTTCAACGCCTGGCAATTTCGGCACGGCCTCATACCAGAGCTCCGCCTGCAGGCCCGCGCCCTGGCATACTTCGCTGAGGTGCCCCAGCAGCCCGAAGCCGGTGACATCCGTCATCGCCCGCACGCCGTCGATCTCTGCGAAATCAGCGCCCGCTTTATTCATGGTGCACATCACTTCTGTCGCCAGCCCCTGATGCTCCGGGCGCAACAGCGATTTTTTCTCAGCGGTGGTCAGCACGCCGATACCCAGCGGCTTGGTGAGAAAGAGTTTGCAGCCCGCCTCGGCGGTGCTGTTTTTCTTGACGCGCTCGGTTGGCACCACGCCGGTGACGGCGAGACCGAAAATCGGCTCCGGCGCGTCGATGGAGTGGCCGCCCGCGAGCGCGATGCCCGCCTGCTGACACGCAAAGCGCCCGCCCTCCACGACCTCGCGCGCGATTTCCGGCGCGAGCGTGTTAACCGGCCAGCCGAGGATCGCAATCGCCATGATCGGTTTACCGCCCATCGCGTAGATGTCGCTGATGGCGTTGGTCGCAGCGATACGGCCAAAATCGAACGGGTTGTCCACGATGGGCATGAAGAAATCCGTGGTGCTGATAACGCTCGTGCCGTTGCCGAGATCGTACACCGCCGCGTCGTCGCGCGTTTCGTTGCCGACAAGCAAGTTGGGGTCGATAAACTTCGCCTGATCGCTGTGCAGGATGGTTTCCAGCACTTTCGGGGAAATTTTACAACCGCAACCTGCTCCGTGGCTGTACTGGGTCAGACGAATCGCTTGCTCACTCATGGACCGCTCCTTGTTTGGTCAGAATCAGGTGATCGTTATCGTTCGATAAAGCGCGCTTATGGTAGCGCCAGAAAGACGGGGTGGTAAGTATGACTGTCTGAATTGCGCCGCTTTTGCTCACAATCCAGACAGTTTTGCGCGCGGGCTTCAGAAATGACGCACGAAGGGGGCGGTGTCCGGCAGGTTAATCGTGGTGGAGGCCTTCAGCTGCGGGGTGCCGAGGTAGAGAAAACCGACAATCTGATCCTGTTCGCGGCACGCAAAAGCCTCACGCACCAGAGCGTTATCGGTGAACGGCCCGCTGCGCCAGATGCCGTTAAAGCCCTGGGCGAGCGCCGCCATCTGCATCGCCATCACCGCGCAACCGGCACTGACCACCTGCTCCCAGCGCGGCACTTTGTGGTGCTCTTCGCAATGCGCCACCACAGTGATGATAAGCGGCGCGCGAAACGGCGCGTTGCGGGCTTTGTCGATGGCTTTTTCATCCTGGCCGTCAGCGATGGCGGCTTTTTCCAGCAGCGCGCTGAAGCGCTCGCGCCCTTCGCCTTCGATAACAAAGAAACGCCACGGCTGCAGTGTGCCGTGATCCGGCGCGCGCATGCCCGCCCGCAGAATGTTTTCCAGCGCGTCGCCCGTTGGCGCAGGCTCAGCGAGACGTGAGGCGCTGCGGCGGTTGACCAGCATATCTAATGCATCCATCTCAACTCTCCTTTGATGATTTTTACTCATAAAATTAACACAGCGGTATGTTTTGTTACACCCTGCCCGCGTTTCCTGCTGACAAGCCCGCCTGTGGTATTTACACTTTGTCGGCGTCCCGCCTGTAGCGGGAGGTTACGGGGTTCCCCGTTATTCACGGATTAGGGAGAGTAAATGCGTACCCTTTGGCGAATTATTGCCGGATTCTTTAAGTGGACCTGGCGCCTGCTCAATATCATCAGAGAGCTGGTGATGAATCTGCTGTTTCTCCTGCTGGTGCTGGTGTGCGTCGGCGTCTGGATGCAGTTTAACAGCGGCCCGTCTGAGCCTGGACGCGGCGCGCTGCTGCTTAATATCAGCGGCGTGGTGGTGGATAAACCGTCGGTCAATAATAAGCTTGGCGCGCTGGGCCGTCAGCTCTTTGGCGCAAGCTCCGACCGCTTACAGGAAAATTCGCTGTTTGATATCGTCAACGCGATCCGCCAGGCGAAAGACGACCGCAATATCACCGGCATCGTGCTGGATCTGAAAGATTTCGCCGGGGCCGATCAGCCATCGATGCAGTATATCGGTAAGGCGCTGCGCGAATTCCGCGACGCCGGTAAGCCGGTGTATGCGATTGGCGATAGCTACAGTCAGGGCCAGTATTACCTCGCGAGCTTCGCCAATAAGATTTGGCTCTCGCCGCAGGGCACCGTCGATCTGCACGGCTTCGCCACCAATGGCCTCTACTACAAATCGCTGCTCGATAAGCTCAAAGTGACTACGCATGTGTTCCGCGTCGGCACCTATAAATCCGCCGTCGAGCCGTTTATCCGCGACGATATGTCACCCGCCGCTCGTGAGGCGGACAGCCGCTGGATTGGCGAGCTGTGGCAGAACTATCTCGGCACGATCGCGGCTAACCGTCAGGTACCGGCAAGCCAGATCTTCCCTGGCGCGCAGGCGATGATCGCGGGCCTTGAAGCCGCTGGCGGCGATACCGCGAAATATGCGCTCGACAATAAGCTGGTGGATGAGCTCGCAAGCAGCGCGACTGTCGACAAAGCGCTGGTGAAACAGTTTGGCTGGAGCGACAAGGATAAAGATTTCCGCGCCGTCAGCATTTACGACTACCCGCTGAACAAGCCGTCCGAACAGGGCGAGAGCATCGCCGTGGTGTTCGCTAACGGCGCCATCATGGATGGCGAAGAAACGCCGGGGAATGTCGGCGGCGATACCACCGCCGCGCAGATCCGCGACGCGCGTCTTGACCCGAAAGTAAAAGCCATTGTGCTGCGGGTGAACAGCCCTGGCGGAAGCGTGACCGCCTCTGAAACCATCCGCCAGGAGCTGGCGGCGGCGAAAGAAGCCGGTAAACCGGTGGTGGTGTCGATGGGCGGCATGGCGGCGTCCGGCGGTTACTGGATCTCCACACCCGCTAACTATATCGTTGCGAACCCCAGCACCCTCACCGGCTCTATCGGCATCTTTGGTGTTATCAACACCGTGGAAAACAGCCTGGATGCGATTGGCGTGCATACCGACGGCGTGGCGACCTCACCGCTCGCGGATGTGTCGGTGACCAAAGCGCTGCCACCGGAAGTGCAGAAGCTGATGCAGTTAACTATCGAAAACGGTTATCAGCGCTTTATCGGCCTGGTGGCGCAGTCGCGTAACAAAACCCCGCAGCAGATTGACCAGATAGCGCAGGGCCACGTCTGGACGGGTGAAGACGCGAAGCAAAACGGTCTGGTGGACAGTCTCGGCGATTTCGACGACGCCGTGAAGAAAGCCGCCGAGCTTGCGAAGCTGAAATCCTGGCATCTCGATTTCTATCAGGATGAGCCTGGCCTTATCGATATGGTGATTGCCAACCTGACCGGCTCGGTGCACGCGATGCTGCCTCAGGCGCTTCAGGCCTGGCTGCCTGCGCCGGTGGCCGACGCGGCGCTGGCGGCGAAGAAGGAAGGCGATAAGCTCGCGGCCTTTAACGATCCGCAGAACCGTTACGCCTTCTGCCTTACCTGCGGCGACGTGCGCTAACGCGTCAGCGTCGACCCTGTCACAGCCCGGCCAGCGCCGGGCTGATTTTTTTGCGCAGCACCTCTATACTGCGCGGGTTTATGCACAACGAAAGCTGACCTATGCAAAAGAAATCGATTTACGTTGCCTATACCGGCGGCACCATCGGTATGCAACGCTCCGAACACGGCTACATTCCCGTCTCCGGCCATCTCCAGCAGCAGCTCGCCCAGATGCCGGAGTTCCACCGCCCCGAAATGCCGGATTTCACCATTCACGAATATGCGCCCCTGATGGACTCGTCCGATATGACGCCGCAGGACTGGCAGCATATCGCCGAAGATATCAAAGCCCATTACGATGAGTATGACGGCTTCGTTATCCTTCATGGCACCGATACGATGGCGTTCACGGCGTCGGCGCTCTCGTTTATGCTGGAAAATCTGAGCAAGCCGGTTATCGTCACCGGCTCGCAGATCCCGCTCGCGGAGCTGCGCTCTGACGGGCAGATCAACCTGCTTAACTCACTCTACGTGGCGGCGAACTACCCGATTAGCGAAGTGACGCTGTTCTTCAACAACCGGCTCTATCGTGGCAACCGTACCACCAAAGCCCACGCTGACGGTTTCGACGCGTTCGCTTCTCCTAATCTGCCGCCGCTGCTGGAAGCAGGCATTCATATTCGTCGCCTGAATACGCCGCCCGCGCCTCACGGCCACGGCGAGTTGCGCGTGCATACCATTACGCCGCAGCCTATCGGCGTAGTGACTATCTATCCGGGGATCTCCGCTGACGTGGTGCGTAACTTTTTACGCCAGCCGGTGCGGGCGCTGATCCTGCGCTCTTATGGCGTCGGTAACGCGCCCCAGCACGGCGATTTCCTGAAAGAGTTGCAGGAAGCGTGCTCGCGCGGGATTGTGGTGGTTAACCTGACGCAGTGTATGTCCGGTAAAGTCAACATGGGCGGCTACGCCACCGGCAACGCGCTGGCCCATGCGGGCGTTATCAGCGGTTTCGACATGACCGTCGAGGCGACGCTCACCAAACTGCACTATCTGTTAAGCCAGGGGCTGGAGCCGCAGGCGATTCGCGAAGCGATGATGCGCAACCTGCGCGGCGAGCTGACCCCGGACGATTAAAAGGAGCACGGTATGAACTCACGCGCACTGCTGCTGGTGGATCTGCAAAACGATTTTTGCGCCGGCGGCGCGCTGGCGGTCGCGGAAGGCGACAGCACGGTGGATATCGCGAACGCGATGATTGAATGGTGTCAGAGCCGCGGCGAGCCGGTGGTGGCAAGCCAGGACTGGCACCCGGCGAATCACGGCAGTTTTGCTTCTGTTCAGCACGCCGAGCCGTTCACGCAAGGCACGCTGGACGGCCTGCCGCAGACCTGGTGGCCCGATCACTGCATTCAGGAGAGCGACGGCGCGGCGCTCCATCCGCTGCTGAACCAGAAGGCCATTGAGCAGCGCTTTTACAAAGGTGAAAACCCGGCGATTGACAGCTACAGCGCGTTTTTCGATAACGGACACCGCCAGAAAACCGCGCTCGACGCCTGGCTTCGCGAGCATGGCGTAAGCGAGTTGATCGTCATGGGGCTTGCCACCGACTACTGCGTCAAATACACGGTGCTTGACGCGCTAAGGCTGGGGTATACGGTGAACGTGATTACCGACGGCTGCCGCGGCGTTAACCTGACGCCGCAGGCCAGTATGCTGGCGTTTCAGGAGATGGCGGCGAGTGGCGCCACGCTCTATACGCTTGACGACTGGCGCGAAACGCAGGCATAAACCGCCTCAGTCATACGTTGCTTCATAAAAAAGGCCGCTTTGCAATCCGCGGCCTTTTTTTGCTTCAGCACCCTTCAGCTCATTCAGGCTTGAGCGTGGCGATAGGCTGCTGATTGATACCGAACTCCGCCTTCAGCTGCTGCTTGCTTTTCATCACCAGCTGGCCGTCCGTGCCGATCGTCATATGCTGCGGATGGGTGTTGTGGCGCATCTGCCAGAGCATCACCAGTTGCAGGCTGTTTTCTTTCTGCTCGGGCGTTAGCGCCACGCCGTCGGGCCATTTTCCGAGTTCTACGGCGGTCGCGAGACGCTCGTAAACCTCCGGCGTCATGCTGCTAATCAGGTCTTCCAAGTTCATAAAATCACGCTCCAGTGGAATAATATGCTGAATCGATTCTTCAACCTTTGATTTGCTCGCCGTTATCGTCATCGGTGAAGCTCAGCGACGCCGAATTGACGCAGTAGCGTTCGCCGGTCGGTTGCGGGCCATCCGGGAACACGTGTCCCAGGTGCGCATCACAGTTGCCGCAGCGGATTTCAATGCGCTGCATGCCGTGCGAGTAATCGTTAAGGTAACGAATCGAGTCCTCGCTTACCGGCTCGTAAAAACTCGGCCAGCCGCAGCCCGAATCATACTTAGTTTCAGAGTTAAACAGCGGCGCATCGCACACCAGACAGTGGTAGACGCCATCACGCTTGTTATGCAGCAGACGCCCGGTATACGGCGGTTCCGTGCCGTGATTCTGGGTGACGTAAAACTGCATTTCCGTCAGGGTGTTTTTCAGGTCGTCCTGGGAGTTTTGATTGGCCATAAGGTGACATCTCGGGGAGGTTTAAGCAGTTACATTACCTGCATTATTCTAACAAAACATTAACAGTAACGCGTACACTTTTGGTCTAAACTTAGCACTGAAAATGCAGCTGACAAGCAAACGTGATTAACATCACACTTTTGTTTTCGACGCCCTTTTAAATTCCTCTCGGTGTCCCCATATGGACCTGAGCCCAAAAGGAAGAGTGAGGTGAGTCAGTCGTGCAAAGCTTGTCCACAGGATTGATTTGTCGCAATGATTGACACGATTCCGCTTGACGCTGCGTAAGGTTTTTGTAATTTTACAGCCAACCTTTTATTCACTAACAAATAGCTGGTGGAATATATGACTATCAAAGTAGGTATCAACGGTTTTGGCCGTATCGGTCGCATTGTTTTCCGTGCTGCTCAGAAACGTTCTGACATCGAGATCGTTGCAATCAACGACCTGTTAGACGCTGACTACATGGCCTACATGCTGAAGTATGACTCTACTCACGGTCGTTTCGACGGTACCGTTGAAGTTAAAGACGGTCATCTGATCGTTAACGGTAAAAAAATCCGCGTTACCGCTGAAAAAGACCCGGCTAACCTGAAGTGGGACGAAGTGGGCGTGGACGTGGTTGCTGAAGCAACCGGTATCTTCCTGACCGACGAAACCGCACGTAAACACATCACCGCTGGCGCGAAAAAAGTTGTTCTGACTGGCCCGTCCAAAGACAACACCCCGATGTTCGTTCGTGGCGCTAACTTTGATAAATATGCAGGCCAGGACATCGTGTCCAACGCTTCCTGCACCACCAACTGCCTGGCACCGCTGGCGAAAGTTATCAACGACAACTTCGGCATCATCGAAGGTCTGATGACGACCGTTCACGCGACCACCGCGACTCAGAAAACCGTTGACGGCCCGTCTCACAAAGACTGGCGCGGCGGCCGTGGCGCGGCTCAGAACATCATCCCGTCCTCTACCGGCGCTGCTAAAGCTGTAGGTAAAGTGCTGCCGGAACTGAACGGCAAACTGACTGGTATGGCGTTCCGCGTTCCGACCCCGAACGTATCCGTTGTTGACCTGACCGTTCGTCTGGAAAAAGCTGCGACCTACGAGCAGATCAAAGACGCTATCAAGAAAGCCGCTGAAGGCGAAATGAAAGGCGTTCTGGGTTACACCGAAGATGACGTAGTTTCCACCGACTTCAACGGCGAAGTATGCACTTCCGTGTTCGATGCTAAAGCAGGTATCGCACTGAACGACAACTTCGTGAAACTGGTTTCCTGGTACGACAACGAAACCGGCTACTCCAACAAAGTACTGGACCTGATCGCTCACATCTCCAAATAAGTGAGATGAGATTCTGATCTTAAGGGCGACTTCGGTCGCCCTTTTTATTTGGATTTAAGACAGAGGATTGCCAGAAATGATCAATACGCTTTTTGCCCTGCCGGTGTCTGAGCAGTTAACGCCTTACCTCTCCCGTCGTCAGCATGACGAGCTGGATATCATCGTTATCGACCACCCGCAGGTTCGCGCCGCCGTGGCGCTGCAGGGCGCGCACCTGCTGTGCTGGAAACCGGCTGGTGAAGAAGAGGTGTTATGGCTGAGCGCCAACACGCCGTTTAAAAAAGGCGTCGCGCTGCGCGGCGGCGTGCCGATCTGCTGGCCGTGGTTTGGCCCGTCGGCGCAAAAAGATCTGCCCTCGCACGGTTTCGCCCGCAATCTGCCGTGGAACTTAAGCGCCCATAATGAAGACGATAACGGCGTGGTGCTGACGTTTGAACTGCACGCCAGCGACGCAAGCCGTAAACTCTGGCCGCACGATTTCACACTTTATGCGCGCTATAAGCTCGGCAAAACCTGCGAAATGGAGCTGGAAGCGCACGGCGAATTCGAAACCACCTCCGCGCTGCACTCCTATTTCAACGTCGGCGACATCGCGGAAGTCAAAGTGAGCGGGCTTGGCGAGGCCTATCTCGACAAAGTGAATGGCGGCGAGGAAGGCAAACTCAACGGCGGCGTGCAGACATTCCCGGACCGTACCGATCGCGTTTACCTGAACCCGGAAGGGTGCAGCCTGATCCATGACGGTGCGCTTAACCGCACCATTGAAGTGGTGCATCACCACAACAGCAACGTGGTGGGCTGGAACCCGGGCCCGGCGCTCTCGGTCAGCATGGGCGATATGCCGGATGACGGTTATAAGACGTTCGTTTGCGTGGAAACCGCCTGCGTAACCACGCCGCAGCAGACGCGTGAAGATAAACCTTCGCGCCTCTCCCAGACGCTGCGCGTTATCAAAAAAGCCTGATAACCCATGGCCTCGCGATGAGCGGGGCCATTTTTTACGCCCTTCCCTGTTTCCCATCAATATGCGCCATAAAAAAGGGCACCCGAAGGCGCCCCAGTAGATAGCGTTACGAATCAGAACGTGTAAGTCACGCCGGTAGACAGCAGCGCAGACCAGGAACGGTCTACCATCGGGCTGTCTTTCGCTTCGTCGCTAAGATGGGTGTAACGGCCGCTGCCGTAAACGCTCCAGCTGTCAGAGAGACGATAAGTGGCGGTCAGCTCGGCATACGGCGCCCAGCCATCGTCAGCGTCATAGCGGTTAAGCCCGCTGCGGCGCGACTCTTTGCCGCTCACGCCATAGTAGTAGTCGTTCTGGTTTTCACTGCTCCACTCAACACCGATGCCCGGCGTCAGGGTCAGACCGCCGTTGGTGTAGCGATAGAGCCACGCGAGATCCCACACGATACCGTTGCTGTTATCCAGCGTATCAGCGGCAAGCGACGTGCGCAGGAAACCATACTGCGTGTTATGCACGTAAGAGAGGCCCGCCATCAGCGTTGCTTTGCGCTCATCCAGACGGCGCAGCGCGCGGCTGTCGCTGTCGCCCGGCTTAAAGTGCAGCGGCGAATAGTACGCCATAATGGAAAGCTTATCGGCGGTGTCATTCCACAGGTAGTATCCCGCACCCAGACCGCGCACCCAGAAATTATCGCCTTCATAGTTGATAACCGGCAGCGGGTAAACATCGCGGTCATACTGTTTATAAGGATTGACTACCCATCCTGCACCCGCGCCAACTGACAGTTTTCCTTCTGCATGCGCAAAGGTAGCGGCTGAAGCCATAACGGCACCCAGTGCCAGAAATTTGAATGTGCTCACAATCCATCAAGTCCTTTAGTCAAATGATCGGCTCGCGAAGTTTAACCGCCCCTGCGCTTCACCCCAAATTTTTTCGCACTTCTTTACATCATTGGATCGCGCAGCCTCGCATTTTCGCGTGACAGGCGGCTTGCAATTTTATGACCTGACGGTGAATTCACGCCATAAATGTAAATCCGCCAGCAGAAACAACGGGATGAGTGCTTGATAAATCACTGAATCCCTCAAACGGCGGCATGCAAGATTTTCAAATGCCATCTACGCTTAAAATTAAGAAGGTGCATTACCCTGACCGCAGTAGCACAGTGCAACGCGCAAAAAAAATGCTTAAGTTGGCATTAGGGTTGCTGTACTCAGAATACGTCTTCCGGGAGCCTCCACTATTCATATGAACGGCTCTTAAACCTGTGCTAAAAAACGAAAGGACGGCATGCCATGAATATATTCGATCACTATCGCCAGCGCTATGAAGCTGCCAAGGACGAAGAGTTCACACTGCAGGAATTTCTTACCGTTTGCCGGCAGGATCGCAGTGCATATGCAAATGCGGCGGAACGGCTATTGATGGCCATCGGTGAGCCAGTGATGGTGGATACTGCCCAGGAGCCACGGCTCTCCCGTCTCTTTTCGAACCGGGTGGTCGCCCGGTATCCGGCGTTTGAAGAGTTTTATGGCATGGAAGAGGCCATTGAGCAGATTGTGTCGTACCTGAAACACGCGGCGCAGGGTCTGGAAGAGAAGAAACAGATCCTCTATCTGCTGGGCCCGGTGGGCGGCGGTAAATCGTCGCTTGCCGAGCGTCTGAAATCGCTGATGCAGCGCGTACCCATTTATGTGCTGAGCGCCAACGGCGAGCGTAGCCCGGTCAACGATCATCCGCTGTGCCTGTTCAATCCGCAGGAAGACGCGCAAATTCTGGAAAAAGAGTACAACGTCCCGCGCCGCTATCTCGGTACTATTATGTCGCCGTGGGCCGCGAAGCGCCTGCATGAGTTTGGCGGCGACATCACCAAATTCCGCGTCGTCAAAGTCTGGCCGTCGATTCTTGAGCAAATCGCTATCGCGAAAACCGAGCCGGGCGATGAAAACAACCAGGATATCTCCGCGCTGGTAGGTAAAGTGGATATCCGTAAGCTTGAGCATCACGCGCAAAACGATCCGGACGCCTACGGCTACTCCGGCGCGCTCTGCCGCGCCAACCAGGGCGTGATGGAATTCGTCGAGATGTTTAAAGCGCCGATTAAAGTGCTGCACCCGCTGCTGACGGCGACCCAGGAAGGCAACTACAATGGGACAGAAGGCATCTCCGCCCTGCCCTTTAACGGCATCATTCTGGCGCACTCGAACGAATCGGAATGGGTCACTTTCAGAAATAACAAAAACAACGAGGCGTTCCTGGACCGTGTCTATATCGTCAAGGTGCCTTACTGCCTGCGTATTTCGGAAGAGATCAAAATCTACGAAAAACTGCTTAACCACAGCGAGCTGTCGCATGCCCCCTGCGCGCCCGGTACGCTCGAAACGCTGGCCCGTTTCTCGATCCTTTCGCGTCTGAAAGAGCCGGAAAACTCCAGTATTTACTCAAAAATGCGCGTTTACGACGGCGAAAGCCTCAAGGACACCGACCCGAAAGCGAAGTCTTATCAGGAGTATCGCGACTACGCGGGCGTAGATGAAGGCATGAACGGGCTCTCCACCCGCTTCGCATTCAAAATCCTCTCGCGCGTCTTTAACTTCGATCATACCGAAGTGGCGGCGAACCCGGTGCATCTCTTCTATGTGCTGGAGCAGCAGATTGAACGCGAACAGTTCCCGCAGGAGCAGGCCGAACGCTATCTCGAATTCCTGAAAGGCTATCTGATCCCGAAATACGCTGAATTTATCGGTAAAGAGATCCAGACGGCGTATCTGGAGTCCTACTCCGAATATGGCCAGAACATCTTTGACCGCTACGTCACCTATGCGGATTTCTGGATCCAGGATCAGGAGTACCGCGACCCGGATACCGGTCAGCTGTTTGATCGCGAATCGCTCAACGCGGAACTGGAGAAAATCGAGAAACCGGCGGGCATCAGCAACCCGAAAGATTTCCGCAACGAAATCGTCAACTTCGTGCTGCGCGCCCGAGCCAACAATAATGGCCGCAATCCGAACTGGACCAGCTATGAGAAGCTGCGCACGGTTATCGAGAAGAAAATGTTCTCGAACACCGAGGAGCTGCTGCCGGTTATCTCCTTTAACGCCAAAACGTCCACTGATGAGCAGAAGAAACACGACGATTTTGTCGATCGCATGATGGAAAAAGGCTATACCCGCAAACAGGTGCGTCTGCTTTGCGAATGGTATCTGCGCGTGCGTAAATCGTCCTGATAAATCGCCCGGCGGTGCTCGCGCCGCCCGGGCCTACAACGAAGCGAACCGTACGCCGGAGCGCACCGCGCTTGCGGCGATACGAGTTCGGCATAAAGTTGGCAATGCAGTACGGGGGGCATATGACCTGGTTCATAGACCGACGTCTCAACGGCAAAAACAAGAGCACGGTAAACCGCCAGCGCTTCTTGCGTCGTTATAAAGCACAGATCAAGCAGTCGATCTCCGAGGCGATTAACAAGCGTTCGGTGACCGATGTCCAGAGTGGTGAATCCGTCTCCATTCCGAATGACGATATCAGCGAACCGATGTTCCATCAGGGGCGCGGCGGCCTGCGCCATCGCGTGCATCCGGGTAACGATCATTTTGTTCAGAACGACCGCATTGAGCGCCCACAGGGCGGCGGAGGTGGCGGTGGTAGCGGCCAAGGTCAGGCGAGCGCCGACGGCGAGGGCCAGGATGAGTTCGTTTTCCAGATCTCCAAAGATGAGTATCTCGATCTCTTGTTTGAAGATCTCGCCCTGCCGAATCTGAAAAAGAATCAGCACCGCCAGTTAAACGAGTATAAAACGCATCGCTCCGGCTACACCTCTAACGGCGTGCCGGCCAATATCAGCGTGGTGCGCTCGCTGCAAAATTCCCTGGCGCGCCGTACGGCGATGACCGCGGGTAAGCGCCGGGCGCTACGCGAGCTGGAAGCGAATCTCGAAGAAGCCCTGAGAAGCGAACCGGCACAACTGCTCGAAGAGGAGCGGTTACGTAAGGAGATTGCCGAACTGCGCGCCAAAATCGAACGCGTGCCGTTTATTGATACTTTCGACCTGCGCTACAAGAACTTCGAAAAGCGCCCGGAGCCTTCAAGCCAGGCGGTCATGTTCTGCCTGATGGATGTCTCCGGCTCGATGGATCAGGCGACAAAAGATATGGCCAAACGCTTTTATATTCTGCTCTATCTGTTCCTGAGCCGAACCTATAAAAACGTCGATGTGGTCTATATCCGCCACCATACGCAGGCGAAAGAAGTGGATGAACATGAGTTTTTCTACTCGCAAGAGACAGGCGGGACCATTGTTTCCAGCGCGCTTAAGCTGATGGATGAGGTGGTGAAAGCGCGCTACGATCCGGCGCAGTGGAATATTTACGCCGCGCAAGCCTCTGATGGCGATAACTGGGCCGATGACTCGCCGCTCTGTCATGAAATTCTGGCTAAGAAAATCCTGCCAGTGGTGCGATATTACAGTTATATCGAAATCACCCGCCGCGCGCACCAGACGCTGTGGCGTGAATATGAAGATTTACAGGCGAAATATGAGAATTTCGCTATGCAGCATATCCGCGATCAGGATGATATCTACCCGGTATTTCGCGAGCTCTTTCATAAGCAGGCCAGTGAAAACTGGAATTAATCCACAGGGTCGACGTTCGTCGGCCCTGCGTTTTTCTTATTAAACAACCCGCAATTAAAGTGCCGCTAAACTTTTATGTCAGCGTCACTTAATCAAGTGAAACTATTGAGCCATAATATGTAGTAAAGCTGAGGCTGCTTATTAATAACCCTACAGATTTTACTTACAGCCGGTTCGCTATCAGTTATAGTGAGCGGCATTATAAAATAACGACGCGGCGCCGTCGCAGGACCACCGTGAATCATGTTTAACAGGGTCTCATTGGGCTTGAATAAAACGTCCGGGATGGTGGGGATAATCATCGCCAGCCTGTTGTCCGTCCTGGTCGTTGCGCAAATAATATACTGGCGAACAGAAGCATACCGAATAGAAAACTATACTCAGGCAGTGCTTGAACGCAGCGTCACGCTATTACAGCAGGCAAACTCACTTGCCGCGCGCGAGATGAAAATGGCGCATTATTCCCCCTGCAGCGAGGCCGATCTTAATTCATTGCGCACGATGTTGTGGGAATACCAGATGATCAAAGATGTGGGCCGCACCGGCGCGCGTGGGATTATCTGTTCCGCGCTCTGGGGACATCTTCCTGTTCCACAGCCGCTCACCGCAACGCAAAATATCGTCAGCCGTGACGGTGCCCGCTGGTTATTAAATTTGCCCCTGACAGACACCATTAACGTCAGCGCCTGGTGGCGCAACGATCTGCTGGTAATATTTTCTCCTTTCGTGTTTACCCGCTTTGAAAATGACGCAAAAACGACGCACTACAGCGCGATGATTACCAACTCACAGCGCGACCGCCGCTGGTTTACGCTCGGCCCCACCCAGGCCTTATTATCGGCAACTGATACTTCCTCACATTATGCTTGGTATTTCATCACCAAAGAACGCTGCAATGCGCAATACGATATTTGTGTCATTGCCGGTACGCACCCTTATGGCCTGCTCCAGGCGCGCTGGTATACCTTCGTATTGCTCATCGCGCTCGGCCTGGCGCTCGGATTATTACTCTGCACATGCCTGGCGCTTTATCGCAAAAAGCAGACGTCACTTACGGTGCGCCTGGAAAACGCGTTAAAAAACGGCGACCTGCGTGTGGCTTATCAGCCCATCTACGAAATTGAAACCGGCCGGATGAAAGGCATGGAGGCGCTGCTGCGCTGGCATGACAGTAATGGCGATGCCGTGTCGCCGGATGTGTTTATCCCGCTTGCGGAAAAAGAAGGGATGATGAGCAAAGTCACCGAATTTGTGACGACGCAAGCCATCGCAGAAACGGTGGAATTGCTGGAACCTTATGACCTGACGCTCAGCATCAATATTAGCCTCAACGATCTCTTCTCCCGTCATTATCTTAATTTTCTCACCCAACTGACGCATAACACCGGCCTTGCGTCGAATCGCATTATGCTGGAAATAACGGAGCGGGAAAACGCAACGCTTGCACATATGGAAGCGGCCATTTCGTTATTTAAACAACACGGGTTTTTGATCGCGCTGGATGATTTCGGCACCGGCTATTCGACCATTTCATGGCTTTCACGCCTGCCGATTGATGAAGTCAAGGTCGATAAAAGCATTACCGATGCGATAGGCACGCCAACGCTTAATAAAACGCTGCTGGTCAATTTAATTGAAATGCTGAAAGCCATGCCGCAGCAGGTGGTATTTGAAGGGCTTGAACAGCGGCTACAGGTGGATTATTTGCAGGATAATTTCCCAGGCTGCTACGGCCAGGGCTGGTGGTTCTCTCGCCCCATCGACAACCAGGCATTACGCTTATTACTGACGATGCAGGCAAAATAAAACAGCAGCCCTGAGGCTGCTGCGATAACAGATAAAATCAACAAGCCAGATTATTTACGACCACCGCTGTGGCTGTTCTGGCCGCCTTTTTTGCCTGCTTCAGACGCGCGTTCCGGGTCATTTTTAAAATTCCCGCCGCTCTGCTGCCCGCCTTTTTTACCTGCTTCTGATGCTTTTTCACGATTTTCGGCAAAATTGCCGGAACCACCACGATGTTCTGCCATAACAACCTCCGGGATTGGTTTAGTGTTACCAGAAAACGTCAATACTGAAAAAGAGATCATCTGCCGAAAGTATCCTTACACTTGCCAGCAAGAGCGCGCTTCCGTGCATTTTTTCGCAAACGTCGCTTCGTGCCGATATTTCCGACAAAGCCCCGATTGCGAATCGTCTCGCCCTGTTTCGGCGCTGCGCTTATTACGACGCATCACTACGCAGATAATATTGTCTGAATAATGACTGCCGTCGTTTTCATAAGACACTCTTATGACTGTAATACAGCTTCGTAAAGTAAGCCAAACGACAACCTTTATTTTCGGGGCAGAATCATCGTAGCTTGTTTATTTTATTTGCTTTTATTTTTTGAAATTGTGCAGGCGTTGCAAAATAAGCGAACCGCCAGTAAGGTGGAAAACCTTATCCGGTTAACGAGGCGACAAAATGAAAGGGATGGATATTCACCAACAACTCGTGGATTTACTGACGCACGGCCAGGCGCGGTTTCGGGTGATGGAACATGAGGCGATGGGCAAATGCGAAGCGGTATCGGAAATTCGCGGTACGCATTTAAGTCAGGGCGCGAAAGCGCTGGTATGCAAAATTAAAGGCAACGGGATAAAACAGGTTGTGCTCGCCGTACTCGGTGCCGATCTCCAGGCGGATCTTGCCCTGCTCGCGCAGCACCTGGGCGGTACGAAGGCGTCGCTGGCAAGCCCGGCGGAAGTGGATGCACTCACCCGCTGCGTTTTTGGCGCGATCCCCCCATTCAGTTTTCACCCGGAGCTTAAACTGGTGGCCGATCCGCTGCTCTTTGAGCGCCACGACGAAATCGCCTTTAATGCCGGCCTGCTTGAGAAATCGATTATCATGGACACCGCCGATTATCTGCGGCTCGCCAAACCCGCACTGGTGGCCTTTCATCGCGCGCCGTCTACCAGCGCCGCTCCAGATAGCGCACCGCAATAATCAGCGTGGCGGCAGTCGCGAAAAAAAACGTGGTTATCCAGAGCGCGTCGGGCGAGAGTAGATCGTTCATCGTTTCTCCGGGAATCTCGCGTTAACATCGGGGGATGCTGCTCTCAGTGATAGCCCCTTTTGATGACAAAACAATGACGACGGGCGGCGCGTTTTCGTTTCTGGCAAGGAGCTAAGAATGTTTGATATCACGCTGCTTATCCTGCTGGCGCTTGCCGGTCTTGGATTTGTCAGCCACAACATGGCCGTAACGGTCTCCGTGCTGGTGCTGATTGTTATCCGCATGACGCCGCTCAGCGCCTGGTTTCCATGGGTGGAAAAACAGGGTGTCACCGTCGGGATTATTATTCTGACTATCAGCGTGATGGCGCCCATCGCCAGCGGCACGCTGCCCACCTCCACCCTGTTCCACGCTTTTTTAAACTGGAAATCGCTGGTAGCTATCGCCGTGGGCGTTTTCGTCTCGTGGCTTGGCGGTAAAGGCGTGGCGCTGATGGGCAGCCAGCCGTCGATTGTCGCCGGGCTGCTGGTCGGCACCGTTCTTGGCGTGGCGCTTTTTCGCGGCGTGCCGGTTGGGCCGCTTATCGCCGCAGGGCTGGTTTCCTTGCTGATTGGCCGCCAGTAGAATTGCATCCACCACTCTTTTACCTGCTGTACTCACGCATCGCCATGGCGTCTGCGTGTAGATGAGGAACGAATGACAAACCTGACTTCCGGGCGTCGCGCCGGCTGGCTTTTGCTGGCGGGGCTGCTTACCATCGCGACCACCCTTCGTGTAACGTTTACCGGGGCAGCGCCGCTGCTGGACGCTATTCGCGTCGATTTCTCGCTCTCCACCGCCGCTACCGGCCTTCTGACCACGTTGCCGCTGTTGGCTTTCGCGCTGGTGTCACCGCTGGCCGCAGGCAGCGCGCGGCGCTTCGGGATGGAGCGCAGTCTTTGCGGCGCGCTGCTGCTTATTAGTGCGGGCATTCTTCTGCGCTCCTCCGGCAGTGCGGCGGCGCTCTTTACCGGCACCGCGCTTATCGGCTGTGGGATAGCCATCGGCAACGTACTGCTGCCCGGCATGATCAAGCGGGATTTTCCTGGCAAGGTGGCGAAACTGACCGGCGCGTACTCGCTGACGATGGGCCTTGCGGCCGCCGCTGGCTCAGCGCTGGTGGTGCCGGTCGCAGCCCTTAGCGGCGGCTGGCGCGGCGCACTGCTGGCGCTGATTGTCTTTCCGCTGCTCGCCCTGCTCCTCTGGCTGCCGCAGTTGCGCGCGCGCCGCCACGATGCCGTTGGCAGCAACGCGGCGATGCACAGCCGTAGTATCTGGCGCTCGGCGCTCGCCTGGCAGGTGACGCTCTTTCTGGGCGTTAACTCGCTTATCTATTACATCGTTATCGGCTGGCTGCCGTCGATTCTGATAAGCACAGGGTTTAGCGAAGCGCAGGCCGGTTCACTGCACGGGCTCATGCAACTTGCCACCGCCATACCGGGCATTGCGGTGCCGCTGCTGCTCGCACGGCTTCGCGATCAGCGCGGTATCGCCATTCTGACCGCCCTGCTTTGCGCCGTAAGCCCCGTCGGGCTGTGGTTCTTCCCGCATCTTGCCGCCTGGTGGGTGGTGATTTTCGGTTTTGGATCAGGTGCGACCATGATCCTCGGCCTGACGTTTATCGGCCTGCGCGCAAGCTCAGCGCATCAGGCGGCGGCGCTCTCCGGGATGGCACAGTCGGTGGGGTATCTGCTGGCGGCATGCGGGCCGCCAGCTATCGGCAGACTCCACGATCTGCTGCATAGCTGGAGCCTGCCGTTAATGGTCTGCGCCGCACTTGCCGTCGTGATGGCCATTGCGGGCGGTTTTGCGGGGCGCGCACGGGAAATCGGCGCGACGTAACTCAGCGCCGGGCGGCGCGTAAAAATTCGCGCACCAGCGGCACCGGACGCCCGGCAAGCGCGCCGCGCTCGTGCTGGAACAGCGTCGCCACAAAAAACGGATGCGTCGTCAGCTCGACGGCGCGCACGTCGCCTTCATTATCCCAGCCGGTGATTTTCAGCGCTTCCTTACTGATCGCCTCGACAAACTCCGGCGCCACACCAAAATTGCAGTGATAGGCCTCTGCAATTTCCTCACGCCCGTAGGCGCGTGCGATAAGCGTATGCGGGCGCAGTTCAACCTCCCCGGTCTGCTCCACCAGCGAACAACTCAGCGGTGCAATGACCAGTCTGCCGCCCTGCGCGGTTTCGCCGTGGTTCGCGTCACTCCAGCCCAGAACGTTACGGGCATACTCAATGACCGCATGCTGAAAACCGCCGCAGGTGCCAAGAAACGGAATCGCATTTTCACGCGCATACCGAATGGCGATAAATGCGCCGTCTTCGTTTTCATACGGGCTGCCAGGCACAACCCAGATAGCGTCATAGCCCACCAGATCTTCCGGGCTTTTAATATCTTTGGTCGGGAGCCAGTCGTAATCAGCGGTGAGTTCCAGCACGGCGGCGGCGTCGTCAATCGCGAGCGGGATCGCCTGATGCGCGACTGTCGCGCTGTTGTAGTCGCCGACCAGCGCAATACGCAGGGTGGAAGTGAGCGGTGAGGTTTCCATAGGGTTTTCCTTATGCCTGAATGAATCACATACAACATAAGGAACATCAGCATACCGATCTGCGCGCTGGCTAACAACACCCAAAATCAGCAGTGATAACGCCAATTTGCGAGGCGTCTCGGGCAATCGCGCGCTGTGGTTTGCCTCGCGCCTTTACGCGGCAGATAATTCGAACACAGAGAACGACAAGCCAGGAGGCAGAGATGATTACGCTTAAACGCGTTTATGACGAGCCGGACGCGCAGGACGGCTACCGGGTGCTGGTGGACAGGCTCTGGCCACGCGGCATTAAAAAAGCGGATTTGCCGTTAGACGAATGGAATAAAACGCTGGCCCCTTCAACGGCGCTGCGTAAGGCGCTGCATAGTGAGGTTATCGATTTTGCCCACTTTAGCGAGCGCTACCGTGAAGAGCTGGCCGCACAGCAGCAAGAAGGCGAGCGTCTGGCGGCGATCTCATGCAAAGGAACGCTCACCCTGCTGTTTGGCGCGAAAGACAGAAGCCAGAACCACGCGCAGATCCTGGCGGCGTGGCTCAGGGAGCTTGCAGAACACGCTTAATCGAGAAGCAGCGCCGTTTCTTCAAGCGGCAACAGCTGGCCGTCAAGCGGCATCAGGTGTTCGGCACGGACAAAGGCAAAGCCAGCCTGGCCGTCGGCGGCCACGACATCGCCCGTCACCAACCACAGCGGGCGGGCGCAACTTTTGGGCAGTTCCGTCATAAAACCGGTCACCGGATTGATAAAGCGCTCACCCGGCTGGCAGAGGCTGAAGAGTTCTACAGATTTACCGATATTTTCCCGACCGGCAGCGGTACGGGCGCCGATGATAATGGCGAGAGCGCCTGGCTTGAGTTGTTGCATGGTCTTTCCGCGTTCGCAATAAGCAATAAATGAAACGCGTAGATCAGAACATTCTTATGTTGTGATGTAAAGATTTCTGAATCAAAAAACCGTGCGTTTCCGCGCGAAATCTCCATTTTTTCTTCATCCTCTCGCCCCGCGTTTTCGCTAAGCTTGCCGTTATCGCTGTGATGACTGACCACACGGCAATCTTTTGCCTCACCTTACCCCGTTGCAGGAGCGGCTTGCGGCTCAATGAAAACGCGATACAGGCAATTGCCCTGCCTGTAAGGCGCATAACGACAGCCCTTCATGCTCTCCTTCTCACCTGCGGGGTGTTTTTTTATATACACATCACATCAAATTTGCCTGATTAAAAGACATTGAGCTGTCGTTTAAAAAGCCGTGATCCCGGATCGATATACTGTGGCGATTCGCGTTCTTTCAGGTTTTTCTCATGTCAGTCATCATTTCTCACGCTGAGCCTACCCCCAGAAGCGGCCTGGATCTTATTAAAGCCCTCACGACAGGCATACTGATGCCTGGCGGCTTATGGCAGAAAAAAAGCTATCGTCTGAAATTCGCGCTGCGAAGCTGTCTTTATCTGCCCGCCACGCTGCGCTTTATGGATGCCATGGCGAAAAATCCACGATTTGAACAGCTGCTGAGCGTGCAGAAAACGCTGCCGGGCAAAATTCATCGTCACTATCTGCGTCTGGGGTTAAGCGCGGGCGAGCGGGCGAGCGCCATCATTCATCACTACGATTTTATCCGCGAACGTGCGGCAGCACGCCTTGCCGACGCGCTCTGCGCCACCAGCCCGCAGCCGCTGTTTACGCTTGCGGCGAAAGAGAAAACGGTCGTCATTAGCGCGTCATCGGCCCATAAAGCCGAGCGCGAAGGCGAAAGCACGCTGTGGCTGCACTGTGATGACGTGCTGCTCGCCAGCCTGACGTTCAGCGTGGTGCGCGACGCCACCGGCTACGGCATCGCCATCGGCGGTCTTCAGGGGCCACGCAGAAACGTGCCACATGAAGCTATTCGCGATGCGACAAAAGCCTGTTACGGCGTTTTCCCGAAACGTCTGCTGATGGAAGTCCTGTGGTTGATGATTCAGCTGCATGACATGACCCATTTCGAGGCGGTGAGCAACAACGGCCATGTATTCCGCGGCCTGCGTTATCGCTTCAGTAAAGGGCGTCACTTTTTTGCAAGCTACGACGAATTCTGGGAGTCCGTAGGCGGCGAGCGTCGTGGCGCGCGCTATTTCACGCTGCCGCTTACGGCCGCGCGCAAACCGCTGGAAGATGTCGCCAGCAAGAAACGTTCTGAGTACCGTAAACGCTACGAGCTGCTGGATTCGCTGGCAGCGCAGTGGCGCGAGCTGAACGCGCAGTAATGCTCAGGCGGCCTTCTGGCCGCCTTTTTATGGCGCTCCACCCAGGTTTGTGCAGCTTACCCGCCCGTGCCGGGCTGGCCTCACACGTTGCGCTGATCCGCGGCCATAAAAAAACCGCCTGCTGGCGGTTTTTTTATTTTGCGTCGTCTTCTGAGCGATACGGCCCTTTCTCGTCGTCATCGCTGTCGTCACGCTTGCGCGTCACTTCCCCTTCCGGGCCCGGCGTGCCGCCACCCTGCTCTTCTGCCTGTAAGCGAAAAGCCTGCTCTTTTTGCGATTCACCGAAGTATCCGAAACCAAAAAACATGATGACCTCCTGTATCCATCAGAGTTAACACATTAAGTGTAGCTGACCAGAAAGCCTTCGCAGGCGCGGTACGCTTACCGTCTGTCTGAAAAGCGCGGGCTCCGGGCCGGCCGGAGCCTGGCCGTCAGCTCGCCACTTTATCGAGTACGCGCTGAATCGCCGCGGAAAGCTCGTTGATTTCGAACTTCGCCACGTAGCCATCCGCACCCACTTTTCGCACATGGTCTTCGTTAGCGCTGCCGGAGAGCGACGAGTGGATCACCACCGGAATCTTCTTCAGGGTCGCGTCCATTTTGATGTTACGCGTCAGCGTAAAACCGTCCATCTCCGGCATTTCAAGGTCGGTCAGCACCATTGCGATTTTATCGGTGATCGACTGCCCTTCCGCCTGCGCCTCTTTCGCCATCAGCTTGATTTTTTCCCAGGCTTCGAGGCCAGTGGTATGCATCAGCGCCGGAATGCCCATGCTCTTAAGGCCGTGTTCCAGCATCGAGCGTGCCACTTTGGAATCTTCCGCCACGATAGCCACCGCGCCCGGTTTCAGTTTGAAGCTGCGCTCCTGCATCACAGTGTTCGGCTGACCGTCACGCACCGACGGAATGATGTCATACAGGATCTGTTCAACATCCAGCACCAGCGCCAGTTCATTACTTTGATTATCGCTGTCGAGGCGCGCGATGCTGGTGATGTTGCGTGAGCTGACGCCCGATTCCGCCGTATGCACCTGGCTCCAGTCGAGGCGGATAATGTTTTCAACCGATTCCACGGCGAACGCCTGGGTGCTTCGTGCATATTCGGTCACCAGCAGCAGGTTCAGGCCCGTGGTCGGTTTGCAGCCTGTCACCGCCGGCAGATCAACAACCGGGATTATCTGGCCGCGGATGTTTGCCATACCAAGCAGTGGCGCCTGCATGCCTGCGGCTTTGGTAATCGTCGGCATCGGCACGATTTCGCGCAGTTTGAAAACGTTAATACCGTACAGCTCAGGTTTCTCCTCTTCATTCGCAGATCCCAGCCGGAAGAGAAGCAGTTCGAATTTGTTCGATAAAGCGAGATTCGCCCTCTCATCGATATCTTTCTGGAAGTTATCCATATTGACCTCAAAGGTACGCTTGTGGGTGGTGGCTCATGCGGCGAAAGGGATAACGCGCTGGTGCCTGGTTTCAGGCACTCCTTGCGCCTGAATTTGGTTTAAATCGTTATCGGCAGGTTTTGCAAAAAGTAGAGGGGGAAGATAAGAACAAATTTCGGTGAGTAACAAAAAGGCGAGCGAGCGCAAAAAACGAAGCCGCCCGCAGGCGGCTGACAGGCGCGAGGATTCAGGGCGCCTTACGCCACGCGTCGCGCAGCGATTCACGCCCGTGCGGCTCCTCTTTTTCCGGCAGGTCGTCCTCTTCCCACGGATTTATCGTATTCGGCGCATCTTCGGGTAAGCCGTGATGCTCATTATCATCTGCAAGCGGTCTGTCGGGATGGCGATTGTCAGGCATGGCGCTTTTTCCTCATATCCTCGGGACAAAGGAAAAGTGTAGCCTGGCTTGCGGGTGCCGACGCTTTTCTCACATCCCGCTCGCCAACGCCCGGTCAAGCGGCTAAAGTGAAACGTAGCGCCGACGCACTCACCAGAAGAGGTAAAAATGACGGGATCGATTGACGAAATTATTGAAAAACTCCAGACGCGCATCCTGGCGTATGAAATTCTGTTCCAGTCATTGCTGGAAGAAGTGCCTGCTGTGCTGAAAGAACGCGTGGTCGATAATGCGCGCCACCACTTTGCAGGCCTTGAGGCTGGCGTTAACAGCGATCCGGAACGGGCGCAGAAAATTACGGCCGCACGCGCTGTAGTGGAGCAACTGCTGGCCCGCAAACATTAATTCATTAAGAAGCATTATCGCAGCGCGAAAGTGCGACGTATTTATTTCCGACCCTGAATGGAAATAAAAAAGAAAAAGCCCGCAAGCGGGCTTTTTTTACTGAATGAGGCGTATTTTTAGCGATGCGTATTCGTTTCGGAATGCATCATCGCGTAGCTGTCGTAACGTTCAGCCGCTGCAAAACCCACCAGCATGGCGGATTTGCAGAATATACATTTTGCGCCGTGCGGATTTTTATCGGTCACGTCGAAACGGGAAGTACGATACTGCGAGCCATGACACGCAGGGCATCTGAAATGCAAACCTGCTGCAATCATGTTGTCTTTAGAGCGCCACCACATTCACGGCTGACGGGCCTTTCGCGCCGTTTTCAACCGAGAATTCAACCTGCTGACCTTCGGTCAGTGTGCGAAAATTATCGCTCTGGATAGCGGAGAAATGGACGAATACGTCTTTGCTGCCGTCTGCCGGTGCGATAAAACCAAAGCCTTTATCCGCGTTAAACCATTTCACTGAACCATTCATTCTGTTAGCCATATTTTAATACCTTTATACTTGAGCCTTGCGGCGAAAATGGTTTGAATGACAGAAATATTCAGTGCTTAAGAGGGAACTCAAAAGAAGAGATATCGAAGGATAACGTCTGGAGATGAGTACTACTGAAGTGGAGGACTCGTACCAACCACTGCACAACGGGTTCTGCGTATCAAACCGAGGAGTTCATTAACGCATGCCCCACTCTTTTAAGCAAGCAGTAATGTGCCTTTTACAAAACTATATATTTACACCCGCACGGCATTGTGCCGCTAGTCGATTTTCTCATTTATTGCCACTCAGACGAAAAATAAATTCTCCGGTTCGTTAAAAAAGCGGCCACGGTTATTTTAGACAATATATTTTGTAACCTTTGATAAAGCGTGACGCTATTTCTCTGACAGCGCCACGCCATTATTTCAAGCCCCATTCGACTCTTCCGTGACTCTCGATTGCCTTAAAACCCCACGTCGACGTGCGTCATGCGTGAATTATTGTTAAGGTTTGTCTGATGACAACACTGGACGAGGTAATGATGAACACGTTTGTCAGGCCCACGCTGACGCTGCCGAATCAGGAAGAGAAACTGCTACTGCACTCCTGCTGTGCGCCATGCTCGGGCGAGGTCATGGAGGCGCTGCAGGCTTCCGGTATCGACTACACCATCTTTTTCTATAACCCCAATATTCATCCCCAGAAGGAATACCTGCTGCGTAAAGAGGAAAATATCCGCTTCGCCGAACAGCACGGTATCCCTTTTGTGGACGCCGATTACGATACCGATAACTGGTTCGAGCGCGCCAGAGGAATGGAGTGGGAGCCTGAGCGCGGCGTGCGCTGCACGATGTGCTTCGATATGCGATTTGAACGCACCGCGCTTTATGCGCATGAAAACGGCTTTAAGGTGATCAGCAGTTCGCTTGGTATTTCACGCTGGAAAAATATGCAGCAGATTAACGACTGTGGTCACCGCGCCGCGGCCCCGTATGAAGGCATGGTGTACTGGGACTATAACTGGCGTAAACAGGGCGGCTCGGCGCGCATGATTGAAATCAGCAAGCGCGAGCGCTTTTATCAGCAGGAATATTGCGGTTGCGTCTATTCGCTGCGTGACTCCAACCTGCACCGTAAAGCGCAGGGCAGACCGTTAATTAAAATCGGCACGCTCTATTATGGCGATGAGTCATAACGGTAATCTGCGTTGTTAAGATTGACCTCATTACGCGAAAGCCCGGCTTCATGCCGGGCTTATTATTTAATCACTACTGTTACTGTCGCAGTCGCCGCATTGACCGTGCGGTGCTGTCGTAAACAGCCAGATAATGGTTTTTATCGCGGGCAGCATGACAGGGATCCCCACCAGCGCCTGTGGGATACGCAGCGGCCCGCGCCCTGAAACTACCAGAATCGCGATCGCGCGGTATAAAAAAAGCGCAGCCGTAAATTAAAAAAAAATAAAAATCGGGCTATTGCGACTCAATGTGTGTAAGGTGCCCCCTCCACAATTCAAAGAAGATACTTATGGCTATTCATAAAAGAAAATCGCAAGACAGTTACTTAAGCCGTGTCACCTGCCCGAAATGCAATGAAAAATCTGAACACAGCGCCGCCCGCGTCAACAAGCAAAAAACGCTCATCTGCCCCGCCTGTAATCATTTATTTGTCTTCGCGCAGACTCCAGCGCATCCACTCTAAAACCTGTTTGACTATCCGGTTAAAAGCGCCGGTATTCCTGGTGCTTTTAATCAATTACCGCTATTTTATTAGCATGCTAATGCTTCGCCGCCTTATTTAATTCAACACTCCCGCGCCATAAACATCGCGTCACATTCCAATAAAATAAAATTAACGAAAAGCAAATCAGAACACATCCTTTTAAAATGAGCATTACGCTTTTAATATTATTACATTTATGCCACCTGTTTTATTAACATTATCACACGTCCATCTGCATTTCTTTGCGTTTATTTACTTTAACCCTGTCTAAAAGCCGATCCTCTGCCGCCGATAAACGCCATGAACCGTTTATATCGCGTGATGGAGAAATATTGTTGAGTATGAAAGTGAATATAAAAAGGATGGCAATGACAGTAAGGTTGTTTTCATTTATAACCCTTGGCGCGTTAATCGTTATTTTTCTCGCCAGTTCCGCCTCTAACCTGTGGTCGTTAACACGCAGTAATCAGGCGCTGGATGATGTGAATAAAGAAATCCGCGTCGTGCTTTCCGTGGTAGACCCGATTAACCACAGCCGGACCGTTCGCGTGCGCCTGATGGAAGCGATGATTAATCAGTCATTAGGCAAAACCTCACAGGCGGAAACCTCACTGGAGGGCGCGAATGAATTCCTACAGCACGCGGTGGAAACTTTTGATTCCTATATGGCTTCGCCTCGTACGCCGGGAGAAGAGGAAATTTTAGCGCCCTATCGACAGACCTGGCAGAATTATCTCGACAACGGTTTACGCCCCATGATCGAGGCCGCAACCAATAATGACGTAGAGCGCTTTAACCAGCTTGCAAGCTTTACCGTACCGGCGCTGGATTATCAGTTCGAAAATGAATTGCTGAAACTCCTCTCTTTCCGGGAAGATTATGCGCATAACCTTAATCTGGATGCGCAGGAACAATTTAAATACAGCCTTACGTTGCTGGGTGGGTTTACGATTATTTTCATTCTGATTCTGCTTGCGGTATTTATTCTTATCCAGCGTCGGATCCTTAAACCACTGGATATCGCGCACGCCCAGTGCAAGAAAATCGCTGAAGGTGATTTACAGAATCCGATTATTTCGCATTCCGGTGATGAAATTGGCAGGATGCTTACCGCGCTTGAACAAATGCGCCAGTCCCTGTGCAATATTATTATTCAGGTCCGCGATTCCAGCGACAGCGTGGCGCATGCCGCTGATGAAATCGCCGCCGGGAATATCGATCTCTCCGCCCGCACTGAAGAGCAGGCGGCGTCTCTTGGCGAGACCGCGGCCAGCATGGAGCAGTTGACCTCCACTGTGAAGCATACGTCTGACAATACGCATAATGCAGACCTGCTGGCGGGTTCAATGCGTGAATCGGCGCAGGAGGGCAATCAGATTATGGAAGAAGCCGTGGAATCCATGATGGAGCTTGAATCAAGCGCCAGACGTATCGACTCCATTACCGGCATCATCGAAGGCATCGCCTTCCAGACCAATATTCTGGCGCTCAACGCCGCCGTTGAAGCGGCACGCGCGGGCGAACAGGGTCGCGGATTCGCGGTAGTGGCAAGCGAGGTGCGCAATCTGGCGCAGCGCTCTTCCGCCGCCGCCAAAGAGATTAAAGAGCTGATTGAACAGTCCGGCACGCATATTACCTCCGGCAGCGAGAAAGTCAGCCGCGCGGGCGAAAGCATGAAGGCAATCATCAATTCTGTTAATCAGGTGTCGGTGCTTATGTCCGAGCTGGCGTTGTCCACCGGCGAACAGAGCCGCGGTATTGAACAAATTAACCTTGCGGTCAACCAGATGGACGCGGTCACGCAGCAGAACGCGGCGCTCGTGGAAGAAGCCTCTTCCGCCGCAATGTCGCTGAAAGAGCAGTCTCACCTGCTCAAGCAGACCGTCGATATCTTTAAAGTTAGCTGACAGAAAGTATTGGGTTTAGGTCTCAGGGAACACGGCGCCATCAGGCAGTCTCATTCATGTGTTCATGAATAAAGCGCCGGGCGACAGGATGCGCCCGGCGCTTTATTCACTACGCCGCGCCGCGCTCGGTTTCAGGACTGCATAAGACGCATCTCATCCCACTGGCACTATTTTCATGTTAAAAAAGAGATTATTTACGGGCATATGCTTCAGGAAAAACGCATGTCTGCCGATCTCTCCCAAATGGGTAGTGCCCGCGTGACGCTCACGGCGGATAAAACAGGCCGCGCGGTAATTGAAAAATGCCCGGTGGGAGCCGTTGAATACGCTTTCTATCAGGATGTGGCACGTGAACTTGCTGATGCCGGTATCCTGACCCCAACGTTATTCGCTGCCGATGCTGAGCAGCGCAAGCTGACGCTTGAATATATACCACACGCCATTGACCAGGACGACGTGGCAGACGACCGCATTCTTGCGATACTGGCGCGCCTGCACGGTTATCCGGCTCATCCCGGCTGGCATTATCACCCGCATGGCTGGTCAGGTGCGGCGCTTGAAAATGCACTCAGCCGCCTGGCACTTCCTGTGCAAGCCGCCAGGCAGTTACGCACTTTTCACCGCCACAGCGCTGTGCTGTTTGATAAACCCGGCCTGATTTCTGGCGACAGCAATGCGGGCAACTGGGGCAGAAGAGAGAATGGTGAGCGAGTGCTGTTTGACTGGGAACGATTCGGGCGCGCAAGCCCGGCGATTGACCTCGCACCGCTGATTAAAGGCATGGGCACGCCGCAGGCGTTTGTTGAGATGGCCGGGCGTTACTGCCGCTTCTCATCTCATTACCCGGTGAGTGAACTCGCGCGCGAAATCGCCATCGCTAAAGCCTGGATTGTTACCGAGGTGGTCATACTGCTCCATGAGCGACAAAAAGCGTCGCTCCCCTTATATCTCAACTGGTACCGGCAAAATTTGCCAGACTGGCTGAATCAGTCGGTCAGGCTGCTGTAAAAAATACGCTGTTATAAATAGTCAAACCACGGCTCAAAGGCCGTCATCGCGAATAAAATAAAAATGCAGGTTAATCAGTGGAGCGGGCTAAAAGTTGCAGACGCCCTGCTGCTGGATCTTGCATTACCGGGCGCGCGGTATTGTAAAATTCAACAGCAGGAACCCCAGTCGTAATATCGCCGCCCCCCCAAATTAAGGGGGGCGTTCCGGCATGGAATATTTTCATCTTATTAATAGTTCGCGTAAGGTTCGTCATTCCGCCGTTATCCCTGCGTCAGTAAATACGCAGGGATTTTTATAAAGAACAGGAGTTCGCCATGCTAAAACGCTGCTCATCCCTTATTGTATTTTCAATGCTGGCCGCCCCGCTTGCACAGGCTGACACTCTTCGCGCCGTTGATGTGACCACCTTTGATGTCGCCGGTGTCAAAACGGGGATGGATTACGACCAGGCCGTGAAAGCGATGACGGATCATTTCCATGTCCCGGCATCCGCGCTGAACGTTGATAAATTCCCGATGATGAATGCCGTAACCGGTAATAAGCAGCCACAGTATGTCGGCTATGAGAAAGATGGCGTGGAGCTTTCAGTACACTTTGAAGGCCGCGTACCGGTAGATCCGGCGCACCCTCTCGTGGTATCCATGATTACCTACAAACTGCCGTGGTCAACGGATAATAAAACGGCCATGGAAAAGGCAGCTCTGGAAAAATATGGGCCTCAGTCTAACGGCACTTACACCACGCCCATGGTGTGGTGTAAGAATCCAGGGAAAATGGCGAGCGATGCCTGTAGCAATGACAGGAATCAGGCCACGCTGGAAATGTCGAATACCTCGCTCGAACTCTCCGACCCTTCCTGGAGCCAGGCGCGCATCACGTTTATGGAGAGCAAACAGACCCGCACGCCTGGGTTCTGAAACCGCTTAACGCGTAACCATGAACACAAAGGGCTGACGCTTTAGCCCTTTTCTCTTTCCGGCGATCGCTCCGCTTTGTCTGGCCTTACGCCACGGTTTTCAAGGCTCGTACGGACTGGAGACGCATACTCAGCGCACTTTTGACATATCCGTATTATTCATCTTATTTCGCCGCGTCCCTCGCATTAATAAAAGCATCCTCAAGAAAACGAAGCGCGTTACGCAGCGCCTGATCGGCTTGCGGCAGGTTACCCGCCAGAAGATGCCAGACATGGAACATCCCGGGCCAGACTTCGAGCGTGGTGCGTACACGCGCCTCCCCCAGATTTGAAGCAAGCGTTAGGGCACCACTCAGCATGACCTCGTTCTCACCGATCTGGATGAGGATCGGCGCAAGCCCGTGAACATTCGCGTAAACGGGGGAAGCATCAGGATGAGTGGGCAGCTCGCCGGCGAGAAAGCATCGTGCCAGTGCATTAAGAAAATCGACGCGACAGAGCGGATCAATCCCGTCACGCGTGGTTGCAGATAAACCGCGATGGGTAAGATCGGCCCAGGGTGAGATGGCCACCCCGCCCGCTGGCAGCGGAAGCCCCGCGTCACGCGCCTTGCGCATTATCGTCACCACCATCGCGCCTCCTGCTGAATCGCCCACCAGTACGAGGTTTTCAGGCGGGATGCCGCTATCAAGCAAGGCGCAATACGCGCGAAAGGCATCGTCAATGGGCGTCGGAAAGGGAAATTCAGGCGCCTGGCGGTAGTCCGGCGTATAAACCCGCGCGTGCAGCGCCTCAGCGATGCGGCCCGTAAGCCCGCGGTATGCGGTAACGCCGCCATGGACATAACCGCCGCCGTGAAGGTAAAGCACCACGCGGTTCTCTGTCTGTTTCTGCGGCTCACTGAGCATCGCCGGTATGTTGCCTAACGTAACGGTGCGGTAAGACACCCCTTTAATAGCAGGAAAGATTTTTTCAAGTCCCTGCATATAGTGAGCGCGCACCTCAGGCCAGCCCGCTTCTGACTGGCCATACAGTTTCTCTACCACGGGACCGGCGACATGGATCCATTTATCCAGGATCTCCTGGGCATTGTTCGGGAGCATGATTGAAACCTCTGTTGTTTAATTTCTACAATGGGATTGTATTTACTCTATTGACGAAAAAGGCTCCCCAATGACAGGCAGAAAAATCGCTTCGGGAAACGCAACCGGGACCGGGCTGGACATTCATACGCTGCGTATCTTTGTTGCGGTGGCGGAAGCCGGGAGTTTCGTGGCGGGCGGTAAGGCAATGGGACTAACGCGTTCTGCGGCGGGTAAAGCGCTGGCACGTTTAGAAGCCTACCTGGAGACACGGCTTTTTCAGCGGACCACCCGCAGTTTGTCTCTCACGGCGGAGGGCCACGCGTTTTATCATCGCTGCTGTCAGATTCTGGAAGATTTAGCAGATGCCGAATCCAGCATCCGCCAGAACCCGCGGCAGGCAAAAGGCATCCTTCGACTGACCGTCTCAGAAGGTTACGGCAAAATGATCGTTCTGCCGTTTATTCGTGAATTTTTACACCGTTCGCCAGATGTAAGTATTGAGGTTAGTTTTAGCGATCGGGTCGTGGATCTTGTCGAAGAAGGTTTCGATCTTGCGCTTCGTGTCGGCAGCGGCGTTACGAGTTATCAATACATTACGCAGGTGATAGACCGCACAACGCCACAGCTTATGGCGTCGCCGGATTATCTGCAGGCATGGGGAATGCCGACCTCGCTTGCTGAGCTGAAAAACCATCGCCGGCTGGTTTATGGGCTTGGGGCAGCCACGACGGCATGGAATTTCATTGATACCAGGCAAGGGCAGATCGCGCTGAACGGTCGCAATTACGTCAGGTTTGACAGTGGAGATGCCATTCGCACTGCCGCGCTAATGGGGCTGGGTATTGGTTTTTTACCGTCGTTCATGGTGCAAAACGATATCCAGCAAGGCCGCCTTATCCACGTGCTACCCGAAGCGCAGGGCGAAAATGTTGCCATCCATGCCATTTACCCTAACCGAAGGCATCTTCCTGTTCGGGTACGGGCTTTTATTGATGGTCTTAAACATTTTCTGAGTAATACATAACCCCCCTCTGTTGCCTGGCAACGGTAATGTTAAGACCGGGCATACCGCTGACAAAGTTTGCGGCTCAGGCTGGTTGAGAGAAAAGACAATTTGCCGCCCGCTATTCTTGCCGTAGCGCCACATTCACTGTTGCGCGGGTTTATCCTTTTCCGGGTGGAAAGGATAACAAACGCACGCCAGCTTATGTCCATCAGGGTCACGAAGATAGGCCACGTAAAAATCCGGCCCATACATCTCTCTGATGCCGGGCTTTCCTTCATCACTTCCGCCATGACGCAGACCTGCCGCATGGAATTCTCTCACCGCTTCCGCGCTGCTGGCTTTGAAGGAAAACATGGTGCCATTTCCCGCCGTTGCCGGTTTCTTGTTAAACGGCGGGCAAATGCAAAAACTGAATCCCTCACCCAATGGCTCTCCCCACGTCGCCCAGCCTTCGGTCCATGAGGGGATCCGTGGGACTCCCAGTACGTCAAAGATGGCATCATAAAACGCCGTCATACGATCCAGGTGGTTTGTCCCTATCGTTGTGTACATCAGCATGTTGCACCTCCGGTAACGGTTTTCAGACAGCGGGAAAGATCAGGCAAACTTTCGGGAAGCTATCATTCTACTTTGAAGCGGCTCGCCTCAGCGGCAAAAACCTGGCGTCGTTTATGCCATCGTTGCAAGACGAATAGCCTTTCTGAAGCGTCCTTTAAACGTAAGCTGCCAGACCCCAGGCATATGTCATGACGGTAGACGGGTGTGAGACGTTTTTAAAGGGAACAGATGAATGCGCGGGCTTACTTACTGGAGCGTTACGCTATTGCTGAGCAAGCGCAGTGGAAGGTGACATACTCCGTCAAGAAGATATGGCAGGCCTTACGCCTGCCTGTGAATTACTTCTCGGTGTATTGAAATTTACTCACTACACCGTTGTTATTGAATTCCAACAGCAGAAACTGATCTCTGTCCCTGAATATGGGAATAAAGAAATAGAGACGGCGATCCACGACTTTTGAGGCATAAATCCAGTGGCTGGCGGTTTTAAACTCTTTTGGAATAGCAGGTGTACCAAGTAAAAGCAGGACATCTTTTTTAGTGGATTTACCCACAACGATACTCGTACGGATGTCTTTCTCGGAATAATTAGCTAAATCGGAGGCACGTGTTCTATCCACATTGGCAGCACAGCCAGTCAGCACGATTGTAGTGATTATCAGCAAAAGAAAATATTTCACTTTCACTCTACGTCATCCTCGTAATAAATGCCCATATCAGCGTCGTATTTTATTTCTTTGGCATAAATGACGCAGTAACCTGTTTTATCTCCATAGCTGTAACGGATCTCATATAATGCCTTTTTCTTTGGCGTGATATTCAGAACAACCGAGCATCCCCCGTATAAAGAGTGATGGATCGTTGTTTCACGATCCGGAAGCAGGTACGTTTCGAAATAAGTATCGCTATAATCTTTATTCTTCAGTTTGGGGAATCCCAGATCCCGGGTATTTCCAAGAAGGATATTGACGTAAGCGCTATGCTCCTGAACCCAGCCTCCGGTTGTTTTACCCTCGCTATCTGTCTGATACAGGGCATAGCTCATAGGCGCGCCCATCAAGCGAATTCTCGCAACATCGGATGTATTCGCCGGGGGAACATACAGGGCAGGTTTAGGAAATAAATTACTACAGCCAGCTAATAGTAACGTTGTAGAGAGTACCGCAGCTTTAATAGTGCCTGTACCAATAACAGAATAATTCATGATAGTAAAATCCTTATTACGCTACATTAAATTGTGTGTTTTATGAACAGCGGGCGGGGGCCGTATAATTAATATTTAACGGCAGCACTCTCTTTTTCTTTAGAAGAAATACACGCGATTATTCGATCATGCTAAATGTGGAAATTTTGAGGAAGCATTTGCAGACATAAAAAAACGGGAACCAACTGGTTCCCGTTTTTGCCTAACCCAGCATCTGGATTACATGTTCGCGATAATCGCGTCGCCAAACTCTGAGCATTTCAGCAGCTTAGCGCCTTCCATCAGGCGTTCGAAGTCATAGGTCACGGTCTTGTTGTTGATAGCGCCTTCCATACCTTTAACAATCAGGTCAGCGGCTTCGAACCATCCCATATGACGCAGCATCATCTCAGCTGAGAGAATGATAGAGCCCGGGTTCACCTTGTCCTGGCCTGCGTATTTCGGCGCGGTGCCGTGGGTCGCTTCGAACAGCGCGCACTCGTCACCGATGTTCGCGCCCGGCGCGATGCCGATGCCGCCAACCTGCGCCGCCAGGGCGTCAGAGATGTAGTCGCCGTTCAGGTTCATACAGGCGATAACGTCATATTCCGCCGGACGCAGCAGGATCTGCTGCAGGAAGGCGTCGGCGATAACATCTTTCACAACGATCTCTTTGCCGTTGTTCGGGTTCTTGATTTTCACCCACGGGCCGCCGTCGATAAGCTCGCCGCCGAACTCTTCACGCGCCAGCTGGTAGCCCCAGTCTTTAAACGCGCCTTCGGTGAATTTCATGATGTTGCCTTTGTGCACCAGGGTCACGGATTCGCGATCGTTGGTGATGGCGTATTCAATCGCCGCGCGCACCAGGCGTTTGGTGCCTTCTTCAGAACACGGCTTGATGCCGATGCCGCAATGTTCCGGGAAGCGGATTTTCTTCACGCCCATCTCTTCGCGCAGGAATTTGATCACTTTCTCAGCGTCAGCGGAGTCGGCTTTCCACTCGATACCCGCGTAGATGTCTTCAGAGTTTTCACGGAAGATAACCATGTCGGTCAGTTCCGGGTGTTTAACCGGGCTCGGGGTGCCCTGGTAGTAACGTACCGGGCGCAGGCAGACGTAAAGGTCCAGCTCCTGGCGCAGGGCGACGTTGAGGGAGCGAATACCGCCGCCAACCGGGGTGGTCAGCGGGCCTTTGATGGCAACGCGATATTCACGAATCAGATCCAGGGTTTCCTGGGGCAGCCAGACATCCTGACCGTAAAGCTGGGTAGATTTCTCACCGGTGTAAATTTCCATCCAGGAAATTTTACGCTCGCCTTTGTAGGCTTTCTCAACCGCGGCGTCGACCACTTTCAGCATCGCCGGCGTCACGTCCACACCGATACCATCGCCTTCAATGAACGGGATGATCGGGTTGTGGGGGACATTCAGCTTGCCGTTTTGCGCTGTGATCTTTGCACCTTCCGCCGGAACTACTACTTTGCTTTCCATTCACCTCTCCTTCGAGCGCTTCTGGTTGTGACTCATTATGTTAATGATTTGTAATAGGCGTGATAATACTACCTGAATGTTCTGCCCCATGCCACGCCCTTATGAATAGGGTATAATGCGGCAATTGATAAAGCCTGAAAATAGTATGCAGAAAACTTCTTATAGAAATCACCGGCTTGAGCGATTCAGCTCACAACATTCCCCTAAGCGCCGCAAACCCGAAGGCCCGAAACGGCTGATCCTCTTTAATAAACCTTATGATGTGCTGCCGCAGTTTACCGACGAGGCAGGCCGCCAGACGCTGAAGGATTTTATTCCGGTGGCGGGCGTCTATGCCGCGGGCCGTCTCGATCGCGACAGCGAAGGGTTACTGGTGCTGACCAACGACGGCGCGTTACAGGCAAAACTGACCCAGCCCGGCAAACGCACCGGCAAAATCTATTTTGTGCAGGTGGAAGGCGAGCCGACGGAAGCGGCGCTGGCGCAGTTGCGCAGTGGCGTGACGCTGAACGACGGCCCAACGCTCCCCGCAGGCGTTGAGCGCGTTGAAGAACCTGCCTGGCTGTGGCCGCGTAATCCGCCAATTCGCGAGCGTAAATCGATTCCCACCAGCTGGCTTAAAATCACGCTTTATGAAGGGCGTAACCGCCAGGTGCGGCGCATGACCGCGCACGTGGGCTTCCCGACGCTCCGGCTGATTCGTTACGCGATGGGCGACTATACTCTTGATTCTCTGGCCTGCGGCCAGTGGCGAGACGTTCCGCTCAAATAAGGAGAACCGGATGTTCAAACCCCATGTCACCGTCGCCTGCGTGGTACACGCGCAGGGCAAATTCCTGGTCGTGGAAGAGACCATTAATGGCAAAGCGCTCTGGAACCAGCCTGCCGGCCATCTCGAAGCCGACGAAACGCTGGTGGAAGCCGCGCGCCGCGAACTGTGGGAAGAGACCGGCATCCGCGCCGAACCGCAGCATTTTTTGCGTCTGCACCAGTGGCTGGCACCCGACAACACGCCGTTTTTGCGCTTTCTGTTCAGTATTGAACTTGACGCGCCGCTGCCAACCGAGCCGCACGACAGCGATATCGACCTCTGCCGCTGGGTGAGCGCTGAGGAAATTCTTTCGGCGACCAACCTGCGCTCTCCACTGGTGGCCGAAAGCATTCGCACCTGGCAGCGCGGCGAGCGTTATCCGCTCTCGCTAATTGGCGCGTTTAACTGGCCGCAGCGTTAACTTCACCGCACTATTTGTTTCGCACTGAAACTTTTAACGGCAGCTTAACCTGCTGCCGCCATCCGCTACACTCAGCACTATCTGCCATTCTGGCTACTGCCTCGCCCTTTCCTCCGCCAGACAAACGCTAAATCGCCCGTTTTTCCACCAGTCATTTCGCTTTTTATGCCATTAAAGAACAAAAAATCGACGCCGATAAGAGATTGACCAGGAGGCTCGTAGCGAAGGGAAAGTAATGATTTTTCGTGGTTGATCCTGAGGAGCCGTGATGGCCAGACAATCCGTTCATAAAAAGATGAGTACCCGTGCACAAATGCTGCTGACGGGCGCATTAACCATCACGCTGGGGTTTGTCGTCACCATCGGCGTGCTGAGCTGGCAATCCAGCAACGAACAAAAATCCCTGGCCGAGAGCTATTTACGCCAGATTGCCCAGAGCGAAGCGCTGAAAATCCAGCAGGAGCTCAACTACGCGCGCGATGTGGCGCATAATCTTGGCCACAGCATGGCGTCCCTGCCCCGCGCCGGCATCACCGACCGTAAAGTCGCCGATCAACTGCTCGAAGGCGCGCTGCGCGATAACCCAAATTACCTCTCGATTTCCGTCATCTTTGAAGAAAACGCCTTTGACGGTCGCGACGCCGAGTTTGACGGCAAACCCGGCCAGGCGCCGAAAGGCCGTTACGCCTTTTTCGTCGACCACGGTCAGTCGGGTAATTACCAGTTTCACCCCCTGCTCTCCTACCTGACGCCAGGCCAGGGCGACTACTACCTGATCCCGCAGAAAACCCAGAAAGATACGCTGATTGAACCCTACAGCTACGCCTATAACGGCGTGCCGACGCTGCTGACCTCGGTGGCGGCCCCGATTGTCTCCGACGGTCAGCTTAAGGGCGTGGTGACATCCGATATTTCGCTGGCGTCGCTTCAGCAAAAAGTGAATCAGATCAAACCCTGGGAAGGCGTCGGTTATGCCATGCTGCTTTCAACGGCAGGCAAAATCGTCTCCTACCCGGATAAAAAGCTAACCAGCAAACCGTTCCCTGGCGATACCGCGGGTTTCACCAGCAACGTGGTTGAGCAGGACGATCCGATCCTTGGCGAAAAAGCGCTGGTCACCTGGCAGCCTGTCACCATCGGTAATAGCACGGATAAATGGTATCTCGGCATTGTGGCACCGGTAAGCCAGGTGATGGCCGCCGCGAACCGCCAGTTAATGAACGCCATTATTCTTATGGTGGTGAGCATTCTGCTAGTGAGCGCGCTGCTCGGTATCGTCTTTAGCCGCAAAGTGCTCCGGCCTCTCGGCGGTGAGCCGCTGGAAGCCGCGACCATTGCGCTGGCGGTGGCCGACGGCAAGCTCGATAACGCGATTGACGTTAAACCGGGCGATCGCGGCAGCCTGTTCTACGCCCTTCACACTATGCAGGCGCAGCTGCGCGGCATTGTCGGGCAGATCAAAGAAGCGAGCGACTCCGTGCGTCAGGGCGCGGGCGAAATCGTCAGCGGCAACATTAACCTTTCGTCGCGCACCGAAGAACAGGCAGCCGCGCTGGAGCAGACCGCCGCCAGCATGGAGCAGATCAGCGCGACCGTGAAACACAACGCCGCCAACGCCCATCACGCGACGGAACTGACCGCCAACGCCACGCAAATCGCCAGCCGCGGCGAAACGCTGGTCGGCCAGGTGGTACAGACGATGGCGCAGATCGACGACAGCTCGAAGAAAATCAGCGATATCACCACGATGATTAACAGTATCGCGTTCCAGACCAATATCCTGGCGCTCAACGCGGCGGTAGAGGCAGCGCGCGCGGGTGAACAGGGCCGCGGCTTTGCGGTGGTGGCAAGCGAAGTCCGAAGCCTGGCGCAGCGCAGCGCCAACGCGGTGAAAGAGATTGCAGCGCTGATTGAAGAGTCGGGCCAGCGCGTGGCGAACGGCGTACAACTGGTGAACGACGCCGGCAAAACCATGCAGGAGATGACCCAGGCGGTGCATTCCGTGCAGACCATTATCGGGGAGATTGTCAGCGCTTCGGATGAACAGTCGAAAGGCATCAGCCAGGTGACGATCGCCGTGAACGAAATGGACGGCGTGACGCAGCAGAACGCCGCGCTGGTGCAGCAGATGGCGGCAGCGGCCAGCTCGCTCGAAGAGCAGGCGCAGCAGCTGGCGCAGACCGTCGAGCAGTTTAGTCTTCAGGAAAGTTACGCCTGATCCCACTCGCGGGGGCCGATGCGCCCCCGCCTCTTTTCCCCCTCTTTTTATACGCACCCGCGCGTCGCAATTCTTGCCGTTAAGCCCTTTTCTTCACGCCCGTAGGCAAACCCGGCGCGCTCAGGGGGTGTTTGCGCCGCCAGCGCGTGCTAGAATACGCCGCCTTTGTTTTAAGTCGTGAGTGGTGCAATGTCTGATAACAGCCAGAAAAAAGTCATCGTCGGCATGTCCGGCGGCGTCGATTCCTCCGTTTCCGCGTGGTTACTGCAACAGCAGGGCTACCAGGTGGAAGGTCTCTTTATGAAGAACTGGGAAGAGGATGACGGCGAGGATTATTGCACGGCCGCATCCGACCTCGCAGACGCCCAGGCGGTGTGCGATAAGCTCGGCATTGAGCTGCATACCGTGAACTTCGCGGCGGAATACTGGGATAACGTGTTTGAGCATTTCCTGGCGGAATATAAAGCCGGACGCACGCCAAACCCGGATATCCTCTGCAATAAAGAGATCAAATTTAAAGCCTTCCTCGAATTCGCGGCCGAAGATCTCGGCGCGGATTATATCGCGACCGGCCACTATGTGCGTCGCGCCGATGTGGACGGCAAAAGCCGCCTGCTGCGCGGGCTTGATGGCAATAAAGACCAGAGCTATTTCCTCTATACGCTCGGCCACGATCAGGTCGCCCAAAGCCTGTTCCCGGTTGGCGAGCTGGAAAAACCGGAAGTGCGCCGCATTGCCGAAGAGTTAGATCTGGTGACGGCAAAGAAAAAAGATTCCACCGGCATCTGCTTTATCGGCGAGCGTAAGTTTCGCGAATTCCTCGGCCGCTATCTGCCTGCCCAGCCGGGTAAAATCGTCACCGTTGACGGCGATACTATCGGCGAGCATCAGGGTCTGATGTATCACACGCTCGGCCAGCGCAAAGGGCTTGGCATCGGCGGCACCAAAGACGGCGGCGAAGAGCCGTGGTACGTGGTGGATAAAGACGTCGAAAACAATATTCTGATTGTCGCTCAGGGCCACGATCATCCGCGCCTGATGTCAGTCGGTCTTATCGCACAGCAACTGCACTGGGTCGATCGCGAGCCGGTCACCGCGCCGTTTACCTGCACCGTGAAAACGCGCTACCGTCAGGCCGATATTCCCTGCACCGTCCGTCCGCTGGATGACGATCGCATCGAAGTGGTGTTTGACGAGCCGGTCGCCGCGGTCACGCCGGGGCAGTCCGCCGTGTTTTATCGGGGCGAAGTGTGCCTGGGCGGCGGTATTATCGAACAGCGCCTGCCGCTGCCGGTTTAAGCCTGATGCCGCGTGCGCGGCCATGAATGTACAGCCGCGATAAAAAGGAGTCTGTGTGGCAAAGAACTTCTACGACATCACCCTTGCGCTGGCGGGCATTTGCCAGTCGGCACGTCTGGTTCAGTCGCTCGCGCATGAGGGCACGTGTGACAGCGATGCCCTGCGCGTCTCGCTTAACAGCGTGATTGACCAGAACCCGGCGTCGACGCTTGACGTTTTCGGCGGCCGCGAAGCCGGGCTGAAAATCGGTCTTGAGACGCTGCTTGGCATGCTGAACACCAGCAGCCGTCAGGGCCTCGGCGCAGAACTGACGCGCTACACGTTAAGCCTGATGGTGCTGGAGCGTAAACTTGCCGCCAGCAAAGGCGCGATGAATACGCTTGGCAATCGCATCGCGGATTTAAGCCGCCAGCTTGAGCATTTCGAGCTGGAATCCGATACGCTGATGAGCGCGATGGCCGGCATTTATGTGGATGTGATTAGCCCGCTCGGCCCGCGTATTCAGGTTAACGGCTCGCCCAACGTGCTGCAAAGCCCGCAGATCCAGGCGAAAGTTCGCGCCACGCTGCTCGCCGGTATCCGCGCCGCGGTGCTCTGGCAGCAGGTCGGCGGCGGACGCCTGCAACTAATGTTTTCCCGTAATCGTCTGACCACCCAGGCGAAACAAATTCTTGCTCAATGTTAACCTCTCAGGAGTGACTGATGGAATTATCCTCACTGACCGCCGTTTCCCCCGTTGATGGACGCTACGGCGATAAAGTCAGCGCGCTGCGCGCCATTTTCAGCGAATTTGGCCTGCTGAAATTCCGCGTACAGGTTGAAGTACGCTGGCTGCAAAAGCTGGCCGCACACGCAGCGATCAAGGAAGTTCCTGCTTTTGACAAAAACGCAAACGATTTCCTCGATGCGATTGTCGCAGGCTTTAGCGAAGAAGACGCGGCGCGCATCAAGACCATCGAGCGCACCACCAACCACGACGTCAAAGCGGTTGAGTATTTCCTGAAGGAAAAAGTGGCTGACGTTCCGGCGCTCCACGCGGTGTCTGAGTTTATCCACTTCGCCTGTACCTCAGAGGACATCAACAATCTCTCCCACGCGCTGATGCTCTCCACCGCGCGCGAAGAAGTGATCCTGCCGTTCTGGCGCAACATTATTGACGCGGTCAAAGACCTGGCGCACCAGTACCGTGATATCCCGCTGCTCTCCCGCACGCACGGCCAGCCAGCCACGCCGTCCACCATGGGCAAAGAGATGGCGAACGTCGCGTACCGGATGGAGCGCCAGTACCGTCAGCTCCAGCAGGTCGAGATCCTCGGTAAAATCAACGGCGCGGTGGGTAACTATAACGCCCACATCGCTGCATACCCGGAAGTGGACTGGCACCAGTTCAGCGAGGAGTTTGTGACCTCGCTCGGCATCCAGTGGAACCCGTACACCACCCAGATTGAGCCGCACGACTATATCGCTGAGCTGTTTGACTGCATGGCGCGCTTTAATACCATCCTTATCGACTTCGACCGCGACGTCTGGGGTTACATTGCGCTGAACCATTTCAAACAGAAAACCATCGCTGGCGAAATCGGCTCTTCCACCATGCCGCATAAGGTCAACCCGATTGACTTCGAGAACTCCGAAGGCAACCTGGGGCTTGCGAACGCCGTGCTGCAACATCTGGCGAGCAAACTGCCGGTCTCCCGCTGGCAGCGCGACCTGACCGACTCCACCGTTCTGCGTAACCTGGGCGTCGGCGTCGGTTATTCGCTCATCGCGTATCAGTCGACGCTGAAAGGCGTGAGCAAGCTGGAAGTGAACCGCGATCGCCTGCTGGCTGAGCTCGACAACAACTGGGAAGTACTGGCCGAGCCGATTCAGACCGTGATGCGCCGCTACGGCATTGAGAAACCGTATGAAAAGCTCAAAGAGCTGACCCGCGGCAAACGCGTTGACGCCGAAGGCATGAAACAGTTCATCGACAGCCTCGAACTGCCGGAAGACGAAAAAACCCGTCTGAAAGCGATGACGCCGGCCAATTACATCGGCCGCGCCATCCAGATGGTTGATGACCTGAAATAAGCCTCTGCGCGTCACCTGCGGGTGGCGCGCTACCTTCTCCCCTCGCCTTTTCCGCCCGCCTGTTGATGCCTCGCTGGTTTATCCAATGTTTATGCCCTTTCAGTAATAATTGGCGTTAAACTATTTATATATTTGATGGATAAGGGGACCCCGGATGCGCGTGCTGGTCGTCGAGGATAACGCCTTACTGCGGCATCACCTGAAAGTGCAGCTCTCGGAGCTTGGCCATCAGGTGGATGCGGCGGAAGATGCCAAAGAAGCGGATTATTACCTGAATGAACACCTGCCGGACGTGGCGATTGTCGACCTGGGTCTGCCGGATGAAGACGGGCTGAGCCTGATCCGTCGCTGGCGCGCCAGTGAGATCACGCTGCCTGTTCTTGTACTCACCGCCCGTGAGGGCTGGCAGGATAAAGTCGAAGTGCTGGGCGCCGGTGCCGATGATTACGTCACCAAGCCGTTTCACATCGAAGAAGTGGTGGCGAGAATGCAGGCGCTTTTGCGCCGCAACAGCGGGCTCGCTTCGCAGGTGATCTCTATGCCGCCGTTCGTGGTGGATCTCTCGCGCCGGGAAGTGACCATCAACGACAATCTGATCCGCCTGACCGCCTTCGAATACACCATTATGGAGACGCTTATCCGCAACGCGGGCAAGGTCGTTAGCAAAGATTCGCTGATGCTTCAGCTCTACCCGGATGCGGAGCTTCGCGAAAGCCACACCATTGACGTGCTGATGGGCCGTCTGCGTAAAAAAATCCAGGCGGAATACCCGGGCGAAGCGATCACGACAGTGCGCGGCCAGGGTTACCGGTTCGATCTACGCTAAATGAAAAAAAACGTCCTGCGCCACTTTCTCCCGCTCTCGCTGCGGGTGCGCTTTTTACTCGCGACCGCGGCGGTGGTGCTGGTGCTCTCGCTCGCCTACGGCGTGGTGGCGCTGGTGGGTTACAGCGTCAGTTTCGATAAAACCACCTTCAGACTGCTGCGCGGTGAGAGCAATCTCTTCTATACCCTTGCCCGTTTCGAAAACGGCAAACTGACCGTTGAGATCCCCGACCATATCGACAGGCAGAGCCCGACGCTGACCTTTATCTATAACGAAAAAGGCAAACTCCTCTGGTCGCAGCGCGATGTGCCGCGCCTGATGAAGGCGATTCGCCCCGAGTGGCTCAACGCGAACGGTTTTCACGAGCTGGAGACGCGCTTTAGCGATTCGCGCCTGCTGCTGGGCGCAAACCGGGCGCTGCAAAAGCGGCTTAATGATTACGACCCGGATAAAAACGACGAAACCACGCACTCGGTCGCGGTCAATGTCTATCCGGCAACCACCAATATGCCCGCGCTGACGGTCGTGGTGGTGGACACTATTCCTGACGAGCTGAAAAGCTCATGGAGCGTCTGGAACTGGTTTATCTATGTGCTGGCGGCGAATCTGCTGCTGGTGATCCCGCTCCTGTGGCTCGCCGCCTGGTGGAGCCTGCGCCCTATAGAAGCGCTGGCGCGCGAAGTGCGCGAGCTGGAAGAGCACCATCGTGAACAACTGAACCCCTACACCACTCGCGAACTGACGAGCCTTGTCCATAATCTCAACCGGCTGCTGAAAAGCGAGCGCGAGCGCTACGAGAAATACCGCACAACGCTCACCGATCTCACCCACAGCCTGAAAACGCCGCTGTCGGTGCTCCAGAGCACGCTGCGATCGTTGCGCACCGGCAAAACGGATGTGGAACAGGCCGAGCCGGTGATGCTGGAGCAGATCAGCCGTATTTCACAGCAGATAGGCTACTATCTGCATCGCGCCAGTATGCGCAGCGGCAATATGCTGCTGAGCCGCGAACTGCACCCGGTGGCGTCTCTGCTGGATAATCTCACGTCGGCGCTGAATAAGGTTTACCAGCGCAAAGGCGTCAGCATCACGCTCGATATCTCGCCGGAAATTGTCTTTATCGGCGAGAAAAACGATTTTCTCGAAGTGATGGGCAACGTGCTGGATAACGCCTGCAAATATTGTCTGGAGTTTGTCGAAGTGACCGCACGGGTGGCGGATGACACGCTGCACCTGGTGGTGGAAGATGATGGCCCTGGTATTCCTGAAAGCAAACGCGCGCTGGTGTTTGATCGCGGCCAGCGGGCCGATACGCTGCGCCCAGGCCAGGGCGTTGGGCTGTCGGTCGCCCGTGAAGTGGTGGAGCAATATAACGGGCAGATCCTCACCAGCACCAGCGCGCTTGGCGGCGCACGCATGGAAGTGATTTTCGCCCGTCAGCAGCCGCCGGTGGGCGAATCTTCCGCAACGCTTCGAAAAAACCTGTCAGACAACCACGCAGAGTGACGCGCGTCCGTTATAATCCGACTCATCTTGAGAGCCTGCGGAATACAATATGGACTACCACGTAGAGATAAACTGGCCCGATTTCATTGAACGCTACTGGCAAAAACGCCCGGTGGTGTTAAAGCGCGGCATTAAGAATTTTGTCGACCCGCTCTCCCCGGACGAACTGGCCGGTCTTGCGATGGAGAACGAGGTGGACAGCCGCCTGGTCAGTCATCAGGACGGCAAATGGGACGTGAGCCACGGCCCGTTCCAGAGCTACGATCATTTAGGCGAAACCAACTGGTCGCTGCTGGTGCAGGCGGTGAATAACTGGCACGAGCCGAGCGCCGCGCTGATGCGCCCGTTCCGCGCCCTGCCGGACTGGCGTATTGACGATCTGATGATCTCCTTTTCGGTGCCAGGCGGCGGCGTTGGCCCGCATCTTGATCAATACGATGTGTTTATTATCCAGGGCGTTGGCCGTCGCCGCTGGCGCGTCGGCGAAAAAGTGCCGATGAAACAGCACTGCCCGCACCCGGATCTGCTGCAGGTCGCGCCGTTTGAAGCGCTGATCGACGAAGAGCTGGAGCCGGGCGATATTCTCTATATTCCGCCGGGATTCCCGCACGAAGGCTATTCGCTGGAAAACTCGATGAACTATTCCGTGGGCTTTCGCGCACCGAGCGGTCGCGAGCTTATCAGCGGGTTCGCCGATTATGTGTTGCAGCGTGAGCTCGGCAGCCATCGCTACAGCGATCCGGATGTGCCCGCACGCGAATGTCCGGCAGACATTGTGCCTGCGGAAGTCGAAAAGCTGCGCGACATGATGCTGGATCTGATCCGCGACCCGGATAATTTCAATGAGTGGTTTGGTGAGTTTATCACCCAGTCGCGTCACGAGCTGGATGTGTCGCCGCCGGAGCCGCCGTACCAGCCGGATGAAATTTACGATGCGCTGAAACAGGGTGATACGCTGGTACGTCTCGGCGGTTTGCGCGTGCTGCGTATCGGCGAGGACGTCTTTGTGAACGGCGAGAAGATAGATACGCCGCACCGCCCGGCGCTGCATCAGCTCGCCAATGAAGTGGTGCTGAATGACGCGATGTTTGGCGACGCGCTGGAAGACCCGTCATTCCTCGCAATGCTGGCCGCGCTGGTAAACAGCGGGTACTGGTATTTTGCGGAGTAAGGCGTCGGTTATCGCGAGTATTACGGTGGGTGCGCTCCGCTTACCCACCCTACGACATAACGCGATGGATTTGATGTCAATGGTGGGTGCGCTGACGCTTACCCACCCTACGACATAACGTGAAGGGTTTGATGTGAATGGTGGGTGCGCTCCGCTTACCCACCCTACATACATGATCCCTGAATTTGTAGGGCGGGTAAGCGCAGCGCACCCGCCTCTTTTACGCCTTTTGCGCCTTTACGCCTCCCGCTGTGCGGTTAATTCGGCGATACGTACAATCACCTGCACTGCTTTTTCCATTCCTTCCAGCGTCGCAAACTCATGCTTGCCGTGATAATTGTACCCGCCGGTGAAAATGTTCGGGCATGGCAGGCCCATAAACGACAGCTGCGCGCCGTCGGTGCCGCCGCGAATCGGCTTTAACTGCGGCTCCATGCCGCAATCGACAATCGCCTGGCGCGCAATCTCGATGATATGCGGATGCTCCGCCACCTTCTCGCTCATATTGTAATAGCTGTCCTCGATGGCAAGCTCAATATAACAATCCGGGTGCAGCCCTTTACCGACCTGTTTCGCGATATCCATCATACGGCGTTTGCGCGCTTCGAAATTCTCGCGATCAAAATCACGGATGATGTAATGCATCTCGGCGCGATCCACCGAGCCTTTCATGGTGTGCAGATGATAAAACCCCTCGTACCCTTCGGTGCACTCCGGGCTTTCGTCGGCGGGCACCAGCGCATGAATACGCGCGGCGAGCGACAGCGCGTTCACCATCACGCCTTTGGCGCTGCCGGGGTGCACGTTGTTGCCAACGATTTTGATGGTCACCGAGGCCGCGTTGAAATTCTCATACTCCAGCTCGCCGATACCGCTGCCGTCCATGGTGTATGCCCAGCGCGCATCAAACGCTTCAACGTCAAAATACTTCGCCCCCTTGCCCACCTCTTCATCCGGCGTAAAGGCCACGCGAATATCGCCGTGGGGAATGTTTTTCTGCGAAAGCGTCGCCATGGCGGTCATGATCTCTGCGACACCCGCTTTATCATCCGCGCCTAACAGCGTTTTGCCGTCGGTGGTGATAAGCGTGTGGCCGAGCAACTGATGGAGCACCGGAAACATCACCGGTGAGAGGATCTCTTCGCCGGTGCCGAGCGCGATATCCCCGCCGCGGTAGTTTTCAACGATTTGCGGGTTCACGTTTTTGGCGGTGAAATCTGGCGAGGTATCGACATGAGAAATGAATCCGATGGGCGGGACGGGTTTATCTACGTTGGCGGGCAGCGTGCCCATCAACGTGCCGTGTTCGCTTAGCGACACGTTAACCATGCCCAGTTCTTCCATCTGGTTCTTCAGCAGGTTTAACAGCTTCCACTGGCTTTCGGTGCTGGGAACATGCTTCACCCCGGCCCGTGACTGGGTATCCATAGTGACATATTGCAGGAAACGTTCGAGTAATTTATCCATGTTCTCACCCCTGTTATTTTGTGACGTTATTATCATTAAGCATTAAAAGACAAATATTGTTTCAGGTCACCTTTCGCCCGGCGAAGAGGAATAATCCTGCGGGGAAAAAGGGGGTATCTCCTTCTTCATGCGCCTGACGTGACAGAAAACGTGGAAAACCACGCGAAACCGGCAAGAAAGCGTCTGTGGCATTGGCGATTTCAATGGTTTGCCGTAGAATGCCTGCCCTTATCACGTGCCAGACCCAAAGGTGGTTCATCACAAACCCCGCATCCGGTTTCTTCTTGATGCGTTTTTTACGGGACAGAGTCAAAAAATTGAATACACAGCCGCGCTCGCTTTCCCCGCTTCTGCAACTGGCGGATATCGGGAAAAGCTTTGATGGTAAAACCGTCATTTCTGATTTCTCACTGACCATCAATCATGGTGAATTCCTCACGCTCCTCGGCCCCTCCGGCTGCGGTAAAACCACCGTGCTGCGCCTTATCGCAGGCCTTGAGAACGCCGACGCCGGGCGGATCACGCTCGATGCACAGGACATCACCGACGTTCCCGCCGAGCATCGCCACGTCAATACCGTTTTCCAGAGCTACGCCCTGTTTCCGCATATGACGGTGTTTGAGAACGTCGCGTTTGGCCTGCGGATGCAAAAAACACCCACCGCTGAGATAACGCCGCGTGTGATGGATGCTTTAAAGATGGTGCAGCTTGAGGAATTTGCCCAGCGCAAACCGCATCAACTTTCCGGCGGCCAGCAGCAACGCGTGGCGATCGCCCGCGCCGTGGTCAATAAACCCCGCCTGCTGCTGCTTGATGAATCCCTCTCGGCGCTCGACTATAAACTGCGCAAACAGATGCAGAACGAGCTGAAAGCGCTGCAGCGCAAGCTGGGGATTACGTTTGTGTTCGTGACGCACGATCAGGAAGAAGCGCTGACGATGTCCGATCGCATCGTGGTGATGCGCGACGGGCGCATCGAGCAGGACGGCACGCCGCGCGAAATCTACGAAGAACCCAAAAACCTGTTTGTGGCGAGCTTTATCGGCGAGATCAATATTTTTGACGCCACCGTCATTGAGCGTATCGACGCGCAGCGCGTGCGCGCTAATGTCGAAGGCCGCGAATGCGTGCTGTATGTCGCCTTCCCGGTGACGGCGGGCCAGAAACTTAACGTGCTGCTGCGCCCGGAAGATCTGCGCGTTGAAGAGATTAACGGCGACGGCGAGGCCGACGGCCTGATAGGGTTTGTGCGCGAGCGCAACTATAAAGGCATGACGCTGGAATCGGTTGTTGAGCTGGAAAACGGCAAAATCGTGCTGGTTAGCGAATTCTTCAACGAAGATGACCCGGATTTTGACCACTCGCTCGATCAGAAAATGGCCGTGACCTGGGTGGAGAGCTGGGAGGTGGTGCTGGCCGATGAAAAGCTCGCGTAAATTCCAGAATGTGGTGATCGCCACCATCGTCGGCTGGCTGGTGCTGTTTGTTTTTCTGCCCAACCTGATGATCATCGCCACCAGCTTTCTCACCCGCGACGACGCGCATTTCGTAAGCCTGGTCTTTACACTGGATAACTACGCGCGCCTGCTCGACCCGCTCTATTTTCAGGTGCTGCTGCACTCGCTGAATATGGCACTACAGGCGACGCTGGCGTGTCTGGTGCTGGGTTACCCGTTTGCGTGGTTTCTGGCAAAGCTGCCCGCGAAAGTGCGCCCGCTGCTGCTGTTTTTGCTGATAGTCCCGTTCTGGACAAACTCGCTTATCCGGATTTACGGGCTGAAGCTGTTTCTCAGCACGCGCGGCTATCTGAACGAGTTTCTGCTGTGGCTTGGCGTTATCGACGCTCCGTTACGCATTATGTACACGCCATCCGCGGTGATTATCGGCCTGGTCTATATTCTGCTGCCGTTTATGGTGATGCCGCTCTACTCCAGCATCGAGAAGCTCGATAAGCCGCTGCTCGAAGCCGCAAAAGATCTCGGGGCCAGCAAACTGCAAACCTTTGTGCGCATCATTCTGCCGCTGACGATGCCGGGGATTATTGCCGGGTGTCTGCTGGTGATGCTGCCCGCGATGGGGCTGTTTTATGTCTCCGATCTGATGGGTGGCGCGAAAAACCTGCTTATCGGCAACGTTATCAAGAGCCAGTTCCTGAATATCCGCGACTGGCCGTTTGGCGCGGCCACCAGCATTACGCTGACGCTGGTGATGGGGCTGATGCTGCTGGTGTACTGGCGCGCCGCGCGCCTGCTTAACAAGAAGGTGGAACTGGAATGATCGGTCGCCTGCTGCGCGGCGGTTTTATGACCGCCATTTACGCTTATCTTTATATCCCGATCGTGATCCTGATTGTGAATTCGTTCAACAGCTCGCGTTTCGGCATTAACTGGCAGGGCTTTACCACCAACTGGTATAGCCTGCTGATGAATAACGACAGCCTGTTACAGGCCGCGCAACACTCGCTGACAATGGCGGTGTTTTCCGCCACGTTCGCGACCCTTATCGGCGCGCTGACGGCGGTCGCGCTCTACCGCTACCGTTTTCGCGGCAAACCGTTTGTCAGCGGCATGCTGTTTGTGGTGATGATGTCGCCCGATATCGTGATGGCGATTTCCCTGCTGGTGCTTTTTATGCTGGTGGGCATTCAGCTTGGCTTCTGGTCGCTGCTGTTCTCGCACATTACCTTCTGCCTGCCGTTTGTGGTCGTGACCGTCTATTCACGGCTGAAAGGCTTTGACGTGCGAATGCTTGAAGCGGCGCGCGATCTGGGTGCCAGCGAAATCACGATTCTGCGCAAAATCATTCTGCCGCTGGCGATGCCGGCGGTGGCGGCGGGCTGGCTGCTGAGCTTTACGCTGTCGATGGATGACGTGGTGGTGTCGTCGTTCGTGACGGGGCCGGGCTATGAAATCCTGCCGCTGAAAATTTACTCGATGGTCAAAGTGGGCGTGTCGCCGGAAGTGAACGCGCTCGCCACCATTCTGCTGATGCTGTCGCTGGTTCTCGTACTGGCAAGCCAGCTGATGCTTCGCGATAAAACGAAAAGCCTGCCTCGCCAGGCCTTAAATCCAGGGGACGTAAAATGAAAAAATGGTCACGCCACCTGCTTGCTGCGGGTGCTCTGGCGTTCGGCATGAGCGCCGCGCATGCTGATGACAAAAATACGCTCTATTTCTACAACTGGACCGAGTATGTGCCGCCGGGCCTGCTTGAGCAGTTCACGAAGGAGACGGGCATTAAGGTTATCTATTCGACCTATGAATCGAATGAAACCATGTACGCCAAGCTGAAGACCTATCAGCAGGGCGCCTACGATCTCGTGGTGCCGTCCACCTACTTTGTCGACAAGATGCGCAAAGAAGGAATGATCCAGAAGATCGACAAGAGCAAGCTGTCGAATTTTCACAATCTGGATCCGGCGATGCTGAATAAGCCTTTCGATCCGAATAACGACTACTCCATTCCCTACATCTGGGGCGCGACGGCGATTGGCGTGAACAGCGACGCCATCGATCCGAAAAGCGTGACCTCCTGGGCCGATCTCTGGAAGCCGGAATACAAAGGCAGCCTGCTGTTGACCGACGATGCGCGCGAAGTGTTCCAGATGGCGCTGCGTAAGCTCGGGCTTTCCGGCAATACCACCGATCCGAAAGAGATTGAAGCCGCCTATAACGAGCTGAAAAAGCTGATGCCAAACGTGGCGGCGTTTAACTCCGACAACCCGGCGAACCCGTATCTGGAAGGCGAAGTGAATCTCGGTATGGTGTGGAACGGCTCCGCGTGGGTCGCTCGTCAGGCGGGCGCGCCGCTGGATGTCGTCTGGCCGAAAGAAGGCGGGATCTTCTGGATGGACAGCCTCGCTATCCCGGCGAATGCGAAGAATGTGGAAGGCGCGCATAAGCTGATTAACTTCCTGCTGCGCCCGGATGTGGCGAAACAGGTCGCTGAGACCATCGGTTACCCGACGCCAAACCTGGCGGCCCGTAAGCTTCTGAAGAAAGAGGTGGCGGAAGATAAGTCGCTCTATCCGGACGAAGCTACCATCAAGAAGGGCGAATGGCAGAACGATGTCGGCGACGCCAGCGCGATTTACGAGTCGTATTACCAGAAGTTAAAGGCGGGACGGTAAGTTTCATTGTGGTGAAAAGGTGGGTGCGCTTCGCTTACCCACCCTACGAAAACCGGTTAATGTTCTGTGTAGGGCGGGTAAGCGAAGCGCACCCGCCGTTTCCCTCTGACATCCCTGTCGTCACAGACCTTTCAACAGCTTCTCGACATACTCCGGCACCACCTGGCTTGCCAGCCCGTAATGCTTCTCTTCGAACTCGCTGCCGACCTGGCTTGGCTCAAGGTTCAGCTCCACGGTATGCGCGCCCTGAAGCTTCGCTTCATGCACGAATCCGGCGGCCGGATAAACGTGCCCGGAGGTGCCGATGGCGATAAACACATCGGCGCGCGCGAGTGCCTCATAAATACGATCCATCCCGAGCGGCATCTCGCCGAACCACACTACGTGCGGGCGCAGCGGCGCGGGGAACTGGCAGCAGTGGCATTTATCGCCAGGCGTCACGTCGCCCGTCCACTCCAGCACCTGCCCGCTCTGCGAACAGCGCACTTTCAGCAATTCGCCATGCATATGCACCACATTTTTGCTGCCCGCGCGCTCGTGCAGGTTATCGATATTCTGGGTGACCAGTAAAAAGCGGTCGCCGAGCGCCTCTTCCAGCCGCGCCAGCGCCAGATGCGCCGCGTTAGGCTTGATCTCCGGCTGCTGCAGCTGGCGGCGTCTGGCGTTGTAGAATTCCTGCACCAGCTGCGGATTACGCGCGAACCCTTCCGGCGTTGCCACATCCTCCACGCGATGCTCTTCCCACAGGCCGTCAGCGGCGCGGAACGTGCGAATGCCCGATTCCGCCGAGATCCCCGCCCCGGTTAAGACCACTACCACAGGTTTATTCATCACTTCAGGTGTCATAATTCTGTCCCGGAAAAAAATACGCTGGCGCAAGCGCTCGCGCAGCCGACGTTTATTCCTTCGAAACCGGCCCAGCCGGTGCAGACGACGCGATTGCATTTCAACTCCGTGAGCGTGTGAGATGGAGAAAAGCCGCACCGCGCATACCGCCCGCGTCGCCGTGGCGCGCCTGCTCAATACGCGGCACTTTCGCAACGGGCAGCAGATACGCAGGCAGCTTCGCGCTAAGCGCCGTTGTCAGATGCGAAAACCCCGACAGCCCGCCGCCGAGCACCACCAGATGCGGGTCCAGCACGGTCAACAGACTCGCGACACAGGCCGCCAGCAGGTCGGTATAACGCTCAACATGCGCCTGCGCCTGCGTGTCACCCTGCTGCCAGCGGGCAATGATTTGCGGCGCGTCCAGTGATTCATGGTAGAAGTGATGCCAGAGCCATGCAAAGCCCCGACCGGAAAGATAATTCTCAATACAGCCGTGTTGCCCGCAGCCGCAGCGGATAAGCGGAATATCGCGCCCGAGGATGGCGAGCGCGTCCACCGGCAGCCGGATATGGCCGAATTCGCCCGTGATAAAGCTGCGCCCGGTCAATGGTTTGCCCTCGACAATCACGCCGCCGCCGACACCAGTGCCGAGGATAAGCCCCATCACAACAGGATAGGCGCTGAACTCATCGTCCCAGGCCTCGGAGAGCGCAAAACAGTTGGCGTCGTTATCGATACGCACGTCGCGCCCGAGCCGCGCGCTGAGATCGCGCCTCACCGCCCTGCCGCTGGCGGCGGGCAGATTGGCGGCATACAGCAGGCCGTCGTCCGTTTCCGGGATGCCGGGAATGCCAACGCCGACATGCCCCGCGCCGCCAAAGCGGCGGTCAGCCTCTGCCACCAGCGCGCTGATGGCGTCGAGAAAGTTCTCGTAGCTATCATGCGGCGTCGCGACGCGGGTTTGCCATTGCAGACGCCGCGCGTCATCGTATACACCGAGGGCGATTTTGCTGCCGCCAATGTCAAACCCGTAATACATCCGCCGCTCCCTGAATTATTGTCCGCTCAGTACCCGCGCCGGATCGATGCGGCTCGCGCGCCGTGCCGGATACCAGCTCGCCAGCAGGCTCAGCACCAGCGCCGTCAGCAGCACATAGACCACGTCGAGCACGTGCAGCTCCGAAGGCAGGAAGTCGATAAAGTAAATGTCACCCGAGAGGAAATGATGGCCGATCAGTTTTTCAATCCCGTGAATGATAGCGGTCAACTGCCACGACGCCAGCACACCCACCACCACGCCGCTGACCGAGCCGAGCAGCCCGGCGAGCAGTCCGTACCAGACGAAAATCGCACGGATAAGCCCGTCTTTCGCACCGAGCGTACGCAGCACCGCGATGTCGCTGCTTTTATCTTTCACCGCCATCACCAGCGTCGAGACGATGTTAAAGCAGGCGACGCCAATCACCAGCACCATCGCCAGATACATAATCGCGCGGATCATCTGGATATCGCGGTACATGTAGCCGTAGGTGTTGATCCAGCTTTTGATATAGACATAGGCATCCGTCACCTGACCCGCGTCGCGCACCAGTTGATTCGCGTTAAAGACGTCATTCACCTTGATGGCGATGCCCGTGACACTGTCACCGAGGTTCAGATAGCCCTGCGCATCGGCCAGCGGCACCATTGCAAAGCTGTGATCGAGCTGGCCGCTCAGTTGCAGAATGCCTGCCACCTGCAAACGCACGCGTTTGGGCTGCAACAGCTTATGGTCGGCGTCAGAATTCGGGATCATGATAGAGAGCCAGTCGCCCTGCTTCACTTTCAGCGCATCCGCAACACCTTTACCGATAATGATTTGCTGTTTGCCCGCCTGAAAACTTTGCCAGGCGTTGTTCTGCACATAATGCGGCAGCGCGCTTAAACGCTGCTCCTGCGCCGGATCAACGCCTTTCACCTGAATGGCGCGCAGGTTCGCTCCGCTCTCCACCAGCCCGGTAAAGTTGACATACGGCGCCGCCGCGACGATGCCGTTGACCTTCTCAACGCGCGTCACAACATCCTGCCAGCCGCGCCACGGCTGCTCCACCGGCTCGATTTCACCATGCGGCACGACCGCCAGAATGCGATTGTTCAGCTCGCGCTCAAAGCCGTTCATGGCGCTTAAGCCCACAATCAGCACCGCCACGCCAAGCGCGATGCCAATCGTTGAAATAACGGAGATAAGCGACACCATGCCGCTGCGTCTGCGTCCCCGGCTAAAGCGCAGACCAATCAGTAATGATAACGGGGAAGCCATTACGCCCTCCCCATCAGGGTCAGCTCAGGGTTCAGGTGCCCGTCGCGCATCTCCAGCTGGCGCGACAGCCGTTTCGCCAGTAGCAGATCGTGCGTCACCACCAGAAAGGCGGTGCCCTGGGTTTTATTCAGCTCGCCGAGCAGGTCGAAAATGCTGTCGGCGTTGCGGGCGTCGAGGTTGCCGGTCGGTTCATCCGCCAGCACCAGACGCGGATTATTCACCAGCGCGCGAGCAATCGCGACGCGCTGGCGCTCGCCGCCGGAAAGCTCAGACGGACGGTGGTTGCTGCGGTGCGCGAGCCCCACGGCGTCCAGCATCGCGAGCGCCCGGCGCTCGGTCTCGGCCTTCGGCGCTTTGCCGATAAGCAGCGGCATCGCCACGTTTTCCATCGCGGTGAAATCGGGAAGCAGATGGTGGAACTGGTAGATAAAACCAAGCTCGCGGTTACGCAGCTCCGCTTTGGCGGAAGAAGAGAGCGTGCTCAGCGCCCGACCGCTGAAAATCACGTCGCCGGAAGTCGGTGTATCCAGCCCGCCCAGCAGGTGCAACAGCGTACTTTTACCGGAGCCGGAGCTGCCGACAATTGCCATCATTTCGCCCGCGTCGATGCTGAAGCTGACGTTGTGCAACACATCCGTTTGCACTTTGCCTTCCTGGTAGCGTTTGCACAGGTTGTCGCACTGTAACAGCACAGAATTACTCATAACGTAAAGCCTCAGCGGGTTCGGTGGCGGCAGCGCGCCAGGAAGGATAAAGCGTGGACAACAGCGCGACGGCCATCGCCGAGAGCGCAATACCGATGACCTGCCACGGTTCGATAACGACTGGCAGCGCAGCGCCATCAAGGAACGCGCCAATCACCGGCATCAAATTATTTAACTGGCTGGCAAGGAGCGCGCCGAGCAGCGCGCCAAACAGCGCGCCGATAACGCCCGCGCTGGCCCCCTGCACCATAAACACCGCCATGATCTGACGGCGCGTCAGGCCCTGGGTTTGCAGAATAGCCACTTCGCCCTGCTTCTCCATCACCATCAGCCCGAGCGACGTAATGATGTTAAACGCGGCGACGGCGACAATCAGGCTTAGCAGCAGGCCCATCATGTTTTTCTCCATGCGCACGGCCTGGAACAGCTCGCCTTTACGCTCGCGCCAGTCCTGCCACTGCGTGCCGGGCGGTAACGTCTGCTGGCTCAGCGTATCCACTTTCAGCGGCTCATTCAGCCACAGTCGCCAGCCGGTGATATTTCCTGCCGGGTAGCGCATCAGGCGTGAAGCGTCCTGAATATTGACCAGCATCTGATAGCCATCCACTTCGCTGTTGGCGGCGAAAGTGCCGATAACGGTGAAGAGACGCTGGCTCGGCAGGCGGCCCATTGGCGTGAACTGACTGGCGGACGGCACCATCAGGCGCAGCTGGTCGCCGCGTTTCACGCCAAGCTGGCCCGCAAGCTGCTCGCCGAGAATGATGTTGTATTTCCCGGCGGTCAGATCCTGCTGGTTGACGTTGACCAGATACGGCGTCAGCGGGTCGCGCTGCGCCGGGTCAATCCCCAGCATCACACCGACCGCCACGCTGCGGGCGCTTTGCAGCACCACATCGCCGGTGGTTAGCGGCGCGATACGGTTAACGCCCTGCAGGTGGAGGCTGTCGGCAGGCAGTTGCTGCGGGTTGACAGAGCCTTTGGATGAACTGATAAGCGCCTGCGGCATCAGCCCGAGAATGTTGTTTTGCAGTTCTCGCTCGAAACCATTCATCACCGAGAGCACGGTCACCAGCGCCAGCACGCCGAGCGTGATGCCGATAGTGGAGAGCCAGGAGACGAAACGGCCGAAGCGGTCTGCTGCACGCCCGCGCATATAGCGCAGGCCGATAAATAACGCGACAGGTTGATACATGAAATCCGTCTTGTACGGTTGCTAATGCAAAGTGATCAACGATAATAAAGCCCAGATCTGATTTATGGAACCACTAACCCACTCTGTCGCCGGGTTTTTATCCCGGACAAGCGGCACAACCGGAGCACGCTTCGCCTTCTATGCCTGAACAATATCGTTACTCTCTGCCCGTCAAAGCGGGCGATCAGCGTCAACTGGGTGAACTGACCGGCGCGGCCTGCGCCGTTGAGGTGGCGGAAATGGCGGAACGCCATGCCGGCCCGCTGGTGCTTATCGCGCCGGATATGCAAACCGCCCTGCGTCTGCACGATGAAATTCAACAATTTACCGAAAGCCTGGTGATGAACCTGGCTGACTGGGAGACGCTGCCGTATGACAGCTTCTCGCCGCACCAGGAGATTATCTCCTCGCGCCTGTCGACGCTCTATCAGCTGCCCGGTATGCAGCGCGGCGTGCTGATCCTGCCGGTGAATACGCTGATGCAGCGCGTCTGCCCGCACAGCTTCCTCCACGGCCACGCGCTGGTGATGCAAAAAGGCCAGCAGCTTTCACGCGACACCCTGCGCGCGCAGCTGGACCAGGCGGGCTATCGCCATGTGGATCAGGTGATGGCGCATGGCGAATACGCCACCCGCGGCGCGCTGCTCGATCTCTACCCGATGGGCAGCGAACAACCCTACCGCATCGACTTTTTCGACGACGAAATCGACAGCCTGCGGCTGTTTGACGTCGATACCCAGCGCACGCTCGAAGAGGTGGAAGCGATAAATCTGCTGCCCGCGCACGAATTCCCGACCGATAAAGCGGCCATAGAGCTGTTCCGCAGCCAGTGGCGCGACCGTTTCGAGGTCAAGCGCGACCCGGAGCATATCTACCAACAGGTGAGCAAAGGCACCTTGCCCGCAGGTATTGAATACTGGCAGCCGCTGTTCTTTAGCGAGCCGCTGCCGCCGCTGTTCAGCTATTTTCCGAAAAATACGCTGGTGGTGAGCACGGGCGATCTGGAAGCGAGCGCCGACCGCTTCTGGGCCGATGCCGTGGCGCGCTTTGAGAACCGCGGCGTCGACCCGATGCGCCCGCTGTTGCCGCCAGAAGCACTCTGGCTGCGCACCGATGAACTTCATGCGCAGTTAAAAGCCTGGCCGCGCGTGCAGCTGAAAACCGAGGCGCTGGCCGATAAAGCCGCCAATACCAATCTGGGCTACCAGCCGCTGCCGGATATCGCGGTGCAGGCGCAGCAGAAATCGCCGCTCGACAGCCTGCGCCGCTTTCTGGAGTCCTTCACCGGCCCGGTGATTTTCTCGGTGGAAAGTGAAGGCCGCCGCGAGGCGCTCTCGGAGCTCCTTTCGCGCATTAAAGTCATGCCGAAGCGCCTTCTGCGGCTTGAAGACGCGCAGGCGGGTGAGCGCTATCTGAGCATCGGCGCGTCGGAGCGCGGATTTATCGATACCCTGCGCCAGCGCGCGTTTATCTGCGAGAGCGATCTGCTGGGCGAGCGCGTCACGCGCCGCCGCCAGGAGAGCCGCCGCACCATTAACCCGGATACGCTCATCCGCAACCTGGCGGAGCTGCGCCCCGGCCAGCCGGTGGTGCATCTGGAGCATGGCGTGGGCCGCTACGCCGGGCTGACGACGCTTGAGGCAGGCGGCATCACGGCGGAATACCTGATGCTCACCTATGCCAACGACGCGAAGCTCTATGTGCCGGTGTCGTCGCTGCATCTCATCAGCCGCTACGCAGGCGGTGCCGAAGAGAACGCGCCGCTGCACAAGCTTGGCGGCGACGCGTGGTCGAAAGCGCGCCAGAAAGCGGCGGAAAAAGTGCGCGATGTGGCGGCGGAGCTGCTGGATATCTACGCCCAGCGCGCCGCGAAATCCGGTTTCGCCTTTAAGCATGACAAAGAGCAGTATCAGCTCTTCTGCGAAGGGTTTCCGTTTGAAACCACGCCCGATCAGGCGCAGGCGATTAACGCAGTGCTGAGCGACATGTGCCAGCCGCTGGCGATGGATCGTCTGGTGTGCGGCGACGTGGGCTTCGGTAAAACCGAAGTCGCGATGCGCGCGGCGTTCCTGGCGGTCGAGAACAATAAACAGGTGGCGGTGCTGGTGCCGACCACGCTTCTGGCCCAGCAGCATTACGACAACTTCCGCGATCGCTTCGCCAACTGGCCGGTGCGCATTGAGTTACTGTCGCGCTTTCGCAGCGCCAAAGAGCAGGCGCAGGTGCTGGAACAGGCCGCTGAAGGCAAAGTCGATATTCTTATCGGCACCCACAAGCTGTTGCAGAGCGACGTCAAAATGAAAGATCTCGGTCTTTTGATTGTCGATGAAGAACACCGCTTCGGGGTGCGTCACAAAGAACGTATTAAAGCGATGCGCGCCGATGTGGATATTCTGACGCTCACCGCGACGCCTATTCCGCGCACGCTGAACATGGCGATGAGCGGCATGCGTGACCTGTCGATTATCGCCACGCCGCCCGCGCGTCGTCTGGCGGTGAAAACCTTCGTGCGCGAGTATGACAATCTGGTCGTGCGCGAGGCCATCCTGCGTGAAGTGTTGCGCGGCGGTCAGGTCTATTACCTCTACAATGATGTCGAGAATATCCAGAAGGCCGCCGAGCGGCTGGCGAATCTGGTGCCGGAGGCACGCATCGCCATCGGTCACGGCCAGATGCGCGAGCGCGAGCTTGAGCGGGTGATGAACGATTTCCATCATCAGCGCTTTAACGTGCTGGTGTGCACCACGATCATCGAAACCGGTATCGATATTCCGACCGCCAATACCATTATCATCGAGCGCGCCGATCATTTTGGTCTCGCCCAGCTGCACCAGCTGCGCGGCCGCGTCGGGCGATCGCATCATCAGGCATATGCGTGGCTGCTGACGCCGCCGCCGAAGGCGATGACCACCGACGCGCAGAAGCGTCTTGAGGCGATCGCGTCGCTGGAAGATCTCGGCGCGGGCTTTGCGCTCGCGACGCACGATCTGGAGATTCGCGGCGCGGGCGAGCTGCTGGGCGAAGATCAGAGCGGTCAGATGGAAACCATCGGCTTCTCACTCTATATGGAGCTTCTGGAAAACGCGGTGGACGCGCTGAAAGCCGGGCGCGAGCCGTCGCTTGAAGATCTCACCAGTCAGCAGACGGAAGTAGAACTGCGGATGCCATCGCTACTGCCGGAGGCGTTTATCCCGGATGTGAACACGCGCCTGTCGTTCTATAAGCGCATCGCCAGCGCCAAAAAAGAGCAGGAACTTGAAGAGATCAAAGTGGAGCTTATCGACCGCTTTGGCCTGCTGCCGGACCCGGCGCGCAATCTGCTGGATATCGCGGCCCTGCGCCAGCAGGCGCAGAAGCTTGGCGTGCGTAAAATTGAGGCTAACGAGAAAGGCGGCACCATTGAGTTTGCCGAGAAAAATCATGTCGATCCGGGCTGGCTTATCGGCCTGCTGCAAAAAGAGCCACAGCATTACCGCCTCGACGGGCCGACACGCCTGAAATTCTTCCGCGAGCTGGAAGAGCGGAAAACCCGAATGGAATGGGTGCGTCAGTTTATGGCGCAACTCGCCGAACACTCGCTGCCTTAAATCCTTCACGCACCCGCGCGGGGCGTAACTTTACAATCCTTTGCAATCGTCCAGGGTTTCCCTGGACGAAGCCCCGCCATACTTCTCTCTTTATGTATGTATTACAAAAACTTCTCCGCCTTTGGGATCTGTAAATGAAAAGAGAACACGCGCGTTTTTCTCGCTGGCTGTCATGGCTGGCGCTTGTCGCTGGCATGACGTTTGGCGCAAGCCAGGCGCTGGCGAATACTTACCCTCTCCCCGCACCAGGCAGCCGGTTGATTGGCGAAACCCTCTACCACACGGTGGCGGACGATGGCGGCTCGCTGGAGGCGATCGCCAAACGCTATAACGTCGGCTTTCTGGCGCTGTTGCAGGCCAATCCCGGCGTTGATCCGTATGTGCCGCGCGCGGGTAGCGTGCTGACCATTCCGCGCCAGATGCTGCTGCCGGACGCCCCGCGCGAAGGCATTCTGATTAATCTTGCCGAGCTGCGGCTCTACTATTTTGCGCCAGGCGAGAACACAGTGACCGTCTACCCGATTGGCATCGGCCAGCTTGACGGCGACACGCTCACGCCAACCATGCAGACCACGGTATCGCAAAAGCGCGCCAACCCGACCTGGACGCCGACGGCCAATATTCGCGCACGTTATAAAGCACAAGGGATCGATTTACCGGCCGTGATGCCTGCCGGGCCGGACAACCCGATGGGCCATCACGCCATTCGCCTTGCAGCTTACGGCGGCGTCTATCTGCTGCACGGCACGAATGCGGATTTCGGTATCGGCATGCGCGTCAGCTCGGGCTGTATCCGTCTGCGCGATGACGACATCAAACACCTGTTCAGCGCAGTGCCGGTCGGTACGCGCGTCAATATCATCAACGCGCCGGTGAAAGCGTCTGTCGAGCCGGACGGGCGTCGGTTTGTTGAAGTCCATCAGCCGCTCTCAAAGCGCATCGAGGATGACCCGAAAACGCTGCCGATTACTCTCAACGCGACGCTCAAAACTTTTGAAGCCGCAGAGCAAACCGACCGCGAGGTGATGGAACAGGCGCTGCGACTGCGCTCCGGCATACCGGTTAACGTCACTGCTCATCCGCCAGCGCCTGCCAGCGACGCCATCTGAAACAAAAAAGGCCCTGTCCGGAGACAGGGCCTTTTAACAGGTGATCTTGAGGGCTTATTTATAGATGACAGCGGTGCCGTGCAGATTATTCGGGCCGTTAACAGAGGTGATACGGAACGATTTTGCGCCCATATCGTCAGCTTTCTGCGCAAGCTCGGCTTCCAGCGAGGACAGGTTAGTCCCTGCGGTCGCAGAGATGGTGCCCGCCTTTTGTTGACCTGCCGGGGTGGACTGCACCTCAACGGCAGCGACGCTTGCAAACGACAACGAACTCAGTACAGCGGCGGCGAACAGTGCTTTAACGGTTTTCATGTGGGTACCCTTTCGTTTGTAATGCGGATTTAGTTACGTGGTCGTTAATATTTATTTAATTAACGATCGATAGATAAAGGATAGTTGTGATCTGCATCACGTGTCAATATAATTTTTAACGATCGTTATTTTAATTACTGAAACGCCTGTCACGTACCCTGTGGCGCACCTGCAGCGCGGTTTTGCTGGTACTGCGGGGGCAAAAAGGGGTATTTTGGGGGCAGGTTTACATAAAGAGGTTAAACGGCACTATGACTACAGAAGCCCACAGTGGCGCTAAAAAAAGCCGTGGCCGACCAAAAGTGTTCGACAGGGAAGCGGCGCTTGATAAGGCCATGGCACTATTCTGGCAACACGGATACGAAGCGACGTCACTTGCGCACCTGGTCGAAGCGACTGGTGCCAAGGCACCCACGCTGTATGCGGAGTTCACCAATAAAGAGGGCTTGTTCCGGGCTGTGCTCGATCGCTATATCGCGCGTTTCGCACAGCAGCAGGAAACCCTGCTGTTTCACGCCGAAAAACGCGTCGACGAAGCGCTGCATGATTATCTGTGCGCGGTGGCACGCTGCTTCGCCAGCAAAGAGACGCCCGCAGGCTGTTTTATGGTCACCACCTCCGCTGCGCTGGCCGCCTCGTCAGAGGAGATTGCCGCCACGCTGAAAGCGCGTAATACGCAACGTGAGGCCATTTTGCTGCGGTTCTTCAGTGAACGTCAGGCGCAAAAGGAAATCCCGGAAAACTGCAATTTGCCTGCGCTGGTGCGCTTTATCAGTTGCCTGGTCCACGGCATGTCTGTCAGTGCCCGTGAAGGCGCGACGCAGGAAGAATTAATTGAGATCGTGAATATGACTATGCGGTTGTGGCCGCATCTGCTGTAAAGCAATTCTCTCCCTTCGTGAGCGGTGCCCGCCGCTCACCCTTCACATATAACCGCAATGAATACCATATTCCTTCTGGATCTCTTTTTCTGACGATCATTAATAGGTAAAAACTGGCAAATATATCCTCCAGAATAGCTACTCTTTTACCGTTAAAGAAATGATTATTCGTGTGCTAATTAATTAGCACCACCAATTATTAGAACAGGAGCGATTTACGTCATGAAGACGGGGCCGTGCAGGGACGAGGACGTTTTTCCACACAGTATCCGTGGTGTATTGAGTTTCACAGATGGACGACACGAGACGCTTTTTGGCTATACACCTACAGAAGGAAGATGAACATGGCTTTGCTATTACCATTATTTAAGGTGTTAATAGTAATAACATTGTTATTTGGCCTTTGGTTGTTCTGCGGTGGTTCTATTCTTTTTGCGTTTCTCTCAGTGCTGATCACTGGTTTTATCTTATTCAGACAACACAATGCTATGTAATGGTTTTTCGACGCTCATGCCTGCATTTTGTCAGGCATGAGCGTTTTCCTGTCAGGTTTTCTGGTTGTTATTCACCTGCAAAAAACCAAAAAAAAGCCCCTCCGCCTGAGTGCAAGAGGGGCAATAATGATGTGAAGCTATTTTATTTTCAGGTTTTCTGATTCAGAACCAGCTGTCCGTTGCTGTCCAGCGGGATACGGCTACCCGGGTCGTTATCCATACGGATTTTGCCCTGCTCTTCCCCGATGCGGTATGTCACATCGTAACCCAGCATTTTCTCTGATTTGTCATACACCGTTTTGCAGCGCTGCTGCGTTGTGGTGTAGGTATCGCCTTCCTGCAGGTGGCCCTGGATCTGGTTACCCGCATAACCACCGCCGAGCGCCCCCACGACCGTCGCGACGTCTCTGCCGCGTCCGCCACCAAACTGATGGCCGATAACGCCGCCTGCGACCGCACCCAGTACCGAGCCGGTCAGGCGATTTTCATCCTGAACCGGACGGCGATGCGTGACAGTGACGTTACGGCACTCCTGACGCGGCGTTTTCACCGTCTCTTTGATAGGGGTGGCTGAAACCACCTGGGCATATTTTGGCGAAGTGCTGAAAACATTCAGACTGGCCACCGCCGCTACGCCCAGCGCAGCTGCTACCCCGATACCAATACCCGCTAACATTGATTTATTCACAGGAATTCCTCCCGGCTGTGCAATTAGTAACAATTTTGCAATTAAGGCCACAGAGTGGATATCGGAAAACGACTCAAAAAACAGGATAACGTGGGGTGGATCAGCGGATTGAGAGTTGTCTGAGGGGAAATATGACGGAAACAAAATGACATCCGCCCCTGTATGACAGAGGCGGAGACTGAGCTTAGTGCAGCTTGAGGCGCGGTCGGATCACGCGGTTAATGCTGCCTACCAGCATCATCAGCCCGGTTTTAAAGTAACCATGCAGCGCAATCTGGTGCATGCGGTACAGCGAGATGTAGACAAAGCGCGCGATGCGCCCTTCAATCATCATTGAGCCGCGCATCAGGTTACCCATCAGGCTGCCGACCGTCGAGAATTTCGACAGTGACACCAGCGAGCCTTTGTCTTTGTAGACATACGGCTTAAGCGGCTTGCCTTTGATCTGCGCCAGGATGTTATCCAACGCGCAGGAAGCCATCTGGTGCGCGGCCTGGGCGCGCGGCGGGACGAAACCACCTTCAGGACGCGGGCAGGACGCGCAATCGCCAATGGCGAAGATATCCGGGTCGCGCGTGGTTTGCAGCGTCTGCTCCACCACCAGCTGATTGATGCGGTTGGTTTCCAGGCCGCCAATCTCTTTCATGAAATCGGGCGCTTTGATGCCCGCCGCCCAGACCATCAGGTCAGCCTGAATAAATTCGCCGTCTTTGGTGTTAAGCCCATCTTCCTGCGCGCTGGTCACCATGGTATTGGTGAGCACGCGCACGCCGAGTTTGGTCAGCTCATTATGCGCCGCACTGGAGATGCGCGGCGGCAGCGCAGGCAGAATACGTTCGCCCGCTTCCACCAGCGTCACGTTCAGCGCTTCGTTGGTCAGCCCTTTGTAACCGTAGCTGTGCAGCTGTTTCACCGCGTTATGCAGCTCAGCGGAAAGCTCAACGCCCGTCGCGCCGCCACCGACAATCGCGATGTTGACTTTGCCGTTAGCGCCCAGATTAGCGGAATATTTCAGGAACAGGTTAAGCATTTCCTGATGGAAACGGCGCGCCTGATGCGGGTTGTCGAGGAAGATGCAGTGATCTTTCACGCCCGGCGTGTTGAAGTCGTTGGAAGTACTGCCGAGCGCCATGACCAGCGTGTCATACGGCACTTTACGCTCGGCCACCAGCAGCTCGCCTTTTTCATCACGCAGTTCAGCAAGCGTAATGGTTTTGGCTTCGCGGTTGATATCCACCACCGAACCGAGCTGGAACTGGAAACCGTGGTTGCGCGCGTGCGCCAGATAGCTCAGCGCGTCGACGCCTTCATCCAGCGAACCGGTTGCCACTTCATGCAGCAGCGGCTTCCACAGGTGACTATGGTTGCGATCCACCAGCGTGACTTTCGCTTTTTTGCCACGGCCCAGTTTGTGACCGAGCTGCGTTGCGAGCTCCAGTCCGCCGGCGCCGCCGCCCACGATAACGATCTTTCTTAATGGCGTAGTCAACGTGACCCCCTTAAAGTGTTTAACTAATTGTTAATTCAAAGTTATTAAAAATAGCTTTTAATTAACAATAGTTTAGCAACCCGGCTCACAACAGATATGAGCATAACATGAACGGTGCATTGGTCATACCAAATTTGATGTGCATCAATTTTTATGCATTAAAGTTAAACAAAAACGGGCCAGCGTTTGACTGACCCGTTTGTTCGGTGATGCAAAATGTTGGCACGACGGCGGGATTACCCCAGCGCTTTGAATGCCTTAATGCGCTGAAGGTGCGGCGAGATATTTTTGAACTTGTGCGTCTGCTCTTCATCCCAGACGATTTCATAATACTGATGCAGCAGCTCGGCGGAGCGCTGGCTGTCGAGCGCTTCATCCTCACGCGAGAGAATCACGAGGCAGCGATCGCGGTTTTTCTCGCGGAAGTTCTCAACGCATTTAGTGGCGATATCGAGATACTCCTCCGGCCGGTCGATTTTCCCTTCCATGTTTTCATACGGAAACAGGTTCGGGTTGAAAATCACCTGGCGGATGTCGCATAAAAAGCCGATGCGCTCCGCCCAGAAACCGCCGAGCCCCACGCCGCAGATGAGCGGGCGGTCATCGACGTTCAGCTGCAGCATTTTGTCCACTTCGCGCAGCAGATGCTGCATATCGTGTTTCGGGTGGCGCGTGCTGTAGCTGATAAGCCGCACATCCGGGTCGATAAACTGCAGTTGCAGCACTTTCTCGTGGTTACCCGGACTGTTTGAATCGAAACCGTGTAAGTAGATTATCATCGCATTCTCATCCCAGCGTAGCAGCTTCAGGGCAAGCGTTATTGCCCCGCCTTGTGCGTCTGCCAGCGCTCATGCAGCGCGGTAAGCTCCCCGCTTACCTGCTTCCAGCGCGCCGACGCCATCAGTTCCTGACGCGTAATTACACCTTTATGATACAAACGTGTAACACGCTCTGCTTTGATCGGTGACAGGTTATCAAGAACGCTTACGGCACCCTTACGATTATTACAGACAAGGATCATATCGCAACCGGCATCCAGCGCCGCCTGGCCGCGCTCCGCGTAGCTTCCGAGGATTGCCGCGCCTTCCATCGACAGATCGTCTGAGAAAATCACGCCGTCAAAACCGAGCTCCTTGCGCAGCACCTGCTTGAGCCAGTAAGGCGAACCGCTCGCCGGCAGCGGATCGACGTCGCTATAGACGACGTGCGCCGGCATTACCGCATCAAGCATGTTGTAACTAATCAGCTCGCGAAACGGCAGCATATCGTGGCGGCGAATTTCTCCGGCCGGACGCGGGTCGCGCGGCGTCTCTTTATGGGAATCGGCGCTGACGGCACCGTGGCCGGGGAAGTGTTTGCCCGTCGCTTTCATTCCCGCGCTCTGCATGCCGGTAATGAAACGCTTCGCCATCGCCAGCACGTTTTCAGGCTCTTCGTGGAAGGAACGCTCGCCAATCGCGGCGCTGAGATGCCCGACATCCAGCACCGGCGCAAAGCTGATATCGATATCCATCGCGATCATTTCACACGCCATCAGCCAGCCCGCTTCTTCCGCCAGTTTGCCGCCTGCGTCCATTCCCAGCAGCGCAGCAAAACTTTGTGCCGCTGGCAGACGAGTAAAGCCCTCGCGAAAACGCTGTACGCGTCCGCCCTCCTGGTCTACGGCAATCACCAGATGATTGCGGGCGCTTGCGCGGATCTGGCGGACCAGTTCACGCAGTTGCTCTGGATCGTGATAGTTGCGGGTAAAGAGGATAAGCCCTCCCACCAGCGGATGCGCGAGGATTTCACGCTCTTCGGCATCAAGCTCAAAGCCTTCCACATCCAGCATGACCGGACCCATGTTTTTCTCCCTTCGTGTTAACGCGTTTGCAGCTGGCGCCAGGCCTCGTCTGCAAGTGTGATAAATGTGCGGTCGCCGGTTTCCTGATAGCGGCGCTCGTACCAGCCCGCCATCAGCAACCCGCTCCACGGCATCCAGCGCGCCACCTGACGGCGCAGTTGCGTCTCGTCGATAGCCGCGCGGTGCGCATAATCGGTAATCAGCGCCTGCCGCGTCTCGTCATTGAGCCAGACGCACGCGAGCTCCAGCGCCACGTCGCCGTCACCGGCGTATTCCCAGTCAATGAGCATCAGTTTGTCCTGCTGCCAGACCAGATTCCCGGAATGCACGTCCATATGCAGCGGCGCGAGGCGCAGCGGACGGGGCTCGCCCGTGCGACGTAACCGGTGCAACAGTCGCAGCCAGAAGCGCGTGCGGCGCGACGGCGCGCTTTGCTGCCAGTCGCGCAGCAGAAGCGGCATCAGCTCGATGCGCCAGCCAAAACGCGGCTGCTGGTGCAGATGATACAGCAGCGCACCCAGTTGCGGCACCGCTGGCAGCACATCCCGGATCTCACCGGGTAAAAACGTGACCGCCAGCCAGCCGTTGACGCAACAGCGCGGACGCGGCGCGAGCGTTGCCGGCAGCCGTTTCAGCGCGCGGTACTGACGCGGGCTACGGGCACGGCTTTGGCGTAGATCCCGGCGCGCCACCAGCGTTTCATCATCAACGACCACCTGCCAGGCACCGTCGCTGAGACCGGGTAGCGCGCAAACGACACCGGCGGCCGAAGCCGCCGGGAAACTCTGCGCTAAGAACCCTTCCAGGTTCAGATTATTGGGTTTGCTGAACGGCACCTTTACCTGACCAGATAATTTCGCCGGTCTGTACCAGCATCAGCTGCATTTGCAGCGTAGGCGCATTCACATTACCGCTGGCGTTGGCATACAGCACATACTGCGCGCCCACGTTGCGGGCGATACCGATGGCTTTGCTGCGTGAACCCAGGCTGTCCTGCGGCGAAAGCCCCAGTTGCTGTTTCGCCATGGAGAGCTGCTGTGCGGAGACCAGCGTGAATTTACCGTTATTCGCCAGCGCGCCGCGCAGGGCTTCGGTGGCCGGGCCGGTTTGCATTGAACCGTTGGTGCGGTTGTTTACGCTATCGACCAGCAGCACGCTGCCTGCGTTCACCCCGTCAGCCTGCAACATTTTGCCGACCATCGGTGCCATCGCGCTGTTCCAGTCATAGGTACGCGCTTTTGGCTCAGGCGTCGCGTTTTCAGGCTGATGTTCAATCGGGCCAGGTTGCGCCGGAATCGACGGCACGGACGGCACGGTCGGTACCGGCTGCGTCGGCTGCGGCACCGGCTGCGTGGGTTGCTGCGTGCCTGGCTGCGCTTCTTCGACCGGTGCCGGTTTTTGCTCGCCGGGTAAAATACAGCCCGACAGCGCCAGGGCGACGGTCGCCAGCAGCGCATAGCGATACATTCTGTTCAACATTTCCCCCTTCAGAGATAGAGATAAAGACGGGCTTTCCGTGCCGCCAGATAGTCAGTCTGACTGGTCACCGTTACGCGTCCTTGGGCCGGGATAACGACTGTCTGCGGGACTTCCAGCGGCTGGCCTTCCAGCCCACGGGCGTCATACCAGTAAAAGCGGTAGTGCACGGTAACGGGCGCGTCTTTGTTATTGTAAATGGTCGCGGCGGCGACAGGCTTGCCGTTTTGCAAAGAAAAGTCTGGTTTTTCAGCGGTGATGCCCGCTGCCAGCACGCTGGATTCCATGACAATGGCCTGCTCATCGCCGACGGGAATGGTCGGCGTGGAACGGCACCCCGCCATCAGCAGAGCGGCCAGCAACCAGCCTGTGCGTACGCGTGCCATCTCAGAGGCCTTTATGCGCAAGCATTGGCCCCAGCGCACGGCCGCCGACCAGATGCATATGGATGTGGTAGACCTCCTGCCCGCCATGACGATTGCAGTTCATGATAAGGCGATAGCCATCTTCGGCGATGCCTTCCTGCTGTGCGATTTTCGCCGCGACAGTAAAAAGACGCCCCAGCGCCTGTTCGTGTTCCGCCGTGACGTCATTGACCGTCGGCACCAGCACATTCGGGACGATTAAAATATGGGTCGGGGCCTGGGGAGAAATATCGCGAAACGCGGTGACAAGCTCATCCTGATAGACGATGTCGGCGGGGATCTCGCGACGAATAATTTTGCTGAAAATGGTTTCTTCGGCCATGGTTTTTTTCCTTCTTGGATAAACGTTAAGAGTATGAGCGAGATAATCGCATCCTTTCAACCTTTGCCCCGGTTTTTCTTTATAAAGCGGATATTTATAGCGCGCTACACGCGACTCCTGATGCCGCTGCGCCTGACAGTTACTCCGCCCTGCTTACGCATGAGTTTGTAACGCCTCTTACATTTGTTTACAGCGCAAAGACAAATGATTATATTTCTCATTCTTATTGACAGCGGAACGTTGTTTTAGTCTGCGAACATTTTCCATCAGGACAGGAAGCCTGGGGAGAGCGTCGTATGACAACAGCCTGATGCACAGCATCATTTTCTTATTTTAAGGGCAACACATGGCTAAGCATGTACTCCGTCAGGGCGCCGTTCCGGCGTCTTCCCTTCCCTCTTTGCTCGCGCTCAGTATCGCCAGCGCGCTGGCGGTGCCCGCGGTTTACGCAGCGCCTGCCGCCAGCGACACGATAGTGGTCGATGCCGCCGCCGACAGCGGCACGCCTGACGAATCACAGGATTACAGCGTCAAAACCACCACGTCCGGCACCAAAATGCTCCTGGTGCCGCGTGATATTCCGCAGTCGGTCAGCGTCATTAGCCAGCAACGCATGCAGGATCAGCAGTTAACGACTATTGAAGATGTGCTGGAAAACACCACGGGCGTGACCGCCGCGCGCATCGACACCAGCCGGACCAACTTTTTCGCGCGCGGTTTTTACATCAGCAATTTCGCCTACGAAGATATGCCGACGTTTCTTGATAACCGCTGGAACTTTGGCGACACCGCGGGCGACACGGCGATATACGATAAAATCGAGATCGTGCGCGGCGCGGCCGGGCTGATGAGCGGCACCGGCAACCCGTCGGCGTATGTGAATATGGTGCGTAAACACGCCGACAGCCAGACGTTTAAAGGCAACGTCTCTGCCACTTATGGTAGCTGGGACAAACAACGCTACGTGATGGATGTGCAGTCACCGCTGGTGGAGTCCGGTAAAGTTCGCGGGCGCGTGGTCGCCGGTTATCAGGATAACGACAGCTTCGTTGAGCGTAACCATTACCGCAAAAAATTCATTTATGGCGTCGTGGATGCCGACATCACCGAGTCAACGCTGCTGTCACTCGGCTATGACTATCAGAAAAGCGAAGAAGACAGCCCGACCTGGGGCGGCTTCCCTTCACTTTACAGCGACGGCAGCCGGACGCATTTCCGCCGCGGTTTTAATACCGCCGCCGACTGGGCCTACTCCGATCTCGATTCCACCAAAATTTTCGCCAACCTGACGCAGCGCTTTAATAACGGCTGGGAGGCGAAAGTGAACGCGATGCACGCCGAAACCAATTTCGACAACCGCATGATGTATATCGACGGTTTCCCGGATAAAACCACCGGTCGCTACAACGCCGCGCTCTGGCAGGGCGCGTGGGGCGGCTGGAACGTGGGCGAGCGTAAGCAGGATTCGGTCGACGCCTTCGTGCGCGGCGGCTACGAGCTGGCGGGACGTCAGCATGAAATGATGTTTGGCGGCAGCTACAGCCGCCAGCGCAACAACTATGACAATTCATATCCGGTGAATGATAATTCCGGCCTGATGGACGTCGGGAATATTCACGATTATGACGGCAGCACGGTGGCGAACCCGACATGGTCCAGCTTTGCGCTTTACCAGCGCGACGTGATTCGTCAGAAATCCATTTATGCCGCCACGCGCCTCTCGCTTGCCGATCCGCTGCATCTGATTCTGGGCGCGCGCTACACCGAGTGGAACGCAAAATACAATCTGGAGCGCAAGCCGGATGAAATTCGTCGCAGCAAAGCGGATGACGTGACGCCTTACGCGGGCCTGATTTACGATATCGACGATACGTGGTCGGCGTATGCCAGCTATACCTCTATCTTCCAGCCGAGCGGTCAGCGCGATGTAAACAGCGAGTTCCTCGATCCGACCACCGGTAAAGCCTATGAAGCCGGGCTCAAAGCCGACTGGTTTAACACCCGTCTGACGGCCTCGCTCGCGGTGTTCCGCATCGAGCAGGATAACGTGGCGTTGAACACCGGTGTGATCATCCCTGGCTCCGGCGGGCAGACGGCGTATAAATCCGTTGATGGCACCGTCAGTAAAGGGGTTGAGCTTGAGCTGAACGGCGCGCTGACCGATAACTGGCAGCTGACCTTCGGTGCGAGCCGCTATGTGGCCGAAGCGGGCGATGGCGTGGCCGTCAACCCGGACCAGCCGCGCACCACCATGAAATTGTTTACCCGTTATCAGTTGCCGACGCTGCCCGCATTGACCGTTGGCGGCGGCGCGCGCTGGCAGACCAAAACCTGGCAGGATATCGCAGGGCCGAATGGCGACACGCGCATTTCCCAGAACGGCTATACCGTGGTGGATCTGTTCACGCGCTACCAGGCGACCAAAAATCTTGCGGTACAGGCGAACCTGAACAACGTCTTCGATAAAGTGTATTACGATTATCTGGGCACGTATGGCGTCTACGGCGCGCCGCGCAACTTCTCCGTGACGGCGAGCTACAGCTTCTGACATTTATTACTACGAACAAAAGGGAGCCTGATGGCTCCCTTTTTTATTCCCTGATTAACGTCTGCCGCGATCCAGGTTTATCGATGCTATCCCTGTGCGCTCTCATCTTTACCCTTATGACAGACGTAAAAAAGGGAGGCTTACGCCTCCCTCTTTTTATCTCCCCGTCAGCCAGGATTAGCTGTTACGGATGTACTCATCCATTTCGGTTTTCAGGTTATCGGATTTAGTCCCGAAAATCGCCTGAACGCCGGAGCCTGCGACAACCACGCCCGCAGCACCCAGTTTCTTCAGGCCAGCCTGATCCACTTTCGCCACGTCAGCCACGCTTACGCGCAGACGAGTGATACAGGCGTCGAGGTTAGTGATGTTCTCTTTACCACCAAACGCGGCCACCAGAGCCGGTGCCATTTCGCTGGTGCCAGCGGCTTTGGCGTCTTCGGTCGCGTCTTCACGGCCCGGGGTTTTCAGATCCAGCGCTTTGATAAGCACACGGAAGATGGTGTAGTAAACCACCGCGTAGCCCGCGCCCACAATCGGGAACAGCCACAGTTTGCTGCTGTTACCGGACAGAACGATGAAGTCGATCAGGCCGTGGGAGAAGGACGTACCGTCACGCATACCCAGAAGGATACAGATCGGGAAAGCCAGACCTGCCAGAATCGCGTGGATAACGTACAGGATCGGTGCCACGAACATGAAGGAGAACTCGATCGGCTCGGTAATACCGGTCAGGAACGAGGTCAGCGCCGCGGAGATCATGATACCGCCAACTTTGGCGCGGTTTTCCGGTTTAGCCGAATGCCAGATAGCGATGGCAGCAGCCGGCAGACCGTACATTTTGAACAGGAAGCCGCCAGAGAGTTTGCCCGCGGTCGGGTCGCCCGCCATGTAGCGCGGGATATCGCCGTGGAACACCTGACCTGCCGCGTTGGTGAATTCGCCGATCTGCATCTGGAAAGGTACGTTCCAGATATGGTGCAGACCAAACGGCACCAGGCAGCGTTCGATGAAGCCGTAGATACCAAACGCGACAACCGGGTTCTGGTAAGCCGCCCACTGAGAGAACGTCTGGATAGCGGAACCAATCGGCGGCCAAATGAAGGACAGGATAACGCCGGTGAAGATCGCCGCCAGACCAGAGATGATCGGCACGAAGCGTTTACCGGCGAAGAAGCCCAGATACTCAGGAAGCTTAATGCGGTAGAAACGGTTGAACATATAGGCTGCAATCGCACCCGAGATGATCCCGCCCAGCACACCGGTATCTGCCAGGTGTTTCGCCGCGATTTCGTCCGGTGGGAGATGCAGAACCAGTGGTGCAACGACTGCCATGGTTTTCACCATGATGCCGTAAGCCACCACAGCGGCCAGTGCAGAAACGCCATCGTTATTGGTGAAGCCCAGCGCAACACCGATAGCGAAAATAAGCGGCATGTTGGCGAAAACCGATCCGCCCGCTTCCGCCATAACGTGGGAAACCACGGCTGGCAGCCAGCTGAAGTTTGCAGAACCGACGCCCAGCAGGATACCTGCGATAGGCAGTACGGAGACTGGCAGCATCAGCGATTTACCCACCTTCTGCAGGTTAGCAAATGCATTCTTAAACATAATTGAGAGTGCTCCTGAGTATTTGTGCTTTTTTTACGCGTTTCACGCATCAGCCCGGGGGAGAAACGGGCCATAAACAGGGCATCTGAGCGCCCTTTATTTATTACGCAGAGTAAAATAAATCACGCGATCTTTGTTTGACGGCTATCACGTTTCAAACAAGCCCTGGGCAAAAACTTGCGATTCTTTACATTAAGTGTTTCAGGATGTTTATAAATCGCCGTTCACCGCCCGAATTTCGGCGGTGAACTTTACTCGCTTTGTCCATTAATTACGAGCTTTAAAATAACTCAGATTTTCAGGCAGATTGCAGCGTGGCGAGGTCGATATGAAACAGCGTGGAGAAGTTGCGGGTAGTGGTTTCTGCGAGCGTTTCCAGGCTCACGCCCTTAAGTACCGCCATATATTCCGCCACATCGCGCACCATCGCTGGCTGATTCTCTTTACCGCGATGCGGAACCGGTGCCAGGTACGGCGAGTCGGTTTCCACCAGTATCCGGTCGAGCGGAACATAGCGCGCGGCCTCGCGGATCTGCTCCGCATTGCGGAAGGTCACAATGCCGGAAAAGGAGATGTAAAAACCCAGATCCAGAAGTTTACCCGCCGTCTCTTTGTCTTCCGTAAAACAGTGTAGTACGCCTGAACAGTCCGTCACTTTTTCTTCGCGCAGGATAGCCAGCGTATCTTCGCGGGCATCGCGCGTATGAACGATAACGGGCTTGTTAAGCTCGCGGCCGATGCGAATGTGATGGCGGAAGGATTCCTGCTGGCGGGCTTTGGTTTCCGGCGTGTAGTAGTAATCAAGGCCCGTTTCGCCCATCGCAACCACGCGCGGATCGGCGGCCAGACGACGAAGCTCCTCCACATCGTACGCTTCGTCCTGATTGAGCGGATGCACGCCGCAGGAGTAAGCCACGTTGTCACGCTCGCCAATAAGCTCGCGCATCGTTTTATAGCCCGGCAGCGTCGTGGCGACCGCCAGCAAATATTTCACGTCGCGCGCGGCGGCTTTCGCCAGCACGTCATCCACATCTTTATGCAGAGACTGATAATCCAGGCCATCGAGATGGCAGTGTGAGTCGACTAAAAACATAACGTCTCTCTCAGAGGTGATAAGAAGGAAGCACCGCGTCAGGGCGCATGTAGCGCTCCCAGGTGAGTAACAGTTCGGTGAGCAGCAGTTCGCGATTGACGGCTGCGACATTGAGCAGCCTGTCGCGACAGCGGAACAGAGAATCGAGCATCGCCTGAATGACGGCAGGTGAAAACCGTTGCGCCAGTTGCGCCACCAGCACCGGGTAATCGGTATTGACCAGCGCGCTCTGCGCCCCGTGACGCCACTTCAGCGCGTCCATCAGAAACGCGGCCAGCCAGTGCAGACGAAATGGCGCCTGTTCATGGTTAAGTGCAGGCAACAGAGAAAGCCAGTCGCCGCTCGTCAGCGCCGCTGTCATTTTATCGCCAAGCGCCACGCGCTGCTGCCATTGCTCCGGCTGGAGCAGCTCAAGCGCGGCGGCGGGCGCACCGCCGGTGAGACGCAGCGCGGCGTTGATACGCGACGGCTCCGCCTGCGTCTCGCGCGCAAGCCAGGCCTCGGCATAGCGCGTGTCGGGTGGCGCGAGATGCCAGCTAAAACAGCGGCTGCGAAGCGTTGCGGGCAACTGCTCCGGCACGCGGCAGCCCAGCAAAAACCAGGTGTTTTCCGGCGGCTCTTCCAGCGTTTTCAAAAGCGCATTCGCCGCCGCTTCGGTCAGCTGCGCCGCCTCTTTGATCCAGACCACTTTGGCACCGCCGAGCCGCGCGCGATCGTAGAGCTTTTCGCTGATGTCGCGGATAGCGTCGATGCCGAGCGTCGATTTGCCCTTCTCCGGCTCCGCCAGATAATAATCCGGGTGCGTGCCCGCCTGCATCAGCTGGCAGGCGCGGCACTCGCCGCAGCTTTTCTGGCCCTGCGGCTGCTGACACATGCGCCAGCGGCTCAGCGCGTAAATCAGCGCGTCGTCGCCCATGCCGGGCAGCGCGTGGATCAATACCGCATGGTGTCCCCTGCCGGCCTGCCAGTTGCCGACCAGATGTTCAAACGAGGGGCGCAGCCACGGATACCATTTCATTATTGCTGCTCCTGCACCCAGCGCGTCACCGTCGCACGAATATCGTGACTGACTGCCTCCAGCGGCTGGCAAGCGTCAATCGTGATGATGCGCGGATCGGCGGCGGCCAGTTCAAGATAGCGGGCGCGAGTGCGATTAAAGAAGTCGAGCGACTCTTGCTCGATACGATCGAGCTCACCGCGCGCGCGGGCGCGTTCAAGCCCGATGCGCGGATCGACATCCAGATAAAGCGTCAGATCGGGGGAGAAATCGCCGAGCACCGCCTGACGCAGTGTCGCCAGCAGCTCACGGTCGATACCGCGCCCGCCGCCCTGATAAGCCTGCGTTGAGAGGTCATGACGATCGCCGATAACCCATTCGCCACGCGCAAGCGCAGGCTTAATGACCGTTTCCACCAGTTGTACGCGCGCCGCGTAAAACAGCAGCACTTCCGCGTTATCGGTAATCACTTCATCGCCGACCGATTTAATATCCAGCACCAGGCTGCGAAGCTTTTCCGCCAGCACCGTACCGCCCGGCTCGCGGGTAAACGTCATGTCGGTCACGCCAAGCGATTTCAGCGTCTCCACCACCAGATTGCGCGCTGTGGTTTTCCCCGCGCCCTCGAGGCCTTCAATAACAATATATTTACTGCTCATTTTTATCCTTAAGCGCCTTGAGATAATCCTGCACCGCACGATTATGGCTGGCGAGATTCGTGGTAAACGTGTGGCCACCCTTGCCGTCCGCCACGAAATAGAGATACGGCGTTTTCGCCGGATGCGCCGCCGCTTTCAGCGACGCCTCGCCCGGTATGGCAATAGGGCCTGGCGGCAAGCCGCTAATGACGTAGGTATTATACGGCGTCGGCGTTTCCAGATCCTTACGCGACAGCTTACCGTTGTAATCCTTACCCATGCCGTAAATGACCGTTGGGTCCGTTTGCAGGCGCATGCCGATACGCAGGCGGTTGATAAAGACAGAGGCGACGCGATCGCGTTCCGCCGCCACCGCAGTCTCTTTCTCAATAATCGAGGCCATCGTCACCAGCTGGTTCGGATCCTTATACGGCAGTCCGTCCATACGCTCTTTCCAGACGTTATCGACCGCTTTTACCATCTTGTCGTGCGCGCGTTTCAGCAGTGTCACGTCAGACGTATTCGCCGTATAGAGCCAGGTATCTGGCCAGAACCAGCCTTCCACCCACTCCGGATGCTCAAACTTGAGCGCCTGCGCGACCGTCGCGTAGTCGTCATCTTTAAGCGTATGTTTGATATAAGGCGCGTCGCGCAGCTGTTTCAGCCAGTCGCTCAGCTTCATCCCTTCGACGAAGCGGATGGGGAACTGCGCCTCTTTGCCGCTCGCCAGCAGACGCAGGGCGTCACGAACGGTCATTTGTGGCGTGAATCGATAAGTGCCCGCTTTAAAATGTGAAAGCTCCGGCTCCAGGCGCAACAGCCACTGAAACACGCGCGGGCGCGTGATGAGCTTTTCGTCGTAGAGCTGCTGACCAAGCGCCAGACGCCCGGTGCCAGGCTTCAGCGTGAAAATCGTTTCTGTCGTAATCGGCAGCGGGCTTTGCGCCAGCTGGCGCACTTTCCAGTAACCGACGCCGGCCGCGATGGCAAGCACAAGAACCAGCAGAAGCGCGACGCGCAACATTTTCTTCATGGGAACCCGGTTATTCGCAGTGGGGAATGAGGTAGTGATACAGTTCGCGCGAGGCGTAAGCGTGGCCGTCAATACTGCGCACCGGCACCAGCGGCATCAGCGCGTTACAGATGAAGACTTCATCCGCCTCTTCAAGCGCACTGGCGGGCGCGTTAATTTCAGACAATCGCCAGACTGACTGATTCAGCAAACCAATAATATGACGCCGCATAAGGCCGTCAACGCCAGCCTGATCGAGACGGGGAGTGAACACCGCTTTTCCTTTACGCCAGAACAAATTAGCCGCACAGCATTCCGTAACCCACCCTTCGCTGTCAAGCACCAGCGCCTCATCGGCGGATGTCTGCTCAAGATGCGTACGGATCAACACCTGTTCGAGCCGGTTAAGATGTTTAATGCCTGCAAGGTGGGGGTTGCGCCCGAGGCGCACGGGGCTTGTTGCGAGGCTCACGCCGCGCTCGCGCCATTCGCAATAAAAGTCAGGGTACGCGCTGCGCGAGACAATACGCGTGGGCGCGCTGCAACCGGCAATACTGTAGCCGCGCTTGCCTGCGCCGCGGGAAATAATAACTTTCACGACTGCGCTACCCTGTCCCTGCGCCGCCTGGCGCATTTCGTTACGCAACGTGTCGATATCCGGCACGGGGATCATGAGCCGCTCACAGCCTTCGTGCAGGCGCGCCAGATGCGCTTCCAGTAAATGAACGACGCCATCACGAACGCGGGCGGTCGTAAAGCAGCCATCACCGAACTGCACGGCGCGATCGGTCGCCGACAGGCAATCCTGTTCGATACCATTAATTAACAGCATAGAGGCTCCTTAACGGGTAGCGCATTAGTCTCGCAGGATGACCGACAGGGAGCAAGAGGAAGGGAGAATGTACAAAGGCCCGCGCGGGGCGGGCCTTTGTAACGGCTGTCAGACCTTTTTGAAGATCAGAGAGCCGTTGGTGCCACCGAAGCCGAAGGAGTTACACAGGGTATACTCCATACCGCTTACCTGGCGCGCTTCATGCGGAACGAAGTCGAGGTCACAGCCTTCGTCCGGATTGTCCAGGTTGATTGTCGGCGGAACAGCCTGATCGCGCAGCGCGAGGATGGAGTAGATAGACTCTACCGCACCCGCCGCGCCAAGCAGATGGCCGGTCATCGATTTGGTGGAGCTCACCAGTACGCGTTTTGCCGCGTCGCCGAAGACCGATTTCACTGCCTGCGCTTCGGCAACGTCGCCTGCAGGCGTAGAAGTGCCGTGCGCGTTGACATAACCGATCTGGCCTGCGTCGATACCGGCGTCACGCAGCGCATTGACCATCGCCAGCGCCGCGCCTGCGCCGTTTTCCGGCGGAGAGGTCATATGGTAAGCATCGCTGCTCATACCAAAACCGACCAGTTCAGCGTAAATCTTCGCGCCGCGTTTTTTCGCGTGCTCGTACTCTTCGAGTACGATGATGCCCGCGCCGTCGCCCAGCACAAAACCATCCCTGTCTTTATCCCACGGACGGCTTGCCGCCTGCGGGTTATCGTTACGGGTGGAGAGCGCACGCGCCGCGCCGAAACCGCCGACGCCAAGCGGCGTACTGGCTTTCTCAGCACCACCTGCGAGCATAACGTCAGCATCGCCATAGGCGATGATACGCGCCGCATGGCCGATGTTGTGCACGCCTGAGGTACACGCAGTGGCGATGGAAATGCTGGGACCGCGCAGACCGTACATGATGGTCAGGTGACCGGCCACCATGTTGACAATCGTTGATGGCACGAAGAAAGGGCTGATTTTCCGCGGGCCGCCGTTAACCAGCGAGCTGTGGTTTTCTTCGATAAGGCCAAGGCCGCCGATGCCGGAACCGATAGCCGCGCCGATGCGGGTGGCGTTCTCTTCCGTCACTTCAAGGCCGGAATCCTGCATGGCCTGTACGCCGGCGACAATTCCATATTGAATGAAGGCATCCATCTTGCGCTGTTCTTTTCGCGAGATGATCTCTTCACAGTTAAAATCCTTTACTAAGCCAGCAAATTTCGTTGCATAGGCGCTAGTATCGAAATGGTCGATCAGGCTGATGCCACTCTGACCGGCAAGGAGAGCTTTCCAGGTAGACTCTACGGTATTGCCGACAGGAGACAACATGCCCAGTCCGGTCACAACTACACGACGCTTAGACACGTTTGTCCTCCAGGGAGGGATGATATTAGTAGATACTTGTGGGACTAAAAGATAAAACTCAGGCGGTCGAGCGACCGCCTGGAGATGTTCACTTACGCCTGGTGGCCGTTGATGTAATCAATGGCAGCCTGAACGGTGGTGATTTTCTCAGCTTCTTCGTCCGGAATCTCAGTATCAAACTCTTCTTCCAGAGCCATTACCAGCTCAACGGTGTCAAGAGAATCAGCGCCCAGGTCTTCAACGAAGGAAGCATTGTTGGTAACTTCTTCCTGCTTAACGCCCAGCTGTTCGCCGATAATTTTCTTAACGCGTTCTTCGATAGTGCTCATACTCTTAAATTTCCTATCAAAACTCGCTTTCGCGATGGTTTTCGTAGTGTATAAAATGTTGAAAAAGTTGCAACTAAATCCCGGCAGGTCTTACCACGATTTTACGCTATTTTGCGGGCAATTGCCCTGATAACGCAAATAATTTTATTCGTGGTTAAACCATGTACATTCCGCCGTTGACGTGCAGGGTCTCACCAGTGATGTACCCGGCCTCGTCAGAGGCTAAAAATGCAACCGCACTGGCGATTTCTTTTGCGTCGCCTAAACGACCCGCAGGAACTTCCGCCAGAATACCCGCACGCTGATCGTCAGACAGCGCACGCGTCATGTCCGTTTCAATAAAGCCCGGAGCAACAACGTTTACCGTAATACCGCGGGACGCCACTTCGCGTGCCAGCGATTTACTGAAACCGATAAGACCCGCTTTCGCCGCAGCGTAGTTGGCCTGACCGGCATTTCCCATGGTACCGACCACAGAACCGATAGTGATAATGCGACCGTGACGTTTCTTCATCATAGCTCGCATTACCGCTTTTGACAGACGGAAAACCGATGACAGGTTGGTTTCGATGATATCGTTCCACTCGTCATCTTTCATTCGCATCAGCAGGTTGTCACGGGTGATTCCGGCATTATTGACCAGAATGTCCACTTCGCCAAATTCTGCGCGAATATTTTCCAGAACCGATTCGATGGATGCCGCATCGGTCACATTCAGCATCAGGCCTTTGCCATTCGCGCCCAGATAGTCGCTAATCGCTTGCGCGCCGCTTTCGCTGGTCGCGGTGCCGATAACCTTAGCGCCACGTGCGGCCAGGGTTTCGGCGATAGCGCGGCCGATACCGCGGCTCGCACCGGTGACCAGCGCGATTTTTCCTTCAAAGCTCATGGTTTTCCTCGTTTTATTGCGCAAGTGCCGCTGACAGGCTGGCAGGCTCGTTAATCGCCGCCGCCGTCAGGGTGTCAACAATACGTTTTGTCAGGCCGGTCAGCACTTTGCCCGGGCCCACTTCATACAGCTGCGTGACGCCCTGCGCCGCGATAAATTCAACGCTCTTCGTCCACTGCACCGGGCTATAAAGCTGGCGCACCAGCGCATCGCGGATAGCTTCCGGCGACGTTTCGCATTTCACGTCAACGTTGTTTACTACCGGAATCTGCGGGGCGTTAAACGTAATTTTTTCAAGCTCAGCAGCCAGTTTCTCAGCGGCAGGCTTCATCAGCGCGCAGTGGGATGGCACGCTCACCGGCAGCGGCAGCGCACGTTTAGCGCCCGCGGCTTTACAGGCAGCGCCCGCACGCTCAACGGCTTCTTTGTGACCAGCGATAACCACCTGGCCTGGCGAGTTGAAGTTAACCGGTGAAACCACCTGCCCTTCAGCCGCCTCTTCACAGGCTTTAGCAATCGCGTCGTCGTCCAGACCGATAATCGCGGCCATCGCGCCCGTGCCTTCCGGCACCGCTTCCTGCATGAATTTACCGCGCAGTTCAACCAGACGAACCGCATCAGCGAAATCGATAACGCCCGCGCACACCAGCGCGGAATATTCGCCAAGGCTGTGACCGGCCATCAGCGCAGGCGCTTTACCGCCCTGCTCCTGCCATACACGCCACAGCGCGACGGAAGCGGTCAGCAGCGCAGGCTGCGTCTGCCAGGTTTTGTTCAGCTCTTCCGCCGGGCCTTGCTGCACCAGCGCCCAGAGATCATAGCCCAGCGCCGCGGAGGCTTCGCAAAATGTCGCTTCAATAACGGGGAAATTTGCCGCCATGTCAGACAGCATTCCCACGGCCTGAGAGCCCTGGCCCGGGAATACAAAAGCAAATTGCGTCATTTTTTTATCCTTCTCGATTAAAAACGAACCAGTGCGGAACCCCAGGTAAAGCCGCCGCCGAAGGCTTCCAGCAGCACCAGTTGGCCCCGCTGAATGCGCCCGTCGCGTACTGCTTCATCCAGCGCACATGGCACGGAAGCCGCAGAGGTGTTGCCGTGTCGGTCGAGAGTGACAACGACATTATCCATCGACATGCCGAGTTTTTTTGCAGTGGCGCTGATAATGCGCAGGTTCGCCTGATGCGGTACCAGCCAGTCGAGATCGGCGCGATCCAGTTTATTGGCTTCCAGCGTCTCGTCGACAATATGTGCCAGTTCCGTCACTGCCACTTTAAAGACTTCATTCCCGGCCATGGTCAGGAAGGTCGGGCTATCCGGATTTACGCGATCCTGGTTTGGCAGGGTCAGCAGTTCGCCGTAGCTACCGTCGGCATGCAGATGCGTGGAGAGAATGCCCGGCTCTTCGCTGGCACCCAGAACCACCGCGCCTGCGCCATCGCCGAACAGAATGATCGTACCGCGATCCTCAGGATCGAGCGTACGCGCCAGCACGTCGGAGCCAATCACCAGCGCGTTGTTGACCGCACCGGATTTCACGTATTGATCGGCGATGCTTAACGCATAGGTAAAACCGGCGCAGGCGGCGGCAACGTCAAATGCCGGGCAGCCTTTGATGCCGAGCATGCCCTGCACCTGGCAGGCGGCGCTCGGGAAAGCGTGCGTGGCGGAGGTGGTGGCGACGATAATCAGGCCAATCTGTTCTTTGTCGATACCGGCCATATCGATGGCGCGCAGTGCCGCTTCGTAGCCCATAGTGGCGACGGTTTCGCCGGGCGCCGCAATGCGACGCTCGCGGATACCAGTGCGAGTGACAATCCACTCATCAGAGGTTTCCACCATTTTTTCCAGATCGGCGTTCGTCCGCACTTGTTCAGGCAGATAGCTGCCTGTACCAATAATCTTCGTATACATGTACGCTCAGTCACTCTTGGGTAATACAGATTCCAGGCGAGCGGCAATCCGCTGAGGGACTTGTCGCTGCACCGCCTGCACTGCCTGTTCAATCGCGACCGCAAAAGCTCGCTGATTGGCTGCACCGTGGCTCTTAATCACCGTGCCGCGCAATCCTAACAGACAGGCGCCATTATACTGGTCGGGGTTGAGGTGACTGAATCGCCTTGAGAGGCTTTTTTGTAACCAACGCTTTAATAAAAGCCACCACCACGACCGTTTTTTTCCTTCGCCCTGCGATTTGAGCAGCGAAAGGAACATCCTGACAACACCTTCCATCGTTTTTAGCGTGACGTTACCGACAAAACCGTCGCATACCAGCACATCGGTTTTGCCGGTCAGTAATTCGTTGGCTTCGAGATAGCCGATATAGTTCAACGATGGCACCGTTTTTAACAACGCAGCAGCGTCACGAATGCTATCCAGCCCTTTCGTTTCTTCTTCGCCGATATTGAGCAGCGCGACGCGCGGATTCTCGATGCCGAGCACCTCTTCCGCCATGACCGAGCCCATAATCGCAAACTGCGCGAGCATCGTGCTGTCGCAATCCACGTTGGCGCCTAAATCGAGCACCACCGTTTTTCCTTTCTGCTGATGCGGCAGCACCGTCACCAGCGCGGGCCGCTCAATCCCGTCGACCGGTTTAAGCAGCAGTTTAGCAAGCCCCATCAGCGCGCCGGTGTTACCGGCGCTGATGCAGGCCTGCGCGCGCCCTTCTTTCACCAGCTCCAGCGCGATACGCATAGAACTGCCGCGGCTGTTACGCACAGCCTGTGAAGGACGGGCATCACTGGCAATAACCGACTCTGCCGCAATGATCTGCAGCCGCGAACGTTGTTCAAAATCAGCTCTGGCAAGTAATGGCGTGATGGCGTCGGGATCGCCGACTAAAAGAAGATGCAAATGTGGATCAGAATTCAGTGCCTGCAATGCTGCAGGCACTGTCACGGCAGGACCAAAGTCCCCGCCCATGACATCTAACGCCAGGGTTAGAGGTGTCAAGATATCGCCAGGTTACGGTTATCCCCGCTTAAGCGGGGAAAGCGCACTAAGCTCAACCACGCTTGCGCGTGATTACTTAGTGATAACCTTGCGACCGCGGTAGTAACCGTCGGCGGTGATGTGGTGACGCAGATGGGTTTCACCAGAAGTTTTGTCTACAGACAGGCTGGTGACAGCGGTCAGCGCGTCATGAGAACGACGCATACCGCGCTTGGAACGAGTGGGTTTATTCTGTTGTACGGCCATGGACCTTACTCCTCAATTACGGCTTATTCCTGCTCGCGCGGGAAACGCCAATTACTTACGCTTTAAACTGGCTAACACGGCAAATGGATTTGGTTTCTGTGCCTCTTCAGGCAGTTCGCCAAAGACCATGTCCGCCTCGGACACTTCACAGTGTTCAGAATCATGCACCGGAACTACAGGCAGAGCGAGGATGAGTTCATCTTCAACCGTTGCCAGCAGGTCGATTTCGCCGAATTCATTAACTTCAATCGGCTCATACGCTTCCGGGAGTGCTTCCGCCTGATCGTCGTTAGAGATCGGGCTGAAACAATACGTTGTGTGGACTTGATGACTAAACGGCTGGCCGCAACGCTGACACGCGAGCGTTACCGTAACCGTCGCATCGCCTTTCATCACGGCGAGACGCTGGTTATCGATAGCGAACGACATGGAGCATTCGACATCGCTGTCCACACTGACCACAGATTCGGCGATACGCTCTACCTGTTCAGGAGTATAGATACCCTGGTAATCGAGGCGTTTTTGAGCCGTACGAACCGGATCAAGAGTCAGGGGTAATTTTACCTTTTGCATAGGGCGCGCATATTAACTTTGTAACGTCATAGAGTCAAAGAAAAAGGCGGGTTTGAAACACCTTTTACCATTTATTCGCACACATTGCGGCCGACAGTTTAAAATAGCGCTCATCGATTCGCTATCTTTCCCTGAAAAATATGACCTCAATCGTGCTTGCTTCCACGTCGCCGTTCCGCCGTAGCCTGTTAGAAAAGCTCGGTTTACCGTTTGAAACCACAGCCCCAGAGACTGACGAAACCCCATACGCGGATGAAACCGCACAACAATTAGTATTAAGGCTGGCTTTGCAAAAAGCGCAAGCGCTGCGGGAGAAATATCCCCGGCATTTGATTATCGGCAGCGATCAGGTTTGCGTGCTGAATAATACCATTACCGGCAAACCGCACACCTTTGAAAATGGGATTAAGCAGTTGCAACAGGCCAGCGGTAACGTTGTGACGTTTTATACTGGCCTCGCGCTTTTTAATAGCGAGACCGGCGCGTATCAGGTCGACTGCGAGCCCTTTCACGTCCATTTCCGCTCGCTGAGTACAAGTGAAATCGAAAACTATCTGCATCGCGAAACGCCGTGGCAATGCGCGGGCAGTTTTAAAAGCGAAGGGCTTGGCATCACGCTCTTTGAGCGTCTCGACGGGCGCGACCCGAACACGCTGGTGGGCCTGCCTCTCATTCGGCTTTGTGAAATGCTCAGAAACGAAGGGGTCGATCCTCTCGCCCATCGCTGAGCGCTTAAAACGCAAAAGCCCTGCAATGCAGGGCTTTTTTATAGTGCAGAGCGAGGCTTACTGCATGCCTGCCAGCTGGCGCGCAACGGTCAGCAGCTCTTGTTGCTTCTCACGCATCGCGCTCAGTTTTTCGTTAAACAGATCCAGCTGTTTCTGGTCGGTAAACTGCGCCATCGCGCCAGTGTACTGCACTTTATTGCCAAGGCTGTTCAGGTAGTTGCCGATATCCAGCGCCTGGCCAAGAATGGCGTCGGTCAGCGACAGCGTCTGGGTCAGCAGCGCGTTCGGGCGCACCACGGTTTTCTGATAGGCCTGGTCAAACACCGCTTTCAGGTCGTCCGGCTGTTTCAGTTTGGAATAACGATCTTCCACGCTCTTCATGGCGTCGGCACGTTTTGACTCGATATTCCCCACTTCTTTGCGGGATTTCTCGATAGTGTCGCGCTTTTCCACCATATCTTTCGCACTGGTCACGCTGCGCATCTGGCGCATCGCCTGATCGTTGCCAGAAAACGCCGTGGTCATTTCGCTGGAGTAATCGCTAAGAATGGCATAATCATCAGCGTACTTGCCAAAGCTCTCTTTTTCCTGCGCGGTCAGCGTCGGGACGGACAGTTTTTCAGACGGCAGAATGCGAGTCTGGAGAAACTGGATAAACGCTTTGCGCTGCTCCGGTTCTTTATCGTTATCGCATCCAGCGAGCTGCCACACCATGCCTGTCAGAAACAGGGTAAAGAAAACACGTTTCCATGTTCGGGATTGTAACCAGGCCATTTTTATCTCCATGCGGTTGTAATTGTATAAAAAAACACCCGGCCGAAGCCGGGTGTTCAGTATAGTGCATTTCAAACCGCAACGCGGGGAGGCAAACCTGAGAACTACTACATTCGGGAGGCTGTCAGCCGCCCGCGCGTAACACTTTCAGACAATGCTTAAGTTCGTCGTCCAGTGGCGCTTCAATACGCATCGTCTCGCCAGTGCCTGGATGCTCAAAGCGCAGCGCCGCCGCATGCAGGAAAAGCCGGTTAAGGCCGGTTGACGCCAGCTGCGCGTCAAACGCGCGGTCGCCATAGCGATCGTCAAACGCGATGGGGTGGCCCGCGTACTGCGTATGAACGCGGATCTGATGCGTGCGTCCTGTCACCGGGCTACAGCGTACCAGCGTCGCAATGGCAAAGCGCTCTTCCACTTTAAAACGCGTCTCGGAGGGTTTCCCTTCCTGATTCACGCGCACGATACGCTCGCCACTTTGCAGAATATTTTTCAGAAGCGGCGCCTGCACGTTTTTCACATGCGACTGCCACTGTCCGCGCACCAGCGCCAGATAATCTTTCTGCATCCCTTTCTCGCGCAACTGTTCATGCAGGGAACGCAGCGCCGAGCGCTTTTTCGCCACCAGCAGCACGCCGGAGGTATCGCGATCGAGGCGATGTACCAACTCCAGGAAACGCGCCTCAGGGCGCAACGCGCGCAGCCCCTCGATAACACCGAAGCTCAGCCCGCTGCCGCCGTGTACGGCCGTACCGGAGGGTTTATTCAGCACCAGAATATGGTCATCTTCATAAAGGATAACGTCGCTTAACGCCGCCACCTTCTGTAAATGCGGGGAAACCGCCTCTTCTTCGCGTTCCGCTACGCGAACCGGCGGAATGCGCACCTCATCGCCCGCTTCGAGCTTATATTCTGGCTTAATGCGTTTTTTGTTCACGCGCACTTCGCCTTTGCGCAGGATGCGGTAAATCATGCTTTTTGGCACGCCTTTCAACTGGGTGCGCAAAAAATTATCGATACGCTGCCCGGCCTGATCGGCGGAAACGGCAACGATTTTTACGGATGGAGTCTCTGTTTTCATGGTGCGCGATTCTAAATACCGGATGCCCGTAGCGCCACACATTTTTATATGCTTATATTTACTAACTCATCGATTCACACAGCTAATGAGTTCGTTTTGTCACCGCTTCGGCGGAACTGACGAACAAGAAGTTAAAAAACTGTGAGTAAGTCGGTGATAAAGGGCAAAAGTCAGCTTGCTATATCAAGCTTAGCAATGGAATAATGCGACTGTTTTCCGTGTTGAGACTTGTTTAGACAAGGAATTTTGCGGAATTACCAGTTTTGCCTGACAGTCCTTCCACGCGGCAATGGCGTAAGACGTGTTGAACTTTCAGGCAGTTAGCGGGCTGCGGGTTGCAGCCTGGCCGGTAAAGGGAAGCTTCCGGAGAAACAATCCCGGTCATTCCTCTGATAATTGCGCTGTATTTCCACCTGAAATACAGGCTACCGACACTCTGCGCCTCTTAAGCGTTCGACAACCGGGAGGTTGACGGCGCGAACAGTCACGAGGCCATCGGTTCACTCCCGGTCAGCGTCACCATGCCCGCAGCTTTGTCGTCAATGTAAGAATAACGAGTAAGTTACGATGAAAAGAATGCTAATTAACGCAACTCAGCAGGAAGAGTTGCGCGTCGCCCTCGTGGATGGGCAACGTCTGTACGACCTGGATATCGAAAGTCCTGGACACGAGCAGAAAAAAGCGAACATCTACAAAGGCAAAATCACCCGCATTGAACCAAGTCTCGAAGCCGCATTTGTGGATTATGGCGCCGAAAGACACGGTTTCCTCCCCTTAAAAGAAATCGCCCGCGAATATTTCCCCGCAAACTACGCCTCTCATGGTCGTCCGAATATTAAAGATGTCCTGCGCGAAGGCCAGGAAGTCATCGTTCAGATAGACAAAGAAGAGCGTGGCAACAAAGGCGCAGCGCTGACGACGTTTATCAGCCTCGCGGGCAGCTACCTCGTGCTGATGCCGAACAACCCGCGTGCGGGCGGTATCTCTCGCCGTATCGAAGGCGACGATCGCACCGAGCTTAAAGAAGCGCTTTCAAGCCTGGAACTGCCGGATGGCATGGGGCTTATCGTGCGCACCGCAGGCGTCGGTAAATCCGCCGAAGCGCTGCAGTGGGATTTAAGCTTCCGCCTCAAGCACTGGGAAGCCATTAAAAAAGCCGCTGAAAACCGCCCGGCACCGTTCCTTATCCATCAGGAAAGTAACGTCATCGTGCGCGCGTTTCGCGACTATCTGCGCCAGGACATCGGCGAAATCCTTATCGATAACCCGAAAGTGCTTGAGCTGGCCCGCCAGCACATCGCGGCACTGGGTCGTCCGGATTTCAGCAGCAAAATTAAGCTTTACACCGGTGAAATTCCGCTGTTCAGCCACTATCAGATCGAATCCCAGATTGAGTCCGCCTTCCAGCGCGAAGTGCGTCTGCCGTCCGGCGGCTCGATTGTTATCGACACCACCGAAGCGCTGACCGCTATCGACATCAACTCCGCCCGCGCGACCCGCGGCGGCGATATCGAAGAGACGGCGTTTAACACCAACCTGGAAGCGGCGGATGAAATCGCCCGCCAGCTGCGCCTGCGTGACTTAGGCGGTCTTATCGTTATCGACTTCATCGATATGACGCCGGTACGCCACCAGCGCGCGGTGGAAAACCGTCTGCGCGAAGCGGTGCGTCAGGATCGCGCGCGCATCCAGATTAGCCATATTTCCCGCTTCGGCCTGCTGGAGATGTCCCGTCAGCGCCTGAGCCCGTCGCTTGGCGAATCCAGCCATCACGTCTGTCCGCGCTGTAGCGGCACCGGCACCATCCGCGATAACGAATCTCTGTCGCTCTCCATTCTGCGTCTGATTGAAGAAGAAGCGCTGAAAGAGAACACCCAGGAAGTTCACGCTATCGTTCCGGTGCCTATCGCCTCCTACCTGCTTAACGAGAAGCGTGAAGCGATTACCGCTATCGAAACGCGTCAGGGCGGCGTGCGCTGCGTGATCGTGCCAAACGATCAGATGGAAACGCCGCACTACTCCGTACTGCGCGTGCGTAAAGGCGAAGAGACGCATACCCTGAGCTACATGCTGCCGAAGCTGCATGAAGAAGCGATGGCGCTGCCGTCTGAAGACGAATACGCCGAGCGTAAACGTCCTGAGCAGCCGGCGCTCGCCACGTTCGTGATGCCGGACGTGCCGCCAGTGCCGCAGGAAACCGCCGCACCGAAAGCCGAAACCGCCGCGCCGAAAGCGCCGGTCAACGCCGCAGCGCCTGCCAAAGAAGGCTTCCTGAGCCGCGCCATCAGCGCGCTGAAGAGCCTGTTCGCCAGCGAGCCGCAGGCACAGCCTGTCGCGAGCGAGCCGGAGCAGCAGCCTGCGAAAAACCGCGACGAGAAACAACAGGAGCGCCGCAACGGTCGTCGTCAGAACAACCGTCGCGACCGTAACGAGCGTGGCGATCGCAGTGAACGCGGCGAGCGTCCGTCCCGTGATAACCGCGACAATCGCGATAACCGTGACAACAGCGAAGCGCGCGAAGAGAACCGCCGTAATCGTCGTGAGAAACAGCAGAACGCCGAGGCACGTGAAACCCGCACCCCGGTTGCTGAAGAGGCCGCCGATAAGGCGAAATCCCGTGACGATCAGCCGCAATCTCCGCGCCGCGAACGCAACCGCCGTCGTTCTGAAGAGAAACGTCAGGCGCAGCAGGAAGTCAGCGCGCTGAACCGTGATGAGGCCGTTGAAGAGACCGAACAGGAAGATCGCGTTGTTCAGGTAATGCCGCGCCGTAAACCGCGCCAGCTGAGCCAGAAAGTGCGTATCGAATCCGCAGCGGAAGCAGAAGCTGTCGGCACCACCGACGCGCCGGTCGCTGAACCGCGTGAAGAAGCCGCACCGCTGGCGCTGCCTGCCAACGTGGAAACGCCTGCCGTCGCTGAAGAGACCAACCAGACGGGCAGCGAAAACGCCGGTATGCCGCGTCGCTCTCGCCGTTCCCCGCGTCACCTGCGCGTCAGTGGCCAGCGTCGTCGTCGCTACCGTGACGAGCGTTACCCGACCCAGTCGCCAATGCCGCTGACCGTCGCGTGCGCGTCGCCAGAAATGGCGTCCGGTAAAGTCTGGATCCGCTACCCGCTGCCGCGTGTACAGGAGCAGGACGAACAGCAGCTGGAGCAGAACACCGCGCCGGTGGCTGAAACCCAGGCGACTGAAGCACCGGTTGCGCCGGTCGCTGAAGCCGTGGTGGTCGAGCCGTCTGTGGTGGAAGCTGCATCGCAGGAGCCGGTGGTGGAAACCACGCATCCTGAAGCGATTGCCGCGCCGGTCGACGCCGAGCCGCAGCTTATCGAATCGCAGGATCAGGCCGTCGCTGAGCAGGTTGCACAGGAAGCCGTTCCGGCTGACGCCCCGGTCGCTGACGAAGCGCCTCGTGAAGAGACCTCTGCTGTCATCGCAGAAAGCGCGCCTGAACAGGCACCTCAGCCAGAAGTGATTGCTGATGAGCCGGTGAAAGCGCCGGAAGCCGCGCCGGTTGAAGCGCCGCAAACGCCGCAAGACGACGTGAAAGCGCCGGTGGTGGCTGTCGCGTCCGCAAGCGTCGCCTCTGCACCAATGACCCGCGCACCGGCACCGGAATATGTCCCGGAGCCGCCGCGTCACAGCGACTGGGTTCGCCCGGCGTTCGAGTTCAGCGGTAAAGGCGCTGCGGGCGGCCACAGCGCCACCCATCAGGCCTCTGCCCCTGCAACGCGTCCTCAGCCGGTGGAGTAACCTTCCCCGCACAAAAAAGCCGGTCAATGACCGGCTTTTTTATTGCCTGCTTTCCCCTGTTTTTTGGTGGCGGTCACCTGCCGCATTCCCGCAAGCTCTGGCATCACGGCTTTCATCAGTTCCAGAAAACGGCGCAGCCGCGCAGGATAGTAACGCGCCCACGGATAGAGCAGATACACCGGTAGCGCGGGCACCTGCCACTGCGGTAACAGCTGCACCAGACGCCCTTCGCGCAAATCCTCCTCCACCGCCCACGCGGAAATCATCCCCACGCCAAGCCCGTTAAGGATCGTGCGACGGATAGCGTACAGGCTGTCGGAACTGAGCCGCGGCAGCACCGTAAATGCCTGCCGCTCGCCGCTCCCAATATGATGCAGCGTGACTTCACGCCGATAAAACGTGCTGAGCGCCACCCACGGCAGCGCGGCGAGGCTGTCAATATCCTCGACGGGCGGGTGACGCGCCAGAAGCTCAGGCGACGCCACCACGATGCGCGGCACTTCGGCGAGCTCAACGGCAATCACCGACGGGTCGATATCCGGGCCGACGTGCAGCGCACAGTCGATGTTATCGCTGATAAAGTCCGGCGACTTGTCATTCAGCATCCAGTCGACGCACAGCCCCGGATAACGGTTTAAAAACGCGGTAAGCGGCGCGATAAGCTGATCCTGACCAAACGCGTGCGGCGCACGTACACGCAGGACGCCAACCGGCTCCCCTTCGGCGTTTTTGATTTCATCCTCAAGCGCCTGCCAGCTCGCCAGCACGCTGCGCGCATGTTGATAGCAGCGCTCGCCGTCATCGGTGAGCTTCATGGCGTGCGTGGTACGCAGCAGGAGCCTCGCCCCAAGCAAATCTTCCAGCGATTTCAGCCGACGGCTGACGGTCGCCTGGGTGGTATTCATCTGCTGCGCGGCGGCGGAGAGCGAGCCACTCTCAATAATGCGCACAAAGGTATGCATCAGCTCCACGCGGTCTATACGCTCAATACCCATCTTATTTCTCTCTGTCATACGCCAGACGTATAACCGTTTTATCATGTCGCCCTCTACCGCGCCAGCTGCCGCGGGCGGACAATCCTCCGCACTGACTACTTACGAGGGTTTCACCATGAATAACCATAACAACGCTGCACAACCCGCCCCTGGGCTCTCACGATTACTGATACTGATTCTGGCGATGGCGACGGGGCTGAGCGTCGCCTCGATTTACTACGCGCAGCCCATCCTGCCGCTTATCGGCAGCGATCTGCATCTGAGCGTTGACGGCATGGGCCTTATCCCGACGCTGACCCAGGCGGGCTACGCGCTTGGTATTCTGTTCTTGCTGCCGCTGGGCGATCGCCATGACCGCCGCACGCTGATTCTGGTGAAATGCCTGGCGCTCGCCGTCATGCTGGCGCTCTACAGCCTGAGCGGCGGATTGCACAGCCTGCTGGTATTAAGCCTGCTGGTGGGCATGATGGCGACCATGGCGCAGGATATCGTGCCCGCCGCCGCGATCCTCTCCCCTGCCGGCCAGCAGGGTAAAATCGTCGGCACCGTGATGACCGGTCTGTTGCTTGGCATTCTGCTCTCCCGCTCGGTGAGCGGCGTTATCAGCGCGGCCTTTGGCTGGCGGGTGATGTATCAGCTCGCCGCCGCCAGCATCGCGCTCATTGGGCTGGTGCTGTGGCGCGTACTGCCGCGTTTTGAAACCCATGCAACGCTGAGCTACCCGGCCCTCCTGCACTCGATGGGCGGTCTGTGGAAACGCTACCCGACGCTGCGCGGCGCGGCGATGGCGCAAGGATTTCTGTCGATTGGCTTTAGCGCGTTCTGGTCGATGCTCGCGGTGATGCTGGCCGATAAATTCCACATGGGAAGCGCCGTCGCGGGGGCTTTCGGTCTGGCGGGGGCTGCGGGCGCGCTGGCCGCTCCGCTCTCCGGCGTGCTGTCCGATCGCTTTGGCCCGGCGCGTGTCACGCAGCTCGGCAGCCTTCTGGTGATGGTCTCATTTGCCGCCATGTTTGCGCTGCCCCTGCTTTCGCCTTCGATGCAGTTAGTGCTGATTGCCGTCGCGGCGGTGGGTTTTGATTTAGGGTTGCAGTCGTCGCTGGTGGCGCACCAGACGCTGGTCTATAGCCTTGAGCCGAAAGCGCGCGGTCGTCTTAACGCCCTGCTCTTTACCGGTGTGTTTGTGGGTATGGCCCTCGGTTCACTGCTCGGCAGTAAAGCCTGGGCGCTGGGCGGCTGGCCTGCCGTGGTGGCGCTGGCAACGCTTGCAGGCGGCGTGGCGCTGGTGATTCGCCTCACACAGAAAGCGCGTCCGACAGAAATTGCAGCGCAACAGGCTGCACAATAAGCAAAAAAAAGCCCGCCTCAGAATAACGAGGCGGGCACATTAAGCATGCCCAGTTTCATGACATGCTTCAAATCGACAAACTTACTTATTTAACTGGAACAGCGACATGCCCTGCATATCGCTAAACGCTTTGTAGGAAGCCTGAAGCGCCGCCTGCTGCATTACGTAGGAGGAGATGGCCGAGTTCCAGTCCACATCCACCAGGTTACTCATCTGCGCCGTCTGGCCCAGCGTACGTTCCGCGCCCAACTGATCGAGGTTTTCCAGCTCTTTCTGCTGAGTACCGACTTCCGCCAGTACGGTGCCGACGTTATCCAGGGCGTTGCTAAGCCCACGCGAGGTTTTGGAGACGGCGTCCAGCAGGCCCTGCTGGGTCGTCTCATCCGCACCTTCCATCGGCGTTTTCAGCGCGGCGATAGCGGAGTCGAGCATTTTAAACAGGTTGGTTTCGCTCGGCGATCCATCCGGCTCCGGCTTGGCGTTGCTGGTGATACGGTTGAACACCAGATCGCCGGTATGGCCGATAACCATCGTGCGCGCGGAATCCACCTGCTGCGTGATGTTTTCGGTGCCGCCGTTATAGGTAATGTTGCCAGGCGTACCGGAGAACGGCGCGGCATCGGTTTTATAGCCTGCGAAAATATAGCGGCCATTACCATCGGTGCTGTTTGCCAGGTTCAGCAGCTGATCGCGCATCCCCTGCAGGTCAGTTGCGACCGACGCGCGGTCGGTGTCGCTCAGCGTACCGTTGTTCGCGTAAACGATTTTTTCCTGCGCGGAGGTGATAACGCTGGTCACCTGAGACAGGACGCTCGACTCCAGCGACACTTTCTGCGTCGCGAAGGTACGTGCCTGGGTGTACTGCTCGTTCTGCGCCTGTGCCTGGGAGAGCACCACAGCCTGGGCTGCGGCGATTGGATCGTCAGACGGACGGTTAACGCGTTTACCGGTGGACATCTGCTCACCGTATTTCAGCCAGGTACTCTGCGAGTCGGTAATGCCCCGCATGTTCTGCTGATACATCATTTGTGTACTAATACGCATCGTTCGGTTCCCTGTTAGCGAATCTGGAGAAGCGCGTCAAACAGCGCGGACGCGGTTTGCAGCACCTGAGCATTCGCCATGTAGTACTGCTGATAGCGTTGCAGGTTGCCGTATTCTTCATCCAGGTTAACCCCGGAAATGGACTGCTGCTGGTTAGTCAACTGCGTGACCACGTTAGTCTGGGTCGTACTGGAGCTTTTCAGCGTGTTGGTTTTGTTACCCACTTCACTGATAAACGCCGCGTAAGCATCGTTAAACGTTTTGCTGCCGCCGACGACTTTGCTGTTTTGCAGATCCAGCAGCGCTTTGCCGTTACGGTTGTCGCTCTCGCCAGAGGTCGCGTCTGACGCCATCGCGATTTCAGACTCGTCATGGACATTCACATCCATGCTGATGATGACGTCGTTAACCGGCTTCACGATGAAGGTATCTTTGTTCGCAGCCGCGCCCGTAATGCCGATCTTCAGGCCGTCAAACTCCAGCGCGGTCACGTTGCCGGCACCATCGGTGGTCGGCGTCGCGTTCACGGTGACGTTGTCAGACAGACGCGTCACTTTCCAGTTCGTGCCGTCATACGCCATCTGGTAGTTGCTGGCTTTCACCGCCGTGCTGTCGGTAATGCTTGCCGTCAGCGAAGCGGAGCCCGTGTTACGCGCGTTGCTCATGGCCGCCGGAGAACCGAGCTTAAAGAAAGCCTTACCGGCGTCGCCGTTAGCGTCAAAGCCCGCTTCGTGTTGTTTGTTGAACGCGTCACCAAAAGCCAGCGCTATCTGGCCAAGGTTATTACGCGCCTGATCGAGATCTTCGCTGCGGAAGGCGAACAGGCCGCCCAGTGAACCACTGGTGACCAGCTTTTCCGGGATCTCAATGTTCCCGGCGGTCTTGTCGACAAATGCAATCGTCGTACGAGACGGATCGGCGCTGGACGGCACGGCAGCCACCTGGCTTGCCTTACTGCCCTGCACCAGGTTATAGCCGTTCGCCATCGTCACGTTAAAGGTGTTGCCGTCCTGAACGGACACATCCACGCCGACGATTTTATTCAGTTCGCTCACCAGCTGATCGCGCTGATCCAGCAGATCGTTTGGCGACGCGCCCGCGCCCATACCGGTCAGGCGGGTGATCTGTTCGTTCAGCGACGCAATCTGGGTCGCGTAGTTGTTGATCTGCTGGACGCTGGCGGTCACGGCCGTATTGACCTGTTTATCCTGGTCGCGCAGATACTGATCCACCACTTTAAACTGGTTTACCAGACCGTCAGCTTTACCGAGCAGGGTCTGACGCGCTGCCGGATCTTCGGCGTTGCTGGCCAGCGTCTGCAGGCTTTTGAAGAAATCCTGCATAGTGGTGGAGATATTGTTGGTGGTGCCAGAGACCATATCGTCGATTTTCGACATCTGCTCATAGCGGGTGGTTAAGCCGCTGCTCTGGTTTTGCGCGGCGTTCAGCTGATTGGTGATGAACGCATCATATTCACGCTGAATACCAGAAACATAAACGCCGTTGCCGACCCAGCCGCCCTGCGTCATGGTGCTGTTAGACTGCCCCAGAACGGTGGTCTGGCGGGTATAGCCTGCGACGTTATAGTTAGAAATGTTATTGCTCACCGTGCTCAGTGCGGTTTGTGCCGCACTCAGGCCACTCATGGCGCTATTAATTAAGCTACTGGACATGGAGGTTCCTTTTGAACATTCATATGCGGGTCCTGACGATAATTATCGGCAGCGCTTAAGAGAACTTGAGTGGTTTCAGAACAGCGACGAGATATCCTGGTTGTACGCCTTGCTCACTTTTTCACCGAGCGATTTCATCTGCTGGATCATGCTGGTCAGCTTGCGGGCGTAGTTCGGATCGGTCGCGTAACCGGCATTCTGCAACGCTTGCGCGCCCTCTTCCGCCGACGCGGCCGTAGTCACCGCCGCATAGCGCGGGTTGCGCGTCAGCATGCCCACGTAATCGGACAGCGCCTCAAGATAAGAGCCGTAAACGCGGAACTTCGCCTTCACTTTTTTCGCTTCGCCGTTTTCATATTCGGTGGTGGTAATTTCGGTCACCGGCCCTTTCCAGGACGATGTCGCCTTCACGCCGAAAATGTTAAAGCTCGGCTCGCCGTTCTCTTTGCGGATCTGGCGCTGGCCCCAGCCGGATTCCAGCGCGGCCTGCGCCAGAATCAGGTGATGAGGCACGCCGCTCTGCTGGCTCGCAAGTTTCGCAGGCAGCGAAAGCTGCGCCAGGAAGTCTTTGCTGTCGCCGGAGAGCGGCTCTTCGTTGGTCGGCGCTTTCGGCATCGCCTGGCGCACAATCTGGGTAATCGCCTGGTTGCGGTAGCTGTTCATGGTGTCGATATCAAACTTCATCGGCACCTGAGCCACGTTATCCGCCGCGGCAGCGGGCTGCTCGCTGGAAGCCGCCTCGCCGCCCATCTGTTTGACCATCATGTCAGCGAGGCCTAAGCCTTTGCCCGCCGTCATCTGCTGGGCGATTTGCTGATCGTACATACTGGTGTAAAGCCGGGTCTGATCGCTACTGAACAGCCCATCCTTGGGCAGCGCTTCGCGCATGCTTTTCAGCATCATTTGCACGAACATCCCTTCCATCTGACGGGCAACCGATTTCAGGTTGCCGTTCGGATCCTTTGAAACCTTCGCTTTCAGGTCATTCAGTGATTGCGCGTCAAAGGCGGCGCTGGACAGTAATTTGCTATCAGTCAGCATCAGATGATTTCCAGTTTGGCGCGCAGACAGCCCGCGCTTTGCATGGATTGCAGAATCGACATCAGATCCATCGGCGTGGCGCCCAGCGCGTTAAGCGCACGTACCACGCTGTTCAGGTTGGCGCTGGAGGTAACGCGTTGCAGCGCACCGCCACTCTGGCGCATGTCGATCTGGGTTTGCGGCGTCACGACCGTCTGGCCGCCACCAAATGGCGTATTCGGCTGGCTGACGTTGGCCTGCTGGTTAACCGTCACAGAGAGGTTGCCCTGCGCGACCGCACAGCTGTCGAGTGCCACTTCACGGTTCATCACCACCGAGCCGGTACGCGAGTTAATAATGACTTTGGCGTCCTGCACCGCGACATTCACTTCAAGGTTCTGAATGCCTGCCAGTAACTGCACCTGCGAGCTGCCGCCGGTCGGTGCGCGTACCTGAACGGTACGGGCGTCCAGCGGTACCGCGGAGCCATAGCCGCGCGCGCGGTTAATGGTGTCGGCAATCTGCTGCGCCAGCGTAAAGTCATCATTATTGAGCTGCAGGTTAATGGTGTTGCCGGAGCCGAACTGCGTCGGCAGTTCGCGCTCGATTACCGCGCCGTTGGTAATACGCCCGCCGTTAAGCTGGTTCACCTGCACGCTGCTGCCACCTGCGGAAGCGCCCGCGCCGCCAATCAGAATGTTGCCCTGCGCCAGCGCGTACACCTGGTTATCGACGCCTTTCAGCGGCGTCATCAGGAGCGTACCGCCGCGAAGACTTTTGGCGTTACCCATTGAGGAGACCACCACGTCGATGGCCTGCCCCTGGCGTGCGAACGCCGGGTAAGAGGCGGTGACCATCACGGCCGCCACGTTTTTCAGCTGCATGTTAGTGCCCGCCGGAACGGTGATCCCGAGCTGCGAGAGCATGTTGTTCAGGCTCTGAGTGGTAAACGGCGTCTGGGTCGTCTGGTCGCCGGTGCCGTCAAGGCCCACCACCAGGCCGTAGCCAATCAGGGAGTTTTCACGTACGCCCTGTACGGTGGTTAAGTCACGAATGCGGTCAGCCTGCGCGAACGTCGCGACGAGCAACAGCAGGAATCCTGTAAGCGATTTAAACATTTTTCACCTCTGTTACATCGGCGATAAATTAAGGAAGAAACGCTGTAGCCATCCCATGTTCTGCGCTTCGTTGATGTAGCCGTTGCCGACATATTCAATGCGGGCATCCGCCACCTGCGTGGACGGTACCGTGTTGCTGCCGCTAATGGTGCGAGGGTTAACCACGCCCGAGAAGCGGATAAATTCTGTGCCCTGGTTAATGGCAATCTGTTTTTCACCGACCACGTGCAGGTTGCCGTTGGCGAGAACCTGATCGACGGTCACGGTAAGCGTGCCGCTGAAGGTGTTGCTGGCGTTAGCGCCGCCTTTGCCATTAAAGGTATTGCCGCCGGATGCGCTGACATCGGCGCGCGCATTGCCAAAGAGGCCCTGCAGATAGCGAGGAACAGTATCGAGACCAAAACTGGTCTTGCCGTCGCGGCTGGCGTTTGCCGACGAGCTCTTGCTCGCGCTGACGTTTTCTTGCAGCTCAATGGTGAGCGTATCGCCGACGTTACGCGGACGACGATCTTCGAACAGCGGTTGATAACCGTAGTTAATCTGCTGTACGGACTGGAAAATGGAACCGTTAACCACCGGCGCGGGGGCAGGTGCGGGCTGCGCGGTCGTCGCGCCCTGAACCAGCGGAGTAGAAGGCACCCACGCACAGCCCGACAGGGTTAATGCGAGAGCTATCGCGATAGGGCAGAGTTGCGCACCGGTCTTTTGCATTGCTTTCATCTTCGTAGTGGCGTTCGGTGTGGCATTACGCCACACCGAAACAGGCTTTAGAGTTGCGTCAGTTTTTGCAGCATCTGGTCAGTGGTGGAAACCGCTTTACTGTTGATCTCGTAAGCGCGCTGTACCTGGATCATATTGACCAGCTCTTCCGCCACGTTGACGTTAGAGGTTTCGACATAACCCTGATACAGCAGCCCTGCACCGTTCAGGCCCGGCGTGCTTTCGTTCGGCGTGCCGGAGGACTGGGTTTCGGTGTAGAGGTTTTCACCAATGCTTTCCAGACCGCTGTCGTTCATAAAGGTGGTCAGGTTGATCTGGCCGACCTGTACCGGCGCCGCCGTTCCCTGCTGGGTCACGCTCACCACGCCGTCGCGACCGACGGTGATGCTCAGCGCGTTCGCAGGAATGGTGATAGCCGGCTGAACCTGGAAACCGCCCGCGGTCACGAGCTGGCCGTTCTGATCCACCTGGAAAGAACCGTCGCGGGTATACGCGGAGGTGCCGTCCGGCAGCAGAACCTGGAAGAAGCCCTGGCCTTTAATCGCGACATCTTTGCTGTTGTTGGTCTGAGACAGGTTGCCCTGCGTGTGCAGACGCTCGGTGGCGACAGGGCGCACACCGGTACCAATCTGCAGGCCGGAAGGCAGCGTCGTCTGTTCAGAAGACTGCGCGCCCGGCTGGCGGATGGTCTGGTAAAGCAGATCTTCAAACACCGCGCGCTGACGTTTAAAACCGTTGGTGCTGACGTTCGCCAGGTTGTTGGCGATAACGTCCATATTGGTTTGCTGGGCGTCGAGGCCGGTTTTGGCAATCCATAAGGAACTGATCATAGTGTCGTCCTGTTGATTAACTTATCGACAATAACTGATTAGCGCGCTGCTCGTTTTCATCGACGCTGGTGATGATTTTCATCTGCATCTCGAAGCGACGGGCGTTGGCTATCATGTCGGTCATGGCTTCCACGGGTTTCACGTTACTGCCTTCCAGCACCCCGGACATCAGAGTGACAGTCGGGTCGGCCTGCAACGTCGCGCCGCGGGCGGTCTGCGCCTGCTGGTTTAAACGAAACAGTCCGTCGTCGCCGCGAACCACTTCCTTCGCGCTGGCTTTAACCATCTTCAGACGGCCCACCGGCGCGATAGTGTTCGGGGCGTCGCCCGGGTTCAGTACGGAAATCGTACCGTCGGCGGCGATCGTGACTTCCGCGCCTTCCGGCACCACGACCGGACCGCCCTCACCCATCACAGGATTTCCCTGAATGGTGAGCTGACCGGTCGCCGTGCGCTGGATGTTACCGTTGCGGGTATACGCTTCGGTGCCATCGGGTGCCTGCACCGCCAGCCAGCCGTCGCTGCCCTGAATGGCAACGTCCAGCGGACGGGAGGTATAGTCGAGCGACCCCTGGCTCATATTCACGCCAGGGGTGGACGCCGTGACCAGCGTGCGGGTTGGCAATGACAGCCCTTCTACCGGCACGGCGCGCAGCGCGTTGAGCTGAGCACGAAAGCCAGGCGTTGATGCGTTGGCCAGGTTGCTAGCCGTGACAGACTGCTGGTTCAGCGTCTGGCTGGCGGCGCCCATGGCGGTATAAATTGCGTGATCCATTAAGCCATCCCTTCAGACAATTAGCGCAGGTTAACCAGGGTATTGAGGATCTGGTCCTGAGTCTTGATGGTCTGCGCGTTCGACTGGTAGTTACGCTGCGCGACGATCATGTTGACCAGTTCTTTACTCAGGTCGACGTTGGACGCTTCGAGCGCGCCGCTGGTCAGCTTGCCGAAGTTGCCGGTACCGGCAGAGCCCAGCAGCGCCACGCCAGAGGCGGTGCTTGCAGACCAGACGTTATCGCCCTGGGAAGAGAGACCTTCCGGGTTGGCGAAGTTCGCCAGCACGATCTGACCCAAAAGCTGGCTCTTCTCGTTGGAGTAGTTACCCACCAGGCTGCCATCTTCGTTTACCTGATAACCCACCAGGTCGCCCGGCTTGTAGCCGTTCTGGTTGGAGGTCAGGAGGACGTTAGCGCCGGAGTTCTGCTGAGTGGTGCCGGTCAGGTTCATGCTGAAGGTGAATGCCGCGGAGCCGTTCAGGGACGCCACAGAAATCGGCACCTGCTGGGAGCCCGCCGGCGCCGCGTTGGTGATGCTGGTCAGAGCGCCGCTGTCGCTGAAAGTCAGGCTGGTCAGTTTGGTCGGTGTTGAGCCGCTTACGCTGGTGTCGTTGTTATAGACATCCCACTGGTTATCCGCGGTTTTCACGTAGTACAGCTTCAGGTTGTGTTCGTTACCGAGGCTATCGTAAACGGTCAGCGGCACGCTTTTGTTAAAGGTGCTGGAGTTAGCCGGATCGAACGGAGACTGCGCCGGAACATCGTCAGAGGAGTTCAGGTTCATCACGAAGTTCGCGCTGGTGGTCTGGCTTGCCGGCATCTGCGCGGTCGGGATGGTCAGCGGAATCGGGTCTGCGCCCTGCTGAATGGTCGGCGGGGTGCCGGTTGCCGGGTAGCCGGTCACCTGCATACCCTGCATGTTCACCAGGTTGCTTTTTTCGTCCAGTTTGAACTGGCCGTTACGGCTGTAGAATACGCCGCCGTTGCTGTCAAGCAGACGGAAAAAACCGTTCTGGCTGATAGCTACGTCGAGCTTACGGCCGGTGTTGGTGGTCACACCGTCGCCGAAGTCCTGGGTGATACCCGCAACTTTAACGCCGAGGCCCGCTTTCGAACCGGCAAACATGTCGGCGAAAGAGACGGAGCCAGACTTAAAACCATAAGTGGCGGAGTTGGCAATGTTGTTGCCGATAACGTCGAGGTTGGTGCTGGCAGCATTCAGACCGCTGACCGCTTGTGAAAAGGCCATTTCTTACTCCTGATAAGATTGAAGGCTTAAATAATTTGCCGTACCTGGTCGAGTGTGGTGGTCCCGTAGGTGCCGAGATCCAGCAGGCTCGCGCCGTTGCTTCGCGTAATGCCGTTCACCAGCGCGAAGTTAAGCGGCTGTGCGACCAGCTGGGTGCCTCCGTTGCTTGCGGCAATGGAGACGTTGTAGGAGCCATCCGGCGCCTTAGTGCCGTCGCTCATCGTGCCATCCCATGAGAAGGTATGAACGCCAGCGCTCAGCGCGCCGATTTCGATGGTACGAACGACTTTCCCGCTCTTATCAGTGACAGTGGCGGTAACTTTATCTGCGGCCTGTTGCAACTCGACGCCAAACGGTGTCGTGGTCTCTTTGCCGGTCAGAATGGTGCTGCCCGGGATCATCACGCCGTGACCGATAAGCGCGCTCGCCGCAAGCGACTGGCTGTTATCGATCTGGCCGGAGATAGATCCGAGCGTGGTGTTCAGTTTCTCGATGCCGCTCACGGTGCTGATCTGCGCAAGCTGCGTGGTCAGTTCGTTGTTCTGCATCGGGTTGGTGGGGTCCTGGTTTTTCAGCTGCGCCACCAAAAGCGTCAGGAAGCTGCTTTGCAGATCCGAGGCGTTGCTCCCGGTCAGACTGCTGCCTGCGGTTGCGCTGCTGGTACTGCTGGTGCTGTAACTTTCGTTAATGCTGGACGTAACCGACATTGTTTTCTCCTTTATTGACCGAGCGTGAGCGTTTTCAGCATCATGCTTTTCACGGTGTTCAGCACTTCAACGTTGGCCTGGTAGCTGCGGGAGGCGGACATGGAGTTCACCATCTCGCCGACCACGTCAACGTTCGGCATACGGACATACCCCTTGGCATCCGCCAGCGGGTTGCCTGGCTCGTAGACCAGTTTGTCCGGAGCCTGGCTTTCCACGACATCCGTCACCTTTACACCGCCGGTCGCAGCACCTGGTGCGGCGTCAACCTGGAAAACCACCTGCTTTGCGCGATAAGGCTGACCATCCGGCCCGGTCGCACTGTCGGCGTTGGCAAGGTTACTTGCCGCCACGTTCATGCGTTTGGATTGCGCGGTCATCGCGGAACCGGCAATGTCGAAAATATTTAAAAGCGCCATCGCTTTTTAACCCTTACTGTTGCTGCAGCACGGACATCATGCTTTTGATTTGGCCGCCAAGAACCTGCAGATCGGTCTGATACTTCAGGCTATTGTCAGCAAACTGGGTACGCTCACGGTCCATATCGACGGTGTTGCCATCCATAGACGGCTGATCCGGCACGCGGTACAGCAAATCAAGAGAAGCGCCGGTCGACGCCTGAGCCGGAATATGGCGCGATGAAGTCATAGCGAGCGTCATGGTGCTGCCTGACGCGCGGCCCTGATCCATCACTTTTTTCAGTTGGCTGGCGAAATCAATATCGCGCGCCTGATAACCTGGGGTATCGGCGTTGGCGATATTGGCCGCCAGAATCTCCTGACGCTGAGCGCGTAAATTGATAGCTTCCTGTTGGAAGCGCAGCGCGGCGTCCAGTTTATCGAGCATGATTCCTCCACTTAGTCTGGTGAGTGTGCACAGCTTACTGTTCCTCACGCGTGCGTTATCGTTGGAATAAACGCAAAATGCGTCGCTATTTGTTGCCTTGAACAAAAACAGAGCAGAGTAGAATCCTCCCTGTTCCGAAAGTGGAGAAGTGCAATGAAGAGCCTGAAATTCTGTCTCGCCGCGGGTTTACTGCTGTTAAGTCCCGGCATTTTCGCCGATGCGCTCAACGCGCAGCTGACGCCGTTTTTTCTGCAGCGTCTGGCAGGAATTAGCGATGCGGTAGTGGTGACGGTGAAAACGCCGGAGCCGCAGAGACTCACCTGCGACAATCCTGATTTCAGCTTGCCGGGCAACGCGCGTTTATGGGGAAACCTCAGCGTGCAGGTGCGTTGCGGCGAGCAGAAACGGTACATGCAGGTGAATGTTCAGGCCTTCGGAAACTACGTGGTGGCCAGTCAGCCTGTCGCGCGCGGCGGCATGCTGGATGAGTCTAACATCCGCCTGGAACGCGGCCGTCTGGATCTCCTGCCGCCAAACGCTATGCTCAATCTTGACCAGGCGCGCGAAGCTGTTACTCTGCGTGACCTCGCGGCAAACCAGCCGGTGATGCTGTCGATGGTGCGTCAGTCCTGGCGCGTAAAAGCGGGTCAGCAAGTCCAGATCCTCGCCAACGGCGAAGGCTTTAGCATCAATGGCGAAGGCCGCGCCCTCAACAATGCGGCGGTGGCGCAAAACGCCCGGGTCAGAATGGCCTCAGGCCAGGTGGTCAGCGGCATCGTGGGTTCTGATGGGATTATTCTGATTAACCTGTAATCTTTATAAAGAATTCATCGTGGCTGCCGATATAGTTAATCAACTAACGATGAATATCGGCTCTACGCCGCGAGCCCCTCTATGAGGAAAAAATCAATGAGCATTGAACGCACGTCACCCCTGAAACCAGTGAGTACGGTGCAACCGCGCGAAAACAGTGAACCGCAGGCACCGAAAGCCCGTCCGACGGAAACCGCGGCGGCTGGCAGCGCCAGCGTCACCTTAAGCGGCGCCCAGGCAAAACTGATGAAGCCAGGCGCTGATGATATCAACGTTGAGCGTGTGGAAGCGCTGAAGGCCGCCATTCGTAATGGCGAGCTGAAAATGGACACCGGCAAAATCGCCGATGCGCTTATCCAGGAAGCTCAGAGTTTCTTGCAGGATAAATAACCTATGAGCCGTCTGTCAGAAGTGTTAGACCAAATGACAACTGTCCTGAATTCGCTGAAATCTGTGATGGATGCGGAGCAGCAGCAGTTATCCGCGGGCAGTCTCAACAGCAGTGCGCTTCAGCGCATCACTGAAGAGAAAAGCTCGCTGCTGGCCACGCTGGACTATCTTGAACAGCAGCGCCGCAGCGAACAGAAAACGCACCGTGACGCGCCGCCGGACATGGCGCAACGCTGGCAGACGATCACTCAGAAAACCCTGCACCTGCGCGATTTAAATATGCATAACGGCTGGTTGCTCGAAGGGCAAATGGCGCGTAACCAGCAGGCGCTGGCGGTGTTAAAGCCGATGCAAGAGCCAGCGCTTTACGGCGCGAACGGGCAGACTGCCGCGAATATGCATCGCGGCGGGAAGAAAATCGCCATCTGACCGCAAGGTTACGGGTAAAAAACGCCATTCCGGCAGGGAAATCCTGCCGGAAGGTTTTTTCACATCTGAATAAAAGCACACTGAAAATCGCCTATAAAAAAACGCGCCGGGGAAACCCACTGGCGCGTTTTTGTAACAGCGTTTACCGCCGTTCGGTTTACACCGTACGACGCGCGAAATCCCGCACGCGGAAGCCAAGCACGGTGAGCGTCGCGAAATACGCGATAACGCCTGCGACTACCACGCCCGCAAGACGCAGCAGACGCAGCGGCATGCTGCCCTGCGCCCAGTCCGGCATGAAATGCATCACGCCGATAAGCGCCGCGGACATCACCAGCACCGCGATAATCAGCCGCGTTAAAAATGCTCCCCACCCCGGCTGCGGCTGGAAAATTTTACGCTTACGCAGCTGCCAGTAGAGCAGGCTCGCGTTAAGACAGGCCGCAAGACCAATCGAGAGCGCCAGCCCCGCATGTTTCAGCGGCCCGATAAACGCGAGGTTCATCACCTGGGTCATGATGAGCGTCACGATGGCGATTTTCACCGGCGTTTTGATGTCCTGGCGCGAATAGAACCCCGGCGCGAGCACTTTCACCACAATCAGCCCCATCAGTCCGACCGAGTACGCCACCAGCGCCTGTTGGGTCATCAGCGCGTCGTGACCGGAGAATTTGCCGTACTGGAACAGCGAAACGGTCAGCGGTTTAGCAAGAATGCCGAGCGCCACCGCGCTTGGCAGCGCCAGTAAAAAACACAGGCGCAGCCCCCAGTCCATCAGGCGCGAATACTCGTCATGATTACCGCTCGCGAAACTTCTCGACAGCGAGGGCAGCAGGATAGTCCCGAGCGCCACGCCCAGTACGCCGGACGGAAACTCCATCAGGCGGTCAGCGTAATACATCCAGGAGACCGAGCCGGAGACCAGAAACGAGGCGAAAATCGTGTTGATGATGAGCGAGATCTGGCTCACCGACACGCCGAGAATGGCCGGCCCCATCTGTTTCATAACGCGCATCGCGCCCGCATCTTTAAAGTTAATGCGCGGCAGCACCAGCATGCCGATTTTCTTCAGGTGCGGCAGTTGATAAACGAGCTGCAACACGCCGCCGACCGTGACCGCCCACGCGAGCGCCAGCACCGGCGGGTTAAAATATGGCGCGGCGAAAAGTGCAAAACCGATCATGCTGATATTAAGAAACGTGGGCGCAAACGCCGGCACCGAAAAACGGTTCCAGGTGTTAAGAATCGCACCCGCGAGCGAGGCCAGCGAAATCAGCAGAATATAAGGAAAGGTAATACGCAACAGCGACGAAGTGAGCGCGAATTTATCGGCCGTATCAGCAAAACCCGGCGCGGTCACCAGAATCACCCAGGGTGCGGCCAGCATGCCGGCTATCGTCACCACAAAGAGCGCCAGCGTCAGCAGGCCAGAGACATAGGCCACAAACACGCGCGTGGCGTCTTCGCCCTGCTTGCTTTTATATTCGGCGAGGATCGGCACAAACGCCTGCGAGAACGCGCCTTCGGCGAAGATGCGACGCAGCAGGTTCGGCAGTTTAAACGCCACGAAGAAGGCGTCGGTCGCCATCCCGGCCCCGAACACCCGCGCCACAATGGCGTCGCGCGCAAACCCGAGCACGCGGGAAAACATCGTCATCGAGCTGACCGCAGCCAGCGACTTCAGTAAATTCATTGTTGTTCTTTCCCATAAACACCGACGCCTGCAGGGCAGGCGTCTGGGGGCTTTTCAGCGAAGCGCTTAGTCTACTCGACTGAAAGGGAAATACTACTGGCAGATGCGCCCACCGTTATTCGCGCATCGCCTCGCGCCAGAGCCGCTCCACCACGCGCTGGGCAAGAAGCGCCTGCTCGCCTGCGGTTTCAGGAACCGTCTGATTCTGCACGCAGTCGATGAAGTGCCGCGCACAGCCCGCAAAACCGCGCTGCTCCAGCGTGCTCTGCCAGCCAGGCACCGGACGCTGCACCACGCCTGCGCCGCGCTCTTCGCGCCACTCGCGCATGTCGGTCACGTCAATCAGCGCGCCGTCGGTGACCGCCTGCACCCACTCGCGCTGGCTACCGGCGCGACGGTGCATGCTGGTAGTGATGGACAGATCGCCGCGGCGGAAATGATGTTCGGCGTACCACATTTCGCCCTGCGCGGTGGTTTGCAACGCGCCGCTCGTAAGCGTCGCCTCGCCGCCGCCGAGCCACAGCGCGGTATCTACCAGATGCAGATAATCATCCAGCAGCGTGAAGCGCAGGTCATGCGGGCCAACGCTGTCGGCACGGTGTTTATCCATGCGCAGCGACGCCCCCGCGCCCATCGCGTTTTTCAGATCGCGATAGAGCGGCGCGAAACGGCGGTTGAAGCCGACCATTAGCGTCAGATGGCGCTGTTTGGCCTGCGTCACCAGACGCTCGGCGTCGGCGAGGTTTTCCGCCAGTGGTTTATCGACGCAGACATGGACGCCCGCGTTCAGCAATTCGCTGACCACCTGGTAATGACTGCTGGTGGCGCTGTGGACAAAAACCGCGTCGCACTGCGCGGCCAGCGCCTGTAGCGAATCGATATACGGCATCCGGTACGCCTCGCAGACCGGCAGCGCTTTCGCGCGCGTCGGGGAGAACGCCCCCACGAGCGTCCAGTCCGTCGCCTGTGACAGCACCGGCAACCAGGCTTTTTGCGCAATACCGCCAAGCCCGACAACCCCAACGCGTAATTTCGCCACGATTATTCTCCCAGGTGACCTAACAGTGATTCGAGGCGCTCGCGCAGTTCCGCCACCTCAAGTTCCAGCGCCTCAACGCGCGCGGTTAAGGCGTCGGTATCCACGCCTGCGGTTTCGTTACTCGCGGCAAGCGTTGCGGTATCCGGCTCGCCGCAAAAAAGATGCATATAGCGGCTTTCACGCTTGCCCGGCTCGCGCGGCAGACGCGTGACAAACGGCCCGTCCTCACGGGTGGCGAGCGTCTCAAGCGTGTTTTCAAGCGCCGCCGTGTCGCTGAACTCATGCATGCGCGCTGCGCGACTGCGCAACTCGCCCGGCGTCTGCGCGCCGCGCAGCAGCAGGGTCGTGACCAGCGCGACTTCGGCAGGCGAGAATTTCAGATCGCCAAATTCAGAATTACAAAAGCGCTGCTCATATTTGGTCACGCGATTGCCGAAACCGCTGACGGTGCGCAGATAATGGCGTTTCACCAGCTGATCCAGCGTCTCCTGCACCTGCGCCTCGCTCAGGTTCATCACCGGCTCGCGGTTGGTTTTCTGATTGCAGGCCGTCACCACGCCGTTGACCGAAAGCGGATATTGCTCAGGCGTGGTGACCTGTTTTTCCAGCATACAGCCGATGACGCGCGCTTCCAGCGCGCTGAACTGATGTTTCATAGTTTTCTCCTCAGCGCCCCGGTGTCCATTCGCGCGCGGTGAGCGCGGTCAGCACGTGATCGCGCCAGACGCCGTCTATCAGTAAGTAATCTTTGGCATAGCCTTCTTTCTCAAACCCGAGGCGTGCCAGCAGATCGCCGCTGCGCTGGTTGTGCGGCATATAGTTAGCCATGATGCGGTGCATATGCTGGCTGCGCTGCATGTAGCGAATGGCGCTGGTGAGCGCTTCAAACATCAGCCCCTGCCCCTGCCACTTTTCGCCCAGCGAATAGCCAAGATAACAGGCGTGGAACGAGCCGCGCACCACATTGGAAAAGTTAGCGACGCCGCGGATTTCCGTTTCGTCCGGATCGAGCAGCGCAAAGTAAAAGGCGCTGCCCTGTTTGTGGAGTTCGTTGATCATGCCAAGCCGCGCCTGCCAGCCCGAGGGGTAGCAGTGGCTTTCATCACGGACAGGCTCCCAGGGCTTCAGAAACTGGCGGTTCTCGGCGTAGTAATCCGCCAGCCGCCATGCGTCGCGATCGTGCACCAGGCGCACTACCAGGCGATCGGTTGTTAATCTTACTTTCGGCACGTTACTTCGGTAGCCAAACATCGATACCCTGCTCCTTTCTCGGCATTATTCCTCACTCCAGCCCCGGACAGCGCGCCGTCGCGGGCATTACGTTTTACTATAACCGCGCCGAACAAAACAGTGAAAACAGCAACATGCCATTCTTTGACGCGCCACGCGGCCTGACGATGAATTTCATCAATCAATCATAGCGATCGATAAAAAAATATTGTCGCGCAAAACATCACCACCGCGCCCGTGAAGCCGTAAGATAGTGCGGTATCTTCGCTTTTTTTCCCGGGAGGGGAAATGTCCAGCGTGTCGCAGGCAAGGAGCTTGGGTAAGTATTTCCTGTTAATTGACAACATGCTCGTGGTTCTGGGCTTTTTCGTCGTCTTTCCGCTTATTTCCATCCGCTTTGTCGACAGCCTCGGCTGGGCCGCCCTCATGGTGGGCATCGCGCTCGGCCTGCGCCAGCTCGTTCAGCAAGGGCTTGGGATTTTCGGCGGTGCCATCGCTGACCGTCTGGGCGCGCGGCCAATGATCGTCACCGGTATGCTGCTGCGTGCGGCGGGCTTTGCGACGATGGCGGTGGCCCACGAACCGTGGGTGCTGTGGCTCTCCTGCGTGCTCTCCGGGCTTGGCGGCACGCTTTTCGACCCGCCGCGCTCGGCGCTGGTGGTGAAGCTGGTGCGTCCTCAGGAGCGCGGCCGCTTTTTCTCCCTGCTGATGATGCAGGACAGCGCCGGTGCCGTGACGGGCGCGCTTATCGGCAGCTGGCTGCTGCAATACGATTTCCGGCTGGTATGTGGCGTCGGTGCGCTGCTGTTTGTGCTTTGCGCGGGTTTTAACGCCTGGCTGCTGCCGGACTGGAAGCTCTCCACGGTGCGCACGCCGCTGCGCGAAGGCATGGGCCGCGTCCTGCGCGACAGGCGCTTCGTCACCTACGTGCTGACGCTGACCGGCTATTACATGCTGGCGGTGCAGGTGATGCTGATGCTGCCGGTGATGGTTAACGATATCGCGGGCGAACCGGCAGCGGTGAAATGGATGTACGCCATTGAAGCCGTGCTGTCGCTGACGCTGCTCTATCCGCTGGCGCGCTGGAGCGAAAAACGTTTTCGCCTTGAACAGCGCCTGATGGCCGGGCTGCTGGTGATGACGTTCAGCCTGGTGCCGATTGGCCTTGCAAGCAACCTGCAACAACTGTTTACCTTAATTTGCCTCTTTTATATCGGCTCGATTATCGCCGAACCGGCGCGTGAAACCCTGAGCGCGTCGCTCGCGGACGCCCGCGCGCGCGGCAGCTATATGGGCTTTAGCCGTCTTGGCCTCGCTTTTGGCGGCGCGCTCGGCTACGCGGGCGGCGGCTGGCTGTTTGACGCAGGCCGCGCGCTTAATACGCCGGAGCTGCCGTGGGCGATGCTGGGTGTGATAGGCGTCGGGACATTCCTGATGCTCTGGTGGCAGTTCAGCCAGAAGCGGCTCGCGCCGGGGCTTCTGGAGCAGGAAAGTTAAGACCGGGGAGCGTTTGCTCCCCCGCGTTTTCTCCTCCATACTTAAAAATCAGTCACCTGAGCAGGAGGAGAAACGTGAAGTTATATATTTACGATCACTGTCCGTTCTGTCTGAAAGCGCGCATGATTTTCGGGCTGAAAAACCTTCCGGTGGAGCTTATCGTGATGTCTAACGATGACGAAGCCACGCCCACCCGCATGATTGGCCAGAAGATGGCCCCGATTCTGCAAAAAGACGACAGCCGCTACCTGCCGGAAAGCATGGATATCGTTTACTACGTCGATAATCTCGACGGCAAACCGCTGCTCACCGGCAAGCGCAACCCGGCGATTGAAGAGTGGCTGCGCCGCGTTAACGGCTACGTTAACCGCCTGCTGCTGCCGCGCTTCGCCAAAGCGCCGTTCGATGAGTTCGCCACCCCCGAGGCGCGCCGTTACTTTACCGAGAAAAAAGAGGCGGCGATTGGGTCCTTTGAAGAGCACATGTCTCACTCCGCCGGGCTGATTAAAAACATCAGCGACGACCTGCGTGCGCTTGATAAACACATCGTTCAGCCGAACGCCGTGAACGGCGAGCTTTCTGAAGATGATATTCATCTCTTCCCGCTGCTGCGCAACCTGACGCTGGTTGCGGGCGTCAACTACCCTACCCGCGTCGCCGACTACCGCGACAACATGGCCAAGCAGACGCAAATTAATCTGCTGTCAAAAATGGCTATCTGACGACAGCGCCGGTGGCCTCCACCGGCGTTTTAAGCCGAATCCGCTTTTGCCGCTTCCACTGGCGGGGCATCCTGCTTTGTGTCAGGATCGCCCGACAGCACCAGAACGAGGGAAGCTTATGAAAAAAATGTTAGTCGCCGCAGCGCTTATCGTCAGCGGCTTGCTGGTGGGATGTAACCAGCTCACGCAATACACCGTCACCGAACAGGACATCAATCAGGCGCTACAAAAGCGCAATAACTACGCCAAAGATATCGGCGTGCCGGGCCTTGCCGACGCGCATATTGTCTTAACGAATCTGAACAGCGCCATTGGCCGCGAAGAGCCGAATAAAATCACGCTTAACGGCGATGCGAGCCTTGATATGACGTCGCTGTTCGGCAACCAGAAGGCGCTGGTGAAGCTCAAACTGAAAGCGCTGCCGACGTTCGATAAGGAGAAAGGCGCTATTTATCTGCGCGAAATGGAAGTGGTCGACAGCAGCATCACGCCGGAAAAAATGGCACCGGTGCTGGAAACGTTAATGCCGTATCTGAATAAATCCCTGCGCAGTTACTTTGAACAGCGTCCGGCCTATGTGCTGAGCGAAGACCGTACCAAAGGCGAAGCGCTGGCGAAAAAATTCGCCAAAGGGCTTGAAGTAAAACCAGGCGAAATCGTCATCCCGCTGACCGATTAACGCCACGCCGGGGGCGCAATGCCCCCGTTTTTTCAGGAAAAGGATGCAAAGGAAAACGTTTACGCTTATCCTTAGTGCCCGGCATAAAACCAGCCATTACTGACTGTTTCCCCAAGCCGGAGCCTTCCATGACTGCACAACCCCAGGTTTTAACTATCCGCCGCCCTGACGACTGGCATGTTCATCTGCGTGATGGCGACATGCTGAAAACCGTCGTGCCTTTTACCAGCGAAACTTACGGGCGCGCTATTGTCATGCCAAACCTGGCGCCGCCGGTCACGACCGTGGAAGCCGCTATCGCCTATCGCCAGCGCATTCTCGATGCCGTACCGGAAAACCACACGTTCGAACCGCTGATGACCTGCTACCTCACCGACACGCTGGATGCAGACGAGCTGGAGCGCGGTTTCCAGCAGGGCGTATTTACCGCCGCCAAGCTCTACCCGGCAAACGCCACCACCAACTCCAGCCACGGCGTCACCAGTGTCGATAACATTATGACGGTGCTTGAGCGCATGGAAAAACTCGGCATGCCGCTGCTGGTGCATGGTGAAGTGACGCACAGCGAGGTTGATATTTTCGATCGCGAAGCGCGGTTTATCGAGACGGTGATGGAGCCGCTCAGAAAGCGCCTGCCGGGCCTGAAAGTGGTATTTGAACATATCACCACTAAAGACGCCGCCGACTACGTGCGCGACGGGAATTCGCTGCTCGGCGCGACCATCACGCCGCAGCACCTGATGTTTAACCGCAACCACATGCTCGCAGGCGGCATTCGCCCGCATCTCTATTGCCTGCCGATCCTCAAGCGTAATGTGCATCAGCAGGCGCTGCGCGAGCTGGTCGCAAGCGGCTGTGAACGCGTGTTTCTCGGTACCGACTCCGCGCCTCACGCGCGCCATCGCAAAGAGACGAGCTGCGGCTGCGCAGGCTGTTTTAACGCCCCTTCCGCGCTCGGCGCATACGCCACCGTATTTGAAGAGATGAATGCACTGGCGCATTTTGAAGCGTTCGCCTCGCTGAACGGCCCGCGGTTTTACGGTCTGCCGGTGAATGAAGGCACCGTAACGCTGGTGCGCGAGGAGAGCGTTATGCCGGAAACTATCCCTATCGCCGACGACACGCTGGTGCCGTTCCTGGCGGGTGAAGCGGTACGCTGGACCGTAAAACGCTAAGCACGCGCTAAAAAAATCACGGCCCCCTGTTGCATGCCGCCCGGCAAAGCTGTATATATATACAGTATGATTAACAGGGGGTTGTTATGCGTATCGAAGTGACTATCGCCAAAACCACGCCGCTGCCGCCGGGTGCTATCGATGCGCTGGCCTGCGAGCTATCCCGCCGTATTGAAAGCCATTTTCCGGAAATGCCGAATCATGTGAGCGTGCGCTATGCCGCCGCTAATCAGCTGTCGGTTCTGGGTGGCGCGAAAGAAGATAAAGATCGCATCAGCGAAATTCTCCAGGAAACCTGGGAGAGCGCTGACGACTGGTTTACCACGGATTAACCCTCATTACTGTCTTCTCTATGGTGTCAGTTTTTCCGGGCTTCGCCGCCCGGCTTTTTTATTTGTAGCGCCTTTTTCTGCGATAGTCCGAATTTTTTCTTTTCAGCTGAAATCTCATTGATCCGTCCTCTTAACAAAAATTTGCGAATAATCTGCCGTTTTATTGTTCAGTTAATTCAAAATCTCGAAAAAAATGTGTGTCAGGGTATTTATTTCTGCCCCATTTTCCTTTATTGGTTGATATACTTTATTTGCTTCAGAGATAAGAAAACACGCATTGAACCTCATGAGTCGTTGTCTATAAACACGTATAAAGGGGGTTATGATGGAAAAAAATGAAGTAATACAGACGCATCCCCTTGTTGGATGGGACATCAGCACCGTCGACAGCTATGACGCACTGATGCTGCGGTTGCACTATCAATCCTCTCCGCAGGTGGATCGCGAAGCAACCGAAGTGGGCCAGACATTATGGCTAACGACCGATGTAGCAAGACAATTTATTTCCATCTTAGAAGCCGGCATTGCAAAAATTGAATCCGGTGAGTACCAGGAAAGCGATTATCGCAAGCACTGATACCGTGCTTTTCTTATAACGCAAAGGCACCCTCCGGGGTGCCTTTATTTTTTCGCGCTTGAGAATTGTCCTGCTCTTAATTACTCTGCTAATCAACGGTTTTCACGGAGTAATTTCATGGAATACGATCTGATTATCATCGGTAGCGGATCAACAGGCGCAGCGGCCGGTTATTACGCGACCCGCGCCGGGCTCAACGTATTAATGACAGACAGCGCCCATCCGCCCCATCAGGAAGGCAGCCACCATGGCGACACGCGCCTTATCCGCCATGCGTATGGCGAAGGCGAGCGTTATGTGCCGCTAGTGCTGCGCGCGCAGGCGCTGTGGGATGAGCTCGGCGACCTTGGCGGCGAGCGTATTTTCGAGCGGACCGGCGTGATTAATCTCGGCCCCACTGATTCCGCATTTCTGGCGAACGTCGCCGACAGCGCCGCGCGCTGGCAACTGCCGCTGGAGAAACTGACCGGTGAAGAGGTGATGACGCGCTGGCCGGAAATCCGTCTGCCGGAAAACTATCTCGGCCTGTTTGAACCCAACTCCGGCGTGCTGCGCAGCGAAAAAGCTATCGCCACCTATATCCGTCTCGCTGAAGAAGCGGGCTGCGCACAGCTTTTTAACTGCCCGGTGAGCGGTTTTGAGGCCACGGAAGATGGCGTTACCGTCACGACCGCCGATGGCGTCTATCGCGCCCGCAAGGCGCTTATCAGCGCCGGTACGTGGGTATCGCGCCTGGTGCCGGGGATTCCCGTGACGCCAGTGCGTAAAATCTTCGCCTGGTATCAGGCCGACGGACGCTACAGCGCCAATAACCGCTTTCCGGCCTTTACCGGCGAAATGCCAAACGGCGATCAGTTTTACGGGTTCCCGGCGGAAAATAACGAGCTGAAAATCGGCAAGCATAATGGCGGACAGGTCATTTCGAAGCCGGAAGAACGTGTACCATTTGGCGCGGTGGCGACCGACGGTTCAGAAGCGTTCCCGTTCCTGCGCCATTTCCTGCCGGGCATCGGCGGCTGTCTGTATGGCGCGTCATGCACCTATGACAACACGCCGGATGAAGATTTTATCATCGACACCCTGCCGGATATCCCAAATGTACTACTGGTCACGGGGTTGAGCGGCCACGGCTTTAAATTCGCCTCGGTGCTTGGGGAAATCGCCGCGCAGTTCGCAGCCGATAAACCTTATGATTTCGATCTGACGCCGTTTTCGCTCTCACGTTTTGCCACTTCTGCATGAGCAGGCAGCGGGCCGGGACGATTTCCTGGCCCGCGCCCTGACATTTCAATGTCAAAATTATTGATTTCCCGCTGACAAAACCTGATAAATCGCTAAACTATTTTGCTGCTAAACAATCCTGCCGCCTGCGGTGCTTGCTTTATAACCTAACCGGAATCCCTTATTCGCCTGCGCTATAGCGGTTTCAGCAATGAATAAGCGTTTTTTAAGGGACACATTTTTACATTCAAATTATTTGAATAATTTGTTTTGTTTTTTTGGTTTGCATTTCATTCCCCCAGACGCCACTGTTTGAGTCATTCTTACTGACGGATGCATAACCATGCAGTGGCGTAACTCACCTACTCGATACGGACATTTCTCGGTACTGCTTCACTGGCTGATGGCGCTGACGGTTTACGGCATGTTTGCGCTCGGGCTGTGGATGGTATCGCTCGGTTATTACGATGTCTGGTATCACCAGGCACCGGAAATTCACAAGAGTATCGGCATCATCCTGTTTATTTTCCTGCTGGTACGCGTGGTCTGGCGCTTTATCTCTCCGCCGCCGCCTCCGCTGGCCAGTTATTCGCGACTCACACATTACAGCGCTGTTGCAGTGCATGTGATGCTCTACCTGATCCTGTTGACGATCCTCATCAGCGGGTATCTGATTTCCACCGCCGAAGGCAAACCGATTTCCGTCTTCGGGCTGTTTGAAGTCCCTGCCCTGGTGAGCGGCGCAGGCGAGCAGGCCGATCTGGCTGGCGATATTCACCTGTGGCTCGCCTGGAGCGTGGTGCTGCTCTCCGTCGCACATGCCGCCGCCGCGCTGAAACACCATTTTGTCGACAAAGACGTCACCCTGAAGCGGATGCTCGGGAAAGCGTCACATTAACCATGGAGCGAAATATGAAGAAAAGCCTGCTGGGGGTCACTCTGGGTGCCCTGCTGTTCACCACCGGCTCAGCCGTTGCTGCCGACTATAAAATTGATAAAGAAGGCCAGCACGCCTTCGTTAACTTCCGTATCCAGCACCTGGGTTATAGCTGGCTGTACGGTACGTTCCGCGATTTCGACGGTTCGTTCACTTTCGATGAGAAAAACCCGGCGGCGGATAAAGTCAGCGTGACCATTAACACCAACAGCGTCGACACCAACCACGCCGAGCGCGATAAACACCTGCGCAGCGCGGAATTCCTGAACGTGGCGAAATTCCCGAAAGCGACCTTCACCTCCACCAGCGTGAAGAAAGATGGCGATGAGCTGGATATTACCGGCGATCTGACCCTGAACGGCGTAACCAAACCGGTCACCCTTGAAGCCAAACTGCTGGGCCAGGGTAAAGATCCGTGGGGCGGCGAGCGCGCGGGCTTTGAAGCGGAAGGCAAAATCAAACTCAAAGACTTCAACATCACGACCGATCTCGGCCCGGCGTCTCAGGACGTGGATCTGATTATTTCGGTAGAAGGCGTGAAGCAGAAGTAATTCGCTTCTGGCGAAAAAAAACCGGTCAGCTGACCGGTTTTTTTATGCCTGCGGGTTATTCCGGGTCCGGAATACCAAGCGTGGTGTTAAGACGCCCGCGGGATTTATTAAAGATTTTATTGCCGTTCTCACGCCCTGCGCGGCGGTGGCGCTGCTCCTCTTCCGGCAGCGACATCTCTTCTTTACAGAGCTCGCTGCAACAGCCAGAAAACTTCTCGGCACAAGCCGGGCACTGGATGAACAGCAGGTGGCAGCCGTCGTTTTTACAGTTGGTGTGGCTGTCGCACGGCGCGCCGCACTGATGGCAGTGCGCGATCACGTCGTCAGAGATACGCTCACCCATACGTTCGTCAAACACGAAGTTTTTACCGACGAAACGCACCGGCAGCCCCTGTTCGCGCGCTTTGCGGGCGTATTCGATGATGCCGCCTTCAATATGCCAGACTTTCTGGAAACCGTTGTGACGCATAAACGCGCTCGCCTTCTCACAGCGGATGCCGCCGGTGCAGTACATGACAATTTTCTTGTCTTTGTACTCCTGCATCATCTCGACGGCTTTCGGCAGCTGTTCACGGAACGTATCCGCCGGGATCTCCAGCGCGTTTTCAAAATGGCCCACTTCATATTCGTAGTGGTTACGCATATCGATAAACACGGCGTCCGGATCGTCAAGCATGGCGTTCACTTCCGCCGCCTTGAGATATTCGCCCACGTCGCTCGCGTCAAAGGTCGGATCGTCAATGCCGTCCGCCACGATGCGGTCACGCACTTTCATGCGCAGCACCCAGAAGGATTTCCCGTCGTCATCCAGGGCAATGTTCAGGCGCACGCCATTGAGCGCCGGATGAAAGCCATACAGCGCGGCGCGAAACGCCTCGACGTTGCTTTCAGGAACGCTTATCTGCGCGTTGATGCCTTCATGGGCAAGATAGATACGGCCAAAGACATTCAGCGCGGTGAACGCCTGCCAGAGCGCGTCGCGCGTGGCCTTCGGATCGTCGATGGTGAAATACTTATAGAATGAGATGGTGGTGCGCGGCTCGGTTTCGGCGAGCATGCGCGCCCTCAGTTCCTCATTCGATATGCGGTTGTGTAACACTGGCATGGTGTACGTTCCTGCTATCGGTGGGGGAATAAATAACGGCCGGCATCATATAGCAATTACCGTTAATTTACATCCTTACATTTTACGCTACATTTTCCACACCTTACCTGTGAGTGATCTTCAGTCAGGCATCGCGGCGCGAAAGGCAGAGAATTTTGGTCGTTCGCAAAAAAATGTCACAATACGGGCCGTGAAAGGGCTTCGCCTGCAATTAATGGAATTTTCATGACGCATTTACCGCAATTTTCTCGCGCACTGCTGCACCCCCGTTACTGGCTGACCTGGCTTGGCATTGGCCTGCTGTATCTTGTCGTGCTGCTGCCCTACCCGGTTATCTGGCGGCTCGGCCACGGCCTGGGACGTATTGCGAAGCGGCTGATGAAGCGCCGCGCACGCATTGCCCACCGCAACCTTGAGCTCTGCTTTCCTGATATGAGCGACGCCGAGCGCGAGGCGCTGGTGGTGAAGAACTTTGAATCGGTCGGTATGGGGCTGATGGAAACCGGCATGGCCTGGTTCTGGCCCAACTGGCGCGTCGAGCGCTGGACAGAGGTGTCCGGCGTGGAACCCGTGAAAGCGCTGCTGGCGCAAAAACAGGGCATTTTGCTTATCGGCGTGCATTTTCTGACGCTTGAGCTTGGCGCGCGCATCTTCGGGATGCATACGCCGGGCATCGGGGTCTATCGCCCGAACGACAACCCCCTGCTCGACTGGCTGCAAACCTGGGGCCGTCTGCGCTCCAATAAAACGATGCTCGACCGTAAGGATCTCAAAGGGATGATCAAGGCGCTGAAAGGCGGCGAGATCATCTGGTATGCGCCGGACCATGACTACGGCCCGCGAAACAGCGTGTTTGTGCCATTTTTCGCAGTCGATCAGGCCGCCACGACGTCCGGCACCTGGATGCTCGCGAAAATGTCGAAGGCCTGCATCGTGCCGTTCGTGCCGCGCCGTAAAGCGGACGGCAGCGGCTACGAACTGATTGCGCTGGAGCCGGAGTGCGCGCCGCCGCTTGGCAGCGCCGAAGAGACCGCCGCCTGGATGAATAGCATCGTTGAGAAGTGCATTCTGATGGCGCCGGATCAATATATGTGGCTGCACCGCCGCTTTAAAACGCGCCCGGAAGGCGTGCCGTCCCGCTACTAAACCTTTTCGCCCGCCGTGCCTTAGGCGCGTGCGGGCCTCGCCCCTTCCAAATTTTTTCCATTCATACTTGCAAACCGCAATCTTCGACTATTCTTTCCTGAAACAACCATGTCCGTTCAGGGAGAAAGCTATGACTATGTACGCCACGCTTGAAGAAGCCATTGACGCAGCACGCGAAGAGTTCCTCGCCGCGAATCCGGGAGTTGAGGAAGAGGACGCGGTTGTCGAGCTGTTCAATATGCAAAAATATGTGCTGCAGGACGGGGAGATCATGTGGCAGGCAGAATTCTTCGCCGATGAAACCGACGAAGGCGACTGCCTGACCGTGTTAACCGGCGATGCCGCACAGAGCGTGTTTGACGGCGATTTCGATGAGATTGAGCTGCGCCAGGAGTGGCAGGAAGAAAATACCCTGCATGAATGGGATGAGGGCGAATTTCAGCTGGAGCCGCCGCTGGACACCGAAGAGGGACGCACCGCGGCGGATGAGTGGGACACCACCCGCTAAGCGTTACTCATACGGGCCGTGATGCATATCAACCGGCAACAGCAGCGTATCGAAGATAAGTGAAAACGGCAGGTCGAGCATCAGGATAAAACGCCACGGCCTGTCGCGCACATCCCACTGCACGCCGGGGTAATACTGGTTGCCATGCCCCTGCCCCGGCACGGCGCGACTGATGATGCTGCCACAACCGCAGAGCATCCAGACGGCAAGCAGAACGGCGATAATTCTCAAAGGCGACCTCGCGTTTTAACGTTATGTATGCAGTATAACAGCCCGTCCTGCGGGCAAAAAAATGCCGGCCTTAATGGCCGGCATTTTCATTTCACTACGCTTAACGCTTACGGCGTGCTTAATGCCTGCGGGTTAAGCTTCAGCGTCTCATAATGATTTACCCAGGATGAATAGCGCTCCGGGTGTGCCCAGACGCGGTAGTGCATACGCGCCATCGTAACCGGATCGCTCAACAGTACCAGACGGCGGTCGCGGTTCAGTTTCTCCGGCGTATCGTTCAGCGCCTGCTCGACATGACGATCGCGGGCAATTTCCAGCACGTGGCTTGCGCGGTGACGCGCGGTCGCCATGGCGGTTGCCAGCGCGTTAAACGACGGATGGAACACCGCGTGCATAAAGCCATCGTCCAGTGAACGGCTTCGGTTGAGCACCAGATAACGGTCGGTATCCACCAGCACCTGCGGCGGCGAATACTCTTCCGGGATCAGGAACAGCTTCCAGCGTTTGGTGCGCAGGCCGACGGTCGCGCGGCTCGAAATCACCGACACAAACGGCGACAGGATAAGCGAGAACACGATAGGCGCCAGCCAGAACAGGAAGCGCAGATCAAGCCACGCCATGCCGACCGCCCACACCAGCCCCAGCAACAGCTGAGAGCCATGACGCATGAACGCTTCGCTCCACGGGGTGGAGTCGTCGTCGCGCTGCGGCGAGTTCCAGACCACTTCCCAGCCAAGGAACGCGCTCACCACAAACACGGTGTGGAACAGCATACGCACCGGCGCCAGCAGTACCGAAAACAGCACTTCCAGCAGCAGAGAGAGCGTCACGCGCAGGAAACCGCCGTATTCTTTCGGGCCTTTACACCAGATGAGAATGACGCTCAAAAGCTTCGGCAGGAACAGCAGCACCATCGTTGAAGCAAACAGCGCTATCGCGAGCTCAGGACGCCACTGCGGCCACACCGGGAAGAGCTGACGCGGCTGGAGGAAGTATTGCGGCTCGGTGAGCGCGTGTACTACCTGCAATGCCGTCGAGAGCGCCAGGAACAGGAACCAGAGCGGCGCTGACAGATAAGACATCACGCCCGTCAGGAACACCGCGCGGTGAACCGGGTGCATCCCTTTAACAAGGAACAGACGGAAGTTCATCAGGTTGCCATGACACCAGCGACGGTCGCGCTTAAGCTCATCCAGCAGGTTCGGCGGCAGCTCTTCATAAGAGCCCGGCAGATCGTAGGCAATCCATACGCCCCAGCCTGCACGACGCATCAGCGCCGCTTCCACAAAGTCGTGGGAGAGGATAGAGCCTGCGAAAGAGCCCTCGCCCGGGAGCGGTGCCAGCGCACAGTGCTCGATAAACGGCTTCACGCGGATAATCGCGTTATGGCCCCAGTAGTGCGATTCGCCCAGTTGCCAGAAGTGCAGGCCGGCGGTAAACAGAGGCCCGTAAACGCGTGTTGCAAATTGCTGGCAGCGAGCATAGAGCGTGTCCATCCCGGAGGCTTTCGGCGACGACTGGATGATCCCGGCGTTCGGGTTCGCTTCCATCAGACGCACCAGACCGGTCAGACAGTCGCCCGTCATCACGGAGTCGGCGTCCAGCACCACCATGTAGCTGTACTGGTTGCCCCAGCGGCGGCAGAAATCGTCGATGTTGCCGCTTTTACGCTTCACACGACGGCGACGGCGGCGATAGAAAATCTGCCCTTCGCCCTGCACTTCGGCAATCAGCTCCATCCAGGCTTTCTGCTCGGCAACGCAGATATCCGGATTGTAACTGTCGCTCAGGATATACACGTCGAAGTGCGCCTGCTGGCCGGTGGCTTTCACCGACTCCCAGGTGGCGCGCAGGCCCGCGAAGACGCGATCCACGTCTTCGTTACAGATAGGCATGATAAGCGCAGTGCGGTGCTCAGGGTTTATCGGCTCGTCGCCCACCGTCGAGGCGGAGATGCTGTACTTATCTTTACCGATAAGCAGCTGCAAAAAGCCCATCAGCGCCGTCCAGAACCCGGCGCTCACCCAGCAGAACAGGATAGCGAACAGGATAAGGATGCCGCTTTGCAGCACATACGGCAGCAGTTGCATCAGCGACACCAGCCAGTCCTGGCCCATCATGTCCGCCGGATTGATCAGCGCCCAGCCCTGATACGGCAGAATGGTTTTCATATACCAGGTGGCGACGACGGTCTGAGAGAGCGTCAGCAGCAGCAGAATGTAACGGCGGATGGTGCCGACCGTACGCCATTTCTGCTCCGCGGCGCGCTCTTCTTTCGTCAGCCCCGCCATGTAGCGCGGCAGCACTTCACGACCGCGCAGACGGTCCCAGAAGCGCCCAATCGGGTTGGTGCGCCACGGGTCCGGGAACATGGAGGAACGTGTTGCCTTTGGCATGGCCTGGATCTGGGTGCGGCCTTCATCGTCTTTGATCAGTTGATCGCCCTTGAGCGAGTCTGACCAGCGCTGTTCGAGACGCGTTTTCACCGAGCCCAGCGGGGAATCATCCTCGCGGGCCCAGACGCGCCCTTCAGCGTCCAGCGCCTGATGAAGGGCCTGCATGTCCGATGTCGGCAGCGCCGCTTTCTCAGCGTCAGAAAGCGGCAGCAGGTCGATATACTCAGTAGACTTATTCATTGGCAGGTAGCTGATAGCTCCAGGTTTCACTCAGCGGCTGGTCGCCATTCACAAGGGCAGCGCGCATTTCAGTGGTTTTCTTGGCGTCTTTGATTTTCACGCGAAGCGTCATACGCCAACCTTTGGTGACCGGGTTGTAGCGCACGCTGTTTTCTACGATTTCGCCGTTATCGCCAATGCTCGCCTGAGCGGTCACCGGCGTGTTGTCCGGCAGCTTTTGCATTTCGGTGCCGGTGAAATCCACCACAAACGCGATGGTACCGTCCGGCTGACGAATGAGATTGGACTGTTTCACATCGCCCGTGGAACGACGCGTCTGCAGCACCCACGCGTTTTCCGGCGCGTGCAGTTTGTCTTCGTCACGGCTAAAGGTGATGGTGTATTTGAAATTCATCTCCTTGCCCGGATCCGGCAGCTGATCCGGCGTCCAGTAAGCGACGATGTTATCGTTGGTTTCGTCGTTGGTTGGAATTTCCACCAGCTCGATTTTGCCTTTCCCCCACTGCCCTTGCGGGGTGACCCACGCGCTCGGACGCAGATCGTAGCGGTCGTCAATATCTTCAAAACGGGAGAACTGACGGCCACGCTGCAACAGGCCAAAGCCCTGCGGGTTTTCGGTGGTAAACGTGCTGACCGCGAGATGTTTCGGGTTATTCAGCGGACGCCAGATCCACTCGCCGTTACCGGCGTGCAGGGAAAGACCGTTGGAGTCATGCAGTTCCGGGCGGTAGTTAGTCGCCGGCGACGGCTGGTTCGGCCCGAAGAGGAACATGCTGGTCAGCGGTGCAACGCCCAGTTTGCCCACTTTATCGCGAAGGTAGACTTTCGACTGTACATCCACAACCGTATCGCGACCGGGGGTGATGATGAAGCGATAGGCGCCAGTCGCGCGCGGAGAATCCAGCAGCGCGTAAATCGTCAGGCGTTTGTCGGTCGGTTTAGGACGCTCAATCCAGAACTCGCGAAAGCGCGGGAACTCTTCGCCAGAGGGCAGCGCGGTGTCGATAGCCAGACCGCGCGCGGAAAGCCCGTACACCTGGCCCTGACCAATCACGCGGAAGTAGCTCGCGCCGAGCATGCTGACGATTTCGTCGTTTTTATCTTTGCTGTTGATCGGGTAGAGCACTTTGAAACCAGCAAAGCCCAGATCTTTAACCGTATCTTTGTCGTGCTGCACATTACCGAAATTGAAATAATCCGGGCTGTACTTAATTTTGCGAACCGTATTGGCCGTCACCTCGTTAAGGGCAACCGGCGTGTCGAAGTACATACCCTGATGGTAGAATTCAAGCTTGAACGGGGTTTTGATTTTGCTCCAGTAGGCTTTGTCGTGATTGAACTGGATCTGTTGGTAGTCCGCGTATTTCATATCGCGGAAAACGGAGGGCAGGTTGCTTTTCGGCGCTTCATAGCTTTTTCCCGCTAAGGATTTCGCCTGTTTTGCGACGTCGTCGATAGTGAAGGCCCAACCTGAAGTGGTATAAAGTGACAACATCACTGCTGCACCCAGCCAACCCATTTTCATCATCTGTGTTTTATGTTTCATATAACTAAGCACTTCCCCCTTTGTGTGCTTAAATCAATCCGATCCATTTTAATGGAAACTTGCGGTTTCCGACAACACAATCCCCGCTTTGTTCAGCACGTCGGTTCAGCGATTAAGCAAATGAATGCGCGCCATTTTCGCTTTGCGAATTTGTCCTGGAGACTGTGTCGCGGCCTTCCTGTAGGGTGGGGGCCGAATCTAAAACAGAATCAGCCTGAGGGATAAGGCGAATAGTCCGAGATTTTATGGAGTGATATGACGACACCAACACAGAGAGAATTTTTTCTCGATTCCATACGCGCATGGTTGATGCTCCTTGGCATCCCGTTTCATATTTCGCTGATCTATTCCACGCATCAGTGGCACGTTAACAGCCTGACGCCCTCTGAAGGCCTGACAGTGTTCAATGACTTCATCCACGCCTTCCGCATGCAGGTCTTCTTTGTTATTTCAGGATATTTTTCCTACATGCTGTTCCTGCGTTACCCAAGAAAACGCTGGTGGAAAGTACGCGTGGAGCGTGTCGGCATTCCGATGCTGACCGCGATCCCCTTGCTCACACTGCCGCAATTTTTGATGCTGCAATATGTCAAAGGCCGCGCCGATAGCTGGCATACGCTTTCCGGTTACGACAAATACAATACGCTGGTGTGGGAACTCACGTCGCATTTATGGTTTTTGTTAGTGCTGGTGGTTTTCACGACGCTCGGTCTGCTGATATTTCAGTGGATAAAAAACGTCCCGGAAGAAAAAAGCGCGGCGCTGGCTGAACGACTGACATTAGGAAAACTCTCAGCGTTGTTTTTACTTTTTGGCGTCGCGTTTGCTGCTTTGCGCCGTTTTATTTTTATCGTCTATGCGCCGATATTAAGCGACGGGCTGTTTAATTTTGTGGTGATGCAGACCCTGTTTTATTCGCCGTTTTTTATTCTCGGCGCGCTGGCGTTTAAACACGCCTCGCTGAAAAACCGTTTTACGACGTTCTCGCCTGGCTGCGCGGTGGGCTCGACCGTGGCCTTTGTCGCCTATCTGCTGAACCAGCGATACGGCAGCGGCGACGCCTGGATGTATGAAACTGACAACGTTATTAGCATGCTGATGGGCCTGTGGATGGTGAATGTGGTGTTCTCGCTCGGCCACCGCCTGCTGAATTTCAAATCGGCGCGGGTCACCTACTTTGTTAACGCTTCGCTGTTTATCTATCTGGTGCACCACCCGCTGACGCTGTTCTTCGGCGCGTATATCACGCCGCACATTCACTCTAACGCGCTGGGCTTTATCGCAGGCCTGGTGTTTGTGATTGGCATTGCGGTGGCGCTGTATGAGGCCCATCTGCGCATTCCGCTACTACGCTTTCTGTTCTCAGGCAAGCCGCAAAATAAAACCCCGTCGCCGGGTACCGCGACGGGGTGATAGTGACACGCGCCCTCGCGGCGCGTGCTTTCAGAGCATCCACTCAACCGGCAGACGATACACAAGGCGCACCAAAAGGCGCTGCCAGAAGCGCGTTTTCGGCTCCTTTTTCCAGACAATCTCCTGACCGTCTTTCTCTTCTATCCAGTTGATGCGCCCCCAGCGGTCAAGACGTAGCGCCCAGGCCGCCTCGCGCCGCGTACGCGTAAAGCGCTTATGAATCGCGCCCGCCAGCGTTTCGCTTTCAATCACAAAACCCATTTCGGTATTGAGCATCGCCGAGCGCGGATCGAAATTAAACGAGCCGATAAACACCTGATTTCCATCGACGCTGAAGGTTTTGGCATGCAGGCTGGAGCCGGAATTGCCGGTCAGCCCGCGGTCATGCGGTACACGCCCGGCCTCACGCGTCGGTTTCAGCTCATACAGTTCGACGCCGTGACGCAGCAGTTTTTTACGCCAGCGTGCGTACCCCGCGTGAACGACCGCGACATCGTTCGCCGCCAGCGAATTGGTGAGTATGGCGATCCTCACGCCTTTACGACGCAGCGCCAGTAGCATCGCCACGCCGCCGCGTGTCGGCACAAAATAGGAGGAGATGATATCGAACTGCGATTTGGGCTCGCCGATGTGCGTCATCATGCGCTGCGGAAGGAGGGTATGTCGGCGCGCTCTCCCCTGCCCTTTGCGCGGATCGTCGCTTAACAGCCGCGTTTTGGCCCACACAAGCGGGAGCGTGCGTGTTTCGATATAGCTCGCAAAACGCGTACTCTCCAGACGCTCAAGGTAGCGCTGCGCCACCGGATCGTCCTTCCAGTGCGGCGGCAACTGCACGCGGGCGTCTATCTCTTCGTCCTTGACGTCCAGCACGTTATCCAGCGTCGAGACTGACCGGCTGCGCCAGTAGCGCTCGAAATCCTGTGTGACCTCCGCCACCACCGGGCCAATCGCCAGCACGTCGAGATCGGAGAACAGCGGCTGTTCGCCTGCCCCAAAATAGGCATCGCCGACGTTGCGCCCGCCAATGATCGTCACTTCGCCATCCACCGTGAAGCTTTTGTTATGCATCCGGCGGTTGAGCCTGGCGAAATCGGTGAGATAACCGAGCGCGCGTAGCGTTCGAAAAGAGAAAGGGTTAAAAAGACGGATTTCAATATTCGGATGGGCATTCAGCAGCCGCAGCGTGCTGTCCATGCCCACCGTATTGTTATCATCCAGCAGAATACGCACCCGCACGCCGCGTCGCGCCGCCGCCAGCAGTGCGCCAAACAGCAACCGCCCGGACATATCGTCTTCCCAGATATAGTACTGGACGTCGATAGTCTGCTCCGCCATCTCCGCCAGCAGGTAGCGGGCGGCGAAGGCGTCGAGGCTGTCATCAAGCGGATGTAAACCACTGTGGTTGGGGTGCTGCGCCGTCGTCGGGGCGATAGCGCGTCCGAGCCGGGTGTTATGCGCCCGGCTGTTCGTCGTATTGTCCCAGTAACCGCTGGTAAAGCAGGAAGTTTTCTTCGTCATAGCAGACAAAGTATACCTGCTTCGGTTGAGGGTGCCTGGTGAGATAGTCTGAAACGGTCTCAAAGGCGATTTGCGCCGCTGCCGCTTTCGGGTAACCGTAGATACCGGTGCTGATCGCCGGGAACGCCACACTGTTGTAACCATTGGCGGCGACAAGCTGAAGACTGTTGCGATAGGCATCCGCCAGCAGTTGCGGTTCGTTATCCTGCCCCCCGCGCCAGACCGGGCCCACCGTATGTACGACGGCTTTCGCGGCGAGATCGCCCGCTTCAGTTATCACCGCGTGGCCTGGCTGACATTCGCCCTGCTGCTGGCGCACCTGCCTGCAGGCGGCGAGTAGCGCCGGTCCGGCGGCACGATGAATTGCGCCATCCACCCCGCCGCCGCCCATCAATGAGGGATTGGCGGCGTTGACGATAACGTCGACATCGATGAGGGTGATATCACCCTGCACCACATTGATACGTCCGGACATACTTCTCTCCTGACCATTTGTGTTCCCTAAAGTGTAGAACAGCACACCGGGAGGCTGCCGCCAAAACCTGCTTAACGGTAGGTCAGTGTCAGGATACCCATCGTATGCGAGGGATTGAGGTAATCGAGGCGGCTGTGCACCCACTCAGAATGGCGTTCGCGTACACCCGAGCCGCGCAGAGAGAGCGTCTGTCGGTACATCTTAGTGCCATGCGAGCACGATACTTCAATGTGCGTCGTCTGGTGCGCGACCGCACAGCCTTCTTCAACAATCGCGCCATGAAAGGTAATCGTTCCAACCGACTGCGCCAGGGTTGCGCCAGAGAAAGATGCAAGTGCAGCGCTAATAGCGGCAATACGCAATGACGTAAAGATCATAATAGTTCCCCTGAGGTATTGTTATTTTAACTTACTATTAACATATAAATTACAATTAAAGATCAGGGAAGAGGCCAGAGCAAAAAAAGTGAGGGATGGGGAATGAGTAAAGCGCTTAATCAGGACTAACAGAGCTTAAGGAAAACGGAACACGGCAGCGTCAAGGCGAAAAACAATAAAACCCGCCTAAGCGGGTTTTATTTCACTCAGCAACCGTGGTGCTTTTTGGCGCTGCGCGTCCGGCAAGCCATTGCCCACTCGCTTTCATCGCTACGCCAAAGAGCAGGCCCAGCAGCAGCGCGGGCAGCACGCTTTTCCAGTCGCCCTGTGCGGCAAACGTGGCGCAGGCACCGATAAACGTCCCTGGAACAAAACTGAGTAGCGTCTGGCGCGACTGAATACACATTAGAAACGCCACTACACCGGTCATGGCGTAGCTTAACCACGTGATTCCAGGCGCTACAGCGCTACCGGCGATAATTACCTGCGCCCACAGCACACCGCTGCCAAGCGTAAAGAGAATAGTCAGAAAGCCAGTAACGCCGCCTTTGGGGCTGGCGAACCAGGCCGTACAGCCGAGAAAGCCTGCCCAGGAAGGCAGGCCGAGTGCGACGGCGGCCCACGCCCAGAGGGCGGAAAGCAGGCCAGTCGTTAATGCGAGAGAAAAGTGTCTGTTCATGGCGGCGTATCTTAACAAAACGCCGCCGAAGAAATGCGATCTGTCGCACGTCACATGAAATAACGCACAGTGAGTTACATTTTATATGTGACGCTAATCACATATAAAAATTACTCCGCATCCCCCTCTTCTTCCTCTTCCTGCAGTTCTTCCCACATCGCCTGGATGGCTTCACGCGTGATCTGCGCCAGCGTGCGCCAGAATGACGTGGCGGCGTGCGCTTCCACTTTGCCGAGGAACGTTTCATACCATGGGATCAGGAACTCGCCGAATAAGGTTTCCTGCGCCTCAATTTCATCTTCCGCAGACTGATCTTCAAGCCATGAGGCCGCCAGCAGCAGCAGACCAAAATGATCCGCCGCCGCCTCGCCGAGCGGCATGCCGCGCGCGGTTAAAAAGGCGCGAATCTCCTGCTCGCTACTCTCTGCCACCCAGGCGGAACGCAGCGGCGACACCCGGGCGTCATCCTGACCAAACAGCGCCTGATAATCTGCCTCGACGGCGTCCGGCTGGGCATTTTTTTGCAGCCGCGCCAGTAGCTCATCCTGCTCAAGCGGCCAGTTCTGCGCGAGCTTGCCTTCGCGGATAAGACCGTAAATCGGTGCCACAACCGGATCCTGCGGCGCACGGTACCAGAGCGAGCCGAGCAGGCGGCAAATTATTGAAAACTCATTCATTAACAGATTCCATTTCAGACAAAATTAAAGGGCGACAAATTCAGCAATCGGCGTCATTCCGCGGGTTTCAAGAAAATTGAGCAGACGGCGCGGCGACACGTTAAGGATGCGATCTTCCGGGAAATCGACCTCATCCAGCACCTTGCGGCATTCATGGAAATCGCCGAGCGTAAACGCAGTATGGGAGTCCGAACCCAGCGCCACCCAGCCGCCCGCATCGCGTACTGCGGCGGCGATCGCTTTGCAGTTTGGTCCGCTGCCTTTACGGGAGTGGGTAAACGATGAGTTATTAATTTCAAGCGCGACCTGATATTTGGCGGCAGCAGCGGCGACAGCCGGAATATCGACGGGATATTTCGGGTTTCCGGGGTGGCTGATGATATGCACCGTGCCGCTTGCCATCGTCGCGATCATCGCTTCGGTATTGGCGTCTTTATCCTGCGGCGCAAATACCGGCTCGTGGAAGCCCGCAACAATCAGATCGAGTGAATCGAGCATCGGGCCGGTGCAGTCAATCTCGCCTTCGCGGTTTTTAATATTCGCTTCAATACCGCGCAGAATGCCGACGCCATCCACGACGCGCGGCCAGATACGCATATTAATAAAGTGCCAGTGATGCGGCGCATCCGCCATGTCCGGGCCGTGATCGGTGATAGCCAGAAGCCGGACACCTTTTTGCTTCGCCGCGGCGATGTAATCATGCAGGTTGCTGTAGGCATGGGTGCTGGCGACGGTGTGCATATGCAGGTCAACGGGATACATGGCGCTCTCCTCTGTGATTTTATGCAAGGATAACAGGTATCCCCGGCGATTTTTAGCCGAATCGCCGGGGCGCTAGTAGCCGCGAGCCACGTCCACCTGATTCGGTGGTATATCGCCGCGCTCGATTCGCGTAATACTCTGTGCGATAAAGGCCACCGCTTCTTCAGGCCGGGTAACAGCCGCCACGTGAGGCGTAATGCGCACGCGCGGGTGTCGCCACAGGGGGCTATCGGCTGGCAATGGCTCCTGATGAAAAACATCCAGCATCGCGCCCTTCACTTTCCCGCGATCCAGCGCGGCCAGTAGATCTTCCTCCACCAGATGTACACCGCGCGCCAGGTTCAGGACATACGCGTTGTCGTTAAGCGCCGCCAGCAACTGCGCGTTAATAATGCCCACCGTTTCCGGCGTGTTGGGCAGGAGATTAATCAGCACCCGTGTGCCGCGCAGAAAAGCTGGTAGTTCATCGGGCCCCGCAAAGCTTTCAACGCCAGGCAGCGCTTTGCGGCTGCGGCTCCAGCAGCGCACAGGAAACCCCATGCGGCTCAGACTCTGCGCCACCTGGCCGCCGAGCACGCCCGCGCCGAGGACGCCTACCTGGAAATCCGCATGGCGATACTCCTCAAGCGGCTCCCAGCGCGCCTCGCGCTGTAGCGCGGCGTAATCGTCGAAGCGGCGGAACCAGTGCAGCACCTGGCTTATGGCGTACTCCTGCATTTGGGCGGCCATACCGGTATCCTCCATCCGATACAGCGGCACGCCGGACGGCAGCAGATCCGGGTATTCATTCAAACGACTTAACAGCGAATCGACGCCCGCGCCGAGGGCGAAAATCGCCTTCAGATCCACGCGTCCGCGCAGCATGTCATACGGGGGATGCCAGACCAGCGCGTAATCTGCGGCGGCGTTATCGCCGGGCTGCCAGGCGCGCAAGCGCGCCTGCGGCAGATGGCGTTGCAATAAAACCGCCCATTCGCTGATATCAAAAGTGGGATGGTAAAAGAGGATGTCCACGGCGCTTCTCCTGACAGGTTAATGGGATTAACCATAACAAAATCAGCCGCCTTTGGGGCAGCTGTCAGAGGAAAAGCGAAAAGGATTAGCGAATATCGATGGTGATTGATGCTGAGCCGGAAAATTCACCCATTTGCGGCGTATTACCGCTAAGGTTCACCGGTGCCGTAAGGATATCGACCTTGCCAGTGCGGTTGGTCATATCGGTTGACGGATCCAGCGGCATTGGCACTTCTCCTGTGTTTATAGGGATGACCTGCTCGCCGTCGTCTTTAAGCAATACTCCGACATCCGGGTTTGTGGTGGCGAGCGCCTCCGGGATGCTGTTCGCTGGCGCGCCGGAAAACGTCATCGTTAACGTCACGCCATCGCTGATATTTTTACAGATATAGGCAATGGTTGTTTTTTTATCCACGAATCCTTCCGGTTTATGGCCGCGTGTTGCGAAATTTTTGGCAAAAATGGTGCCGAAATCTACGGAGATCACCTCGCCTGCATTGATTTCACAGCTTTGCGGCACGGTGATAGTGCCTTCAACGAAGACTTTAGCCATCGGCTCGCTGGAATATTGACCTGGCCTTACGGTGCCGTAAATCGCCGCCACAGCCATTTGCGGAATCGTCATCTGCCCAAAAAAAGGCTTGCTGATGCGAAATGCCAGCACGCCACTCTGCCCGGTAGTAAAACTGTTAAGTGAACAGCCATTATTTTTTTTGTTCCAGATATCGGTAAATGGCACCTGCACATCCCCCACATTAGCGATGTTGATGGCCGCCGCAAGCTCAATATTGTCATTAACATGTATATAATATGCGCTGCCATATTGAGTGGCGGGGGCCAGATACTCACCTTTATAGTACGCGCCTGGGTGCGGATCTTTGTTGAGGTCGCTATCATCGCAATCGCAATGCGCGCTGTAATTTTCTGAGGAACCAAACCGTTCGGTAAATGTTTTCCCGGTCTGGTTATTATCAGGATCGGAGACCGACATGCTCGCATCGACGGTATAAATTTTGGGGCCGTTCGTGGTATTGCAGAAACCCGTAGCTGCCTGCAAATGCGGTGTGTTTAGCGCCGCGCAAACCACTATTACGCCAGATAGTTTTCTTAACATAAGGTCGTTCTCTTATTATCGGCACACGGCGGTCAGCGATAGCAAATCACTTTCGCCTGATGCCGCGTCGTGTAAAACAACAGGCGCTTTGCACTGTTTGCCCGGAATGGTTGCCCCATTTCACCTGCGCCATACCGTTCTGTTTGACGCCGGACAGATACACCACGCCGCCCTCACCCACCATACTTTCATAGTTTTCAATACCCTCCAGCGTGACCAGTGCGCCAAACGGCACAGGCTGACCGTTCGCCTGTCGCAGGGTCAGCAACACCCGAGATCCTTTACGCGCGTCAAAACGGGCATAAACCAGTGCGCCTTTGTTCGGGATAAGCGTCATGTGCGTGTTGTCGGCATCGACACCCGCGGGCAGTGTGGTGGTATCAAGCGACAGTTCATTTCTCTCATAGGGTGTGAGCCAGGGAATGACGGCATAGCCCAGCCAGTCGGTTGCCACCCCGGCCTGATTTTTAAAGCGGATATCGCCTGCGCCATTGGTATCCACCAGCGCAAAAGCGTCGCCGAGCGGCTGAGAAAAGGTGATGCCATGAGGGTGGACCACCAGCGCGCCAGAGACACCGTAATTCCACTGCTGCGAATCATCGGCGTGGTAATACCCCAGGCTCATATTGGCGAAACGTGATTTGTAGTTTACATCAGCGCTGCTGTCGGCGGTGTTATCGCCTTCTTGTCCCGCCTGGTTATAGCTCTGCTGAAGCGAATAGCTAAGCCTGCCGTCATCCATCAGCGTGCCACTGAGGCCGCTCTGGTAACGCGTGTCGCCATCCTGATTCTGGCTCACGTTAAACGTCGCCCAGCTGTTAGAGAGCCAACGGCTCAACGGCACGCTGACGCTGAGTGCAATTTGCCGGTCAGTCTGCTCTTGCGTTTTATTCCACGTGGCGGAGAGCGACCATGTCGCACCTGCTGCTGAGAAGGCGAAACCAGTAGAAAGGTTCTGTTCTTTATCCGTGCGATTCCAGAAATCACGCTGATAGCCGTTCAGGTAAAATGAACCCATGCTGTCGAGCGTCTGACTAATGCTGATTTGTAGCTGGCTACGCTGCTGATAGTACCCGCCGTAGCGATCGTCGAACCAGGATGCGTCATGGCTTGCTTCGTCAAAGCCGAAGTAACCACTGGTGGAATACCGGTATCCGGCAAGTGTGATGGAGGTGTCCGTCAGCGCAATGTTTTTGGAGTACTGAAAACGATAAGACTCGCCTGACGATGTGGTGTCATTCTGTAACTGGCTGCGCGCATGCGTGATATCAAGTGAGACCGACCCCCATTCATCCAGCCCAACGCCTACCCCTAACGCGGCGGCCTGCCAGGTATCAGCGCCCATTGCACCGCCGTAAAGCGTCAGCTGATTATTGACGCCATAAATCATCGTCCCCTGTGCAAACGTCGGTGTAGCATCTTCAGCACTGTTTGGATCGTACTCACCCGCCGTCAGGCTGTATTTCACCTGACCAGGCCGCTGCATGATCGGTACGGCGGAAAAGGGCTGAATGAAACGTCGCTCTTTGCCATCAGCCTCTTTAATGGTGACCTCCAGATCGCCGCTATGCGAGGTGGGATAGAGATCGCTGATTTCAAACGCCCCCGGCGCCACGGTATCGCGAAAAATGATGTAGCCATTCTGGCGTACCGTCACTTCGGCACTGGAATTTGCGATGCCCCGGATAACCGGCGCAAACCCGCGCAGACTGTCAGGCAGCATATTATCGTCGGATGCGAGCTGCGCGCCTTTGAATTTCACGCTGTCAAAGATGGCTGACGGGGAATAACTTTCTCCAAGCGTTAACTGTGAACGCCAGGGTTTAATATCCCGCTGCACATAGGTGTAGATCGAGTCCCAGTGCGCCTCGTCGTCGCTTTTGTTCCAGGTGGAATAGTTACGAACGCGCCACGGGCCAATATTCAGTCCGTTCTGCAGGTTGAGATACCGTGAAGAATCGCTCTCGCCCACATCGCTATGCGTATCCGTACCGTTAAACGTGTAGTTGCTAAATAACGCCGGGACGCCGTCATCCCAGTATTGTGGATCGACATAGCCCCGGGCAGTGTGTCGCAACGCCGCCTGAGGAATACTGACTTCCAGCGCCATCCGATGCGTATTAAGCCGCACCGATGCCGCCGGGATCAGCGCGCCAATATCCTCAATCGGTGCCAGCGGTGCCAGTGCCGCCAGCGCCGGATAGGCGTCGGTTTTGACGTTGAGTTCCTGTAACAGCGCAGGCGTAATAACCGGATGGGTTTCTCCGCTCGCATCCATCGTCAGAGAAATCGTTCGGGTAAACATTTCGCTGTCGTTAAGCCGAATGCGCAGCGGGTAGTTGCCCGCGGGGAGCTGGTCTTTCACGCTAAAAATGGAGAGATCGACGCCCCGCTGGCCCGGATCACCCTGCTCCATAAGCGCCGGATCAAACCAGACTTTCTCCTGCGCACAAGCATTGTCAAAGCCACCCGCAGTGAAGGTCAGCGTAGTGGCCAGCACCGACGCGAAAGCACGCCCGGGCAACCCCGGGTTTAAGGCATTAATGTTTATTTTCACTGGCGCATTCCTTGCTGTCAGGCTCACAAATGACGAGTCTCAGGTTTTGTCACGCCGCCATAATCATTGATGACGCGCCAGCTCACCTCCCGCCCGGTTTCTGTTGCGGGCAGCGTAAAGTGCTGGTTTGCGAAAGGCGCGAGCATATCAGCGCTCTGAATGCGTGTTGTTCCCACCTTCAGGCTGTCAAATACCATGTAAAAGGGCGTCGGGTTTTCGGCCACCAGTTGACCACCGGCGAGATGAAATGTGAGCTGTTTATAAGCCGTCTGCGCATCGGCAACCAGCGCCTGCGGGCGGTAAAACAGCTTGAGGCGGGTTTTCACCACGAGCTTGAGAGTATTGACCGCATCCTGAGATGAGGGTGGGATGGCCCGGATATTCAGATAAAATAACGATTCGCGATCCTCCGGCAGGCTACCCGTTTTCGCAATACGCAATTCATGATCTTCTAAAGGCTCGATACGAAATAGCGGCGGTGTGACCATAAAAGGGCCGCGCGTTTTCCCGTCTCCGTTATCCACCCACGTTTGCAATAAAAAGGGGCTCTCAGTGCTGTTATTTTTAACGCCCAGTGCCGCCTCTTTTTTATTTCCCTCATAAATGATACGAGTACCGCCAACGACAATACCACCGGCGGTGACGTTATTTACCATAAAGAGCAGAAAGATAAAAAGATTCACCCTGAGAATAAATTTTCTCATCGCACGCATAGTCAACTCAGTTTGAAAGAAGAATAACAAGCCGCTAACCCGTGTTAACGGCTTGATGATACGTTAAATAATTGCTTAATTAGCGATAATCAAAAGTAATATCGGTTGTCCCGTTAGCTACCCCTGCGCCAACCGTGGTGCTTGTTGACTCATAATAGGCAATGAGGTTGAGATCCATCGTCGCATCGGGAATTTCAAATTTACGCTGAGAGAACTGGTTCATAGGAATAAGCGTGCCTTCATCATCCGTAATGACAATCGCCACGCCGGTAGCACCGCCATCTGCTACTTTCAGGTAATCTTTATTCACCGGATCGGCATCGCCCGTGAGATAAACGCTAAAGTGCGGGTTTTCACCTGATTCCACAACCGGGCAGTTTTTGAGCTTAATCTTCACAGGAATAGGCGGCGTTTTAACACCGACGGTCGCGTTAAACTGATTAACGGAATAGACACCCAGATCCACATCCAGCACTTTATCGTCATCATCAATTTCACATGCCTGATCGGTAATTTTTCCTGTGAAATTAATTTTACCATCCGCGGCTAAAACTGAAGCGGCATAAAATGTCAGCGCGCCTGCAAGCGCCATCCAACAGAGTTTTTTTTTCATATCTTCTCCTTGATTGTTAATCCAAAACCATTTTTTTTGCGAATAAATATCCGCTATGATGAAATGCCCGCGCATATTATCCGCAGATAAATAAGTTGACAATTCCCTGCCTCATTTTTCTTTAAAGTTTCCAGATAAATAGCAAATTTTATTTTGTGCTTGTTACATTGTTTCATTCAATCAAAATATATATTAATTGAATATTATCTTACTCTCTAATTATTTCAGCACGCCTGTTTCATTAGTCTATAGATGATAATTTCTTCGGCTTGTATTCATGCGATTTAATCATTATTTTTTGTATTATTTGCCATGCGAATTATTTATCGCTTTTGATTATGCCGCACAGATTAAAGAAATCTGTCAATGTAAGCGATTAAAAAAAACGCATATATTCATTCCTGTAACGGATCATGGGACCAGATAAAAAATGGTTGTTTTAAGCGCATTTTGTATGAAGTTTGTTTAAACGCGCCGAAAAGCGCTAAATTTACGTTGACGCCTATGGGCCTTTCCCCTACATTAGCGCCCGTCCCGACAGCATCGGGATGACAATATGGTGAGGTGTCCGAGTGGCTGAAGGAGCACGCCTGGAAAGTGTGTATACGGCAACGTATCGAGGGTTCGAATCCCTCCCTCACCGCCATATTCAAAGAAAGAGCCTGTACGCGAGTACGGGCTTTTTTGTTTTATATCGCGCCGACCCGGGAGGGATGAGAAGCCTCGACCCGGGTTCGACCACTGGCGCAGCCAGGGGGACAGTCTGCGAGCCATGCGAGCTGACTGCCCGCAGGGTGAGGCCCAACGGGCCGAATCAATCCCTCCCTCACCGCCATATTCAATGAAAGAGCCTGTACGCAAGTACAGGCTTTTTTGTTTTATATCGCGCCAGGAAAACGGCAGGTGCGCTCCGCTTACCTGCCCTACAAAACCTGCCGTAGGGTGGGTAAGCGCCAGCGCACCCACCACGCCCGCGAGAAAGCAGGTGCCCACCGGTTAGCGCCGCGCCCCCGACGTCGTCACCGGCTCGGCGACGCGCTCCATCGCGATTGGGATACTTTTGTAAGCAGGGATCCCGCTTTGAGTGTCATGACTGTCCAGCGGCACCAGCACATTGGCCTCGGGGTAATAGGCCCCCACCGAGCCAGGAGCCATATCGATAACCACCACTGTCAGGTTATTGAGCCGCCGCGAGGTCGGATTGCCGTCCGGATCAAGCGCGGTCACGTTTACCTGATCGCCCACGCGCAGCTCGCGTTTTTCTGCCTCATCCGGGTTGATAAACAACACGTCGCGCCGCCCGGTCACGCCGCGGTAGCGGTCATTCAGGCCATACAGCGTCGTATTGTACTGGTCATGGCTGCGCAGCGTGGTCAGCACCAGATCGTGGCACTTAAGCGATCGCGGATCCTCATTAATCCCCTGCATCACCTTAAACTGCGCCTTGCCGGATGGCGTATTCCAGACGCGCTCCGAGGCCGCGTTGCGCAGACGGAAACCGCCCGGCTGCTTCACGCGCTCATTGAAGTTCGCGAACGCCGGGAACACCGCCTCGATGGCGTCACGGATAAAACTGTAATCACCGATCATTTTGTCCCAGTTGACGACCGTCTCCGGCAGCGTCGCTTTGGCAAGCCCCGCCACGATAGCGGGCTCTGAGCGCAGGTGCGGCGACGCTGGTTGCAGCATGCCCCGCGAGGCGTGCACCATCGACATCGAATCCTCAACGGTAATGCTCTGTTCGCCCGACGCCTGCACGTCCGTTTCCGTGCGGCCCAGCACCGGCAGAATATAGTTGTGCTTGCCGAGCAGCAAATGCGAACGGTTAAGTTTGGTCGCCATATGTACGACTAAATCGAGATTGTGCATGGCCGGAAATGTGACCTGCGGATCGGAAATCGCCTCGGCCAGATTACCGCCCAGGCACAGCAGCGCTTTGGCTTTACCGTCGCGCATCGCCTGAATCGCAGCGACAGCGCCATGGCCGTGTTTCTGCGGCGGTTTAAAACCAAAAACGCGCTCGATACTGTCAAGCAGCGACTGCGGCGGGATCTCCGTGATGCCCACCGTGCGGTCGCCCTGCACGTTAGAATGCCCACGCAGCGGGCAGATGCCTGCGCCTTTTTTGCCGATATTGCCGCGCAGCAGCAGGAGGTTGGCGATCTGCTGCACGTTCTGGGTGCCGTACTGATGCTGGGTTATCCCCATGCCGTAACAGATAATGGTCCGCTCCGCCTTTGCATACAGACGCGCGACATTCTGGATTTCTTTGCGCTCCATACCGGAGACTTTCAGGATGTGATCCCACTCGGTCGCGTCGAGATCCGCCTTCAGCGCCTCAAACCCTTCGGTATGCTCACGGATAAACGCCTCATCAATGATGCCCGGCTCACCGTTCGCCAGCGCCTCTTCATGCATGGAGAGCAAAATTTTCATTACGCCTTTGAGCATGGCCGCGTCGCCGCCGACGCGCACTTTATAGTACGTCGAGGCGAGCGCAGTGGAACTCAACGACAGCATCTCAATAGGGCTTTGCGGCGAGGTAAACCGCTCTAGGCCACGCTCGCGAAGCGGGTTTATAGCGACAATAGTCGCGCCGCGCTTCGAGACTTCGCGCAGCGTGCCGAGCATACGCGGGTGATTAGTGCCGGGATTATGACCGATGCACAGCACCAGGTCGCAGTGGTCGAAATCGTCAAGCTCTACGGTGCCTTTGCCGACGCCGATAGATTCTGGCAAGCCGACGCTGGTCGGTTCGTGGCACATGTTGGAGCAATCCGGGAAGTTGTTGGTGCCATATTCGCGGGCGAAAAGCTGCCACAGGAATGCGGCTTCGTTGGAGGCGCGCCCCGAGGTGTAAAACTCCACGCTGTCCGGGTCGTCATAGCTGCGCAGGCGCTCGCCAATCTCCTGAAACGCCGTTTCCCATTCAATAGGTTGATAGGTATCGCTAGCCGCGTCGTATTTCATCGGGTGCGTCAGTCGCCCCTCGCCTTCCAGCTCAAACGCATTGCGCTCCCAAAGTTCGCTGACGGTATGCGCCGCGAAAAAATCCGGCGTGGTGCGTTTGCTGGTGGCCTCCCAGGAGACCGCTTTCGCGCCGTTTTCGCAAAACTCAAACGACGAGGCGTGCTGCGGATCGGGCCAGGCGCAGCCTGGGCAGTCAAACCCCTGCGGCTGATTGACTTTGAACAGGGCAATCACGTCCTGCTTCACCGACATCTGGCCGCGGATAGCGTCAGCAACGGCCTTCAGTGCGCCCCAGCCGCCCGCCGATCCGCCATAAGGCGCGATGCCGATAGTACGATTTCGCTCTTTCATAGTGCTCCACATTCTCTGTCTCATAGTTGTGGTTTAAGCCTGGTACAGAAAACGCGATAAGCGAAGCGAATGAAGGGATATCAGGCGGTATTGAGGGCTGTAATGGCGGGTTTTGCAGGAGAAAACGCCATTTCGTTTAACCCTTAACCGAACGATAAAGAAAGAAAAAAATCTGCTTGACCGTTTTCATGCAGATCCCTATAGTAGCGCCCCGTTGCCCCGCTACGCGAGGCAGCAAGACAATATGGTGAGGTGTCCGAGTGGCTGAAGGAGCACGCCTGGAAAGTGTGTATACGGCAACGTATCGAGGGTTCGAATCCCTCCCTCACCGCCATATTCAAAGAAAGAGCCTGTACGCGAGTACGGGCTTTTTTGTTTTTATATCGCGCCGACCCGGGAGGGATGAGAAGCCTCGACCAGGGTTCGACCACTGGCGCAGCCAGGGGGACAGTCTGCGAGCCACGCGAGCTGACTGCCCGCAGGGTGAGGCCCAACGGGCCGAATCAATCCCTCCCTCACCGCCATATTCAAAGAAAGAGCCTGAGCTAACCCTCAGGCTTTTTTGTTTTTATATCGCGCCAGAAAAACGGCAGGTGCGCTCCGCTTACCTGCCCTACAAAACCTTCCGTAGAGTGGGTAAGCGCAAGCGCACCCACCATTCGCCTGCATTGGCAGGTGCGCTCCGCTTACCTGCCCTACAAAACCTGCCGTAGGGTGGGTAAGCGTAAGCGCACCCACCATTCGTCTGCGAAACGGCAGGTGCGCTCCGCTTACCTGCCCTGCAAAACCGCCCATAAGGGGGGTAAGCGCAAGCGCACCCACCTTCCAGCCACAGAGAAAACGCAAAAGATAAAAACAAAAAAAGCCCAACACACGTTGGGCTTTTACATGGTGATATCAGGCGAGCTTAATCGTAGGCGTTAAGCGTTCGCTGGCAGAGCGCGGAGCGTACGCAATCGGCTTTACCGAACCGCACGATGCCAATCATCTCATCTTCCTCAAAACGCGCCAGCGCGTCGCTCAGGCCGGACTGCACGCCCGCCGGCAAATCGCACTGGGTGATGTCGCCATTGACTATCACGGTCACGTTCTCCCCGAGGCGGGTTAAAAACATCTTCATCTGCGCGGCTGTCACGTTCTGGGCCTCGTCCAGAATCACGACGGCGTTCTCAAAGGTACGTCCGCGCATATAGGCGAACGGCGCAATCTCAACTTTCCCGATTTCCGGGCGCAGGCAATATTGCATGAAGGAAGCACCAAGACGGCGCACCAGCACGTCATACACCGGGCGGAAATACGGGGCGAACTTCTCAGAGATATCGCCGGGCAGGAAGCCGAGATCTTCATCGGCCTGCAGAACCGGGCGGGTGACAATTATCCTGTCGACATCCTTATGAATCAGGGCCTCAGCGGCTTTCGCCGCGCTGATAAACGTTTTGCCGCATCCGGCTTCACCGGTGGCGAATATCAGCTGTTTGCTCTCAATAGCCTCAAGATAATGCGCCTGAGCGTCGGTACGAGCGACAATCGGCGCGTTATCGCGGCTGTCCCGCGCCATGCCGATTGCTTCAACGCCACTCATTTGCACAAGCGTGGTGACCGATTCCTCTTCACGCTGCCGGTGGCTGCGTGAATCTCGTCTGAGAACGCGTCTTGCTTCACGACGAGCTTTGATCACTGCTTTCTGTCTTCCCATGGATGGCACCTTGTTAAGTTGGTTTACATGAGCCGCGTCCTGCTGATGGACGCGATTATGCGCACAAACATTTGAGGTTTGGCTTCCTTTTAAGCCATAGATTGCCGGTCGAAAAGACGCGGTAGTACGGCTACGCGCACCGCTTACCGCATCGTCTGGAACAGGGTGAGAAGCTTTGAACGTTTCTGAGGGGGTGGAGATAACGCTGCCGGAGGAGGCTCCTCCGCGCCGGGTGGTGCGGGTTGTTTTCCGTTTAAGTCCAGTTCTGGACGCTACCATTCGCGATCTCCATCGTGCTACTGCTGCCACAGAGGGGAACTACCGCTAACACTTTAAGTACAACAAAAATTATCAACTTTGCAACATAATATTTACTAAAAGATAACTTTTGAGACTGAACGTCTGATGCATCTTTTATGACAGAAAAATATTACAGAAATGTATCAACAGAATAGCCGCCGCGAAAATGCTCTGCCACATCCGCGCGAAAATTGTTAGCAAATGAAAATAAAAACCCCGCCGTGGTGGCGGGGTTTTTTATCAGGCTTTCAGCAGGCCATCGGCAAGGAAGCGGGATTTATCCGCCACCCCCGGCAGCACAAAGAAATAGCCGCCGCCGATAGGCTTCACATACTCCTCCAGCGCCTCGCCGTTAAGCCGCTTCTGCACCGTTAAAAATCCCTTTTCGAGATCGTGCTGGTAGCAGACAAACAGCAGGCCCATGTCGAGCTGGCCTGCGTTGGTCACGCCGAGCGAATAGCTGTAGCCACGGCGCACCATCAGGCTGGACTGCGTCTCGGGTGTGCGCGGGTTCGCGAGCCGGATGTGGCTGTCGAGCGCAATCACGTTACCGTCAGGATCTTTACTGTAGTCCGGCACGTCATGCTCATGCTGCATACCAAGTGGCGCGCCGGTCTGTTTGTCGCGCCCGAAAATCGTCTGCTGCTCTTTGAGCGGCGTGCGGTCCCAGAACTCCACGTGGAACTGAATAATGCGCACGGCCTGATAACTGCCGCCCACCGCCCACGCGGGCTCGCCCTGATCCGGCGTTACCCACACCACGCTGTCCATTAACGCGGTATTACGCGTATCGGGGTTCGCGGTGCCGTCTTTAAAGCCAAGCAAATTCACCGGCGTCTCTTTGCCACGGCTGCGCGCCGCGTGATCGGAGATAAACCCTTCACGCTTCCAGCGCACGCTCAGCAGATCCGGCGTGTGCTTAATGATATCGCGCAGCGCATGGATCACCGTATCCTGGGTATTGGCGCAGATTTGCAGGAGCAGATCGCCGTGGCACAGCGCCGCATCCAGCGAATCGTTCGGGAAACGCTCCATCTTTTGCAGCTTTTTCGGCATCTGCGGCGCAAGGCCGTAGCGATCGTCAAACAGCGAACGTCCCAGCGACACGGTGATCGTCAGGTTATCCGGCGCAATCACCGGCCCCAGAATACCGGAATCCATCGGCGGCAGACGCGGGTTCGGCGTCTGCGGCGCCGGGCCGCCCGCGGTTAAAAACGCGATGCGGTCGGTCAGCAAACGAAACAGCCGTTCGAGATCGGCTTTATTTCCCGCCAGCACATCGAAAGCCACCAGCATCATCGACGCCTGCTGCGGCGTCAGCACGCCTGCCTGATGCGCGCCGTAAAACGGCTGCGTCTCCTGACGCGCGTCCGGAGGCAGCGTGCCGGGCGCACTTTGCGGCTGCGCGCCATGCGCCACCGGACAACCACCGGTGACCGCGAGCGCGCCGGTCAGCGCGCCCAGCCCTTTCAGCAGACGGCGGCGCGCCGGTTGCGGTACGCCGTGAATATCATGTTCTTGCATCACGCTTAGTCCAGTCCGAGCACGCCACGCAGCAACGAGAGATCTTCAGCAAGCGAGGTAATCGGCCCCTTCAGCGCGTTGCGGTCAGCGTCGGTCAGCTTGTCGTAAGTCTCAAAGCCCTCTTTGGTGCGATATTTCGCAAGAATGGCATCCACTTTTTTGAAGTTCGCGTCCACTTTCGCGAGCAGCGGCGCGTTCTCTTTTTGCAGTTGCGGACGCAGCAGATTCACGATTTTCTGCGCGCCATCGATATTGGCCTGGAAATCCCACAGGTCGGTGTGGCTGTAGCGATCTTCTTCACCGCTGATTTTGCTGGCCGCCACTTCCTCGATAAGGCCCGCCGCGCCGCCCACGACTTTGCCCGGCGGGAACGCGAGTTCGCTGATGCGTTTTTGTAGCTCCAGCACGTCGCTGTTGAGCTTGTCGGCATACTGCGCCATGCCTTTGACGCTGTTATCGCCAAACAGCGCTTTTTCCAGACGGTGGAAGCCGGTGAATTTCGGGTCGGCCGCTTTCTGTTCGTAATCATCTTCGCGGGCGTCGATGCTGCCGTCGAGATCGGAGAACAGCTCGGCGATAGGCTCAATGCGCTCATAGTGCTGGCGAGTGGGCGCGTAGAGGGATTTCGCTTTGGCGATATCGCCTGCTTTTACCGCGTCGGTAAAGGCTTTGGTGCCAGAAACCAGCGCGGCGGTTTCGGCGCTTACCCAGGTTTTATACTCGGTCACGGCGCCTTCCAGCGACAGCAGATCGCTCTTCGCCGCCGCTTTTTCACCACCGGCGGCTTTGACGATAAGCTTGCCTTTCGGGTTGCTCAGCAGGCCGCAGGTCATGTCATATTCGCCCGGCTCCAGGTTAGCGGTCATCTTCTGGCTAAAGCCTGGCGCGATGTTTTCGCGCTCTTCGACGACCATCACGCCTTTAAGGATTTCCCACTCCAGCGCCTTCTGGCTGTGGTTCAGGATGATGAACTGGGTTTTACCGGCGTTCACCGTGAGCGTCATCGGCTCGCACTGTTTGTCGTTTACGGTGACTTTCACCTGCGGAATATCCGCCGCGCGGGCGGCAAAGGCGGAGCTGATAAGCGCCAGCAGCGTCACGGAAAGCGCGCTACGGCGAAGTTGATTCGTCATGACCATCCCTCTAAAAGTATGTTGTAACTAAGACGCGCACGGGCGCGGCAAAAAATCAGGCGTTCCCGGAGACGCGCGCACCGGCGCGCGCTGGCAGCGCATAAAACGCCAGCGCCGGGATCAGATAGATAAACCATACCGCCACTTCGCTGACGGTCGGCGCTTCCTGGTAGCCGAAAATGCCTTCCAGCAGCGTGCCGGTGAGCGAATGCGTAGAGAGCACATTGCTGAAATCAAACGCGACGGCCTGGAAGTGGTTCCACAGTCCGGCTTCATGAAACGCGCGAATGGCACCCGCTGCGAGCCCGGCGGCAACGAGCAGAATAAAGAGGCTGGTCCAGCGGAAAAACGCGCCGAGATTAAGACGAATGCCGCCCCAGTAGAGCAGAAAACCGAGCACCACGGCGGTGGCCAGGCCCAGCATCGCGCCGAGCGGCGGCCAGACGCCGACATCCTGGCCAAACGCCGCCAGCAGGAAGAAGACCGATTCCAGACCCTCGCGCGCGACCGCGAAAAACACCATCATGATGAGCGCCCAGCCGTGACCGCCAGGGCGTTTCAGCGCGCGATCTACGGCCTGTTCCAGTTCGCCTTTCACGTTGCGGGAGACTTTACGCATCCAGAACACCATCCAGGTGAGGATCACGACGGCCACCGTCGCCACAAGCCCTTCAAACAGCTCCTGCTCTTTTTGCGGGAACTCGCCGGTGGTTTCATTGATAAAAATACCGAGGCCCAGGCAGAGCGCGGCGGCGAGAAACACGCCTGCCCACATTACGCCAAGCCAGTTGCCGCGCTGGGTGCGTTTAAGATAGCTCGCGATAAGGCTGACGATGAGCGCTGCTTCAAGGCCTTCACGCAGCATAATCAGAAAAGGAACAAACATTTGGGCACCTGTAAGTGTGAAATCAGGTCAACTGATGCAAAGAAACGTAAACGGGAGTGAAAGTGATTATCATTACCGCCAAAAGAAAAACAAGCGAAATGTGGGGATAAGTATGACGAAGTGTAAAAGTTGCGAAGTTGAGTAGTCACATAATGAAACCATAAGCGAAACTGGCTGGCCCGGCGCCGCGTTTTCTCTTTCCACCGCACTCTGAAACATTCACCTGAAAAATAGTCAGCCATCGCTTTTTCTTATTCCGTTTGCCAGATAACGATGCGGGAAATTATGCTTAGCGCGCTGTTTACCGGCCCGTTTTTATGTGGCTAACTATTTTTCTTTCAGACACCTGCGTAACTATGACAACCATACTGCATTTTATTTTCGCCGTGGTGGCGATCCTCCTGCTCGCGTGGCTTGCAAGCTTTGACCGTAAAAAGATCCGCCTGCGTTATATTCTTCAGCTGATTGTGATTGAAGCGGTGCTCGCCTGGTTCTTCCTGCATGCACAGGCCGGGCTGCTGGTTATCCAGTCGATTGCCGGGGCGTTCTCCTCGCTGCTGCACTTCGCGGCCCAGGGCACCGATTTCGTCTTCGGCGGCATGAGCCAGAAAGGCCTCGCGTTTGTGTTTCTCGGCGTGCTCTGCCCTATCGTGTTTATCTCCGCGCTCATCGGCATTCTGCAACACTGGCGCATTCTGCCAATTTTTATCCGCGTCATCGGTACGCTGCTGTCGAAAGTTAACGGCATGGGTAAGCTGGAATCCTTTAACGCTGTCAGTTCACTGATCCTCGGCCAGTCGGAAAACTTTATCGCCTATAAAGGCGTGCTGGCGGATCTCTCCTCGCGTCGGCTGTTCACAATGGCGGCGACCGCCATGTCCACCGTTTCGCTCTCTATTGTTGGCGCATATATGTCGATGATCGAGGCGAAATATGTGGTGGCGGCCCTGGTGCTTAACCTCTTCAGCACGTTCATCATTCTCTCGGTTATCAACCCGACGCGCCCGCAGGATGAGCCGGAAGTGAAGCTTGAAAAGCTGCATGAATCACAAAGCTTTTTCGAGATGCTCGGCGAGTACATTCTGGCGGGCTTTAAGGTGGCGATGATTATTCTCGCGATGCTGATTGGCTTTATCGCCATTATCAGCGCGGTGAATGCGCTGTTCCTGACGCTGTTCGGTCAGAGCTTCCAGCAACTGCTGGGCTACGTGTTTTACCCGCTCGCCTGGCTTATCGGGATTCCGGCGCAGGATGCCCTGACGGCGGGCGGCATTATGGCCACCAAGCTGGTCGCCAATGAGTTCGTGGCGATGATCGAGCTGCAAAAAATTGCCGCGACGCTCTCCCCGCGCGGTCTCGGTATTCTGTCGGTCTTCCTGGTGTCGTTTGCCAACTTCGCGTCCATCGGCATTGTGGCGGGGGCGATTAAGGGCCTGAACGAGCCGCAGGGCAACGCGGTGTCGCGTTTTGGCCTGCGTCTGGTCTATGGCGCGACGCTGGTGAGTTTACTCTCCGCGGCCTTCGCCGGGCTGGTGCTGTAAAAATTAAGGCGGGGTCTCCCCCGCCTGTTTCAGAACTGCACGCACACGCTCTCATCGACGCGCATGACCGACTCCTGCGCAAAGCGCGATTTATAAATTCCGCGCAGGGCTTCAATCCCCTTCTCGCTCGCGCTGTCATTCGCGTGAATCAGCATCAGCGCCTTGCTCGGCTCGCGCGCCACCTTGCCATCGTTACCGAGCCACTGCCCGCGCGCGTCAAACACCGTTAGCCCGTCGCGAAAGCGCGGCGTGACGTCGTTATCCACAAAACGCTGCCACTCGTCTGCGGTAATCACCGGGCCGGAGGGCCGGTTGAGGCCAAAGTACAGCGTGGTTTGCGTCATGCGGTTTTGCGCGGCGCAGCGCTGCGCCTGTTCTGCCGCGTGCGGTGCGCAACCGGCGAGCGTCGCCGCCAGCGCGAGTGAAACAATAACCTTGCGAATCGCCATCATCCTGTCCTTTTTTGTTATGGGTGAACGCGACGATAACAGCGTAAATCGCGGCGTCTGGCAAGCTACCGGATTGATGAAAAAGAAAAAACCCGCCGGGTGGCGGGTTTGTTAAGACGCTTAGCTGGCGCGAAGCTTAGACGGCGCAGGCGTGTGATACTCCTCGTCCGCTTTTTCAAAGCGCGCCTGCATGGAGGCCGACGGCGCTTTGCCCATCAGGCTCACCACCACGATACCGAGGCTTGCAAAGATAAAGCCCGGAATGATCTCGTAGAGGTTAAACCACGCGAACTGTTTCCAGACGATAACCGTCACCGCGCCGATGATCATGCCGGCCAGCGCGCCGTTGCGCGTCATGCGGGACCACATCACCGAGAACAGCACCACCGGGCCGAAGGCCGCGCCAAAGCCCGCCCACGCGTAGCTCACCAGGCCCAGCACGCGGTTTTCCGGGTTCGCCGCCAGCGCAATGGCGACCAGCGCCACCACCAGCACCATCATACGCCCGACCCACACCAGCTCTTTCTGGCTCGCGCCTTTACGCAGGAACGCTTTATAGAGGTCTTCGGTAATGGCGCTGGAGCAGACCAGCAGCTGGCAGCTCAGCGTTGACATCACCGCCGCCAGAATCGCCGACAGCAGGATACCGGCAATCCACGGGTTAAAGAGGATCTGCGCCAGTTCAATAAACACGCGCTCGCCGTTCTGGTTCACCGCGGCCGCCTGGTCAGGATGCTCGTTAAAGTAGGCGATGCCGAAGAAACCAACGGCCACTGCGCCCGCGAGGCACAGGATCATCCAGGTCATCGAGATACGACGTGCGTTAACGATGGTGTGGTGAGAATCCGCCGCCATAAAGCGCGCCAGAATATGCGGCTGGCCGAAATAGCCCAGTCCCCAGCCCATCAGCGAGATAATCGCCACCAGATTCAGGCCCTTGAGCATGTCGATATTTTCGATGCTCTTCTGCTTAATAACGGCCAGCGAATCGTCCAGCCCGCCGACCGCGAAAATCACAATCACCGGCGTCAGGATCAGCGCGAAAATCATCAGGCTCGCCTGCACAGTATCGGTCCAGCTCACCGCCAGGAACCCGCCGATAAAGGTGTAAAGAATCGTCGCCGCAGCCCCCGCCCAGAGCGCGGTTTCGTAGCTCATACCGAAGGTGCTTTCGAACAGGCGCGCGCCCGCCACGATGCCTGAAGCGCAGTAAATGGTGAAGAACAGCAAAATCACCAGCGCCGAGATAATCCGCAGCAGACGGCTGTTATCTTCAAAACGGCCGGTGAAATAATCCGGTAACGTCAGGGCGTTATTGTTGTGCTCGGTGTGAACGCGCAGGCGCCCTGCTACCAGCTTCCAGTTGATCCAGGCACCCAGCGTCAGGCCGATGGCTATCCAGCTTTCGGAGATCCCGGAGAGAAATACCGCGCCCGGCAGGCCCATTAGCAGCCAGCCCGACATATCCGACGCGCCCGCAGAGAGCGCGGTCACCACGCTCCCGAGACTGCGCCCGCCGAGAATGTAGTCATCAAAGTTTTTGGTGGAGCGCCACGCAATAAACCCAATCAGTATCATCCCCAAAATATAAATAATGAAAGTCACCAGCATCGGTGTACTCGTCGTCATTTCACTTCTCCGCGTTATGGCCGGGTCGCCCCGTTTATCACCGCCGGAACGTAGCGGTGGCGTTATTGTCATGTCGTGTGGCGGCAGTATCCTGCCGGAAGCGTTTTTTATTCACAATCGATTTAACACACCATTCACATGTTTTGCATCTGTGAAACCTGTACATTTTTTGAGAGGTTGCACTCGCTCACGCTTTTGTCGGTTGCACCTGTTAAAAATGTTAACCAGGCCCGGATTCTGAGCTTATAACCGCCCTTTCTTCGGTGCGTCATAGCAATTTCATATTTAACATTTCATTCATTTTTAAGCTTGCTGGCGAGGTCACATTTAACAAGGTTGCACAAAGTTGCAACATGATAGATATTGCCGATCATTCGCCTTTTTTATACAGACCGAGACACAGGAGTAAGGGCATGGGCACCACCACGATGGGGGTCAAGCTGGACGACGCCACCCGCGAGCGCATTAAATCCGCCGCGACGAAAATCGACCGCACGCCGCACTGGCTGATTAAACAGGCCATCTTTAATTATCTGGAACAGCTGGAGAACAGCGACGGCCTGCCGGAGCTGCCTGCGCTGCTGGCGGGCGCGGCGAACGAAAGCGATGAAGTACCAGCGCCAGTGGAAGAAACTCACCAGCCGTTCCTTGAATTTGCTGAACAGATCCAGCCGCAGTCCGTCAGCCGTGCGGCCATCACCGCCGCCTGGCGTCGCGCGGAAACCGACGCGGTGCCGATGCTGCTGGAGCAGGCCCGTCTGCCGCAGCCGGTCGCCGAGAAAACCCACCAGCTTGCCTGGAGCCTCGCCGAGAAGCTGCGCAACCAGAAAACCACCTCCGGCCGCGCCGGTATGGTGCAGAGCCTGTTACAGGAGTTTTCGCTCTCCTCGCAGGAAGGCGTGGCGCTGATGTGCCTTGCCGAAGCGCTGCTGCGTATCCCGGATAAAGCCACGCGTGATGCGCTGATCCGCGACAAAATCAGCAACGGCAACTGGCAGTCGCACATTGGCCGCAGCCCGTCGCTGTTTGTCAACGCCGCCACCTGGGGCCTGCTGTTTACGGGCCGTCTGGTCTCGACGCACAACGAAGCCAGCCTGTCGCGCTCGCTCAACCGCATTATTGGCAAGAGCGGTGAGCCCCTTATCCGTAAAGGCGTGGACATGGCGATGCGTCTGATGGGCGAGCAGTTCGTCACCGGCGAAACCATCGCCGAGGCGCTGGCCAACGCGCGCAAGCTTGAAGAGAAAGGCTTCCGTTACTCCTACGATATGCTGGGCGAAGCGGCGCTCACCGCCGCCGACGCGCAGGCTTATATGGTCTCTTACCAGCAGGCTATTCACGCCATCGGCAAAGCCTCCAACGGGCGCGGCATTTATGAAGGGCCGGGCATTTCGATTAAGCTCTCCGCCCTGCACCCGCGCTACAGCCGCGCGCAGTACGACCGCGTGATGGAAGAGCTCTACCCGCGCCTGAAATCCCTGACGCTGCTGGCGCGCCAGTATGACATCGGCATTAATATCGACGCCGAAGAGGCCGACCGCCTGGAGATCTCTCTCGATCTGCTGGAAAAACTCTGCTTTGAGCCGGAGCTGGCGGGCTGGAACGGCATCGGGTTTGTGATTCAGGCGTACCAGAAGCGCTGCCCGTTCGTTATCGATTATCTGATCGATCTCGCCACCCGCAGCCGTCGTCGTCTGATGATCCGTCTGGTGAAAGGCGCTTACTGGGACAGCGAAATTAAGCGCGCCCAGATGGAAGGCCTTGAGGGCTACCCGGTTTACACCCGCAAGGTTTACACCGATATCTCTTACCTCGCCTGCGCGAAGAAACTGCTGGCGGTGCCGAACCTTATCTACCCGCAGTTCGCCACCCACAACGCCCATACGCTGGCGGCCATCTACAATCTGGCGGGCCAGAACTACTACCCTGGCCAGTATGAATTCCAGTGCCTGCACGGCATGGGCGAGCCGCTCTATGAGCAGGTGGTTGGTAAAATCAGCGATGGCAAACTGAACCGTCCGTGCCGTATTTACGCGCCGGTCGGCACCCATGAGACGCTCCTGGCCTACCTGGTGCGTCGCCTGCTGGAAAACGGTGCCAACACGTCGTTTGTGAACCGCATCGCCGATAACACGCTGTCGCTTGACGATCTGGTGGCCGACCCGGTCAGCGCAGTCGAACAGCTGGCGGCGCAGGAAGGCCGCGTCGGTCTGCCGCACCCGAAAATCCCGTTACCGCAGGATCTTTACGGCGAAGGCCGCGTTAACTCCGCCGGGCTTGATCTGGCGAACGAACACCGCCTGGCGTCGCTCTCCTCGTCGCTGCTCAACAGCGCACTGCAAAAATGGCGCGCGCTGCCGATGCTGGAAAACGCCGTGGACGACGGCGAGCTGACACCGGTGATTAACCCCGCCGAGCCGCGTGATATCGTCGGTTACGCCCGTGAAGCCACCGAAGCGGAAGTGGCGCAGGCGCTGGAAAGCGCGGTGAACAACGCGCCTATCTGGTTCGCCACGCCGCCGCAGGAGCGCGCCGCCATTCTTGAGCGCGCCGCCGTGCTGATGGAAGACCAGACCCAGACGCTGATTGGCATTCTGGTGCGCGAAGCGGGTAAAACCTTCGCTAACGCCATCGCCGAAGTGCGCGAGGCGGTCGACTTCCTGCGCTATTACGCAGGCCAGGTGCGTGATGATTTCGATAACGAAACCCATCGCCCGCTCGGCCCGGTGGTCTGTATCAGCCCGTGGAACTTCCCGTTGGCTATTTTCACCGGCCAGGTGGCCGCCGCGCTTGCCGCAGGCAACAGCGTGCTGGCGAAACCGGCGGAGCAGACGCCGCTTATCGCCGCTCAGGGCATTCAGATCCTGCTGGAAGCAGGCGTGCCGCAGGGCGTGGTGCAGCTGCTGCCAGGCCGTGGCGAAACTGTCGGCGCGCAGCTCACGGGCGATCCGCGCGTGCGCGGTGTGATGTTCACCGGTTCAACGGAAGTGGCGACGCTGTTGCAGCGCAACATCGCCGACCGTCTTGACCCGCAGGGCCGTCCGACGCCGCTTATCGCGGAAACCGGCGGGCTGAACGCCATGATTGTCGACTCCTCCGCGCTCACGGAACAGGTGGTTGTGGACGTCGTCGCCTCGGCTTTCGACAGCGCCGGCCAGCGCTGCTCCGCGCTGCGCGTGCTCTGCCTCCAGGAAGAGATCGCCGATCACACCCTGACCATGCTGAAAGGCGCGATGGCCGAATGCCGGATGGGCAACCCTGGCCGCCTGACGACCGACATCGGACCGGTTATCGACGCCGACGCCAAAGCCGGTATCGAGCGCCATATTCAGGCGATGCGCGCCAAGGGCCGCAAAGTCTTCCAGGCCGCGCGCGACAACAGCCTTGATGCGCGTGAATGGCAGACTGGCACGTTTGTCATGCCGACGCTGATTGAGCTGGAAAGCTTTGATGAGATGAAAAAAGAGGTCTTCGGCCCGGTACTGCACGTGGTGCGCTACAACCGCAACAACCTGGCGGGGCTGATTGAGCAGATCAATAAAGCGGGTTACGGCCTGACGCTCGGCGTACACACGCGTATCGATGAAACCATCGCGCAGGTGACCGGCAGCGCGCACGTCGGCAACCTGTATGTGAACCGCAATATGGTCGGCGCCGTAGTCGGCGTGCAGCCGTTTGGTGGTGAAGGGCTTTCCGGCACCGGCCCGAAAGCGGGCGGGCCGCTCTACCTCTACCGCCTGCTGGCGAGCCGTCCGGAAACGGCGGTGCAGACGACGCTTGAGCGTCACGACGCCCGCTACGCCCAGGATGCGCAGGTCAAAACGCTGATTACGCGTCCGCACCAGGCGTTGACCGAATGGGCCGCAGGCCGCCCGGAACTCAAAGCGCTGTGCGAGCACTACCTCGCGCTGTCGCAAAGCGGCGTGCAGCGCACCCTGCCAGGCCCGACCGGCGAGCGCAACACCTATACCCTGCTGCCGCGCGAGCGCGTGCTGTGCCTGGCGGATAACGAACAGGACCTGCTGGTGCAGCTCGCCGCCGCCACCAGCGCGGGCAGCCGCGTACTGTGGGTTGACGAGCCGCTGCAACGCACCCTGGCCAAACAGCTTCCGGCCGCCGTGAACGCGATTATCGACTTCGCCAAACCGGATGTGCTGTTTAGCCAGTTCTTCGATGCGGTGATTTACCACGGCGATTCCGATCAGCTACGCGCGCTGTGCGAGAAAGTGGCCGCACGCGACGGCGCGATTGTTTCGGTGCAGGGCTTCGCACGCGGGGAAACCAACCTGCTGCTGGAGCGTCTGTGGCTGGAGCGTTCGCTTAGCGTCAACACCGCCGCCGCAGGCGGTAACGCCAGCCTGATGACCATCGGCTGACGGTTAATAAACACGAAAGGCGCCCGCGGGCGCCTTTTTCTTTGGCAAGAGAACGTATTAACGTATATCTCCGGGTTCGATAAGCGGCTGCTTTTGCAGCTCACCATCACGCATCACTTGATATCGATATTTATCAATTAAGAACATCTGTTCGCCCGCACGGTTTTGCGTGACGACCATCCGCAGATTTTTATCGATACAGCGGGCCGGACTTTGTATTTCATCAAAGCACAACCGATCGGTTTTACCTTCCGGCTGATAACCCTCACCGAAGGCATAGACGAAGTAATCTAACGCGCCGCGTGGGTTATCGGTTTTAAGGGAATAGCGCTGGATTAGCCTTTTTTCATTATTACGCCACCAGGCTATTTTATCGCGGTCGCGCCAGGGCAGACTTTCCACAATCACCGCCGCTGTATAGGGGTTTTGATACACCGCAATAATGTTTACAGATCGGTCAGCCATATACCTGATCATAACGACCGCCGCCAGGATAATGATAAGCAGCAAAATGCTCCTTTTTATCATGACAGCCCCCCGCGCAGGTTAAAGGTGGCCTCCATATTGGTCATAAAAGGTTTAAAACCAAAGCGGTGGTAATGCTGAAGAACGAACCAAATTCTGAAGAAGAGAAACTGGTTGAATTTAGGGTTTCTGATATCCGTTTCATCAAGTCCAAAATGGTCCTGGCATTGATACTTCACCGTTGCAGACCAGCCATCCTCCTCAACCCGTAGCTGCGTCAGCGTGATTTGCGTGGCATGGATATCATGAACGGTGATGCCAAGCCCGTTAAATCTGTCGGATAAGTCATTGAATTTTGGTAAAATTAGCTTGCCAAGCGTATATGCAAACTGCCCTGCAAGCGCCTGCGGAAAACCTTTATTTATATAATCAACGCCACTGCTAATGATTCTCCTGATAGCCAGTAACGTGCTGTTATGCGTGGTGTCTTTCAGGATGCGCTCACGTAGCGCCGCGTTAAGTTTCAAATCCTGAAAATCTGCCCCTTTTTCATTCTGCATATGAGAAAACATGCGGTTGATGATTTCCCGGCAATCTCCATACATGGAAAACGGCCAGGAGGTGTTTCGTAATTCATCAAATAACAGCGCGGCGCACTGATCGACGGTCAGAAGGTCACCCCGTCCTGCGCCATAAATACCAGCGAAACGGGATTGCGGGTTAGAAAAAGCGGTCATCTTTCTGAGCTGATAAGGATCAACGCGGTCTGAAACATGAGATAAATTAAAACGCTGCTGTAACTGCTCAGCCGTCAAATCTCCTGACTTCATATCCGGTGCCGATTTATCATTAAACTTGCGCTGCGTGCAAAACAGAATAAGCGGAAAACTGACATTACCCATCTGTATAACTCCCTGTTAAAACCAGATCTTTTTCCGCCTTATATTACGCCTCGTCAGGACTAATTCTGCAGAGTCGTTTTCCGTAAAACCTATGCCGGAAACCGACTCCCGTTTTATTACCGCACCCGAACACCTTCAATAATCATCCGCTGGACATTCTCAACGGTGCGGTTAAAAAAGGCCTCGTCGGCGAGCGTCGCGCCGGTGACCGCTTCCACCTGGGTGGCGAAATCGGCGTAGTGCTGGGTCGTGGCCCAGATCATAAAAATCAAATGGTGCGGATCGACGGGCGCGAGCTTGCCGCTTGCCACCCAGCCGGTAATGATGGCCGATTTGGTTTCCACCAGCGCTTTTAAATCGCCCTGCAATTCAGCCATCAGAAGCGGCGCGCCCTGCAGCATTTCGAGACAGAACAGCCGTGAGGCTTCGGGGAAATCGCGCGAAACCTCAAGCTTTAAACGAATGTATTCGCTGATGGCTGCGAGCGGTTGCAGATCCGCGCGAAAGGCCCGCAGCGGTGCCAGCCAGATATCCAGAATGTGCTTTAGCACGGCGACATACAGCGCCTCTTTGGACGGAAAATAGTAGAGCAGATTGGTTTTGGACACGCCGGAGCGCTCCGCGACCTGTTCAAGCGTCGTGCCATGCAGGCCGAACTGGGAAAACAGCGTCAGGCCAGCGTCCAGTATCGCCTGTTTCTTCGCCGCTACCGCCTTTGACCGCTTGCCGGTCTCTTTTTGCGCGCCTTGTGCCATGCGCCCTCTCCTTTTTGTTTTGCTCAAGCATAGCAAAAGCGCGCTGCAGGCTCGACCTCGCTGCACTTTGATTGCGCAACGCTGCCTGTTTTCTGTGCAACGTTTTTGACCATTCAGTCCGTTTTTTTAATCGCAAAAATGCCACACTTCTTCAACACAATGATAACAAAGGCATTTTCAAAACTGGCATTCGCTTTGCAAAACCCTCTCTGAGCGCGGCACAGGACGTGCAGGATGCAACGCCACGCGACGGTTCTTTCACCTGCAAAAGAGAGGTTCGTGATGAAAATTGGTGTCTTTGTGCCTATCGGAAATAACGGCTGGCTGATCTCCACCCATGCCCCGCAATACATGCCGACGTTCGAGCTGAATAAAGCTATTGTGCAGAAAGCCGAGCAGCAGCAGTTCGATTTTGCGCTCTCGATGATCAAACTGCGCGGCTTCGGCGGAAAGACCGAATTCTGGGATCACAATCTGGAGTCGTTCACCTTAATGGCGGGCCTCGCCGCTGTAACCTCGCGTATACAGATTTACGCCACCGCCGCCACGCTCACGCTGCCGCCCGCGATTGTGGCGCGCATGGCGTCAACTATCGACTCCATCTCCGGCGGACGGTTTGGCGTGAATCTCGTGACCGGCTGGCAGAAGCCGGAGTATGAGCAGATGGGCCTGTGGCCGGGCGATGACTACTTCTCGCGCCGCTACGACTATCTCACTGAATATGTCCATGTGCTGCGCGACCTCTGGGATACCGGACGGAGCGATTTCAAAGGCGACTACTTCACGATGAACGATTGCCGCGTCAGCCCGCGCCCGCAGCAGCCGATGAAAGTGATCTGCGCAGGCCAGAGCGACGCGGGCATGGCGTTTTCCGCACAGCACGCTGACTACAACTTCTGCTTTGGTAAGGGCGTCAACACGCCCGCCGCGTTCGCCCCAACCGCCGCACGAATGAAAGCGGCGGCCGAAAAAGCCGGGCGCGACGTGGGTTCCTATGTGCTCTTTATGGTGATCGCCGATGAGACCGACGAAGCGGCACGCGCCAAATGGGAGCACTACAAAGCCGGTGCCGATGAAGAGGCGCTGTCGTGGCTCACCGAGCAGAGCCAGAAAGATACCCGCTCCGGCGCGGATACCAACGTGCGCCAGATGGCGGACCCGACCTCGGCGGTCAACATTAATATGGGTACGCTGGTCGGCTCTTACGCGAGCGTCGCACGGATGCTGGATGAAGTCGCCGCCGTGCCGGGCACCGAAGGCGTGCTGCTGACGTTCGACGACTTCCTGACCGGTATCGACGCCTTTGGCGAACATATTCAGCCGCTGATGCGCTGTCGCGATCATCTGCGCGTGACGCAGGAGGTGGCCTGATGAATACGATAACGCTGACGGCGCGCCCCGAGGCGCTTACCTTCGCGCCGGAACAGAGCGCGCTGATTGTGGTGGATATGCAAAACGCCTACGCAAGCCAGGGCGGCTATCTGGATCTGGCGGGGTTTGACGTCTCGGCCACCGCGCCGGTGATAGAGAACATCAAAACCGCCGTGGCGGCCGCACGCGAGGCGGGCATGACCATCGTCTGGTTCCAGAACGGCTGGGACAGCGACTATCTCGAAGCGGGCGGCCCCGGCTCGCCAAACTTCCACAAATCGAACGCGCTGAAAACCATGCGCCGCCGTCCGGAGCTGCACGGCAAGCTGCTGGCGAAAGGCAGTTGGGACTATCAGCTGGTGGATGAACTGACGCCGCTTCCCGGCGATATCGTACTGCCGAAACCGCGCTACAGCGGCTTTTTCAACACGCCGCTCGACAGCATGCTGCGTGCGCGCAATATCCGCCATCTGGTCTTTACCGGCATCGCCACTAATGTCTGCGTGGAATCGACGCTGCGCGACGGTTTTTTCCTGGAATATTTCGGCGTGGTGCTGGAAGACGCCACGCACCAGGCCGGGCCGCCGTTCGCCCAGCAGGCGGCGCTGTTTAATATCGAAACCTTTTTCGGCTGGGTGAGCGACGTGCAGAGCTTCTGCGACGCGCTCTCCCCGGAAGCCCTCGCCCGCATCGCGTAAGGAGTCGTTATGCCAAAACAGGTCATTATTCCGCCCGGCACCAGCACGCCCATCGCGCCCTTTGTGCCCGGCACGCTCGCAGACGGCGTGGTCTATGTCTCCGGCACGCTGCCTTTTGATAGCGCCAACAATGTGGTGTATCCCGGCGACCCAAAGGCGCAAACCCGCCATGTGCTGGAGACGATTCGGCGCGTTATCGAAACGGCGGGCGGGACGATGGAGGACGTGACGTTCAACTCGATCTTTATTACCGACTGGAAAAACTACGCCGCGATTAACGAGATATACGCGGAGTTTTTCCCCGGTGATAAACCGGCGCGCTTTTGTATTCAGTGCGGGCTGGTGAAACCGGAGGCGCTGGTGGAGATAGCGACGGTCGCCCATATCGGACAGCCGGGAGGCGCATGATGAAACTGCGTGTAAGCGAAGCGCCCTTTCCCGGCGCGCCGGTGATGGTGATGATAGCGGGCCTCGGCGGGCTTGGCGGTTACTGGCTGGCGCAGCAGAGCGCGCTGAGTCGCGATTATCAGGTGGTGGTGTATGACCAGCGCGGCACCGGCGATAACGCCGATACGCTGCCGGAGGGCTATACGCTCGCCGATATGGCGCAGGAGCTGCACCGCGCGCTGTTCATCCACGGCGTGCATCGCTATGCGGTGCTTGGCCACGCGCTTGGCGGGCTGGTGGGTCTTGAACTGGCGCTGGCGTTTCCGGAGGCGGTGAGCGCGCTGGTTATCGTTAACGGCTGGCTGTCACTCAGCGCCTGGACGCGCCGCTGCTTTGAAGCCCGCGAGCGGCTGCTGCTCGACAGCGGCCCTGCAGCGTATATCGCCGCGCAACCGCTGTTTCTCTACCCGCCGTCGTGGGCGCAGGAGAATCAGCCGCGCCTCGAAGCCGAAGAAGCGCTGCATAACGCCCATTTTCAGGGCACCGAAAACCTGCTGCGCAGGCTGTGGGCGCTGAAAAACGCCGATTATCGCGAGCGCGCCGCGCGCGTTATCACGCCGGTTCAGATTATCTGCGCACGCGATGACATGCTGGTGCCGTGGACCTGTTCGCAGGCGCTGCACGAGGCGTTGCCCCACAGCCGTCTTGACGTGATGGACTTCGGCGGCCACGCCTGCAACGTCACCGCGCCCCAGCCGTTTCATTCTCTGCTTTATGCCGGGCTGGCATCACTTGCGCCCGCGCCCCACAAGGAGACCGTATGAGCGAAGCTCTGAGCGCCAGCGCGCTCGCCACGTTATTTACCGACGCCCGCACCCACAGCGCCTGGCGTGAGACACCCGTCAGCGACGCGCAGTTGCGCGATCTCTATGAAATGGTGCGCCTCGGCCCGACCTCCGCCAACTGCTCGCCGGGGCGGCTGCTGTTTGTCACCACGCCGCAGGCCAAAGCCCGCCTGAAACCCGCGCTCTCCAGCGGCAACGTTGAGAAAACCATGCAGGCACCGGTGACCGCCATCGTCGCCTGGGACAGTGAATTTTACGAGGCGCTGCCGACGCTGTTTCCCTATGCCGACGCCCGCGCCTGGTTCACCTCAAGCCCGGCGGTGGCAGAGGAGACCGCGTTTCGCAACAGCTCCCTACAGGCCGGTTATCTGATTATGGCCTGCCGGGCGCTGGGGCTCGATACCGGCCCGATGTCCGGCTTTGACCGCGCGGCGGTGGACACCGAATTCTTCAGCGGCACCCCCTGGAAGAGCAATCTGCTTATCAATATCGGCTATGGCGATACCGAAAAACTGCATCCGCGCCTGCCGCGTCTCGCCTTTGAAGACGCCTGCGCGATCGTTTAAGGAGGGGTTATGAGTGAACAACAGGCTTTTCGCGATGCAATGTCCCGCCTCGGCGCGGCGGTGAATATTGTGACTACCGACGGCCCGGCGGGCATGGCGGGCTTTACCGCCTCGGCGGTGTGCAGCGTGACGGACAGCCCGCCGACGCTGCTGGTGTGTCTGAACCGCAACGCCTCCGTCTGGCCGGTGTTTCAGGCCAACGGGCAGCTGTGCGTCAACACGCTCGCCGCCGGGCACGAGGCGCTCTCTGGCCTCTTCGGCGGCAAAACCCCGATGCAAGAGCGCTTCGCCGCCGCCCGCTGGCATCGCGGCGTCACCGGCTCTCCGCAGCTCGACGGCGCGGTGGTCTCTTTCGACTGCCGGGTGGAACAGGTGGTGCCGGTCTCCACCCACGACGTGCTGCTGTGCCGGGTGCTGGAAATCTTACGTAATGACGATACGCACGGGCTGGTCTGGTTTGACCGGCGTTATCACGCCCTTTCGCGCCCCGTCTGCGGGCTCGCCTCTTAGCTCCACAGGAGATACCTATGGCCAATTCCTGGTTTCCTCACTGGCGTAAACCTGCCGGCCCCGCGGGTGGCGTGGTCGCCCCGGACGAAACGCTCTCTGCCGGCCAGACGCTGGTCATGGGCGTGCAGCACGCGGTGGCGATGTTTGGCGCGACGGTGCTGATGCCGCTTTTAATGGGGCTCGACCCGAACTTGTCGATTCTGATGTCCGGCATCGGCACGCTGCTATTTTTTGTGATTACCGGCGGGCGGGTGCCGAGCTATCTCGGCTCCAGCGCCGCTTTCGTGGGGGTGGTGATCGCCGCGACCGGCTTTAACGGCCAGGGGCTGAATCCGAATATGAGCGTGGCGCTGGGCGGGATTATCGCCTGCGGTTTGTTGTATACGCTTATCGGCGTGGTGGTGATGAAATCGGGCACGCGCTGGATAGAACGGCTGATGCCGCCGGTCGTCACCGGGGCCGTCGTGATGGCGATTGGGCTTAATCTCGCGCCGATTGCGGTTAAAAGCGTCTCCGCCAGCGGCTTTGACGGCTGGATGGCGGTGATGACCGTGCTCTGTATTGGCCTCGTGGCGGTGTTTACGCGCGGCATGGTGCAGCGGTTGCTGATTCTGATGGGGCTTATCGCCGCCTGGGCCCTGTATGCGCTGTTCACCAATGTGCTGGGCTTCGGCAAGCCGGTGGATTTTACGCCGGTGACGCAGGCCGCGTGGTTCGGGCTGCCCCACTTCGCCGCGCCCACGTTTAACGTCCAGGCCATCATGCTGATTGCGCCGGTCGCCGTGATTCTGGTGGCGGAAAACCTCGGGCATCTGAAAGCGGTCGCGGGCATGACCGGGCGCAATATGGACCCGTATATGGGGCGCGCGTTTGTCGGCGACGGGCTGGCGACGATGCTTTCCGGCGCGGTGGGCGGCAGCGGCGTGACGACCTATGCGGAGAATATCGGCGTGATGGCAGTGACAAAAGTCTACTCGACGCTGGTCTTTGTGGCGGCGGCAGCGATCGCCCTGCTGCTCGGCTTCTCGCCGAAATTTGGCGCGCTGATCCACACCATTCCGGCCCCGGTCATCGGCGGAGCATCAATAGTGGTCTTCGGGCTGATTGCGGTCGCGGGCGCGCGTATCTGGGTGCAGAACCATGTGGATCTGAGCCAGAACGGCAATCTGATTATGGTGGCGGTAACGCTGGTGCTGGGCGCGGGTGATTTTGCGCTCACGGTAGGCGGCTTTACGCTTGGCGGCATCGGCACCGCGACCTTTGGAGCGATTGCGCTCAATGCGCTGTTAAGCCGCAAACAGGCTCAGACGCCGGAGCCGGTACTTGCGCCACAGGAGCCGCCCCCGCAGGCATAAAAAAACCGCCGGGAATGCCCGGCGGTCAGGGGTGCTATTAACCTTTGACGTACATAGAATGGTTAATAACGGTCATGCGTGGCGCTAGCTACGGCCGCCGCCATGACTGTTTTTACCCCCTTTTTTCCCGGCTTCGGAGGCGCGTTGCGGGTCATTTTTAAAGTTCCCGCCGCTGTGCTGGCCACCTTTACGACCTGCTTCTGATGCTCTGTCACGATCTTCTGCGAAATTACCTGAACCACCACGATGGTTTGCCATTTCTGACCTCCAGATTGTGTGAATCATTAGACATCATACTGCATTCAGTAAAAGAGGATTCTTTCACCTCACGGCACTGGCCGGAGCCGTTATCGTTGCCGCGTGATTAAAAGCTTAGCCAGGGTGCCCGACCTCGCCACTTTTCGGAAACATTTAGCAACATCAATCTGGCGTTTCGCCCGTAAAACTGACGAAACGATTAATAAGGCATTCTTATGATTGAAAAATTTCAGCGCTTAAAAAATGTGATCTGATGCTACAAACACCCCATTCATAGATAAACTATTATTTTTAAAGATTTTTTAGCTGCCGGTTTGCACTCTGCCATCAGGGGCATATGCTTTATAGATGAGCGCAGCGATAACGGCTGTGGCAACCACTGATACAGGAGCAAGGCTGATGGCGAAAGTTCTGGTGCTTTATTATTCCATGTACGGGCATGTCGAAACGCTGGCGCACGCGGTGGCGGAAGGCGTCGAAAAGGTTCAGGGCGCGGAAGTGACGATTAAGCGCGTGCCGGAAACTATGCAGGCGGAAGCCTTCGCGAAAGCGGGCGGGAAAACGCAAAATGCGCCGGTCGCCACGCCGCAGGAGCTCGCCGATTACGACGCGATTATCGTCGGAACCCCGACCCGCTTTGGCAATATGTCTGGCCAGATGCGTACCTTCTTTGACCAGACCGGCGGCCTGTGGGCCTCCGGCGCGCTGTACGGCAAACTGGCGAGCGTGTTTAGCTCAACCGGTACGGGCGGCGGTCAGGAGCACACGATCTCCTCCACATGGACTACGCTTGCTCATCATGGAATGATCATTGTGCCTATCGGTTACGGGGCGCAGGAGCTGTTTGATATTTCCACGGTTCGCGGCGGAACGCCTTACGGCGCGACCACCATCGCAGGCGGCGACGGTTCACGCCAGCCAAGCCAGGAAGAACTGGCGATCGCCCGCTATCAGGGTGAATACGTGGCGGGCCTCGCCGTCAAAATGAAAGGCTAACTCACTCACTTCACCGGAGGAAAGCATGCCAACACAAGAATCGAAAACCCATCACGTGGGGGAATGGGCCAGCCTGCGTAATACGTCCCCTGAGATCGCCGAAGCGATTTTCGAAGTGGCCGATTACGATGAGGTGATGGCCGAAAAGATCTGGGAAGAAGGCAGCGATGAAGTGCTGATCCGCGCCTTTAAGAAAACCGACAAAGATTCGCTCTTCTGGGGCGAGCAGACGATCGAACGTAAAAACGTCTGACGCTTCGGCCCTCTGCGTATGCAGAGGGCTTCTTTTTATGGCTGCGCGCGCTGCGCTGCCAGCTGTTTCTCAAAAGCCGCCCGCGACTGCGCCACATACTGCGCCAGCCCTGCCTTATCGACAAACGCGTTATTCTCTCCCCTCGCCTTGCGCGCCATTTTATCCATCAGGCCAAAACGCTCGCCTTTGTTGGCAAGAAAAATATCCACCTGTTGCGCCTCAAGCCGCGCAAAACTGCGACGGATATCTTCCACCAGCGTCGGATAGTTGCGGTTGTTGATAAGCGGATACCCCGGCGTCGCCAGGCTGTCGGCATAGATAAGCGTTTTACCGTCGGCGAGTGTGACTTTCCATGAGGTCGCCCCCGGAAGATGGCCTGGCGTGAAAATGGCCGCAAGCGTCACGCCGCCCAGATGCCACTGCTGCCCGTCCTGCGCCTCAATATCCACCGTCACTGGCGGGAACGGCAGCGCGTCGCCCAGCGCGAAATCCTCTTTACCGCCGCGCGCCATCTGCTCTGCGTTGGCATGGCTTGCGATAACGCGCGCGCCGCTCCACGCCTTCAGGCGCGCAATGCCACCAGCCTGATCGAGCCGCGCATGGCTGTTCGCGATGTAGCGAATATCGGCCATGCGAAAACCGAGCGCTTCAATGTTGTGCCTGATTTGCGGCGCGCTGGCATCAAGGCCCGCGTCAATCAGAATGTGGCCCTGCGGCGTGGTAAGCAGCACCGACGAGAGGTTTTCGGTGCCGACGTACCAGACGCCAGGCCAGATGGCGAAGGGCTGAACGGGCTTCGCCCAGGCTTCAAAAAGGGAATACGGCGGTGCCTCGGCGAGCGGTTGGGCAGGATCGAGCGCGGCATGCGCGGGTACAGAGAGCAGTGACATCAGACAAGAAAAAAGTGCGATACGGGGTTTCATTATCATCTCCTGAATAAGGAGACGCAGTATAATCAGCGCCTTTTTAATGCGGCTCAATTGGAATGACATCTGATGAATATCCTGCAACTGGATATGAACCTGCTGAAAGTGCTCTATGTGATGCTACAGACGGGTACGACCGGCGAGACGGCGCAGCGGCTGAATATTACGCCTTCCGCCGTCAGCCACGCGCTCTCGCGCCTGCGTGAAGCGCTGGGCGATCCGCTGTTTCGACGCGAAGGGAACCGCCAGCATCCAACGCCTTTTGCGCAGGCGCTGCGCGATAAACTGGTGCCGCTGTTCGTTTCGCTGAATGAAGAAATGTTCGGCGAGCCGCAGCCGCACGAGCGGCGTTTTCGGGTGGTGGTGCCGCCCGCGCTCAATACGCTGCTCGCCCCTGTTCTTGCGCAAAAAGCGCATCAGGCGCAGGCGAGCGTCGAGTGCGTGGCGTTCGAGCGGCGCGCCTGGCGTGACGATCTGGTGGATGGTTCGATTGATTTGCTGCTGGCAGTGGGCGATCACCAGAAGCAGCTTAGCGCGCTGCACTATGAGCGCGTCGGGCAGACGCGGCTGGTTATTCTTTATGGCCCGCCGCTTCGCCCTGCGCTTGCCGGGAAAAACAGCCTGACGCTTGCAGGGCTGTGCGACTACCCGCATGCCTATTGTCACCCGTGGCCACAGCCAGAAAACGAGCTGGATCGCCAGCTGGCGCGCAGTGGCCTGACGCGGCGGCTGGGGTTTATCGGCACCGATTACGCCCAGCTTCCCGGCGCGCTGCGCGAAGCGCCGCTACTGGCGGTGGTGCCCTGGCCATGGTTTGCCGCGCTCAAAGATAACGCGCAGCTCTCGATGCTGGAGCTTGACGATGAAAAAGCGCTCGGCAGTCTTTTTTTGCAGTACCGCACCTCGACGGTGCCATGGAAAAAGCGTCTGATAAGCGCGGTACGTCAGGCGCTAACGCCCTGGTATCATTGAGAATCTTCTCAAATGCACTGAGGGAGCCTCAAGGCTGGCTACACTGGATTCATGTACTCATTACTCCTGAGATACATGCTCGATGTGAATCCCCTGATACTGTTATTTCCTGCCCGATGGGCAGGATTTTTTTTATCTATTGCAGGGAGAATGAAAACGGGGCGCTAAGGCGTAGTGGCATCGGGTGACGGCGGTGTCAGCAGCACATAGCGATAGAGAAGCTGATTAAGCCGGGTGGCGGTTTCCTGACGCAGCGCACCAGGCTCAACGCCCTGCTGGCGCTGCTCTGCCATCTGACGCAACAGCTCTTCTGCTGGCGGCATGGCGGCAAACGCCTGGTGAATATTAAACACCATCGTTTTAAGCTCGCTGCCGGTCAGGTATTTCCCCCGCCGCTCATCCAGCGCGTTGAGCCGCGCAGTCAATTCGTCAAGCTGCGTCATGCCGCGGCGCCAGCCATCCAGATTTTGCAGCGGCAGCGCCGCGGCGCTCATCTGCTGACGCCATTCGCGGGTTAGCGCCTGTGCCTGCGTGTGCTGAGGCAAAAGTTGGCTCGCCTGGCGCACCAGCTCACAGGCAAAACGGATATTGCGATCGGGCGGCAGCGTTGCCAGCCACCCCAGACGCTGGCGCGTTTGCGTCAGGACCAGAGCAGGATCAATCTGGCGCGCCTGTTCCGGTGTGATGGTGGCACTGTCTGCCATCTGCGGCCACGCGCGAAGCGACGCCGCAATCCGCGCCTGCACTGGATTGGGGCGGTGATACGCCTGCCAGCCCATCAACACGGCGCTGCCCGCCACCAGCATAGTGACCATACCGGCGATGAACGGCTTCAGGCTACGGCGCGTTAGCATGTGAGCCGATGCCACGTCTGGCGCAGGCACGCTGTCCGGAACATACACCCGGCGGATATCATCATCCGTCTGCGGATCGTTAACCGTCACCGCGCGCTCCTTCAGCGTCACTTCACTCTGCCCCGCGTCATTTTCCAGCCGCGCCGCTGCGTTTTGCAGATGCAGACGCAGCGCGTCCATCTGACTGACATGCTTAAGCTCAAGGCGCTCCAGCACCGTGATAATACGTGTCAGGTGCTGCTCCGCCTGATAGAGCGCGCCGAGATCCGCATAACGCAACGAGAAAGTGCGCAGCGTCTGCTACACACGCTGGCTGAGGCCGCTTAAAATCTCCATTCGCGCGTGTACCGGCTGCGGCCACAGGTTGCCCCACTGGCGCGAGATGAGCGCCTCGAGGATCGCCAGCCCTTCGTTAAGGCCGGGCAACCCCAGCAAGCGCAGACGCGCCTGCGTATACCAGGCGGCGGTTTGCAGCTCGACGCCATTGCGCTCAAAGAGCGAGAGCGACAGCTGTTCGACCCGCCGCCAGTCGACATCCGGGCGCGCCGGGTGCGTGAGTTTGCCGAGCTCTTCGCGAAGCGCGGCGTAGTCCGGCAGCAGGCGCGGATCGCCGCCGGTTTTCAGATGACGTTCAGTGGACGTGTCCATAATATCCCTGTCCTGAAGGCCGCTCAGATCGCGGCGCGGTTATCCATAAACTGCTGTTGTTTGAGGTGGCGGATCAGCACCCGCCCTTCTGGCATAAATGCCGTGCCGTAGCGCACCAGCCCCACGCCTTTCAGCTCGGCGTCGATGGCATAGCGCAGCTCGCCGGGAAGGGTTTGCGGGAGCATCACAACGTTGATCCGTTTCAGACGCGGCTCGTATTTCAGCAATACGGCAGAGAGCGCGCTGATGAGTTCATGGGCGGTGCCGGGCATACCCTGAAGAATTTTGGTCAGATCCGGCAGGCCGTAATCCGGCAGATGTTTGAGGCTACCGGCGCGGGTATTGAGAATGCGCTGCATGTTATCGAGCACCGACAAAATGACCTGATTTTCTTCGCTGACCGCATCCAGCGGCAGGCCGCCGTCGAAATTGCCGTAGAGTATTTCATAGAGCGATGGCGAGAGAGGGGTTTCGGGCATCATTTTCTCCTTCCATGAATAAGGTGATGACTTAGCTGCATAACACGGCGGCGCGCGCCGGATCGATGGCGATAAGTGCCGCCAGCAGCTGTTCCATATCAGTTTGCAGGCGCGCTTTCTCCGCGTCGCTACGCCCGGCTTTCATACGCAGCAACCGCAGCCGTCTGGCACCCACTTCAAAAAGCAGCGCCGGCTCCCATTGTGCAAGCGTCATTTGCGACGCGCCCGCGTCCAGCGCGGCAAGCAGATGCAGCGCCAGATCGTTTTTGCCGTATTGCTCCGCCAGACGCGCCATCAGCAGGCGCAAAAGCCAGCGCTGGCGCGGTGTGGTGAGCGCGGGCCGGGTCTGTAGCCAGCCGAGTGCTGCGTCAATACCGTCGCTGTCGGCGAGCGCGACGGCTTCCGGCTCCAGTTGCAGTACCTCGTCATCGGCGGCGCTGCCAGCGTCCACAACGTGCGCTGCGTCAGGGCCGGAGGCATTCTCGCGCACCTGCTGCGCGATCCAGTGTTGCGTTACCTCATCGGCAAACGGCGTGCCGTCGCTAAACGCCAGCGTCTCAAGGCCGGGCAGCCGGTTTAACAGCCCGTTCAGATCGGCGCGAATGATGCCTGCCAGTGTCTCCTTACCAGACTTCTGCAGCGCTTCGTGAAGATACCACTGCAAATCGAGCCACAGATGGCTGGCACCGCGCGCAAAGAGGCTGTCGGCCTGCTCCAGCAGCTCAAGCCAGCTCTGCTGAAGCCAGAGCCTTTTCAACAATGCGCGCTGGTCGGCCTTCGGGGATTCTATGCGGGTGCGTCCGTCGCCTGCGAGCGGCGGCAACTGGTGAAGGGTGTCGTGACGCAGGCTTTTCATCATGCGGTGGGCGGCGAGCCAGCCATCAGGCTGATTACGCAGGTAGTCGGCAAGCTGACGGGCCTGATCCAGCAGATCGCGCCCGGACGTAATTGCGCTGATAACAGGCGCAGCCGTGGGCTGCGACGCGTTGCTGTCGCTAGTGGTTTGCGGTACCACCGCATCCACGCCGCCCGCTTTCATCAGCCGCGCTTCCAGCGCGCCGTAAAGCGCGCTTAATGACGGACGCGCGGAAGGCTCCTCCTGCGCCAGCGCCTGTTCAATCAACAACAGCGCGCCCGCGGTGCGCCGGGCGTCATCGCGCGTCACTTCCGGGTAAAGCGACAGGCTGTCGAGCACGCGCGAGCCCGCAAGCCACTCCAGCGCCGCCTGACGGCTGCGCGCGCGCTGCGGGTGCAGCGCCGTGCCAAAACGCGCAAGCAGCGCGGCGAGCAGTTCCAGCCCTTCGGCAAAACCAGCCTCGCCCTCCTGGTGCAGCCGCGACCACGCATAATAGGTGGCGACGCGAATATCTTTCGATGCCGTGGTCAGCACTTTTTCTGCCAGCTCGCCGATAAGCGTGAGATCGGCACCGGAAAGCTTATTCACCTCCTCGCGGATCTGCTGGAAATCGTCGTCATACCCCGGATCGTCCCCGGTGGGGGCCGTGGTGATGATGGGTTGCAGCCATTTTTCCCAGAGCGCGAGACGCGCCTGCGCCTGGGCGGCCAGCTCATCTGTCTGCGCTTGACAACTTTCCAGCACTGTCTGCAGCGATGCCATTGTTTCTCTCCCTGAAACGAAACCGCCAGCTCCGCCACAAGACGGGAAGCATTTATTTAACAGCGGGTTAAAGCGCAGATGCTACGCACGCAAGAGACATTCACAAGCAATGGGCAACGGGCAGATGTAAACAGAGTTTACGCATCAGAAGAGGTGTTCTGCGGCGAGGCGCTGGCTGCATGCCACAGGAATGTTGTCTTCAGTAACAAACTTACTGCAAGCGTTTAAGGAAAGACTGATGACACATAAGAGGTAAAACGAAAAAGGGGACGCCTTTCGGCATCCCCTTAAATTGGTTGGCGGAAGCGCAGAGATTCGAACTCTGGAACCCTTTCGGGTCGCCGGTTTTCAAGACCGGTGCCTTCAACCGCTCGGCCACACTTCCGCAATGACGCGAACTATAAACATCCCCCTGCGCCGTGTAAAGCCCGAATGTGTTCGATTGCCTTAAAAACAGCCAAAAGCGCGCTAATTGACTGAAATACCGGCACAACGATCACAAATACAGCAGCTTTACGGGCAATAACGGCGTCGCGCTCCGGTTAATGTTTTTTGATGTACATATCTTTTGTGTAGTAGAAGCCCAGGTTATTGGAATAAAAGCCGCCAACCCAGGGTTTCACCATATGGGTACGCACGTAGTGATAGACCGGAATCGCAGGCACATCCTGAGCCAGGATCGTTTCCGCCTGCTGATAATATTTCCCGCGTTCGGTGGCATCAGCGGCTTTTGAAGCGTTCGTCAGGACCTCGTCATACGCTTTGTTGGTATAGCGCGAGGTGTTCTGGCTGTCGCCGGTGCGGTAGTTATTCAGAAAGGTCGAGGCGTCGTCGTAATCGGCGTTCCAGGCGTAGCGCACCACGTCAAAATTGCCGGTGTGTTTACTATCCAGCATGGTTTTCCACTCCTGGTTCTGGAGCTTCACCACAACGCCGAGATTTTTCTGCCACATAGAGCTTGCGGCGATGGCGATGCGCTGGTGCGATTCCAAAGTGTTATAAAGCAGATTAAACGTGAGCGGATGCTGCGCATTGAAGCCTGCCTCCTCCAGCAGTTTTTTCGCCTCGCTGACGCGTTTTTCCAGCGGCCAGCTGGCGTACTCCGGCGGCGCAATTTTCACGCCGCCAATTTCAGGCTGGCTGACCACCCACGCCGGACGCTGCCCCTGCGCCAGCACTTTTTGGGCGATGATGTCTTTGTCGAGCGCCATATTGAGCGCGCGGCGCACACGTGGATCGTTAAACGGCGGTTTGCTGGTGTTAAATTCGTAGTAATACGTCGCCAGCAGTGGAGAGACATTAACCTGATCGGGCAGCGTTTTTTTCAACTGGGCGAATTGATTGAGCGGCACAGTACTGGTGATGTCAATTTCGCCCGCTTTATAGCGATTCAGATCCGCTGTTTCAGCGGCGATCGGCAGATAAGTGACTTTATTAATGACGGTCTCTTTGTCGTTCCAGTAGCGTTTATTACGCTCGGCCACGATCTTTTCATTCACCACCCAGTCGGTGACTTTGTACGCCCCGCTGCAGACGAAATGCTCCGGGCGCGCCCATTTATCGCCGAAACGCTCAACGGCGGTTTTATCGATGGGCACCAGCGACGGGTGCGCCAGCATCGACAGGAACGCCGCAGTGGGCTGCGTCAGCGTCACCTGAATGGTATTGTCATCCAGCGCCTTCACGCCCAGCGTGTCCGTCGGCTTTTTGCCGTTGGCGATGTCAGCGGCGTTTTCAATATTCATGTTGCCCGGAAAGCTCGCATAAGGAGAGACGGTTTTCGGGTCGACCAGACGCCGCCAGCTCCAGACCACATCTTCCGCCGTGATAGGCTCGCCGTCAGACCAGGTCACGCCCTTGCGCAGATGAAACGTCCAGACGGTGTTGTCTTTGTTTTCCCAGCTTTCTGCGAGCCGCGGTTCAATCGAGCCATCTTTGCGCACCGCCACCAGCCCTTCAAAAACGTCACTGATAATGTTGAATTCAACGTCGCTTTCCACTTTATGCGGATCGAGCGAGGCAGGCTCGCTGCCGTTGTTGCGCACCAGTTCCTGTTTTGCCGCCAGCTCAACGCCTGCCGGCACCTGCGCCGCATACGCCGTCGCGCATGCGCCGGAAATGACGGCGGCGATGAGAGAAAAAGTCAGAGCCTTATGATTCACTTTCATTTTCCACGCCTTGTGTGTTGTTGTGATGTGTCGTTAACACTGATAGTCGCGCGCCGGGTTTCATGCAACGGTTTTACGTCATATATAAGAGGGGGATCTGAAAGCGCGTCGGGGCAGCCCGGTTTTTAGGATATAAACGCCTTTTCTGAGTCCTTGTTTTTAGAGAAATAAAGCAGCGTAAAGATGGGTAAAAGGGCTTTTCCCGTTGCGTGCTACCTTCTATGCTCGGAAACTAAACACCTGTAATGAGAGACTACTCATGGATCGCTTAATTACCTCTGCGCGCGACAGACAGTCGCTGCTTAGCACCCATAAGGTTCTGCGTAACACCTATTTTATGCTGAGCCTGACGCTGGCGTTTTCCGCGATCACCGCGACCGCCAGTACCGTATTCGCACTGCCATCGCCGGGTTTGATTCTGACGCTGGTCGGTATGTACGGCCTGATGTTCCTGACCTACCGCCTGGCCGATAAACCGAGCGGCATCCTGGCGGCGTTCGCCTTCACCGGCTTTCTGGGCTACATTCTGGGGCCGATGCTGAATGCATATCTGTCTGCCGGTATGGGCGATGTCATCGCACTCGCGCTTGGCGGTACCGCGCTGGTGTTCTTCTGCTGCTCCGCCTACGTGTTGACCACCCGTAAAGATATGTCCTTCCTGGGCGGTATGCTGATGGCGGGCGTGGTGGTTGTGCTGATCGGCATGGTGGCGAACATCTTCCTGCAGCTTCCTGCGCTGCACCTGGCGATTAGCGCCGTGTTTATTCTGCTCTCTTCGGGCGCCATCCTGTTTGAAACCAGCAATATCATCCACGGCGGCGAAACCAACTACATTCGCGCGACCGTCAGCCTGTATGTGTCGCTGTACAACATCTTCGTGAGCCTGCTGAGCATTCTGGGCTTCGCGAGCCGCGACTAACGGTTAACCGAAACTGCGCTTAAGCCCCGCCCCGTGCGGGGCTTTGTTTTTTCTGGCGGCGGGAATTTGCTACACTGCGCGCTGTGTGAATCAGGGCAAAAATGCGTATGTTAACGTTTGAAGGTAAAGAGTTTGAAACCGACGCCGAGGGCTATCTGAAAGTCTTCGACGCCTGGAGCGAAGGCCTGGCGGAAGTGATTGCCGAAAAAGAAGGCATCACGCTCACGCCAGAGCACTGGGAAGTGGTGCGCTTCGTGCGCGAGTTTTATATCGAATTTAATACGTCGCCGGCTATCCGCATGCTGGTCAAAGCGATGGCGACGAAATTTGGCGAAGAGAAAGGCAACAGTCGCTATCTCTATCGCCTCTTTCCGAAAGGCCCGGCAAAGCAAGCCACTAAAATCGCGGGTCTGCCGAAACCCGTGAAGTGCATTTAATAGCGAATTCGGAAATCCTGGTAATCTTCAGCGGGCGAATGCGGCTCGGTCAGCACCTTTTCCACATGGGCGCTGCGCGGCCCGCCCGCTTTCAGCCAGGCGATTAACTTCTCCACCTGCTCGGCCTCGCCGCAGGCCAGCACCTCCACGCTGCCATCGTCCAGATTACGCGCATAGCCGGTCAGACCCAGCCGCGTCGCTTCATGCTGCGTGGTGTAGCGAAACCCGACGCCCTGTACCCGGCCATGTACCCAGGCCATTGTGCATTGTCGTGCCATAGCGGTTCTCCTTTGCGGTAGCGTTGCATTTCCCGGCTGAAGTCGGGAGAATGGCGCCCATTTTCTTTGAATCACAGAATAGCAAATTATGAGCGTACGTTTAGTGTTAGCCAAAGGGCGCGAGAAATCTCTCCTGCGCCGCCATCCCTGGGTATTTTCCGGTGCCGTCGCGCGCATGGAAGGTAAAGCCGCACCGGGTGAAACCATCGACATCGTCGACCATCAGGGAAAATGGTTAGCACGCGCCGCCCTCTCCCCCGCCTCGCAGATCCGCGCACGCGTCTGGACGTTTGATCCGAATGAAACCATTGATATCGCCTTTTTTACTCGCCGCCTGCAACAGGCGCAGCAGTGGCGCAACTGGCTGGCGAAAAAGGACGGGCTCGACAGCTACCGTCTTATCGCTGGTGAATCGGACGGCCTGCCGGGCGTGACGATTGACCGCTTCGGCAACTTCCTGGTGCTGCAACTGCTCTCGGCGGGCGCGGAATATCAGCGTCCGGCGCTGGTGTCGGCTCTGCAGGCGCTCTACCCGGAATGCGCCATCTATGACCGCTCCGACGTCGCGGTGCGTAAAAAAGAAGGCATGGATCTCGCGCAGGGGCCGGTCAGCGGCGAAGTGCCGCCGGATCTGCTCGCGATTGAAGAGCATGGTATGAAGCTGCTGGTGGATATTAAAGGCGGCCATAAAACGGGGTATTACCTGGATCAGCGCGACAGCCGTTTCGCCACGCGCCGTTATGTGGAAGATAAACGCGTGCTGAACTGCTTTTCCTACACCGGCGGTTTTGCCGTTTCTGCGCTGATGGGCGGCTGCCGTCAGGTCATCAGTGTTGATACGTCGCAGGACGCGCTGGATGTGGCGAAGCAAAACGTTGAGCTTAACAAACTTGATCTCAGCAAAGCGGAGTTCGTGCGCGACGACGTCTTTAAGCTTTTACGTAAATACCGCGACCAGGGCGAAAAGTTTGACGTCATCGTAATGGACCCGCCGAAATTCGTGGAAAATAAAAGCCAGCTTCAGGGCGCGTGCCGCGGTTACAAAGACATTAATATGCTGGCTATCCAGCTGCTTAACCCTGGCGGCATTTTGCTGACGTTCTCCTGCTCCGGACTGATGACCACCGATTTATTCCAGAAAATTGTTGCCGACGCCGCAACAGATGCGGGGCGTGATGTACAATTTATAGAGCAGTTCCGTCAGGCCGCCGATCACCCTGTGATCGCGAGCTACCCGGAAGGTCTTTATCTGAAAGGGTTTGCCTGTCGCGTCATGTAGCTTGAAAAGGAATGCTCCGCCCTTATATACAGGGTATGAACGTTTCCCGGGAGGTGACAATGATTGCCAGCAAATTTGGTATCGGCCAGCAGGTTCGTCATTCTCTTTTAGGGTATTTAGGGGTTGTGGTGGATATCGACCCTGAATACTCGCTTGATGAACCTGAAGTCGATGAACTGGCGGTAAACGCCGAGCTGCGCGCCGCGCCGTGGTATCACGTCGTGATGGAAGACGACGACGGCCAGCCCGTGCACACCTATCTTGCAGAAGCCCAGCTCAGTGGCGAAATGCAGGAGGAACATCCGGAGCAACCCTCTATGGATGAACTGGCGCGATCCATTCGCCAGCAGCTCCAGGCACCCCGTCTGCGTAACTAAAAAAACCCGGCAACGCCGGGTTTTTTATTACTGTCAAAGACCGAGACGCGGAATTTCTATCGCCGGACAGCGGTCCATCACCACTTTAAGCCCCGCATCGCGCGCCAGTACGGCGGCCTCTTCGTTGATGACGCCAAGCTGCATCCAGAGCGTTTTCGCACCGATCGCAATCGCTTCCTGCGCGACACCCCACGCGGCCTCGGAGTTACGGAACACATCCACCATATCCACCTTCTCCGGCACGTCAGCAAGCGTGGCGTATCCCTGCTGGCCGAGCAGCGTTTTGCCTGCCACTTTCGGCGACACGGGGATCACGTGATAGCCTTTATCCAGAAGATACGACATGACGCGGTAACTCGGACGGTCCGGCTTATCGCTCGCCCCCACCAGCGCGATCGTTTTGGTGCTCTGTAAAATCTCTGCGATATCAGAATCTTTCATTTTACCTCCCCGTTAGCTCAGTCATTTCAGTGTATGCCAAAGGCGTCGGGCGCACCATGCGACGACGGTAAGCAGAAACGCACACAGTTTTTACCGGCTTCGCTTGCAGCCGCCATCACTTCCAGTAATCTGTAGGCAGTTATGTAATCCGGAAAATAATATGGAACTGACAACCCGAACCCTGCCAGCCCAAAAGAAAATCGCCCTGGTGGCGCATGACCACTGCAAATCGATGCTGATGAAATGGGTGGAGCGCCATAAAGCGTTGCTGGCAAAACATACGCTGTATGCAACCGGCACCACAGGCAATCTGGTGCAGCGCGCGACCGGTCTTAACGTCAACGCCATGCTGAGCGGCCCGATGGGCGGCGATCAGCAGGTGGGCGCGATGATCGCCGAAGGCAAAATCGACGTGCTGATTTTCTTCTGGGATCCGCTCAACGCCGTGCCGCACGATCCCGACGTCAAAGCGCTGCTGCGCCTTGCCACCGTCTGGAACATCCCGGTGGCGACCAATCTCTCAACCGCGGATTTTATTATCCAGTCGCCGACCTTTAGCGACACGCTGGATGTGTTAATCCCCGACTATCCGCGCTATCTCGCCGAACGCCTGAAATAAATCATGGCTTACGGGCCGTCGGCACGCCGAGACGCGTCAGCGCTTCGACAAACACCGACGGCGCCGCTTTGTCATACAGCAGCCAGACCCGGTGTCGCGCGCGGGTCAGCGCCACATAGAGCAGACGCCGCTCTTCGGCATCCGGGAAATCCTCCGGTGGCGGCAACAGCGCCTGTTCCATGATGGATTCCCGCGCTGGCGCCGGGAAGCCTTCCCGCCCCTCGTTCAGCCCGAGAATAATCACATAATCCGCCTGCTGCCCTTTGCTGGCGTGAATCGTCATAAATTCCAGTTGCAGCTTCGGCCAGCGGGTCGCGGCCATTTCCAGCGCCGCCGGGCGCAGATGGTGGTAGCGCGCCAGCACCAGAATGCGCTCGTCAGGGCGCACGTAACCGCTCATCTTATCAAGCAGCGCCTCCAGTTGCTCCTGCGCAAGCAGCGTCACGGCGTTCTTGTCGCCCGCGCGCAAACTGTTGAGCGGTTTTTCACGCTGGTGCGGGTTTTGTTGAATGAAGCGATTAGCGATATCGCCGATGCGCCCGTTAAAACGGTAGGTGGTATCCAGCGCGCACTGGTCGCCCCCGCCAAAATGCGCCTCAAACGCCGTCGTTAGCGAAAGCTGCGCGCCGCTAAAGCGATAGATAGCCTGCCAGTCGTCGCCCACCGCAAACAGGCTGGCGGCGGAATTCTGGCGGCGCAGCGCCGCCAGCAGGGCCGCGCGCTGCGGCGAGATATCCTGAAACTCGTCCACAAGAATATGCTTCCACGGACTGACGAACCGGCCTTTTTCCAGCACATTGATGGCCTGATGGATAAGCCCGGAGAAATCGACGGCCTCTTCGGCTTTCAGCGCGGCTTTCCAGGCTTTCAGCAGCGGCGCCATCAGCTTAACGCGCTTCTGGAACAGATCGCGCACCTCTTCGGGCGCGGCGGCTATCATCTCGGCCTGCGAGCCGCCATGCATGCGCATCAGCCCAAGCCAGCGGTCGAGACGGCTCGCCAGCCGTTTGCCCAGCGTCTCGTCCTCCCAGAAATCGCCGTCATCAACGTCCCATTCCAGCTCGTCGGTAAGCCACTGACGCCATCCCTTCGCCTGCGCTTTTTTCTCGCGGCACTGTTCACGCCAGGCGTTCAGTAAAAGTTCATGGCGCGCCGCGGTATCGTTTTCCAGCTCGCTGACGCGCGGGGTTTTCCGCCCGCCCTGGCCGATAATCTGCAAGGCCAGCGCATGAAACGTGCGCGCGGTGATGGCATCCGTATGCAGCCGCGCCTGCAGCCGCTCTTCCATCTCTTTGGCGGCCTGACGCCCAAACGCCAGCAGCAGGATCTGCTCCGCCGTCGCCTCGCCACGCTCAATAAGCCAGCCTGCGCGCGCCACCAGCACGGAGGTTTTGCCGCTCCCGGCGCCTGCCAGTACCAGCAGCGAGCTTTCGCCGTTGACGACAGCCCGCGCCTGCGACGGATTCAGCGGCGAGCTTTCAATCTGCGAGAAGAAATCGGCGTAGCGCGTCAGCATCGCATCGGTATAGGCCTGATTATGCAAAAGACGCTTCGCCTCGCTGTCGGCAAGCCAGGCCTGACATTCGCGCCAGGCCTCGCGGCAGTTATCGAACGCCTCAAGGCGCGATGTCGGCATCGGCAGCGCCTGCAACGCCCGGCGCAGCGCATGGCACAGCGCCTCGCCCTCTTCACGCTTAAGCCATTTTTCCTGGGATTCGCTACTGCGAAGTTTCTCCTGCCAGGCATTCAGCACCCCTGCCGCCACCTCACTCATCTCCTGGCTCCACTGCTGCCAGAGCGCCATCAGATGATGGTAAAAGCGCTGGGTTTCCGCCCATTCGGTACCGTGCAGACGAACGACTTTGTTATCCGGCAGCGTAAACTCCAGCTCCCCCCAGACCAGTCCCCGACGGCATTCGATGCCCAGCAACTGATTAAACGGGATCAGATATTCATGCTTATCTCCGGAGACTTTCACTCCGGCGGTGAGAATTTCTGCGCGGTCGTAGGGGTGCTGCGCCAGACGTTTACCCAGAGAGGTTGCTTTCAGTTCCATGAGGCTGCCAGTCAATAGTGTTATGAGGCTAAGTTTACCCGCCTGCGATATCACGCTCCAGACCCAAAACGCGTTACAATTGTTGTGGTTATCACTCCGGCGCTCTGCCGACGCTTTTGAGGTTTTATGCGTACTGTTTTAAATATTCTGAATTTCGTCCTGGGCGGCTTCGCCACGACGTTCTCCTGGCTGGTGGCGACGCTTGTCAGCATTATTTTTATCGTGACGCTGCCGCTGACGCGCTCCTGTTGGGAAATCACTAAACTGTCGCTGTTGCCGTACGGCAATGAAGCGGTGCATGTCGATGAACTTGACCCGGCGGGCAAAAACGCCCTGCTGAACACCGGTGGCACGCTGCTGAATGTTTTCTGGCTGGTGTTTTTCGGCTGGTGGCTGTGCCTGCTGCATATCGCGACCGGCATTGCGCAGTGTGTCACTATCATCGGCATCCCGGTAGGCATCGCGAATTTTAAAATCGCCGCGATTGCGCTCTGGCCGGTTGGGCGTCGCGTCGTCTCCGTGGAAACCGCGCAGGCGGCCCGCGAAGCCAATGCCCGCCGCCGTTTCCAGTAAAAACGGATGCGCTCATGATGCTCAATCCTCTGCTTCACCGTCACGCCTGGAACAGCGCGTGGCTCACTAACGTGCGCATTTTTATCGCGCTGTGCGGGACGGCGGCGCTGCCCTGGTGGCTTGGCGAGGCGAAGCTGACTATTCCGCTGACGCTTGGCGTTGTGGCCGCAGCACTCACCGATCTTGACGACCGCCTGACGGGCCGCCTGCGCAATCTGCTGATTACGCTGGTTAGCTTTTTTATCGCCTCCGCTTCGGTGGAACTGCTGTTTCCGTGGCCGTGGCTGTTCGCTGTAGGCCTGACGGTCTCGACCATCGGTTTTATTTTGCTGGGTGGCCTCGGACAGCGCTACGCGACTATCGCCTTCGGCGCGTTGCTTATCGCCATCTATACGATGCTCGGGGTTTCACTCTATGAGCACTGGTATCAGCAGCCGCTGCTGCTGCTCGCAGGCGCGGTCTGGTACAACCTGCTGACGCTGGCCGGGCATTTGCTCTTTCCGGTGCGCCCACTTCAGGAAAATCTCGCCCGCTGTTATGAACAGCTGGCGCACTATCTGGAAATTAAATCACGTTTTTTTGACCCGGATATCGAAGATGAAAACCAGGTGCCGATGATGGAACTGGCGATGGCGAACAGCCAGCTGGTCGCCACGCTGAACCAGACCAAAGCCTCGCTACTCACCCGCCTGCGCGGCGACCGCGGTCAGCGCAGCACGCGCCGGACACTGCACTACTATTTTGTCGCGCAGGATATTCACGAGCGCGCCAGTTCGTCGCATATCCAGTATCAGACGCTGCGGGACACCTTCCGCTACAGCGATGTCATGTTCCGCTTCCAGCGGCTGCTTTCGATGCAATCGCAGGCGTGTCAGCAGCTGGCGCGCTCTGTGCTGCTTCGTACGCCCTATCAGCATGACCCGCGTTTTGAGCGCGCGTTTACGCACCTTGACGCCGCACTCGATCGCACCGCCGCGGCCGGTGGCTCGGCATCAGAAATTAAAGCCGTGCGCTTTCTGGTCGCGAATCTTAAGGCTATCGACGCTCAGCTCGCGACGATCGAATCAGAACAGCCATTTACACAGGCCGATGCCAGCGAGAGCGAGCACAGCCTTGCCGATGATAGCCTGAACGGCTTTAGCGATGTGTGGTTTCGCCTGACGCGTAATCTGACGCCGCAGTCCGCGCTGTTCCGCCATGCGGTGCGGATGTCCGTTGTGCTGTGCGTGGGCTACGCCTTTATTCAGTTCACCGGGCTGAACCACGGCTACTGGATTTTGCTGACCAGCCTGTTTGTGTGCCAGCCGAACTATAACGCCACACGGCATCGCCTGACGCTGCGCATTATCGGCACGCTGGCGGGCGTCGCGGTCGGCATTCCCGTGCTCTATTTCGTGCCTTCCCTTGAAGGGCAACTGGTACTCATCGTCATTACCGGCGTGCTGTTTTTTGTCTTCCGCACAGTGCAATACGCGCACGCCACGCTGTTCATCACGCTGCTGGTCTTGCTGTGCTTTAACCTGCTGGGCGAAGGGTTTGAAGTCGCGCTGCCGCGGGTAGTGGATACGATAATCGGCTGCGCTATCGCGTGGTGTGCCGTGAGCTTTATCTGGCCCGACTGGCGTTTTCGCCGGTTGCCGGTGGTGCTGGAGCGCGCGCTTAACGCCAACTGTCGCTATCTGGATGCCATCCTTGAGCAGTACCATCAGGGGCGCGATAACCGTCTCGCGTATCGCATCGCGCGTCGCGACGCGCATAACAGCGATGCGGAGCTGGCCTCGGTGGTGTCGAACATGTCCAGTGAGCCTCGCGTCAGCGCGCAGATGCGCGAACTCGCTTTCCGCTTTCTGTGCCTGAACCACACGCTGACCAGCTATATTTCAGCTCTGGGTGCTCACCGCGAAAAACTGTCGCGCCAGGAGATCCTTTCTCTGCTCGACGACGCCGTCTGTTATGTGGATGACGCGCTCCATCATCAGCCTGCCGATGAAGCGCGAGTAGAAAACTCACTGACGCATCTGGCGCAGCGTATTGAACAGATAGAGCCGCGCCAGGAGAGTAAAGAGCCGCTGGTGCTTCAGCAAATCGGGTTGTTAATCTCTATTTTGCCGGAAATCAGTCGACTGCAGCGCCAGCTTATTCAGGACTGATTTTGCACCGAAAGCTGCATAAACCACTCCAGCAGCTCCTCGCGAATGTGCACAGGTAATGCTGCTTCATGGGTGCCGATAATGGCACCCTGAAGCGCATACAATACTTGCAGACTGAGATTTTTTCGGGCTTTGCGCAGCTTAAGCCAGCACTCTTTCGCACCGTATGCGCAGAGCGTTTCCACATCGCGTATTCCCGCTTCCCACAATGAGACTTCCAGCTGAACATTGAGATTGGGCAGATCTTTGACCCGCCGCTCGCGGGCTCGCTCGTTTTTTTCCGCCTGCGCGCAGGCCAGCGCCATTCGTGCGTGATCGCGCAGCAAGGCTGGTGAATTCCAGAGCGTCTCATCTACAAGATAATAATTGAGGCTGATATGACGGCCGCGTCGGGTACAGACAAGCATCGGCGGATTGTGGGCGTGTTGGTAATCACGACTCTCATTGCTGGCGCGCAGGTATAGTTTTCCTCCTGCCAGCATGGCGAAAACGGCGTCATCAATGGCAAGGCTATAGCCGCCAAACAGTGAACGATGGGTGACATTTCCCAAAGATGAAAGTGTATTCTGCACCCGAACCAGCGTGTCAGACGAAGATTTATCCATGATTATTCCTTTTATATCAACCAGTAATGGATAAAAAATTCCATTAGCGTTTCCCTTAACAGGAACATATGAAAGTTGTGCGCCGTGAGCAATCCGAATTTTGTTTTAAGTGGAACGAGATGCGAAATTTGCGAGATGCTTTCCGAAATTTCGATTGATCTTTGGTTGCGCCAGCATTACTGTATATGCATACAGTAACTAGCGAGGCTGGACCTTTATGTACTCTTCTCATCAAAATCGCGCGTATGGCTCACGTCGTCTGGCAAAAGAAACGGCGGGCGCTTTGGCTCAGGCGGAAACCCGAGGCCTGATCAGTGAAGTGATGTACAACGAAGACCAGCCGTGGATGACGCAACTGGTCCTGCTGCCGCTCTTGCAGCAGCTCGGGCAGCAATCCCGCTGGCAGCTGTGGCTTACTCCGCAGCAACGTCTTAGCCGTGAGTGGGTGGAATCCGCTGGTTTGCCGCTGACCAAGGTGATGCAAGTCAGCCAGATGAACCCGCAGGTTACGCTTGATTCTATGATCCGTGCGCTGGAAACCGGCAACTACAGCGTGGTAATTGCCTGGCTGCATGACGATCTAACGGATGATGAACATCGACGTCTGACTGCAGCGGCCGAGAAAGGTAACGCCATGGGTTTTTTAATGCGTCCTGTTCAACCCTCTCTGCCGGGTGACCGACCACGTTCTGCCTTAAGAATTCACTCTGGCATGGTGCATTAATCTTTTTTAGGATAATTCCTGGCAATTTTTTGTGCGTGTCTCTTTATCAGAAGCGATAGTGGTGAATGAACGGCCAGACGGGCACTCACGTCCGCTTTCGCACTTTACGAGCGATTAAAATTTCCTCAAAAATGTTAAATTTTGCTTTCGCAAGTTGTTTTTTTTCATATGCCTGACGGACTTCACACTTGTAAGTTTTCAACTACGTTGTAGACTTTACCTCGCCAGGGTGCTCATCAATAAACCGACATTATCGGTAGAGTAACCATTGAGCTATACCCCGGTGAAGGATTTAACCGTGAACTTTTCCCAAGGAAAAGCGCATGGCCTTTTTGGATGATAACGAGGCGCAAAAAATGAAAAAGACAGCTATCGCGATTGCAGTGGCACTGGCTGGCTTCGCTACCGTAGCGCAGGCCGCACCGAAAGATAACACCTGGTACGCAGGTGGCAAACTGGGTTGGTCCCAGTTCCACGATACCGGCTTTATCCCTAACGACGGCCCGACTCACGAAAGCCAGCTGGGCGCAGGCGCGTTCGGTGGTTACCAGGTTAACCCGTACGTTGGTTTCGAAATGGGCTACGACTGGCTGGGCCGCATGCCGTATAAAGGCGACACTGTAAACGGCGCTTTCAAAGCTCAGGGCGTACAGCTGACCGCTAAACTGGGTTACCCGGTAACCGACGACCTGGACGTATACACCCGTCTGGGCGGCATGGTATGGCGTGCTGACTCCTCTTCTAACATCGGCGGCGACGACCACGACACCGGCGTTTCTCCGGTATTCGCTGGCGGCGTTGAGTGGGCGATGACCCGCGATATCGCTACCCGTCTGGAATACCAGTGGGTTAACAACATCGGTGACGCGCAGACTGTTGGCGCTCGTCCGGACAACGGCATGCTGAGCGTAGGTGTTTCCTACCGTTTCGGTCAGCAGGAAGATGCAGCTCCGGTTGTAGCTCCGGCTCCGGCTCCGGCTCCGGAAGTACAGACCAAGCACTTCACCCTGAAGTCTGACGTTCTGTTCAACTTCAACAAAGCGACCCTGAAACCGGAAGGTCAGCAGGCGCTGGATCAGCTGTACTCTCAGCTGAGCAACCTGGATCCGAAAGACGGTTCCGTCGTGGTTCTGGGCTTCACCGACCGTATCGGTTCTGACGCTTACAACCAGGGTCTGTCCGAGAAACGTGCTCAGTCCGTTGTTGACTACCTGATCTCCAAAGGTATCCCGTCCAACAAGATCTCCGCACGTGGTATGGGCGAATCCAATCCGGTCACTGGCAACACCTGTGACAACGTGAAACCTCGCGCTGCTCTGATCGAGTGCCTGGGTCCGGATCGTCGCGTAGAGATCGAAGTTAAAGGCGTTAAAGACGTTGTAACTCAGCCGCAGGCTTAAGTTAAACGTTTAGAAAAACCCCGCTAAGGCGGGGTTTTTTGTTGTCCGGAAATCTTGTCATTTGAATTGAATTTCTGATGAGATGCGCTTAAGCGCATTATTTCCTTTTACAGCCAGAAGTAATTTCTCTGCTGCATGTAGTAGCAAAAAAGAACCGCCTCGCCCTCTCATGAGCCTTCTCGGGTTACTCTTTCTTCCCCAGCAATGCCTGTAAATCCTGTTTCAGCGTCGACATATGGTTTTCATATTTCTCTTTGCGCTCGGCGTCTTCAATCAGTTGCACGATTGTTTCTGAAAGCGTGATGCCGCGGCGCTGCGCAAGGCCTGCGAGACGCTGCCAGACCATAAATTCCAGGTCGATGGATTTTTTACGGGTATGCTGATGCTCAGCATTAAAATGCCGCTTACGACGGGCGCGAATCGTCTGTTTCAGGCGGTTTTGCAGCGCCGGGTTCATATGCTGATCAATCCAGCCCAGCACTCTTACCGGTTCGTTTTCCATACCCAGCAAGAGATCCACCGCCTCTTTCGCGGCGCTGGCTTCAACATACCGGGTGATCAGCTCGCCTTCGCGATGCTTTTTCACCAGATATTTCCACTTCCAGCCGCTTTCCAGATTTTCGAGTTGTTGGTATTTCATTGCGATCTCAGGATGACCGTGTAACTCATTTCAGGATAACAGTTTTTTTTCGATTCGCTGAGGGGAAATAAACGTCTGTGACGCATGGGGAGATTCTGCGGGGCAATAGTGGCATTTCCGGTGTGTTGATCCGCCCATTACGCTATAATCTCGCCTTTTACATCTGACTAAAAAACCTCGACATTGACCATTAACAGACTTACATCACAAGCGCTTGTACCCGATACGGAGACCTTCCGGTCCCGCTTTGCTGAAATGGATGCCGGTTTTGCAGACGCGCTTGATTTTGAGGCGCTTCAGCCTCGCCTTCACGACGGACTAAGCCAGCTGTGCGCGCCACGTCCTGTAAATGATTTCATGCTGGTTAAGGCTGACGAAGAGAAGCCTTTGCTGGAGCTTATCGCCAGTACCGCGAAAGCATTACTGCCGCATCAGTCAGAACTGGTCGGCGGTCATTATCGTATTGAAAACCAGAGCGTGACGCTGACTCCACCGAATGCGACACCGGGCGATTTCGCCGTGCATCGCGATGTGGTGGTCGCTACCTGGGCTGATGCGGGCGAGCTGTTTGGCTGTGTCAGACAGTTTGCAGGCCAGATTTCGCTTGAGCCGGGCCTGGTACATAAAGCCAACGGCGGCATTCTGGTCGTGCCGCTGAAAACACTGCTTCTGCAGCCGCTCTTGTGGCTGCGTCTGAAGCAGATGGTCGTCACGAAACGCTTCGACTGGGTCGCCCCGGACGAGACCCGCCCGCTGCCGGTGTCTGTTCCTTCTCTGCCTCTTGACCTTCGCGTCGTGCTGGTCGGCGATCGCGAATCACTGGCGGATTTTCAGGAGATGGAGCCGGTACTCGCGCAGCAGGCTATCTACAGCGAATATGAAGACGACCTGCAAATCGCTGACGAAGAAGATATTACGCTATGGTGCAGTTGGGTCTGCGCGCAGGCCGCCCAGCTTGCGCTGCCTGCACCGGCAAGCGACGCCTGGCCCCTTATCATTCGTGAAGCGGTGCGCTATACGGGTGACCAGGAAACGTTGCCGCTCGATCCGCTCTGGATGGCGCGCCAGTTAACTGAAGTGGCCGCCTTTTGCGACGGCGCGACATTCACCGCAGCGCAATTTTCTGAGATGCTCGCTCGCCGCGCCTGGCGTGAGGGGTATCTCGCAGAGCGTATGCAGGATGAAATTCTACTCGGTCAGCTGTTGGTCGAAACCGAAGGCGAGCGCATCGGTCAGATTAACGCGCTTTCGGTGGTGGAATTTCCAGGGCATCCGCGCGCGTTTGGCGAGCCATCGCGCATCAGTTGCGTGGTGCATATTGGCGACGGCGAATTTACCGATATCGAGCGCAAGGCTGAACTCGGCGGCAATATCCACGCCAAAGGCATGATGATCATGCAGGCGTTTCTGATGGCCGAGCTGGATCTGGAGCAACAGATGCCCTTCTCTGCCTCGCTGACGTTTGAGCAGTCCTATAGCGAAGTGGACGGCGACAGCGCCTCAATGGCCGAGCTGTGCGCGCTTATCAGCGCGCTGGCCAATGCGCCGCTTAATCAGCAGATTGCTATTACCGGCTCCGTGGACCAGTTTGGCCGCGCACAGCCGGTCGGCGGACTGAATGAAAAAATCGAAGGCTTCTTCACCATCTGTCAGGCCCGTGGCTTAACGGGCAAACAGGGCGTGATTATTCCTTCGGCTAACGTGCGTCATTTATCGCTAAATCAGGCGATTCTGGACGCGGTCGATCAGGGGCAGTTTTCCATCTGGGCGATTGATGATGTCACAGATGCGCTACCCTTATTAACGACTCTCCCGTGGGATGGCGAAGGCCAGACGACACTGCTTGGGGTTATCGGCGAGCGAATCGCGCAGGCGACGCAGCAGGATATCCGTCAGCGTCCGTGGCCGTTACGCTGGATGAACTGGTTTAACCACAACTGATCGGACTTGTTCAGCGTACACGTGTTAGCTAACCTGCGGGCTTCACTAAAATAAGGCATACTGAGAACATGGTAGACAAACGCGAATCCTATACGAAAGAAGACCTTCTTGCCTCCGGGCGCGGCGAGCTGTTCGGCGCGAACGGCCCGCAACTGCCGGCACCCAACATGTTAATGATGGACCGCGTGGTGAAAATGACCGAAACCGGCGGTAACTTTGATAAGGGTTACGTGGAAGCGGAACTGGATATCAACCCGGATATGTGGTTCTTTGGCTGCCATTTCATCGGCGACCCGGTAATGCCTGGCTGCCTCGGCCTTGACGCTATGTGGCAGCTGGTCGGCTTCTACTTAGGCTGGCTGGGCGGTGAAGGTAAAGGCCGCGCGCTGGGCGTGGGCGAAGTGAAATTCACCGGTCAGGTACTGCCGAGCGCGAAAAAAGTGACCTACCGCATCCACTTCAAACGCGTAGTCAACCGCCGTCTGGTAATGGGTATTGCCGATGGCGAAGTGCTGGTCGACGGCAAACAGATTTACACCGCGACTGACCTGAAAGTGGGCCTGTTCCAGGACACCTCCGCTTTCTGATAGCTTTTCTCAGCATTCAGAAAGGCGAAACCTCCGCATCGCGGAGGTTTCTTTTTAAAGAGACAAGCTCACGCAATCTGAGCCCTGTCCTCCATGGCTTCTCGCCAGCCTCCCAGCCAATAAGACCTCTGATTCAGGGTCTGGTAAGGACACATTTCTTTCGAGCGTCCGGTGATACCGGCCTGATAACCACGATGATGTGCCCGTTCCAGGCGATCTCTTTTTTGTCTCTTCATGCCTCGTTTCCCTCATTTCAGGTCTGGTGGAAAAGAAAACAGTGATTACATTTTGCGCAATCACCCTTTACGAATACCTGTAAACCCAGGGAACGTCAATGCGCAAAATTCACGCCAATGTCATATTTGTGAGCTACTCTGGATAACATTTATACAAAAATTGAGCAGGCGTTGAGCTTATCTGACTGGCATAAAAGAGAAAGCCGCCGCCCTCTTTAAGAAGAAGACGACGGCTTTTAACATCATTCAAATTTTTTATGGCTGACGCGCAACCTCATCGGCAATGGTTTTAGCCTGCTGCTGCCAGGCCTGCGCCAGCGTTTTCACCATCGCGTCATAACCATCCTGTTGCTGCTTAAGCTCAGTATAGAAAGGCCGCTTGATAAGTTGCCCTTTGTGCTTGAGTAGCCATTCGCCGCTCACAATCACACGCCCGTCATACCGGCCATGAAAGCCGGTCACGTTGACGTTCAGCGTATCCTGCTCGGCCCCCAGCGGCTGGGCGGAAACCACCCAGCCCGGCAGCGTGGCGCTCAGATTCGTCACCAGCGTATTACGCAGTTGCTGATCCAGCGGGCTGGCCCACAGGTTCTGGCTGGCGATGACATACTGCACGTCGGTCGTCTGGTAGACCACGCCGTTACCCGCGAGATAATCGGGCACCGACACCTGCTCCACCCAGAGCAGATGCTGACTGTCCATCGGCGCGCTGCGGGTCACCGGCGCCGTAGACGCCGGGAGCTGATACCAGGTGGTTTCCTGTGTGGTGCTACAGGCGCTCAGTAGCGCAACGGCGACAAACGGGAGCCATTTTTTCATTCTTTCGCCCTCTTCGGCTGCGGGTCCTTTTTCTCTTTCGATTCAAACACCAGCGCGTTGCTCTTCTCATTGAGCGTGCGCAGCACCGGCTGAAGCTCACGCAACACCTGATCCAGACGCTGCATATCCGCCACCATTTTGTTATAGGCGGCAGAGCCTGGCTGGAAGCCCTGCATGCTGCGATTAAGCTCACGCAGCGTTTTCTGCATATCCGCCGGCAGCTCCTGCGCCGACTGGCTGGAAGTAAGCTGATTCAGGTTATCGAGCGTCGTCTGCAGGCGGCGCATAGTGCGCTGGCTTTCCGAGAGCGTATTGGTGGCCTGTTCAATCATCGGGTTGAGCGGCAGATTGTTAATTTTATCCAGCGTATCCATCAGACGCTGCTGGATTTGCGCAAGCCCGCTGCTCACTGTCGGGATCACCGGATATCCATTAAAGCTCGCCATATCGGTCACAGGGGGCGCCTTCGGATAGAAATCGAGATCGACAAACAGCTGCCCGGTCACCAGATTGCCGGTTTTGAGCGTGGCGCGCAGGCCTTTCTTCAACAGTTCATGCATATGACTGGCGATGTTCGGATCTTCGCCAATCTGATTCGCCAGACGCTCCGGCTCAATACGAACCAGCACCGGAATGCGGTAATCGGTAGTGACCGCCTGATGCAGGCCAGGCACAAAGAATGGCACCTGCGCAACAGTACCGAGACGAATGCCACGAAACTCTACCGGCGCGCCAGGCTGCAGACCGCGAATGGTGTCTTTAAAGAACATCAGGTAATCAATATGTTCGGTATAGAGCGACTCCTGAATGCTGCGCTGATCGTCGTAGAGCGTAAACGCGGTTTTCTCCGCTACCGGCTGGCCGAGTTCCCAGCCGTCCGGCACGTCAAAACTGACGCCGCCGCTAAACAGCGTACTAAGCGATCCCATTTCCACGCGCATACCGGAGGAGCTGAGATCGACCGCGATCCCGCTGTCTTTCCAGAAACGCACGTTGCTGGTCACCAGCCGATCGTTTGGCGCATTAATGAAAAGCTGATAGCGGATGGATCGCTTTTGCGGGTCAAACGTACTGGTTTCCACCGAACCGACGCGATAGCCGCGAAACAGCACCGGATCGCCCGGGTTAAGTTGCCCGGCTTTGTTACTGTCGAGGATGACGCGAATCCCTTTCGCATCCGGCGGTGCCAGCGGCGGCGCGTCGAGCAGCTTGTAAGATTCCGGCACGCTGCCTTTCGAGCCCGGCTGAAGTTCAATGTAAGAGCCGGAAAGCAGCGTATTCAGGCCGGTAACGCCTTCACGCCCAATCTGCGGCTTCACCACCCAGAAGACGGAATCGCCATACAGCAGCTTTTCCATACCGGGGTTCATACGTGCTTTAATTTCGACGTGATGCAAATCATCCGTCAGTACCGCGCTTTCCACCACACCTACATCAACGCTGCGGCTCTTGATGGTGGTTTTGCCCCCTTCAATACCTTCCGCGTTGGTGGTCATCAGCGTCACGACCGGCCCCTGATGGCTGTAGTGATAAAACAGGATCCAGGCGCCGATAAGCGCAGTAATAATCGGGAAGATCCAGACAGGTGACCAGTTCTTCACCCGTTTAATCTTCGCTTCCCCGCGATTATTTTCCATGTTCGGGTAACTCCTCATAACTTGAATCAGATTCACGGTCCCAGGAGAGACGCGGGTCAAAGGTCATCGCGGCAAACATGGTGACAATCACCACCATCGCAAACATGACCGCTCCCCAGGCCGGATAAATATTCATCAGCGCGCCCATACGGACCAGCGCAGACAGCACGGCAATCACAAAAACGTCGATCATCGACCAGCGGCCGACAAACTCTACCACTTCATACATCAGATGCATTCGCTCGCGCTCCTGACGGCCATAGCCTTTAGCGTCAAGGCACAGCCAGCCGAGGGCAATCATCTTAAGCGTCGGCACCATAATACTGGCAAGGAAAATCACCAGCGCCACCGGGTAAGAGCCTTCGTTCCAGATAAGGATTACGCCCGCAATAATGGTGGAAGGCATTCTATCGCCGAGCAGATCGGTAATCATGATGGGCAGCAGATTCGCGGGCAGATAAAGCATAATGGAGCAGACCAGCAGCGAGACCGTCCACTGGAGACTGTGTTTGCGGCGAACGTGACCGTACGTATGGCAGCGCGGACAGCGCCCCTCTTCGCCCGTAAGGATCGCGGTGCAGCACGGGCACGCGCGCAACCCCTGACGGATACCAGCGACGCCTACTTTCAGCGGCTGAGATACTGTCGGCATCGGCGCGATATCATTCCAGAGCCAGCGGCGGTCGACGCACTGAAAAGCACGTAGCTGCAGGATGCAGAAGAGACACCAGGGGATAAAGCTGCTGCCAATGCCGATATCGCCATAGGCAATCAGCTTAACGAAACTCACCAGCACGCCCGCGAGGAAAATTTCCGCCATCCCCCAGCTGCGCAGCTGGAACAGTACGCGGGCCATCGCGATTTTAAGCCGTGGCGGCAGCGTAACGCGGTTGACCAGTAACAGGATGGTGATCAGGCAGAACGCAGGCACCAGCTGAACAAACAGCATAAACAGCGAGCCGAGGCTCGCGTAATCTTCGTTAAACAGGACGCGCGGAATTTCCAGCATTGTCACTTCGCTGCTGACGCCCGCCGCTTCCATATTGACGAAGGGAAAAAGGTTGGAGAGCAGCAGCATGAACAGCGCCGCCAGCGCATACGCCGTCGGACGCTGGCGGGGTGCCGCCCACTCGACGGCAAGCGTGGTGTCACAGCGAGGGCAATGCGCCTTTTGCCCCGGCATTAGCGCCGGCAGCCTGACCAGAAGATCGCATTGCGGGCAGAGCATATGCTCGCCCGCATGATGACGTTCACGCATGCGGGTTCCTGAATAATCAGCCGTTTTTAAGTGATTCAAGATATTCCCAGCGCTCAAACGCTTCTTCCAGTGCCGCTTCGGCAGCGCTAAGCTGCGCCAGCACATCCTGCGTTACGTCGTGAGGCTGGTTAAAGAACGACGCGTCGCTGACTTTCGCCTGCAGCGCCTCAAGCTCTGCCTCCAGCGTCTCAAGACGGGCGGGCAGCTGTTCCAGTTCGCGCTGCAAGTTATAGCTTAGTTTGTTGCTGCCTCGTTTGACAGTTTCTGCCTTCGACTCCGCCACCGGCTCCGCTTTTTTCGCCGTGGTCTGCTGCATCGCGCGCGACGACGCCTGCTGACCACGGGCATCGTGATAGCCGCCCACATACTGGCCAATCCGGCCTTCGCCTTCGAAAATCCAGCATTCGGTGACGGTATTGTCCACAAACTGACGGTCGTGGCTCACCAGCAGCACGGTGCCCTGATAGCTGTCGATAAGTTCTTCCAGCAGTTCCAGCGTTTCGACGTCGAGGTCGTTGGTCGGTTCATCGAGGATAAGCAGGTTACTGGGCTTGAGGAACAGACGCGCCAGCAACAGGCGGTTACGTTCACCGCCGGAGAGCGCACGCACTGGCGTCATGGCACGCTTCGGATGGAACAGGAAGTCCTGCAGATAACCGAGCACGTGGCGCGGTTTGCCGTTGACCATCACTTCCTGTTTGCCTTCGGCCAGGTTGTCCATCACGGTGCGTTCCGGATCGAGCTCCGCGCGGTGCTGATCGAAGTACGCCACTTCCAGTTTGGTGCCGCAATGCACGCGGCCGCTGTCAGCTTTCAGCTGGCCCAGCATCAGTTTAAGCAGCGTGGTTTTACCGCAGCCGTTTGGCCCCACCAGCGCGATTTTGTCGCCACGCTGTACCTGGGCGGAGAAGTCTTTCACCAGCACTTTCTCGCCGAGGCGGTAATTGACGTTCTCCAGCTCAAAGACGATTTTGCCGGAGCGGGTCGCCTCTTCCACCTGCATCTTCGCGCTGCCCATCACTTCGCGGCGTTCGCCGCGCTCGCGACGCATCGCCTTCAGCGCGCGCACGCGGCCTTCGTTACGGGTACGGCGCGCTTTGATGCCCTGGCGGATCCACACCTCTTCCTGCGCCAGCTTGCGGTCGAATTCCGCGTTTTGCAGCTCTTCAACGCGCAGCGCTTCTTCCTTCGCCACCAGATATTTGTCGTAATCACCCGGGTACGACACCAGCTTGCCGCGATCAAGGTCGACGATGCGCGTGGCCATGTTGCGGATAAACGAACGGTCGTGCGAGATAAATACGATGCTGCCGGAGAACGATTTCAGGAAAGTTTCCAGCCAGTCGATGGTTTCGATATCCAGATGGTTGGTCGGCTCATCGAGCAGCAGCACGCGCGGCGCGCTGACCAGCGCACGGCCCAGCGCCGCTTTACGCAGCCAGCCGCCGGAAAGCGACGCGAGCGGCGTGTCGGCGTCAAGCTCCAGCTGCGCCAGCACTTCGGTGATGCGGTTTTCGAGCTGCCACAAATCGTGGTGCTCCAGCATCTCCTGCACTTTCGCGAGCTCTGACAGGTTTTTATCGCTCGGATCGCTCATCACCAGATGTGAAATCTGGTGATAACGCTTCAGGTATTCAGCCTGCTCCGCCACGCCTTCGGCAACAAAATCATAAACGCTGCCAGCGACATTTCGCGGTGGGTCCTGTTGCAGACGTGCGACCACCAGATCTTGCTCATAGACGATGCGACCATCGTCCAGCGGCAACTCATGGTTAATGATTTTCATCAGGGTCGATTTACCGGCCCCGTTACGCCCTACCAGACAGACACGCTCATTTTCTTCGATATGCAGTTCAGCATTATCGAGCAGCGGCGCATCGCTGAATGAGAGCCAGGCGCCATGCATACTGATTAACGACATAATTCTTAGTCCTTGGTCTGGTGAGTAACAAGCCAGCAATTGTGGATCTGGCGGTTGCGCGCGAAGTCCTGAGAGAGCGTTTTTTGTGTGATGTCTTGCGCTTTCAGGCCCAGGGCCGCAAGCCCTTCGTTATCCATCTTGAACCCACGCTTGTTATTGGAAAACATAATTGTCCCGTCGCGACGCAGCAGACGCTTGAGATCTTTCATCAGGCGCAGATGATCGCGCTGCACGTCGAATGTCTCCTCCATACGCTTGGAGTTAGAGAATGTCGGCGGATCGATAAAGATCAGGTCGAACTGTTCATCGCTCTCGGCAAGCCAGCTCAGGCAGTCGGCCTGAATCAGGCGATGCGCGCGGCCGCTCAGCCCGTTGAGACGTAAATTGCGCTCCGCCCACTCCAGATACGTGCGCGACATATCCACCGTCGTGGTGGAGCGCGCGCCGCCGAGCCCTGCATGAACGCTGGCGCTGCCGGTATAGGAGAAGAGGTTCAGGAAATCTTTGCCTTTACTCATCTGGCCGAGCATCCGGCGCGCGATGCGGTGATCGAGGAACAGGCCGGTATCCAGATAATCCGTCAGGTTGACCAGCAGACGCGCGTTAAACTCATGGACTTCCATAAACTCGCCCTTCTGGGCCAGTTTTTCATACTGATTTTTGCCTTTCTGGCGTTCGCGGGTTTTCAGCACCAACTTATTCGGCGCAAGGCCGAGCACCGAGAGCGTGGCGGCAATCACGTCGAACAGGCGCTGGCGCGCTTTTTCCGGCTCGATGGTTTTCGGCGGCGCATATTCCTGAATCACCACCCAGTCGGCATAGCGGTCCACCGCCACGTTGTAATCCGGCAGGTCGGCATCATACAGGCGATAACATTCAATGCCTTCCTGTTTCGCCCACTTCTCCAGTTTCTTCAGATTTTTACGCAGACGGTTGGCGTAATCTTCCGCTATCTGCGCCGGTGCTGCGCCAGGCTGCGTCGGGGCCAGACGATAGTTTTTCTGTACGCAATCAAGCGGGCCGTTTTTCGCTTTGAACTGGCGGTCAGCACGCAGTTGCAGGCAACTTAACAGCTCTGGCGAGGCGCTAAACAGCGACAGATTCCAGCCGCCAAACTGATTTTTCATAATGCGGCCGAGCAGGCTGTGCAGCGCGATCAGCGCCGGTTCACTCTCCAGACGCTCACCGTAAGGCGGGTTGCTGATAACGGTGCCGGTCGGCCCTTCCGGCAGCGGATTAGTCAGATTTGTCACATCCTGCGCGGCGAAGGTAATGATGTCGGCAAGACCGGCGCGACGGGCGTTGGTACGGGCGCGCTCAATGACGCGCGCATCGTTATCGGAGCCGTAAAAACGCGAGGCATATTCGCTAAGACCGCGACGGGCGCGCACCTGCGCTTCAGTTTTCACCTCTTTCCAGAGGCTTTCGTCATGCTGCGCCCAGCCGTTAAAGCCCCAGTGGGTACGATGCAGGCCCGGTGCGCGATCGGTGGCAATCATCGCCGCCTCAATCAGCAGCGTGCCGGAGCCGCACATCGGGTCGAGCAGCGGCGTGCCCGGCTGCCAGCCGGAGCGCATCACAATCGCCGCCGCCAGGTTCTCTTTGATGGGGGCCTGGCCGGTGCGATCGCGATAGCCACGCTGGTGCAGGCCTTCGCCGCTAAGATCGATGGCGATGCTGGCGGTATCTTTATTGAGCCAGACGTTAATGCGCAGATCAGGCTGTTCGCGATCCACGCTGGGGCGCGGCAGATTTTTACGGGTGAAGGCGTCGACAATCGCGTCTTTCACCTTCATGGCACCATACTGGCTGTTGCGGATGGTGTCGTTAAGACCGCTGAAATGAACGGCAAACGTGGCGTCGGGCGCGAAAATGCTCGTCCAGTCGATGGCCTGAACGCCCAGATAGAGATCCAGATCGCTGTAAACCGCGCACTCGCCAAGCGGCAGCAGAATACGCGACGCAAGACGGCTCCACATCAGGCTTTGATAAACCAGAGCCGCATCGCCCTGAAAATGCACGCCTCCCTGAACCACCTGGCACTCCTGCGCGCCCAGGTTTTCCAGTTCAGTTTTTAACAGCTCTTCGAGCCCACGCGCCGTACTGGCAAACAAAGCTTTCATATCGTCACTTCAGTAAAAAGAAAATTGTGGCGCATTATAGCCAATCCCGCACGCATGTCATAAAGTTGCCCTTCTATTTCTTATGCCGGGAGGGCGTACGCCATGGTTTTATCGCAGCTTTTTATTCATCCGGTGAAATCGATGCGTGGGTTGCAGGTCTCTCACGCGCTGGCGGACGTCAGCGGCCTGACATTTGACCGCGCGTTTATGGTGACGGAAACCGATGGCACCTTTATTACCGCGCGCCAGTATCCGCAAATGGTGCTCTTCACGCCCGCGCTGCTGCCGGACGGGTTGCACCTCACTGCGCCGGACGGCAGCAGCGCCGCGATTCGCTTCGCTGATTTCGCGACCGCCCCTGCGCCGACGGAAGTCTGGGGCAATCACTTCACCGCGCTTATCGCGCCCGAAAGCGTTAACCAGTGGCTGAGCGGCTTTTTTGGCCGCGATGTGCAACTACGTTGGGTCGGCCCATCGCTCACGCGCCGCGTTAAACTTCATCCCGGCGTACCGCTCGGTTTCGCCGATGGCTTCCCGTACCTGCTTGCTAATGAAGCCTCGCTGCGCGATTTACAAAAACGCTGCCCGGCGGGTGTGGCGATGAATCAGTTCCGCCCGAATCTGGTTGTGACGGGCGTTGAGGCCTGGGCTGAGGACACGTGGAAAGTGATCCGCATTGGCGACGTGGTGTTTGATGTTGCTAAACCGTGCAGCCGCTGCGTATTTACCACCGTCAGCCCCGAGCGCGGACGCAAACACCCAAGCGGCGAGCCGCTGGCGACGCTGCAAAAATTCCGCACGGCGCTGGATAACGGCGATGTCGATTTCGGCCAGAACCTGATTGCCCGCAACAGCGGCGTGATCCGCGCAGGCGATCGCGTTGAAGTGCTTTCGACCGGCCCGGCAAGGCTTTATGGCGCAGGCGACGTGGAAGAGAGCGTGATGCCTGCGGCAAACGCAGCGGCGCAGGTGTCTGTCGAATGGGAAGGCAAAAGCTTTAACGGGAATAATCAGCAGGTTGTGCTTGAGCAGCTTGAACAGCAGGGTATTCGGGTCCCCTACTCCTGTCGCGCCGGGATTTGCGGCAGCTGTCGCGTGACGCTGCTGGAAGGAGAAGTTACGCCATTGAAGAAAAGCGCGCTCAGCGACGATGGCACGTTTTTAAGCTGTAGCTGCGTGCCGGCAGGCCCGATACGGCTGGCGCGTTAAACCGCCTGATCGAGGCTCAGCTGCGGGGCGTTCGCCAGCGGTTTGAGCCTGTCATTCATGACTTTAATCGCATCACCCAGTTGCATCGGGCGGCCAGCGAGCGTCAACGCAGGCTGCGCCAGCAGGCAGAGCGTCGCGTTATCACCAGGCTCGACCACCAGCAGGCAGACCGCTTCGCCGCTGTCGCTCAGCCATACGCAGGCGGCATCGCCACAGCACGGCGACCATTCGGTGTCGTCATGGGTTAAGAAATGCCAGCTTTTCGGCATCTGAGGTTTCAGGAAGCGGATAGCCACAAGAGCGTTCAGCACCAGTTCGGCGCGCTGTTCAGCGGAGAGAGGAAGCTCACGGCATTTTTCATCGAAGGAGAACCAGAGTGCGGCGTCATCAACGCAGAATCCGGAAGGATCAAACGCGTCGGGCGTCAACATTTTGCGGGCAAAACGCGAGCGAAACAGCATGCCGTTGGCCAGATCGAGCATCATCCGGTCGTGCTCGTTATCATAATACCAGCGCCAGTTATCGTCCGGCTTTATACGCATCATTACCCCCCACTGCGATGAAACTTAAAATTATTTCCCTTTTTTGCCGCTTCGTTTATTCCCTCATTAATCTAAGACTATGACGTTTAAATTAGCAACAATCGCGGAATATAAAACAACCAGGGCTGAAAATAAAGCCCTGGCGGTCTTAAAGGGGGAAATGCTTAAAGGTGGGTCACAATTTCTTTAACAAGCGGCGGCCCTTTAAAAATAAAGCCGGAATAGATCTGAATAAGCGAAGCGCCAGCGGCTATTTTTTCCCGCGCGGCAATAACAGAATCAATACCACCGACGCCGATAATCGGCAGGCGTCCTTGCAGCTCTTGGCTTAACAGGCGAATGATTTCCGTACTTTTTAATTGCAGAGGACGGCCGCTTAATCCGCCCGTTTCGTCGCAATATTTCATGCCCTGAACCAGGCTGCGATCGAGTGTCGTATTGGTCGCAATAACCCCATCGATATTATGGCGCACCAGGCTATCGGCCACCTGGATCAATTCTTCCAGCGAAAGATCCGGTGCGATCTTAACCGCCACGGGTACATATTTATGGTGCTTTTGCGAAAGCACTTGCTGCTGATTTTTAATAGCGGCAAGGAGATCGTCGAGCGCGTCTCCATATTGCAGCGAGCGCAGGCCAGGCGTATTCGGTGACGAGATATTAATCGCGATATACCCGGCGTAAGGAAATACTTTTTCCATACAAATCAGGTAGTCATCTTTACCCTGTTCTACCGGCGTATCTTTATTTTTACCAATATTAATGCCGAGCACGCCGTCAAAATGCGCTTTTTTGACGTTCTCTACCAGGTTATCCACGCCGAGATTATTAAAGCCCATGCGGTTAATCAGCCCTTCCGCTTCGACCAGGCGGAACAGACGCGGCTTGTCGTTGCCCGGCTGCGGGCGCGGCGTCACGGTGCCGATTTCCACCGCTCCAAAACCCAGCGCGCCGAGCGCGTCGATGCACTCACCGTTTTTATCAAGGCCTGCGGCAAGCCCCAGCGGGTTTTTAAACGTCAGCCCCATGCAGGTCACCGGTTTAGACGGCACTTTCTGGCGCAGCAGCGCTTCAAGGGGCGTGCCGGTAATGCGGCGCATTTGCTGGAAGGTAAATTCGTGAGCGCGCTCGGGGTCGAGCTGGAAAAGGGCTTTTCGAACGAAGGGGTAGTACATGAACTCTCCTGGATTCCCGGTGTGCAAACCGGGGCGCTATTATCTGCGATCCGCTTCACAAAGGGAATTGACCTGCGGCAAAAAAGCCCCTGAGAAAGCAAACGTTTTCTTTTTAATCCTGTTTTATGCGTTTTTTGGCAAAGCATCATCACAATTTTTAGTTTCTCGGGGCCAGCCCCTCTGCCACTATCCTCTCATATTGTTATTAATGTTAATCAAAAACTTTATTTTGGTTATAAGGAGGTGGTATGCGGGTTATTACTCTGGCGGGAAGCCCACGCTTTCCTTCGCGCTCCAGCGCCCTGCTTTCTTATCTCGCGGGTGAACTCACCCGGCTCGATGTTGAGATTTGTCACTGGCATATCCAGAATTTTGCGCCAGAAGATTTACTCTACGCCCGCTTCGACAGCCCGGCGCTCCTGACGCTTATCGAGCAGCTTCAGCAGGCCGACGGCGTCATCATCGCTACGCCTATCTATAAGGCCTCGTTTTCCGGCGCGCTGAAAACGCTGCTCGATCTCCTGCCCGAACGGGCCCTTGAGAAAAAAGTGGTGTTGCCGGTCGCGACCGGGGGTTCGGCCGGCCATCTGCTGGCGCTGGATTACGCGCTTAAACCTGTGCTCAACGCCCTGAAAGCGCAGGAGATCCTGCATGGCGTCTTTGCCGATGACAGCCAGGTGCTGGATTACCAGCATCAGCCGCGCTTTTCCGAACCGCTACAAACGCGTCTTGACGATGCCCTCGACACTTTCTGGCAGGCGCTGACTCGTCGCCATCTGGCAACCCCTGCGCCGCAGTTCACAAGGAGAACGTTACATGCTTAATCTTTTGCGTCGTCACGCCGCACCGCTACTGGTAGCCGGCCTCACGCTTTTTACCGCGGGCGTCAGCGCGGCTGAACCACAGCCAGAGGCGCTGCGTATCGGCTATCAGAAAGGCTCTGTGAGCATGGTGCTGGCGAAAAGCCATCATCTGCTTGAGCAGCGTTATCCGAACACCAAAATCACCTGGGTCGAATTCCCGGCAGGCCCGCAGCTGCTTGAAGCGCTGAATGTCGGCAGCATCGATCTCGGCAGTACCGGCGACATTCCGCCGATCTTCGCCCAGGCGGCGGGGGCCGATCTGGTGTACATCGGCAGCGAACCGCCAAAACCGAAAGCCGAAGTGCTGCTGGTGGCGGAAAACAGCCCCATTAAGAGTGTCGCCGACCTGAAAGGCCATAAGGTCGCTTTCCAGAAAGGCTCCAGCTCGCATAACCTGCTGCTGCGCGCGCTGCAAAAAGCCGGACTGAAATTTACCGATATTCAGCCGGTATACCTCACACCCGCCGATGCGCGCGCCGCGTTTACGCAGGGTAATGTTGACGCCTGGGCCATCTGGGACCCGTACTACTCCGCCGCGCTCATTCAGGGCGGCGTGCGCGTACTGACCGACGGCACCGATCTTGATCTGACAGGATCGTTCTATCTCGCCTCACGCCCCTACGCCGAAAAATATGGCCAGTTCCTGACAGGCGTGCTGGAGAGCTTAAGCGAAGCGGACGCCCTGACCCGCAGCCAGCGCAAAGAGAGCGTGAAACTGTTCGCGCAAAGCATCGGGCTGCCGGAGCCGGTCATTGAGCTCTATTTCGATCACCGCCCGCCGACACGCATCACGCCCGTGAATGAAGACACCGCCGTGCGCCAGCAGCACACCGCCGATCTGTTTTACGACAACCATCTGGTTCCAAAGAAAGTCGATATCCGCAGCCGCATCTGGTCCGGCGCTACTGAAGGAGCGAAATCATGAGTCTGAATCTGTTCTGGTTTTTACCCACCCACGGCGATGGTCACTATCTTGGCAGCGACGCAGGGGCTCGCCCGGTCGATCATGGTTATTTGCAGCAAATCGCCCAGGCCGCTGACCGACTCGGATTTACCGGCGTGCTGATCCCGACCGGGCGCTCCTGCGAAGACGCCTGGCTGGTCGCAGCGTCGATGATCCCGGTTACCCAGCGGCTGAAATTTCTGGTCGCGCTACGCCCGTCGGTCGTGTCGCCGACCGTAGCGGCGCGTCAGGCGGCGACGCTGGACAGGCTGTCCAACGGGCGCGCGCTCTTTAACCTGGTAACCGGCAGCGATCCGCAGGAGCTGGCCGGTGACGGCGTGTTCCTCGATCACACCGCGCGTTATGAGGCGTCGGCCGAGTTTACCCGCGTCTGGCGTCGCCTGCTGGAAGGCGAAAAGGTCGATTTTGAAGGCAAGCATATTAAGGTGCGCGGCGCGCAGCTGTTATTCCCGCCGGTACAACAGCCCCGCCCGCCGCTTTACTTCGGCGGCTCGTCTGATGTGGCGCAGGATCTGGCTGCCGAGCAGGTCGATCTCTACCTCACCTGGGGCGAGCCGCCGGAGCAGGTAAAAGAGAAGATAGCCCAGGTACGCGCCAAAGCGGCGGCTCACGGGCGCACGGTACGCTTCGGCATCCGCCTGCATGTCATTGTGCGTGAAACCACGGAAGAAGCCTGGCAGGCCGCTGACCGGCTGATCGCTCATCTCGACGATGAAATGATTGCCAAAGCCCAGGCAGCGTTCGCGCGCCAGGATTCGGTCGGCCAGCAGCGCATGGCGGCGCTGCACGGCGGGCGGCGCGACCAGCTTGAGATTAGCCCGAACCTCTGGGCGGGCGTCGGTCTGGTGCGCGGCGGCGCAGGCACGGCGCTGGTGGGCGATGGCCCAACGGTGGCGGCGCGTATTAATGAATACGCAGCGCTTGGCATCAACAGCTTTATTCTCTCCGGTTACCCGCATCTGGAAGAGGCGTACCGGGTGGGCGAGCTTTTGTTCCCGCATCTGGATGTCGCCATCCCGGACGTGCCGCAGCCTCGCCCGCTCACGGCACAGGGTGAAGCAGTGGCCAATGAATTTATTCCGCGCCGGGTCGCGCAGAGTTAAGGAGGCCGTATGACAAGCGCTTCGCAAAAATGGCTCCAGCGCGCCGCCCCGTGGGTGTTGCCGGTGGGAATTATCGCCGTCTGGCAGCTCGCCTCCCAGACGGGCTGGCTGTCGACGCGTATTCTGCCGTCGCCCGAAAGCGTGGTGGAGGCGTTCTGGCGGCTGACGGCGAGCGGCGAGCTCTGGCAGCACATGGCTATCAGTAGCTGGCGCGCGCTGGTGGGTTTTTCCATCGGCGGACTGATTGGGCTGGCGCTCGGGCTTATCAGCGGGCTGTCGCGCTGGGGCGAACGCCTGCTCGACAGCTCCATCCAGATGCTGCGCAACGTGCCGCATCTGGCGCTGATCCCGCTGGTGATTTTGTGGTTCGGCATTGATGAGAGCGCCAAAATTTTTCTGGTGGCGCTCGGCACGCTGTTCCCGATCTATATCAACACCTGGCATGGCATTCGCAATATTGACAGCGGTCTGCTGGAGATGGCGCGCAGCTATGGGCTTTCCGGTTTCAGCCTGTTCCGGCAGGTAATTTTACCGGGCGCACTGCCCTCAATTATGGTCGGCGTGCGTTTCGCGCTCGGGCTGATGTGGCTGACGCTTATCGTGGCGGAGACGATTTCGGCGAATTCCGGTATTGGCTATCTCGCAATGAACGCGCGTGAATTTTTGCAAACCGACGTGGTGGTGGTGGCGATTATTCTCTATGCCCTGCTTGGCAAACTCGCCGATCTCAGCGCCCGTGCGCTGGAGCGTGTCTGGCTGCGCTGGCACCCCGCTTATCAGTTAAAGGAGGCGAACGCATGACAACAGCACGACTCAACCAGGGAACGCCGCTGCTGCTGGAAGGCGTGACCAAACGCTACGGCGAGAAAACCATTCTTAACGCGCTGGATCTGCATATTCCCGCCGGGCAGTTTGTGGCGGTGGTCGGGCGCAGCGGCGGCGGCAAGAGTACGCTGCTGCGTCTGCTCGCGGGGCTTGAGACGCCAGACAGCGGCGAACTGCGTGCCGGGAATGCGCCGCTTGCCGACACCCGTGAAGATACGCGCATGATGTTTCAGGATGCGCGCCTGCTGCCGTGGAAGAAGGTGCTGGATAATGTCGGGCTGGGGCTTAGAAGCGACTGGCGTCCGGCGGCGCGCCAGGCCCTGCAGGAAGTGGGCCTGGCTGACCGCGCGAACGACTGGCCCGCCGCGCTTTCCGGTGGACAGAAGCAGCGTGTGGCGCTGGCGCGCGCGTTGATTCATCGCCCCGGCCTGCTGCTACTGGATGAGCCGCTCGGTGCGCTGGATGCGCTGACGCGCCTTGAGATGCAGGAGTTAATTGTGTCGCTGTGGCGCGAGCACGGTTTTACGGTGCTGCTGGTGACGCACGACGTGAGCGAATCGGTGGCGATGGCGGAGCGGGTGTTGTTAATCGAAGACGGGAAAATCGGGCTCGATATGGCCGTGGAGTTGCCGCATCCGCGTCACCACGGCACGCCGCGTCTGGCGGAGCTTGAAGCGCGGGTGTTGAACCGGGTGATGCGTAAAACACCTGTGCCGGTGCGGGAAGTGAAGGTGGGGTGATGTGTTATCTATAAATGAAAGGCGGGTGCGCTTACGCTTATCCGCCCTACAAACACTGACAGGGTATTATCCAGGGTGGGTAAGCGTAAGCGCACCCACCATAGAACCAATGTAGGTTGGGTAAGCGCAGCGCACCCACCACAGAACCAATGTAGGGTGGGTAAGCGCAGCGCACCCACCACCCCATATCAGCCCATTACGCCAGCGCCTTGCTAACTTTCTCATACAGATCGCCGGACAGCTTCGGCAGCGCCTTCAGCTCTTCCAGCGCCGCGCGCATCAGCGCCTGACGTTTTTCATCATAACGCTTCAGGCGGATCAGCGGCTCAATCAGCCGCGACGCCACCTGCGGGTTACGGGTGTTGAGCTCAATCAGCATATCGACCAGAAAACGGTAGCCGCTGCCATCTTCGGCATGGAACGCCGCCGGGTTGTTAGTGGCGAACGTGCCCACCAGCGCACGCACGCGGTTCGGGTTGCCGAGGCTGAAGGAGCGGTGTTCCAGCAACGCACGAACTTTGCTCACCACGGCTTTCTCCGGGCTCATCGCCTGCAACATAAACCACTTGTCCATCACGAGACCGTCGTGGTGCCACTTGTCGTCATACTCGCCAAGCAGCGTATCGCGGCACGGTAACTGCGCCGCCACGGCGGCGGCCAGCGCTGCCAGCGCGTCGGTCATGTTGTCCGCGTCGTGATACTGGGCGGAGACCAGCTTGTCGGCCAGCTGCGCGTCGCCAAACGCCAGATAATGCAGGCAGGTATTACGCAGCGCGCGCTTGCCGATATCCGCGTGATCGATACGGTAGCCGGTGAGTTTATGCGCGTTGTAGACCGCCAGCAGTTCATCGGCAAGCTCGGTCGCCAGCGTGCGGGTCAGCGCGTCGTGCACCGCTGCGATGGCCTGCGGATCGATGGTCTGGAACAGCTCGGCGATCTCGTTTTGCGACGGCAGCGTCAGGATCTCCGCCGCCAGCGCCGGATCGATGGTCTCATCAAGCAGGATCGCGCGGAAAGCGTCCGCCACGTGCAGCGGCAGCGAAAGCGCCTGCTGCTGCTGATAACGCGCGACGTTGAGTTTGATATGGGTGGCCAGAAGGCTTTGCGCCGCATCCCAGCGCGAGAAATCGTTACGCGCGTGGCGCATCAGGAACGTTAACTGCTGATCGCTCCATTTGTATTCCAGCTTCACCGGGGCGGAAAATTCGCGCAGCAGCGACGGCACCGGCTGGAAGTACACGTTATCAAAAACAAACGTCTGCTCCGCCTGCGTTAGGTTCAGCACATGGTGCACCGGATGCCCGTCTTTTTGCAGCGGGATGACCTTACCTTCGTTGTCATACAGCTCGATATCGAACGGAATATGCAGCGGCAGTTTTTCCGGCTGGTCCGCCGTTGGCGGCGTGCGCTGGCTTAGCGTCAGCGTGTACTGCTCGGTCTGCGGATTGTAATCATCCTGCACCGTGACAATTGGCGTGCCGGACTGGCTATACCAGCGGCGGAAGTGCGAGAGATCAACATTCGACGCGTCTTCCATCGCCTGCACGAAATCGTCGCAGGTGGCCGCGCTGCCGTCGTGACGCTCGAAGTAGAGCTGCATCCCTTTCTGGAAATTCGCTTCGCCAAGGAGCGTATGGAGCATGCGGATGACTTCGGAGCCCTTTTCGTACACGGTCAGGGTGTAGAAGTTATTCATCTCAATGACCATGTCCGGGCGAATCGGGTGCGCCATCGGGCTTGCATCTTCGGCGAACTGCATCGCACGCATGGTACGCACGTTGCTGATGCGATTAACCGCGCGGGAGCCGAGATCGGAGCTGAATTCCTGATCGCGAAAGACGGTCAGCCCCTCTTTCAGGCTCAGCTGGAACCAGTCGCGGCAGGTGACGCGGTTGCCGGTCCAGTTGTGGAAATATTCATGGCCGATAACGCGCTCAATGTTGAGATAGTCTTTATCGGTCGCGGTTTCAGCGCGCGCCAGCACGAATTTGGAGTTAAAGACGTTAAGCCCTTTGTTCTCCATCGCGCCCATGTTGAAGAAATCGACCGCGACTATCATATAAATGTCGAGATCGTACTCCAGACCAAAGCGCTCTTCGTCCCACTTCATGGAGTTTTTCAGCGAGGACATCGCCCAGCCGGCGCGGTCCAGGTTGCCGCGATCTACATAAAGCTCCAGCGCCACGTCGCGGCCTGAGCGGGTGGTGAAGGTATCGCGCAGCACGTCGAAATCGCCTGCCACCAGCGCAAACAGATAACACGGTTTCGGGAACGGATCTTCCCACTGCATCCAGTGACGGCCATCGTCCAGTTCGCCCTGCGCCACACGGTTACCGTTGGAGAGTAAATACGGGTATTTCGTTTTATCGGCGATGATTTTGGTAGTGAAGCGCGCCAGCACGTCCGGGCGATCCAGATACCAGGTAATGTGACGGAAGCCTTCAGCTTCGCACTGGGTGCAGAGCGCCTCGCCTGACTGATACAGGCCTTCCAGCGCCGTGTTCGCCGCCGGGTTGATGTCGTTGACGATTTTGAGCGTGAAGCGCTCCGGCAGATTTTCCAGCACCAGCGCGCCCTCTTCCAGGCGGTGATGCGTCCAGGGCTGTCCATCCACCTCGACCGAAATCAGGGTAAGGTCTTCGCCATCCAGACGCAGCGGCGCGTTCTCCGCCACGCGGCGGTTGATCTGACTGACCGCAGTGACCCGCGTTCTGGCGGCGTCGAGGTCGAAGGTCAGATCAATGTCGGTAATCAGGTAATCCGGCGCACGATAGTCGTGGCGATATTTTGCTTGTGGCTGTTGAGTCATAAAAAACCTTATCCAGGGTCCGTATGGTTACGTCTCCAGTCTATTCCTGTTGCGTTAATGTTGCCACGCAGAATCTTTCACTTTTCAGCGGCTACCGCGCAGATTGCTACATTTAAGTAACAAGCGGCACAAATTGCCCTCGACCCGCTTCGCCGGTTGTGTTGTGATCCTGCTTCAATAAACCGATAATCAGGGTATACTCCTGCGTCTTTATCTGCTTATGCCACTGATAGACACGCGCCTGTGAGAGGATGCCAGTTCGCACCATGACACAATACGCTTCCCCCCTATTGCAAACGCTGTTGGATACGGACGCCTATAAGCTGCATATGCAGCAGGCGGTTTTTCATCACTATTATGATGTGCATGTCGCAGCGGAATTTCGCTGCCGGGGTGACGATCTGCTGGGCATTTATGCTGACGCCATCCGCGAACAGGTCGATGCTATGCAGCATCTCGCGCTTTCAGACGCCGAGTATCAGTGGCTCTCCGGCCTGCCGTTTTTCAAATCCGATTACCTCCAGTGGCTGAAAACGTTCCGTTATGACCCGACGCAGGTGCAGATCCGCAACGATGGCGGCAAGCTGGATATCCGTTTAAGCGGCCCGTGGCGCGAAGTCATTATGTGGGAAGTGCCGCTGCTGGCCGTAATTAGCGAACTGGTGCACCGCTATCGTTCCCCGGAAGCGAGCGTTGATCAGGCGCTGGCGCATCTTGAAGTTAAACTCGATGATTTCCGCACCATGACGGATGGGCTCGATTTAAGCGCTTTCCGCCTGATGGATTTCGGCACCCGACGCCGTTTCTCGCGCGATGTCCAGCAGGCGATTGTCGAGCGTCTTAAGCTGGAGCCGTGGTTTATCGGCACCAGTAACTATGACCTCGCCCGCCGTCTTTCACTGACGCCGATGGGCACCCAGGCGCATGAATGGTTCCAGGCGCATCAGCAAATCAGCCCCGATCTCGCGAACAGCCAGATTGCGGCGTTGCAGGCGTGGCTTGACGAATACCCGGATATGCTCGGCATCGCGCTGACCGACTGTATTACGATGGACGCCTTCCTGCGCGATTTCGGCCCGGAGTTCGCGGGGCGCTACCAGGGGCTGCGCCACGACTCGGGCGATCCGGTGCAGTGGGGCGAGAAAGCTATCGCACACTATCAGCAGCTCGGCATCGATCCGCTCAGCAAAACGCTGATTTTCTCCGATAACCTCGATTTCCCGAAAGCCATTGAGCTTTATCGCCACTTCGCCGACCGCGTGAAGCTGGGCTTTGGCATCGGCACCCGCCTGACCTGCGATATCCCGCACGTGAAGCCGCTCAATATCGTGATTAAGCTCGTTGAATGTAACGGCCGTCCGGTGGCAAAACTCTCCGACAGCCCAGGCAAAACGATTTGTCACGATAAGGCGTTTGTCCGCGCGCTGCGCAAAGCCTTCGATCTTCCTCAGGTGCGTAAAGCAAGCTGATGTTTTCCCAAAGGGAGCCGCGCGCTCCCTGCTTTTCCCTCTCCTTTGCGATTTCTTTTTCCCGCACCGCGAATTCTGCTTGTCTGATGGCGTATGCCAGGTAACATAGATAACCCCCCGTCCGGGTGGAAAATGTTATTTTTGACCATTAACCAGAGAGAAAATTATGAGCGTTGTGCCTGTAGCCGACGTACTCCAGGGCCGCGTTGCCGTTGACAGTGAAGTCACCGTGCGCGGGTGGGTGCGTACCCGAAGAGATTCAAAAGCTGGCATCTCCTTCCTCGCCGTTTATGACGGTTCCTGCTTTGATCCGATACAGGCTGTCATTAATAATTCTCTGCCCAATTACAATGAAGAGGTTTTACACCTCACGACGGGCTGCTCGGTTATCGTCACCGGCAAGGTGGTGGAATCCCCGGGCGAAGGCCAGAGCTTTGAGTTGCAGGCAACCCAGGTGGAAGTGACCGGCTGGGTGGACGATCCGGACACCTACCCGATGGCGGCCAAGCGCCACAGCATCGAGTATCTGCGTGAAGTCGCGCACCTGCGCCCGCGTACTAACCTGATCGGCGCGGTGGCTCGCGTACGCCACACGCTGGCGCAGGCGTTGCACCGTTTCTTCCACGAACAGGGCTTCTTCTGGGTTTCCACGCCGCTTATCACCGCGTCGGATACCGAAGGCGCGGGCGAGATGTTCCGCGTCTCGACGCTGGATCTGGAAAATCTGCCGCGCGACGCGCAGGGCAAAATCGATTTCGATAAAGACTTTTTCGGTAAAGAAGCGTTCCTGACCGTGTCCGGCCAGTTGAACGGCGAAACCTACGCCTGCGCGCTGTCGAAAGTCTATACCTTCGGCCCAACCTTCCGCGCTGAAAACTCCAACACCAGCCGTCACCTGGCGGAGTTCTGGATGCTGGAGCCGGAAGTGGCGTTCGCCAACCTGAACGATGTCGCGGGGCTCGCGGAAGCGATGCTGAAATATGTCTTCAAAGCGGTGCTCGATGAACGCATGGACGACATGAAGTTCTTCGCCGAACGCGTGGATAAGGAAGCCATCGAGCGTCTGGAGCGTTTCATCTCCGCAGACTTCGCGCAGGTGGATTACACCGACGCGGTCGCTACTCTTGAGAAATGCGGCGAGAAATTCGAGAACCCGGTTTATTGGGGCGTGGATCTGGCGTCCGAGCATGAGCGTTATCTCGCCGAGAAACACTTTAAAGCGCCGGTTGTTGTTAAAAATTACCCGAAAGACATCAAGGCGTTTTATATGCGCCTTAACGAAGATGGTAAAACCGTGGCGGCGATGGATGTACTCGCGCCGGGCATCGGTGAAATCATCGGCGGCTCCCAGCGTGAAGAGCGCCTCGACGTGCTGGATGCGCGTATGGAAGAGATGGGTCTTAATAAAGAAGACTACTGGTGGTATCGCGACCTGCGCCGTTACGGCACCGTGCCGCATTCCGGCTTTGGTCTCGGCTTTGAACGTCTGATCGCCTATGTTACCGGCGTGCAAAACGTGCGCGATGTGATCCCCTTCCCGCGTACCCCGCGCAACGCGAACTTCTAATCCCAAAAAGGCCAGCGACTTGCTGGCCTTTTTTCTTCCCGCCTTGTGTTGTTCATTTTCTATTACGGTTTCACGGAATTTTAGGCTGTATAAAAATTCATCAATTGTCTGATGGTGATTTTTTGCACCGCTTCGCTATAGCATATTTGTACACAACTTCCACAGACATCTGGCCTTCCATCCATCTCATCCAGTAGAAAACTCTTGTTGCTTACAATTGTATAAAAATGCGCCTTATCCAAATTAATAATAAGTTTTTCATATATATAAGAAAGGAATGGCCGAAATTTATTCACTTAAGTAATAAATTTGAGGTCTCTCACAAAGTTCCCTTTCATTAATAAAATTTTACACAATATTTCTTTTTGTTACCTGATTAAGACATTTGTAGCACTTTCCGGGTAGCGAAACGATTATATGAATGGAAAGATGCCAGACAGACACAGAAAGACACCAAACTCTCATCAATAGTTCCGTAATGAATTATTGACGGCAGTGGCAGGTGTTCAAAAAAACCAATGAGGGTAATAAATAATGATGAAGCGCAATATCCTGGCAGTGGTTATCCCTGCCCTGCTGGTAGCCGGTGCAGCAAACGCTGCAGAAATCTATAACAAAAACGGCAACAAACTGGATCTTTACGGAAAAGTTACTGCTGAGCACGATTTCGTGACCTCTGGCGATAACACCAACAACGGTGACGCCACCTATGCACAGCTGGGCTTCAAAGGTGAAACTCAGATTAACGATCAGCTGACCGGTTACGGCCAGTGGGAATACCGTGCCTACGCAAGCAGCGCTGAATCTGAGCAGGGAGCTAACAACTCTAACCGTACCCGTCTGGCCTTTGCTGGTCTGAAAATTGCGGATGCGGGCTCCATCGATTACGGCCGTAACTACGGTATCGTTTACGATGTTGAATCTTACACCGATATGGCACCGTCTTACTCCGGTATGACTTGGGCTAACTATTCTGATAACTTCATGACCGGCCGTACCACTGGCGTTCTGACCTACCGTAACACTGGCTTCTTCGGCCTGGCAGATGGTCTGAACTTTGGTATCCAGTATCAGGGTAAAAACGACCGTAATAACGCAGCTACCTCTAACGGCGACGGCGCTGGTTACTCACTGGGTTATGATTTCGGCGAAGGCTTCAGCGTTATCGGTGCGTACAGCAACTCTAACCGTACACTTCGTCAGAAACTGGATGATAAAGGCGATCGCGCTGAAGCATGGGCTGTTGGTGCTAAATACGATGCCAACAACCTGTACCTGGCGACTGTTTACGCAGAGACTCGCAACATGACTCGTGAAGCTGATGATTCCTTCGCGAACAAAACTCAGAACTTTGAAGCGATCGCTCAGTACCAGTTCGATTTCGGTCTGCGTCCATCCCTGTCTTATGTTCAGTCTAAAGGTAAAAACCTGGCTGCGCGCGGTACCTTCGATGGTGGCGATGCTGACCTGCAGAAATATGTTGAAGTTGGTGCTTACTACTACTTCAACAAAAACTTCAACGTATACGTTGACTACCAGATCAACCTGATTGATAACGACGCTTACGCTCGTAACGTTGGTATCGTTAACGGTCGTGACGACCAGGTTGCACTGGCTGCTACCTACCAGTTCTAATCAGCACAACCTTGTTGTCTGATAGCGGAAAAACAGGGCTTCGGCCCTGTTTTTTTATGCGTAAAAGAAAATTCTGCCAACTTTTGCGATCCACGTAACTTTTCCGGGCAAACGGTTGGCATTTTGTAAATCTCCCGTTAACCTGATAGCGAATTTCCCTTCTGAAATCACAATGGAACCTCGTCATGTTTGAGAACATTACCGCCGCCCCAGCCGACCCGATCCTTGGCCTGGCCGATCTGTTTCGTGCCGACGATCGCCCAACCAAAATTAACTTAGGCATTGGTGTTTACAAGGATGAAACCGGTAAGACCCCGGTTCTGACCAGCGTAAAAAAAGCAGAACAATATCTGCTGGAAAATGAAACCACCAAAAACTACCTCGGCATTGACGGTATTCCCGAATTTGGCCGCTGCACACAGGAACTGCTGTTCGGCAAAGGCAGCCATATTATCAGCGATAAACGCGCCCGCACGGCGCAGACCCCAGGCGGCACCGGCGCGCTGCGTGTCGCGGCGGATTTCCTTGCGAAAAACACCGAGGTCAAACGCGTCTGGGTCTCGAACCCGAGCTGGCCGAACCATAAAGGCGTGTTTAACTCCGCCGGTCTGGAAGTGCGCGAATATGCCTACTACGACGCCGCCAACCATTCTCTGGATTTCGACGGTCTGTTAAACAGCCTGCAGGAAGCCCAGGCAGGCGACGTAGTGCTGTTCCACGGCTGCTGTCACAACCCGACCGGCATCGACCCGACGCTGGATCAGTGGGAACAGCTCGCGAAGCTGTCTGTCGAGAAAGGCTGGCTGCCGCTGTTCGATTTCGCCTATCAGGGCTTTGCTCGTGGTCTGGAAGAAGATGCTGAAGGCCTGCGCGCGTTTGCCGCGCTGCATAAAGAACTTATCGTTGCGAGCTCGTTCTCTAAAAACTTTGGCCTGTACAACGAGCGCGTGGGTGCCTGTACGCTGGTTGCGGCGGATGCTGATGCCGCAGACCGTGCCTTCAGCCAGATGAAATCCTGCATTCGTGCCAACTACTCCAACCCGCCGGCACACGGCGCGTCAGTAGTCGCAACCATTCTCAGCAACGACGCGCTGCGCGCCATCTGGGAACAGGAGCTCACCGATATGCGCCAGCGCATCCAGCGTATGCGTCAGCTGTTTGTGAACACGCTGGCAGAGAAAGGCGCAAACCGCGATTTCAGCTTTATCACCAAACAGAACGGCATGTTCTCATTCAGCGGCCTGACGAAAGAGCAGGTGCTGCGTCTGCGTGAAGAGTTTGGCGTGTACGCGGTGGCGTCCGGGCGCGTGAACGTGGCGGGCATGACGCCGGATAACATGGCGCCGCTGTGCGAAGCCATCGTCGCGGTGCTGTAATCGCTGCGTAAAGATACAAAAAGGGCCGCACTGTGCGGCCCTTTTTATTTGGAAAGATTTACCAGACCGGCATTTCATCCTGCAGGAAAGGGTTATGCAGACGCTCATGGCCGAGCGTTGACATCGGGCCGTGGCCGGGAATAAACGTCACGTCATCGCCAAGCGGCAGCAGCTTACGCTTAATGGCATCGATAAGCTGGCTGTGATCGCCGCGCGGGAAGTCGCTGCGCCCTACTCCGCCTTTAAAGATGACGTCGCCCGAAACCAGCAGACGGGACTGCACATCGAAAAAGACGATGTGCCCCGGCGTGTGGCCCGGGCAGTGCAGCACGGCAAGCGTTATATTGCCGACGCTCACCGTGTCGCCTTCATTAAGCCAGCGGTCTGGCGTCAGCGGCTGGCACTCATCAAGACCAAACATGCGGCTCTGCGCAGGTAGTCCCTGTAGCCAGAACTCATCTTCTTTTTCCGGGCCGATAATGGGGATGCCGTAATGCGCCGCAAGCTCCGCCGCCGCGCCCACGTGGTCAAGATGACCATGCGTCAACAGGATCTGCTGCAGCGTGACGCCAATACGGGCGACGTCTTCCTTGATACGCTGCGCATCGCCGCCCGGGTCCACCAGCGCCGCCTGTCGCGTCTCCTCACACCAGATTAACGAGCAGTTCTGCGCGAACGCCGTTACCGGAATAATATGATAGTTCATACCGCTCCTTTTACCCGGCGCGCTGCCGGGGTCGTTAATTACCAGTGCCTTAGCGGCCCGGTATCAATATGCACAAAGTTACTGCTGGGGTAGTATCCTACACCACCGGCGCGCAGAGATAACGCCGCTTTGCGAATATTGCTTAACGAAATACCTTCGATATGAAAATCCATGGCCTGGCCTTTGGTGTGGTAGCTGTGCTTAGCCACGCCGCGGCTTTTGGATCGCAGTTCGTTGTTGGTATCAACGGAACGATAGCCGGAGATCAGCTGTACCGGTTTACGGGTGCCGAGCAGCCCCTGCAAACGGAAAAGCTGGTCAAATAAACGGGGATCAATCGCTTTTACCTTATTCGCCCGGTAATCACGAAAGAAATGATTAAGCTTTGCTAATTCATCCTGAATATAGCCCCGGCCATCGAAAAACTCGGCCTTAATGGATTCGCCAGTATGTAAATTATTGAGCGTAAGAATACGCGGTCGTGGCGTCGACAGGGTAGCAAATGCAGGCGTGGGCAGTATCGCAGCGCCTAAAGCGGCGCCGCCAATCGTCAGCAGTTTGCGGCGATGAGCGTCAATTTTATCCATGATATTCAGGTCTACAATCAAATGAACAATAACTATGCACTTCTGGCGCACGAGTGGCACCTTAACCGCCAGCCGGAGGGGAGTCAATACGGGTCAAAGCCGCGAATAACGGGCCTTTTTTTACGTTTGGCCCGTTTTCGCTTCACATAGAGCAGGTTAAGTCCGCGGAATTAAACCTGTTAGCGGATCAGTTGTTCCACTTTTGGGAGGATTTGTGCGCCCGATCGCGCGGTGTGATCGTAATTGTAAATATCTGTACGATATTGCGGACGCCCGTCCTCGCCGATAAACGCGGTCAGATAATAGAGGTTCACCGGAATGGTCTGTGGAATATTCACGTAACGCGTATTCCCCTCTTTTAGCGTCTGCGAAATGCGCGAATCATTCCAGCCCGCATCCTGAAGCAGCATATTGGCCAGTTCAGAAGCTTTATTCACACGCACGCAGCCGGAGCTGAGCGCCCGTGCATCGCGCTGGAAAAGATTATGGTTCGGCGTATCGTGCAGATAGATAGCGTCTGAGCTCGGCATGTTGAACTTATACCGCCCGAGCGAGTTATGGGCACCCGGTGCCTGCTGGAAACGGAATGGCAGATTAGACGGCGTAATTGTCGCCCAGTCCACCATCCACGGGTCCACAACATCCGCGTTACTTCCCCAGCCGTTCAGCACTGTATAGCCGTGGCTCTCCAGATACCCTGGGTCATTCCAGACTTTCGGCAGAATATCTTTGCGGGCGAGCGTTGGCGGCACGTTCCACGGCGGATTGACCACCACGTTATTGAGCGCGCTACTCATCAGCGGCGTTTTGCGATCCGGTCTGCCGACGATAACGCGCGACGCCAGCACCTGATTGCCATTCTGGTAATAAACCAGCGAATACTCGGGAATATTTACCATAATGCCGGTGCTGAGTTTGCCGGGCAGCAGACGCAGACGCTGAATATTGAGCGCCAGCAGCGCGGCGCGCTGCGCGGGCGTCACATTCAGCCAGTCGCGGGTGGACTGACCGATAACACCATCCGCGCCCAGCCCCTGCCATTTCTGAAAACGTTTTACCGCCGCGACCAGATTTTTATCGTAAACAGCGCGCGCCGGTTTCGGCGTACTACGGGTCTGGCTTGCAGTTTGCGGGGCCGCCGACGGGCTGACCACGCCGTTGTTATCGCCCGGCAGCGCAATATCCGGGCCGCCATCCAGCATGCCGGTACGCTGTAAAATCTCCTTAAGCGCCGGAATATCGCTGCTCCACTGGCCGGGGCGCAGCTTCTCTTTGCCGGTCATTTGCGGCCACGGACGGGTATCCGCCACCAGTTGCAACAGCGAGGCGTGCATCGCCGCATACTGCGGATGCGCGGGGGCGAGAGAGCGCACAAACGCAGGCACAGAGCCGTTATCCAGCGCGACCTGCCACTGGTTCAGCACGTTCAGCGCGGGCATCTCCAGCTTGTACGGTTTTTCGCTGTAGAGCCAGCGGTTGCCCTGGCTTGGGATGCCAGAAATAAAATGCAGATACCCCACCATCGCGTCACTCAGCACGATATCGCGCGCGAGCCCCGTAACGGCGGGATTGGTCAGTTGCTCCACCCAGGCGGTAAACTGCGGCTGGAAGCCAGCGAGCGCGACTTCAGCCAGCTGCTGCTGGAATGCCTGAACGGCGTCGCGGTTCTCCCACATCGGTTTAAGATCGCGGGCGGCGTATAGCCCCACCAGCGCATTCATGTAGACCGGCGTGAAGCCCGCTGGAAGCGCCGCCTGTAACTGCGTGCGTGCGCTCGCAAGACGGCTTGCGGCATCAGGCGCCGTATTCGCCGCCAGGAACGCCATGCCCGGCGACAGCGCCAGTGGCTGCGCGCTGAGCGTGGTAATACTGTCGTTTGCGATCAGTTCCGGTTCATCGGCATACGCGTTAAACAGTGGAGCGATACTGAGAGCCAGGCACACATACAGTGCTGACCGTCGAAAACCATGCATATTCTTAAGCACCATCCCTTGCCCCCTGTTTTTCAGAATAATTCGGCACTCAGGCTTATTGTGAGTATATAAACAGAAAAAATCATTTGCCTGATCGAATGTAAAGAAGTTTAAAGATTTGCCGGACAAAAAGAAAGCGGGCCGAAGCCCGCTCTGTGAGTTGATGACGTTATGAGACTTCAGCCGGTCCCGGCAGCGCATCGGCTGGCGGGGCGGCAAAGCCGCGCAGGCCAACCACATGCACATGCTCATGGTTCTGGAAGACTTTACGCACCAGCTTGTAGGTCGTGCCTTTTTCCGGGCTGATGTTCTCCGGTGCCGCGATAATGAGCTGCATCTGCAGGCGTTCGCACAGTTCAAACAGCGTGGCGATGGAGCGAGCATCCAGACGCGCCGCTTCGTCGAGGAACAGCAAACGGCATGGCGAAATGTCTTTGCCGCGCAGGCGACTGGATTCATCTTCCCAGCTCTGCACCACCATCACCAGGATAGACATCCCCGTACCGATCGCCTCACCGGTAGAAAGCGCGCCGCTTTCTGCGCGCAGCCAGCCGTCGGAGCCTCGGTTAACCTCAACTTCCATCTCAAGATAATTACGGTAGTCGAGCAGCTCTTCGCCGATGGTCTGCGCGGTACGCTGGCCCATGTCGATTTGCGGGTTCAGGCGCTGCCAGAGTTTCGCCAGCGCTTCTGAGAATGTCAGGCGGTTACTGTTAAACAAGTCCTGATGCTGCTCGTGCTGCTCGGCAAGCACTTCCAGCAGCGTGGCATGGCTTTCACGCACGTTAACGTTCAGACGCACGCTGTTGACCTGGCCGAACGACACGCTCTGCAGGCCCTGGTTGAGCATACGAATACGGTTCTGCTCGCGCTGGATCGTCTTGCGAATAATATTCGCCACGCTGCGGGAGCTGATGGCGAGCTTCTGTTCGCGTGAGGTAAGCTCTTCCGTCAGGCGGCCCAGCTCAATTTCCATCTGTTCAATCGCCTCGACCGGATCGTCGGTGCGGATAATATCCTGGCGGATACGCTCACGCAGATGCTGATACACGGCCACGAAGAACTGGATTTTGCGCTCGGGGCGTTTGGGGTCTTCAGACAGGCGCAGCACGTCGCGCAGGTGTTCGTTATCCGCCACCGCCAGACGCAGCGCGCCGAGGGCTTTATCCGACATCGAGCGAAGATCGTCACCGGAGTGGTACGCCAGCTCGCGGCGGTGCAGGCGACGTTCAACGCCATTGTCTTTCACCATACGCATCACCGCGCACCAGCCCGCTTTGGCACTGACCACCTGCTCGCGCATCTCGTGGTAGTTACGCTCCAGACGCTTCAGGCTGCGGGTCAGGTTGTCCATCTCCGCTTCGCACAGCGTCAGCTGTTTCTCCAGCTGATTACGGCGCGAACGGTTGTTGCTGAGGCGCGTATGCAGTTCGTCGCGACGCTGGCGGGCGCGCTCTTCGGCTCCGGCATCGGCGCGCACGCCGATATCCTGCAGTTCACGTTGCAGATCGCCCAGCAGCTCTTTTTTGGTATCGAAGGAGCTTTTCAGCGACGCCAGCACCTGATGATACTGGCTGAGCTTCGCGGCGTGGGTACGCAGCGCTTCGCGGGCGCGGGTACGCTCGGCTTCCGCCTGCTCCAGACGCTGGCGCAGTTTCTCGTTGAGATCGGTGTTGCCATTGAGCATTTGCGCCGAATCGCTGTAGCTAAAGTGCGCGCGACGCTGCACCACTTCGCTTAACGCAAAGGCCTGCTGACGGGCGTCGCGCTGCGTCTGGCGCGCCTGTTCATAATCCTGTTTGAGCTGGTCGAACTGCTCCGGGTCGCTCTGCAGTACAGACGCCACCGGCTCCAGTTTCGCCAGCGCGTTGCCGTGCTGAGACAGGAAACGCGCGGCGTCCTGGGCTTCCGCCAGGCGCTCCTGAATTTCCTCCACGCGGTCGGCCAGGCTGTCGTCTGCCAGCAGGCTCAGGCGCGGCAGCAGGCGGTTAAGCTGAGCCACGCCCTCTTTCGCCTGTTCAAACTGCACGCGCTGCTGCTGGTTGTCGTTTTCGTGCTGGCTGATGGCGCGCTCGATTTCGCTGCGGCGCGTGTTGAGCTTACGGATTTCCGCTTCCGGATCCGCCTCAAACGCCACGGCGAGATGCTGGCCGACAAAACGGCTGAACGCCTGGTGCAGGCGCTGCGTTTTCTGTACGTCGAAAGAGAGCGTCGCGTAGCGTTCAGACAGCGCCTCGCGCTCGGCATGCAGGCTCTCGATACGGCTTTCGCGCGCGGCGCGGCCAAACAGCGGCACCGACGGGAAGCGGGAATAGCGCCACTGGCGCTCGGCCACTTTCACCACTACCGCTTTTTCCAGCTCTTCAACGCTGAAGACGCTGTCATCAAAGGATTGCGGATCGCCTTCGATCAGGTAGAGATCTTCCGGGCAATCCTCAAGGCCGTCAAGCAGATCGCGCACGCGCGACAAATCCGGCACCACAATCGCATGGCGCGACGGGCCGTAAAGCGCAGAGAAGTACGGCGCGTCGTCAAACGATACGTCGTCGTAAATTTCAGAGAGCAGTACGCCGCCGAAGCGCTCCGCCAGCGCATTGAGGCGTGCGTCTTCGGCACCGCCCGGCTGGCTTAAGCGTTCAATCTCTTCGTCCACGGCCCGCTTACGCGCGCCCACTTCGTCACGTTCAACGATGGCTTCTCGCTCACGCTCCAGCAGTTGCTGAAGGTATTCGGTGACCTGCTGGCCGGACTCAAACGTCTCGCCGCTCTGTTCGCTAATCTGGTTGAGGCTGTTTTGCGCCGCAAGCCAGGCCGGCGCATGGCTGGTGAGCGTCTTAACGCGGCTCTGGATCTGCTCCAGCTCCTGGCGCAGCGTCATGCGCTGTTCACCTGCCTGCGAGACGCTGTCGGAGAGCGCCGCGATGCGGGCTTCCAGCTCATCGTTCAGCGCTTCGAGATCTTCCGGGTCATAGTCTTTGCCCTGGCGTTTGCAGAACTCGGCCAGCAGGTGCTCGGCATCCTGCTGTTCGCGCAGGCGCTGTTCCAGCTCGGAAAGGCGCATACGCAGCGGCTGCACCTGTTCGGCGAGATGGCGCTGCTGGCTGGCGTCGCGCAACAGTTCGCGCGCCACGTCCCAGGCCTCTGCACGGCTTACCGGGCCGTTAATGCTGGCGACAAGCTGATAAGCCTGCTCGAACTGGCTGTGCGCGGTCTGCGCGACGCTCATTTTCTGCTCAAGCGACAGCAACCGTTCGGTGGCCTCCTGCTCTTTGGCCTGGAAGGTATCCAGCCATTCATCGGCGCTGTCGGCGCTCAGATCCGGCAGATGGCACAGCTCGCGGGCGCGCTCCAGCGCGGTGAGCGCCTGCTGGTACTGAATGGCGCGGGTCTGCTGCACGTCAAGCGCCTGCTGATAGTCGGCAAGCTGGCTTTTGAGTTCGTCGACTTCAAGCTCGGCGGCTTCCGCGCGGGCTTCGTTCTCTTCCTGCTGCTCGGCCGCTTCCGCCACCACTTCGCTCTGCTCTTCCAGGCGAATCTGCAGCTCTTCGAGGTCAGCCTCGTAGCGCTCGATTTTCTCCTGCTGGCGCAGCGCGGTTTGCACCAGATTCAGGTGATCGCTCGCCGCCTGATAATCGGTTTCGAGATCGCCTTCAGCCCCCGCGTGCTCGGAGAGCTCGCGCGCCATATCGACATGCTTATACTGCTCGGCGGCAAGCTGCTTGCGGCTGCTGAACAGCTCGCGGCGCAGCTCCAGCGCCTGATCGAGATGAATGCGCCGCTCGTTGGCGTGGCGCATATAGTCCGCCGCCACGTAGTTGGTGGCTTCGGAAATCAGGTGTTTGAAGAGATCGCGGTCCGACTGGGTGACGCGGATAGCTTCCAGCGTCATGCGGTTTTCGCGCAGCGCCGCTTCCATGTCCTGGAACGCTTTACGCACGCCGCCATTTTCCGGCAGCAGGTAATCACGAAGCGAGCGGGTAATGGCGCTGGAGATCCCGCCGTAGAGCGAGGCTTCAATCAGACGGTAATATTTGCTGCGATCGGACGCTGAACGCAGGCGACGCGCCACTACGCCCAGATCAAACATTAATGAGTGATAATCGGTGATGGAGTTGAACTGCTTAAGCTGCACGCCTTCCATCGTGTCGATTTTATCTTTCAGCTCGTTGAGGCTCAGCACGCGCGCCTGACGATCGTTCAGCGTTTCCGTCAGCAGTTGTGTGGGCAGAATCGCGCTCGGCAGGCCCTGAATGGCGAACGGTTTGATATCCACTTTACGGTCGCGTCCGGCGACCTGTTGCAGACGCACGCCCACCAGCACGCGCTGATGACGCGAGTTGACGACATCCAGCACCGAATAACAAACGCCTGCTTTCAGTTTGCCGTGCAGACCTTTATCGCGCGAGCCGCTGGTTGCGCCCGCCTCGGTGGTGTTACGGAAGTGCAGCAGCGTGAGGTCAGGAATCAGCGCCGTGACGAACGCCGCCATCGTGGTCGATTTACCCGCCCCGTTACCGCCGGAAAGCGTGGTGACCAGCTCGTCGAGATCAAACGTGCGGGCAAAAAAGCCGTTCCAGTTGATAAGCGTTAGCGAGCGAAACTTACCGCGTTCAATCATTGTCATCCTCCGCGTTATCCTGCTGGGTATCGTCGTTCTCATCATTGAGCTGCAGATGGCTTTCCACCGGCATCGCTTCGCCGTCGCGGATCATGCGCAGTTGCGCCTCGCGCGGATCGTCGCCAGCGCGCACGTCCGCGCCGAAGCGAAACACCGACTCGGTGATGCGGAATTTGCTGCTGTCATGGCCCATAAACCAGACCATGCCCAGGCGGCGCAGGCGGCTTAACGATGAGCGCACTTTTTCCTGCAGTTTCTGGCGATCGAGGTCGGAGCCGGTTGAGCGGTTGTTCACAAGCTTCAGCAGTTTGGTTTCGTCCGCCAGCGCCATCAGCTCGTCATAGAGTTCCTGCTGGGTGAAGATACCCTCGTTCGCCAGGCGCTCCGGGCTCAGGTAGAGATAACAGAGGATTTTGCCCACCATCATATCCAGCTCGGAGAGCACCGAGCGCGGGATAAGCGTCGTGGAGCGTGGACGCAGATAGAAAAAGCCTTCCGGCGCGCGGATAAGCTCGACGTTATAGCGGCTGTAGAACTCTTCCAGCTCGCCCTGGTAATCCATCAGAAAAGCGTGATTATCCAGCTCGTCCAGGCCAATGTGACGCCCGGCGCGCAACTGGCTGTCGAGCGCCGGAAACAGCGGATTCGCGAGCGCGAGCGCCAGCTTCACTGGCATCACGTGTTCAATATTTGTCGATGACATTCGCCTGTACCTTGGCTCCATAATCATTAATGGGCTGCCACTTAGCTGGCAGGCCGGTAAAGTCCGCTTCAGCGACGCCCAGGCGCACCGCCTGGTCTACCACGATGCGCGCCACGTCAAAGTGGCGGGCTCGCGGGAACTGGGTCAGGTAATCGCGCATCACGACGCTCAGGTCGAGCGGCTGCTGACGCTCCCGGTAGACGTTGAGCTGGGCCTCAATCATCGCCGCCAGTTGTTCGCGGATCTCGTTAAACTCTTCAAACTCCAGATCCGGCGGCAGTTCGCCGGTCACTTCTTCATCGCGCAGCGTCATCTCTTCATCGCGCATATCGAGCAGGCGATCGGCGCTGGCGTAGGTGAGCGCCCAGGGCGCATCGAAATAGTTCTGCACCGACTGGCGCAGACGCTGGGCAAAGACGCGGTTTTTATCCATATCGATAGCGGTACGGATAAATTTATGGACGTGGCGGTCATAGCCAATCCACAGGTCAATCGCCTGCTGACCCCAGCTGATAATACGGTCGAGCTTGCTTTGCAGGTCATACGTCAGGCGGTCGACGAAATGAAGATCGTCGCGCCCAAGCGTCGCTTCCTGGATTTGCAGGAGGTTGGCCTGCAGCTTATCGCCCGCCGCCTCCAGCGTATCCTGTAACTCGCGCAGCGTACCGGAGGTCTCTGAAAGCAGCAGTTCGCAGCTCGAAATCGCCGCACGCCAGTCTTTATTCAGCAACTGGGCGATATCGTCTTTCACCAGCTGTTGCTGCTCATCCATGATGCGCTGGGTGAGATCGATACTGTCGAAAATTTCCGCAACCGAATATTTCAGCGGCGCGTAAACGTTACGGTGCCAGTGAAACTCGTCGCCGCCTTCCTGCGCGGCATCCGCGGCGCGCTTGAGTTCGCTTGCCACGATGGAGAGCTGCATCGAGAGACGCAGCGTGGAGAATTCGCGCTGGCGGATGTAGTAATCAGTAATGCCGATGCCCAGCGGCGTCAGGCGGTAAATCGCGTTGCCCTCCGCCTGCTCGCTGGTAAAGCGGTTAAGCAGACGCTGACGCACCATATCGTTGATGGCGTTGTTGGCGCGCTGGGTGACCGTTTCCGTGGATTGCTCGAAGGCGTCGCTGACGTGGCGAAACGCGTCCACCAGCTCCCCTTCGCTCATTTCGCCATCCAGCCTTTCGCCGTTCAGCGTGGCGATAGCCAGCAAAAAAGCCAGCCTGTCTACCGGAAGCTGGATCGAAAAATCGTTTTTCCTGGCCCAGGCAACCAGTTCAGGGACTGTCTGGGAAAAAGTACTCATAATTTATCCTTGGATCTCCGGCTTAAACGCAGTGACATGGATGTATCGGCCCAGGCTCACCCAGGGCTCCTGTCGGCAGTAACGCGTTTCAAGCTCAAGCAGCGTTTCATACTCGTCGCGCTGCTGATGTTTTTCACGCAGATAGTCATGAAACACCCGCACGCCGGTTTTGCTGTGGATCTGCCAGCCCATCTCTTCAAGCCAGCGATAAACCTGCTGCGGCTCGCGCGGATAATCCGGCGAAAGAGTGCGTTTTTTCTTTTTGGGCATGCCCTGCTGCACATACGCGAAGTTGCCCGCCACCATGTTATGCATCAGAAGGCCGTTGGCGTTGTAGAACATCAGCGAGAGCGCGCCGCCCGGTGCCAGACATTCCCATAAATGACGCAGTGCCGCCTGCGGATCGGCCACCCATTCCAGCACAGCGTGAAACAATATCAGATCAACCGGGCTTTCCAAATGCTGACCCGCCTCCTGCGCGGCGCATTGTACAAAATGCATGTTGCCGCTCACACCTTTCTCCTGCGCCGCCTTTTGAGCACGAGCTATCATTTCCGCGGAGAGATCGCACAGCACCACCTGATGACCCCGCTGCGCAATGCGACACGCGGTTTGCCCTTCGCCACCGCCTGCATCCAGTACGCGCAGTGGACGGTCAGGCAACAGGCCTAACAACGCGTCGAGATCCTGCCAGAGGATAGCCTGACGCAACTGGCCTTTTGTTGTACCGTAAATGTTGCGCGCAAACTTTTCGGCGATGTCATCAAAATTGCGATCCCGCATGGGCACACTCTCCAGGTGATAAGCGCATCCGGCAAAACCGCTATTTTGTCACAGCCGGAGGGAGAATGAACCCATCTCGCGTAAGATAGGCCACGTTTACCTGCCGTATGGTTAAAAAAGGACCCATAACCGATGCTTTTTATTCTGAAAAAACTCACCGGCACGCTGCTGCTGCCGCTGCCATTTCTGCTGCTGATGATGGGCATCGCGCTTGCGCTGCTGTGGTTCACGCGCTTTAAACAAAGCGGCAAGGTTTTAATGACGGCAAGCTGGGTTATTTTGCTGCTGTTAAGCCTGCAGCCGGTAGCGGATGGGCTGCTGAAACCGGTGGAAGATGACTACTCGACCTGGAACGGTCAGAAAGCGAATTACATTGTGGTGCTGGGCGGCGGCTATACCTGGAATGACAAATGGGCACCGAGCTCTAATCTCGTCAATAACAGCCTGCCGCGCGTGACTGAAGGCGTGCGTCTGTGGCTTGCAAACCCCGGCGCGAAAATGGTCTTTACCGGCGCGCGCGCCACCACGAATCCGGTCAGCACCGCTGAAGCAGGTGCCCGCGTGGCAGAAAGCTTAGGCGTACCGCGAAGCGATATCATTACGCTTGATTCCCCGAAAGACACCGAAGAAGAAGCCGCGGCGGTCGCCGGTGCGCTCGGCAAGCAGCCGTTTTTACTGGTGACGTCGGCGTCGCATCTGCCGCGGGCGATGATTTTCTTTAAACGCCAGGGACTGAACCCGATACCAGCCCCCGCCAACCAGATGGCAATCGACTCGCCGCTCAATCCGTGGGAGCGCGTCTATCCGTCTTCACTGTGGCTGATGCACAGCGAACGCGCCGGTTATGAAATTCTCGGGCGCGTCTGGCAATGGGTAAAAGGCGTGGGCTCAGGCGACCCAGGGCAGAAGTGATTCCGACGCCTTACTGAACGCGGCGCGGTTCATTTTTCCGGTTTGCAGTAACTGCGCCACTTCATCCCACAGGACATAAAGCCAGCGGCGCCAGAGGAACGATTCCGCCACTGGCGCGCGCTGGAGATAGCGCCAGAAAAGGCTTTCAGCCATCGGCGTGTCGAACAGGCGAAAAAGCTCATATTCGCGCGGCGCCCAGAGCACCACGCCCGGATTCACCATTGCCAGAAGCTGATCGCTACGCGCATCTTTGAGCATACTGCGCAGGTTAAAATTGCCGTGGATCAGCACGCAATTGTCGTTGAACCCGGCGAACATCGCGTCCAGACATTCACGGGTGCGAAACAGCATCCGCTTATCCTGCATCGTCAGCCCGGTATTCTGATATTGATTGAGCGTACTCCAGAGCACTTCAACGCGCTGGCGATACCAGTGCGGCCAGAGATTCTCCTGGGTACTGTCGACGCTGCCCACGCAGCCGTGGCTGTCAACGCGGTGCCAGCTCAGCAGTGCCTCAATAATCTGATCCTGAAGCTGCTCCCAGCGCTGCGGCGTGCGCGCCGGTGCTTCCACCGGTACGCCGCGCAGGCGCTCCATCAGCAGCACATCAGGCCCCGGATGCTCCTCATGCGTCATTACGCCATACACCACGGGCATGCGCACCGTGCCGTAACGCGCGAGAATCGACATTTTCCCGGCCTGCTGCTGCGCCAGCCCCGGCGAGGTAAAACTCCGCGCCAGCAACGGCAGCGGGTTGCCGTGGCTGTCGTAAAGCGACCAGAGCGCGGTGTCTGCTTTCTCGCTAATGCATTCAAGCCGGCTGAGTTTTTCACCTAACAGGTGACTGAGTTCTGCACGCAGTTGCTCCATTTGCCGTTACCCTTATAAACGCTACTGTTTTTATAATGGGCGTCCTTACGGCGGATGTCATCTGTTGAGATCAATTCCATGCCAGTTAGCTTAACGGTAAAGCGGCAGGTTGCCTGTCAGTCGGGCTATCTGTTTTTTCGGGCCGACCAGCCCCAGCGCCGCCAGCTCGGTTTGCGCGCTGCTGGCACCCGCCAGACGGAGCTCATACTCCTCCCAGGTTTTGCACGACTGCGCCAGCGCGCTAAAGGGCAGCACCAGGATTTGCGGATCGCTCTGCGCGGCGCTAAACAGGCTTAACAGCGTGTTGCCCTCGCCGAGCAGCACCGGCAGCGGCGCGCGGATCACGCCCGGATAAGTCACCCCATCCAGGCTTAACAGATCGGGGCCGACTAATCCCTCGACCTGTCTGCCAAGACACACGCCCAGAACGCTTGCGGCGTTCATGGCAAGCCCTGGCGTGAGCGCGCGGTCGACGACGATAGTGCATTTATGCAGGCGGGTATCGAATTGCATGTTTTTCTCCCTGTCAGTTGATGTAATAAGTCTGCCCGACAACGGCGGAAAAAAATGACCTTTATTGCACCGCAATGCGCTATGAAAGGGTAAAATTACCCTTTAAAAAGAGAAACGGGAAAAATTATGTCTGACGATACCCTGACACCCACAGATATCACCCTGCTGACACTCTTGCAGCAGGATGCACGCACCACCAATCAGGCGCTGGCGGAATCCGTCAACCTTTCGCCCTCGCCCTGCTGGCGTAAGGTGAAAAAACTGGAAGAAGACAAGGTGATTCTCGGCTATCACGCCGCGCTGGATCGCCGCAAAATCGGGCTTGGCGTGATGGTATTCGTGCGTGTCAGCATCGACAGCCACAGCGAGGCGCAGGCGCGGCGTTTTGAACAGGAAGTCATGGAGCTGGAAAACGTGGTGGCCTGTTACAGCATTGGTGGAGATGCCGACTTCCTGTTGCAGGTGGTGTCGCGCGATCTCGACGCCTACGCGGAGTTCGCCATGTCGGTGCTGCGCCGTCTGCCGGGCATAAAAGAGATGCAGAGTATGTTCGTGCTAAAAGAGATCAAACCGTTCCAGACGCTGCCGGTCGGCGCGACTGTGTGACGCCGTAAAAAAACCGGCCGGGGCCGGTTTTCTGTTAACGCATTTCGGCGCGCACGCGCTCAAGATCTTCAGGCGTATCCACGCCGGTGCCGGGCACCACGGCGGCAACCGCCACATGGATTTTCTCGCCGTGCCACAGGACGCGCAGTTGCTCCAGCATTTCAATCTGCTCAAGCGGGCTGGCAGGCCAGGTGACATAGCGGCGGATAAACCCGGCGCGATAGCCGTAAATACCGATATGACGCAGAAAGCTGTCGCCGATGGTATCGCGCGACTGCGCGAAACGGTCGCGATCCCACGGAATGGTGGCGCGTGAGAAATAGAGCGCGTAACCCTGCGCATCCATCACCACTTTGACCGCGTTGGGGTTGAACGCTTCCTGGGCATCATGGACCGGCACCGCGAGCGTCGCCATGCCTGCCTGCGCACTCGCCAGATTTTCTGCGACCTGGCGAATAATCGCTGGCGGGATCATCGGCTCGTCGCCCTGAACGTTGACAATAACCGTATCGTCAGCGAAACCGCATTTCTCCACGACTTCCGCCAGACGTTCCGTGCCGGACTGATGATCGGCGCGGGTCATACACACTTCGCCGCCTGCCGCTTCAATCGCACGTGCCACATCCGGGTGATCGGTCGCCACAATAATGCGCGCCGCGCCTGACTCACGCGCGCGCTCAAGCACATGTACGATCATCGGCTTGCCGTTGATATCGACCAGCGGTTTGCCCGGCAGACGCGTCGACGCGTAGCGGGCAGGAATAATCACCACAAAACTCATGGGTTGGTCTCTTCGGCTGTAAGCGCGCGCGCTTCATTTTCCAGCAGGACCGGGATACCGTCGCGCAGCGGGAAAGCCAGACGGTCAACCTTGCAGATAAGTTCCTGCTTTTCCTGATTAAAGTAGAGTTTGCCGTTGCAAACCGGACAGGCGATGATTTCGAGTAAACGATGATCCATGGTTCCTCCTGATGGACCGGTGGTATTAATCTTTTGAGGATATCACATGCGTTTCAGGCGCGGGGTCAATTTCCCAGCCCTCGCCCCACGCGTGCGCAAGCGGGCCGGGCAACTGGCGGAAAACGACCCTGGTTGCGCCCTGCCAGGCGGCGAAATCGCCAATAGCCTGCCGCAATCCGGCGATAACGCCTGCCGTGAACGATACGCCCTCTTCGCCATAAAGCGCGATGACTTCAAGCGAGCCTTGCTGGCGGTGCATTTTGGCATCCATCCGCCCTACCAGCGCGCCTTTGTGCAGCAATGGCAGGACGAAATAGCCATATTTGCGCTTAGGTGCAGGCGTATAACATTCGAGGCGGTAAGAGAAGTTAAAGAATTCTTCCGCGCGGCGGCGGTCCCAGACAACGGGATCGAATGGTGAGAGCACGGCGCTGTGGGTGGCGGTGAGTTTGCCCGCCACAGCTCGCTCAAGCAGCGGCAGAAGCTCATGATGCAACCACATCGGCCCGAGCGTCTCGACGTCAACCGGCACCACGAATCCCTCATCCTGCCACGCCTGCAATAGCGGGCCGGTAGCGACATGGCGCAAGCGGTAGTAATCAGCAAGCCAGGCGCTACGGAAAATGCCGAGGCTGCGGGCGCTGTTAGCGAGCATCTGCGCCTCGGCCTGCGCTTTATCAATCAGATGCAGGCTGTCGTCCCAGTCGGGCAAGACTCTGGTGGTGAGATCGTAGACGCGCTGAAAATTGCGCCGCTCTACCACCATCACCTGCCCTGCGGTAAACAGCCCTTCGAGATGTTTTTTGTGCGGTTTCCACTCCCACCAGCCACTGGCACCTTTACGCGGATGCTCAAAATCTGCCGAACGCACCGGGCCGTTACGCTCGATAAACGCCATTAATTCACCGATTTCCTGCGCGTGTTCTTCCATCCATGCGGCACGATATTTCCAGCCCATCTTTTCGGGGCTCAGCATACGGTGGCGAAAAAGCGGGAAATCGCTGCGCGGCAGAAAACAGGCTTCGTGCGCCCAGTACTCCATCAACTCACCGCGCGCCAGCGCCTCATCCAGCCAGCGGCCCGGGTAGTTACCAAGACGGCTAAAAAGCACCAGATACGGGCTGCGCGCCACGATATTGATGGTATCAATTTGCAGGAGAGACATGCGGGTGATGGCAGCAAGAATATCGGCAGGGCATGCGCGGCGAACCGGCTTTTTCAGCAGCCTTTGCGCGGCAAGGTGAAGGTGGCGCGCCGCGCGCAAAGAAAGATGCACTCCAGACATATCCGCTCCCGTCCGCTATGGCTGGCGCCCCTGCTTAACGCACCAGCGTGAGAATGTCCTTCAGTAATTGATCGGCTTGCGGCTGCGCAAGCGTCGCGTCGACTGGCAGATACCACCAGTTATCATGGGCGAAGGCGCGACATTTCACCGCGTCTTTTTCCGTCATCAGCAGGCTCTGACCTTCGCTGAGCAACGCCAGCACGTCGGTTTCGCGCAGCGCCTGATGGTCAGCGAGGCTCACGGTTTTAACAGGTGTCAGGCCACATTTTTCAAGCGTGGCAAAGAAGCGCGGCGGATGACCGATTCCCGCCATCGCCACCACATTTTCCAGCGTATTGACCGGACGCCTTTCACCGCTGCGTAAATTAACCGCGAGCCCTGGTTCAAGCTGCATGGCGATTTCGCCGGGACGCGCTTCTCCGCCATTGGTAATGACCGCATCAACCTGCTTAAGCCTGGATGCGCGCTCACGCATTGGGCCTGCCGGAAGCCACCAACCGTTGCCGAAACGGCGCACGCCATCAACCACCACGATTTCTTTATCGCGCGCCAGCGCGTAGTGCTGAAGACCATCATCGGTAATGATGATTTGCGGCCCGGCGTTATCGATAAGCGCCTGCACCGCCTGCGCGCGATTGGCGGATACCGCCACGGGCGCGCCGGTGCGCTGGTAGATAAGCACCGGCTCGTCGCCTGCTTGCGCAGGCGTGGCAGCTGCGCTAAGCACTAACGGATAATGCGCAGCCTTCCCGCCGTAACCGCGCGATACTACGCCTGCGCGTATACCTCGCTGCTGCAGTTGCTCGACCAGCCAGACCACGACCGGCGTTTTACCGTTGCCGCCTGCGGTAAGATTCCCCACCACGACCACCGGCACCGGCGCGCGCCAGGCCTTACGTAAGCCCAGCTGATAGCTCAGGCGAATAGCGCCGCTAATGAGGCCATACAGCCAGGAGAGCGGCAGCAGGAGCACCCATAACAGCGAACGGCCAGACCAGATGCGCTCAATCATTGCCCAAACTGCATTTTATGAAGCTGCGCATAGACGCCATGCTGCTCCAGAAGCTCGGTATGATTGCCTCGCTCGACAATGCGTCCGTCTTCGATAACCACGATTTCGTCCGCCTGCTCGATAGTCGAAAGACGATGCGCGATAACCAGCGAGGTGCGGTTCTTTTGCAGTTCATCCAGCGCGGCCTGAATAGCACGTTCTGATTCGGTATCCAGCGCAGACGTCGCTTCATCGAGGATAAGGATGGGGCTGTCTCGCAGCAGCGCGCGGGCAATCGCGATACGCTGACGCTGACCACCGGAAAGCAGAACGCCGTTTTCGCCGATGACCGTATCCAGACCGTTATCCATCTTATTGATGAAATCCATCGCATAAGCCATACGGGCGGCATTCTCAATGGCTTCACGGCTGTAAACATCGGTGCGCGCGTAAGCAATGTTATTCGCGATGGTGTCATTAAAGAGATGCACGTTCTGCGATACCAGCGCAACCTGATTACGCAACGACGATAGCGTGTAGTCGCGCAGGTCGTGGCCATCCATCAGGATTTCGCCGCTGTCGATGTCATAAAAACGCGTGATGAGGCTTGCGAGTGTAGATTTACCAGAGCCTGAACGCCCCACCAGCGCGACCGTCTTCCCGGCAGGGATAGACAGGTTGATATCACGCAGTGCCGGAATTTCACGTCCCGGGTAGGTAAAGGTGACATTGCGGAATTCGAGATTCCCCTGCGCACGTTCGATGACACGCGTGCCTTCGTCTTTTTCCTGCTCGCTATCGAGAATAGCGAACAGCGTCTGACAGGCTGCCATCCCGCGCTGGAACTGAGCGTTCACGTTAGTCAGCGATTTCAGCGGGCGCATCAGGGCAATCATGGACGAGAACACAACCGTGATGGTACCTGCCGTCAGGGTTTCCATGACGCTCGGGAAGCTTGCCGCATAGAGCACAAACGCCAGCGCCAGGGACGCTATCAGCTGAATAATCGGGTCAGAAATTGACGAGGCCGAGACCATTTTCATGCCCTGCAGACGCATCTTGTTGCTGACCTTAGCAAAACGCTCGCCTTCAACCTGCTGGCCACCGAAAATCAGTACTTCTTTATGGCCTTTAAGCATTTGCTCCGCGCTGGTCGTCACCTGCCCCATGGTGTTCTGCATGTTTTTACTGATGCTGCGAAAGCGTTTCGACACGACACGAATCGCCAGTGACACAATTGGTGCCAGTACGATAAGGATCAGCGAAAGCTGCCAGCTGTAGTAGAACATCATGATGAACAGACCAATGATTGACGCCCCTTCACGCACGACGGTAATCAGCGCGCTGGATGAAGAAGACGCCACCTGCTCAGAATCGTAGGTGATGCGGGAGAGCAAGGTACCGGTAGATTGTTTATCAAAGAAAGAGACAGGCATGCCCATCATATGATTAAACAAACGGCGGCGCATCGTCATGACGACTTTCCCGGAAACCCAGGAGATGCAATAACTGGAAACATAGCTGGTGATACCGCGCAGGATCATCAGCCCAATGACCACCAGTGGCATCCATAGCAGCACTGAGCGATCGGTTTTACCGAAACCATCATCCAGTAATGGTTTAAGTAGCGATAGCATATAGGTATCGCTGGCTGCGTTGAGTATTAACGCTACCCCAGCCACAATCAGACCCGTTTTAAAGGGCGCTATCACCGGCCAGAGTCGGCGGAAGGTCTGCCACGTGGAGAGATCTTTATCGTTATGCATTCAAAAAACCAGCTTTCGTTGAAATAGCCGCATATTCTACCTGTATTCAGCAGGTGAGCCAAACCACTCATGATACCAGCGGGGTGAAATCTGTTCTCTTAACCCCTCGATTTTCCATTGCCCTGATGAAAAAGAGACTGAAAGCTGCCCGGCATGTGCCGTATCAAACCACTGATAACGGTGCTGCTGATAGCGTTTCACCACTTTTGCTGAAGGTAACCGCCAGGCGTTATATCGTGATGCCGACGCCAGCGCCGCTTTGCCATTCACTACCGATAACAGCGTAGGCGTCGATGAAGTACGGCTGCCGTGGTGAGGCACCTGAAGAATATCCGCCTGCAACGGTTGCCACTGGTTTTTGAGCATAGCCAACTCTGCGGAAGCTTCAATATCGCCTGTTAGCAGGATGCTGTGCTCGCCGTCATCCACTTTAACGACACAGGAGCGGTTATTGCCTCGCTCCTGATAACCTTCAGGGGGCCAGTGAACCGTAAAAATCAGCCCCTGCCAGCGCCAGTGCGCGCCTTTGACACAGGGGATATGACCAGCCCAGTGGAGCGAACTGCGTATCCACATCGTCGGCCACGTACTGGTAAGGCTCTCCAGACCGCCACGGTGATCGAGATGTTCATGGCTGATGATGACGCCCTCAGGCTTGAGATGATGCCACCGTAGCCAGGGAATAATGATTTGCTGCGCGCTGTCGCCGCCCGGCCACGCGTTGCCGCTGTCATAGAGTATCGCTCTGCCGTGGCGCTCAATGACGATGGCAAGCCCATGTCCGATATCCAGCATGTGCAGCCGCCAGACATCATCTGTCGTTTTTTGCCAGAAGGGCCATGTCAACAGGCCCAGTGAGATACCACACGTGGCGGGCGAAATGCGGTGCCAGCCCACTCTCAACGCAATCATAATCAGCCACGGGGCGAGTGTTACCCACTGATAGCGCTGGTCCAGGCTCAGCCATCCGGGGGGAAGCTCTCGCAACAGCCAGAAAAGCAACGCGAGCGATCTATCAGCCAGCAAACCCGCGTAATGTTCCAGCCATGCCAGATGCGCCAGATCCAGCACCATGCTCAACAGCACCAGTGGAACAACGACGAAAGTAATGACTGGCACCGCAATTAGATTTGCCAGTAGCGATGTCAGGCTGAGCCCGTGGAACAACAGCAACTGAAGCGGCAGCAGAAGGAGCGTCATACCACATTGCAGATGCAGCAAGCTTTTTAACGGTCGCCATTTCCCTTCCGCGCGCAGCGGCACCCACTGATACCAGAAAATCAGCGCCGCCACGGCAAAGGCCGAGAGCCAGAGGCTTTCCGATAATATCGCCACAGGATCAAAAAACAGGATGGCCGCGACGCAGCACATCCATACCTGCCAGGGCGTCCATTGCCTGCCGCAAAGCCGCAGCGCGCACCACGCGGACAGAGCGATAAGCGTTCTGATGGCAGGCGGATTACTCCCGCTAAGCCAGGTATAGAGCGCCGCCGCAATAAGCATCGCCAGCAAAGGAAACCGGTAGCCTAAGCGACGCGCAGGCAGTAATAGTTGCAGTAATCGCGCCAGCGCCCATCCAAGCGTCCCCGCAAAGCCGATGTGCAACCCTGAGATAGCCATCAAATGCGCGGTGCCGGTTTCACGAAGCAAGCGTTTGACATCGTCCGTCAATGCCATGCGTTCGCCAAAACCGAGCGCCAGTATCACTGGCTGCCAGTTAAAAGCCGCCATATGGTGACTGAAAGAAGCCAGATAACGAGCCCGAAAGCTGCAGCTATCTTCAAGTAGTTGCGCAGATACAACACGCCCTGTCAGCGGTAAATGTTGCGACAAGGCATAACGCTGGCTGTCAAAACCGCCCTCGTTGAGCTGCCCGTGAACTGGCCGCAGGCGCAACGTCATCAACCAGCGCTGACCGGCACAGGCCTTTTTTGGTAAATAGCTGTCTCGCAGTACCACGCCAGGCGCAGGAAACCACCGCTTGCCGTCTGCCCGGTAAATTTTAATATGGTGTTCCGTAGCGCCATCAGTCCCGGTAATAACGGCTTCAACCTGGTGCGTTTTTGTCGTTAACAAATCATATGGCAGCGTAACCTGTCGGGCAGCGAGCAGCCCCCAACAAAAGAAAAGCAGCGCCAGCGCCAGAAACCGCACAGCGGAATGTCGCAAAAACAGCATTAACGTCGATGCAATTGTGATGACGGCTATCTGCGCGATACCCGGTAGCGAAGGTAAGAACAGCAGTGGCGACAGACCAGCCATAACGCACAGGCTCAACACGGGCAGTGAGATCACAGACACCTCCTTGTTGCCACGAAGTGTGCGGCCGAAAAGGAACGTTGTCAGGCTGTAACTGGTGGATTTACGAGATGTGCAGAGAAGAATTTATGGTATTGCAGATGTTGCAGGAAATGCGTCGAGATAGCTCGCAAGGTCATGTGATGGGTACAAAAAACGGCACCCGTAAGTACCGTTTTCTGCAAGGTTAAGCGATAAACCTTAACCGTAAATATTGGCGCGGTCGCGTAGTTCTTTACCCGGTTTAAAGTGCGGAACGTATTTACCTTCCAGCTCGACTTTATCACCTGTTTTGGGGTTACGCCCGGTGCGTGGTGCGCGATAGTGTAAGGAGAAACTGCCGAAACCCCGGATTTCAATACGCTCGCCCTGGGCAAGGGTAGAGGCCATATGTTCCAGCATCTCTTTAACCGCATCTTCCACCGCTTTCGCCGGGATATGGGAGTGCTGGCTTGCAAGTCTTTCGATTAATTCTGACTTGGTCATGTTTCCTCCGGTTTCCATTCAGGAAAATTGTCTTACAGCTATCATCGAACAAGGGCGGCCAAAGCCGCCCTTAGTGTCTGATTACAGGCCGGAACCTGTAATCTGTCAAGGCAATTACTCGCCTTTAGCTGCTTTGAACGCTTCAGCCATTGCGTTAGAGAAGTTGCCTTCTTCCTGTTTGTTGTTAACAGAAGCGATTGCATCTTTCTCGTCAGCTTCGTCTTTCGCACGAACAGACAGGCTCACAACGCGGTTCTTACGATCAACGCCGGTGAATTTAGCTTCAACGTCGTCACCAACGCTCAGAACCAGAGTCGCGTCTTCTACGCGGTCACGGGAAGCTTCAGAAGCGCGCAGGTAACCTTCAACGCCGTCTGCTAATTCAACTGTAGCACCTTTCGCGTCAACTGCGGTTACTTTACCAGTAACGATTGCACCTTTCTTGTTCAGTGCAACGTAGTTGTTGAACGGATCTTCTGCGAGCTGTTTAACGCCCAGAGAGATACGCTCACGCTCTGCGTCAACCTGCAGTACAACGGCAGCGATTTCGTCGCCTTTTTTGTACTCGCGAACGGCTTCTTCGCCAGCCACGTTCCAGGAGATGTCAGACAGGTGAACCAGACCGTCGATGCCGCCGTCCAGGCCGATGAAGATACCGAAGTCAGTGATAGACTTGATTTTACCTTCAACGCGATCGCCTTTGTTGTGGGTCTCAGCGAACTGCTGCCACGGGTTGGCTTTGCACTGTTTCAGGCCCAGGGAGATACGACGACGTTCTTCGTCGATATCCAGAACCATCACTTCTACCACGTCACCAACGTTAACGACTTTGGACGGGTGGATGTTTTTGTTGGTCCAGTCCATTTCGGAAACGTGTACCAGGCCTTCAACGCCTTCTTCGATTTCAACGAAGCAGCCGTAGTCGGTCAGGTTGGTTACGCGACCAGTCAGGCGGGTGCCTTCCGGGTAACGTTTAGCGATAGCAACCCACGGATCTTCGCCCAGCTGTTTCAGGCCCAGGGAGACACGGGTACGCTCGCGGTCGAACTTCAGCACTTTAACAGTGATTTCGTCGCCCACGTTCACGATTTCGCTCGGATGCTTAACGCGTTTCCAGGCCATATCAGTGATGTGCAGCAGGCCGTCTACGCCGCCCAGATCAACGAATGCACCGTAGTCAGTGAGGTTCTTAACGATACCTTTAACTTCCATGCCTTCCTGCAGGTTTTCCAGCAGCTGATCGCGCTCTGCGCTGTTTTCAGATTCGATAACGGCACGACGAGAAACAACAACGTTGTTGCGCTTCTGATCCAGCTTGATTACTTTGAATTCAAGCTCTTTGCCTTCGAGGTGCAGGGTGTCACGAACCGGACGCACGTCTACCAGGGAACCCGGCAGGAACGCACGAATACCGTTCAGCTCAACAGTGAAGCCGCCCTTGACTTTGCCATTGATAACACCAGTAACGGTTGCAGCTTCTTCGTAAGCTTTTTCCAGCATCAGCCACGCTTCGTGACGTTTAGCTTTCTCACGAGACAGCAGGGTTTCACCGAAACCGTCTTCTACTGCATCCAGAGCAACGTCAACTTCGTCACCAACCTGGATTTCAATTTCGCCCTGGGCGTTTTTGAACTGCTCTGCCGGAATGGCGGACTCAGATTTCAGACCGGCGTCAACCAGTACTACGTCTTTGTCGATAGCAACAACAACGCCACGAACGATAGAACCCGGGCGGGTTTCGATTTCTTTCAGGGATTCTTCAAAGAGTTGAGCAAAAGATTCAGTCATGTTTAATCTTCAGGTTTTAAATTAACGTCCACCTGGCATCATGCTGGGTGGGGTTGTTTCACATACCCGCTGTCACTCCATTGCAACGGGGGTACTGCAAATTCGGTCGCGTTACTTCGCGAGCGCCAGTTTTTCACGGGCGTATTCAAGCGCCTTTTCGATAACCTCTTCAATGCTAAGGCTGGTGGAATCCAGCACCAGAGCATCGTGCGCGGGCACTAACGGCGCTACTGGCCGGTTACGATCGCGGTCATCGCGCTCTTTTATCTCGGCCAAAAGGCGTTCAAAGTTAACACTAAAGCCCTTTTCCTGCAACTGTAGCATACGGCGATGAGCACGTTCCTCGGAGGAAGCGTCAAGGAAAATTTTCACAGGCGCATCAGGGAAAACCACCGTTCCCATGTCGCGCCCGTCGGCAATCAGGCCGGGTGCTTCTCGAAATGCGCGCTGACGGCGCAGCAGTGCTTCGCGCACACGCGGGAACGCGGCAATCTGCGAGGCGGCGTTGGCCACGTCCTGAGTACGGATCTCGGCACTGACGTCTTCACCTTCCAGAATGACCTCCAGCTCGCCCTGCTGCGCGACGAAGCGCACATCCAGATGCGCTGCCAGCGGAACGAGCGCTTCTTCGGAATCGACATCAACATGATGATGCAGGGCGGCCAGCGCGAGAACCCGATAGATGGCGCCGGAATCCAGCAAATGCCATTGCAGGGTTTCAGCCATCGCTTTACAGAGCGTGCCTTTCCCTGCGCCGCTTGGGCCATCGATTGTGATTACCGGGACGGATGCCGTCATCTTTTTCTCCTTCAATAACAAATGGCAGGCCTGCAACGTGAACGCGGCGCATTATACGCTTCATCACCGCAGACTGTTATCTTTCCGGCAAAATATCGCCGCCATTGTGGCTGAGTGTAGAAGAAGTGGGCGCAGATGCCCGGAACGGCGCGCTGCCGTTCCGGGAAAACCGCGTATTCAAGCGGAGTGGCTGATACGCGCGAGCTGCGCGAAATAATTCGGGAAGGTTTTCGCGGTGCATTTCGGGTCGAGAATCGTAACCGGCGTGTCGGAAAGCGCCACCAGCGAGAAACACATCGCCATGCGATGATCGTTATAGGTGCCGATATCCGCAAACTGTAACTGCGCAGGCGGCGTGACGGTAATGAAGTCATGCCCCTCTTCAACCGTAGCGCCGACTTTGCGCAGCTCGGTGGCCATCGCCGCCAGACGATCGGTTTCTTTCACACGCCAGTTATAGATATTACGAAGCGTGGTGGTGCCTCTAGCAAACAACGCGGTAGTGGCGATGGTCATCGCCGCGTCGGGAATATGGTTCATATCCATATCAATCGCGTTCAGCTCACCGCGGGTGCAGCTGATGAAATCGTCACCCCAGGTGATATGTGCGCCCATTTTCTCCAGCACGTCAGCAAAGCGAATATCGCCCTGCACACTATTGCGCCCAATACCGGTGACTTTGACAGTGCCGCCTTTAATGGCTGCCGCCGCGAGGAAATAAGACGCGGAAGACGCATCGCCTTCTACCAGATAATGTCCTGGCGACTGGTACTGCTGGCCGCCCTGAATGACAAAACGCTGGTAGTTTTGGTTTTCCACCTCAACCCCAAAGGTTTTCATCAGGTGCAGCGTGATATCAATGTAGGGCTTTGATACCAGCTCGCCTTTAATGTCGATAGCGGTGTTGCCCGGTGCCAGCGGAGCGGCCATTAACAGCGCGGTCAGGAACTGGCTTGAAACGCTGCCATCAACGGTCACGTTGCCACCGGTGAATCCGCCTTTCAGATGCAGCGGCGGATAGTTTTCCTGCTCCAGATACGTGACATCTGCGCCGCCCTGACGCAGCGCGTCGACCAGATGTCCAATCGGGCGCTCTTTCATGCGCGGCTCGCCAGTCAGCACCACATTATTAGTGCCAAGGCACAGCGCCGCTGCCAGCGGACGCATTGCGGTTCCGGCGTTACCTAAAAACAGTTCCAGTTCCACGAGCGTATTGAACGGCCCGCCCTGCCCCTGAATTTCGCAGCGGGTGCGATCGTCAGAAAGCGAATAATGAACGCCAAGCGCTTTCAGCGCGTTGAGCATATGGCGCACGTCATCGCTGTCTAACAGATTGGTGAGCGTGGTGGTGCCTTTCGCCAGTGCCGCCAATAGCAGCGCCCGGTTGGAAACGCTCTTGGAGCCAGGAAGGTTAATAGTGCCATCCACGCGCGCGATGGGTTGTAAGGTCAGGGATTCCTGCATGAAAAAAGTCTCGATAAAACAGAATAAAAACCCCGCGGCCAGCCGCGGGGCGAAACGTAACGGAAGGATTAGCCGTGGCGGCGTTCGAAATCCACCATAAAGTCGGTCAGGGCTTTTACCCCTTCGAGCGGCATCGCGTTGTAAATAGAGGCGCGCATGCCGCCCACCACGCGGTGGCCTTTCAGCGCGTGCAGGCCCGCAGCAAAGGACTCTTCAAGGAACAGCTTATCCAGGCTGCTGTCGGCGAGCTGGAACGGTACGTTCATGCGTGAACGGTTAGCCGTTGCAACATCGTTGCGATAGAAATCACTGTTATCAATCACGCCGTAGAGCAGATCGGCTTTTTGCTGGTTGATCTTGTCCATCGCCGCCACGCCGCCGTTGGTTTTGAGCCATTTAAACACCAGGCCCGCGAGATACCAGGCAAACGTCGGCGGCGTGTTGAACATGGAGTCGTTTTCGCTCAGCACGCTGTAATCCAGCACCGACGGGCAAGAGACATGCGCCTTGCCAAGCAGATCCTCACGCACGATAACCAGCGTCAGGCCCGCCGGGCCAATGTTTTTCTGCGCGCCCGCGTAGATGACGCCGTAACGGCTGACATCAACCGGATGAGAAAGAATGGTGGAGGAGAAATCGGCGGTAACGATAGCGTCGCCAAAATCAGGCGTATCGTTAATCGCGATGCCGTCGATGGTTTCATTCGGGCAGTAGTGGACGTAAGCGGCATCCGCCGAGAGCTGCCATTCGCTCATCGGCTTAATGGCGCGTTTGCCATCAACGGTGATTTTCGCGTCGATCACATTCGGCGTCAGGTATTTTTTGGCTTCTTTAACCGCGCTTGCCGCCCAGTAGCCGCCATCAACATAATCGGCAGTCGTTTTGTCGCCCAGCAGATTCAGCGGAAGCGCGGAGAACTGCCCGCGTCCGCCGCCGTGGCAGAATAACACTTTGTAATTTGAGGGGATCTCCAGCAGATCGCGAAAATCCTGTTCCGCCTGTTCCGCCACCTGAATAAACTCTTTACTGCGGTGGCTGATTTCCATCACAGAGGTGCCTAACCCCTGCCAGTCACGCAACTCTTCCTGAGCCACTCGTAACACATCCGCCGGCAACATCGCCGGGCCAGAACTAAAATTGTAGACCTGAGCCATTTCCCCTCACCACGCTAAAAGCAATAAGTTTTTCCTGTGGCTATCGGTTTTATCATTCCGTTGAGAGGGCTGCAACGGCTAATCCTGGCGCCAGGGGGAATGTGCGCCAAATCACACAACACAATCCGCCAGCGCAGCGCCCGCTGACGGTGGAATTTGCTGTCAGGTGACGCGGGTCGCGGTGCTTGCCTTCACCCATATATGGTTTTTACAACGCGGACAGGACGGTTTCACACCGGCATCAAACGTCACCACTTCGCTACACCGGATACAGGCGTAATCGCCGGTTTCAGGGATGTGTTCAAAACGCTCGCTGCAATACTCCGGCAGAATCGACAGTCCCGGTCGTACCAGTTTGTCGGGATAGTAGTAAACGCTGATTTGACCATTAGCCTCAAGGATAGCGAGTCGCACCTGCCCCAGATGCTCCACGCCTTTGGTACGCAGCTCCATAAAAAACTCAAATTCGGTCATGTTCTCCCGGTTGAGCTTTTCCCAGGCCAGCTCGCCGTCTTCAATAATGATGCGCGGTTTGCCCTCCAGTAGATCCTCAAGCTTTTCGCTACAGGACATCAGCCACATCACCAGACGATAGAGCACGCCGAGCGTAACAAACACTACCAGCACGGGCAGCAGCGGCACGTCGTCATAAAACGCCACGTCCCCCGCCGCTGATCCGAGCGTTAGAATGATTAGTACTTCAAAGAGCGACATCTGACGCACGCCGCGTCGCCCGGTAATTTTGAGAAACAGAAACACCAGGATAAAGGTGTAAAGGCTGCGCAGCGCGACTTCACCCAAAAATTCTAATGGAAACTTGTCAAGCGCCATCCGTTGCAAATCGAAAGCTTTCATATTTTTCTTACGCCATAACAGGGAGTTATCTTGATTAAGGATAGTCGTAAGATTTATTTTTGCCGCATCGGGCGGGACGATGGCGCAGAAGGGCTAAAATCCGTATCATTGCGTGCTTTGCGTACGATAAAAGTGGATCCCATGACTCAAACCTTCATCCCCGGCAAAGATGCCGCACTGGAAGACTCCATTGCTCGCTTCCAGCAGAAACTCACCGATCTGGGCTTTAACATCGAAGAAGCCTCCTGGCTAAACCCGGTGCCGAACGTCTGGTCTGTGCATATTCGCGACAAAGAGTGCGCGCTGTGCTTTACCAACGGTAAAGGTGCCACCAAAAAAGCCGCGCTGGCTTCCGCGCTGGGCGAATACTTTGAGCGTCTGTCCACCAACTATTTCTTCGCCGATTTCTGGCTGGGCGATACGATCGCAAACGGCCCGTTCGTGCACTATCCGAACGAAAAATGGTTTCCGATCCCGCAAAGCGATGAACTGCCGGAAGGCATTCTTGATGCCCGCCTGCGCGCGTTTTACGATCCGGAGAACGAACTGACCGCCAGCATGCTGGTTGACCTGCAGTCTGGTAATGAAGAGCGCGGCATCTGCGCCCTGCCGTTCACCCGCCAGTCAGATGAACAGACCGTTTACATTCCGATGAACATCGTCGGCAACCTGTATGTGTCCAACGGCATGTCCGCGGGCAATACCCGGAACGAAGCCCGTGTTCAGGGGCTGTCTGAAGTGTTTGAGCGTCATATCAAGAACCGCATTATTGCCGAAAGCATCAGCCTGCCGGAGATCCCGCAGGAGGTGCTGGCGCGCTATCCAGGCGTGGTCGAGGCTATCAATACGCTCGAAGCGGAAGGCTTCCCGATTTTCGCTTACGACGGCTCTCTCGGCGGAAAATATCCGGTTATCTGCGTTGTGCTGTTTAACCCGTCTAACGGCACCTGCTTTGCCTCCTTCGGCGCGCATCCCGATTTCGGCGTAGCGCTGGAGCGTACCGTCACCGAACTGCTGCAGGGCCGCGGCCTGAAAGATCTCGACGTGTTTACGCCACCGACGTTCGATGATGAAGAAGTGGCCGAACATGCGAACCTTGAGACGCACTTCATCGACTCCAGCGGTCTTATCTCCTGGGATATGTTCAAGCAGGACGCGGATTATCCGTTTGTAGACTGGAGCTTCGCCGGTACGACGGAAGAAGAGTTCGCTACTTTGATGGCGATTTTTAAGGCTGAAGATAAAGAAGTCTACATCGCCGATTACGAGCATCTGGGCGTTTACGCCTGTCGTATCATTGTGCCGGGCATGTCTGACATCTATCCGGCAGAGGATCTGCTGCTCGCGAATAACAATATGGGTAGCCATCTGCGCGAAACGCTGCTGGCGCTGCCGGGCAGCGAGTGGGAGAAAGAAGATTATCTGAACCTGATCGCTCAACTGGACGAAGAAGGCCATGACGACTTCACTCGCGTGCGCGAACTGCTGGGCCTGGCAACGGGTAAAGATAACGGCTGGTATACCCTGCGCATCGGCGAGCTAAAAGCGATGCTGGCGCTGGCTGGCGGCGATCTGGATCAGGCGCTGATCTGGACCGAGTGGACCATGGAATTTAACGCATCGGTGTTTAGCGCCGGGCGCGCCAATTATTATCGTTGCCTGCAGACGCTTCTGCTGCTGGCGCAGGAAGAGGAACGCGAGCCGCTACAGTACCTTAATGCCTTCGTTCGTATGTATGGCGCAGACGCGGTGGAAGCCGCGAGCGCGGCTATCAGCGGCGAAGCGCCCTTCTATGGCCTACAGCCCGTCGACGGCGATCTGAAAGCTTTCCCGGCGCATCAGTCGCTGCTGGCTGCCTATGAAAAACTTCAACGGGCTAAAGCCAGGTTTTGGCAAGGAAATTGATATAACGCATATCAATTGACCTGCTTCACACTTATGTTTAGCAAATATGACGGGGCGCGTTTACGGCCCCGTTTTTATTTGTCTGGTTAAAAGTTTGAATGTAAATATCAAGTTAATTACTGGTGAATATTAAATATATCCGCCCGGCTTGATTGTTACCTTTTTTAGCCAATAATTCATAATGATTAACACTTTATGAGGAGAGGCAAACCGCTTTTTTTCAACACTTTTAATAATATTTAAAATTTATTTTTTATTGAATAATCATAAAGTTAAGCTGAAATTGCGTAAAAACCAGACGCCTTTCAGTCCTGCAAACCTGGCGAGATATGATCCATATCAAATTTTACTGCATCATGCTTTGTTAGTATCAACTCGCCGAATAAATAAAGAGAGAGTTAGTGTGAAAGCTGACAACCCTTTTGACTCCTTACTCCCTGCTGCGATGGCGAAAGTTGCCGAGGAAGCGGGCGTTTATAAAGCCACGAAACATCCGTTAAAGACGTTTTATCTGGCAATTACGGCTGGCGTATTTATTTCCATTGCGTTTGTTTTCTATATCACCGCCACCACCGGCGCTGCCGCGATGCCTTTTGGCATTACCAAACTGATTGGCGGTATCTGTTTCTCACTCGGTCTGATTCTTTGCGTCATTTGCGGCGCCGATCTTTTTACTTCAACGGTGCTGATTGTGGTCGCCAAAGCCAGCGGGCGTATCACCTGGGGTCAGCTGACGCGCAACTGGGTAAATGTTTATATCGGCAACCTGATTGGCGCCCTGCTCTTTGTCTTACTGATGTGGCTTTCCGGCGAGTATATGACCGCCAACGGCGGCTGGGGGCTTAATGTCCTGCAAACGGCGTCGCATAAAGTTGAACACACATTTATTGAGGCAGTTTGCCTTGGCATCCTGGCTAACCTGATGGTCTGCCTGGCCGTCTGGATGAGTTATTCAGGACGCAGCCTGATTGATAAGGCCTTTATTATGATTCTGCCGGTCGGCATGTTTGTGGCCAGCGGATTCGAACATAGCATCGCCAACATGTTTATGATCCCGATGGGGATAGTGATTCGTCACTTTGGCAGCCCGGAGTTCTGGAGCGCGATCCACGCTTCGCCAGACCAATTTTCTCATCTGACCATGATGAATTTCATCGTCGATAACCTGATACCGGTAACGATTGGTAATATTATCGGTGGAGGGTTGCTTGTCGGATTGACGTACTGGGTCATTTACCTGCGTGGCGATGACCATCGCTGATAGTTGTTCCAGGCAGTAAATAAAAAATCCACTTAAGAAGGTAGGTGTTACATGTCCGAGCTTAATGAAAAGTTAGCCACAGCCTGGGAAGGTTTTGCGAAAGGCGACTGGCAGAATGAAGTCAACGTCCGCGACTTTATCCAGAAAAACTACACGCCATACGAGGGTGACGAGTCCTTCCTGGCTGGCGCAACTGAAGCCACCACTACCCTGTGGGACAAAGTTATGGAAGGCGTCAAACTGGAAAACCGCACTCATGCGCCAGTAGACTTCGACACTTCCGTGGCGTCCACCATCACTTCGCATGACGCAGGCTATATCAACAAGTCTCTTGAGAAAATTGTTGGTCTGCAGACTGAAGCTCCGCTGAAACGCGCCATTATCCCATTTGGCGGCATCAAAATGGTTGAAGGTTCCTGCAAAGCGTATAACCGCGAGCTGGATCCGCAACTGAAAAAAATCTTCACCGAATACCGTAAAACCCACAACCAGGGCGTATTCGACGTTTACACCAAAGACATCCTGAACTGCCGTAAATCCGGCGTGCTGACCGGTCTGCCGGATGCTTACGGCCGTGGCCGTATCATTGGTGACTACCGCCGCGTTGCGCTGTACGGTATCGACTTCCTGATGAAAGACAAATATGCACAGTTTGTCTCTCTGCAGCAGGACCTGGAAAATGGCGTAAACCTGGAAGCGACTATCCGTCTGCGTGAAGAAATTGCTGAACAGCACCGCGCTCTGGGCCAGATCAAAGAGATGGCAGCGAAATATGGCTGTGATATCTCCGGTCCGGCGACCAACGCTCAGGAAGCTGTACAGTGGACTTACTTCGGCTACCTGGCTGCGGTGAAATCCCAGAACGGTGCCGCGATGTCCTTTGGCCGCGTCTCCACCTTCCTTGACGTGTACATCGAACGCGACCTGAAAGCAGGCAAACTCACCGAGCAGGAAGCCCAGGAACTGATCGACCACCTGGTGATGAAACTGCGTATGGTGCGCTTCCTGCGTACACCAGAATATGATGAGCTGTTCTCCGGCGACCCGATCTGGGCGACCGAATCCGTTGGTGGTATGGGCGTTGACGGCCGTACGCTGGTAACCAAAAACAGCTTCCGTTTCCTGAACACCCTCTACACCATGGGGCCGTCTCCGGAGCCGAACATCACGATTCTGTGGTCCGAAAAACTGCCGCTGAACTTCAAAAAATTCGCGGCGAAAGTTTCCATCGACACCTCTTCTCTGCAGTACGAGAACGATGACCTGATGCGTCCGGACTTCAACAACGATGACTACGCTATCGCGTGCTGCGTAAGCCCGATGGTAGTTGGTAAGCAAATGCAGTTCTTCGGTGCTCGCGCTAACCTCGCGAAAACCATGCTGTACGCTATCAACGGCGGCGTTGATGAAAAACTGAAAATGCAGGTAGGCCCGAAATCTGAACCGATCAAAGGCGATCTGCTGAACTTCGACGAAGTCATGGAACGTATGGATCACTTCATGGACTGGCTGGCGAAACAGTACGTCACCGCCCTGAACATCATCCACTACATGCATGACAAATACAGCTACGAAGCTTCGCTGATGGCGCTGCACGATCGCGACGTTATCCGCACTATGGCGTGTGGTATCGCAGGTCTGTCTGTTGCCGCTGACTCCCTGTCTGCCATCAAATACGCGAAAGTTAAACCGATTCGCGATGAAGACGGTCTGGCTATCGACTTCGAAATCGAAGGCGAATACCCGCAGTTCGGTAACAACGACGCTCGCGTGGATGACCTGGCGGTTGACCTGGTTGAACGTTTCATGAAGAAAATTCAGAAACTGAAAACCTACCGCAACGCTATCCCGACCCAGTCCGTGCTGACCATTACCTCTAACGTGGTTTATGGTAAGAAAACCGGTAACACCCCGGATGGCCGCCGCGCTGGCGCACCGTTCGGCCCGGGTGCTAACCCGATGCACGGCCGTGACCAGAAAGGCGCTGTCGCTTCTCTGACCTCGGTTGCTAAACTGCCGTTCGCCTACGCAAAAGATGGTATCTCTTACACCTTCTCTATCGTGCCGAACGCGCTGGGTAAAGACGACGAAGTGCGTAAAACTAACCTGGCGGGCCTGATGGACGGTTACTTCCATCATGAAGCGTCTATCGAAGGCGGTCAGCACCTGAACGTGAACGTCATGAACCGCGAAATGCTGCTGGATGCGATGGAACATCCTGAGAAATACCCGCAGCTGACCATTCGCGTGTCTGGCTACGCGGTGCGTTTCAACTCGCTGACGAAAGAACAGCAGCAGGACGTCATCACCCGTACTTTCACTCAGACAATGTAATACCCGCTCTGGCTGAAAATGCGTAAAATGAAGGCTCCACGTTTGTGGGGCCTTTCTTATAACCCACCCCGGTATGAGCCTTTTCTGCAAGGCGACTGACTATACTTCAGTTATCTCGCAAAAAAGACTCGACGCGGCACAGACCGCGCTCACCCGGCCCTGTTGCATCGGGCCTGAACTGGAGATAACACCGCAATGTCAGTTACTGGTCGCATTCACTCCTACGAATCTTGTGGCACCGTCGACGGGCCGGGGATCCGCTTTATCACCTTCTTTCAGGGCTGCCTGATGCGTTGCCTCTATTGCCACAACCGCGACACCTGGGACACACACGGCGGCAAAGAGATAACGGTTGAAGAACTGATGAAAGAGGTGGTGACCTACCGGCATTTCATGAACGCCTCCGGCGGCGGCGTCACGGCATCCGGCGGCGAGGCGATACTCCAGGCGGAATTCGTCCGCGACTGGTTCCGCGCCTGTAAGAAAGAAGGCATTCATACCTGTCTTGATACCAACGGTTTCGTACGTCGCTACGATCCGGTTATCGATGAACTGCTGGAAGTAACCGATCTGGTGATGCTCGATCTCAAGCAGATGAACGATGAAATCCACCAGAATCTGGTCGGCGTCTCTAATCACCGCACGCTGGAGTTCGCCAAATATATTTCAGCCAAAGGCATCAAAACCTGGATCCGCTATGTCGTCGTTCCTGGCTGGTCTGATGATGATGATTCCGCACATCGCCTGGGCGAATTTACCCGCGATATGGGCAACGTCGAGAAAATCGAACTGCTGCCCTACCACGAGCTGGGTAAGCATAAATGGGTGGCGATGGGCGAAGAGTATAAGCTTGACGGCGTGAAACCACCGAAAAAGGAAACGATGGAGCGCGTCAAAGGGATCCTTGAGCAGTACGGCCACAAAGTGATGTACTAAAAACAACGCCCGCATCATGCGGGCGTTTTGTTATCAGGCGTGTGCCACCGGCGTAGGATGATGCCCGGCTTTGCGCATCAGCATCATCAGATAAACAAACGATACGCTGGCAATCATTACAAACAGCAGACTGTCTGAATAGCTCTGCATCAGCATGGCGGTAAAAGTTGGTCCCAGCAGGCTGCCGATGGTATAGCTCAGCAGCAGCGCCTGATTCATCGCCACCAGTTGGTGATGCTCAACCTTTTCACAGGCCCAGGCCATCGCAACCGGGTAAAGCGTAAAACCGGCGGCACCAAGAACAAACAGCGCTGGTGCCATCGCAGCCTGTGCCAGCATCGCCATGCAGCCCACGATCACGACAAACACCTGCACACGCAGCACCAGCAGACGCCCGAAACGGTCAGCCAGTTTACCGATAGGCCACTGGCCAATAATCCCGGCGCTCACCATCACCGCCATCCAGAAGCCGATCCCGGAGTCGCTCACGCCCTGATGGTTAAGGTACAGCGGCATCAGACCATACAGCGAACCCAGCACAATACCGGAGATAATGCAGCCGTTAACGCCGAGACGCGCCTGACGCAGCTTAAACATCGGCCAGACGTGCGTTTTTTCCTGATGCTCGCTGCTGCTGTTCACGATACGGGTAAAGAGCAGTGGCAGAATGGCCGCCATCACCATGCCAGTGACCCACGGCAGGACGCTCATCAGGTCGGTCGGCAGCTTGCTGACCATCAGTTGTCCGGCGACCGTGCCCAGATAATAAACCATCATATACGCCGCCAGCAGACGCCCGCGGTTACGTGCCGTGCCGCTGCACATCAGCGCGCTTTCCACGACCACCCAAATCATCGCGCAGCCGACACCCGCGATAAAACGCCACGCAAGCCAGCTCCAGAAACCGAGCGTCATGCCGAGCCCGGCACAGCCAGCAGCAAAAATCAGCGAAGCGAGATAGTAGCTGCGGTTAAATCCATAGCGCTTGATAAGCGCGCCGGTAATCAGCGTGCCCAGCAGGTTGCCGGTAAAATAAGACGAGCCGACCATACCAACCTGCCAGGTCGGCAAATTGTCATGGGCCAGCCACAGCGGTACGAGCGTATTCAGCACCGCTATCGCAAGGGTCAACAGCAGCAGGCCACAGAGCAAAAGCAGCACTGGCCGGGTATAGATAGACATGGATAAAACCGTGAGGAAGGTAAGAATTCGTGCGCATCATGCCACCAGCAACGCCAAAGTCAATCTGCCAGAAATCGCCTTTTATGGTCGAAACAGGCTGTCGATGAACAGTGTTCATTTATCCGTTACGGTACTGGTGATTTTCGCCTGGCATAATTCATTAAAAATAATAAGTTAGCTGAATAATGCCGGGTAGATATCGATGAAAAAATTTATCAATAATTCTTATAAAAGAGGCGGGTCTAAAAATGAAAAAAGCGCCCGCAGGCGCTTTTAAAAGAATGGGCGATTCACCTTAGCCGATGAATTCAAGACCTTTCATATACGGACGCAGCACTTCAGGAATTTCGATGCGGCCATCCGCCTGCTGATAGTTCTCCAGCACAGCGACCAGCGTACGTCCAACCGCCAGACCAGAACCGTTCAGGGTGTGAACCAGGCGGGTCTTTTTATCAGACTTGCTGCGGCAGCGTGCCTGCATGCGACGCGCCTGGAAATCCCACATATTGGAGCAGGAAGAGATTTCGCGGTACGTATCCTGCGCCGGAAGCCAGACTTCCAGGTCATAGGTTTTACGCGCGCCGAAGCCCATATCGCCAGAGCACAGCAGCACTTTACGGTACGGAAGACCGAGCAGTTGCAGCACTTTCTCCGCGTGGCCGGTCATTTCTTCCAGCGCCTGCATGGAATCTTCCGGACGTACAACCTGCACCATTTCCACTTTATCGAACTGGTGCATACGAATAAGACCACGGGTATCGCGGCCGTAAGAACCCGCTTCAGAGCGGAAGCACGGCGTATGCGCGGTCATTTTGATCGGCAGCGACTCTTCGTCGATGATCTCATCGCGCACGAGGTTCGTCAGCGGCACTTCTGCGGTCGGGATCAGCGCATAGTTGCTGCTGTCGGCTTCTTCTTCCAGCGGACGCGTATGGAACAGATCGCCTGCGAATTTCGGCAACTGACCCGTACCGTAGAGCGTGTCGTGGTTCACCAGATACGGCACATAGTTTTCGCTATAGCCATGCTCTTCGGTATGCAGATCCAGCATAAACTGCGACAGCGCGCGGTGCAGGCGGGCAATCTGCCCTTTCATAACCACAAAACGTGAGCCGGTCAGCTTCACGGCGCTCGCAAAATCCAGACCGCCCAGCGTTTCACCCAGCGTCACGTGATCGCGGATTTCGAAATCGAATTTACGCGGCGTGCCCCAACGGCTCACTTCTACGTTTTCGCTGTCATCTTTACCCAGCGGCACTTCATCATCCGGCAGGTTAGGCAGGGTCAGCGCGATATCACGGATTTCCGCAAGCAGCGCATCCAGCTCATTTTTCGCCGCATCAAGCTCTTCGCCGAGTTTGTTCACTTCCAGACGAAGCGGCTCAATATCCTCCCCACGCGCTTTCGCCTGGCCGATGGATTTCGATCGCGAGTTACGTTCAGCCTGCAGATTTTCAGTTTTTACCTGCAGAACTTTACGACGCTCTTCAAGAGCGACCAGCTTATCTACATCCAGCTTAAAGCCCCGGCGTGCCAGTTTTTCTGCGACTGCGTCTGGCTCGGTACGCAGCAGATTGGGATCGAGCATGCTTATCCTGTGCTTATCGAAAAAAGAAAAGGGAAAGGCGACCGCAGCCTGCGGTCGCACTGATATTCAACGATTAACCTTACCGCAACGATCGCGTTAGCGGTAGCGTTTTGTGGGGCTTTTCTGATCCTGCTCAGCAAGCCAGGCTAGCTTTTCGCCAATCTTGCCTTCAAGACCTCTGTTGGTGGGATGATAGTAGCGCGTTTGTGCCATTTCGGCGGGGAAATAGTCTTCGCCAGCGGCATAGGCGTTAGGCTCATCATGCGCATAACGATACTCCTGCCCGTAACCCATCTCTTTCATTAGCTTCGTCGGGGCGTTGCGCAGGTGTTCCGGCACATCGTAATCCGGGCGCTCACGGGCATCTTTCAGCGCCGCCTTGAAAGCGGTATAAACCGCGTTGCTCTTCGGCGCGCAGGCAAGATAGACAATCGCCTGCGCAATCGCCCTTTCGCCTTCCGCCGGGCCGACGCGCGTAAAGCAGTCCCACGCAGAAATGGCCACCTGCATGGCGCGCGGATCGGCGTTACCGACATCTTCCGAGGCGATAGCCAGACAGCGCCGCGCAACATACAGCGGATCGCCGCCTGCGCTGATAATACGCGCATACCAGTAGAGCGCCGCATCCGGCGCTGAACCGCGCACCGACTTATGCAGTGCAGAGATCAAATCGTAAAAACGGTCGCCTTTATTATCGAAGCGAGCGCTGCGCTCACCAGCGATTTCCGTCAGCAGTTCGGGCCTGAGCACCCGTTTGCCGCTGTCGTCGGTGGGTGCCATATCGGCCATCATTTCCAGCGTATTCAGCGCGCGGCGCGCGTCACCGTTGACCAGCTCGGCAATCGCGAGGCGGGTTTCATCCGGTAAGACGATATCCTGTCCGCCGTAGCCGCGCTCACGGTCGGTCATCGCCTGGGTCAATACCTGTTCGATGTCCTCCACCGTCAGCGATTTCAGCAGATAGACACGCGCGCGTGAAAGCAGCGCGGAATTCAACTCAAACGATGGGTTTTCCGTTGTCGCGCCAATAAACGTAATGGTGCCGTCTTCGATATGCGGCAAGAAAGCGTCCTGCTGGCTTTTGTTAAAGCGATGCACTTCGTCAACGAACAAAATCGTGCGGCGGCCCGCGTTGCGGTTCTGGCGGGCGCGCTCGATAGCCTCGCGGATCTCTTTCACGCCGGATGTCACCGCCGAAATACGCTCCACATCAGCGTTCGCGTAGCGACCAATCACTTCGGCCAGTGTCGTTTTCCCGGTGCCAGGCGGCCCCCAAAGGATCATCGAGTGGAGATGCCCGGCTTCGATGGCGCGGGGGAGTGGCTTACCGGGCGCCAGCAGATGCTGCTGCCCGATGTACTGCGCCAGATTTTCTGGCCGCATACGCGCGGCCAGTGGCTGAAAGGTGTTATCGGAAAAATCGAGCGAAAGATTGCCCACCCGGACCTCGGCTTACTTATTACGCTGATCATCCACCGTTACGCCCTGCGGCGGCGTAAAGGTAAATTTGCTCATATCCACAGCGCCATTCTGCTGAGATTTCAGCTGATAGCTGCTGCGCTGGTCGTCCTGTTCGACGGCGCTGAATTGATTGATGGTGCCGTCGCGGCTCACGTTAATGGTGAACTGCTTCAGGTTACCGCTGGCTGATTTTGGCGTCAGCACAAAATCATCGCCGTTTTGCTTAATGTTGTACTGCTGCCAGTCACTGCTCTGGTTACGCGCAATCAGCATAAACGGCGTATTGCTGGTCGCGTCTTTCAGCCAGGTCGCGCTCGCCTGTTCAACAAACGGGTTATAGAACCACAGCGTCTTGCCATCGGAAATCAGCACGCTTTCATCCGGCTGCGTCATATGCCAGTTGAAAAGATTCGGACGTTTGACCCACAGATCGCCCTGGCCTTCCTGAACGGCAGCGCCGCTGCCATCGGTCACTTTCTGGGTGAAGCTGGCGTGGAAGCTGCTGACTTTATCAAGGCGGCTTTTCAAATCGCCTGCGGCATCCGCCCACACGGACGATACGGCAAACGCAGAAAGCAAAGCACAGGTAACGGCGATTTTTTTCATTGTTATCCCTCAGAATACGACCGACCCCAGTACGGGATCGCTTACTGTCCCTAACTGTAGCCATAAGGCTGACATTTTCGACAGAAGAAAAACCTGATTTTTTGGTAATTTACCCATCTTTTCAGAATCGTGATGAGCGTGAAGCCCTGCGCGCACGGTCACATGCCGCACGCGCAGGGAAAAGAACGGTTACTCAAACGGCGGCGGCGCCAGCACTTCGCGGTTGCCGTTATGGCCCTGCTCGCTGACGATGCCCTGCATTTCCATCTGTTCGATAATGCGTGCCGCGCGGTTGTAGCCGATGCGGAACTGACGCTGTACGCCGGAAATCGACGCTTTACGTTTTTCCACCACAAACGACACGGCCTGATCGAACAGCGGATCCAGCTCTTCGCCGCCGTCGAAGCCGCCGCCACCGCCCTCGCTTTCGCTATCGGAAGTGATGCCGTCGACATACTGCGGACGCCCGCGCGCTTTCCAGTCCTGCACGACGGCATGAACTTCTTCATCACGCACGAAGGCACCGTGAACGCGAACCGGCATGGAGGAGTTCGGGCCGGAGTAGAGCATATCACCCATCCCCAACAGCGATTCCGCGCCGCCCTGATCGAGAATGGTGCGGGAGTCGATTTTGCTGGACACGGTAAATGCGATACGCGTCGGAATGTTGGCTTTGATAAGGCCGGTGATAACATCCACGGAAGGACGCTGCGTCGCCAGCACCAAGTGAATGCCCGCCGCACGCGCCTTCTGCGCGAGACGCGCGATCAGCTCTTCGACTTTTTTACCGACCGTCATCATCAGATCGGCAAATTCATCCACCAGCACCACGATATACGGCAGTTTTTCCAGCACCGGATGGGTGGCGTCCATGCTGTCACCTGGTTTCCAGTACGGATCCGGGATCGGGCGGCCCATGCGTTTCGCTTCGGCGATCTTCTCGTTATAACCGGCAAGATTACGCACGCCGAGCGCCGACATGAGCTTGTAACGGCGCTCCATTTCATTCACGCTCCAGCGCAGCGCGTTGGCGGCGTCTTTCATGTCGGTGACCACTTCGGTCAGAAGATGTGGAATGCCTTCATAGACAGAAAGCTCCAGCATTTTCGGGTCGATCATGATAAAGCGCACATCTTCCGGCGTCGCTTTGTAGAGCATGCTCAGGATCATGGCGTTAACGCCCACCGACTTACCGGAACCGGTGGTACCCGCCACCAGCAGATGCGGCATTTTCGCGAGATCGGCCACGACCGGTTCACCAGCGATATCTTTCCCCAGCACCACGCTCAGCGGTGAAGGGTTCTCGCGGAATTTCGCGCAGTCCAGCACTTCGCGCAGATAGACGGTCTGGCGTTTTTTGTTTGGCAGCTCAAGGCCGACATACGGCTTACCGGGGATCACTTCCACCACGCGCACCGCAACGGTGGAGAGCGAACGCGCCAGGTCGCGCGACAGGTTAGAGATACGCGCAGCCTTAACGCCCGGTGCCAGATTCAGCTCGAAGCGGGTAATAACCGGGCCTGGCGAGTAGTTCACCACATCCGCTTTAATGCGGAAATCGGCGAGACGCGCCTCCACCAGACGCGCCATTTGCTCCAGAGCAAAGGTGTCCACCGGCTCCACTTCCGCTGGCGGCGACGTCAGCAGATCCAGCGACGGCAGCGGCGTAGACGGCTTATGCTTCGGCAGCTCTTCGCCATTACGCATCAGCAGCGGATGGATCAGGCTGTCACGCGGTGATAATGCCGGTGCCGCTGGCTGTTGAGGCTGCACAGGCGCAACCGGAGGCTGAGCCTGATAGCCCTGAGCGGGCGCGGAAGGCGCCTGATAACCCTGAGTCGGTACCACAGACTGCGGTTGCATCTGAGACTGATGCGTGGCAGCAGGTTGGGCATAGCCCTGCGGTGCCTGAGGCTGCGGCACATAACCTTGCGGCTGCACGTAGCTTTGCGCGGGCGCTGCGGGCTGCGCAACGTGCGTATGCGGCTGTTGCGGCGGCTGAGAATGTTGCTGCGGTTGATGTGCAGGGCGATACGGCTCAGGCTCGACAGGCTCTGGCATAAACAGCGGCTCGCTCGGGCCGTCATTAACCAGCGCTTTCATCGGCGAAAGCGCAATGTCATCAGGCATAAACGGCGCAGCGCCAGACGGTTGCGGCGCAGAATAGCGCTGCTGCTGAGACGCGGCAAACTGACGTGCCAGCTCAGCCTGTTCAGCGGCGTCTTCCTCTTCCGGGCTCATCTCTGCCTGATACGTTTCGCCGTAACGCTGCTGCTGGGACGCGGCAAACTGGCGCGCCAGCTCGTCCTGATACATCGCATCAGCTTCTTCTTCAGAAACGCCCTGCTGCTGTTGCGCCATACGACGCTCCGCTTCTTCACGGGCGCGCTCTTCGGCCATTCGCTGGGAAGGCAGTTTGATGCCATAAGAGGCAAGCTCACGACGCGTCGGCACACGAACGCGGTTCGGGCGCGGCAGCTGCGGGCCAATGCCCTCTTTCACCTGCGGACGCGGTGCTTCGCTGGCCGCCGGGGTAAAGGCGAGGCCGGCGGTTTGCGCTGCTGCAGAGGTTGCCTGCGATGCAGCCTCTGCAGCCGCCGTAGCGACAGTCGCCTGTGCGGCTACGTTCAGGCCAGACGCGGCGGCACCAGCGGTATCAGAAACCGATGCTGAAGGCGCGGCAGGCGCGGGGTCTGGTGCGCGGACTGGCTCTGGTTTACGGGTAAGCTCTTCAGGCTCAGGAATCGGCTGATACCACGCGGCCAGTTGTTCGCGTTCGCGAGCGCGCTGGGCTTCCACTTCTTCGAAGTGATAGAGCGGTGGACGGGCGGGTTTGACCTCTTCCGGCGGTGCAACGGGCTCTGGCTCGTGCACCGGCGCAGTTTCATGAGCCGGGGCATACGGGTCTGGCGCAGCGTAAGGTGTTTGCGATGCCGGTGCATAAGGTTCCTGCGCAGGTACATAAGGCTCTGGCGCGTACTGACCACTCTGCGGCTGCGCATAAGGATCATGCGGTGGTTGCTGATATACCTGCGTAGGAGAGGGCTGCGCCTGATACGGCTGCGGCTGATGAGACTGTTGCGCAGGTTGATAAGCAGGCGTTACCGGCGCGCTGTGCTGCCAGTACTCTTCTTCCTGTACTGGTGGTTGTGCGACAGGTGGCTGTGACGGCGCATAGTAATCCGGCTCCGGGGCAATCCCCGGATGCGATTGCGGCGCAGAAGGCGCGGAATGCCATTCAATTTCAGGCGCGACGTCCGGTGCCTGAACGCTTACTGCTTCAGACGGCATTGCCGTTTGCGCAGATGCCCAGACCGGCGCAACCGGTGTGGCAGCCGCGGCAACGGCGGCCGGGTCGGCAATCGAATGACCATTCAGCAGCGGGTCGTTTTCATCATAAAATGCGTCCGGTTCAGTGACTTTATGGCCGGAAAACAGCACGTCGTCGGCATCAGCCGGCGTGCCGCGCACACTGTATTGCACCTCGTCGGCGTCATCCATCCGCTTGCCCGAAAAGAGCGCGGCGTCGGTTTTACGGGCGACAGGGTTGCTGAATTTGTCCGCCAGCCGTTGACGGCGGGCTAAAGCGCCACGAAGAATACGCGCGCGACGGGATTCTCCTTTCGCTGGCTTCAGCTCACGCTCATCCTCTTCATATTCGTCGTGCTCTTCATCGTCTTCGTAATCGTCTTCATCCTGCCAGGTGTCGTCACGGCGGGTACGGTTGCTGGCGAACGTCAGTACGGTAAGCACCGCGCTGCCGATTTTCTCTGCGATGCTGACCCAGGACCAGCCGGTAAAGAGCGTCAGCCCTGCCGCCCAGACGCAGAGCAGCGCGATGGTGCCGCCGCTGCTGTTGAGCATCGGCTGAAGCGCGGTGCTGAGCAGGCTGCCAATCACGCCGCCGGAGGCGAAATACCAGATATCGTCGGCGTTAATCGCCGCCAGTCCGCAGGAAGTCAGGATGAGCGCCAGTACGCCTATCAAGCGCAGCGCCACGGCGAAATAGTCGATGTAATCTTCGTTGCCGCGCTGACGCCAGGCAAACCAGCAGCCGCCTACCATGATCACAGGAATGGTGTAAGCCATCACGCCGAAAATAAAGAACAGCGTGTCCGCAAGCCACGCGCCAGGCGCGCCGCCCAGATTATGGATAGGCTCATGCCATGCCGTTTGTGACCAGCTCGGATCGGAAGGATTAAAGCTTAACAGGGCGGCCATCAGCCAGACGGCAAACAGCACTACAAGGATCAGCAGCGCCTCGAGCAGTCGTCGCCCGCTGCTTAATTTAGTGAGTGTGACTTCTTTGTCTTCGGTGTATTCCTGGCTCAAGACAGGCTCTCCAGGTCCATGAGGTAAAACGGACAGCAGTGGCGAGAAACCCCGCCACTGCTGCTGTATGGATTAACAGGAGTGTAATCAAACTACGCCCGGTTTGCACCTGTTCTGTGTTAGCGGGTTTTAATGACCAGACGATTACTCTGCTTCACTTCTTCCATGACGACGTAAGTACGGGTGTCGTTCACGCCCGGCAGACGTAGCAGGGTCTCGCCCAACAGCTTACGGTACGCGGACATATCCGGCACACGGGTTTTCAACAAGTAGTCGAAATCGCCCGAAACCAGATGGCACTCCTGAATTTCTTCCAGCTTTTGTACAGCAGCATTGAACTGCTCAAACACATCCGGCGCGCCACGATTCAGAGTAATCTCAACAAATACCAGAAGTGAGGCATCCAGATAATGCGGGTTCAGCAGAGCCGTATAGCCCTGAATAAAACCCTGTCGTTCCAGGCGACGAACGCGCTCTAAGCACGGCGTCGGTGAAAGACCCACTCTTTTTGAAAGCTCGACGTTAGAAATGCGCCCATCCTTTTGCAGCTCATTAAGAATGTTACGATCGATACGGTCGAGATCTTTGCCAGGGCGCTTCTTGCTATCTACCATTATTATTGTCTCTCTGTATTCCTTCCCTACACCTGCCATTACCCGTTGCACTTCACTGTTCAGGGCGTCAGTTAGAAGACCGTTGCCCACTGGCAGCTATCGACATTACGTATGGCGTCTGTCCACGCCATGCGTGAATTTCAATAGCCCGGAAATTGGCACAAGCTTGCGCCAGAATGCGCGGCAACCAAAGCCAACCCTTTTTTCTTCCTCGAATGTTTTCGCAAAAGCGCAGGGGATTGTCAAAGCAAAACATCGATTTTTAGTAGAACGTGCCAGAGACTGGTTGCGAGCGGCGATAATTCCTCATTTTACTGCCTTATATGCCGCGCTTTTTAATCAGTAAAAATAATGACGCTATCGGCCGCAGCTATTGCATGAATCGTTAACAAAATTGCCACACTCTTTTTTTAGCCCCGTAAATTCCCTACAATCCAGCCCATTGTCTGCCAACAACAATGAGGATCTCATGGGCACGGCTAAACACAGTAAGCTGTTAATTCTTGGCTCCGGCCCGGCGGGATACACCGCTGCGGTCTACGCGGCGCGCGCCAACCTGAAGCCGGTTCTGATTACCGGGATGGAAAAAGGCGGTCAGTTGACCACCACCACTGAAGTGGAAAACTGGCCGGGCGACCCGCACGATCTGACCGGTCCGCTGTTGATGGAACGCATGCACGAGCATGCCGCGAAGTTTGAAACAGAAATCCTGTTCGACCATATCAACAAGGTCGATCTGCAAAACCGTCCGTTCCGTCTTATCGGCGACAGCGGCGAATACACCTGTGACGCGCTTATCATCGCCACCGGCGCCTCCGCGCGTTATCTGGGCCTGCCGTCTGAAGAAGCCTATAAAGGCCGCGGCGTTTCCGCCTGCGCCACCTGTGACGGGTTCTTCTACCGCAACCAGAAAGTCGCGGTCATCGGCGGCGGCAACACTGCGGTTGAAGAAGCGCTGTATCTGGCGAACATCGCCTCTGAAGTACACCTGATCCACCGCCGCGATACTTTCCGCGCCGAGAAAATCCTGGTGAAACGTCTGATGGATAAAGTGGAAAGCGGCAACATCGTGCTGCACACCCACCGCACGCTGGAAGAAGTGACCGGCGACCAGATGGGCGTCAGCGGTCTGCGTCTGCGCGACACCGTAAACCCGGAAAACGTCGAGACGCTGGATGTCGCCGGCCTGTTCGTCGCGATCGGCCACAGCCCGAACACCGCGATTTTTGAAGGCCAGCTGGAGCTTGAGAACGGCTACATCAAAGTGCAGTCCGGTATTCACGGTAACGCAACCCAGACCAGCATTCCGGGCGTCTTCGCCGCAGGCGACGTGATGGATCATATTTACCGTCAGGCGATCACCTCCGCCGGCACCGGCTGTATGGCCGCGCTGGATGCCGAACGCTATCTTGACGGTCTTGCTGAAAAGCAGAGCTAATTCCGCACGTTAAACAAGGCGACGAATCAGTCGCCTTTCTTTTATCCCCGTTGTAACATTGCCTGCTCTCTCGCCTTGCGGCGAGCACTCTGGATTTTACTGCTCAGTGCATGCAATGAATAAAACCCGTCAACAAGAACTGACCCGCTGGCTTAAACAGCAAAGTGTTATCTCCCGCCGCTGGCTCAGCCTGTCGCGCCTGCTTGGCGTGGTGAGCGGTTTGCTTATCGTCGCGCAGGCCTGGCTGCTGGCCGATCTCCTTAACGATCTGATAATCAAAGGCATCCCGCGCGAGGCGCTGCTGCTGCCGTTTGTGCTGTTGATTCTGGTCTTCGTATTACGGGCCTGGGTGGTGTGGCTGCGCGAAAAAGTCGGGTTTCACGCCGGGCAACATATCCGCGCCCGCATTCGCCAGCAGGTGATGAACCGCCTTCAGGAGGCCGGGCCTGCCTGGATCCAGGGGAAACCCGCCGGTAGCTGGGCGACGCTTATCCTTGAGCAGATTGACGATATGCACGATTTTTACGCCCGCTACCTGCCACAAATGGCACTGGCGGCGAGCGTGCCGCTGCTGATTGTGCTCGCTATTTTTCCTTATAACTGGGCAGCGGCGCTGATCCTGCTTGGCACCGCGCCGCTGATCCCGCTGTTTATGGCGATGGTCGGCATGGGTGCCGCCGATGCTAACCGGCGTAATTTCCAGGCGCTGGCGCGCCTGAGCGGCAACTTCCTTGACCGCCTGCGCGGTATGGAAACCCTGCGTCTTTTCAACCGCGGCGCAGCGGAAACGCACAACATTCAGGCCGCCTCGCAGGATTTTCGCCAGCGCACCATGGAAGTATTGCGCCTCGCGTTCCTCTCCTCCGGCGTGCTGGAGTTTTTTACCTCGCTTTCCATTGCACTGGTGGCGGTCTATTTCGGCTTCTCTTATCTGGGCGAGCTGAATTTCGGCCATTACGGCACCGGCGTGACGCTGTTCGCCGGTTTCCTGGCGCTGATTCTGGCACCGGAATTTTTCCAGCCGCTGCGCGATCTCGGCACCTTTTATCATGCCAAAGCGCAGGCTGTCGGCGCGGCGGATAGCCTGAAAACGTTCCTTGAAACGCCGATTCAGCATGCTGAGAAAGGCACACTGGAGCTTCCCGGCTGCGAGCCGATTTCGCTTGAGGCACAGGGCCTGACCATTCTTTCGCCGCAAGGGAAACGTCTCGCCGGGCCGCTGAATTTCACGCTGCCCGCGGGCAAACGCGTGGCGCTGGTGGGGCAAAGCGGCGCGGGGAAAAGCTCGCTTTTAAACCTGCTGGCCGGGTTTCTGCCCTATGAAGGCTCGCTGCGCGTTAACGGTGTTGAACTGCGCGAGCTGGAGCCGGAAAGCTGGCGGCGTCAGTTGAGCTGGGTGGGACAAAACCCGCAGCTGCCTGCCGGAACACTTAAAGAAAATGTTTTACTGGCCGATCCCGAGGCAAGCGACGCGCAGCTCCATGCGGCGCTGGATAAAGCCTGGGTGAGCGAATTCTTACCGCTACTGGCGCAGGGCGTTAACACGCCGATTGGCGATCAGGCCTCCGGCCTCTCTGTGGGCCAGGCGCAGCGCGTGGCGGTTGCCCGTGCGCTGTTAACGCCGTGTCGTTTGCTGCTGCTGGATGAGCCTTCCGCAAGCCTTGATGCCGGTAGCGAGCGCCGCGTGATGCAGGCGCTGGAGACCGCGTCGCTGGCGCAGACCACGCTTATGGTCACACACCAGATTGATGATATCGCCGCCTGGGATGAAGTCTGGGTAATGCGCGACGGGCGCATCGTGGAGCGCGGCGACGTCGCCACGCTCAGCGAGGCCGATGGTTATTTCGCGGCGCTGCTGGCGCACCGTCAGGAGGAGATTTAAATGCGCGCGTTACTTCCCTATCTGGCGCTCTACAAACGCCATAAATGGCTGCTGTCGCTCGGCGTCGTGCTGGCTATCGTGACGCTGCTCGCCAGCATCGGCCTGCTGACACTCTCCGGCTGGTTCCTCTCCGCCTCTGCGGTCGTAGGCATGGCTGGCCTGTACAGTTTTAACTATATGCTGCCTGCCGCTGGCGTGCGCGGAGCGGCGATTATCCGCACCGCCGGGCGTTATTTCGAGCGTCTGGTGAGCCACGAAGGCACGTTCCGCGTGCTGGAGCACTTACGCGTCTATACCTTCAGCCGCCTGCTGCCGCTTTCTCCGTCCGGACTCGCGCGTTTTCGTCAGGGCGAACTGTTGAACCGCCTGGTGGCGGATGTCGATACGCTGGATCACCTCTATTTGCGCGTGATTTCACCGCTCATCGGCGCGCTTGCGGTTATCGCGGTCGTGACGCTTGGCTTAAGCCTGCTGGATGTGACGCTGGCGCTGACGCTCGGCGGGATCATGCTGGCGACGCTGCTGCTGCTCCCTCCCCTCTTCTATCGTGCCGGTCGACCGGTGGGCGAAGCGCTGACGATGCTTCGCGCCAGCTATCGCCAGCAGCTGACCGGCTGGTTGCAGGGTCAGGCGGAACTGTCGATTTTCGGCGCGGCCGGGCGTTATCGCGAACAGCTGGATACAACCGAACAAGTCTGGCACGAGGCGCAGCGCCGCCAGGCCGGGCTGACAGCGCTTTCGCAGGCGATGATGACGCTGATTAGCGGCATGACGGTCGTACTGATCCTCTGGATGGCCGCAGGCGGCGTTGGTGGCAACAGCACGCCGGGTTCGCTTATCGCGCTGTTTGTCTTCTGCGCGCTGGCCGCCTTTGAAGCGCTCGCGCCAGTCGGCGGCGCGTTCCAGCATCTTGGTCAGGTTATCGCCTCCGCGCGTCGCGTGAGCGACGTCATTGATCAGTCTGCTGACATCACCTTTGCAGAGTCGGGCAAAGATGCGCCGCGCGAGGCCTCGCTGTTGCTGCGTAACGTGAGCTTCAGTTACCCGGGCCAGCCGCAGCCTGCGCTGCGCGATATTATGCTAGACGTCGCACCGGGCGAGCATATCGCGATTCTCGGGCGCACCGGCTGTGGTAAATCGACGCTGTTGCAGCTTATCACCCGCGCCTGGGACCCGACTTCCGGCGACGTGATGCTTGATGGCGTCCCCATCACCGGTTACCGCGAAGCCGCGCTGCGCGCCACCATGAGCGTCGTACCGCAGCGCGTGCATCTCTTTAGCGCCACGCTTCGCGACAACCTCCTCCTCGCCGCGCCGCAGGCTAATGACGCCGCACTCGGCGCAGTACTCGCCCGCGTGGGGCTTGAAAAACTGCTGGACGATGAAGGACTGAACGCCTGGCTTGGCGAAGGCGGACGCCAGCTCTCCGGTGGCGAGCTGCGCCGTCTCGGCATCGCCCGCGCGCTGCTGCACGACGCGCCAATGCTCTTACTGGATGAACCGACGGAAGGGCTGGATGCCGAAACCGAGCGTCAGATACTCGCTCTGGTAAAAGAAGTCGCCGCACAAAAAACGCTGCTGATGGTGACTCATCGCCTGCAGGGGCTGACGGCGTTCGATCGCATCATTGTCATGGACAACGGGCAGATTACTGAGCAAGGTAGTCACAAGGAATTACTGGCGCAGCAGGGACGTTATTATCAGTTTCGTGCGCGTTCAGTACACTATCATTGATTGATATTTGACACTGTTGTCATGGAGCGCCGTTGTGATGCGTCTGGTGCAGCTTTCTCGTCATTCGATTGCTTTTCCCTCGCCTGAGGGGGCGTTACGTGAACCTAACGGCTTACTGGCATTAGGCGGGGATCTCAGCCCCGCTCGTCTGATGATGGCCTATCAGCAGGGCATTTTTCCGTGGTTCTCGCCGGGAGACCCGATCTTATGGTGGTCCCCGGATCCCCGCGCGGTGATTTGGCCTGAGCGGTTACACATCAGCCGCAGCATGAAGCGCTTTCACCGCCGTTCGCCCTATCGCGTAACGCTGAATCATGCGTTTAACGCTGTTATCCAGGGCTGCGCCAGCGACCGTGACGACGGCACATGGATAACCAACGATGTGGTGATCGCCTGGCAGCGCCTGCATGAACTGGGCCATGCGCACTCTGTTGAAGTCTGGCAGGACGATACGCTCGTGGGCGGCATGTATGGTGTGGCGCAGGGCGCGCTGTTTTGCGGCGAATCGATGTTTAGCCGCCGTGAGAACGCCTCGAAAACCGCGTTGGTGGTGTTTTGCGACTACTTTGTCGCGCAGGGCGGCAGGCTGATTGATTGTCAGGTGCTCAACCCGCACACCGCGTCGCTGGGCGCAGTCGAGATCCCGCGCCGTGATTATTTACAACAACTGGCTGAGCTTCGCCCGTTGCCGCTCGAAAAACGTTGCTGGGTGCCGCAAACCCTTTTTACGCCCGCAGGATAGCAGAATGTTTTCGGCACATTTTTTGTCAGGGTGTTATACTTACGCACGCAGAAAATGACTGCCATTACCCTGCCGCCGTTTTGGGACCCTCCGTTAACGCAACGCTTTGGATCTCACGCTCCCCGTTACGCTTGCGCTGCCCGCGCGGTTTTGTCGTGGGAGCGGGAAGGCGCAGCGGTACAACGGGCATTTCGCCCGCAAAACTTTACTTAATGGGTGAACTTGGGCATTATCTTGCCGGTTCAAACTATGGTAGTGATACCCCAGAGGATTAGATGGCCAAAGAAGACAATATTGAAATGCAGGGTACCGTTCTTGAAACGTTACCTAACACTATGTTCCGCGTAGAACTGGAAAACGGTCACGTGGTAACTGCCCATATCTCCGGTAAAATGCGCAAAAACTACATCCGCATTCTGACGGGCGACAAAGTGACTGTTGAGCTGACCCCGTACGACCTGAGCAAAGGCCGCATTGTCTTCCGTAGTCGCTAAGTTTGTACAGGCTTCTTAAGCGAAGCCAGGCCGCGCCGCCGTTTGCCGCGCCAGCCTGAAAAAAAGCGCCCTTTTGCGGCGCTTTTTTTATGCGTGTCTTGCCTGAAAAAGCGATAAAAAAACGCCGGATATCGCTATCCGGCGTTGTGTCTTATATACGCATGGCGTTAGTGTGCGGCTTCAGGCTTATGCTTCTGCGCGCTCTGGAAGCTGTACGTCAGTTTATCGCCTTCTTTATCCAGCGCGACGGAGACCTGGCCGCCATCCACCAGCGAACCAAAGAGCAGCTCGTTGGCCAGCGGTTTTTTCAGGTTGTCCTGAATCACGCGGGTCATCGGGCGTGCGCCCATCGCACGGTCGTAGCCTTTCTCCGCCAGCCAGTCACGCGCTTCCTGGCTAACTTCCAGGGAGACGCCTTTCTGGTCAAGCTGCGCCTGCAGTTCAACGATGAACTTGTCGACCACCTGATGAATCACCTCGGTAGAGAGATGGTTGAACCAGATAATGTTGTCGAGACGGTTACGGAACTCCGGCGTAAAGATCTTTTTGATCTCCTCCATCGCGTCGGTGCTGTTGTCCTGACGGATAAGCCCAATCGATTTGCGCTCGGTTTCACGCACGCCGGCGTTGGTGGTCATCACCAGAATCACGTTGCGGAAATCCGCTTTACGCCCGTTGTTATCGGTCAGCGTGCCGTTGTCCATTACCTGCAGCAGCAGGTTAAAGACGTCCGGATGCGCTTTTTCGATTTCATCGAGCAGCAGAACCGCATGCGGATGCTTAATGACCGCGTCGGTCAGCAGACCGCCCTGATCAAACCCAACGTAGCCCGGCGGCGCGCCAATCAGGCGGCTGACGGTATGACGTTCCATATACTCGGACATATCAAAGCGCAGCAGTTCAATACCCAGCGCTTTGGACAGCTGCACCGTCACCTCGGTTTTCCCGACGCCGGTCGGGCCTGCAAAGAGGAAAGAACCTACCGGTTTACGGTCATGCCCCAGCCCCGCACGGCTCATTTTGATGGCTTCGGTTAAGGCCTCAATGGCTTTATCCTGACCAAACACCAGCATTTTCAGGCGATCGCCCAGGTTTTTGAGCGTATCGCGATCGCTTTGCGACACGCTCTTCTCCGGGATACGCGCGATGCGGGCCACCACGGTTTCGATATCCGCCACATTGACGGTTTTCTTACGCTTGCTGACTGGCATCAGACGCGCACGCGCGCCCGCTTCGTCGATAACGTCGATGGCCTTATCCGGCAGGTGGCGGTCATTGATATATTTAACCGCCAGCTCCACCGCCGCGCGTACCGCTTTCGCGGTGTAACGGACGTCGTGGTGCGCTTCATATTTCGGCTTCAGGCCGTTAATGATCTGTACGGTTTCCTCGACGCTCGGCTCGGTGATGTCGATTTTCTGGAAGCGACGCGCCAGCGCACGGTCTTTTTCGAAAATGTTGCTGAACTCCTGATACGTCGTGGAGCCCATCACCCGGATTTTGCCGCTGGAGAGCAGCGGTTTAATCAGGTTTGCCGCATCGACCTGGCCGCCGGAGGCCGCGCCCGCGCCGATGATGGTATGGATTTCGTCGATAAACAGGATGCTATTGTTATCCTGCTCAAGTTGTTTAAGCAGCGCCTTGAAGCGTTTTTCAAAATCGCCGCGGTATTTAGTGCCCGCCAGCAGCGAGCCGATATCCAGCGCATAGATAGTGCAGTCGGCCATCACTTCAGGAACGTCGCCCTGCACGATACGCCAGGCGAGCCCTTCTGCGATGGCGGTTTTCCCGACGCCCGACTCGCCCACCAGCAGCGGGTTGTTTTTCCGGCGACGGCAGAGCACCTGAATGGCGCGCTCCAGCTCTTTGTCGCGGCCAATCAGCGGATCGATGCCGCCAACGCGGGCAAGCTGATTGAGATTGGTGGTGAAGTTTTCCATACGCTCCTCCCCGCCTGCCTGCTCTTCGTTGACCGGATTGTCATTGCCCGGCGCCTGGCCTGGCTCGTCTTTACGGGTACCGTGGGAGATGAAATTCACCACATCAAGGCGACTGACTTCATGTTTACGCAACAGATAAGCCGCCTGAGACTCCTGTTCGCTGAAGATAGCCACTAAGACATTGGCACCAGTCACTTCGCTACGGCCGGAGGACTGGACGTGGAACACGGCGCGCTGCAACACGCGCTGGAAGCTGAGCGTCGGCTGAGTGTCGCGCTCCTCTTCGCTCGCGGGCAGTACGGGTGTGGTTTGTTCAATGAAGGCTTCGAGTTCCTGACGCAGCGCCACCAGATCCACGGAGCAGGCTTCAAGCGCCTCCCGTGCCGATGGGTTACTGAGCAGAGCCAGTAACAGATGCTCGACGGTCATAAACTCATGTCGGTGCTCGCGCGCTCTGGCGAAAGCCATGTTTAAACTGAGTTCCAGTTCCTGGTTGAGCATAGGGCACCCCCTCAATAGTTTGCCTTAATCAGGCTTTTTCCAGCGTACACAACAACGGATGGTCGTTCTCCCTCGCATATTTGTTCACCAGCGCCACTTTGGTTTCCGCCACTTCCGCGGTGAAAACGCCACAGATGGCTTTCCCCTGATAGTGAACCGTGAGCATCAGTTGCGTTGCACGTTCTACATCATAAGAAAAGAACTTTTGTAGCACGTCAATAACAAATTCCATTGGCGTGTAATCGTCGTTCATTAATATAACTTTATACATAGATGGCGGCTTTAGCGCTTCGCGCAGGTCATCTTCCGCCAAATGGTCAAAATCCAGCCAACTTTTGTCTTTACTCATTGCCAGTCGTCATCATGGTTAAACAGTACAGCCAGCGTGTTTTCCGGCGCTCTGGTTGAGTGTAATACGCATCCTGAATCTACCCTAATGTTCAGCAAGCAACCAGCTATCACTGGTATTCGCGAGCTCTGTCACATTAATGAAAATAGCGTTAACTGCTTCAAAATTTTGACTCAATCCCACCTGCCAGACCCCGGTGAACGCTTGACGCACAGTGCGATTTCTCTAAATTGTACAAGCGTGAGTTGGCGAGGTTTTGAACAGCCCCCCTCACCCACCGGTTCAATCCATCTTACTCAATAAGACTTATGAAGGATGTCGAAGCATGGAGACGGGTACTGTTAAATGGTTCAATAACGCCAAAGGGTTTGGGTTCATCTGCCCTGAAGGCGGCGGCGAAGATATCTTTGCGCACTACTCTACAATCCAGATGGACGGCTACAGAACGCTGAAAGCCGGACAAGTCGTGAGGTTCGATGTGCATCAGGGTCCCAAAGGCAACCATGCCAGCGTCATTGTCCCTCTTGAAGCAGAAGCTGCATCCGCAGTTGCGTAACTCTTCTGTTTCATTGTGTACATCCTGCTCCTGAAATGCCAGTCCCGTGGACTGGCATTTTTATTTATTCACGGGCAAGTGCATCCACAGGATTGAGTCTGGCCGCGTTGCGGGCGGGCAGCCAGCCAAACAACACCCCCGTCGCGCTGGAGCACAAAAATGCGGTCAGCAGCGCCACGGGCGAAAAACCAATCTCCCAGCCTGGTAAAATGAGCTGTAGCGCAAACGCGATCAGCAGTGAAAGGCCAATCCCAAGCGCGCCGCCCACCAGACAGACCAGCACCGCCTCAATCAAAAACTGCTGTAGCACATCGCTTTTGCGCGCGCCGACCGCCATACGAATGCCGATTTCCCGGGTGCGCTCGGTCACTGACACCAGCATGATATTCATCACCCCGATGCCGCCCACCACCAGCGAAATCACCGCTACCAATGTCAGAAACAGTTGAAGAGTACGTGTGGTCTTTTCGGCGGTTTTCAATACGCCATCCATATTCCACGTGAAAAAGTCTTTTTTACCGTGACGCAGCGTTAGCAGGCGCGTGAGCTGCTGCTCCGCCTCGCCGCTGTCGTAGCCCTCTTTCACCCGCACGGTAATAGAGTTCAGCCACGACTGGCCCATAATCCGCCCGGACATCGTGCTGTAAGGCATCCATACCCGCAGAATTTTGCTGCTGCCGAACATCGACTGCTTCTCTTCCGCCACGCCAATGACGGTCGCGGGCATATTGCCGACCAGCACCACTTCGCCTACTACGTTTGCCTTATTCGGGAAAAGCTGGCGGCGCGCGTTACTGTCGATCACCACCACCTGCGCGCGGCCGCGCAGTTGTTCGTCGTTAAAGGTGTTGCCCTCGCTGAAGGTCATGCCGTAGACGTTGAAATATTGCCCGCTCACGCCGTTAGCGCTGGCGGCGACATCCACATTGCCATAGCGCAGGCGCAGGTTTTGCGACACCGTCGGCGTGGCGGAACTCACCCACGGCTGACGCTGTATCGCCTGCAGGTCGTCATACTGCAACGCCTGCTGGTATTGCGGATCGTCATCGCCAAAATCCTTACCAGGGTAAACATCAATCGTGTTCGTTCCGATGGAACGGATATCCTCCAGCACCATCTGTTTGGCGGCGTCGCCCACTACCACAATAGAGACCACCGACGCGATGCCGATGATAATCCCGAGCATCGTCAGCAGCGTGCGCATCTTGTTGGCAGCCATCGCAAGCCAGGCCATTGTCAGCGCCTCACGGAAGCTGTTAATAAACTGCCCGAGCGCTGGCGCGTCCTGCGGTTGCGCAGGCAGCTGGGCTGCATCGCGTTTCCCGACCGGCGGCGGGTTGCTGATTATCTCCCCGTCGCGAATTTCAATAATGCGCTCAGCCTGTGCGGCGACGTCAGGATCGTGGGTCACGATAATTACCGTATGCCCGCGATCGCGAAGCTGTTTTAAGGTCGCTATCACCTCTTCGCCGGAGTGGCTGTCGAGCGCGCCGGTCGGTTCGTCGGCCAGGATCACCTGCCCGCCGTTCATCAGCGCGCGGGCGATACTCACGCGCTGCTGTTGACCGCCGGAAAGCTGCGAGGGCTGATACCCGACGCGCGCTTCAAGGCCCAGCCGCGCCAGTAATTCGCGCGCTCGCGCCTGACGCGCGGCGCGCCCGGTGCCGGCATAAATGGCGGGAACTTCGACATTCTGCGCGGCGGTCAGGTGTGAAAGCAGATGGTAGCGCTGGAAAATAAAGCCGAAATGCTCGCGCCGCAGGCGGGCAAGCGCGTCGTCATTAAGCGTTGCCACATCCACACCTGCGACTTTATAGCTGCCGCTGCTGGGCTTATCGAGACAGCCGAGAATATTCATCAGCGTCGATTTACCGGAGCCGGACGCGCCAACAATCGCCACCATTTCACCGGCGTTAATGGTTAGCGTGACGCCTTTTAGCACCTCGACATCCGTTTCACCCGACGGATAGCTGCGGCGAATATCACGCAGCTCAAGCAGCGCCGTCATTGTTCGCTCCCGCTCGCGCGGCCAATCACCACTTCATCCCCCTCTTCGAGCCCTTTGACCACTTCCACCTGCGTATCGTTACGGGCGCCGATGGTCACTTCGCGCTCGCGGGTCTCACCGTTACGCAGCAGCGTGACGTTATAGCGATTATCACCGACCGGCTCACCCAGCGCCGCCAGCGGAATGGTGAGTACATCGTCGACGCCGCCGAGCTGAATATGCACCTGCGCGGTCATATCGAGGCGCAGCACGCCTCGCGGGTTCGGCACTTCAAAACGCGCGTAGTAAAAAATGGCGTCGTTGATTTTCTCGGGTGTGGGAAGAATATCTTTAAGCCGCCCTTCGTAGCGGGTCAGCGGGTCGCCAAGCACCGTAAACCAGGCTTTTAGCCCCGGTTTGAGATGAATCACGTCGGCTTCAGAGACCTGCGCTTTCACCAGCATCGTGCTGAGATCGGCAAGCGTGAGAATATTCGGTGCCTGCTGCGCGGCGATGACCGTCTGGCCCTGCAGCGTGGTTATCTGCGTCACCTCACCGGCAATCGGCGCGGTAATACGGGTGTAATCCAGGTTGGTTTTGGCCGTGCTGAGCGAGGCCTGATTACGCTTAATTTGCGCGTCGATCATACCAAGCTGCGCCTCTTTGACGGCAAGCTCGGTGGCGGCCGTATCGAGATCCTGACGCGACACAGCCTGCGTGCGGGCAAGCTGCTGCTGGCGGGAGAGCGTAACGCGGGCGAGTTTCATCTCCGCCTCGGCCTGCCGGCGCTGGGCGCGCAGCTCCATCAGCGTCGCTTCCACTTCTTTGATCTGGTTTTCAGCCTGCTCAGGATCGATAACACCAAGCAGCTGATCTTTTTTCACTTTATCGCCGATATTGACCGACAGCGTTTTCAGCTGGCCACTCACCTGCGCGCCGACATCGACTTTACGCAGCGCATCGAGCTTACCGGTCGCAAGTACGCTCTGCTGCAGATCCCCTTTACGCACCAGCATGGTCTGATAACGGGGCAGCGGCGCGTTCAGTGTCTTCCACAGCCATACCGCGCCGATGATGATAACCAGAGCCAGCACCACGTAGCGCTTCTTAATCCTTCCCTTAAGCTTCATATCTTTCCTGACGTTTCGGACGAATAAACAGAGTGTGCTCTCCCATTCTAAACGCAATCTCAACCAAACCCTATGCAGCTCGTAAATAAACCACGGCGTTGATATTGCGTTGAGTGATGATTTGTTTCCATAACCTCAGACTTCATTACGAGACCAGGTTATGTCCGCACTTGCCGAAATTTCCATACAGCCGCCAGCCCATAGCGCCTGGCAACTCTTTCGCCTGCTTGCGACAGGCCAGAAAACGCCGGGGCTCGCATGGGAAAACCCCGCCTATCGGCGGAAATTCATGCTGCGCTCGCTGGCAACGCCCTTCGCCACCCGACGCTGGCTTTCAGTGCTCGCCCGTCAGCCGATGCTTGACGCCTTGCTGCATGCCCAGCCGGGCCTGCCGTGCCGTCTGCACAGGCCCTGGCTGTCGGTCAATGTGTCGCGAAAAGCGGCGCTGGCCGCGCTGGAATATCATTACCAGCATATCGAGCGTCTTTTGCCCGACACGCTGATGCAAGGGCACCTGACGCGACAGGGCAGCACGCTTGCCACGCTTAGCGGAAAAAACGACGCGCAGTATCGTCTCGACCTTGCCGCCATCGCCGACCTCGACAAAGAAGGCGAAACGACGGTGATTTTCCGTGACGCTAACGGCGTCGTACTTGCCGAAATGACCTTTACGCTTTGCGAAGTCGACGGCCAATCTGCACTGTTTATTGGCGGCTTACAGGGTGCCAAAGCCTGGGTTGAACACGATCAGATCCAGCTGGCGACCAAAGCCTGCCACGGTCTGTTTCCTAAACGCCTGCTGCTGGAAGCGGTCTGCCTGCTGGCGCAGCACTTTGGTGTAAGCCAGATACTCGCGGTCAGTAACGAGACACATATCTACCGTAGCTGGCGCTATGCGAAGAAGAAAAAGGATAAACTGCACGCCGATTATGACAGCTTCTGGGAATCGCTCGGCGGTGAAAAGGACGCCCGGGGGCTTTACCACATGCCGTTGCAGATAACCCGTAAATCGCTTGAGGAGATAGCCAGCAAAAAACGCGCGGAATACCGGCGTCGTTATGAGTTGCTGGAGAGTATGACGGCGCAAATCGCCGCGCGGTTTAACGAGCGGTAATCGGCGGGCGGGTGCGCGCGTTTACCTGCCCTACAATGTTATTCGTCACCTCACGCGGCGGGTGCGCTTCGCTTACCCGCCCTACGACTTTATTGACTATTCCAACTGGCGGGTACGCGTCGCTTGCCCGCCCTACCAGATATACTCATTGCCAAAAAGCTAATCTGCCCGTCCGCGTGCGAGCCACAGCACGCGCGAGAACATTTTGCGCAGCAGCGGTGGCACCGCGTCCATACCGCGGCGGGCGGCTTCCATCGCCACTTCAATCGCCAGATCGGGTTTCGACGAGCGGTGAATGGCTTTAACAATCACCCTCCGCATATTCATATGCACCGTTTCCGGCACCTGCGCGACGCGGTAAAACACGGCGTCAAACCCTTCGCGATACATAAAATGTTCCATATCCGGCGCGGGAAGCTCGGTCAGATGCTGACGCACCTGTTCGCCGTCGTTATTCACGATGCTTTTTACCGTCGCAGAATATTTGCGCCCGGCATCGTCGCCATCCACCAGTACATGCCACTCAATGCCCATACGGCGGGCAAATTTAATCAGCGGTTTTAAGCCCGACTGGGCGAACTCAATAACTTTGATGCCTTCGGCCTCGAAGTGGTAACCGCACTGGCGCGCCAGCTCGTTCATCATCCAGACTTCCGTTTCCCCTTCCACCAGCAGCCAGCAGCGCGCGAACAGCGCTGATGGCCGGTTAAAGCGGATATGAAACGCGATGCGGCGGCTATCTTCGGCATTCATGCCGCCAGGCCCCAGCCGCCACGCCGCCACCTTGCCCGACGCACGCACCAGCCGGCAGACATGTTCAACCGGGGTCATCGACAGCAGCTCGCCGGAGTTGGTGGTGGTCAGCTTTTGCAGCGGCAACAGGTTCAGCAACTGCCAGGCCACGGAGAGCATAATGGGGTGCAACCGCGTTTCGGGGTCTTCCACCAGCAGCAGCGGCCGGGCGTATTTATCGAGCCGAACGTTGCCTTTGGCCTGCAACAACGTGGCGAACAGCCCCAGCAGGATAACCCGGTAAGCCCGCCCGCCAGGTTTATCAATCATGCGGTTGATGATGTCGAGATAACGCCAACTGCGCTGTTCGTCGTGTGAATGACGACGCATCAGGCGATAGCGCGGGCCTGCGGTGCCCTGCTCGGAAAAGTAGTGCTCCAGCAGTTGCACCATCGCCGACAGCCCCTGGCGAATCTGTTCATCCGTGAGGTTTTGCGGGCGGGAGACCAGCTCGCGTGTGAGAAACTCAAGCTCGCGCGCCGTCACTTCCACCAGGGGCGTATGGGCAATGGTGCTGTCGTGCAGACGACGCATAAAACGGGCGTCACGCAACCGCAGTACCGGATTCAGACGGATAAGCTGCCGCGCCAGCGCATCGATATCGTCCAGCGCGAGCGGTTCACCCTCGGCGTTAAGAAAGCTACGCAGCGTGAGCACGCTGTTATCGTCGTTAAGCTCGCCTTCCAGCCGGTAGAAAATCCGCTCAAAGCCATCGCCGCCCGGCGTCATTAATGGGCGTAAACCGCGAAAACGGCGGCGCTGAAAATCCCCCGGCTCGGTTTCGCGAAAAATAAGAATGACATGCAGATGCCGCTCGCGTCCGTGAATATCTCCCGGTGGAAACCAGAAGTCATTGCGCGTAAAGGAGTAGAGCGTTTCACCGGGATTCAGCAGCAGCGTCAGCGCATCCAGCAGGCTTGATTTCCCCCACGCGTTTTCGCCAATCAGCACATTATTATGTTCAAGCGTTAACGATAAGCGGTTAATTCCACGAAACCCGGCGATTTCCACGCGTTCAAGAAACATCTCTCCTCCGGCTGCATCTGCATGGCTGCGTGTCGGCAGTATAGCTATTCAATCAGTGCCTTAACAGAGAAAGACGGGGCGTAAACGCCGCATTGCGAGGCGTCTCGAAATAATAAATGCGTGATAATCAAGCCGGTAATAAATAGCTTTCATCATGCGCTAACGCAATGAAATACGGCTAATAACCGCCGCTTTACTCGCCTGGATGAATTCTGTAGGGTGTGGCGGCACGCTTATTCCCGCACTTACGTTATCTCAGGGACCGCTCACCTCATGTTGTCAGGACTGTTAATTATCTTAGTGCCGCTGATTCTCGGCTACCTTATTCCCCTGCGTAAAGCAGGCGCGCTGCGGCTTATCAATCAGCTGTTAAGCTGGCTTGTGTACATTATTCTTTTCTTTATGGGTATCAGCCTGGCCTTTCTCGATAATTTGTCGGCGAATCTGCTGGCGATCCTGCATTATTCTGCCGTCAGCATTACCGTCATCATGCTGTGTAATATCGCAGCCCTCCTGTGGCTGGAGCGGGCCATTCCGTGGCGTCATCAACACCGCCAGGAAAAGCTGCCGTCGCGCCTCGCGATGGCGCTGGAATCTCTGAAACTGTGCGGCGTGGTTGTGCTTGGTTTCCTGCTGGGGCTGACCGGCCTTGCGTTTCTTAAGCACGCCACTGAAGCCAGCGAATACACCTTAATTTTTCTGTTATTCCTGATTGGTATTCAGCTTCGCAACAACGGCATGACGCTAAAACAGATTGTGCTGAACCGCCGCGGCATGATGGTCGCCATTGTGGTGCTGGGTAGCTCGCTTATTGCAGGTGCCGTGAATGCGCTGCTGCTCGATTTACCGCTTCGCACGGGATTTGCAATGGCGTCCGGTTTTGGCTGGTATTCGCTCTCCGGCATTCTGATGACGGAATCCTTCGGCCCGGTGATTGGCAGCGCCGCGTTTTTTAACGATCTGGGCCGTGAGCTCATCGCGATTATGCTGATCCCGGCGCTGGTGCGCCGCAGCCGCTCTGCCGCGCTTGGCATCTGCGGGGCGACGTCGATGGATTTCACGCTGCCGGTGCTGCAACGCAGCGGTGGCCTGGAGCTGGTGCCTGCCGCTATCGTCCACGGGTTTATTCTGAGCCTGTTAGTGCCGTTACTGATGGCGTTTTTCGCTGCCTGATACTCCTTTGGCGGTAGTCCTCTGCCGCCAAAATTGCGTTAAATCAATCTCTCTTCAGGTTCCTGAAAAATCCCTTTTCACCCTGCGCGCCGAAGCCTAACCTTAAACATGCATATTAAATATAACTTTAAGGTGTCATCATGTTTTGCGTGCAATGTGAACAAACGATTCGTACTCCGGCAGGTAACGGCTGCGCGTATGCGCAAGGGATGTGCGGGAAAACCGCTGAAACCTCCGACCTTCAGGATCTGCTGATTGCGGCTTTGCAGGGGCTTTCCGCCTGGGCGGTGAAAGCACGCGAGCTTGGCATCATCGATCATCAGGTAGATAGCTTCGCGCCCCGCGCGTTTTTCTCAACCCTTACTAACGTCAATTTCGACTCGCCGCGCATCGTGGATTACGCCCGTGAGGCTTTCGCCCTGCGCGAGGCGCTGAAAACCCAATGCCAGGCCGTTGATAAAAGCGCGCAGGTGGATAACCCGATGGCCTCGCTGACGCTTTCAAGCGACGATCTGGGCGATTTACAGCGTCAGGCCGCCGCGTTCGCGCCAAATATCGATAAGGCCGTGATTGGCGAGAATATTCTCGGTCTGCGCCTGCTTTGCCTCTACGGCCTGAAAGGCGCGGCGGCCTATATGGAGCACGCGCATGTGCTCGGGCAGTATGACAACGCCATTTATGGTCAATATCACAAGATGATGGCGTGGCTCGGCACCTGGCCCGCGGACATGAACGCGCTGCTGGAGTGCGCGATGGAAATCGGCCAGATGAACTTTAACGTCATGCGTATTCTGGACGCCGGTGAAACCAGCAAATATGGCCACCCGACGCCGACGCAGGTTAACGTCAAAGCGGTGGCGGGCAAATGCATTCTGATTTCCGGCCACGATCTGAACGATCTCTATAACCTGCTGGAACAGACGGAAGGCACCGGCGTGAATGTTTACACCCACGGCGAAATGCTGCCTGCGCACGGCTACCCGGAACTGCGTAAATTTAAGCATCTGGTCGGCAACTACGGCAGCGGCTGGCAGAACCAGCAGGTTGAATTCGCCCGCTTCCCCGGCCCGATTGTGATGACCTCCAACTGCATTATCGACCCGACCGTCGGCAGTTACGACGATCGCATCTGGACCCGCAGCATCGTCGGCTGGCCGGGCGTCAGCCATCTTGAAGGCGACGACTTCGGGCCGGTGATCGCCCAGGCGCAGCAGATGTCGGGCTTCCCGTATAGCGAAATCGAACACCTCATCACCGTCGGCTTCGGGCGTCAGACGCTGCTTGCTGCCGCCGACACACTGATCGATCTGGTGAGCCGCGAAAAACTGCGCCACATCTTCCTGGTCGGCGGCTGCGATGGCGCGCGCGGTGAGCGCAGTTATTTCACCGATTTCGCCACCCAGGTGCCGAGCGATTGCCTGATCCTGACGCTCGCCTGCGGTAAGTACCGCTTTAACAAACTCGATTTCGGCGCGATCGAAGGCCTGCCGCGTCTGGTGGACGCAGGCCAGTGTAACGATGCCTATTCCGCTATTATTCTCGCCGTGACGCTGGCTGAAAAACTGGGCTGCGGCGTCAATGATCTGCCGCTGTCGCTGGTGCTGTCGTGGTTCGAACAAAAAGCGATTGTGATCCTGCTGACGCTGCTGTCGCTCGGCGTGACCAATATCGTCACCGGCCCGACCGCGCCAGGGTTCCTGACGCCGGATCTGCTGGCGGTGCTGAATGAGAAATTTGGTCTGCGCCAGGTGACTACCGTTGAGCAGGATATGCGCGCGCTGTTAGGCGCGTAAGGAGGAAAGAATGACAATGCCGACCCCACAATGTCCGTGGCGGATGCAGGTCCACCATATCCGGCAGGAGACGCCGGATGTCTGGACACTCTCGCTGCTGTGCCACGATTTCTACCCGTATCAGGCCGGGCAGTATGCGCTGGTAAGCATTCGCAACAGCGCCGATACCCTGCGCGCGTATACGATTTCTTCAACGCCCGGCGTGAGCCCGTTGATTACGCTGACGGTGCGCCGCATCGACAATGGCGAGGGCTCCGGCTGGCTGACGCGCGAGGTTAAACGCGGCGATTATCTGTGGCTGTCTGACGCGCAGGGCGATTTTACCTGCGCCGACAAAACCGAAGATCGCTTCCTGCTGCTGGCGGGCGGCTGCGGCGTAACGCCGATCATGTCGATGCGCCGCTGGCTTGCGGCATATCGCCCGCAGGCGGATGTTCAGGTGATTTATAACGTGCGCACGCCGCAGGATGTGATTTTCGCCGACGAGTGGCGCGATTACCCGGTGACGCTGGTGGCGGAAAACGGCGATGCGCCGGGTTTTGTTCACGGGCGACTGACCCGCGAGATGCTGATGGCGGTGCCGGATCTTACCCGCCGTACCGTAATGGTGTGCGGCCCCGCGCCGTATATGGATTTTGTAGAGCAGGAAGTGAAAGCGCTTGGCGTGGCGCGTTTTTATAAAGAGCAGTTTTTCACGCCGGTGGCCGAGGCCGCGACCAGCGGGATTAAGTTCACCACGCTTACGCCCGCCCGCGAGTTTTATGGCGCGGTCGGCACCACGCTGCTGGCGGCGCTTGAGAGCAATCACGTGCCGGTGAATGCCGCATGCCGCGCGGGCGTGTGCGGATGCTGTAAAACGCGGGTGCTTTCCGGTGAGTACAGCGTGACGAGCACCATGACGTTGACGGAGCAGGAGATTGCCGACGGCTACGTGCTGGCGTGTTCGTGTCATCCGGCAGGCGATCTGGTTCTGGCGTGATGTGATTTTTGCGTGGCGGGTTTGTGTGGCGGCGGGTGCGCGTTGCTTACCCGCCCTACGTAAAATCACCCCAACGCCCCGCGTAGGGTGGGTAGGCGAAGCGCACCCACCATTACCGTAAAATCCCCCCAACACCCCCGTAGGGTGGGTAAGCGAAGCGCACCCACCATTCCCGTAAAATCACCCCAACGCCCCCCTGTAGGGTGGGTAAGCGAAGCGCACCCACCACTCCCATAACACCAACCCACCATGTCCATAAAACCCACCCAACTCACGGCCACGTCCCTTCCTGCCTGCAATTTTGAACTACGCTTGTAACCGTTATCACTACTTTTCACTAAGGAGGGAGCATGAAACAGACCGTCGCGTCATATATCGCCAAAACCCTGGAGCAGGCGGGCGTGAAACGCATCTGGGGCGTAACGGGTGATTCGCTCAATGGCCTCAGCGACAGCTTAAACCGCATGGGCACTATCGAGTGGATGTCCACCCGCCATGAAGAGGTCGCGGCGTTCGCGGCAGGTGCCGAAGCGCAACTGACCGGCGAGCTGGCGGTCTGCGCGGGCTCCTGCGGGCCTGGCAACCTGCACCTCATCAACGGCCTGTTTGACTGCCACCGCAACAACGTGCCGGTACTGGCCATCGCCGCGCATATTCCCTCCAGCGAAATCGGCAGCGGCTATTTCCAGGAGACGCACCCGCAGGAACTGTTTCGCGAATGCAGCCACTATTGCGAGCTGGTCTCAAGCCCGGAGCAGATCCCGCAGGTGCTGGCTATCGGGCTGCGTAAAGCGGTGCTGGAGCGCGGCGTCTCGGTGATTGTTCTGCCTGGCGACGTGGCGCTGAAACCTGCGCCGGAAGAGGTTAGCCCCGGCTGGTATCACGCGCCGCAGCCGGTCATCGTGCCGCCGCATGACGAACTCAAAAAGCTCGCCCAGTTGCTGCGCTATTCCGATAACATCGCGCTGATGTGCGGCAGCGGTTGCGCGGGCGCGCATCAGGAGCTGCTGGAATTCGCCCGCACACTCAAAGCGCCCATCGTCCACGCCCTGCGCGGCAAAGAGCATGTCGAGTACGACAACCCGTATGATGTGGGCATGACCGGGCTTATCGGCTTCTCGTCCGGCTATCACACTATGATGAACGCCGACACGCTGATCCTCCTCGGCACCCGCTTCCCCTACCGCGCGTTCTACCCCACCCACGCCAAAATCATTCAGATTGATATCAACCCCGGCAGCATCGGCGCGCACAGCAAAGTGGACATGGCGCTGGTGGGCGATGTGAAAGCGACGCTCGCCGCCCTTCTGCCGCTGCTGGAAGAGAAAACCGACCGGCACTTCCTGGATAAAGCGCTGGAAGATTACCGCGACGCGCGCAAGGGGCTGGATGACCTGGCGCAGCCGAGCGAGAAAGCGCTGCATCCGCAATATCTGGCCCGCCAGATAAGCCATTTCGCCGCGCCGGACGCCATTTTCACCTGCGATGTCGGCACGCCGACGGTATGGGCCGCGCGTTATCTGGAGATGAACGGCCAACGCCGCCTGCTCGGTTCGTTTAACCACGGTTCGATGGCGAACGCGATGCCGCAGGCGATAGGCGCTCAGGCGAGCGCGCCGGGGCGTCAGGTGGTGGCGATGTGCGGCGACGGCGGTTTCAGTATGCTCATGGGCGATCTGCTCTCGCTGGTGCAGCTCAAGCTGCCGGTGAAAGTCATCGTCTTTAATAACAGCGTGCTGGGCTTTGTGGCGATGGAGATGAAAGCGGGCGGCTATCTGACCGACGGCACCGACCTGCACGCCACCAACTATGCACGCATCGCCGAAGCCTGCGGCATTCCGGGCATTCGCGTTGAGAAAGCCAGCGAGCTGGACGACGCCCTTTCGCGCGCCTTCAGCACCGACGGCCCGGTGGTGGTGGATGTCACCGTCGCCAAAGAAGAGCTGGCGATGCCGCCGCAAATCAAAATGGAGCAGGCCAAAGGCTTCAGCCTCTATATGCTGCGCGCCATCATTAACGGCCGCGGGGATGAGGTTATCGATCTGGCGAAAACCAACTGGTTCCGGTAAAAGAGTCTTTTCTGTTCCCTGAAAAGGATATGCCGTGATCGATTTACGCAGCGATACCGTCACGCGCCCCGGCAAAGCGATGCTGGAGCGCATGATGGCAGCCCCCACCGGGGATGATGTTTATGGCGACGACCCAACCGTCAACGCGCTTCAGGACTATGCCGCGCGTTTAAGCGGTAAAGAGGCGGCGCTGTTTCTGCCAACAGGCACCCAGGCCAACCTGGTGGCGCTGCTGAGCCACTGCGAGCGCGGCGAGGAGTATATCGTCGGCCAGCTCGCGCATAATTATCTGTATGAAGCAGGCGGCGCGGCGGTGCTCGGCAGCATTCAGCCGCAGCCGATTGAGGCCGACGGTGACGGTACGCTGCCGCTGGACAAAGTGGCGGCCAAAATCAAACCCGACGACATTCATTTCGCCCGCACCCGACTGCTGAGCCTGGAAAATACCCATAACGGCAAAGTGCTGCCGCGTGACTATCTCCAGCAGGCGTGGGACTTCACCCGCGAGCGCGGTCTGGCGCTGCACGTAGATGGCGCGCGCATTTTCAACGCGGTGGTGGCGTATGGCTGCGAGCTGAAAGAGATCGCGCAGTATTGCGACACCTTCACGATCTGCCTCTCGAAAGGGCTTGGCGCGCCGGTGGGCTCGCTGCTGGTCGGCAGTCAGGACTATATTAAGCGCGCGAAACGCTGGCGGAAAATGACCGGCGGCGGTATGCGTCAGGCAGGTATTCTCGCCGCAGCCGGCCTGTATGCGCTGGAGCATAATGTCGCGCGTCTGAAAGAGGACCACGACAACGCGGCCTGGCTTGCCGCGGCGCTGCGCGACGCGGGTGCAGAAGTGCGCCGTCACGACACCAATATGCTGTTTGTCAGCGTGCCGCAGGCGCAGGTCGCCGCGCTGGGCGCGTTTATGAAATCGCGCAATGTACTGATTAGCGCCGCGCCGGTGACGCGTCTGGTGACGCACCTTGATGTCAACCGCGAGCAGCTTGAAACCGTCGTGGCGTACTGGCGGGAATTTTTACAGCAAACGGCATAACGCGTTTACAGCGCTGCGGCGAGGGGAATATTCAGCTGCGCTAAAGCGCATTGTTACGTTGTTCCCATTGCATCAGCGCTGATTTCACGGAAGAATGCGCGGCTAAACGTTACAGCACAGTGGATCGATATGAAGGTACTGGTCACGGGCGCCACCAGCGGTTTAGGCCGAAACGCGGTCGAATATTTACGTCATCAGGGCGTCCAGGTCAGAGCCACCGGGCGCAACGAAGCGATGGGCAGACTGCTTGAGAAAATGGGCGCGGAGTTTATCCAGGCCGATTTAACCGAGCTGGTCTCGTCGCAGGCGAAAGCGATGCTGGCCGGTATCGATACGCTCTGGCACTGTTCCAGCTTTACCTCTCCCTGGGGTCCGCAGGAGGCGTTCGATCTCGCGAACGTGCGCGCCACCCGCCGCCTCGGCGAATGGGCCGTCGCCTGGGGCGTGCGCAATTTCGTGCATATCTCCTCGCCCGCGCTCTATTTCGATTACCACCACCATCGCGATATCCGCGAAGATTTCCGCCCGCACCGGCTGGCTAACGCTTTTGCGCGCAGCAAAGCCGCCAGCGAAGAGGTCATTCAGCTGCTGGCGCAGGCCAACCCGCAGACGCGCTTTACCATTCTGCGTCCGCAAAGCCTGTTCGGGCCGCACGATAAAGTCTTTTTCCCGCGCCTGGTGCAGATGATGCGCCACTATGGCAGCGTGCTGCTGCCGCGCGGCGGCGAGGCGATGGTCGATATGACCTATCACGAAAACGCGGTGCACGCGATGTGGCTTGCAAGCAGCAGCGCCTGCGACGCCCTGCCGTCAGGCCGCGCTTATAACATCACCAACGGCGAAGCGCGCCCGCTGAAAAGCATCGTGCAGAAGCTGATTGATGAACTAGGGATGTCGTGCCGTATCCGCTCGGTGCCCTACCCGATGCTGGATATGATGGCGAGAAGCCTGGAGCGGCTTGGCAAGCATTCCCATAAAGAGCCAGCGCTGACCCATTACGGCGTCTCCAAGCTGAACTTCGATTTCACGCTGGATATCAGCCGCGCTGAAAATGAGCTCGGCTATAAGCCGGTGGTGTCGCTGGATGAAGGCATCGAGCGCACCGCGTACTGGCTGCGCGATCACGGCACGCTGCACCGCGGATAACGCGCATCACCGATAAAAAACGCCGCTGTGTGCGGCGTTTTTTATTTCTGGCGCTGAAAGCTTACCCCTGGCCATATTTCTCCAGCAGCGCCTCGGCGATGGCTTCGCTTTGCGCGTCCGGCAGGCCGTCGTAGCGTGCGGGGCGAAAGTGCATCTGGAACGCCTGAATCACGCGCTTGCGCTGCGCCTCGCTCATCTGCGGCGTCACTTCATAGCCATAGCGCGCGAGCAGATCCAGCAGCGTTGCTTCATCCACCGGCGAATAAGGGTTACGCCCGGCGAGATAAAACGCCACGCGCGATTCATCCGGCCATGCCCCGATCCCTTGTGCCGCCAGCGCCTGCCACGGGAACAGCGGCCCCGGATCGTCTTTGCGCTGCGGCGCGATATCCGCATGCGCCACGACGTTTTGCGGGGCTATCTGGTAGCGCTGAATGATGTCGCGCGCAAGCTTGCTCAGCACGGCTATCTGCGGCGGGCTGAACGGGAAGTACTGCTTCTGACCGCCGATTTTCCGGTAGCCGTAGTTTTCCAGCTCAATGCCCACGGAGGTGTCGTTCAGGCGCGTGGCTCCACGCCAGAAACTGATGCCCGCATGCCACGCCAGCTCGCGCTCCGGCACCAGCTGCCAGATAACCGGTTTGCCGCCCTTTTGCGGCGGGTTCGCCGGGATCAGATAGTGCGAGCTGACGTGCCGGTCGGTCAGCGTGGCAAGCGAGGTGTCAAAATCATCGGCGGTGTAGTGAATAACCAGCACTTTGATGCGCGGATACGCCGCCTGCGCCGCGCGGCGCGTATCCACTTTATAATCGCCGCGATCGACAATCCCTTTTTCGCCCGCGCAGCCCGCGAGCAGTGCCGCCAGTAACAGCGGCCAGCCACGCAGCTTCATCGACGGGTTTTCACCGCCGTACCGGAAACGCTCACCATCAGCATGCTGCCGTCTTTGCCGACGGTTTCATAATCGATATCGATCCCGACGACGGCATCGGCTCCCAGCGACGCCGCCTGGTCGCCCAGCTCGCGAAACGCGATTTCACGCGCCTTGCGCAGCTCTTTTTCATACGCGCCGGAGCGGCCGCCGACGATGTCGCGGATACCCGCGAAGAAGTCGCGAAAGATATTCGCGCCGAGGATCGCCTCGCCGGTGACGACGCCGCAATACTCAACAATGACTTGTCCTTCCAGGGTTGGGGTGGTGGAAAACTGCATGGTTCTCTCCTTTTGGCTATCAATGCGTTAGCTGACGATACCAGACGCAATTCGGTCGCGATACGCTATGCTAAAAAAGTCCTGTGACAAGAAACGTAGTCCTGCTTACCGGAATAAGGAAATAAAACATGCGCCATTCAGTTCTGACTCTGGTTCTTCCGTGCGCCCTGCTGCTGAGCGCCTGTACGACCGTGACGCCCGCCTTTAAGGATATCGGCTCGCGCAGCGGTCCGTGTGTGGAAGGCGGCCCTGATACCGTGGCGGAACAGTTCTACCAGCATCGCATCGAACAGCGCAGCCAGGGGCTGACGAACCTGACGTCTCTGCGTCCCTATTTAAGCGATTCGCTCTATCAGCTGCTGGATAAATCGAACCGCGAGAACCACGCCGGTAACGGCTTCTTGCGCACCGACCCGTTCTCCAGCCGCACCGAAACGCCTGAGCGCGTGCGCGTCGCCAGCGCCTCGCGTATCCCGAACACCGACGCGCGCAATATTCCGCTGCGCGTGGAGCAGCAGCGCGGCGAGACAAAATGGCTTGATGAAGTGCTGATGGTGCGCGAAGGCCAGTGCTGGACGGTGGACGATGTGCGCTATCTGGGCGGCACCGTACATGCGCCAGCGGGCACGCTGCGCCAGTCGCTGGAGCGTCGCTAAGCGCGCTGGGGGTGGCGTGCGATAAACCGTCTGGCTTAGCGCCATCTGGCCGACATTTATTCTTGCCCCACCCCCACCCCGCTATTTCGTGCTGGTTTTGTACCGTAAATGTGGAGAATATTAAGTTTTAACGCACTAATATTGCATAACTATTCTGCCAACGGTACTATTCGCGGTCTCAATTGCTATTCAACTGCTACGCATGAGTATTCAACTAAACGGCATAAACTGCTTCTACGGCGCGCATCAGGCGCTGTTTGACATCACGCTCAGCTGCCCCGAGGGCGAAACGCTGGTGTTGCTTGGCCCAAGCGGCGCGGGTAAAAGCTCGCTGCTGCGGGTACTCAATTTGCTTGAGATGCCGCGTTCCGGGCAGCTCAGCATTGCGGGCAACCAGTTTGATTTCGCGAAGGCGCCGGGCGACAAAGCGATTCGCGAACTGCGCCGTAACGTCGGCATGGTGTTCCAGCAGTACAATCTGTGGCCGCACCTGACGGTGCTGGATAATCTTATCGAGGCGCCGTGCCGGGTGCTCGGGCTCAGCAAAGAGGCCGCACGTAAGCGTGCCGATAAACTGCTGGAGCGCCTGCGCCTGACGCCGTATGTCGATCGTTATCCGCTGCATCTTTCCGGGGGTCAGCAGCAGCGTGTGGCGATTGCGCGCGCGCTGATGATGGAGCCGCAGGTGCTGCTGTTCGACGAACCGACGGCCGCGCTGGACCCGGAAATCACCGCGCAGATAGTCAGCATTATCCGCGAGCTCTCCCAGACCGGGATCACGCAGGTGATTGTGACGCATGAAGTGGAAGTGGCGCGTAAAACCGCCAGCCGGGTAGTCTATATGGAAAATGGACACATTATCGAGCAGGGCGACGCGAGCTGCTTTAGCGCCCCTGCGACCGAGGCGTTTAAAAACTATCTTTCCCACTGAAGATGACCGGAATAATGACAATGAAAAACGTATTGATTGCCGCGCTTCTTGCAAGCGTTAGCCTTTCCGCCGCCGCAGCACAAACTATTCGTTTCGCAACCGAAGCCTCTTACCCTCCGTTTGAGTCCATGGATGCAGGCAACAAAATCGTCGGTTTCGACGTCGATCTGGCCAATGCGCTCTGTAAAGAGATCGATGCGACCTGCACCTTCACTAACCAGGCGTTCGACAGCCTGATCCCGGCGCTGAAATTCAAGCGTGTGGATGCTGTCATGGCTGGCATGGATATCACGCCTGAGCGCGAAAAACAGGTGCTGTTTACTACGCCGTACTACGACAACTCCGCGCTGTTCGTAGGCTTGCAGGGTAAAAACAGCAGCATTGAGCAGCTGAAAGGCAAGCGCGTGGGCGTGCAGAACGGCACCACTCACCAGAAATACATTACCGACAAACACCCGGAAATCACCACGGTGCCGTATGACAGCTACCAGACCGCGCGTCTGGATCTGCAAAACGGCCGTATCGACGCCGTGTTCGGCGACACTGCCGTTGTGACCGAGTGGCTGAAAACCAACCCGAAACTGGCCGCCGTCGGCGATAAAGTGACGGACAAAGACTACTTCGGCACCGGCCTTGGCATCGCGGTTCGTCAGGGCAACACCGAGCTTCAGCAGAAATTCAACACTGCGCTGGAGAAAGTGAAGAAAGACGGCACTTACAAGGCCATCTACGACAAATGGTTCCAGAAGTAATCGCCTGAATGAACGATATGTTACCTTTAGCAAGCGCCGCCGGGATGACCGTCGGCCTTGCCGTTTGCGCGCTTGGCCTGGGGCTGGTGCTGGCGATGCTGTTCGCCGTACTGGAATCGGCGAAGTGGCGGCCGGTCGGCTGGCTTGCCACGGCGCTGTTTACCCTTCTGCGCGGCCTGCCGGAAATCCTGGTGGTGCTGTTTATCTATTTCGGCTCCTCGCAACTGCTGCTCACCCTCTCGGACGGCTTTACGATCCCGCTTGGTTTCACGTCCATTCCGGTGCAAATGCAGATCGATAATTTCGACGTCAGCCCGTTCCTGTGCGGCGTGATTGCCCTCGCCCTGCTCTATTCGGCGTATGCGTCGCAGACGCTGCGCGGCGCGCTGAAAGCGGTGCCCCACGGCCAGTGGGAATCGGGCCAGGCGCTGGGCCTGTCGAAATCGGCGATTTTCTTTCGTCTCGTGATGCCGCAGATGTGGCGCCACGCGCTGCCGGGGCTGGGCAACCAGTGGCTGGTGTTGCTGAAAGACACCGCGCTGGTGTCGCTGATTAGCGTGAACGATTTGATGCTGCAAACCAAAAGCATCGCCACCCGTACCCAGGAGCCGTTTACCTGGTACATTATCGCGGCGGCGATTTATCTGGTGATCACCCTGATAAGCCAGTACATCCTTAAGCGTATCGACCTGCGCGCCACGCGCTTTGAGCGGAGGCCGGGCTGATGCTGGATTACTTACCAGAGCTGTTAAAAGGGCTGCACACCAGCCTGACGCTCACCGCGGCGTCGATCGCCGTAGCACTGGTGCTGTCGGTGATCTTCACGATTATCCTGACGCTGAAAACGCCGGTGCTGGTCTGGATCGTGCGCGGCTACATTACGCTCTTTACCGGTACGCCGCTGCTGGTGCAGATCTTCCTGATTTACTATGGGCCGGGGCAGTTCCCGTCACTACAGAACTCTCCGTGGCTGTGGCATGTGCTCTCCGAGCCGTGGCTGTGTGCGCTGGTGGCGCTGTCGCTGAACTCGGCGGCGTATACCACGCAGCTCTTTTACGGGGCTATCCGGGCGATCCCGGAGGGCCAGTGGCAGTCCTGCGGGGCGCTGGGCATGAGCCGTAAAGATACGCTGGCCATTCTGCTGCCGTATGCGTTTAAGCGCGCGCTGTCGTCCTATTCCAACGAAGTGGTGCTGGTGTTCAAGAGTACGTCGCTTGCCTACACCATTACGCTGATGGAAGTGATGGGCTACGGGCAACTGCTGTATGGCCGCACCTATGATGTGATGGTGTTTGGCGCGGCGGGCGTGATTTATCTTATCGTCAACGGCCTGCTGACGCTCCTGATGCGTTTGATCGAGCGCCGCGCGCTGGCGTTTGAGCGCCGCAGTTAGTTCTCTCTGCCCTCTCCTTTTTTGGGAGAGGGTGTTTCTGTTTTATGGCGGGTGCGCTGCGCTTACCCGCCCTACGCAAATATGAATCTTCTTTTGTTGGGTGGGTAAGCGGAGCGCACCCACCTCGCCCGAAACCGCAATCTTCCTTTGTAGGGCGGGTAAGCGCAGCGCACCCGCCATCTCCCCCACCTACACAAACCAAATAAAATACTTATACGTTTTTATTGCATATAAATTCACATAATGGCATGGTGTTAACACGCCGGGTAAACGGTGACATAAAACAAGATTGACAGACGGGAGCTTCACGCATGAAAAAAATCATTCTGGCCGCCATGCTCGCTGGCGTCGCATTCCACGCCGCGGCAGCAGACAAAATCAGCTTCGGTTCTTCGGCAACCTACCCACCTTTTGAGTCGCTCGACGCCAGCAACCAGATCGTCGGTTTCGACATCGATCTCGCCAAAGCGTTATGCAAACAAATGCAGGCGGAATGCACCTTCACTAACCATGCTTTCGACAGCCTGATCCCGGCGCTGAAATTTAAAAAATATGACGCTGTTATCTCCGGTATGGATATCACGCCGGAGCGTCAGAAACAGGTCGCCTTTACCGCGCCGTATTACGCCAACTCTGCCATCGTGATCGCTAAAAAAGGCGCATATCAATCTTTCGATGATCTGAAAGGCAAACGTATCGGCATGGAAAACGGCACCACGCACCAGAAATATCTCCAGGATAAACATCCGGAAGTGAAAACCGTGGCGTATGACAGCTACCAGAACGCGATTATCGACCTGAAAAATGGCCGTATTGATGGTGTCTTCGGCGATACCGCCGTGGTAAACGAATGGCTGAAGAACAATCCGCAGCTTGGCACCGCGTCAGAAAAAGTCACCGATCCGCAATACTTCGGCACCGGCCTTGGCATTGCGGTACGCCCGGATAACGTCGCGCTGCTGAAAAAACTTAACGACGCGCTGGCGGCCATTAAAGCCGATGGCACTTATCAGAAAATCAGCGACCAGTGGTTCCCGCAGTAAACATCGTTTTGCCCTTTCAAGGCCCGCCACGCGGGCCTTTATTTTTTCTGGATTTACGATACTGCAACGGCGTTTCTCCCAGCCGCTTACGAAAGCTGCTGATGAAATAGGTGGTATCGGAAAAGCCGGTCATTTGCGCGATATCCGCCACGCTGTACGAATGATGGCGCAGCAGTTCACACGCCTTACGCAGCCGGAACGTTGTCAGGTAGTCGTGAATCGCCTCGCCGGTTTCCTGCTGGAAGCGGCGCGAGAGATAACTGCGGGAGCGGTTAAGGGTCTGCGCCAGCGCGCTCAGGCTAAATTTCTGCGCGTAATTTTCTTCCACCCACAACATGACCTGTGTCGATAGCGCATTGCTGGCGCGCGGCGGCGGCGCAGGCGTTTCCGGCAGCAGACTCAGCAGATGAATCAGAAAGCTCGCCACCTCTTCATGTTCACTGCGCCCTTTGGCAAGTCTCGGCGCATAGAGTGTAAAAAAATGATCGAGATGCGTGTGAATATCAGCGAAATCCACCACCGTGGCACGCGCGCCGCGCTGGCTTAACGTTGCAAACCGCGCATAACGCTGCGCGAAAGGCACCAGCAGCCGCAGCGCGGCATGGTTATCAAGGTGAATCACGGTGCGCCGGTAACGCTCGCGTTCACGCTCTTCCACCATCACTTTATGCAGCGTCATCGGTGGAAAGATAAAAAGCCTGCCGGGGCGCATCGTGTACTGCTGATTGTCCACCATCACCACGCCATATCCTTCCTCCACATAAAGCAGTTCCAGACACTGATGCCAGTGATGGTAACGAATCGAGTTCGCGTAGAGACGGCTGAACGACACGATGTCGTCATTCAACGAGATAAGCTCCAGCAATGATTTTTCGCAGGCAGTATCCACAGGGCAACCAATTTCAATTTTTGACCGGTTGCACGCAGTTATAAACCATAGTTTTAAATTTTCTCAAACAGCGTCTTAACCAATAATCCGCCCTGTGACGTAGCTAACATATCCCCCTCTCCTGGCTTACTTATGCTTGCACCCATTACGCAGCCACCCAGCGCTGTGCAGAAGCATTTATGAGGTGAATCATGTCAGCCGAAAAAACGCCAAAAAACCCGCTATCCTCACGCAGCGATGTGGCCGCGCTCCTGATGCGTCTGCTGCGCGGGCTGGATAAGCAGTTCGCCGCAGGCGATACCGGCATCACCCTTGGCGAAACCTGCGCACACTACGGCCCGGACATCGCGCGGATGGAGGGATTATCGCGCGCGCTGTGGGGACTCTTCCCGTTAATGGCGGGCGGTGACACGCCGCCGGAAGCGGAAAAATACCTGACGGCCATTCGCCACGGCACCGATCCGCAGCACTCCGGCTACTGGGGCGAAACCGGTCCTTACGATCAGCGGCTGGTGGAGATGGCCGCTTACGGTCTGGGACTCGCGCTGCTGCAGGAGAAACTCACCGCATGCTTTAGCGAGCGCGAGCTGAATAACCTTTACCAGTGGCTGCGCCAGGCTGGCGACGCCTCCATGCCCGACAGTAACTGGAACTATTTCGCGATACTCGTGGAACTGGGCTTTAAACGCGCGGGACTACCGTGGCGGCGTGAGGTGCTGGAGGCGCGTTTCGCGCGCATGGAGGCGTATTACCTCGGCAACGGCTGGTACGCCGATGGCCCGGGCCGTCCGAAAGATTACTATATCTCCATGGCGTTCCACTTTTACGGGCTGGTCTACGCCACGCTGATGGCAGAGGACGACGCCGAACGCGCCGCGACGCTTCGCGAGCGCGCACGCCGGTTTGCTGGCGATTTCATCTGGTTTTCCGCCGCCGACGGCGCGTCCATTCCGTTTGGCCGCAGCCTCACTTACCGTTTTGCGATGGTGGCGTTCTGGAGCGCGGTGGCGTTCTCCGGGCTCGATGTGTTTACGCCAGGCGTGGTGAAAGGCATTGTGCTGCGCCACCTGCGCTGGTGGATGGATAAGCCAGTCCTCGATCGCGACGATATTCTCACCCTCGGTTACGCCTGCCCGAATCTCGCGATGTGCGAAGACTATAACTCGCCCGGCTCACCCTACTGGGCGTTGAAAGTGTTTCTGGTGCTGGCGATGGCGCAAGAAAGCCCTTTCTGGCAGGCGCAGGAAGCGCCGCTGCCGCTCCACGATGAGATTCGCGCCATTCCCGAAGCCTCACAGATACTTGCTCATAGCGAACATTCACGCCACACCTGGCTGCTCACCGCAGGCCAGGTGGAGCTGAATAACTATGTGAATACTGAAGCCAAATACACCAAATTCGCTTACTCCAGCCATTTCGGTTTCACCATTGAGCGTGGTCGCTATGGCATCAAACACGCCGCCTGCGATTCCATGCTGCTGCTGTGCGAAAACGACGGCTACTACCGGGGCCGACGGGAGTGCGACGAGGTCGTCACCGCGCCGGACCATATTTTCTCGCGGTGGTCGCCGTGGCGCGACGTTCATATCGCTACCTGGCTTATCCCTTACGGCCCGTGGCACCTTCGCATCCACCAAATCCAGAGCGGTCGTGACCTGCACAGCATTGAAGGCGGATTCGCCACCCTCTGGCAAGCGCAGACGACGCGTGTTATCGCCTCTGCACACCGCTGCGCGATTGAAGCGACCTATGGCACCAGCGTCATCGTCGATCTCGCGCCAGCACACACGCGCCAGGCAGAGCATGTGATTACGCCGCCCAACAGCAGCGTGATGTTCGCTGAGTGCGCCGCCATCCCTTGCCTTACGGGCGCCGTTGCGGCAGGCGAAAGCTGGATGTGCAGCGCGGTGGCCGGGGTTATCGGCGCGCTGGACACGCTGCCACTGGCCCCCGAAATCACCCTTGAAACCGATGCCCTGCTCCTGCGCGCGTCGGACGGCACGACGCGCCGCTTCCCGCTCTACAACAATAAATAAACCCCTGAGAGGACGCCATGAAGAACATCACTGCTGCCAATAAAGCGGAATATGTGAAAATCAGTAGTTTTATCTTTCTCTACTTTTTTACCTGGTCTGCCAGTATCGGTCTGCTGGCTATCTGGCTCGGGCAGAAAACGCACCTGAGCGGTTCGGTGATCGGAACGGTGTTTGCCGTGAACGGCATTTTCTCGGTGATCCTCAAACCCGTTTACGGCTACATCCTCGATAAAATCGGCATGAGCAAATACCTGCTCTATTTCGTGGTGGGTATGTCGGCGCTGATGGCACCATTTTTTATCTATGTCTATCAGCCGCTGCTGGTCTCGAACACGCTGGCCGGAATTATCGTCGGAGCGATTTATTTAAGCTTCGCGTGGTATGCCGGCGTCGCGGCTTGTGAATCCTACACCGATCGCTACAGCCGCCTGAACGGCATGGAATTCGGGCAGATACGCATGTGGGGCTCGCTCGGCTGGGCGGTCGCCTCGTCATTCTCCGGCCTGCTGTTTAACCTCTCCCCGGCGTATAACTTTATCCTCGGCAGCGCGGCGTCGCTGGTCATGCTGGGCGTGCTGCTGAGCCTGAAGGTCAACACTGCGACCACACGCGCCAGTGAAGTGCTCTCGAAGCAGAAAATCGCCATGAGCGATGTTTATGAACTGCTGCGCAGCCGTAAATTCTGGGCGTTCTGCCTGTATGTGGCGGGCGTGGCGTGGATGATGTTTATCGCTGAGCAGCAGTTCTCGCGCTACTTCGTCACCTTCTTTGACGACGTGCAGGAGGGAAACGCGGTCTTTGGTTATCTCGGCACCGTGCAGTCCGGCATGGAATTTGTGATGTATATGGTCATTCCGGTATTCGTGAACTATATGGGTGCCAAAAAAGGGCTGCTGATTGTCGGCCTCGTCGTCGGCGCACGCCTGATTATCTCGGGGCTGTGCGATTCCCACCTGCTGATTTCCGTGCTGAAGCCGTTGTACGGGCTGGAGATCTGCCTGCTGCTGGTGTCGGTGTTCAAGTATATCGCCGAGCATTTCGATAAACGCGTCAACGCCACCATGTATCTGCTGGGCTACCAGGCGATGCTGTATGTCGGCAACGTGGTGGTCTCGTCACCCGCCGGCTATCTCTACGACCGCATCGGCTTTGAGCAGACCTACATCCTGATGGGCGCTATCGCCCTCACCTTTACGCTGATTTCCGCCTTTACCCTTTCCGCCTGTCAGAGCAAACGTGACGGTGCCGCACACGCCGCGGCGGCGGTAAAAAATTAACATTACAGGAGTCGTTATGCTGCAATCCGTTGCCCGTGAACCGTTTAACCATCCGCCCGCTACGCCCTCGCTGGCGTCGCTTCGCGAGACGCTGGGGCAGACGCGTGAAGCCGTACTGGCGCGCCTGCGCCAGAATCTGTCCGCTTTCGGCGATCGTTTCCCTGCCGAAACCTGTGTGAAGGGCTACTATCCGCTGACCGACAATGTCGAGTGGACCACCAGTTTCTGGACCGGGCAGCTGTGGCTCGCGTGGGAGCTTTCCGGCGATGAAACTTTCCGCGTCACTGCGCAGCGCCAGGTGCGCTCGTTCGGCGAGCGTATCGCCGGACGTCGCGATACCAACACGCACGATCTTGGTTTTCTGTATACGCTCTCCTGCGTAGCGGACTGGCGGCTGAACGCCTGCCGGGAGGCGCGTGGTTTCGCGCTGCTGGCCGCCGAGGCGCTGCTTGAGCGCTATCACCCGAAGGCGCAGATAATTCAGGCGTGGGGCGATCTGGACGATCCGGCGCAGGCCGGGCGGATGATTATCGACTGCAATATGAACCTGCCGCTGCTGTGGTGGGCGAGCGAGCAGACCGGCGACGGGCGTTTCGCGGCGGCGGCGCAGGCGCATGTGAACCAGGCGGCGCGCTATCTGGTGCGCTCGGACGCTTCCACCTGGCATACCTATTATATGAATCCGGTGACCGGCGAACCGCGCTTTGGCAATACGCAGCAGGGGTATGCCGATGATTCGTGCTGGTCTCGCGGGCAGGCGTGGGGCATTTACGGATTTCTGTTGAGCTACCGTTATACGGGCGATACGCGGATGGTCGGGTTGTCGAAGAAGCTTGCGAGCTATTTCGTGAACCGTCTGCCGGAAGATGGCGTGTGCCACTGGGATCTGGCGCTTCAGGGCACCGACGCGCTGCGCGATTCGTCCGCCGCCGCGATTACCGTGTGCGGGCTGCTGGAGCTTATCAAACATTTACCCGTGACAGACCCGGATCGTGTCATCTGCGAGGCATGGGCGCTGCATATTTTTACGTCGCTAACGCGTGATTATCTGGCCAAACCGGAAGACGCCTGCAACGGTCTGTTGAAGCATTCCGTTTATCATCTGGCGAGCAACAAAGGTGTGGATGAGTGTTGCAGCTGGGGCGATTATTTTTATATGGAAGCGCTGACGCGGCTGTCGCAAAGCTGGAAGCTTTACTGGTAAGCGCGTGGCGGGTGCGCTTCGCTTACCCGCCCTACAACTTCGAATGGGCCTGCTCAGCGCACCCACCACTCAAAAAAACGGTGTTTACTCCCGCACCAGCAGCGTCAACACCTCGTAATGCGCCGTATGCGGAAACATATCAAACAGCTGCACGCGCGCGATGCGATAGCCCGGCAACTCGCCGATGTCTTTCGCCATCGTCTGCGCGTTACAGCTTGAATAAACAATATAACGCGGCGCCATACGGCTCAGATACTCACACAACGCCTTCCCGATACCGCGCCGCGGCGGGTTCACGAGAACGAGGTCAGGCACCGCCTGCTGGCCGGTCGCGAAATCGGTCGAATCCAGCGCCTGAAAATGCACGTTGCGAAGCCCCAGTGCCTGCGCCGACGCGCGAGCGCTCGCAATCGCTTCCGGCGCGATTTCGATGCCGGTCAGCGTCATCTCCGGCGTGGCGCAGTGCAGCCCGAAGCCCCCGACGCCGCAAAACAGATCCCACATATGATTCACCGGCAGCGCGCGCACCCAGTCGCGCGCCGTGGCGTACAGGGCGCTCGCGACCGTCGGGTTGGTCTGGAAAAAGCTCTGCGGACGGATCCACAGCGGCACGCCGTTGAAGCTTTCCGCGAGCGCCTGCTGTTGCGTCAGCCAAATCTCCTCGTCGCCTTCCATAATCGCCATATGCACCGGCTGAATATTGGCGGTCACGACCTTAAGCTGCGGCAATTCCGCCAGCAGCCCAGGCAGCGCGGCGCGCAGTTGCTCAAGTTTCTCCTTCGAGCGCAGCACAAAACGCAGCATCAGCCCGCCGTCGAGCGTACTTTGCGTCAGCAGCAGATATTTCAGCTCGCCGCGTTTGCGGGCGACGTTGTACGGCGTCAGCCCCGCGCGGGCGATAAACGGCTTCAGCGCCGCAAACACAGCGTAAAACGACGCCGGATAGAGCGGGCATTCGGTCAAATCCACCGGCGTGCCGTCGCGATGCAGCATGCCGAGCAGCGGTTTTTCCACGCTCCCGCTCACTACCATTTTCGCTTTATTGCGAAACGCCAGCTCCGGCCCGCTTACCGGCGCGCCCCACTCCCCCACGGGCAGCGCTGCCAGCAGCGTTCGCAGGTCGGTCATTTTGGCGGCAAGTTGGGTGTCGAGGGGCTGTTCAATCCACTGACAGGAGCGGCAGCGCCCGGCGTCATAGAGTGCGCAGTGCATAGCTAAAAACCTTAAGAAAAACGCGGACCGGCGATTCTATCACGCCGCAGGGTTACTGTAGCCGGAAAAAGCGTCGGCTGCGGGCGGGAATAAACAGCAGCGCCAGCACCAGCAGATCCGGCAGCTTTTGCATCACCAGCGAATGGAAAATTTCGCGCCGCGAGCCGCCTGCGATACTGAACAGCTCCGGGTATCCCCAGCCGAGCGAGGCCGCCCACAGATAGCCGGTCGCGATAATCTGGGTAAGCAGAAAGACCCAGCGGCCCCAGGCGCGGCCCTTGAGGATCACAAACGCGCAGCGGAATTCGATACAGAGTAAAACGAGGCTTGCGAAGAAAATCAGCGTCAGGCTCCAGGTCTGCACGCTGCGGTGGATAAAATCCATCACGCCGCGCACGCCCAGCAGATTGAAAATCATCAGCAGATCCAGACAGCGCGTAGAAATAATGCCTATCGCCGCCACCTGTACCAGCGTAGGAGCGTTCATTCGGGCGTGTGATTGTCGCGCTTTGCTGAAAATGTCCAAATCTCGCCTTCCCTGTGAAACAGCGCCGCGTCGTGCGCGGAAACAGCGCCGCGTCGTGCGCGGCGCCGGGTGCACATGATTGCAGATTTTAGGCGGTTCAGCTACGCCTTGCACGCTGGACATCGCGCAGTCGCTGCTTTTCTGCCCGCGCCATAAAAAACCAGGCGATCAGACCGATAACACCAACCACGCCAAGGATAATCGACGCCAGCGCGTTGATCTCCGGGTTGACGCCCATACGAACGCTGGAGAAGACCAGCATCGGCAGCGTCGTGGCCCCCGGGCCCGACACAAAGCTTGCGATAACAAGGTCATCAAGCGAGAGCGTAAAGGCGAGCAGCCAGCCGGAAATCACGGCTGGCATGATCATCGGCAGCGTTATGACAAAAAACACTTTCAGTGGCGTTGCCCCGAGATCCATCGCCGCCTCTTCTATCGAGCGGTCCAGTTCACGCAGCCGCGAGCTTATCACCACCGACACATACGCGGTACAGAACGTGACGTGCGCCAGCCAGATGGTGAGCATCCCGCGATCGGACGGCCAGCCGATCGCATGGCCGAGCGCCACAAAGAGCAGCAGCAGCGACAGGCCGGTTATCACATCCGGCATGACCAGCGGCGCGGTCAGCATGAACGCGAACCCATTGGAGCCGCGAAAGCGCCCGAAACGCACCATCACCACCGCCGCGATGGTGCCCAGCACCACCGCCATTGTCGCTGCACAGGCGGCAATCGTCAGGCTCAGCCCCACGGCGTTAATCATCGCCGAATCGTGAAACAGCTCGCCGTACCAGCGGGTCGACCAGCCCGCCCACACCGTCACCAGTTTCGAACTGTTAAACGAATAGACCACCAGCATCAGCATCGGCGCGTAGAGAAACGTAAAACCGAGAATCAAAATCAGAATGCGCCACGGGGAGCGCACCACAGGCAGATTATTCATGCATGGTCTCCCATCGTTTTGTTCTGATATTTGTGGAACCACATGATGGGCACAATCAGCACCACCAGCATGGTGATCGCCACCGCCGAGGCCACCGGCCAGTCGCGGTTATTAAAGAACTCTTGCCAGAGCACGCGGCCTATCATGATGCTGTCCGGCCCGCCGAGCAGTTCCGGGATAACGAACTCCCCTACCGCCGGGATAAACACCAGCATCGAGCCCGCGATGATCCCGCCTTTGGTCAGCGGCACGATGATGCTAAAGAAGGTTTTCAGCGGACGCGCGCCCAGATCGAGCGACGCCTCGACCAGCGAGTAGTCGATGCGGGTTAGCGCGGTGTAGATTGGCAGCACCATAAACGGCAGATACGCGTACACAATCCCGATGTAAACCGCGAGATTGGTATGCAGGATGGTGAGCGGCTGATCGATAACCCCGAGCCACAACAGCACGTTATTCAGCACGCCGTTCTCTTTAAGGATGCCCATCCAGGCGTAAACGCGGATAAGAAACGACGTCCACGATGGCAGGATCACCAGCAGCAGCAGGATATTACGCGTCGACGGCTTGCTGTGCGCCACCGCCCAGGCGAGCGGATAGCCGAGCAGCAGACAGAACAGCGTGGAGACAGCCGCCACCTGTAACGACTGCAAATACGCCTCGAAATAGAGCGGATCGTCGGTCAGTTGCAGGAAGTTGCCGATATTCAGCGTCACCGATAATTGATCGTCCGCCCAGCTCACCAGATCGGTGTACGGCGGGATCGCCCGCGCCATCTCTGCAAGGCTAATCTTGAAGACGATCAAAAACGGCAGCATAAACAGCAGGATCAGCCACAGATAAGGCAGCGCGACCACAAGCTTACGGCCATGCGCCATTTGCAGGCGCGCGAGCCAGAGCCGGAAACCGCCGGGCGCGGCGGACGGCGGCTCGCTTTGACGTTCAATAGTGCTCATCTGTCGCTCCTTACACCGTCAGCACAACGCAGCTGTCCGCGTCCCAGCACAGGCGGACTTCATCACCCCAGGTGGGCGCGCCTTTGCGGTAGCGGTGCGCGTTCTGCAACTGCGCGCTGATCATCTGCCCGCTGTGCAGGCGCACGTGGTAGATAGAGAGATCGCCGAGATAGGCGATATGCACCACTTCACCCACGCCAAAGTTAAAGCCATCGGCGGGCGGCTCGTCGCAGAGCATCACTTTCTCCGGGCGCAGCGCGACGTGAACCGGTACGCCGTCCACCACTGAGGCGTCCGGATCCACTTTCAGCGGATGCACCAGCCCCGGCGCGTCGATGATTAATCCGTCGTCGCGACGCTCGCGCAGCAGCCCGTCGAAGACGTTCACCGAGCCGATAAACTCCGCGCTGTAGCGGGTGGAGGGATGCTCGTAAATCTCTTCCGGCTCACCGATTTGCACAAACTTGCCGCGGTTCATGATGGCGATGCGGCCTGCCATCGTCATCGCCTCTTCCTGATCGTGCGTCACCATCACGCAGGTCACGCCGACGCGCTCAAGAATATCGACGACTTCAAGCTGCATACGGTCGCGCAGCTTTTTATCGAGCGCGCCCATCGGCTCGTCGAGCAGCAGCAGTTTCGGGCGTTTGGCGAGGCTTCGGGCCAGCGCCACGCGCTGCCGCTGGCCGCCGGAAAGCTGGTGCGGCTTACGCTTCGCGAATTCCTGCATATGCACCAGGCCCAGCATCTCTTCGACGCGGCCTGCTATCTCCGCCTTCGGCAGTTTGTCCTGTTTCAGGCCGAAAGCGATATTCTGCTCAACCGTCATATGCGGAAAGAGCGCGTAGGACTGGAACATCATATTGATGGGGCGCTGGTACGGCGGCACGTGGGAGAGATCCACGCCGTCCAGCACAATCTGCCCGGCGGTGGGAATTTCAAAGCCCGCGAGCATGCGCAGAAGCGTTGATTTTCCGCACCCGGAGGCACCGAGCAGCGCGAAAATTTCGCCTTTATAGATGGTCAGGCTGACGTCATCGACGGCGTGCTGGCCGTCGAACGATTTGGTCAGGTTACGGATTTCCAGCAGCGGGGTCAGCGCCTTGCGGGGTTTCGCCTGTGGGCGGGGAATAGCGTCGTTCACTACATTGCTCTCCGGCAAAAAGCAAAAGTACCTGTGCGGCCCGGTTGCCGCACAAATGGCAGAACAGAGGCGCGTGTCCTCTGTTCTGTTATGGGGCAGTTGCACCGCCCCGATGCACACCGTTTACGGTAAAACGGCCTTATTTACCGCTTTTCACTTTGGTCCAGGCGCGGGTTCTGACGCGATCCAGCTTCGGCTCCTGCACTTTGAGCGTGAAGAGTTTGGCCATCACGTCCGGCGGCGGGTAGATGCCCGGATTGTCGCGCACCTCTTTGCTCACCAGCGGCGTGGAAGCTTTGTTGCCGCTCGCGTAGTAGACGTGGTCGCTGATGTGTGCCATGACGTCCGGGCGCATCAGGTAGTTGAGGAACTGGTACGCTTCGTCTTTGTTTTTGGCGTCCGCCGGCATCGCGAAGACGTCAAAGAACGCCAGCGCGCCTTCTTTCGGGATGGTGTAAGAGATATTGACGCCGTTCTTCGCCTCTTTCGCGCGGTTCGCCGCCTGCCACACATCGCCCGCCCAGCCGATCGCCACACAGATGTCGCCGTTCGCCAGATCGTTGATGTACTGGGAGGAGTGGAAGTAACGGATATTCGGACGCAGCTTCAGCAGCAGATCGGTCGCCGCACCGCTGTAGTCATCCGCTTTGCTGCTGTTCGGATCTTTTCCGAGGTAATTCAGCACGGTCGCGAAAATTTCTTCCGGGGCATCCAGGAAGGAGACGCCGCAGCTTTTCAGTTTTTCAAGGTTTTCCGGTTTCAGCACCAGATCCCAGCTGTTCAGCGGGGCATCGGTGCCGAGCGCGGCTTTCACTTTGTCCACGTTATAGCCGATGCCGGTGGTCGCCCACAGGTAAGGCATCGCGTATTTGTTATCAGGGTCGTGCTTCGCCACCAGCTTGAGGATTTCCGGATCGAGATTTTTCCAGTTCGGCAGTTTGCTCTTATCAAGCGGCTGGAACACGCCGGCGGTGAGCTGGCGCTCAAGGAAGCTTGCGGACGGCACGACGAGGTCAAAACCGGTGCTGCCCGCCATCAGTTTGCCTTCCAGCACTTCGTTGGAATCGAACACGTCATAGACGACTTTAATGCCGGTCTCTTTAGTGAAATTCGCGATCGTGTCCGGGGCAATATAGTCTGACCAGTTATACACATGCAGCGTTTTCTGTTCAGCCGCCAGGGTCGTCGCAGAAACGGCCATCAACGCACCGGCAACCACACCCGATAACCATTTTTTACTCTGGGTGGACATATCTGTTTTCCTTCTGAATAAAGGGTAAAAGTTCGCGTCGGCGCGAACTAAATTTACGCAATTAAACATATGCAAGATTCATGCATAGATGGTCATTCTGCACAGAAAAAAGAGCGCGGCTCTCCGGCAGACATTGCACGCTGTATGCAGCTTCGCAAGGATAACTGTAGCCTGACCCCGAGGCTATAGCCCGGAATAAAAAACGCCATTTAACAATTTTTTAGCCAGATTTGGTCTATCTGATAAGCCAAAATAGCGATGTGAGCGGTGATTTATGCTATCGCAACAGTTTATTTACAGGATAAAAACGGGAAATACGCAGCCGCCCTGGTGGCGACTGCGCTAAAAGCAGGCGGGATCAGTGAAGAAAATGGTTATTCACTTCGGGTTCCCCTTTTTCATCCTCTTCGGGGGTATAAATCAGGTGATGCGCGCGCGCTTCCATAAGCACCATCGAGGTCTGCTGTTCGCTCTGACGGTAAAACGCTTCAAACTGTGCCACCGTCACGCCCATTTCCACGAGCAGCGTCTGACAGACGACCAGCTTCGGCAGGTTATCATCCTGAATATCGAGAAAAGCCTTTAAGGTCAACGAACCGGCATTAATGGCTGAGAGATCGGCGGCGACCGTCAGCAGCGCCGAGGGCTTGATTTCCGCCATCGCGGAAAACATCACCACGTTGTCCACCAGATCTATCTTGGCGTCGAATACGCCTTCGAAATTCTGCATATGGGGAAGATGGAGCGCCTGGCAGGTATCACACTCGAAAAAGCTCACGCCGAGGTTATCGAGCCAGCGGCGCAGGGTGTCCAGCGTCGGGACGACGAGTGAATCCATAAAACCTGTAGCCTCTTAGTCAACAAACATGTCAATCGGATAGCTTACGCAAAAAACGGGCGTTATACCATGATGCCGGCTTAACCACCGGTTTTGAGGCAGTAGTCTGGGCGCGCGTGACGCTCGATCCAGTTGATCATCTGCCCGGCGATATCCATACCGGTGGTTTTCTCAATGCCTTCCAGGCCCGGCGAGGCGTTGACTTCCATCACCAGCGGGCCGCGGTCGGCGCGCAGAATATCGACGCCTGCGACATCAAGCCCGAGCGTGGCGGCGGCTTTAATCGCGATGTCGCGCTCGCGCTCGCTAATCTCCGCAATACGTGCCACGCCGCCGCGGTGCAGATTCGAGCGGAAATCGCCCTCTTTCGCCTGGCGCTCAATGGCGGCAACCACGCGGTCACCCACCACCAGACAACGGATATCGCGCCCTCTGGCCTCTTTAATATATTCCTGCACGAGGATATGGGCGTTGAGCCCGCGAAAGGCGTCAATCACGCTTTCGGCCGCCTGGCGGGTTTCGGCCAGCACCACGCCGATGCCTTGCGTGCCTTCCACCAGTTTCACCACCAGCGGCGCGCCGCCCACCATATCGATAAGATCGCTGGTGTCGTCCGGCGAATGGGCAATGCCGGTGATGGGCAAATCGATGCCCTGACGCGCCAGCAGCTGCAGCGAGCGCAGCTTATCGCGCGCGCGGGTAATGGCGACCGATTCATTCAGCGGATAACTGCCAAGCATTTCGAACTGGCGCAGCGCGGCGGTGCCGTAAAAGGTGATGGCAGAGCCAATGCGCGGGATCACCGCATCGAAATGCGGCAGCTGACGGCCTTTATAATGCACGCAGGACGCCGCAGGGTTGATGGTCATATAACAGGAAAGCGGATCGAGAATTTCCACCTGATGGCCGCGCCGCGTGGCGGCTTCGCGCAGGCGTTTACAAGAATAGAGCGTACCGTCCCGGGACAAAATGGCGATTTTCACCCTGCACCTCTCTGAACACGTCGTGAAAACCGGCCTATCATACACGCCCCCGCGCGGGCGGGGGAGTGTAAAAAGGCTTAGCGTGTCGCCCAGCCCTGCTTGTGCAGATAGTCGAGAATAAACGGACGGTTCTCTTTAATGATGGTGCGGCGGATCTGATCGCTCCAGGTGTCGCGGCGGGCGTTGCTGTCGCGATGCAGATAGTAGTCGGCTATCTCTTCGTCATATTCAGCAAGCAGTTCACGGTCGACCGGCTGGTAGCGGTTTTCGTGCACCATCAGGCCCGCAGGCATACGCGGTTTCACCTGCGGATTGTCCGCCGGCCAGCCGAGGCACAGGCCAAACAGCGGCAGCACATGTTTCGGCAGGCCTAACAGTTCTGTGACCGCTTCAATGCTGTTACGAATACCGCCGATGTAAACCCCGCCGAGACCAAGCGATTCCGCCGCGACCAGCGCGTTTTGTCCAAGCATCGCGGTATCTACCACGCCGAGCAAAAGCTGTTCAGCCAGCCCCAGTTGCGCATCCGGGCAGATTTGCAGATGACGGTTGAAATCGGCGCAGAAAACCCAGAACTCGGCGGCTTTCGCGACGTGCGGCTGGCCGCCGGTCAGCGTCACCAGTTGCTCACGCATCGCGCGGTCGGTTACACGAATAATGGAGCTGCACTGCAGGAAACTGGAGCTTGAGGCGGACTGCGCCGCGTGGATAATCGCTTCACGCTGGGCGTCGCTGATGGGCTCATCGGTATAATGGCGAATGGAACGGTGCGAGCAAAGCAGCTCAATCGTTGGCGTCATCACGTTTTCCTTATTCCTGGTGTGTTGAAAAGCAAGCGAAAGCTTGCCCAAAACACATCAGTATAATCGTAATGCGCCAGATGGCGGTTAACGGAACGTTGCGTTAAGAAACGAAAATGAAACCGGCCGTTACAGCCGGCGTCTGCTATCCCCGCGATGGCGCAGCGTAAGCAGGAACAACCAGCAGAGCGAGCCGATAGAGCACCAGAACAGCGCGCTGAAAATCCACGCCAGCTCCTGCCAGAAGGAGCGCGCTTCCCCGCCCCACAGATGCAAAAGCACCAGGCAGAGCGGCGCGGCGATAAGCGCGCCTGCCAGCGGCTTAAGTTCACGGCCCCGTCTGGCGCAAACACCCGCCACAGCGCCAGGCAGCATAAAAGATAAAATCCCCAGATCCATCGATCCGGCACCTGGCGCGAACGTACCCGGTACCATTTTTTGTGCCATGAATAACGCCAGAAACAGAATAAAACAGCAGGCGGTCGCAGCCCGGCTATGACGTCGCATCAACAAATATCCCCCTGATAGTGCCTGTATCAACCTGATCTCCTCTCCGCCGGTGCGGATGTTTAGTCAGATAAAGCATGGCGGCAGTCCGTGCCTCATAATTAACTGCGGGTAATAGAATATTCTTGCTGGCCGATACTATTCATAACGATTAAACTAGCGGCGGCTAAAAGCTTATGCAGACGAAATAATGGCTCCGGAAAAAGCGCACTTCCGGTAAAACATAAGCAAAATCCTAGCCCAGAAGCCTCTCCTTTTCAACAACTTACTGGTAAACAAGAAGTTAGCCTCCGTGAATATAAACGTCGCAGATTTGTTAAACGGGAATTACATCCTGTTATTATTTGTGGTGCTGGCGCTCGGCCTGTGTCTTGGTAAATTACGCCTGGGTTCTGTGCAACTGGGTAATTCCATTGGCGTTTTAGTCGTTTCATTATTATTAGGCCAGCAGCATTTTTCGATTAACACCGACGCGCTTAACCTCGGCTTTATGCTGTTTATTTTTTGCGTCGGTGTCGAAGCCGGCCCTAACTTTTTTTCTATTTTCTTTCGCGACGGTAAGAATTATCTGATGCTGGCGCTGGTCATGGTCGGCAGCGCTCTGCTCATTGCGCTCGGGCTTGGCCGCGCGTTCGGCTGGGATATCGGCCTGACCGCCGGGATGCTGGCGGGTTCAATGACCTCCACCCCCGTGCTGGTGGGCGCGGGCGACACATTACGCCACGCTGGTATGGAAGGCGCACAGCTTGCCCAGGCGCTGGATCACCTGAGCCTCGGCTATGCGCTGACGTACCTTATCGGGCTGGTAAGCCTGATTTTCGGGGCGCGCTACCTGCCGAAACTCCAGCACCAGGATCTGCAAACCAGCGCCCAGCAGATTGCGCGCGAGCGCGGTCTCGACACCGACGCCAACCGCAAAGTCTATCTGCCGGTTATCCGCGCCTATCGCGTGGGGCCGGAGCTGGTCGCCTGGGCCGATGGCAAAAATTTGCGTGAACTCGGCATTTACCGTCAGACCGGCTGTTACATCGAGCGTATTCGCCGCAACGGCATTCTCGCGAGCCCGGACGGCGACGCGGTCTTGCAGATGGGCGATGAGATTGCGCTGGTAGGCTACCCGGATGCCCACGCGCGCCTCGACCCGAGCTTTCGCAACGGTAAAGAGGTGTTCGACCGCGATCTGCTCGACATGCGCATCGTCACTGAAGAAATCGTGGTCAAAAACCACAACGTGGTGGGCCGCCGTCTCGGCCAGCTCAAGCTCACCGACCACGGCTGCTTCTTAAACCGCGTCATCCGCAGCCAGATTGAGATGCCGATTGACGACAACATCGTCCTTAACAAAGGCGACGTCTTACAGGTGAGCGGCGACGCACGACGCGTGAAAACCATCGCCGACCGTATCGGGTTTATCTCCATCCACAGCCAGGTAACGGACCTTCTCGCCTTCTGCGCCTTCTTTATTGTCGGCCTGATGATCGGGATGATCACTTTCCAGTTCAGCTCGTTCAGCTTCGGTATCGGTAACGCCGCCGGTCTGCTGTTCGCCGGGATCATGCTCGGCTTCCTGCGCGCCAACCACCCGACGTTCGGCTATATCCCGCAGGGCGCGCTGATGATGGTGAAAGAGTTTGGCCTGATGGTGTTTATGGCGGGCGTGGGCCTGAGCGCGGGCAGCGGCATCGGCCACGGCCTCGGCGCTGTGGGCGGCCAGATGCTGTTTGCGGGTTTGATAGTGAGCCTGCTGCCGGTGGTGATTTGCTTCCTGTTCGGCGCGTATGTGCTGCGCATGAACCGCGCGCTGCTGTTTGGCGCGATGATGGGCGCACGCACCTGCGCACCTGCGATGGAGATCATCAGCGATACCGCGCGCAGCAATATCCCGGCGCTCGGCTACGCGGGCACCTATGCGATAGCCAACGTGCTGCTGACGCTTGCCGGTACGCTTATCGTCATCATCTGGCCCGGCACATAAAAAAACGAGAAATTTTGCAGATGGCGCGAACTTTTCGAAAAAGCATCAGTCTCAATTAGTGCCACTGCTTTTCTTTGATGTCCCCATTTTGTGGAGCCCATCAACCCCGCCATCTTGGTTCAAGGTTGATGGGTTTTTTGTTGGGTGAAATTCCTGACAGCGCGGTATTTGAGTTTTACGAAGCCCCATCCCAGACTCCAGCCACACTTTGGTTCTATCAACGGGCTAACTGGATGTAAGGCAGCACACATGCCGACAACCTTGTCATGCATCCCATTCTCCCTATCCTGAGACCAAAGGTTACCAAAGCGGTTGCTGACCAGCTGCAGCTTGCCCCGACATCAACTCCTTTAGCGATATTAATTCATTCCTACTTTTTAAGTGGGCAGGCACATAATTAGCAGATTTTATTTTCTCTTCTTTCACTCTGTATTAATTCGATGACGAAGAAAAGACATCGCTTCATCATTATGCCACAAAGGCATGCACTCGTTTTCTGGTATAATTTCACATATATCATAATCTCATCAAGTTATAGCCCAACATACAAATAATAACGCCAATGTACTCTTCACAACTATTGCAAATCATGTCATATCTGTTCAAAATAAGATAATAAAAAACAGCAAGCACGCACAGGATTCAGAAAAATGCATTCGATTACAGCGATGATAAGCACAGAGTTTACCAATGCGCCGGTTGCGACAATTATCACGCTGGTAACAGCCATCGGGACAGTATTTAAACTCCTAATTAATATAAAAAGCAAGCTTGTAAAACCGCGTGAAGGAGAAGCTAAAACTTTCGAAAATGCAGGTATACCTTCTTCCTTATTACGTTTTTTTATGATCCCACTTTCGACAAAAAAGATACCTGAAACCAAAAGACTTGATAAGTTCCTACCTTGTGTCTTTGCTTTATTCTTTATCGGTTCCTTTTGCTTTTCTGCTCCGGTAGTTATCCGCACTGCTAAGACTCCCGGTGAGCACGCCCTTCTTATCTGGAAGCCTACCGGAGAATATTTTTATATTTCTCGCGATTCAGCCTGGCAGGCAAACATTATTGCCAGAAGCAAGTGGAATATGCGTAAAGCCGAATGTACCTCGAACATTACCCGAGTTGCCACTCAAAGTATCTTACCATCACCAGAAGTAAAGAAAGGGATTTGCGATCTCTTTCTTACGCAAGAAGGCCAGCGTTACCTGACTAATTCGATAAAAGTTTATCCGAAGGAAAAAACATTTGTATATGTCATGCTGCCTCTCACTGAGCTTATTTTGCTATGGATAACCTTAGGCACCATACTACATGTCCACTTCACAAAAAAGTTAAGAAAATATATTGTCGGCGAGCATGATAAAGCGCTGAGCTATGTATAGTGACAAGCCGATCAATAACGTCCCATTTCTATTTTCGTCTGTTTGTTAACCAAAATGTTATTATGTAAAGGCACATAAAACCTTCCCTTTTGAGTCACTTAATTTTTGAAGCGGATTTAATCGACTCCGGCGAGTCTCAACACTATTACCCGGATCTCCGCCTCCTTCAGCGGCTCGCGGTCAACGACGTAGTGCAGCGTCATCCCTTCGACAAACGCATCAAGCGCGCGGGCGGTCGCTGGGTCGAACCAGGTTTCGAGCGTCTGCTGGCTGCGGCGCATCCAGTCCTGCATGATGATTTTAAGTTGCGGCTGGCGGCTCGCGTAGGCGTAGAGCTGGTACATCAGCTCCATATTTTCAGGCGTCGTCACCTGCGCGCCACAAATCAGCGCCGTTAATGCCTCGCAGGCTTCCTCGCGGCTCTGCGCCTGTGCCATCAGTGCCTGGTACTGGCGCGACATGCTCTCGGCGAAACGCGTAAACGCCTCGGCCAGCAATGCCTCCAGCGAAGTGAAATAGTAGGTGACGGAGCCCAGCGGCACGCCTGCCTCAAGGGCGATTTTGCGGTGCGTAATATGATGAAAGCCGTGCGTGGCGATGCAGGCGAGCGTCGCTTCCAGAATGCGCTCGCGGCGCTGCGGGTCGTTTTGTCGTGTCGCCATGGGTGTCGAATTCTCAACCGGAAAAGCATTTTCTGTATGTGTACAAATGTACACAACCTTGCTACGTTTTAAAGGTTTCTTTTTCACTCCAGGCGAATGGGCTATGTCATCCGACGTGAATCACTCTTCCGCGCTGCGTCACCGGACGTGGGCGCTGTTTCTGTTTTTCTTTCTGCCAGGATTGCTGATGGCCTCCTGGGCGACCCGCACGCCGTCCATTCGTGACGTGCTGGCGGTCTCCACCGCCGGGATGGGCATTGTGCTGTTCGGGCTTTCGGTTGGCTCCATGAGCGGCATTCTCTGCTCCGGCTGGCTGGTGAAGCGCCTCGGCACGCATACGGTTATCCGCAACGGCATGGCGCTTGGGGTTATCGGCATGTTGCTGATGGCGCTCGCGCTGTGGCTCGCCTCGCCGCTGCTGTTTGCCTGCGGGCTGGCGGTGCTGGGCGCGGGGATGGGCTCCGCCGAAGTGGCGCTCAATGTGGAAGGCGCGACGGTCGAGCAGCTACAGAACAAAACCGTGCTGCCGATGATGCACGGCTTTTACAGCCTCGGCACGCTGATTGGCGCAGGCATCGGCCTGAGCCTGACGGCGTTCCATTTTCGCGCCGATCTGCATTTGACCATCGCCACGCTGGTCACCATTATCCCGATTATTATCGGGCTGCAGGCTATTCCCTACGGCGTCGGTAAAGAGGCGAAAGAGGCGCGCCAGCAGCGCCCTGCCGGTCATATCCCGTTCTGGAAAGATACCCAGTTGCTGCTGATTGGCTTGATTGTCCTGGCGATGGCGTTTGCCGAAGGCTCCGCCAACGACTGGCTGCCGTTATTGATGGTGGATGGTCACGGTTTTAGCCCCACTTCCGGCTCGCTGATCTACGCCGGTTTCACGCTCGGCATGACGCTTGGGCGCTTCTTTGGCGGCTGGTTTATCGACCGCTACAGTCGCGTGAATGTGGTGCGCGCCAGCGCCATGATGGGCGCACTCGGCATCGGGCTGATTATCTTTGTTGATAACCCGATTATCGCGAGCGTGTCGGTGCTGCTGTGGGGTCTGGGCGCGTCGCTCGGCTTCCCGCTGACCATTTCGGCGGCGAGCGATACCGGGCCGGATGCGCCGGTGCGCGTGAGCGTGGTGGCAACGGCAGGCTATGTCGCCTTCCTGGTGGGCCCGCCGTTACTCGGCTTCCTGGGGGAACATTACGGATTACGCAGCGCGATGCTGGTGGTATTAACGCTGGTGGCGCTGGCGGCGGTGGTGGCGCGTGCGGTGGCGAAACCTGCGACACCGGATGAGTCAGCCTCCGGGCAGGCGCGTGACGTTATTTAAGAAGCGAGAGCACGTTCTGCGCCTGCTGGTTCGCCTGCGCCAGCACGGCGTCCCCGGCCTGTTGCAGGATCTGCGTCCGGCTGAGGTTGCTCGCCTCCTGCGCGAAATCCGCGTCTTCGATGCGGCTGCGCGCGGCGGTCGTGGCGGCGGTATCCTGCGCCAGCCCGGCCTTCGCCGAATCGAACGTATTCACCAGACTCCCGTAAGTGCCGCGATACGCGCTTACGGTATCGATCGCATGATCGATGGCGTCTATCGCCTGCGACGCGCTCTGCTGATTATCAAGCCGCGCGGTATCAAGGCCGAGCGTTTTGGTGTCCGAAGGCGTGCCGGGAATGGTTTTATACTGCACCGCCTCGCCGTAGTCGGCGCTCATCACGATATCCGTATCGGTGCTGACCGGCCCGTTATCCGGCGGATCGGTTGGTTTCGGCAGTTTGGTCCAGGTCATCTGGCCGTAAAACGAGCCGTTGCCCACCACCATGATGATCACATCTTCCGTCACCTTATCAATGGACAACCGCTCCAGATAATCACCCGGCGACACCGTGCCGTTGTTGGCCCATCCTGTCGCGGGCGTCTCGTAGCGGTCGCCGTCACCACTGTAGGTGATGGTCATGCCATTGTACTGCTTCACCGCGCCGCCGTTCACGTTGTAAGTGGGCGGCCCCTGCGTCAGGTTCGCGTCGCTGTAGCTGGCACCCGGCAAAAAACCGTTATCGGTGGAGATGATTTTGGTATTCGCCGTCGCGGTGCTGTTCACGCCGTTATTCGTCCAGGTGAAGTCGCGCGTGGGGCCATTCACCGGCGTACCGACGAGATGGCTGCCATCACGGCTGAACAGCTGGATATCGTCATCCATCCAGCCCGAGTTAATCGTCAGCGTAATGTCAGTTGCGCCAGCGGGAATATAGGCCAGCGGCACCAGCCCGGAAGTAAAGGTGTATTGCTGGCCCGGCACCGGAAAGCGCTGGTTGATAGACGGAATATTACCGAGCTGCGACGCGGGTGGTGGCGGGGATGCCGCGGGCGCCAGCGGATATTTGCCGAAAATCGTTGTCCCTGTGGAAATGGCGTCTATCTGCGCTTTGATCTCGCTGAATTCAGCGGAGATCGCCGCGCGATCGCTTGCATCCAGCGTGCCGGTGGCGGACTGCACCGCCAGCGATTTTGCGCGCGTCAGCAGATCGGTGACTTCAGAAAGCGCGCCCTCGGCCGTCTGCGAGAGGCTTATCCCGTCGTTCATGCTGCGCGAGGCCACGTCATTCGCCCTGAGCGTGGCAGACATACGGTTGGCAATAGCCTGCCCGGCGGCGTCATCCTTCGCGCTGTTAATGCGCATGCCGGATGAGAGCCGCTCGATGGACTGGCTTAAGCTAGCGGCCGTTTTTTTCTGCTGCGTCAGGACATTGCCGGACATCAGGTTGTTGAAGATAGTCGCCATAGGGTTGCCGTTTCGCACATCGGAGAGTCGTTAACAAGGCTACTATCGGCCCCCAGGCAGTTTAGCTTTAGGTGTAAATTTGAATTAAGTGAAAATCCTTTTAATAACCACAGCTTATGTTAACAGGCCATTATCCGCACTTTTACCGCGTCCGGCCTGGTAAATCCTTAAGGAGCGTTTATGACAGTTAAGTTAATCGCCGTGGATATGGACGGCACGTTTTTACGCGACGACAAAACCTATCACCGCGAGCGTTTTCTTAAGCAGTACGCCGAAATGAAAGCGCGCGGCATCCGTTTTGTGGTGGCGAGCGGCAACCAATACTATCAACTGACGTCGTTTTTTCCGGACATCGCCGACGACATCGCCTTCGTGGCGGAAAACGGCGCGTGGGTGGTATGCGAAGGCGAAGATGTCTTTAACGGCGAGTTGAGCGATGACGAGTATCGTCACGTCATTGACCACCTGATGACGCTCGACGATTTAGAGATTATCGCCTGCGGAAAAAACAGCGGCTACACGCTTAAGCGCTACGATGAGCGCTTCAAAAACATGGCGGCGCGCTACTATCACCGCCTGGATTTTGTCGACGACCTGCACGACGCGCGGGACATTTTCTTTAAATTCGCGCTCAACCTGCCGGATATCCAGTTGCTAAAAAGAATGGACGAACTGACCGAGGCGTTTGAAGGCATCGTGGTGCCGGTCTCCAGCGGCCACGGCTCTATCGATCTCATCATTCCGGGGCTTCACAAAGCCAACGGCATTCAGATGCTGCAACAGCGCTGGGGCATTGCGGATAGCGAGGTCGTGGCGTTTGGCGACGGCGGCAATGACGTCGAGATGCTGCGCCACGCGGGGTTTGGGTTCGCGATGGACAACGCGCCGGAGGCGATTCACAAGGTCGCGCGCTATCGTGCGCCAGCCAATAATCAGGATGGTGTACTGGATGTTATCGACAAGGTGCTGAACGGCGAAGCGCCGTTCGCCTGAGACGACGGCCCAGGCGGGCCGTCGCGTTTTGCGTTACGCTTCCGGGCGGGTGCCGACGGTTTTGTCCTTCAGGAAAATCACCATCAGGCCCAGCCACAGCAGGCCGCTTGCGAAGTTAAACAGGTTAAACAGCGCGTTGCCGCCGCCAAGCCAGGCGTGTTTACTGATTTCGATACCCACCGTGAAAATGGTCATCTGCAACATGCCCATCGCCGCCGAGACGGTGCCTTTGCTGATGTCGCTGGCAAAGAGCGTCAGGCGCACCAGGCCCGCGTTAGCAATGCCGATGCCGAAAGCGTAGATGCTGAGCCCCGCCGTCATCCAGAGGTACGCGTGCGATGAAATCACCGTGGCGAGCGCCGCCAGCGCCAGCCCGAACATCATCGGCCAGCCGCCCATCACAATCAGCGAGCGCACGGAACGCCGCGCGGTGAGCTTCGCCAGCACCAGATTGCCGATGATCAGCGCGCCGAAAATCGGCACCTGCAACAGGCCATATTCATAGGTGCTCATCTGCTCGCCGCTGATGATAATGACCGGCGACTGCGCAATCCACGCCAGCAGCGGCAGGCTGACAAAACCTATCGCCAGCGCCCCGGACACAAAACGCAGGTTTTTCAGCACCGCTTTATAGTCGCGGCCCAGTTCACGCAGCGACAGCTTCTCGCCAAGCCGCGTGGCCGTTTCCGGCATGGCGCGCCACAGGCCAAAGAACGAGATGGCCGCCAGCGCGGCGAAGAGTACAAACATCATCTCCCAGGGCGCGGCGTGTACCCATGCGGCCCCGACGAGTGGCCCCAGCAGCGGCGCGATAAGCGCGACGTTCGCCATTAACGCGGTGATTTTGATACACACCGCCTCTTCAAACGACTCCTGAATCGCGGCATAGCCCACCGCGCCGATAAAGCACAGGCTGATCCCCTGCAAAAAGCGCAGCACGGTGAACTGTTCAATGTTCTGAGCGAGCAGCGTGGCGAGGCAGGTGACGATAAACCACGCCACGCCCGCCAGCATCACCGGGCGTCTGCCGATACGGTCAGAGAGCGGGCCGAGCAGCCACTGTAAAAACATGCCGCCCGCGAGATAGGCGGTCATGGAAGTGGGCACCCATTCGACGCCCGCCTGATACTGTTCGACGACCGCGAGCATGCCCGGCTGGATCATGTCGTTGCCGATATAAGTCGAGAATTCGTAGAGCACCAGGCAGAGCGGGAACAGCAGCGCCTGGCGTCCGAGACGTCCGGTTCGGTTTGCGTGAGTTTGCATGAGTCATCCATCAATAAAATCGCGCAAAGTGTAATGAATTGCCGCGCCGCGCGATAGTGAATTATGTGCGACAACCGGGCGTGGCGCGCCTTTCGCCCGGTTGTTTAAGGTTTTCTTAAGTTAGCCGCTTTATGCTGGCCCTTTTCAGCTTCCGGATAACGCCGCGATGCGTACTTTATCTCCGCTTTTCTGGCCCGCCAGGCCCCGGATAAATAAGACAATCTCCCTTTATTCCCTGCCCGTGCGCTTTTATGTTGGTCAGCTTGCGCTGTTAACGGCGCTGGGCGTGCTGTTCACCTGGCTTTCACGCACCGAAACGCTGGACCGCTGGCTGACGCAGATGTGGTTTGACGCCGCGGCAGGGAATTTTCCCTGGCAGGACAACCACTGGCTTGATCTGCTCAACCACCGGCTCGCCAAATATTGCGCCATCGCGGTCGCCGTCGGGAGCCTGCTGTATGGCGTGATTCGTCGCCATCCGCGCTGGATGATGGTCGCGGTGCTGATGGGTCTTGGCGCTGCCGTCGTCGGCATCCTGAAGGCCACCAGCCATCACAGCTGTCCGTGGGATCTTGTTGAGTATGGCGGAAAGGCGCTCTCCTATCCGCTTTTTGGCGCGGTACCGGACGGCAGCGGCCCTGGTCGGTGTTTCCCTGGCGGGCACGCCTCCAGCGGCTTTATGGTGATGGGCCTCTGGTTCGGCCTTAAGCGTGAGCATCCGGGATACGCCCGGCTGGCGCTGGCGGCGGGCATTGCGCTCGGGTTCGCGATGGGCTTCGGCCAGGTGATGCGTGGCGCGCATTTCTTCACCCATAACCTGTGGGCAGGCTGGTGGGTGTGGCTCACGCAGGTGGTGACGTGGGGCGTGACCACCACATTGATGAATAAGGAACCCGCAACCCTATGATGGAAGCGTTGAATCAATTTCTGTTTTTGCAAATTAACGCGACGCCCGCGTCGCCGGGCTGGCTTATCGCGCTGGCGACCTTTATCGCGCGCGATCTCATCTCGATTGTGCCGCTGCTGCCGGTGGTACTGTGGCTCTGGCGTCCGACCGAGCGCAGGCTGGTGGTGAAGTTCGCGCTGGCGCTGCTCATCAGCCTCGCCGTCTCCTGGCTTGCGGGTCATTTGTTTCCGCATCCGCGCCCGTTTGTGGTCGGCCTGGGTCATCAGTTCCTGCCGCACGCGCCTGACGACTCCTATCCCAGCGATCACGGCACCGTGATTTTCACCTTCGCGCTGGCGTTTCTCTTCTGGCACCGCGTCTGGTCTGGCGCGCTGTTAATGGCCGTCGCCTTCGCGATTGCCTGGTCGCGCGTCTATCTCGGCGTCCACTGGCCGCTCGATATGGCGGGCGGTCTGCTGGTGGCGATGCTCGCCTGCCTGAGCGCGCAGATCCTCTGGGCACCGCTTGGCGAACCGCTCTACCGCACGCTGCGCCAGCTCTATCGTCTCTGCTTCGCGCTGCCCATCCGTAAAGGCTGGGTGCGTGACTAACCGCAGGTCCACAGGTAAGATTGCACGACTTTTCAGGCACCGCGCGACGGGCGTGGTGCCGGGTTGAGCAAGAGGAACTATGGAAACGCGGCGTGATGAGCGACTGGCGCAACTGCTACAGGCACTAAAGCGACAGGATAAAATGCATCTCAAAGAGGCGGCGGCGCTGCTTGGCGTCTCGGAGATGACGATTCGCCGCGACCTGCAGGGTAATGACGCGCCGGTCACGCTGCTTGGCGGCTACATTGTGCTGGAGCCGCGCGGCGTGGCGGTAAGCCGCTACCTGTTAAGCGATGAACAGACCCGGCTGGTGGAGGAGAAACGTCACGCGGCCGCGCTCGCGGCGTCGCTTGCCCGCCCGCACCAGACGCTCTTTTTCGACTGCGGCACCACCACGCCGTGGGTCATCGACGCGCTGGATGACGCCCTGCCTTTTACCGGCATCTGCTATTCCCTCAACACCTTTCTGGCGCTCCAGGAGAAACCGCACTGCCGCGTTATTCTCTGCGGCGGCGAATTCCACGCCAGCAACGCGATTTTCAAGCCGCTCAATTTCCAGGAGACGCTGCGCAATCTCTGCCCCGATATCGCGTTTTTTTCGGCAGCGGGCGTGCATCCCCAGTATGGCGCGACCTGTTTTAATCTCGACGAACTGCCGGTGAAACACTGGGCGCTGGAGATGGCCCAGCGTCACGTGATCGTGGCGGACCACAGCAAATTTGGACAGGTGCGGCCCGCCTGTATGGGGCCGCTTGAGGCGTTTGATACCATCACGACCGACCGGATGCCCGACGACGCGTTTATCGCCTGGGCGCAGGCGGCAAACGTCAGCGTGATGTGGTAAACGCTCCCGTAAGCCGGGAGCGCATTGTTACGAGAACCAGCTCCCGAACCACTGATGGAATTTCATCAGCACGAAATCCCACATCCGGCTGAAGAAGCCGCCTTCATTTACCGCTTCCATGACCACCAGCGGGCGCTGCTCGATGCTCTTGCCGTTAAGCTGAAAATCGATAGTGCCCACCACCTGGCCCTGTTTCAGCGGCGCGGTAAGCTGCGGCGAATTGAGCGTATAGGTGGCTTTGAGGTTTTTCAGCTGGCCTTTGGGGATCGTCACTGAACCCGCCTCGCCCGCGCCGAGTTTCACTTCGCTGCTGTCGCCAAACCAGACGCGCTGGTTAACGAACGCGGCATCCGGCTTAATCGGCGTGACGGTTTCAAAGAAGCGGAAGCCCCAGGTCAGCAGTTTTTCCGATTCACGAAAGCGAATGCCGTCGGTTTTCGCGCCCAGAACAACCGAGATCAGGCGCATATCGCCCTGCGTCGCCGAGGCGACCAGGTTATAGCCCGCGCCCGCCGTGGTGCCGGTTTTCATCCCGTCGACGTTCATGCTGCTGCTCCACAACAGGCGGTTGCGGTTCGGCTGGCGAATTTTGTTGAACGTAAACTCTTTCTCTTTATGGATGGCGTATTCATCCGGCACGTCGTGGATCAGCGCCTTGCCGAGCAGCGCCATATCGCGCGCGGTGCTGAACTGCCCCGGCGCATCAAGACCGTGGACCGTTTTAAAGGTCGTGTTAGTCAGCCCCAGGCGTTTGGCGTAGCCGTTCATCAGGCTGACAAACGCGTCCTGGCTGCCCGCCACATAATCGGCGATGGCAATACTGGCGTCATTGCCGGACTGAATAATCACGCCTTTGTTGAGATCGGCCACCGACACCTGATCGCCGGGTTTTAAGAACATCAGCGACGAGCCGCGCAGCGCCGGGTTGCCGGTCGCCCAGGCGTCTTTGCCGACGGTCACTTTATCATCGAGATGAATTTTCCCCGCCTTGAGCGCCTGGCCGACCACATAGCTGGTCATCAGTTTGGTGAGGCTTGCCGGATCGAGTTTTTCATCCGCGTTGCCTTCTGCCAGCACTTTGCCGCTGTGATAGTCCATCAGGATCCAGGCGCGGGCGTCGACCTCTGGCGCGGCGGGCGCAATCGGGTCGGCCGCGTGGGCGGTGGAGAGAGAAATCAATAGAAACGCGCCTGAGAGAGCCAGCACGCGACGAGCGCCGGAGCGTGAGAATGAGGTCATAAGAGCCACCTGAATATCCATTCCAGAAACTACTACAAATCAACCGTATCGGTGAAAAGATGAGTAATAACGCACAAACGCCATCAATGAAACAGCGCGGGGGTAAAGTTTTTAAAGTTTCACTTTCCGGTCACAAAGTGACACGGCATTTTCAGGGAGTTGCGAAAGCGTGGGGATTATTCCACCATGGAATATCTTCGTGGCGCGCCGTCGCCGCGGCATCGTTCATCTGCAAAGGAGCAAGATATGATTACCGTATGGGGTCGAGAAAATTCCACTAACGTGAAGAAGGTGCTGTGGTGTCTGGAAGAGCTGGAGCTGCCGTATAACCGCATTCCGGCGGGCGGCAAATATGGCGTTAACCACGACGCGGATTATCTGGAGATGAACCCGAACGGGCTGGTGCCGTGCCTGCGCGACGATGAAACCGGTCTGGTGCTGTGGGAATCGAACGCCATTGTGCGTTATCTGGCAGCGCAGTATGGCCAGGGCCGTCTGTGGCTGGAAAGCCCCGTTGAGCGCGCCCGCGGCGAAAAGTGGATGGACTGGGCCATCAGCACGCTGCCTGCCCCGCACCGCGGCGTCGTCTTCAGCCTGGTGCGCACGCCGCCCGAACAGCGCGACCCGGCGCTGATTGAAGAGAGCAAAAAGCAGTGCGACGCGCTGTTTGGGATTCTTGACGCCGAACTGGCGAAAACCCCGTGGCTCTCCGGCGACGCGTTCGGCATCGCCGATATGGCCCCTGCGCCGCACATCTATAACCTCTTTAACGTCGGCATCGAGTGGACGCCGCGCCCGCACCTGGAGCGCTGGTATCAGCAGCTCACCGAGCGCCCTGCGTTTCGCAATATCGTCATGATCCCGGTGAGCTGATCACGACGCCGGGCTGACTTTCAGCAGCTGGCCGTCGGTTTCGTCGGTCAGCACATACAGAAAGCCGTCCGGCCCGACGCGCACGTCGCGAATACGCTTATTCTCTTTCTCCAGCAGTCGGCCATCTTCTGTCACCTTATTGCCGTTCACCGATAGCTGGATCAGGTTCTGCTCCTTGAGCGCGCCGATAAACAGCTTATTTTTCCATTGCGGAAATTTGTCGGCGTTATAAAACGCCATGCCGCTCACCGCGGGCGAGACTTTCCAGTAGAACAGCGGCTGTTCGGTGCCCGGCGCTTCGCCGCCTTTGGCCTCCGGAATAGGCTCGCCGCTGTAATTGATGCCCCAGGTGGCAAGCGGCCAGCCGTAATTTTTGCCCGCTTCGGGAATATTAATTTCATCACCGCCTTTCGGGCCGTGCTCGTTAAGCCATATCGTCTGGCTCCACGGGTTGAGCGCCAGCCCCTGCGGGTTGCGAATGCCGTAAGACCAGATCTCCGGGCGCACGCCCTGTTTGCCGACAAACGGGTTATCTTTCGGCACGTCGCCATTTTCCGTAAGACGCACCACTTTGCCCTGAAGCTTATCGAGATCCTGCGCCGTCGGGCGCTGGTTGTTCTCACCAAGCGCGATGAACAGATGGCCTTTGCCGTCAAACGCCATACGCCCGCCAAAATGGTTGCCGACCGAGAGCTTCGGCTGCTGGCGGAACACCACCTTAAAATTCTCCAGCCGCTGCATATCGTCGCTAAGCCGCCCATAGCCCACCGCGGTGCCCGCTTTACCGTCGCTGCCGCCTTCGGCGTAACTCAGCCAGACGCGGCGGCTCTCGTTAAAATCGGGCGCCAGCACTACATCCAGCAGGCCGCCCTGCCCCTGATGCCAGACCGTCGGCACGCCGGTAATGGCGGCGGAAAGCCCTTTGCCCGACTGCCAGCGTTTCAGCTCGCCGCCGCGAAGCGTTATCAGCATGCCCTGGTTATCCGGCAGAAACGCCAGCGACCACGGGTTTTCGAGATTATCGGCAAGCACATCCACCTTTGCAGGCAGCGCGGCGGCGGAGGCGCTCACAACGAGCAGCAGAGCGAGTAAACGGGGCGAGCGTAGCGGCATGGCGTTCTCCTTATGGCAGTCCCGATTAAGGGTAGCCAGCCGCAGAACGGCCCGGCGGACTTTTACAAAATCTTTAACATCGCGCGGGCGCAAGATACCAGTACAAATTTCCCACCAACCTCTGTAAAATCCCCGCCCTGATAACTCCATAAATGATGAATTTTTGACCTATGAGCAATGTAATGCAGCAGCCAAAGATCGGCTTCGTTTCGCTGGGCTGCCCTAAGAATCAAGAAATAAGATCTGCCTGATAAATATTCATTCAACGTTATCTATTGAAAAGACAAAAAAAAGAGGCCATTGGCCTCTTTTGTTTTCCTAAAATTTATCCCTTAGGCGGATATGGATCGTTGCCATATGAGTCACGAGAACGAATCTGCCCATCACGTCCATGAATTAACAATTCACTTTGTTGATGTCGAGCAATCTCACGAGCAGCTTCTATAGCTTCAGCTTGCGTTGAATGTACAGAAGTTGCTCGTTCATTACCTTCACCTTTTACAGCCCATCCATCAGAATGCGTTACTACGTGTTGGTTCTTACCCATACAAGTTACCTGCTGCGTGAAATACACCATGTGGTGCAATAAGCAAGTATAGGCACTATATGTTGCGTTACGCTTGCTTAAAATCACATTTTTAATAATCAACCGTCACCACCTCGCAAATCACATTCGTGCCATTCCATTCATCTTTGTAGATACTGGTATCAATCCCTACCCCAGGTTGAAATGAGTACCCCGTATCATTAACAAACTTCTGGTACTTAGCTGTTTGTACTGAAGCGTCATAGTACCTATGTCCAGAGTACTTAAACCCTGCTGAACCCTGCGGTACTATCCATACGCCATATGAAGATAAGGTACTTGCATGTTCAATCACTTTGTATTCAAACTCACTACCCTTATAACGGCCTGTGTATGCTTCTGATGTGTTGATCTTCCCAAATGGTGGATTACCATAGGCAACGTCATAATGAATCGCCACGGGTTTAACAGACACCTCAGAGTCATTTAAGATGGCTTAAAGAGAGGTGCCCATGAGCGGTAAGCGTTATCCCGAAGAGTTTAAAACTGAAGCGGTCAAACAGGTTGTTGATCGCG